>NZ_JBZFLE010000002.1:0-752500 GCF_058313375.1 Sphingomonas sp. SP4
GCACCGCCACCAGCTGGCTCAGCCAGAGCGACGGAAGCTTCTTCCATAGCCCCGCCACCTACGCCATGCCCACCAACTGGCACGTCCAGTCACCACCAGACCACTTCGTGTGAGATAGGGCAAACTGGTGCAACTTCCAATTTGTTAAAAATCTGTTAATAACCGACGAGTCGAACCTAAGTTCAGGGGGACTTGTTATGTTGCGCTACGTCTTATCTGCATTGGCCATCGGCCTCATCTCAACGGCATCGTCAGCTCAGGTAACAAACGGCGGATTCGAAGATCCAGTCGTGAATGATCCGTGCTGTAACACGGTGCCGCCCGACAGTCTCACGGGTTGGACTGCCACTCCCAACGTCAATGTTGTGAATGGCACGTTCAGCAGCGCGAACGGGAACCTCGCCTATGAGGGCAACCAGTACCTCGACTTGGTTGGCCAAGGAGGAACGGGCTCAATTTCGCAGGATCTGAGCCTCGTCGCCGGCTACACCTACGAATTGACCTTTGCCTATTCGCACAATCTGTTCAATCCGAACGAAGCGACTTCGGCCTCGGCCCAATTTGCGATCGATGCGCTGACGGGCACGGTTTTCCATGACACGGGCGACAATACCAACCTCGACTGGCGGATCTATACGGGCACGTTCACTGCCCTTGGTCCAACGTCGACCTTGAACTTCACCAATCTAACTGGTGGTGTAAACGAGGGCCTTCTCCTGGACGCAGTTGCGGTTCGGGCCGTGCCGGAACCCGCGACTTGGGCAATGATGCTGTTCGGGTTTGGCGCAGTGGGCTTTGCCATGCGCCGTAGCCGCAAGAGCGTTGCACTGGCCCAACTCGCCTAAGAATGACTTGAGCCTGAGGGGTCACCGCAGAAGCTATGTGGTGGCCCCTTTGGGCACTAGGCGGAGCGAGCTTCGCCGCTGCTCCCGACGGACCCGTGACTTTCCGCGCCGCGCTCACTGCGAAGATTAGTGAAGTTTGGCCGCCTCGCAGCCTTTGAATCGCTGCGCGCCTCACCCACATCCGGGGTCATGCTCCCCCTCTCCGTCCTCGATCTCTCGCCCGTCACCGAAGGCAGTGACGCCGGCCAGTCTCTCCGCAACTCCGCCGACCTTGCCCGGCACGCCGAGCGGCTCGGTTACAAGCGCTTCTGGATGGCGGAGCATCATTCGATGCCCGGCATCGCGAGTGCGGCGACGGCGGTGGCACTGGCGTTCGTGGGGTCGCAAACCTCGACCATCCGCATCGGCGCGGGCGGAGTCATGCTGCCCAACCACGCGCCTTTGATCATCGCGGAGCAGTTCGGGACGCTGGAAGCGCTTTTCCCCGGCCGCGTCGATCTCGGCCTCGGCCGGGCGCCCGGCACGGACCAGGCCGCAGCTTATGCAATGCGCCGCAACCTTTCGTCGGACGCGAACCAGTTCCCGAACGACGTTGTCGAGCTGCAGAGTTATTTCCGCGGTGACAACGGCCGCGTCCGCGCCATTCCCGGCGAGGGAATGAACATCCCGCTGTGGATCCTCGGATCCAGCCTGTTCGGCGCGCAGCTCGCCGCGATGCTGGGCCTGCCCTACGCCTTCGCCTCGCACTTCGCGCCGCAGATGATGATGGAAGCTATTGCTGTCTATCGCGAGCGGTTCCAGCCGTCGGAGCAGCTCGACAAACCTTATGTGATGCTCGGTTTCAACGCGATCGTCGCCGACACGGACGACGAGGCGGAACTGCTCGCTACGTCGGTCCAGCAGGCGTTCGTGGCCTTGCGCACCGGTAATCCCATCAAGCTTCCACCGCCCAAAGCCGGCTATGCTGACGAGCTGCCCCTAGAGTCCCGAGCCATCCTGCGCTCAGTGCTTTCGGCTTCAGCCATCGGCAGCCCGGAAACAGCGCGTCGCCAGGTCCAGGAATTCGTGGAACGCACCCGGCCAGACGAACTGATGGTCACCGCCCAGGTTTTCGACCATCGGGCGCGGCTCCGCTCCTATGAGTTGCTGATGGAAGCCGTCCGCCAGCCCGATCACGCCCTCGCCAAGTAAGGATAGCTCCATGTCAGCCCTGTTCACCCCGCTGGAGGCCGGCAGCCTCAGGCTCGCCAACCGCATCGTGATTGCGCCCATGTGCCAATATTCGGCGGAGGACGGGAACATGACCGACTGGCATGTCATCCACCTCGGCCACCTGGCGCTCTCGGGTGCGGCGCTGCTGACGATCGAGGCGACGGGCGTCACGCCGGAGGGCCGCATCAGCTACGGCGACACCGGCTTGTGGTCGGACGAGAATGAGGAAGCGATGGCTCGCGTGCTGGCGAGTGTCCGCCGCTGGTCCGACATGCCGATCGCGATCCAGCTCGGCCATGCCGGCCGCAAGGCTTCGACCGACAAGCCGTGGTTCGGTGGAAAGCAGATCCCGCCCGGTGCCGAGAACGGGTGGCAGACCGTCGCCCCCTCGCCGCTTCCGTTCGAAGCAGATGAGAACCCACCGCTCGAGCTCGATCGCGAGGGGCTCGAGCGGACCAAGCAGGCATTCGCCGATGCCGCGGTCCGCGCCGCTCGGCTTGACCTAGCCGCGGTGCAGCTCCACGGCGCTCACGGCTATTTGCTGCACCAATTCCTCTCGCCGCTGTCGAATCAGCGCACCGACGAATATGGCGGCAGCCTCGAAAATCGGATGCGCTTTCCGCTCGAAGTGTTCGATGCGGTGCGAGCCGCTTTCCCTGCCGACAAGCCGGTGACCATGCGAGTCTCCGCAACCGACTGGGTGGAGGGAGGCTGGGACATCGACCAGACGATCGAGTTCGCTCGCGCCCTTGAAGCGCGCGGCTGTGCGGCGATCCACGTCTCCAGCGGCGGCCTTGATCCCCGCCAGGAGATCCCGGTTGGCCCAAGCTATCAAGTGCCGCTGGCGCGTGCCGTTAAGCAGGCGGTCAACATGCCCGTGGTCGCCGTCGGCATGATCACCGAGTTCGAGCAGGCTGAGGCCATCGTCGGCACCGGCGACGCGGACATGGTCGCGCTCGCCCGCGGCATCCTCTACGACCCGCGCTGGCCGTGGCACGCCGCGGCAGCGTTGGGCGGCAAGGTGAAGTCGCCGCCGCAATATCTGCGTTCGCAGCCAAGGCAGCACCGGGACCTGTTCGACTGGGGGGAATAAGGATGAATGGAGGCACGTTCTCGCTCGCACTCGCAGTGATGGCGGGCGTGCTGATCGCGGTGCAGGCGCCGACCAATGCGATCCTCGGGAAGGCATCGGGTTCGCCGATCGTCGCTGCCTTCATCTCGTTCCTGGTCGGATCGCTTGCCCTGGGTGCCATGGTCGCGGCGACGTCCGGCAAGCTGTTCGCACCCGGCTTGCGCAGCGTGCCCTGGTATGCCTGGGTCGGCGGAGCCTATGGCGCCTTCTTCGTCGCCGTGGCCGCGTTCGCCGCACCGCGCATCGGCGTTGGAGCGTTATTGACCGCGGCAGTGGCGGGCCAGCTCGTCGCCGCGTTGGTTCTAGATCACTATGGGCTTCTGGGCCTCGACCGCCATCCCGTGACGGTTACTCGCGTCGCCGGGCTAATACTCGTCCTCGTCGGAGCGATGCTCGTCAGGCGCAGCTAGCCACTCCGGCGGATCCGCGGGGTGAAACGGTGACCGTCGCTGTCTAGCGGGCTCGGCTTGTCGTCTCCTCCGCCCTTCTTCAGGCCGAGGAAGGTGCGAACGCTCTCGCCGGAAACGGCGCGGCCGAACAGCCAGCCCTGCGCTTCCGACATGCCGAGGCCGCCGAGCGCGTTGCGGATCTGTTCCGACTCCACGCCCTCAGCCGAAATCGGCACGTTGAGCTTGTGTCCGAGGTTGGCGATGGTGCCGACAATTGCCGCGGTCTGCTCGCTCTTCACAATCGTGCTGATGAACGTGCGGTCGATCTTGATGCGGTCGACCGGCAGCGAATTGACCTGCGCCAGCGAGGCGTAGCCGGTGCCGAAATTGTCCAGGCTGACGCTGACGCCGAGGTTCTTCAGGCTCTGAATGATGTTGAGGACCTGCTCCCGGTCTTCGAGCAGCGAGTTCTCGGTGATCTCGACCTCGAGCCGCTTCGCTGGGAAGCCGGTCTCAGTCAGCAGCTTGATGATGTTCGTCGCAAGGCGGGCATCGCGGAACATCGCGGGCGAGATGTTGACGGCGAGCTTGAGGTGCGGCGGCCAGGTGCTCGCTTCCTTCAGGGCCTGCGCGATGACGCTCATGGTCAGCGCGCCAACGAGGCCGCTAGTTTCCGCAGACTCGATGAACTGCTCGGCCTCGAGGAAGCCGCGCGTCGGGGAGCGCCAGCGCGCCAGCGCCTCGAAGCCGACCAGATCGCGGCTGTCGAGATCGATCAGCGGCTGGAAGAAGGGCACGAACTCCCCCTTGCGAATACCTTCGCGCATATCCTCTTCGAAGCTAAGCCGCTCGGCGAGCTCGCGATCGAGCTGCTTGTCGAACCAGGCGAACTGGCTGCGACCGTCGCGCTTCGCGGCATAGAGGGCGACGTCGCTCTGGCGAAGCACGTCGCCTTCCTTGGTGAGCTTGGCGATCGAAGCGATCCCGATCGACGCAGACGCCTGGACCTGCGCTCCCGCGGCGAAGATCGGCGTCTGGAGGCGGGCGAGGATCGAATTGGCTACCTCTTCGGCCTTCTTGGTCGGTCCCTCGATCAGAAGCGCGAACTCGTCGCCGCCCGTCCGCGCGCAGCAGACGGCGTCCGGTGCCGCCTGACGAAGCATGTCGGCGACGCTCTTGAGCAGCTGGTCGCCCGCGAAATGGCCATGCAGGTCGTTGACCCGCTTGAAATGGTCGAGGTCGATCAGGAGGAGGAAGCCAGGGCGCTTGGCGTCAAGCTCATCCCGGATGGAACGCAGCAGCTCGCGGCGATTGGAAAGGCCGGTCGCAGAGTCCGTGTTGGCGTTGCGCTCGGCTAGGCGCTCCGCCTGCTCATAGGCGTCCAGCGCCTGCTTGAGGTCCTTCGACCGGCGCCAGCCGAACAGGATGATCGCGATGTTGAGGAGGAAGGCGATGATCAGGCTGCTGCTCGGCAAAGCCTTGCCGCCGAACGCCGGCCCGAGCACTTGGCCTCCTAAACCGACGAACAGCATCAACGCCGCCACCGTCGCGCAGCTGATGATCAGATGACTGCTGGCGATGCGACCCGAGTTACTCTGCAACTTGCGCCATCCCACTATTGGCATGGCTGCGTGCGTACGCTCGGAAGGTGAAAATATTCCTTACGATAAAGGGCGCGCTGATAGGAAATTGCCTATTGCATGTAGGGAACAAATAGGGAACAAGCATCGGCAGGAGTCGCGCTATGCTTGTCATTGATCCAGCAATGTTGACCGCCCTCGCCGCGCTGATCACCAGCGTGTCAGCGCTCGTTTGGGCGCTGCGTCGCCGGGCGTGAACCTGCAGCTCGACGATCGACCCGAACTCAGGTCGGCTCAAGAAAACTCAGTATCTCGGTCAACCACTTATTAGGTTATTCCAGCGTTTACTCAGGTGCGTTAAGAGCGCCGCGAACGGGAACGAGTCGAATGAAACGCCTAGCTGTCGCAGCATCGCTGGCCATCGCCCCGGCCATGGTCCACGCGCAAACCGTTGCGCCCGAGGCAACAGCGGTGACCGCGCCATCGCTTTCGACGGCAACGGTCGACGCCTTCTATGCGGCGCGTAGCCAGGCGCCGATCTGGCTGAAAGACGATTCGACCCGTGCGGCAGCTCGCGCCTTCCTGGTGGTCCTGCGCGACGCGTCGATCGACGGCCTCACCGACAGCCAGGCGCTGAAGACTGGCGTCGAAAACGCCATCGCCCGCGGCCAGCCGGAAGACGACAAGGTCATTTCTGCGGCATGGGTTCGCTACGTCGCCGCGCTGAAGGGTCCGGTACAGGGCATCAGCTACGGCGATCCTGCCCTGACCCAGAAGGCGCCTAGTCCCGATGCGATCCTGGCTGCTGCAGCTCGCGCGCCCGTCCTCGGGGACTATGTCACGGCAACGGCCGCTGTGAATCCCTTCTACGCCTCGCTGCGCGAAGCAGCCTTGAAACTGGGTTCGGCGAGCGACCCGCATGTTCGGGCGACGCTCGACAGGCTGCGGTTGATCCCGACCACCGGCAAGTTGATCCTGGTCGACACGGCGAACGCGCAACTGATGATGGTCGAAGACGGCCATGTCGTGGACACGATGAAAGTGATCGTGGGCAAGCCGTCGAACAAGACGCCGCTGCTCGCGGGCACGATCCATTACGTGACGTTCAATCCCTACTGGCACATCCCTTACGACGTCGCTCAGCGGAAGGTGGCGCCGGTCGTGCTGAAGCGCGGCGTGTCCTACTTGAAGGCCGCGCGGTACCAGACGGTGGCGACCTTCGGCCAAGGGGAGGATCCGATCGATCCGACCAGCGTCGACTGGAAGGGCGTCGCGGACGGCACGACCAAGGTCTACATCCGCCAGCTCAACGGCCCGAACAACATGATGGGCAAGATGAAGTTCGGCTTCGCCAATGATTACGGCGTCTACCTGCACGACACGCCGCACAAGGACCTGTTCGAAAAGACGAAGCGGAATCTGAGTCTGGGGTGCATTCGCCTCGAGCGGCCTGCCCGTCTGGCCGAGTGGGTGCTCGGCCGCGATCCGACACCACCCAGCGACGGCGTCGAGCTGCAGGTGCCCGTCGACAAGGGTATCCCGATCTACGTCACCTACATGACGGCGCGTCCTGACAACGGCGCAATCGCCTTCGCGAACGACGTATACGGCTGGGATGTGCCTGGAGGGTCTGTCGAGGTGGCCAAGGTTGCGTCCGGCGAGACCGACGGCGCAACGCAAACGGCAGCGCCTTAGGCGTCGACCTTTTCACCAACGAGGCGCAGCGCCTCGGCAATCGCCTCATCTACGTCCAGCTCGCTCGTATCGAGCAGCAGCGCGTCAGGCGCCTTCTTCAGCGGAGCGACATCGCGGTGAGAATCCCGGTCGTCGCGAGCGCGAATGTCGGCAAGGACATCTTCGTAATGCCCCGGCATGCCGCGCGCGATCAGCTCCCGCACACGGCGCTGGGCCCGCACTTCGGGAGAAGCAGTGACGAAGAGCTTCACGTCTGCATTGGGTGCGATGACGGTGCCGATGTCCCGGCCGTCGAGCACCGCTCCGCCGGGCTGGCCGGCAAACTCCTGCTGCCGCTCGAGCAGCGCCGCACGCACGGACGGATAAGCCGAGATGGCTGAAGCGATCTTGGAGACGGGCTCGCTCCGCAGCTCGGCGTCCTCCGGATCGAAGCCTAGCTCGTTGCAGGCCCTCAGGGCCTCGAACTCGCTCGACGGATCGCCGCCCCACCGCCACAGGTTCAGCGCGACCGCCCGATAGAGCAGGCCGGTGTCCATGTGAGGCAGCCCGAAATGGCTCGCGAGAGCCCGCGCGATGGTGCCCTTTCCGCTAGCTGCGGGCCCGTCGACCGCGATCACGATCGCACGGCTATTGCGTTGCTCGCTATTCATGATGATTGCCGCGCTTTGACAGGGGCATATCCCTATGGCAAGGCGCGCCGCCGAACGCTGCCTCGCTTAGGCGAGAGCGCTTTAAGAATTCGAATTGGAGACCATCAAATGGTGAAGCCCGAATGGGGCACCAAGCGCACTTGCCCCAAGTGCTCGACCCGCTTTTATGACCTCGGTGCCGAGGATCCGGTGCATTGCATCAATTGCGGCAACGAATGGATGCCGGAGCCGGTCCTGAAGTCCAAGCAACCGCTCGCCTTCGAAGCGGCCCCGGCCCAGGCCAAGGAGCCTGCGGGCGATGCCGAGCTCGAAGCCGAGGATCTTGCGATCGACGAGGACGCGGAAGTCAGCGCCGATGAGGAAGTCGATCTGGAGACGGGCGACGACGACCTCGGCGTTGAAACCGCCGGCGAGGATGACGACTCTTAAGGGATCATAAGCCGCGCCGTGATATTCCCCCTTTTCCAGCGGGGGAAAATCCGCTTAAGGGCGCGTCAGAACGTGGGGCCGTAGCTCAGCTGGGAGAGCGTCGCAATGGCATTGCGAAGGTCAGGGGTTCGATCCCCCTCGGCTCCACCAACCTCCTGAAGAGACAAGAAAATGGGGCGGTGCCGAAAGGCTCCGCCCCATTTCTTTTGGGTCGTCATCACCCGAAGGTGAACGAGAAGGCGTCCACGCCCGGATCGAGGAACTCGATGGTGAAGGTACGGTCGCGGACCTGCCCCTTCTGCCGGACCAATTGATAGAGCCGCTGCTCCTTCACGACACCCATTCCGTTCGCTGCCGCGTCCACACCCGCGTTGGCGCCCAGCGGCTGACCGTCGAGAGTGACACGGAAGCGCACCGGCTTGCCCGTGCCCGATCCCAGCACAAGATGGAGGTCGCGCGAATGGAAGCGGAAGCTGATCTTTGCGCCGGGCGCCAAGGATCGCGCGTTCTGGCGGCTGACGAGCCACGAACCTTCGAGCGACCAGTCGTTCAACGACAACGGCGCTGAAGCGTAAGTCTTCGGCTTATCCTGCAGCAGCCCGCCTGGCGAAACGAAGCGGTCGGCGCGTGCGTAGCCTATGTAGGTCTCGGGCGAATTTATCTCGTGGATGTCGGCAGCCGCCTGAGCGCCGCTTCCTGCGACCTGCGCCATCGGCTGACCCGCCGGCGCATGACCCGCCTCGGCGAGCAACTGGCGAATGACCCGCTCGGAACCTTCGTAATCGCCCTCGCCGAAGTGGTGGTAGCGAATGCGGCCCTGCGCATCGACGAAGTAATGCGCTGGCCAGTAATTGTTCTGAAGCGCGCGCCACAAGGCGTAATTGTTGTCGAGCGCGACGGGGTATTTGATGCCCAGCTCCTGGACGGCGCGAGCGACGTTGGCGGGATCGCGCTCGAAGGCGAATTCCGGCGCGTGAACGCCGATCACGACGAGCCCGTCCTTGCGGTAACGCTCGTCCCATGCCTTCACGTAGGGGATCGAGCGCAGGCAGTTGATGCAGCTGTACGTCCAGAAATCGATCACCACGACCTTGCCGCGGAGCTGCTCCCGCGTGAGCGGCTGGCTGTTGAACCAAGGACCGAGGCCGGTGAGCGCGGGCAGCTCGCCTTCCACCGGGAGCACCAGCTCTCCCATTTTGTTGGTGCGCGCTGCTGTTTCGCCCATTGGCTGGCTGGCGCCGAGCTTGCGGGCGAGGCCGGATTCAAGGCGAGACGTTTGGGCGCTGGAAAGCTTTGAGAGCACGCGCGTGTCGAGTCCTAGCGCGATCGCCGCGACGCCGATCAGTACGAGCACGCCGAGCACCTGGCGGATGCGCTCGCTCGCCCCGAGCGACTTCTTCATTCGCGCGAAGACACGGCCGCCGACGATCAATGCGAGCGCCAGCGACGTCGCCGCTCCCAATGCGTAGGCGAGCAGCAGAAGCGTAGTGTTGAAGCTTGCACCGTTGAGTGCAGCTGCCGTGAAGATGATGCCGAGGATGGGGCCGGCGCAGGGTGCCCAGAGCAGTCCCGTGGCGATTCCGAGCACGACGGAGGACCAGACGCTGTCCCTCTGCCCTTCCTTTTCCGACATGCGCGAACCGAGCGCGACGAGCGGCCGGGTCAGGCGGTCGGAGATGCTGGGGAAGACGAGCGCAATACCGAATAGCGCCAGCAGCACCAGCGCCGCCCAACGCCCCAGTTGATTGGCTCGAACCGCCCAACCGCCTCCAACTGCTGCGAGGGTCGCGACGATCGCGAACGTCGCTGCCATGCCGGCGAGCATCGGCAGCGTGCTCCGCAAAAAGCTGCGGTCTGCACGTGCGAAGACGAAGGGAAGGACCGGCAATATGCACGGACTGACGATCGTCAGGATACCGCCGAAATATGCCAGAAGGATGATCAGCATCACGCGTCCTTAGCTGGGGTGGCCGTTAGGCGCGCGGTAAATAGGAGCTCCTTGCTCTAAACTGACTGACTCGCCGAACCCGTAACGAAGCGTTGCGGATGCAATTGTTGAAGCCGATCCAGTCGACCCGGTTGCGTCCGCGAGCCGCATTGCGGTTGCACAGATGGATGCGCGACGTGGTCGGCCGGGTATTCCGAACATAAGAGAGTGCGGCATTCATCGCTCGCTGCTGCGCCGCGATACACTTCCGCTCCCAATGGCAATTGAGGCCGATGTTGAGGCGCACGGAGTCGTAGATCGGCGCGCGCGATTGCGCGGCCATCGCATCGGATGCCACAGCAAGCAGCAGAGCGGCGAATAACCCCCTCACCGCCACTAGCGATGACATCGGCGTCTTCGAACGGCAATTGTCCACGTTGGTCCGGCCGAAAAACTCCCGACCGCTGTGGTATTTCCGCAATTGTTACGAAATCGTTGGATTAGCAATCCGCGACACCGCTCGCGGGCGAACCTCGCGCCTTAGCTCGACACGCAAAAAGAGCGGCGGCGTCTTGCGATGCCACCGCTCTTCGAGATCCCAAAAAACTTATAGATGCCCGGCGACGTTGTTGAACGTGTTGTTCAGCGAGTTGCCGATGCTCGTCATCGCAGCGATTGCGGCGATGGAAATCATGGCTGCGATCAGGCCGTATTCGATGGCCGTCGCACCCTTTTCGCTCTTCAGTAGCTTCACGAACTTGGCCATCTTTGGTCTCCCAACAGGCTATTTCACGTGACATTTTCGCACCCTCGATCCCCGAGAGAGCTGTCATGGAATCTGCGGGAGGATGGTTGCGTAAGGCTTAAAGAGACGGGTTACTGATCGTTCATCAGTTCTTCGATGGCGTCGCGAATCTCGCGCAATTCCTTCGTCCGGTCGCTCCATTCGGGCGGCAACGGGCTTTGCAGCTCGCGAGGCTCCGCGGGCTCGGGCTGCGGCTCAGGCTGAGCCTGGCGGAACTCGAACGGCAGGTTCGGCCCGCGAGAGTGGTCGACCGCCAACGCCGCCGTCATGAAATTGCGCCAGATGTCGGCTGGAACCGTCCCACCACTGATCTTGCCGAGCGACTTGTTGTCGTCGCGCCCGACCCAAACGCCGACGACGAGGTCGCCCGCGAAGCCGATGAACAATGCGTCGCGATTTTCCTGCGTCGTGCCGGTCTTGCCGAACGTCGGGATCGCGAGCGCCGCACGGCGGCCGGTGCCGTTATTCGCCGCCGCATAGAGCAGGTCCAGCATTGGCGTGCGGTCGCGCGCATCGACCAGGCGTCCGTCGCTGTGGAAGAAAGCTGCGAGACCTTCCGGCTCCTGCACCTCTGGAAGTCCGCGCGCCATGATCGGATATCGGCCGTTTGCTACCGCCGCGTATGCCGAGGTCAACTCGAGCAGGCTGACGCCCGCCGTTCCGAGCGCAAGGCTCGGCTTATCCGGGAGTGGGGTGGTGATCCCGAGATCGCGAGCCGCGCGGATCACGTTGACCCGGCCAACCTGCTGCGAGAGACGCACCGTCGCTGCATTGCTGGAGCGCGCGAACGCCTCTCGCAGCGTGATCTTGCCGCGGTAGACCCGGTCGCTGTTGACTGGCGTCCAGCCGTCGATGGTGATCGGCTCGTCCTCGATGATGCTGTCGGGCGTCCATCCGGCCCGGAGCGCCGCGAGATAGACGAACAGCTTGAACGCCGATCCCGGCTGCCGGCGCGCCTGCGTGACGCGATTGAACGGCGAGTCCCGATAGCTGCGCCCGCCCACCATCGCGACGACGCGACCGTCCGGGCGCATCGCAACCAGCGCCGCCTGCCCGTCCCCGATGCGCGCGTTATTGATCGCGCGCACGGCGATCCTCTGCAGCGTGGCGTTAAGCGTTGTCTTCACCTTCACTTCACCGAAGTCGGAATCGAACGCCTTCTGCGCATAAGGCGCTACCCAATCCGCGAAGTAGGTGCCGGTCGGAACCTTCGACGCAATACCTACCGGCCGCGCCGGCGTCGTTGAGCGCGCCCGGGACGCACTGATCGCTCCCGTGTCTGCCATCGCCGCCAGCACGAGCTTGCTGCGCTTCTGCGCCGCGGCGAGATGCTGCGTCGGCGCAAGACGCGACGGGGCTTGAACCATCCCCGCGAGCATCGCGGACTGCGCCAGCGTCAACCGTTCCGGATCGCGATTGAAATAATGATGCGAGGCCGCACGCAAACCGTAGACGCCGTCGCCGAAATAGACGCTCGACAGGTAACGAGACAGGATCTCCTGCTTGGTCAGCCAAGCCTCCAGCCAGAAGGAGATGATGATCTCCTGGGCCTTGCGCTTCATCGTGCGGTTGTTTGACAGGAAACTGGTCTTCGCCAGCTGCTGAGTGATCGTCGATCCGCCCTGCCTCACGCCGCCGCCCCGCATGTTCGCGACCATCGCGCGCCCGATGCCGCGCGGATCGATTCCCCAGTGGCGATAGAAGCGGCGGTCCTCGATCGACACAAAGGCGGCCGGCGTCAGCGGGTTCAGCTTGGTAACGTCGACCGGCGCTTCCTTGATCGCACCGCGCCGCGCGATGGGATGTCCATCGTCGCTCAACATCAACAGCGCAGGATCCGCGAGCGGCTCGAGCGCTCGCGACAATGGCGCGGTCAGCACCAGCCAGATCAGCGTGACGAAAATCAACCCGACGATCGAATAAAGCACGATCGGCCAGCGCCGCCGCTTCCGCGGAGCTTCCTCCTCCTGCGGATCGGACTCGTCGTCGATGTCGAACGCGGCCGGCCGCTGCGGCGCTAAAGGATCCGGCAGCTCCTCGACCGGTACGCCATCTCGGCTCCAGATGCCGTCCCTGTCGATCTTCATGTTCGGTGGATTCGCTTCACTGCTTTAGTGATGTAAAACACTTGGCGCCTTATATCCAGATGCTTGCTGAACTGAAGGTTGCGGTTAAACGGCTGACCATGCGGCGATTGTTCGCGATCTTGACGATCTCAATGGTTGCACTGGCCGCCACGGGTTGCCGGGACAAGCCGGAAGGCGCGCCACGCGTCATCGTCATCGGCGCCGCACCTAAGATTAGCGACCCGGCCAAGGGACCGCTCAGCGCACCTGACGCAGTTCTCGTCGGAAATGTCGCTCAAGGGCTCGTGCGCTTCGATGCCAACGGCAATATCGTCGGCGGGTTGGCTGAACGCTGGAACGTCAGCGATGACGGCTTGAGCTACATCTTCCGGCTGGCGTCGACCAATTGGCCCGACGGTAAGAAGGTCACTGCCGAGCAAGTCGCCAAGATCCTCAAGCGGTCCATTAGTGCTCGTAGCAACAACCCGATCAAGGACACGCTCGGCGCAGTCGAGGACATTGTGGCGATGACCGACCGCGTGATCGAGATCCGCCTGATCGCGCCTCGGCCTAGCTTGCTTGCACTGCTCGCCCAGCCCGAGCTTGCAATCCTCAAAGGGAAAATGGGTACAGGGCCCTTCGTTGCTGCCAACGACGCGAAGGATGCCAGTCAAATCCGGCTGAGCCGCGAAGTCGCTTCGCCCGACGAGGAAGCGACCACCAAGCAGGAAGTGCTGCTGAGCGGGGCGCCGGTCGAGCAGGCGGTGCAATCCTTCGCTACCGGCAAGACCGATCTTGTTCTCGGCGGTACGTTCGCTGACCTGCGGTTTGCGCAGCGGGTGAAATTGCCCCGCGGCTCCCTTCAGTTCGACCCTGCATCGGGTCTGTTCGGGCTGGTTCCGAGGAACAAGGATAAGGGCCTCGACAAGCCGGAACTTCGGAGGCTGCTCGACCAGGCGATAGACCGGGACGCGATCGTTGCGGCACTTGGCGTTCCGCAACTCACCGCTCGTGCGACGGTGCTCGAGCCTGGGCTCGACGGAATGGCGCCGCCGACCACGCCAGCCTGGATGGCAACGCCTCTTGCAGATCGGCTACCGGCGTTGCGCTCGGACGCGGAGCGCTTGATCGGCAAGAAGCAAGCTCCGGTGATCTCGGTTTCGCTACCTGCTGGTCCTGGGGGCGACGCGGTTCTGGCGCTGCTCTCCCGGTCGTGGGGAGCGCTTGGCTTTACGGTCGAGCGGGCGAATGACCCTTCGACCGCGGACTTCGTCCTGATCGACGAAGTTGCGCCGTCTTCGTCCGCGGCCTGGTTCGTGCGGAATTTCCGCTGCGGCGCTGCAGTAATTTGCGATCCAGACATCGACCGGCTGATCGACGCCGCCCGCCAGACGCAAATCCCGCAGCAGCGGGTCGCATTGCTCCAGCAGGCGGCGGCACGCATCGACGATGAAGCGCTGTTCCTTCCGATCACCGCGCCGGTTCGCTGGTCGCTGGTCGCCAATCGCATCCAGGGCTTCGGCGGGAACCGCTTCGCCGTTCACACGCTCACGGACCTCGAACAACGGTCCGGGACTGACAACTGATGGCGATCAAATTCGACGAGAAGATTCCATTCCCGTCGCTATCGAAAGATCCGGAAGCGGCGCGCCAGCGCGTCGAGGCGATGGAAAAGGTGTTGGAACGCCTCGTCGTCATCCCGGGCACGAAGCAGAATCTCGGGCTCGACGTGATCCTCGATCTCGTGCCGGTCGTCGGCGACATCGCCGCCGCGGCGCTTGGATCCTACATCGTCTGGGAAGCCCGAAACCTCGGCATGTCGAAATGGCAGATGGCGCGCATGGGCGGCAACGTCGGCGTGAACTGGCTGCTCGGACTGTTCTCGGTGATCCCGGTGGTCGGTGCCATTCCAACGCTGATGTTCCGCTCGAACACGCGCAATCTGAAGATCATCAAGCGTCACATCGAGAAACAGCATGCGAAGGCTGCGGTGATCGAGGGCGAGGTCACCAAACGCGGCTAGCGCCTATCGCGTCTCCCAGATGTGCTCGCCTTCGATATCGTCTGAAACGGGCCGACCATAGCGATCGGTGCTGGGACGATAGAGGAAACGCTGCATGATGAGGCGGCAGGTCAAGGCGTCCAGCTCGGGAACGCCGCTGGATCTCGTCACCCGGCACCGCGTGACGCGGCCGTTCACGCCGACGGTGAACAGCAGCCCGACGCGACCGCCGACACCGGCATTGCCGAGATGGCGCGGATAATCGCGGGGCGTGATCTCGCCGGCGATCTGTTCGAGATCGGTGCCTCCTCCGCCCGCGCCATAGCCCTCACCCCCCTGGCCTCCTCCGGCACCATTGCCGAGCGCGGGACCCGTCCCGGTGCCGCCGCCCGACGGAGCGGCAGTTGGCCGGATGGCGACGACCGGGCCGACTGAGGGCGGTGCATGCGCCGGCTTTGGCCCCGGAGATCCGCCAAGAGGTGCAGGCGCAGCCTTGGGGGCTGAGGCAGCTTTCTGCGCTGGTTTGGGAGGTGGGGGCGGAGGGATGGGCGGCGGAGGCGGCGGCGCGATCGTGACGCGTATCAGCTGCTGGACCACCTCGACGGTCTTGCCGACCGGCACCCGCAACCCAAGGACCAGCACAAAGCCGAGTACAAGCTGAACGAGAACGACCGCGGTGAACGCGATGGCGCGCTCCCGCGGTCGAACCGTCTTTTCATGCTCTGCGTAGGCGGACATCGCCGCCTGCGTCAGGGCTTAGCGCCAGTAGCAACGCCGGCTGGCAGTCATGCTCCGGTCGATCGCGCGTCCAGCAACTGCACCGCCGACGGCACCCGCGGCGACGCCAAGCACGCCACCGCCAAGGACCTTCGAGCCGACGACCGCACCGCCGACGCCGCCGGCGACGAGGCCTGTCGTGCCGTTAGAGCGGCGGCAGTACCGATGCGCGTAGTGCGTCCGGCCCTTGTAATGGTGCGTGTGGTAACGCGTCGTCGAATGGGCGAACGCCGGCGCGGCGACCGGTCCGCTCGTCGCAACAAGCGCAAAAGTGGCGGCAATCATCGAAATCTTACGCATTCTCGTTCTCTCAATTCCTCTGTTTCGCGGATATAACGAGCGTCGCTTACGCATGTTTCCCTGCGCAAGCCGGTAACGGCGCAACGTCGCTTCGGTAACGGCAGAACGTTCCGACCGTCCGACGCGTTGCAGAGAGGAAATGCCAAGGGCTGATCCCATGATCACAGTCATGCAGCTGGATCGTCCGGGGGAGCCTCTGCGCGAGGCGCGGCGAACGCGACCCAATCCCAACGGCAGCGACCTGCTACTAGAGGTGGCGGCCTGCGGCGTCTGCCGAACCGACCTGCATGTCATCGACGGAGACATTCGGGGGGAGCTGCCGATCGTCCCCGGCCATGAAATGGTCGGCCCGTGTCGTCGCGCTCGGCCTGGACGCGGAAGGATTTGCGATTGGCGATCGCGTAGGCGTGCCCTGGCTTGGTGGTACGGACGGCAGCTGCTTTTATTGTAAACACGGGGCCGAAAATCTTTGCGATCACCCGACCTTCACAGGCTTCACCCGCGACGGCGGCTACGCGAGCCACGCGCTCGCAGACTCCCGCTTTTGCCTTCGGATTCCGGAAAAGTTTGACGATGTCGAGGCGGCGCCGCTGCTTTGCGCCGGCCTCATTGGATACCGGGCATTGAAGATGGCTGGCGATGCGCTGCGCCTCGGCCTCTACGGCTTCGGGGCCTCGGCACACATACTAGCGCAAGTCGCTGCCTGGCAGGGCCGCAAGCTGTTCGCATTCACGCGGGACGGCGACATGGAGACGCAGGACTTCGCCCGCTCTCTCGGCTGCGCGTGGGCGGGAGGGTCGACCGAAGCGCCGCCGCGGGTACTGGACGCCGCAATCATCTTCGCGCCAGTCGGCGCGCTCGTGCCCACCGCACTCAGGAACGTGCGCAAGGGCGGGCCGCGTGGTCTGCGCTGGAATTCACATGAGCGACATTCCCGCCTTTCCATACGCAATCCTCTGGGGCGAACGATCCGTACTTTCGGTCGCCAACCTCACGCGCGCCGACGGCCCGCGAGTTCATGGAGATTGCAGTCCAGGCGCCCTTGAAGACGCACACGACCACGTATCCGCTCGGGGAAGCGAATGAGGCGCTAGATGATTTGAGATCTGGCCGCCTGGAAGGCGCTGCTGTGCTCGTTCCCTAGGGAAGCCGCTTTCCGTCCATATTTCCGGCCGTCGCGTAGCGGCAAACGAGATAGTCGATGCGCGGTGTCGAGGCGATTGCGCAGCCGACGCGCGTTGTCGCCGGCCAGATCAGCTGGGTATAATGGCCGACGTCGGCCCAATTTCCTGTGCTGCTGTTGTTCGGGAAGACGCCAGGCACGAAGTAGCGCTTCTCCGACGTCCAGCCGCCGACCATCGCTTCCACGCTGAATGCGTTGTGAGAGCCCATCCACAAGTTCTCGCCGATGCCGCGGCGCGCCTGCCGATTCGAGTGCTGGAACATGCCGGTCATCGCCATCTGCTGCGCGTAAGCAGCAGCACCGTTGCCAAGCTCGGCGTCCCAGCTGAGCGGCTGCATGCCCATGCGCGCGCGTTCGGCATTGTGCGCCGCGAGGATCCGAGCGGGGAACTCTGTCGCGAACGACGCCGCAGTCGCGGGCGCAGCTATGCACGAAGCGGCCAGCAAGAGAAGCGCAGGGCGCAACAAGCTCACGAAATTCATTCCCCCGAAGGACACAGCGCCTCTGCCGCCGACCAGCGCTGGTTCGGCGGAGCTGTGCAGATTGTGTCGGAATAGAGTTACCTAAGCGTTTATACTTGGGGCGAATTCACGCCCGTCGATCCCGCCGCGTGCTCCACCTGCCGCAAGGTGCTACTTTTGGCCTTCCGAGGGGGAGCCATGATGACGAAAGACCAGCGCATCGTCGCTACAGGGGCAGCAAGCGGAATCATCGTCATGATGATCTCCGTCGGGCTGCTTTCCCGCGTGATCGCGCCAACGGCTATCTCGGGCGAAACCGCCGACCGGCTGGCCTACGCCATCCCCTGGCTCGTCGTCGCGGTCTTGCCGCTGTTCGCCATGCTCGTGACCGTCGGCAATTCGCGGTTCCTGAGCGAAGCGATCGATCCGACCTTGGGCAAGGAAAGCGAGCGGATGGTCGTGGACGGACGCGTTGCAGACAATACGCTGCAGCAATTCGTCGTCTTTGCGGTCGGGTTGCTGGCGCTTGCAGTGACGCTCCCAGCCGGAAGCCTCAGCGTCATTCCAGCCGTGACCATCACGTTCGTGATCGCGCGGCTGGTCTTCTGGTTCGGTTACCGCATCCACCCGCTCTATCGGGCGCCGGGATTCTCCTCGACGGCCTACCTCAACGTGGGGATGCTGATTGCCAGCCTGTGGTTCTGGCTGCGCTGATCAGTCGCCGCTGATCGCCGGGTCGATCTCTTCGGGGTGATCGACGATCGGCAGGATCGGCTTGCCGACGTCGCCCTGCCCCACGGTCCGGCCAGCCATTTCGAGCATGCGCTCGAGCGGTACGCGGGCACGGTCCATGACTTCGGGCGACAACTCGATCCGGGGCTCGAGATCGCGCAGCGCGACGTAGAGTTTCTCGAGAGTGTTGAGCGCCATGTACGGGCACATGTTGCAGTTGCAGTTTCCGTCGCCGCCCGGGACGCCAATGAAGGTTTTCTCCGGCGCCGCTTTCTCCATCTGGTGGATGATATGCGGCTCGGTCGCGACGAGGATCGTCTGCGCCGACGAGCTGAGCGCGAAATCGAGGATCGCCTTCGTCGACCCGACCAAATCAGCGTGATCGATGATGTGCGGCGGGCATTCAGGGTGCGCCGCGACCGGTGCATCAGGATGCTCGGCCTTGAGCTTCAGAAGCTCCGTCTCGCTGAAGGCCTGGTGGACGATGCAGATGCCCGGCCATAGCAGCATGTCGCGGTCGAACTTGCGCGCGAGATAGCCGCCGAGGTGCCGGTCGGGACCGAAGATTATCTTCTGATCCTTCGGGATCTGGTCGAGGATCACATGAGCCGACGAGCTGGTGACGATGATGTCACTGAGCGCTTTCACCGCCGCCGAGCAGTTGATGTAGGTCAGCGCGATATGGTCGGGATGTGCCTTCCGGAACGCCGCGAACTGATCGGGCGGGCAGCTGTCTTCGAGGCTGCAGCCGGCGTCCATGTCAGGCAGGATCACGGTCTTCTCGGGTGAGAGGATTTTCGCCGTCTCGGCCATGAATCGAACGCCGCAGAATGCGATCACATCCGCGTCGGTCGCCGCCGCCTTTCGCGACAGATCGAGGCTGTCGCCGACGAAATCCGCGAGGTCCTGGATTTCCGGCTTTTGGTAGTAATGCGCGAGGATCACGGCGTTGCGTTCGCGCTTCAGGCGCTCGATCTCGCCGAGCAGGTCTAAACCTTTGAGACTATTGGTCTGAACCGTCATTTCTGTCCCTGGGCAGCCCTGCGCCGCTCTGCTTCCTTGATCGCTTCTTCATATGGTGTGGAAAGATCGAGATAGGAAGGTTTCTCCGTGCCTTCGGTCGGGAAGCGCGCGGCGACTTTTACGTCCTTGAAGCCGGCCGCGACGAGCGGCATCCCGAAGCTGCGCTCGACAGCCTCGCGCGCTGCTTCCCGAGCGAGGCGCATGGGCACCTCCGCCTGCGCCTGCTTGCGCAAATCCGAGACCGCCTTCGCGCGATTGGCCTGATCGAGCTGCTGGTCGGCGTTGGTGAGGTTCGAAAGGATGCCGCCCTCGCCGAACTCGCGTGCTGCGGCGATGTCGACGTCAGGGCCCGCGATTTCGACCTCAGGCAGCTTCACGTTGAGCGTGTGCGTCGACGCATCCCAGCTTACGTCGTTCGGCTGAAGCTTTGAGAGGTCGAGCTCGTACCGAACGTCGCCGGGCAAGACGAGCGTGCGTTCCGAGCTGACGAGGCCCCCGAGCTGCTGCTGCTGGCTGCTCACCACTGAAACGTAGCGCGCGACGAACGCTACAAGCCGGTTCTGAGCGCGCATGGACTCGAGGCTCGAACTTGCGATCGTCTTGGGATCGGGTCCGCCAAAGATCTTGCCGGCAACTCCGCTCGTGATGCCAAGCAGCACGCCAAGAACCAGCGCGACGGCGACCATCGCTAGCACGATCGGTTGGTTCAGGCGGCGGTCCATAGTTCTTCCTGCTGTTGAACGAGGCCACGGCGTTCAAGGTCCACAAGATGTGCCAGAACCGAGCCGCCGGCAGCCGCGGTCAGGCGCGGATCCAGCCCGGGATAGGCGTTGCTGACGATGTCAGGGATTGGCCGCGGCTTCTCGCCGACGAGCTTCAGGATCTGCTTCTCGCGCTGCATGCGGTGACCCATGAGGTGACGGACATATTGTTCCGGCTTGGTCACCGCTGGACCGTGTGCCGGATAATAGATTCGATCCTCGCGCTTCCGCAGCTTGTCCAGGCTCTTCATGTACGCCGCCATGTCGCCGTCCGGTGGCACGACGACGGTGGTCGACCAGCCCATCACATGGTCGCCAGTCAGCAATGCGCCTTCATAGGCAAAGCACAGATGGTTTGAGGTGTGGCCGGGCGTCGCGACAGCGGTGATGGTCTTTCCGTCGACTTCAACGGTTTCGCCGTCGGGGAGCACACGGTCCGGCGAGTAATCTCCGTCGAACGAAGCGTCCGCACGAGGGCCCACCGTCTCCAATGCCAGAGGTGCGCAGCCGACGATCGGCCCGGCCGTTCGTTCAGCCAGCGGTCGTGACGCGGGACTGTGGTCGCGGTGCGTGTGCGTGCACATGATCGCGACGACGCGCCGTCCCCCAATCGCTTCGACCAAAGCATCCAAATGTTCGGGAAGATCTGGACCGGGATCGACGACCGCAACTTCATAGGTCCCGATGAGATAAGTCTGCGTGCCGAAGTAAGTGAATGCGGAAGGATTATGCGCGAGCACGCGCGCGATGCCGGGCTCAAGCTGCTCAAGTTTCGCATAAGGCGCGTCCACGACGGGCCTGTGCCATGGCTGCGCTGACGAGGGAAGCGTTGAGCCCCGGGCCGCATGAGGACGGCCCGGGGACTCCATTGCGCGAGGGAGCGCCCTTACCTCACTTCCCCGCGCGCAGTTCTGCGATCCTCGCTTTCAGATCGGCGACGATCTTGGCCCTGGACTCCGCGGAGATGGCATCCTCGCCTTCGATGCTGCCGAGCGCTTTCTCGAGGGTCTGAGCCATCTGCTCCCTGGACTCGCCCGGCTTGCCGCAGATCAGGATGCGGCTGCGCTGAACCTTGCCGGGCGCCGTCTGGACATTGGCGTTCGTCTCGAATTTCTCGCCGTCGCACTTGGCGATCTTCGCCTTCAGCTCGGGCGAAAGCTCGGTTTCCTTGATCGTGCCGTCCTTGCCGTGGACCACGACCTTGCGGACCTCGACGCGTTCCTGCGTGCTTTCCTTGGTCGGCGCGGCTTCCTGAGCCGCAGCCGGCAGCGCCAGCATGAGACCGCTGGCAGCCAGTGCCGTCGCAATGACTCCACCGCACGCGCGGCGGGCGAACGAAATATCCCGCTTCATCATTTCCAAACGTCCTTTCAGTTCTTGCGTGTCGGTAAGGGCGCAAACGGGTTGAGGGATCGGCCGCGCAGCGCATCGAAGGATGGTGCGGGCATAAAGCTGGCGCTCGGATGCATCGGCACCGGCGAGCAGGTCGGCGTCGCAAGCTGCTTCGAGGTCGCGGCGGAAGGCGCGATGGGCGGCATAAGCGAGCGGGTTGAACCAATGAAGGGCGAGCACGAGAAGTCCGGCCGCGCTTGCCCAGAGGTCGCCGCGGCGATGGTGGAGCATCTCGTGCCTTAGCGCGACGCGCCGCTCGTCCGCGCCGAAGTATTCGGCGAAACCGGATGGCACGAATACGCGGCGCTTGATCAGACCCGCTGCGGCTGGGCCCGTGACGGCGGAAGTCTCGATGATGTCGACGCCGTCTTCTCTCGTAGTCGACGTGCTGTTGGCGACTGCACGCCGCACGAACCGAGCGTAAGCGCTGAGGTGCAGCGCGAGGAAAAGGATTGCGCCAATTGCCCAAACCGCGAGCAGCAGCGTCGTCATCGGCAGTGCCGCCTGCACGGGGGCCACCACTTGCGCGGCTGCGTCTCGCGTCTCGATGAAGATGTCGGGCGCCGGAGCACTGACCGGAAGCCGTGGCATCAGCAGCCGAAGCAAAGGCGCCAGCCACAGCGCGAACGCCGCGCGCGCTCCAAACGCCCGCGCAACAGGGCGGCGAATGAGAAGGACCAGGCCGATCAGCAGTGCCGATGCGATCAATGTCTCGATAATCCAGCTGGTCATTGCTTGAGGCTCCGCACCAAGGCTTCGAGCTCGTCCAGGTCTTCCTTCGACAGCCGCTGCTCTTCAGCGAGTTGCGCGACGAGCGGCGACACACGGCCGCCAAACAGGCGGTCGACGAGGCGACCCGCCTGATTCTTGGCGACGGTCTCGCGCTCAATCAATGGCCGGTAAAGGAACCGCCTGCCCTGAGGCTCGGCGGCGAGAACGCCTTTCGCCACCAGGCGCGAGAGCATCGTCTTGACGGTCGTCAGGCTCCAGCTGTGATCGGCAGAGACACGTTCTGCGATTTCGGTCGCTCCGAGTGGCGATTCATCCCACAGAAGCTGGAGAAGCTGCTGCTCGCCGTCGCTGATCTTGGCTGGTTTACGGCCCATGTGACTACAAATGTAGTCGACAGGCTGAATGCTTTATGAACGTCTCTTTTAGGCAGCGACCGGCGTTGCCACCGAGGCGCGGACCGGAGCGCCAGCGAGCCGCGCGAACGCGAACGGATAAACCTGACCGAACAGCGTCTCCATGCTCCGCTGCCAGCTAAATTGGAGCGCCTCGTTTCGGGCCTTCAGCGCCATTTGCGCTCGGTCGGAGCCCCAGACGTCCAGGATGTTGCGAGCCATTGCATTAGCGTCGCCCACCGGTCCCAGCCGCCCGAACCCATCGCTCACCCGATCGATCATGGCACCGGCCGCGACGCCGACGACGGGTAGTCCGGACGCCTGCGCTTCGATGATCGAGATGCCGAATGTCTCGTCGGCCATCGCCGACACGTAAACGTCAGCGCTGGCCAGCCAGCGAGCGAGCTCGCCGCGGTTCTTTAGATAGCCCGGAATGATGATGCGCTCGTCCCGCAGCCCCTCGATTTGCTCGCGCAGCGGACCTTCGCCGACGAGAGCGAGGCGTGCGCCCAGTGCGCGCGGCAGCTTGCGAAAAGCGTCGACCACAACGTCAGGCTTTTTCTCGCCATCGAGCCGACCGACGTAGATGAGGAGCGGCTGCCCTTCCGAAAGGCCCAGCTTGGCGCGAAGGCGCTCGTCCCTCCGGTCGGGGCTGAATTCTCCGACCTCGACCCCGAGCGGAACGATATCGACCTGCGGAATGCCAAGGCTGCGCAGCTTTGTGGCGCCGCCATTCTCGCTGAGCGCAAAAGTCGCATCAAAGCGGCGATAGAGCGCGCCGCAATAGGAATAGCAGATTCGCGACAAAGCGCCGCCGACGGGACGCCCGAGCACCTTCGAGACCGGACGCTCGACATAGACCGTCGGAAAGTCCGTCATGTAGCAAGCGACCAACGCCGTATCGGGGTGCTTCTTACGATAGCCGATCGCCGCCCACGGCAGATTGTAGGCGTCCTGGCATTCGATCAGGTCGGGCCGGAAGCGCTGCAGCGCCTCGCGAACCGCGCCGTTGCGAAGCATCAGCCGGTAATTCGGGCTCCCCGGCACGCGCGGCGAGGCAATCGTCACAGTGATCGCACGGTCCTGCTCCACGATCTTGTCGCGGTTGCCTGGGATGATCATCACATGCCGATGCGGCGTCGCCTCGAGGATGTGGCGCCGCTTGTGAAGCAGGTAGGTACGAACGCCGCCACCGACGTCCGACCAGCTCTGCGTCAGATCGCAGAAGAGCCTCGATCCGCTTCCGCGGCCGAGTTCGGGGTCGTGCCGGCTCACCGGAAATCCCAACCCGGCAGGGGCAGCAAAGTGCCATCAGCCTTAGATCTGCGTCGAAACTGTCGGAATATTTTACGCAAAGGCCCCTGTTCCTTTTGCAACCGATTCCGAAAACCTCAGAAATCAGCCGTTTATTTCAATTGGCACACCCGTTGCTACAATAAGCGGGTCCACTTGGTTCCACGCCACGAAGGGGCGGTGCAGCGGTTCTCTGGTCCGGCTGCACCGCCCCTTCCTCGTTTCAGGCATCCGCTCCCAGCATCTGCTGAAGCTCTCCGCTTTCGAACATCTCCATCATGATGTCCGATCCGCCGACGAATTCGCCCTTCACATAGAGTTGCGGGATCGTCGGCCAGTCCGAATATTCCTTGATCCCCTGCCGGATTTCCGGATCCTGCAGCACATCGACGGTCTCGTAGGCCGTGCCCAGACGATCCAGGATCGCGACAGCACGGCTGGAAAAGCCGCACTGCGGGAAGAGCGCGGTGCCCTTCATGAACAGGACGACGTCGTTGCCATTGACGATGTCCGCGATGCGGGTTGAGGCGTCACTCACCATTAGTCTCCAAATTCGGCACCGCGGTTTCGAGCTGCAGTGCGTGAAGCTCACCCCCTACACGTCCGCCGAGCGCCGCATAGACAGCTTGATGCTGCTTGATGCGACTCAGCCCGGCAAAGCTGCGGCTCACCACGCGAGCCGCATAATGGTCGCCGTCGCCGGCAAGATCGCGGATCGAGACTTGGGCGTCCGGGATGGACGCCTTGATCAGCCGCTCGATCTCGCTCGCGGGCATCGGCATCAGATGTTGGTGCTCTCGATGATCTGGCGGCGCGCTTCGATTTCCTTGTTGCGCAGCGCCTGCGTGATCTGGTCCTCGTCCGTCTCGACGCCGGCCGCCGTCAGGTCGCCCAGCACCTTGCGGATCACGTCATGCTCGCCCGCTTCCTCGAAGTCGGAGCGGACGACGTCCTTGGCATAGGAATCCGCTTCCACTTCGCTCAGGCCCATCTGGCGTGCGGCCCACTGGCCGAGCAGCTTGTTGCGCCGCGCGATGATGCGGAACTGCATCTCCTCGTCACGGGCATACTTCGCTTCAAAAGCCCGCTCACGATCGTCAAACTGAGTCACTCACATTCCCCTAGTCGTTCGCGGTGCGAAATAGGGCCGACAAGCGCCAGTGGCAACGCGCGGCTATGGACGCGGCGCCTCGCTTGCGGTGAAAAGAAGCTCATGCTGGAAGGCGTCGAGACCGGTTACGAAGAGAAATACGACTTCCCGGAACGGTCAGTGCCGCCGGCTTGGTTTTACACGCTCGCCACCATCCCGCGGACAGGCAGCACATTCGTCAGTCATCTTCTCTGGCAATCAGGATGCCTTGGAGCCCCGCTCGAATATCTGAATTACCTGCCCGGGAGTCCCTATGCCTTCGCGCAGGGATCGCCCCCAAAGCAGCGGGAACTGTGGCATTCGGCGCTGCGCCGCCGGACGTCGCCCAACGGCGTGTTCGGCGTGAAGTCCTTCTCCCGGCAACTGCGCGAACTGCAGCAGCAGAACCCTGCGCTCCTCATCGAGGTCATTCAGACCCTGCTCCCGGGTCCCGGAGCCAAGGTGATCCGACTGAAACGCCACGATCGCGTGGCGCACGCAATCTCCTTCGCTCGGGCTGCGCTCTCCGGCGTGTGGCACAAGGTGCAGGAAGGCGACGAAGCGCCCAAGGTCGTCTATTCCGATGAAGCCGTGGAGCAGGCGGCTAGAACGCTGAATCACCAGGATGCCGACTGGGACGGGCTACTTCAGGCGCAGGGCGCGAATCAGCTGCTGCTTTGGTACGAGGATGTCGTCGAAAATCCTGAGGCGACCTTAAGAAGCGTCGCCGACTTCATCGGCGTCGAACTCGATCCCAATGCGGTGATTTCCGTACCGTCGGTCGAGCAGCAGTCGCAGGCCGATGCTGCGCAATGGGCGGAACGGTATCGAGGACGTTAATCGAGCGTCACCACAAGCTTGCCGATCGCCTTACGATCTCGAAGCGCCGCAATTGCCTCACCCGCACGTTCAAGCGGATAGGTCGCGCTGATCGTCGGGGAGATCTTTCCCTCAGCCCACCAGCGGAACAGCTGCTGGACGTGGTCCGCGTTTTGCCGTGGATCGCGCGCAGCGAAAGCGCCCCAGAAGACGCCGCATACGTCGCAGCTCTTGAGCAGGGTCAGGTTCAACGGAAGCTTGGCGATTCCCGCAGGAAAGCCGACGACGAGGAAGCGTCCTTCCCAGGCGATGCTCCGAAGTGCCGCCTCACTGTAATCGCCGCCGACCGGGTCGAAGATGACGTCCGCGCCTGCGGGTCCGACACCGTCCTTGAACAGCTGCGACAGCGTTCTCAGGCCGTCCTTGTCGAATGGCCCCGACGGATAGACGATCGCCTCGTCCGCACCCGCGTCGAGCGCCGCTTGCGCCTTTTCGTCAGAAGAAGCGGCGGCGATGACCCGCGCACCGACGGCCTTGCCGATCTCAACGGCCGCCAGTCCCACGCCGCCAGCGGCGCCGAGCACGAGCAGGGTTTGGCCCGCCTCCAGCCTCCCGCGGTCAAGCAGTGCATGGATGGACGTAGCGTAGGTCAGGAGCAGCGCCGATCCTTCCTCAAAGCTGCGCTCTGTCGGCAGGGGGATCGCGGTTTTCGCAGGAATGACGATCTTTTCGACAAGTGCCCCGAAACCCGTCGCCGCGATCAGACGGGCTCCGATCGTCCAGCCTTCGACGCCCTCCCCGATAGCCTCGACCTCGCCCGCGAATTCGCTTCCGGGCGCAAACGGACGCGGCGGCTTTAGCTGATACTTGTCTTCAATGATGAGGACGTCGGGATAGTTGATCGAGCAGGCGCGTACGCGAACGAGTATCTCGCCCGGACCCGGCGTTGGATCCGGAA
Organism: Sphingomonas sp. SP4; assembly: GCF_058313375.1. NCBI lineage: Bacteria > Pseudomonadati > Pseudomonadota > Alphaproteobacteria > Sphingomonadales > Sphingomonadaceae > Sphingomonas > Sphingomonas sp. SP4. The sequence continues at coordinate 26,685 of NZ_JBZFLE010000002.1, forward strand.
GCTCCGTCAGCTTCAGCGTTTCAGGGCCGCCGGGTTCGATCGAAAGCAGGCCCTTCATCACCTTACTCGACGTAGGCCGCCGTGGTCTTTTCGCGCACTTCCTCTGGCGTGACGCCGGGCGAGAGCTCGATCAGCTTGAACTGGCTATCATGGTCAGGCCGCTGGAACACCGCGAGATCGGTGATGATCATGTCGACGACGTTCTTGCCGGTCAGCGGAAGGGTGCATTCCGGGATGAACTTCGGGCTGCCGTCCTTGGAGACATGCTCCATCACGACGATGATCTTCTTAACGCCCGCGACCAGGTCCATGGCACCGCCCATGCCCTTGATCATCTTGCCGGGCACCATCCAATTGGCGAGATCGCCCTTTTCGCTCACCTCCATGCCGCCGAGCACGGCGAGGTCGATATGGCCGCCGCGGATCATCCCGAAGCTCGTGGCGCTATCGAAATAGCTGGACGTCGGAAGCTGGCTGATCGTCTGCTTGCCGGCATTGATGAGATCGGGATCGACCTCGTCGTCATAAGGGAACGGCCCGATGCCGAGCATGCCGTTCTCGCTTTGCAGCGTAACCGTCATGCCGGCCGGCACATGGTTCGCGACCAGGGTCGGAATCCCGATGCCGAGGTTCACGTAAAAACCGTCTCGCAGTTCCTTCGCCGCCCGCGCCGCCATCTGGTCACGGGTCCAGCCTTTGGTGAGCGTGTCCGTGCTCATTTCTTGGCTCCCTGCACCATGTCCGCGGGCAGCGGGAATGCGGGCGTTTCTTCCTGCCAAAGGATCGACGCGACGAGCCACTTGCCGTCGATCTTCACCAGCTGGAAGCTGTTGATCCCGCGCTCATGAAAGCTGCCGCTCGCGGTCTTGCCGTCATAGGACGACCAGGCGGTCGCGAGATCCCCGTAGACCTCGACGCGGCGACCAAGTTCCTTCTCGGTGAAACCTTCCTTCTCGAGGATCGGTCCGCTCTTCGCGATGTAATTCTCGAGGTCCCCGCCGCGCAGACCCTTCGGTCCGATCACGCGCAGTTGAGCATTGGGAGCGAACAGGGAGCGCATTTTGTCGAAATCGCGCTTCTGGCCAGGCGGTCCCGAAATCACTTCGTAGGTGCTGCGGATCGCCTGATCGATCGCTGCGAGATCTGCCTGGTTAGGTGCTTGGGCCGCAACCGCGGCCGCAATCAAAAGGGAAATCATGCCGCCTCCCTCTGTCGTACTGTGCGGAACTCGATCTTCTTGTCGTAGGGTGCACCCAGGATCAGCCGCTTCACGTAGATCGATGGCAGATGGATGCAGTCCGGATCGAGGCTACCGACCGGCACGATTTCCTCGACCTCCGCGATGCAGATCTTGCCTGAGGTCGCCGCCGGGTGATTGAAGTTGCGTGCGGTCTTGCGGAACATGAGGTTGCCGCTCTCGTCCGCCTTCCAGCCCTTGATGATGCTGACGTCCGCGCGGATGCCGCGCTCGAGGATATATTCCTCGCCATCGAAGACCTTCACTTCCTTGCCTTCGGCGACCTGCGTTCCGACGCCGGTCTTGGTGTAGAAGCCCGGGATGCCCGCGCCGCCCGCTCGCATCCGCTCGGCGAGCGTGCCTTGCGGGCAGAATTCAACCTCGAGCTCACCCGCCAGGAATTGGCGTTCGAACTCCTTATTCTCGCCTACGTAAGACGAGATCATCTTCTTGACCTGCCGCGTCCGCAGCAGCTTGCCGAGACCTTCATTGTCGATGCCGGCATTGTTCGAAGCGATGGTGAGGTCCTTGACCCCGCTCGCCTGGATGGCGTCGATCAGGCGCTCCGGAATGCCGCATAGGCCGAAGCCCCCGGCAGCGATCGTCATGCCGTCGAACAGCAACCCTTCGAGCGCTGCTTCGGCGTTGGGATAGATCTTCTGCATGCGCCGCCAATAGAAAAGGAGCAGCCGTTCCTCAAGCGAGGCTCAGTGCTTCGGAACGGGGATGACTTCGGAGTCCGATCCGCGCAGCAGCAGCACAGCCCCTTTGGGGACCGATTTCAGTTGGGGAGCCGTCGTGGGGTTGGATGCGTAACGCTGGCCATTGAAGCGTATGACGCCCAGTCCTCGCGTCATCCCTCCTCCGTAGACGCTGATCGCCAGATCGTTCCAACCATTGTGCCTGGTGGGGAGCCGCCACACGGGCATCCGGCTGACAGTTGTCTTCGCAACGATACTCCAGCGTCCACTAATCTGCGTCAGCACAACGACTGGGCAGCCACCGCTTCCGCACCAGTTGGTGAAATCGAGCCAGTAGACGACCGCTTCCTCGCGCTTGTCGCCGTCTAGGTCGGTGAAGGCGACCGCCGCGCTCGCATTGTCGCTCGCCTTACCCATGGCCTTCTCAACCGCCAAAAGCACACCAGGTTCACGCGCATCGGGGGTCGTGGCGCTAAGGGCCAAGGCGAGAAGGAGAAGCAGCCTAGTCCTTCAGCTTCGCGAGCACGCCCTGCAGCTGCATCGCGTTGGACATGTCGCCCTCGACCTTGAGCTTGCCCATCATAAAGGCGGTCATGCCGTCGAGCTGGCCGGCTGCGAGCTGCTGCCAATCGTCCCAGCCGACCTTGATCGTCGTATCCGCGGCATTCACGTCCGAAGCGATGTCGCTGACCTGGTTTGCGGTGCCGTCCAGCAGGATTGCGCCCTGATCACCGCCGAAATCGATTTTCACGCGCTTGCCGGGAATCCATGCCTGGCCCTGCTGCATCCGTTCGACGAGGTCCTGCTTGGTCATCGCTTGCTTTCTCCTTTGTCAGTAGCCGTAGCGGCCCGTTGATACCGCTTCAAGCGAAGCCTATCTGGCCGTGGATGGGATACGAAACCGACCTCAAGCTCTTCATCGATGGAGTCTGGAAGGGCTCCGACACCGGCCACACCGTCGTCAATCCGGTTGACGCAAGCGCAATCGCCGAAGTCCCCTACGCGACCAAGGCCGACCTCGACGAGGCGCTCGCCGCGTCCGAGCGAGCATGGCCGGAATGGCGGTCGATGGACGTCGAGAAGCGCGGCGCGATCCTGCACAAGGCCGGCAAGCTGCTCCGCGAGCGCGCGGACGCCATCGCTGCGACTTTGACGCAGGAACAAGGCAAGATCCTCGCCGAGGCCAAGTCCGAGGTCATCGCCTCAGCCCAGCTGTTCGACTGGTACGCCGAGGATGCGAAGCGCGATTATGGCCGTACGCTCGTTCGCCCGGCCGGCCAGCTCAGCCGCGTGATCCGTCAGCCGGTCGGCCCCACTGCAACGTTCACGCCCTGGAATTTCCCGATCTATTTGCTGGCGAAGAAAGTCGCTGCAGCGCTTGCGGCGGGTTGCACCGTGATCTCTAGGCCGCCGCACGAGACGCCCGGCTGCACGACAGAGCTATTCCGTGCGTTGGCTGATGCGGGCATTCCCAACGGTGTTGCCCAGCTCGTCCACGGCGATGCGGACCTCATCAGCCGCACGCTCATCGCCAGCCGCGTCATCCGCAAGGTCAGCTTCACTGGTTCGACCGGCGTCGGCAAGCACCTGATGAAGCTGTGCGCCGACAGCATGACGCGCGTGACGATGGAACTCGGCGGCCACGCGCCGGTGCTGATCTTCGACGATTGCGACCTCGAGAAGACGCTCGACATGGTCGTGCCGCAGAAGTTCCGGAACGCCGGTCAGGTCTGCGTGTCCCCGACGCGCTTCTATGTGCAAAGCGGAATCTACGACGCCTTCATCAAGGGCTTTGCCGAGCGCACCGCTAAGGTGAAGGTCGGCAACGGGCTCGAAGATGGCGTGAAAATGGGCCCGCTGGCCAACGACCGTCGCCCTGGTGCTCTGGAGAGCCTTGTTCAGGACGCCAAGGCCAAGGGAGCACGCGTCCTCGCCGGCGGCGAACGCGGCGATCAGGGCTTCTTCTTCCAGCCGACGCTTCTCGCCGACGTGCCCAATGAGGCCGCAATCATGAACGACGAGCCGTTCGGCCCCGTCGCCGTCAGCCGCGCCTTTGACACGTTCGAGGAAGCGATCGAACAGGCTAACCGCCTCCCATTCGGCCTCGCCGCCTTCGCCTTCACCGAGAACGGACGCCGGGCCAACCTGATCGGCGACCTCGTCGAAAGCGGCATGGTCGGTATCAACACCTTCGCCATCAGCGGCGCCGACACGCCGTTCGGCGGCGTGAAGGATTCAGGCTTCGGTTCCGAAGGGGGCAAGGAAGGGCTGGAGAGCTATCAGGTCGTAAAGGCGATCCACCAGGCCTGACGCGCGCCAGCCGGTCGGATCAATTCTGCTTGCCGGTGGCAAGCGGCACGATCTGCCATAGGGCCGACAGGCCGACGAGCGAGTAAACGATCCTGCTTAGGACCGACATTTCGCCGAACAGGGCCGCCACCAGGTCGAAGCCGAAAAGCCCGACCAGTCCCCAGTTGAGGCCGCCGACGATGAGCAGGACCAAGGTGATTGTGTTGACGATGCGCATGATTCATCTCCGTTCGTAATGCGTCCGCTTTAAAGGGCGCTTCTGAATGCGATGGAGGTAGTTGGCCGGCCGGCCTGGTCCCATACGGGCTTTGGGCCGGGTCCCTTAAAGCCCGCCTTCGACGGCCATGCGGATCGCCTCGGCGGACGTTGCCACTCCGAGCCGCTCAATCAGAAGCGCGCGGTGCATCTTTACCGTCTTCTCACTGATCCCGAGTTCCCACGCGATCTGCTTGTTGAGCAGGCCGCGCGCCATTCCACCAAGAACCTCGCGTTGCCTTGGCGGAAGTCCAGCCACGCGCTCCGCCGCACTCGCCTTGCGGGTTCCAAGCTCTTGGGTTCCGGGCGCGCCGAGATCGACCTGCGATCCGAGGAACCATTTGATCTCGCCGTCGGCGCCGAACAGGGGAGCGATCATGACGCCGTTGCGAAAGGGCGTCCCATCACGTCGATAGTTGAGAATCTCCACGAGCGCCGGCTTGCGTTGCGCAATTGACGACTGCAGCTGCTCCGTTGCCGAAGGCTCTGTCGCCTCGCCCCTAAGGAAGCGGCAGTTGCGCCCGAGGACTTCGCATGCGGCATATCCGGTCAGCGAGCAAAAAGCGGCGTTCACGAGCTCCAACGGGTTATCGGGGCGACGCGGATTGCTCACGACCATTGCGATCGGACTAAGGCTGATGGTCTCGATCAATCGATCCGGATCGGCGCTCTCCATCAGACAATGCTAGCGGAAGCGCCGCCGCACGGCGAGGCGGCATACGGTCTTTAGGCTGTAAGGCGGAGCGGTCGGCAAACGCTGGCGTTTTCTCAGGGAATCAGACGCTTCCGGAGGACCAGATGGCCGATCTTACACTTGAAGAGATTTCAGAGAAGATGCGCGACATCGATTTTGCGATCCTGTCGACCAAGACCGAGAACGGGGAGGTTGCCGGGCGTCCGATGAGCAACAACCGCGAAGTCGAATTCGACGGCGACAGCTTCTTTTTCACAATGGAGTCCACCCGCACCGTTCAAGACATACGTCGGGATCCCAAGGTAGGCCTCGCTTATCAGGGAAAGTCGGGAATGCTCGGGATGAAACCCTTCTTCCTAGCGGTGGACGGAGTTGCCGAGCTGATCCAGGACAAGGCGGAGTTCGCCCGGCATTGGACCAAGGACCTCGACGCATGGTTCGACAAGGGTATCGATACGCCCGGCCTTACTCTGGTGAAGGTGGTCGCCAAGCGCCTCCATTATTGGGATGGCGGAAAGGAGGGCGAGTTGGTTCTGGGGGCGCACCAGGTCGCCTGAACCTCCGCATCACTATGAAAGAATCGTGGGCGTGGCTAAGGGCCGCCCATGACCACACGCACCGGCGGACGCATCCTCGTCGACCAGCTCAAGATCCAGGGCTGCGATCGCATCTTTACGGTTCCGGGCGAAAGCTTTCTCGCCGTGCTCGATGCGCTGCATGATACGCCGGAGATCGACCTCGTGGTGTGCCGTCAGGAAGGTGGCGTCGCTTATATGGCGGATGCCGACGGCAAGATGACCGGCCGCCCGGGCGTCGCCTTCGTCACACGCGGGCCCGGGGCGACTAATGCCAGCGCCGGGGTGCATGTCGCCTTCCAGGATTCCACGCCGATGATCCTGTTCATCGGTGACGTTGCGCGCGGCGACCGGGACCGTGAGGGATTTCAGGAGATCGACTTCCCCGCCTTTTTCGGGCCGATCGCCAAATGGGCGGCACGGATCGAGGATGCGCGGCGCATCCCCGAATATATCGCTCGCGCCTATCGCGTGGCGACGGTGGGGCGGCCCGGGCCTGTGGTGCTCGCCCTCCCCGAAGACATGCTGCGCGATGAGGTCGAAGCCATCGATCGCCCGCCCGTGCCGCCGCTCGCCGAGGAGCCAGATCCAGGCGCGGTCCAGGCCATGTTTGAATTGCTGAAGGAAGCGGCCTCACCGATCGCCATCGTCGGCGGCGCCGACTGGAGTCCGCGCGCTTCCAATCATTTCGCGAACTTCGCGTTTCGCTATGGCATTCCAGTCGCCGCGGCATTTCGCCGTCAGGATGCGATCTGCAACACCTGCAACGTCTACGCCGGCAATCTCGGCTACGGCCCCAATCCGAAGCTGCAGCAGCGCATCCGCGATGCCGACCTCATCCTTGCAGTCGGACCGCGTCTCGGGGAGGCGACCACCGACGGCTACACGTTGATCACACCGGATCATCCCGGGCAGACGCTCGTCCACGTCCATCCCGACCCTAACGAGCTTGGCCGCGTCTATCACGCCGACCTGCCGATCTGCGCCGACATGGGCGAGTTCGCGGAGATGGTCGACGAGTGGATCGATCCGGATCTCGTCCGCTTTTCCTGCGGCGACGATGCGCACAAGGAATGGCTCGAATGGTCTGAGCCGAAACCCCGCGAAGGCGTGACGCTCGACCTCGGTCCTTGCGTCGCGGCCATGCGGGAGCGGCTGCCGGAGAACACCATCGTCTGCAACGGCGCAGGCAATTTCTCCGGCTGGTGGCACCGCTACTGGCGCTACGGCACGATGCCGACGCAGCTTGCGCCGACCAGCGGCACCATGGGCTACGGCCTGCCTGCAGCTGCCGCTGCGGCGATCCGGTTCAAGGACCGGCCGGTAGTCTGCGTGGCAGGCGATGGCGATTTCCTGATGAATGGGCAGGAACTGGCGACTGCCGCCCAGCACGACGCCGATCTGCTGGTGATCGTCGTCGACAATTCGGCCTACGGCACCATTCGTATGCACCAGGAGCGGGAATATCCGGAGCGCGTCTCAGGTACGCAACTGCGCAATCCTGAGTTCGCCGCGCTCGGCAGCGCCTTCGGCGCGACCTTCACCGCCGCGGTCGAGCGTACTGAAAATTTCGCGCCCGCCCTCGACGAAGCGCTGAAGCACAAGGGGATTAGGCTCCTGCACTGCAAGACGGACGTCGAGCAGATCAGCAACGCGACGACAATTTCGAAGCTGCGCAGCCGCTCCTAGTTCAACTGCCACGGCAGCCACATCCAAAGCGACCGGGCGAACAGCGCTGGTGCGAGGACGAAGTGCACCCATTTGCGCTTGGTCCACGCCAGGATCAGCATCGCGATCAGCGAAGGCGCGATGAAAAGCGCGCCCCGGAGATCGAGCACACCAAAGATCAGTCCGTCGCGAACCAGGATCCAGGCGAGATAGGTCGCCCACAACCCCCAGAAGTAGCGGTGCTGATCGAAATAGAATTCTTCCAGATCGAGCTTTTCCGGAACCTCATCCGGCAGGCAGGCAGCCGCGAGCATGACGAGGAACATCATCGACACGGCGAACGCCACGAACTGCGCGACGCTGCGAACGAAGCTGAACGCCTCGTAATAGGCCCACCAGGTGGCAACGAGGCTGGTCGCGACGTGCGCGGCGACGAGAAGAGGCAACCAGTGGAACCGCACCCTCGCTCGGGCACGCAGGAGCCGATGCAGGCTGATGGCAATGTCCGTAAGTGCAATGCCGAACAGGATCGACGCAAAGGTCGCTACGTAGCTCGGTGCGTCCATCGCCCCCGTTCCCCTGGCGGCGCTTTTGTCCGCCGGGCCGGCAGCTAAGTCAAACCTGTTCGTCTTCCTCGTCGAGCAAGGCGCGATTGTGCGCGGCGGGGCAGTTGCTGAGGCCCTGCTTGGGCAGATATCGCTCATTAGGTAGCGGATTGCCCAATTCGAACACGGGCGGCTCGCCAAGCTGGTCGAGCAAGCTCTCCAGGTCCTTGAAGTTGCCCGACGAAGCGCTCGGCTCGCTCTGTCCAGCCAATTCCTTCAGCGGGATCGCGGCTGACGCCGTAGCCTTCAGCTGGTGCGGCTCGAGACCAGTCGGACGAAGCCGCTCCCTCTCATGGCGTTTCCAATGATCCAGCCCAGTCATTGCTCAACTCCGGCGAAAGCCGCAGCAAGACAACGCTTAAAATCGACAAACTATTCCTAAGAATCTCTCCGAAGCGGATTCAAGTTGCGCGCTCAGGCGCAGAGCTGAACCGGATGGTCGTCGTTGAATCCAAGTTCAACGTCAGCACTCAGGAAGTCATTAATGACCCTTGCCAGATCAGGACAGGACAAAGTCCGGTCATACCCAGTCCGGCGCCAAGAGCAATCGGAACCAATACTTCCTCTGCGCGTAGTCGCATCGGATGCCAAGTAAGAAATGATATCGCTCACAGGTCGAGAGAAGCTTCCGCTTGCCATCTGGATATCGACCAACATTCTGTCCTCCACCAAGAATTAGAACGTTACGCCGTTCTGTTCTTGCCCCGCCCCGAAGAGTGCCGGAGCCGGTGTGTTACGGAAGGCACCGTTGAAGAGTAATCGGCACGACGTTCTAATCTATCGACGAATGGCGGCATGACGTCAGTAATCGCTTAAAACTTTCTATTTGGCGCGCCTTAGGAATCCGGCCGAAGCAAGTTATCCACAGCATATCCACAGGTTGAAAGACTCTGTTAACCATGTTCCGTGCCGAATCGGCACAGAATTGGAAGTTATTCACAGGCCGAAGGGATAGGTGTCCTCTTCTGGAACGCCCTCGCCCGCGCGCTGTTGCCCCGGCAGTGGAGCGACCGCTTCGGTCTCGTCGAACCAGACCCAGGCGTCGAATTGCCGCGGCAATATCGCCTCGCTGTAGTGACTCCAGCGTTCTGTGTCGGGCCGGTAGATTACCCCGATGAACCGTTCCAGGCGCGGCTCCATTAGCGCTTCCTTGATGTCCCGGCCGATCTCGCCCTCCCTCAGGTCGAGCAGAAATCGGGGCACGCCACTGTCGTGGCTTAGGCGCTCGTAGCTATCCGGCAAGGACTGCCGGACCTGCTTGATCTTCATCGGTGCATCCCAGTCGTCCGCCGCCGCCACGCTGCCCGTGTGCGTACCGAAGCCGATCAGTCGCGCCTTGGCGTCGAACTTCTCCTTCGCGAGCTGCCCAATGTTCAGCTCGTCCCGGTGCATGCCCATGTCGGTGAAGGCCGCATTGCCGATATGGCTGTTGTGCGCCCAGACGATCGCCTTCGAGTTCGGTCCCTTGGCGTCGAGGATCATGTTCAGCGTGTCGAACATATGCGTATCGCGCAGATTCCAGCTCTCCGCGGAGCCGCGGTACATGACGCGATAATAAGCCTCGGCGTCCTTCACGAGACGCGCATTCGCCGCAGCGTCGAGCCATTCGTCGCATTCCTCGGCGAAGCAATTGACCTGTTTCTTAAGCAGGTCCTGCAGCATCTGGATCGCGCCCACCTCGCAACGCGCATAGCCTTCGATCAGCGAGTGCCGGCCGTAGAGCTGCGGCTCCTCCGCCCAGGGTTCCAGACAGCCGTATCTTTTGTGCGCGAGCCGCGCGAGTTCCGGGTCCTGCTCTTCGAGGAAGTCGATGACGGCACGCATCGACCCAGAGAGGTTGTAGAGGTCGAGCCCGTAGAAGCCGCACATCCGCTCATAGGGGCGGTCGCCGTTGTGCTCCTTCAACCAGCGGATGAACGCATCGAACTCCTGGTTGCGCCACATCCAGGTTGGAAAGCGCTCGAACGCGACGAACTCGCCGTCGCGCGCCTGTCGATGCCGAACGTAGCGGTCCACCGTGGCGGCGTCAGGCCAATCGGCCTCTACCGCAACGATATTGAAGCCGTGCCGCTCGATCAGCCGTCGCGAGATCGCCGCCCGCACGCGATAGAATTCGCTAGTGCCATGACTCGCCTCACCGAGCAGCACCACGCGCGCGTCGCCGTAGCGGTCGAACATCGCGCCGAATGAAGGATCATCGATGTCGGGCAGCGGCTCTGCAGCATCCCTGATCAGCCCACTGACATCGATCTGGATTTCAAGCATCGCGCCATCCTTCCTCACCGATCAGAGGAACGAAGCGCACTCCACCAAGGTCCGACTGCTGTAAGCTTCCGTCCTCGTGCTTCCGAACGCGGACTAGGTGCTGAACCCAGCCAGGATCGCCGAGCGGCATGACGATCGAGCCGCCTGGCGCGAGCTGATCGATCAGCGGCTGCGGAACATGGCTTCCGCTCGCAGCTGCAAGGATCGCATTGTAAGGAGCCTCGTCCGGCCACCCCTTCGTGCCGTCGCCCTCGACGATCTCGACATTGTCATAGCCAAGACGCCGCATCCGCTCGCGCGCCACTTCGACCAGCTCGTGCTGGCGTTCGATGCCAATCACCCGCGCCGCGATGCGACTGATGACCGCCGCGGCGTAACCTGAGCCCGCTCCAACCTCGAGCACCTTGCTGCCCGGACGGATATCTGCAGCCTGGATCATCAGGGCGACGATGTAAGGCTGAGAGATCGTCTGCTTCGCTTGGATCGGGAGCGGATGATCGCCGTAGGCCTGATGCGCGAGGTCAGCACTGACGAACGCCTCACGTGGGACGGCGAGGAAGGCGTCGAGGATCGCCTGCTCCGTGATCCCACGGCGCTTCAGCTGTCGCTCGACCATCGCCTCGCGCTCGGCGGTGAAGTCTGGCATGTTTCGCCCTCGTTGCGTCAAACCCGTGAGCGCAGGAGGCCGTTCCGAATGATCGCGAGCGATACCGACTTCTCAGGTTCGGTACCCGGCCTCTACGATCGCTATCTAGGCCCACTCCTGTTCGAACCATATGCCGAAGAAGTCGGCCGCAGGGTTCGCGCCTATCTGCCGGGCCACGTGCTCGAGACGGCCGCGGGAACCGGGATCGTCACGGCTGAGCTGCACCAGGCACTGCCCGACGCCGACATCATCGCCACCGACCTCAATCCCGCCATGCTCGAGGTCGCGTCTCAGCGTGTCCAATCCGACAAGGTCAGCTTCGAACCGGCAGACGCGCAGGATCTGCGCTTTCCCGACGAGAGCTTCGACCTGGTCGTTTGCCAGTTCGGTGCCATGTTCTACCCGGACAAGGTGAAGGCCAATCGCGAGGTTCGCCGAGTGCTCCGCGACGGCGGCCACTACGTGTGCGTCATTTGGGACCGGTTAGACCGCAATCCGGCGTCAGAGCTCGTCCACAACGCAGTCGCCGAACTCTACCCCGAAGACCCGCCCTCATTCCTCGCGCGAACGCCGTTTGGCTATGCGGATCCCGCGCGGATCGAAAAGGACCTGAGGGCGGCAGGCTTTGATGAGATCCAGATCGACACCGTCGAACTGCAAAGCCGTCCTGTTTCAGCAAACGACGCCGCGACAGGCCTAGTCGCGGGCTGCCCGCTTCGCGGAGAGATCGAAGAGCGCGACGCAAACGGATTGGATGCCGCGATCATCGCTGCCGCTCACGCATTGCGCTCGATCGAGCTCGACGGCCGGCTAGACTCGCGCCTTTCCGCCCACGTGGTGACGGCAACGAAGCGCTGATCAGCGCTTGGGAGCGACCTTGTCGAGGAAGCTCAGCACCGCGCGCATATTCTCGTCTGCCCCAGCCTGATTGCGGCTCGGGATCAGCATCGATGATCCATGAACGCCGTGCGCAGGAACGAAGCGGACGTTGCGGTCCGACTTGGGCAGCGCGGCCATGATCGGATCGGCCTCGCTCGTCTCGTCCTTGGAATTAGCCGAGGCGACCAACACCGGCACATTCACCTTCGACGCTGCGCCGCGGATCATATTCTTGTCGCTGTCGAAATACTCGCCCGGCGAGAATGCCAGCAACGCGACGATGCCCTGCGGATCGCTCGCCGCCAGCGGGAAGATCAGGGACGAGGAGTAGCTACTGCCCCACAGGATGATCGGCAGCGACTTCGTCCGCGCCCAGTCGAGCGCAGCCTTCAGATCAGGTCGTGCCTCGAGATAGTCGGCTTTCTTGCCAAGACCCGCCGCGGTTTCGTTCGTGCCGAATAGCCCGCCGCCGGACCTTTGATCGATCGCAAGCGCGCTGAAGCCTGCCTTCACCAGCTGCGGTGCAATGGTCGCATATTCGTCTTTGCTCGACCCCGCCTGGTGGAAGAGCAGGATCAAGGCCCGGGGGTTCTGCGCCTGATAATAGAGGCCGTGGACCGTGACGCCGTCGGATGTCTTGAGCGTTACCGCCTCGGCCCCCGTTTCCGCAGGCTTTGCGGCGTTTTCCGTTGCCGTGTTTCCGGACGGCTGCGCGTGACAAGCCCCAGTCCCGAGAAGCAATGCAATCGACAGGGCAGGCATCCAGTTCATCGCAAACCCCCTTGCGAGAAGAATCAGATCAGTCCGGCTAGCGGGCTCGACGGGTCGGCGTAACGGCGCTTCTGCATACGACCGGCCAGATACGCCAGACGCCCAGCCTCCACCGCTGCCTTCATTGCGCGCGCCATCAGTACGGCATCCTTCGCCTCGGCGATGGCCGTGTTCATCAGGACGCCGTCGCAGCCCAGCTCCATCGCTTGCGCCGCGTCGCTCGCCGTACCGACGCCCGCATCGACCAGGACCGGCACGCTCGCTCCTTCGACGATCAGCCGGATGGTCACTCGATTTTGGATGCCAAGGCCCGATCCGATCGGCGCGCCCAGCGGCATGATCGCGACCGCACCGGCTTCTTCAAGTTGCTTCGCGGCGATGGGATCGTCGACGCAATAGACCATTGGCTCGAAACCCTCCTTCACGAGGATCTCGGTCGCGCGAAGCGTCTCGCGCATGTCGGGATAAAGCGTCTTCGCTTCGCCCAGCACTTCGAGCTTCACGAGGTTCCAGCCACCCGCTTCACGCGCAAGCCGCAAGGTTCGGATCGCATCCTCCGCCGTGAAGCAGCCCGCCGTGTTCGGCAGGTAGGTGATCTTCTTCGGATCGATGAAGTCCGTGAGCCGCGGCTGGGTTGGGTCGGAAATGTTCACCCTGCGCACGGCAACGGTCACGATCTCCGCGCCCGATGCTTCGACCGCCGCCGCATTCTCCTCAAGGCTCTTGTACTTGCCCGTCCCGACGATGAGCCGCGACGTGAAGGTACGCCCGGCGACGCTCCAGCTGTCTGACTTGATGTCCTGCTGCGCCGTCACTCAACCGCCTCCAACAAAATGCACGATCTCGAAATCATCGCCGTCCTCGACGGAGACCTCGCCAAGTGTAGAGCGCGGGACGATTTCCAGATTGCGCTCCACCGCGACCCGCAAGGGATCGAGACCCAATTCGTTCAACATCTCGACGATCGTCAGCGGTCCGAGGAACCGCTTGTGCTCGCCATTGACGCGAATTCCGACACTTCCATCCAGGCTCATTGCGGCTGCCAATAGGAGCCGCACAAAGCTCCGCCAAGTGCGTTGAGGGTGGACTGAAGCGCGATGGTCTGACAGAGCGCTGCGCCAAACGGAATAACAGGAAAAGAAATGGCTCAACCGAAGGACTCCGCCCCTTCCGGCGATAATGGCGCGATGCGCATTGATCCGGCCTTGGTGCGTGAGCTTGCGCAGCTCCTTACCGACAATGAGCTGACCGATATCGAGGTTCAGGACGGCGAGCGGCGAATCCGCGTCAGCCGCGAGCCTGCTCCGGTCGTCGCTGCCGCCGCGCCTATGGCTGCCGCGCCCGTCGCTGCCCCCGCGCTTAGCGCGCCGCCGATGCACGGCAAGGAAGACATCGGCCAGCCCGCGCAGGATGAAGTGTCCGGCGAAACCGTCAAGTCGCCGATGGTGGGAACCGCCTATTTGTCGCCCGAGCCGGGTGCCGCCGCGTTCATCGAGGTTGGCAAGCAGGTGAAGGCTGGTGACACATTGCTGATCGTGGAAGCGATGAAGGTCATGAACCCGATCACTGCGCCCAATGGCGGCGTCGTGAAGAAGATCATGATCAGCGACGGTCAGCCGGTCGAGTTCGATCAGCCGCTCGTGATCATCGGCTGAGGCCTGATCTTATGAAGATTCAGAAGCTGCTGATCGCCAACCGCGGCGAGATCGCGCTGCGCATCCATCGCGCTTGCCACGAAATGGGCATCAAGACCGTCGCGGTCCATTCGACCGCAGACGCCGACGCGATGCACGTACGCCTTGCCGACGAGACGGTCTGCATCGGTCCGCCGCCTGCGACCGAGTCCTATCTCAACATCCCGAACATCATCTCGGCTGCCGAGATCGTGCACGCCGATGCGATCCACCCCGGCTACGGCTTTCTTTCCGAGAACGCGCAGTTCGCGGAGATCGTCGAGAGCCACAACATCATCTGGGTCGGCCCGAAGCCCGAGCACATCCGAACGATGGGCGACAAAATTGAGGCAAAGCGCACCGCTGCGAAGCTGGGCCTTCCGCTCGTGCCCGGCTCCGCTGGCGCCATCGGCAGCGTCGCCGAAGCGAAACGGCTCGCGGCGGAGATCGGCTACCCAGTCCTGATCAAGGCGGCGTCCGGCGGCGGCGGTCGTGGCATGAAGGTCGTGCCGTCGGAAGACCAGCTCGAAAGCCTGATGAGCCAGGCCGCGTCGGAAGCGCGCTCAGCGTTTGGCGACGACACGGTCTACATGGAGAAATATCTCGCCGACCCGCGTCACATCGAATTCCAGGTGTTCGGCGACGGCAATGGCGAAGCGATCCACCTCGGCGAGCGCGACTGCTCCCTGCAGCGCCGCCACCAGAAAGTGCTCGAGGAAGCTCCCTCACCCGTTATTACACCGGGCGAGCGCGAGCGCATGGGCGAGGTCGTCCGCAAGGCGATGGCCGAGATGGGCTATCGCGGGGCCGGCACGATCGAGTTCCTCTACGAGAACGGCGAATTCTACTTCATCGAGATGAACACCCGCCTTCAGGTTGAGCATCCGGTGACCGAGATGATCAGCGGCATCGACCTGGTCCGCGAGCAAATCCGCGTCGCGTCGGGCGAAGGCCTGTCCTGCACGCAGGAGCAGGTCCATCTCCACGGCCACGCAATCGAGTGCCGCATCAACGCCGAGGATCCCGAGACCTTCGCGCCGTCACCCGGCCTGGTGAAGAATTACGTCGCGCCTGGCGGCATGCACGTGCGCGTCGATAGCGGTCTCTACACCGGCTATAAGGTGCCGCCCTATTACGACAGCATGATCGGCAAGCTGATCGTCTACGGGTCCAACCGCGACAGCTGCATCCGCCGCCTCAAGCGCGCGCTCGAGGAATTTGTGGTGGAGGGGATGAAAACGACCATCCCACTCCACCAGAAGTTGGTGCGTGATCCCGAGTTCCTCGAGGGCAACTACACGATCAAATGGTTGGAACAGTGGCTCGCTAAGAACGCGAGTTAGCGAATGTAGACCCAGGTACCGTTGTGGCGATGGCGCGAATGGTACCATCCATTGCGATAGTAATATCCGCGGCCCTGGTAATAATGGCCTTCAATCCACCGGGCTCGCGTGCCGCGATCGGGCCGACAGTAGCCGTTGGCAGTGCGGTGGAAGCCTTTGCCGCAACCTTCGCGGGCCGCGGCGGGGGTTGCTGCGAAGGCGGTCGTGATGACGGCGGCCGACGCAAGGGCAATCAAGGTTTTCATGAACTCAACTCCTTTCCCGCAGGCGTAACGAGGCCTGCGGAAGCGCTGTTCCATGAACTTATGTTAAGTTGGGCCGCCTGAGCGACGGCCCGCTCCGTCAGCCTCGCTGCATTTGCAGGTTCATCATGTTCGGCTCGGGACCCATGTTCGCGTTCATGTGGTACATGATCCAGATCGTGCCGACCATGACGAGGAAGACGATCAGCACGCCGAACGCCAGCGCCAGGACGTTGTTGGTATTATCCGGGCCGCTGGTGATGTGCAGGAAGAAGACAAGGTGAACACCCATCTGCGCGATGGCCAGCACCACGAGGCCGGTTGCCACGCCCGGTCCCCACAAGGTCGACGTCGACGCAACCCAAAATGAGATACCCGTCAGGACGAGCGCAAGCACAAGGCCAATGACGTAGCTCAGCGTCTCGCTGAGCATGCTGTCGTGGGGCTCGCCCGGAGCGACGTTGAGCAGTTCGGGGTCGTGCTCGGTCATGGCAAAGTTCCGATGAGATAAACGATGGTGAAGATCGCCACCCAAATGATGTCGAGGGCGTGCCAGAAAACGCTGAAGCAGAGCAGCCGGCGCATGATGTGCGGCTGGAAGCCCTTGGCCCAGACCTGCGCCATCATTGTGCCAAGCCAGAGCAGGCCAGCAGTAACGTGCGCGCCGTGGCACCCGACCAGGGTGAAGAAGCTCGAGAGGAAGGCGCTGCGCTGCGGCCCCGCACCCTCCGCGACCATCGACGAGAATTCGTAGAGTTCAATCGACAGGAAGACGAGGCCGAAGACGCCGGTCACCACCAGCCACATTTGCGTCAGCGGCATGTTCTTCCGCTTCGCCGCGATCATCGCCAGGCCGCAGACGAAGCTCGACAGCAGCAGTGCAACCGTCTCGATCGCTACGAGCGTGCGATCGTACAGTTCGTTGGTTGTAGGGCCGCCGTCAGTGGCGTGCACGAGCGTCGCGTATGTCGCGAACAGTGCCGAGAACAGCACCATGTCCGACAGCACGAACAGCCAGAAGCCGTAAGGAACGACAATGCTCTTCGACTGCGGCCCGCGATTACCGAGGCCCGTGTCCTCGGAGCCACCGTGCGTCAGCCCGATTGCAGGTGTTTCGCTGACCGTGCTCATACAGACTGACTCAAATTGTGGAGGTGTTCCATGCGGATGCGCCGCCGCTCGCGGGCGTTGTGCCGCACTTCCTCGACCGGGATGATATGCTCATGCTCGTCGCGCCAAGCGTACCAGACGAAGATCGCGAACGCGCCGATGAGGCCGAGAATCGCGAGCCACCAGATGTACCAGATGATGGCGAAGCCGCAGAGTGAAGCGAAGAAGGCAACGATCACGCCTGTCGGCGTGTTCACCGGCATCTCGATGGGCTGGTAATTAGGCTCATCGATCAGGCGGTCTTCCTTGATCGCGGTCTGTTTGCGGGTCCAATAAGCTTCCTCGCCGTGAACGTCCGGAAGCACTGCGAAGTTATAGTGCGGCGGCGGTGAGAGCGTCAGCCACTCCAGCGTGCGGCCGTCCCAGGGATCGCCGGTAACATCGAGCCGCTGGTCCTTCGTTTTGATTGAATAGAGCAGCTGAACGACCGTCAGCACGATCCCCACGCCGATGATCGCTGCACCGACAAACGCGACGTCGAGCCACGGCTTCCACGTGGCATCGGGAATGTGCTGCATGCGCCGCGTCGCGCCCCAGAATCCGAGCACGTAGAGCGGCATGAAGGCGAGATGGAAGCCGATGAACCAGCACCAGAAGACGGCTTTCCCGAGGCCCTCGTGAAGCGTGAAGCCGAAGGCCTTCGGGAACCAGTAGGTGTAACCGGCCATGATCGCGAACACGACGCCGCCGATGATCACCTGGTGGAAGTGCGCGACCAGGAACAGGCTGTTGTGCACGACGAAATCGACTGGCGGGATCGCCAGCAGCACGCCCGTCAGACCACCGATCACAAAGGTCAGCATGAAGCCGATCAGATAGTGCACCGGCACGGTGAAGCGGACGCGGCCGCCGTACATGGTGAAAAGCCAGTTGTAGATCTTCACGCCCGTCGGGATGCCGATGATCATGCTGGCGATCCCGAAGATCGCGTTGACGTTCGCGCCCGCCCCCATGGTGAAGAAGTGGTGCAGCCAGACCATGAACGAGATGACGCAGATCGTCAGCGTCGCGAAGACCATCGACCGATAGCCGAACAGAGGTTTGCCCGAGAATGTGGCCGCAACCTCAGAATAAATGCCGAAGGCCGGCAGAACGAGGATGTAGACCTCCGGATGACCCCATATCCAAATGAGGTTCATGTACAGCATTGAGTTGCCGCCACCGTCATTGGTGAAGAAGTGGAAGCCCATGTACCGGTCGAGCATCAGCAGCGCCAAGCTGACCGTCAGCACGGGGAATGCGGCGATGATCAGCAGGTTCGATGCCAGCGCGGTCCAGCAGAACACGGGCATCCGCAAATAGCTCATGCCAGGCGCGCGGGTCTTCAGGATCGTGGTAACGAAATTGACTCCAGTGAGCACCGTCCCGACGCCGGATATCTGCAGTGCCACTAGGTAGTAATCGACCCCGACACCGGGTGAGAATTCCTTCTCGCTGAGTGGCGGGAACCCGAGCCACCCCGTCCGAGCGAACTCGCCGATGAACAGGCTGAGATTGATCAGCAGCGCACCGGAAGCAGTCAGCCAGAAGCTGACGTTGTTGAGCGTCGGAAAGGCAACGTCGCGCACGCCCAGCTGCAGCGGCACGACAAAATTCATGAAGCCGATCACCAACGGCATCGCCACGAAGAAGATCATGATCGTGCCGTGGGCGGAGAAGATCTGGTTATAGTGTTCAGGAGGCAGATAGCCCTGCGATGCGCCGATCGCGAGCGACTGCTGTGCCCGCATCATGATCGCATCTGCGAAGCCGCGGACCAGCATCACCAGGCCGAGCGCGATGTACATGATGCCAATGCGCTTATGGTCCGGCGAGGTGATGTATTCGTTCCAAAGGTAGGGCCACCAGCCCTTTTTGGTGACCCAGATCGCAATCGCCCCAACGCCCAGCAGGACGACGAGCGAGGTGATCAGCGGGATCGGTTCGTGGAACGGGATCGCGTCCCAGGTCAGTCGGCCAAACATCTCTTTATCCCGCTGGGCTTGTCGGTTCGTTATGCGGCGGCACAAGCGGCTGCGGTGCCTTGTTCATAACGATCGCGTCGAAAAGACCCGGCGCGACGGCGCCGTAAGTCATCGGCTTCACATAGCTCGAGGGTTTCGACAGCTGTGCGTAAGCTGCTCCGTCGAGCGGCGTGCCTTGTCCGCGCTGGCTCTGTGCCCACATCGCGAACTGATCCGGCGGCAGCACATGGGCATTGAACTGCATCCCTGGGAAGCCGTCGCCGCTGAAATGGGCCGACAGCCCGTTGTACACACCCGGCCGGTCCGCCTGCAGGTTCAGGCGCGTCTGCATGCGCGGCATGGTGTAGATCATCGTTCCGAATTGCGGGACGAAGAAGACGTTCCAGACAGTGCCGGAGGTCAGGCGATAATTGACCGGCGTGCCTGCCGGGACGACCAGTTGGTTGACGGTCGCGATGCCCTGGTCCGGATAGATGAAGAGCCACTTCCAATCGAGCGATACGACCTCGACGTGAAGCGGCGGCTTGTCCGACGCCAGCGGCTTGCTCGGTTCGAGCTGGTGGCTGCCGATCCACGTAATGCCGCCGAGCAGCATGATCGTCAGGATTGGAATTCCCCAGACAACCATTTCGATCGCGCCCGAATATTCCCAATCCGGCCGATAGGTCGCCTTCGTGTTCCCGCGGCGGAACCACCAGGCGAAAGCAACCGTCGCGATCATGGTGGGAATGATGATCGCCAGCATGATAGCGGTCGAATTGATGAGGATGGTCTTTTCGGCGGCGCCGACCGGACCGACCGGATCGAGGATGCCGCGGTTGCAGCCGCTCACGAAGAGCGCTCCGCCGAGCCCGGCAGCGCAACGCAGGGCCGCTGGATGAGAGCGGTTACGCGTTTCTTCCCTGCGCCCAAATGGATTCACGGGCCCCCATCCGACTTTGAAGCTGCTCGAACGCCAGACGCACGCGAACTGTCGGAGTTCCAATAGCCGTAGAAGCAATTCTCGGCAACGATGCAGGTTGCGGATTGACGGGGCCGCGGGCACTAGTTCGCGCCGAGAGGGAGTTCCTGGGAATGAGCTTGATCGCCGACCTGAAATCGCTCGAGCCATCGCAGCGCAACGCGATCTGGGCGAGCTACCTCGGCTGGACCCTCGACGCCTTCGATTTCTTTCTACTCGTCTTCCTCAAGACGGCGATCGGCAAGGAATTCGGCGCGACCGACGAGCAGGTTTCCGAGCTGTTGTTCCTCACCCTGGCTGCCCGTCCTTTCGGCGCTTTCTTCTTCGGCTGGCTTGCGGACCGTTTCGGCCGGCGCCCGATCCTGATGATCGTCATCCTGGCCTTCTCGGCCTTCTCGTTCCTATCGGGTTTTGCACGCACGCTCGTCGAGCTGATGATCATCCGCACCTTGTTCGGGTTCGCGATGGGCGGCGAATGGGGAACGGGCGCGAGCCTGGTCATGGAGACCATCCCGCCAAAGCTGCGCGGCTTCGTGTCGGGCCTGCTGCAGTCCGGCTATCCGTCGGGCTACTTCATCGCGAGCCTGGTCTACTATTTGCTGTTCGATCAGATCGGCTGGCGCGGCATGTTCTTCGTCGGCATCGCCCCGGCGCTGCTGGTCTTCCTGATCCGGATGCACGTGAAGGAAAGTCCGGTGCATCTTGCGAACGCCGCGAAGCCACACGTCAGCCCGGTGGTCGAGATCGCCCGGCACTGGAAGATCGCGCTCTACCTCGTCGTTCTGATGACCGCGTTCAACTTCTTCAGCCACGGAACGCAGGATCAGTATCCGACCTTCCTGCAGAAGCAGCACGGCTTCGACACGCACACGACGGGCATCCTCGCTGCCGTGATGAACCTCGGTGCGATCGTCGGAGGAATTACCTTCGGCATCTGGTCGGAGCGGATCGGGCGCAAGCGCGCAATCATTGTCGCGAGCCTCCTGGCGCTACCGGTCATTCCACTCTGGGCTTTCGCTTCCACGCCTTTGCTACTCGGAATTGGCGCCTTCCTGATCCAGGTCGCCGTGCAGGGCGCTTGGGGCATCGTTCCGGTCCATCTCAACGAGCTGTCACCCGCGCGTGCCAGAGCGTTGTTCCCCGGCTTCGCCTACCAACTCGGCAACCTCATCGCTTCGCGCAACGCGCCGTTTCAGGCCTGGTTCGCCAGCCAGCATGGCGGAAATTATGGATTGGCAATGGCGTTGGTCGCTGGCGTGACCGCCGTCGTCATCGCAATTTGGACGGCGCTTGGTCCCGAGCGAAAGAACGCCGATTTCCACGATGAAATTGGTGCAGTTCAAGAGTAGCGCAAAGGCGTATACTTTCAGCAGTGAGATGCGTTTCTCGTTAAGAGAGGACGCAAGTGTCGAGCTACCGCGGGACAGCCAATCGGCGCGACCGAACCGAGGCGATCATCGCCGTTGTCGTCGTGCATGCCGTTCTCGCCGCGGTGATCGTGACCGGGCTCAACATGGGACAGTTCCGGCGCATCGCGGAGACCATCACCACCGTTACAATTCTGCAGCCGGAAACCCCACCTCCGCCGCCGCCACTCCCGGCGCCGAGCAAGCCGGCCCCTGAGCCGCAGAAACCGAAGAAGGAAGCCGCGCCACCGGCACCAAAGGCTGAACCGACCCCAGTCGTCGCGCCGCCCCCAAAAGTTCCGATGCCCTCGCCGCTTCCAGCAGCCAAAGCGCCCGGCATCGGCAGCTCGTCGAACTCCGGCGCGAGTACCGCAGGGCTTGGGACGGGGGCTGGTGGCACGGGTGTTGGAACTGGCGGAGGAGGCTATGGCGATACCTCGCAATTCACCCCGGCCCGCCTGATCACCAAGATCCCGAACTCAGAATATGGCCGCCTCTCCGCGACTGGACTGGAACGCGGCCGGGTCGGTGTGACGGTCCTCGTCCACACGGATGGAAGCGTTTCGAACTGTCGGATCAAACAGTCGAGTACCGACCCCAGCATCGACGCGCTGATGTGCGAGCTGGCGCTCCGCTACCTTCGGTTCGTTCCCGCGAGAGACCCGACCGGTCGACCGGTCGCTCAGGACATTACTTTTTTCCCGGACTGGCACCGGTAGAGAGCGCCGCCGCGGTCGCACTGGCGACGGTCCCAGCATCGCTCTGGACCGACGCGAGCTGCGAAGCATCGCGGCCGTATACGTCGTCGGAATAAGCGATCGACGATCCGTCCTCTGTGGGCATCGCCGTCAAATAAGTGATGTAGACCGGCACCGGCGCCGCCAACGGCACCATCTGCTCGGTGGTCGCGCTTTCCCAATCCAGGTCGTGCCCGAACAGCCAGCGTCCGAGCCGCGGCGCGTCCTCAAGCCGCACGCATCCGCCGCTGTAGAGGCGTGACGCCTCGGTGAAGAGCTCGCGCTCCGGATTGTCGTGCAGGTAGACGCCCGCCTCGTTGGGGAACATGAACTTCATGCGGCCCATCGAATTGTGCGGCCCCGGGTCCTGACGCATCAGGACCTCGACCTTGCCGGCCGCGACACCCTTCCAGTCGATCGTCTTGGGGTCGACCAGCTGGGCGTCGGGGCCCCATTCCGACAGCACCTTGTACCCGAGGTCATCGAGATACTTCATGCCCTGCTTGACGACCTTGGGCGCAATGCGCTCGGCGGCCAGATCGGGCGGCACGTACCAATAAGGATTGAGGCTCGCGAAGCGCACATAGGCCGACATCATCGGCGTCGGATATTTGGGCTTGCCGACGACCACGACCATCGAGTCCAGTTGCTTGCCGTCTTCGTAGGTATAGAGGCGCTGCTGAGCCGCGTTGACCAGGATGTAGCGCTGCTTGCCCGAAGGAAGCGCGCGCGCCCGCTCGAGGTTGAGCGCGAGCAGCTGCTTTTCGTGATCGCTTTGATATTGCTGGGTGGCGATGGCGCGGCGGAGCTCGCCATAGATCGGGTTCATCCACCCGAAGCCACGGATGTAATTCGGTAGCGATGGCGCATTGGCGGCGCCTAGAAGCGTCGCCAATGGAGTCGGCGGCTTGGGCTTCAGCGCTGGGTCAACATAAAGAATGCCGAGGCCAGGATCGCGACGGAGGTCGGCGACGTAAGCAACGAACGCCTCTGAAAGCATGCGATCCGCACGCTCGACGTCCTTTGGCTTGCCCTGCCGAGCGACCTCGATCGCCTGCTGCAGCGCCGGCACGTTGTAGGTCGATGGGTTCAGCCCATCGATGCTCGACGTGCTGAGCAGCGAGACCAGGGCATATGCGGAATCGCCGGCCTTGGGCGAGAACCACAATGGCGCGCCGTTCCGCACGCGATAGAAATTGTCGACCGTTTGCGCGACCAGCACTGGCCCCTTGCGCGCTGGCACGGGGGCTGGCGCAGGCGCAGCGTGGGCCGTGGAAAGCGGCGCCACGCCGAGCGCAAGGCCCATCACGACGCCGCTAATCTTCCGATAAAAGTGCACCGGCTTTTGGCCGGTGCACTGAATACGCAAACTTTCCACCTGTTCTCCGATCAAAGTGGTTCCCATCAAAGTCTCACTTCGACCGGAAACCAGTTTAGCCGCGCTCACCGCTGCGCGACGGAGCCGAGTAGGCCGGGGCCGGAGCCGGGGCAGCACTCGACGGCGCTCCCTGGTAGTATTGCCCGTTATAGACGTATCCGTCCACCACGCCGTCGTTGTTGCGATCGGCCCACACCGCGCCGGCAATTCCGCCGACCGCAGCGCCGATCACCGCGCCCTGAAGAACGCTGACGCCCGGGATAACCGCACCGGCAGCCGCGCCAAGCGCAGCGCCGCCAAGAGCACCCGTCACCACGGCATGAGTCGTCGGGTCGTAACCCTGCGGCGTGCCGGCATAATAGGAACCGTTGTAGGTGTAGCCGTCGACGTAGCCGTCGTTGTTCTGGTCAGACCAGACCGCGCCGGCGAGACCGCCGATGGCTGCGCCAACCGCCGCACCCTCGATCACGCCGACGCCCGGCGCGACCGCACCGACCGCAGCGCCGCCGGCCGCACCGACCGCAGCGCCTTCTGCGACGTTCGGATTGCTGGCGCAGGCGCCGAGTGTCACGGTGCTTGCTAGGGTAAGGGCTAGAATGGATTTATGCATCGCTCGTTCTCCCGTTCAAATTGAGCTGCCGGAACATGCCGCGCGCAAACGCTTCCGCTGGGCGCGGTGCATGTTACAGGCGCAGGAACGACGATATGGCGTCATCGTTCCGCTTGCGCGACGATGGAATCGCCACAAATGCTAACACAGCTGTTAAACGTTTGTTTAACTTATTGAATCCTCTTCACGAACGGGTGCGCGAATGAAGGCAAAAATTTATCACCACCCGATGTGCGGGACGTCTCGGAAGACGCTCGAAATCCTGCGCGAGAGCGGCTTCGACGTCTGGGTCCAGGAATATATGAAGAACCCACCGACTCGCGATGAGTTGCAGGACCTCTACAAACGCGCCGGAATCACGCCGCGCGAAGGTCTTCGCGCCAAGGAGTCGCTGGCGACGGAACTAGGCCTCACCCGCCCGGACGTGACCGACGACGAAGTCCTCGACGCGATGGTGAAGCACCCGATCCTCATCAACCGCCCGATCGTCGAAACAACGAAAGGCGTCCGCCTCTGCCGTCCGCAGGACGTGGTCCGCGAAATCATCTAATTTGCCGGCATGAGTCGTCTCGACCCGCGCCTGCTTCTTCAGGGATATGCCACCGGCATCTTCCCCATGGCGGACAGCCGGGATGCGGATGAGCTGTTCTGGGTCGAGCCGCGCAACCGGGCGATCCTCCCGCTCGACAAGTTTCACGTCTCTCGCTCGCTGCGGAAGACTATCCGCTCGGGACGGTTCGATGTCACGCGCGACCGCGACTTCGCTGCCGTGATCACCGCCTGCGCAGACCGCGAGGAGACATGGATCAATACCGAGCTGGAGCAGGCGATGATCGCGCTCCACGGATCGGGCAACGCGCACTCGATCGAGGTCTGGTCCGGTGGCGAGCTGGTTGGCGGCCTCTACGGCGTGAAGCTCGGCCGCGCGTTCTTCGGGGAGAGCATGTTCAGCCGCGCAACGGATGCCTCGAAGGTCGCGCTTTCCTGGCTCGTAGCGCGCATGCGGGTGGGTAATTTCACCTTGCTCGACTGCCAGTTCATGACAGACCACCTCACCTCGCTCGGCGCTGTGAGCGTGACTCGCGAGACTTACGTCGCGTTGCTGGCAACGGCGCTCGGCGGAGGTGCAGCTGCAGCCGGCGGTTCTGCCGCTGACTTGGGCGGAGCCGCTGGCGTTCCCGACGCGCCGCCCGACTTCGGCGCGCTCGACCGATTGCTCGAAGTGACCGGCGCAGCAGGAGCAGCCGGCCCGGCCGGATACGTCATCTCGCAGCTCTTGGGGAACACGTCGTAGATCGGATGCTCGACAACGTTGAGCGATGGCGATTCCTTGTAGAGCCAGCCTGAGAAGACGCGGCCCCACTGTCTGTCCGGCTTCTGCACGTCGACCTGGACGAACGCGCCGGTCAGCTTCTCTTCTTCCCAAGGTGCCGTTGCCTCGCATGCGCGAAGGCGGACGAGCAAATCCTTCCAGCGCACCGACTGTCCCGGGTGGAGCGCGACGTCTTTGACGATGCCGTTGCGCTTGTTGAGAATGCCGAGCACCGCAACGCGCTGGGCCATCGGAGTCACGCCTGCCGTATTGGCCGCCCGCTGAGCCGCAGCATTCCTCGCAGCTTGGGACTGATCCTTCGGCTGCTGTTGCTGTTGCGCGCGATTGCACGCGGTGAGCGCGAGCGCGATCAGAAACGGTGCAGCGAGTCCGCGCACGCTTATTCGGGAATCCAGGGCTCGTAATCGCCGGTCGAAGCCGGGCGGATCTTGCCGGATCCGAACGCTCCGTCCGGACGGAAGGCCTGCATCGTGCCGGTAAGATTCTTGGTCGGCTTGACCTGGAACTTCCGGACCGGCGGCAGCGCCTTTTCCGGAAGCTCGTCGATCGTGCCCTTCAGCCAAAGCTGCCAGGCCGGAGGCACGCGGCTGCCGTCATTGTCGCCGTTGTAGATCACCCAGCGGCGGCGCGGGTTGTTCTTGTCCTGATAGTAGAGGTTACCCTCCTCGTCGCGGCCGACCTCGTCGCCGAACCTTCGCGTGAAAAGCGAGGTCCCGACGGTTGCACCGTTCCACCAGGTAAAGATCTTCGACAAGACACCCATGAGGGGGCGCATTGCCCCGTCAGCGCGAGGAGCGCAAGCGACTAGCGACGAGGTTACCAGTGAACCGCATCGCCTTCCTTGATGCCGAGTTGTGCAGAGCGACCCGCCGCAATCTCCAGGACTCCCGTGACCGGCACACCCGACGGCAGTGGGGTGAGGTCTAGCTCCTTGGCATGGGTGATCCGCGCGATGCGGCCCTTCTCATCGATGAAGATGATGTCGAGCGGGATGATCGTGTTCTTCATCCAGAATGCGACCTGCTGAGGCGGATCGTAAGGAAAGATCATGCCCCGCTCGGGAGCCACAGACTGGCGGAACATCAGGCCTTTTTCCTGCTGCTCCGGGGTCGCGGCGACCTCGACCGTAAAGCGGTGCTCGCCAGTCTTCGACTTGATGGTCAGCGGCACTTCGCGGAGGCCCGCCTGCGGATCCAGCTCGGGCACCGGGTTTTGAGTTGTCTCAGCCGAGGCGAGATTCTGCGCGGGAGCTTCGGTCTGGGGGCTGCAGGCAGCGAGCGCAGCGGCCGCGGCAGCTAGTCGAAGGACCCGGCGGGCCGCAGCTCGACTGCGGTCAGTCCCTTGCCGCTCGGTGCGATTCTGGCTTCCAGCGTTTGACCCGGCTGAAGATCGGCCAGATGGGCATGGCGCACCGTTTCCATGTGCACGAACACGTCCTCGCCGCCCGAATCGTCCGGCCTCTTCACGAACCCGTAGCCACGCACGCGGTTGAACCATTTGACCTCCACCGGCTCAAATTCGCCGGCCGCATCGGCAAGCGCCTTGCGGTCCGAACGATCCGATGAAGACATGGACGAGCGCGGCTGCTGCGGCAAGGCCGCGCTGAGGTCGATGGACACCACGCGCTTTGCCTGAAGGCCCCGTTCCTGCTTGACCGGGATCACCTCGATGATCGCACCCTCGGGGACGCTCCTGCGGCCATGTTCGCGAAGGACGCTGAAATGCAACAAAACGTCGCCATCAAGTCCGTCGCAGACGAGGAATCCGAAGCCCCGAGTGGCGTCGAACCATTTCACCCGACCGGTGACCGCAGGCAGCTCTGCTGCTGCGGAAGAATCGTCATGTTCCATCAGGGGTTGGGGAGAAGGTTCAGCCAGTTTTGCAGATGCGTGCGTCACACGCCTTAATAGCACGCGCCGAAGTGTCGGCAAACCGACTTTACTCGTCGATGAGTTGAGTAAACTCCGTTAGTTGATCAATGTTAACTTCGTCGTCAGGCGTCAGAGAGACGATGGCTTTGGCGATCGAAAATCCGTGTCCCGCCCGAACCATCGCAGCAAGAGCTTTTTGGCGCTCTTTGGGGTCTTTTGTGGGAGAATCGGCGTAGGGACCGATTCTCCGCCGCTTGGCGAAGCGTAGCGCGGAGTTGACGGATTCAACGTTCGCATGGGTCCGCGCATCGGCCGCTTCTGCTTCATCGACCCCTGCTGCCCGTAGCGACTGGCTGACGCGCCTGGCCCCATAACCGCGGCCTGTCAGCGACTGCGACTTAGCGAGTGCATAGGCCGAATCATCTACATAGCCCTGCTCCGCAAACCGCTCGGCAATCCGCGCGAAATCCGGCTCACGCGCTCCTTCCCAGCCCCTCTCGCGGACCTTGCGGGCTAGGTAGGAACGAAGCTTGGCGCGCGTCGTCGCAAAGCGCCCGACGTAGCGGATCGCGAGCTCATTCAGCCCGCTCTCATCGAGCGGCGGCGCGGCCTTTCGCCTTCTTGACGGTTCCATGACGCCCTTTTTGTGCCATAGTCAGAACCCAAGGGGAAAGCGGCCACGGCTGTGGCACGAACGCGAATAGAAAATATCAAGGAAGGGACGGCGTGCTCGATCGCAACGCCTCGATAAAGACCGAGCTTGCCCCTCCGGGCGCTACACCGACTGTCGACACGTTGCCGAGGCGTCTCGCCGATTTCGGCACCGTGGGCGAGGCGCTCGACTATGCGTCGCAAGGACGGCGCGGCCTCAACTTCCACGACGCGCGCGGGTCGCTGACCCAGAGCTACAGCTACGCAGAGCTGCGTGAGGATTCGCTCGTAAATGCCCAACGGTTCATCGCGCTCGGCGTGAAGCCGGGCGATCGCATCGCGATGGTTGCAGAGACCGGCGCAGAATTCGGCGCCTGCTTTTTCGGCGCGGTCTATGCCGGCGCCTGGCCGGTACCGCTTCCGCTGCCGACCAGCTTCGGCGGCCGCGAAGCCTATGTCGACCAACTCGGAGTCCAGCTCGGAAGCTGCGATCCCGTGCTGTTCCTCTATCCGGCCGAGCTCGCGGATTTCTGCCGCGAAGCAGCGATCAAAGCCGGCGTCACGCCGCGCGACTGGGAGTCGCTCGACGAGGTCGAAGTCGGATCTGCCGACCTCCCTATCGCGCATCCCGACGACATCGCTTACCTCCAATATTCCAGCGGCTCGACGCGTTTCCCGCATGGCGTCGCAGTCACGCACCGCGCGCTGCTCGACAATTTGCGCGCGCACGGGATTGGCCTTGAGGTCGAAGAGACCGACCGCTGCATCTCTTGGCTGCCCTGGTACCATGACATGGGTCTTGTCGGATGCTTCCTCTCGCCGATGGCGATCCAGATTTCGGTCGACTATCTGAAGACCGAGGATTTCGCGCGCCGGCCCCTCGCCTGGCTCGACATGATCACGCGCAATCCGGGCACTTCGGTCAGCTACTCACCGACCTTCGGCTACGACATCTGCTCGCGCCGGATGAGCTCGCAGACGCGGGCCGAGGATCGATTCGACCTGTCGCGCTGGCGGATCGCCGGCAACGGCGCCGACATGATCCGCCCCGACGTGATGCAGTCGTTCGTCGACAGCTTCGCTTCCGCGGGTTTCCAGGCCAACGCCTTCTGCCCCAGCTATGGCCTCGCTGAAGCGACGCTGGCCGTGTCGCTAATGCCGCCGGGCGAAGGCATCCGCCTCGAGCTGGTCGAAGAGCATGAGCTTTCCGGCGGTGCACCGTCAGGCGAGGAACGTCCTCGCCGCTATCGTGCGGTCGTAAATTGCGGAAAGCCGGTCACCGGAATGGAGATCGAGATCCGCGACGGCAACGGCGAACCGCTTGCCGAGCGCGGTATCGGCAAAGTGTTCGTGCGTGGCGGCAGCGTCATGCACAGCTATTTCCGCGACGAAGAGTCCACCCGCGCGTGCCTCAGCGCCGACGGTTGGCTGGACACCGGCGACATGGGCTACATGTCGAACGGCTACATCTTCATCGTCGGTCGCGCCAAGGACATGATCATCATCAACGGGCGCAATCACTGGCCGCAGGACATCGAGTGGGCGGTCGAGCAGCTGCCCGGCTTCAAGTCCGGCGACATCGCGGCCTTTGCGATCACCGGCCCGAGCGGCGAGGAAACGCCAGCCGTGCTGGTCCACTGCCGCGTGTCCGATATGGAAGAGCGAGGCCGCCTGCGCGACGAGATCCGCGAGCGCGTGCGCGCGATTACGGGCATCACGCCGGTCGTCGAGCTGGTGCCTCCGCGGACCCTGCCCCGCACCAGCTCGGGCAAGCTGTCTCGCACCAAGGCGCGCAATCTGTACCTGAGCGGCGAGATCCAGCCCTACGACATCGCCGCCTGAGGTTATCGTCCGGTACACTCCGGATAACCGCTAGACCGATTTCAACGTAGCATTTGAGACCTGGGGATTTTGACAGCCGCGCTCTGAAGGCGCGGACGGAGGTCCAGGTGAAAGCACATTTGCTGTGCCTTTTGACGCTCACTCTTGCGGCGCCAGCAGTCGCGGAACCGCAGACCCAGAACATCACGGTAACAGTCCTGGGCGGCGACCCGACAACAACGGTTGAGGTTACCAGGGCGGACCTCGCGTCCAACAAGGCACGCAAAATGCTGGACATTCGGGTGGGCAGTGCGATCGAGACGGTTTGCGGCAGCTACGCCTCGATCGAGAACTCCCAGTGGCCGGAGATGGATGTGTGCTGGAGCGATGCACGCGCACAGGTCAAGAACCAGCTGTCCAATCTGAATTGGGCCACCAAGCCTCAGCGAATAGGCCATTAGCTACGGAGCCGCGCCCCTAAGGCGCTGCCGTTAAATCTAAATTTACAACGGGCGAGTACTTATCACGCCACGGGGTCTAGGGGGCGTGGACATGGACAGTATGCCGGATTGGATCGGTCGCCGTGACCGGTTCGATGCAGACATCGAAGGTGTCGTACATCGCACGGACGGCCGCAAGATTCCCGTCAAGGTCGTCAACTTCTCCGAACAGGGTTGCCGCCTGGAGGCCAATGAGAATTTCCGCATCGGCGAGCGCTTCCAGATTGCGGTACCGCGCATGGGGAATTGGAATGCGCAGGTGCGGTGGTCGCTTCAGGGCGCTGCGGGCATGCGGTTCCTCACCGAAAGCGATTTCTAGTTCTTATTGCGAGAAGTTCGCAATAACCTTGCCTTCGGTCGCATAAGATATATCTTGGCGGCATGACCGAACTGACCAGAATTTCCGTAACGGGCTTCGCTGCGACGCCCAACGCCAGCCGCTACCTCCAGCAACTTTGCAAACACTGGACGCACAACCTGAGCGTCGAATTCACGCCGGAACATGGCACGGTCCTCTTCCCTAAGGACGTCCGTGGCGCGAACCATCCCGGCGATGGGCTCGTCACATTCGAGGCGGCCAATGACGGCCTCAAGATTCAGATCGATGCCACCTCGCCCGAGCAACTCGAAGGGCTGAAAGGAGCCGTCGAACGCCACCTCGACCGCTTTGCGTTTCGTGAAGGGCCGCTCCGCTACGAGTGGAACTAACCCGCCCGACCCCTATTAGGGGCGAATGACGGATACGGAGCTCAGGCGCGAAGCGCTCGCAAAGGTCCCGGCGGTCACGCTGGGATTCTGGATCATCAAGATCCTGGCGACGACGCTGGGAGAAACGGGCGGCGACACCGTCACCATGACCTGGCTCGGTGAGACCACCGACCACCCCGTTCCCTACGGTTACCTGATCGGCACCGCGATCTTCGGTGTCCTACTGGTGGCGCTCGTCATCGCTCAGATCCGAGCGAAGAAGTTCAATCCCTGGCTCTACTGGGCAACGATCGTCGCTTCGACGACCTGCGGGACGACGCTTGCGGACTTCTCCACGCGCTCGCTCGGCATCGGCTATCCCGGCGGCTCCATCCTGCTCCTCGCCTGCGTCCTCGCCTCCCTGTTCGCCTGGTATCGCGCTGTCGGTACGGTCGACGTGAACAGCGTCTCAGGACCGCGCGAGGAGACCTTCTACTGGATCACCATCACCTTTTCGCAGACGCTCGGCACCGCGCTCGGCGACTGGATCGCGGATGCGGGCCTTGGCTACTCTGGCGGCGCACTGGTGTTCGGCGCAGGTCTCGCGCTGCTCGCCATCCTCTACTTTACCACGAAGGTAAGCCGCGTTTTCCTGTTCTGGGCCGCATTCATCCTTACCCGTCCGCTGGGCGCGACAGTTGGCGATTGGCTCGACAAGCCCCTCGCCAAGGGCGGCCTGGACATGAGCCGCCCAATTGCATCTGCGGTGCTCGCGGTCGTGATCGTTGTCCTCATCATGGTCTTGCCTCAGCGCCCCGGCAGCCACCCCGGTCAGGTACCCGCCCAGGTATAAGTTTTGTTCCTGTGGCAAGGTGGCAACGGACATGAACCGTTTGAAAGACTCACCTTGATCCGCGTTAGCCTCGCTCTCATTTAGCCGCCGTCGGAGGGAGTTAGCGGCTTTAGGGCCGTCAGTGGGCGTTTGTGCATACGCTGATGGAGGCGGGGTGAACCGCGTAGACTCGATTCCGATCGTCGAACATGAAACTCTTTTGGTCCGCGTTCGACGGAGACCTGTTGCTCAACAGATAGCGCTTGCCGTCGCCGCGCTCGCGGTGGTGCTGCTTGTCGCTTATCTGCTTTTCGGCCGTCCGGCAGCGCCGCCGCCACCTGCGCCAGGACCGACACCCGTCGGTGTAATCACCGTGTCCGAGCAGCCGGTCACGCTGACGACCGAACTCCCGGGCCGGACCACGCCGTTCGAAACGTCAGACGTACGGCCGCAAGTCGACGGCATCATCCGCGCGCGGCTGTTCACCGAAGGCGATTACGTCAGGCAGGGCCAGCCGCTCTACCGCATCGACCCGGCGACCTATGAAGCGCGTGCCGCCAATGCGCGCGCAGCACTCGCCCGCGCTAAAGCATCGACCATCGCCGCTGAAGGCCAGGTCCGGCGCTATGCCGAGCTGGTCAGGCGCAACTTCGTTTCGCGCCAGCTGTACGAGAATGCGCTGTCCGCAGCAGGCGAAGCGCGCGCCGATGTTCAGGCGCAGGCGGCCGCGCTCAAGACCGCGCAGATCGATCTCGATCGTACAACGGTCCGCGCGCCGATCTCGGGCCGCATCGGCCGTTCGGTCTACACGACCGGCGCGCTCGTCCAGGCCGGGCAGGAGAATGCCCTCACCACGATTCAGCGCCTCGACCCGATCTATGTCGACATTCAGGAATCCAGTGCGGACTTCCTCCGCCTGCGCGAGCAGACGCTGGCGGGACAGATTTCGGCCGACAAGGCGCCGATCAGGCTGAAGCTTGAGAGCGGCTCGATGTACCCGCACACCGGGACGTTGAGCTTCGCCGACGTCACCGTCGATCCGGCGACAGGCACGCAGGCTCTCCGCGCAGTTTTTCCCAACCCCCAGCATCTCCTGCTCCCGGGCATGTTTGTGCGCGGCCAGCTGGCGCAGGGCGTTCAGTCGCGCGGCATCCTCGTTCCGCAGCGCGCCGTGAACCGCGATGAGCGTGGCCGGCCAACCGTGCTGGTCGTGGGCAAGAACAATATGTCTGAACTTCGGGTCATTCAGGCCGACCGATCGATTGGCGACAATTGGCTCGTTATCGGCGGCCTCAAGCCGGGTGAGCAGGTGATCGTCGAAGGGGGGCCGTTGCTTCGGCCCGGCGTGCCGGTGAAGCCTCAGCCCTTCCGCGCGAACTGATCGCTCATGTCGCGCTATTTCATCGATCGCCCGATCTTCGCGTGGGTGCTCGCGATTTTGGTGATGCTGTTCGGCCTGCTCGCCGTCCGCAGCCTGCCGATCGCTCAATTTCCGCAGCTTGCGGCGCCTCAGATCGGCGTGACCGCTGTCTATCCGGGCGCTGACGCGAACACGCTCGACCGAACGACCACCCAGATCATCGAGCAGCAGCTGCAGGGCATCGACAACCTGCGCTATTTCTCGTCGCAGTCGTCGTCCTCAGGCGCAGTCACCATCACACTGACGTTCGAACAGGGCACCAACTCCGACACTGCTCAGGTCCAGGTCAACAACAAGGTGCAGGCCGCGCTTCCGCTGCTTCCCCAAGAAGTGCAGCGGCAGGGCGTGAAGGTCGAGAAGTCGTCGATGAACTTTGCGCTCGTCCCGGGTCTTTATTCCGCCGACAACTCGCACGATCAGTTCGACCTTGCCGACATGTTTGCGGCCAGGATCCAGGAACCCATCAGTCGCATCAATGGCGTTGGCGGGATCCAGCCTTTCGGATCCCAGTACTCGATGCGCATCTGGGTCGATCCCATGAAGCTCAACAGCTACCAGCTGACCATGGCCGATGTGACCTCGGCCGTGCAGGCGCAGAATGCGCAGGTGTCGGCGGGTCAGCTCGGCAACCTCCCAGCACCACCGACGCAGCAGCTCAACGCGACCGTCTCGGTGCAGTCGCGGCTGCAGACGCCTGAGGATTTCGGCGCCATCCGCATCAAGACGTCGCAAGACGGCTCGGTTGTGCGCCTTCGGGACGTCGCGCGCATCGAGCTCGGCGCTGAGCAATATGGCTTCAGCTCCAAGTACAACGGTCACCCAGCGACCGCGGCGGCTCTTCGGCTCGCTCCTGGGGCCAACGCGCTGAAGACCATCGGCCAGGTGAAGGCTGAGATCGCTGAGATCGCCAAGCAATTCCCGTCCGACGTGAAGGTCATCTATCCCTGGGACACAACGCCGTTCGTGAAGGCGTCGATGCGGCAGGTGGTCGAGACATTGTTCGAGGCGATGATCCTCGTCTTCCTCGTCATGTTCGTGTTCCTGCAGAACTGGCGCGCGACTTTGATCCCGACGATTGCGATCCCGGTCGTGTTGCTCGGCACCTTCGCGGTGATGGCGGTGGCTGGATTTAGCATCAACACGCTGACGCTGTTTGGCATGGTGCTGGCGATCGGCCTGCTCGTCGACGATGCGATCGTGGTCATCGAGAACGTCGAGCGCCTGATTCAAACCGAGGGCCTTTCGCCCAAGGAAGCAGCGCGCAAGTCGATGGACGAGATTTCCGGCGCGCTGATCGCCATCGCCATGGTGCTGGCCGCCGTGTTCCTGCCGATGGCCTTCTTCGGCGGCTCCACCGGCGTGGTCTACCGACAGTTCTCCCTGACGATCGTCTCCGCAATGATTCTGTCGGTCCTCGTCGCCTTGATCTTCACACCAGCATTGGCGGCCACAATCCTGAAACCGGGCGACCCGCTCGAGCATGAAGGCAACGGACCGCTGTCGCGCTTCTTCCGCTGGTTCAACAATGCCTTCGATCGCGGCCGGGTGATCCATGAGAATGGCGTGCGGAAAATCGTTGGCGGCAAGAAGCGCTCGGCCCTCGCCTATCTCGCGATCGTCCTTGTGATGGGGTTCCTGTTCTGGCGTTTGCCGACCGGCTTCATGCCGGACGAGGATATCGGCGCGGTGTTCACGCTCGTCGCCGAGCCGTCGGGCGCGACCCTGCCGCGAACGGACAAAGCGCTCGATACCGCCCGCGACTATTTCGACACCAAGGAGAAGGCGAACGTCGACGGCGTATTTACGGTCGGCGGATTCTCATTCGCTGGCCAGGGCCAGAACGCAGGCATCGCGTTCATCCAACTGCGTCCGTGGGACGACAGGCCGGGCAAGGCGAACTCGTCTAAGTCGATCGCCGAGCGCGCATCGGGCGCGCTAGCCTCTTATCGCGATGCGCTGATCATCTCAGTCATTCCTCCCGCAGCGCTTGAACTCGGCAACGCGACAGGTTTCGACCTCCAGCTGGTGGACACCGGCAATATCGGTCACGCCAAACTGGTCGAAGCGCGCAACATGCTGCTCGGCATGGCGATGCAGGATAAGCGGGTGGCGGGCGTCAGGCCCGTAAGCCTAGAGGACGCGCCGCAGCTCAGCGTCGACGTCGACCAGGACAAGGCACGAGCACTCGGCCTCGACATCGGTCAGATCAACCAGACCATCTCGTCCGCGTGGGGCGGTTCCTACGTCAACGACTTCGTCGACCGCGGCCGCGTGAAACGCGTCTACATCCAGGCAGACGAGCCGTATCGCCAGCAGCCCGAGGACATTACGGAACTCTATGTCCGAGGTGCCGACGGGAAGAGCATGGCGCCATTCACGTCCTTCTCGACGCTGAAGTGGGCGAACGCCCCCGTTCAGCTCTCGCGGTACAATGGCGTCCCCTCGCTGGAGCTGCAGGGCGCGCCCGCACCCGGCGTCAGCACTGGCGCCGCGATGAAGGCGATGGAAGAAATGCAGGCGAAGCTGCCGCCAGGCACTGGCCTGAAGTGGACCGGCCTTTCTTATGAAGAGCAGCAATCGAGCGGGCAGGCGCCCGCGCTCTACGGCCTGTCCCTACTGATCGTATTCCTGTGCCTGGCTGCGCTTTACGAAAGCTGGTCGATCCCGGTCGCGGTGCTGCTGGTCGTGCCGCTGGGCATCATCGGCGCATTGCTGGCGGCGAAGCTCACGGGCCTCGACAACAACATTTACCTACAAGTCGGCCTGATCACCACCATGGGCCTCGGCGCCAAGAACGCGATCCTTATTGTCGAATTCGCCGAGGACCGACTGAAGGCCGGCGTTGGTCTCGTCGACGCTGCGATCGAGGCGGCGAAGCTGCGCCTTCGACCAATGCTCATGACCAGCCTCGCCCTCGTGTTCGGCGTATTTCCGCTCGCAGTCGCAAGCGGACCGGGCGCGGGCAGTCAGAACGCCATTGGCCGCGCGGTCGTGGGCGGTGCTTTGACCGCGACTTTCCTCGCGATCTTCTTCGTGCCTTTGTTCTTCATCGTGGTGATGCAACTGTTCCGTCACGGGAAGCCAGTCGGGACGCCCGATCCGCAACCGGTCCCGGCGGAATAACAGATCAGCTGTCTAGCGGCTGCACGGCGGAATCGCTCGTGCAGCCATCAATCACTTCCTGCATTCTATGGAGGTTGGCGCGAAGGCGCTCGACCAGTTCCTTGGTCATGTCCATGCCGAACATTTCGATCTTGATGATGCCTTGCTCCATCAGCTGCAGGTCTTCGCTGAGCTCACCCGCAGTCAACCCGCACAGCTCTGCAACGCGGTTCGCGGCAATCGTCATGCGGCACCCCTCCCAAGGTTCGCCCCAACGCATGCGCTGCAGTTAACTTCTCGTCAAATCGGTTCGCCAACTACCTGAAAGAAGCCCATATCCCCGCGATAAGCGCCGAGCCGAGCAACGGCGTTTGGGCAAAGCGGTTGAGTCGCGCGGGGCTTCCGCGATGAACCAATGCGCGTCCCGGAGGCACCACCACCAAGCGAACAGGGGAAATCGAAGCCAGAAAGGACTTCCCCATGAAACGCGTCATCCTCACTGCGGCCGCGATCACATTCGCGCCGGCGATCTCAATGGCAGCACCGACGCCGCCATCTCCGACGACCGCGCCAGGGAACGGCCAGTACAATGGCCAAGGCTACAATCACACCAACTCGGGACAGGCGCTGGGCCAGCCCAATCAGTCGTGCGAGGATCTAGGTACGACGCCCGGTAACTCTGCCAACGCACCAGGCGGCGGTTCACCGTTCAGCGGCGAAGACAGCACGTCCGGCTCACATTACGCCGGATCGCAGCTGCAGAACTCGCGAAACACGGCTTCCGTGTCTCAGTACGACGTCGCATGCGCTAATCAGTAGTCGCTGCCGCCGACGCCTTGAAGACCTCGTATTGCGCGTCGAAGGCTCGCTTGAAAGCGGGCCGCGCTTCGCCGCGGGCGACATAGGCCGAAAGGTTCGGATATTCCTTGAGGAGGTCTCCGGTCGTCAGCCGACGGAGCACCTCAATCATCAGCAAGTCGCCGGCGCTGAACTCGCCGTCGAGCCACTCGGATTCACCTAGTCGCGCCGACAAGTCGTTGAGCCGATTGCGGATCCGATCGAGCACCAGCGGGAAGCGCTCCTCGTGCCAGGGCTTGTCCTTCTCCATCAGGAGTGAGACCTCGCGCTGGACGACGACCGGCTCGATCGTAGTTTGCGCTGCGAACATCCAGCTGATCGCGCGAGCCCGCGCATCGGGGTCGCTTGGTAACAGCCCTGGATGACGCTGCGCGATGTGGAGCACGATCGCCCCCGTTTCGAACAGGGTCAGGTCGCCTTCTTGGTAAGCGGGGATCTGCCCGAACGGTTGGAGCGCTTTGTATGCCGGCTGCTTCATCTCGGCGAAGGAGACGAGACGAACGTCGTAAGGCTGGCCCACCTCCTCCAATGCCCAGCGCACATGCAGGTCGCGGGCGAGACCGCGGCCGCGATCGGGAGAGGCTGCAAAGGCGGTGATTGTGGGACGCATGCAAAAGTCTCCAAGTTGCGCTGAAGCTGAACCGTCCTTAGTCGCCCGCGGCCCTTCCATGCTATGGGCCCGTGGCCCGCTAGAGTCGGGTTGCTGACGGAGACTGCCATGCGAACGGCCATTTCTTCGCTCATATTTCCTGCATTGATTTTGACGTCGATCCCAAGCCCCGCCCAATCTGCCGTCTGGCGAACGCTCGGCGGCGGTCAGGTCACCCGATCGGGCTGGAGAGACGTGACCATCCCCCTTCGCCGCGGATCGGACGTCTCGGCGCTTCGTTTCTGCGCCGAGCAAAACCGGATCAGGTTCACGGAAGCCCGAGTCCGCTTCAACAATAACCGGACGCAAACCCTGTCGGTCCGCTCGACCGTCCCCAGGGGATCGTGCACGCGTTCGCTGTGGCTTTCGGGCTCGCGCCGCAACGTCTCGTCGGTACGGGTGACGACGTCCCAGCCGAACCAGCGCACCGCGAGGGCGTGGATCCGCGTCCAGGGGCGCTAGTCTCACGAGCCTTGCGCGTCTCGCCGCAACGATCACATGATGCGCGGCGGCGGTGGTCTTGATTGTTCTTCCTTGAAGTGAGCCAGCCTGTCGTATTCGGCGGCCATCTGGCGAAGCGCGGCGACGGTGACCTTATCATATATCTCGCCGGAAAGGCGGCGGCACTTGGCAGCCAGCTCCCTCAGGTGCGCGGAGTCCAGGTCTTCCTCACCACGCGGCATACAAATGCGCCTACGGAATCAATCGCTTAGAACATCAGCGGGAAGAAGCGCGGCTGGAATGGGGATTTTCACGGAGGGTCGTCTCAGGCGATCTCCCGGAAACAGCAGCTACCGTATTCCACCGATAACCAGCTGCATTCAACGCGGTTAGCTCCCTCGCCCCATGGTCACGCGCTGGATACCGGGCCTTTCCACCATGGCCGCCCTAAAGCCGTCGGCCATCCCGCGCGAGATCGGCGCCGGCCTGAGCGTCGCCGCAGTCGCCATTCCGATCGGCCTCGCATATTCAAAACTCGTCGGAGTGCCCCCCGAAATCGGCCTTTACGCGAGCATTTTCCCGACGCTGGCTTACGCTTTGTTCGGCCCGTCTTCGCGCTTCCTGATCGTCGGGCCGGACACGGCGACGTCGCTCCTGCTCGGAACGACGATCACCGGGCTCGGCGTGGTCGCGATCGAGGCGCGCGCGCCGGTGGCGGCCGAGCTCTCGTTGATGGTCGGCATTGCCTGCATTGTCGCTTCGAAGCTGCGGCTCGGCTTTATTGCCAACCTCATCTCCAAGCCCGTGTTGATCGGCTATCTCGCGGGCATCGCCTTGAAGCTGGTAATCAGCCAACTTCCAAGCGTGACGCGCGTCCCGTTGAAGGAGCCGGGATTGCTCCGTCCCTTCCTGGAACTCGCTCGGCGTCACGCAGAAATTCATTGGCCGAGCGTCGCACTCGCGACCGGCTTGTTCCTTCTGTTGAGAATTATGAAGCGGCTGACGCCGCACGTTCCAGGTCCAGCCGTAGCCGTGGCAATTGCGCTGATCCTGTCAGCGGCGATGAACTTCAGCGCTCTCGGTTTCGCTTTGATCGGGAAGCTGCCAACGGGCCTTCCTTCGCTTCATCTTCCGGCTTTCACGGGAGACTCCGGCCGGCTCCTCTTTTCGGTCGCGGGAATAGTTGTGATCAGTTTCGCCGCGGGGATACTCGCCCAGCAAGCCTTCGGCGCCCGCATCGGCGCAAGGAGCGACCCCAATCGCGAGCTGGCGGGCTTCGGAATCGCGGACGTGGCCGCAGGCCTTTTCCAGGGCTTCGCCGTGGCCGGCACCGCGAGCCGGACTGCCGTGGCAATCGCCTCTGGCGGGCAAACGGCATTAGTCGGGGTCACAGCGGCCGCTTCAATTGCCTTGGTCATAACCGCCTTCACTGGGCCGCTATCGCTCCTGCCGGAGCCAGCGCTGGGAGCGATCATCCTGTCGGCGGCGGTCGACCTGGTCGACGTCAAGGCATTCAAGCGTCTCGCGAAGGTCGACTGGCGCGAACTTGCCTTCGCCCTGGTCGCCATGGCGGGGGTAATCTGGATTGGTGTGCTTGAGGGCGTGTTCATCGCCGTGCTTTTGACACTCGCGAATATGCTCCGGCTCGCATCCCGGCCGCCGGACCGGATCATGGGCCGTCATCCACGCAGCGGCGAGCTGGTCTCGACCCAGCGTTATCCGGACGCGGTGCCGCCCAATCGGATCGTCGTCTACCTGTTCGAAGCGTCACTGACCTTCCTCAATGCTCAGTTTTTCCGCGACAGGGCGCTCGCGGCCTTAGCCGATCATCGAGACGCGAAGTGGCTGGTGATCGATGCTTCGGCGATGATCCACGCCGATACGGGCGCGGTTGACGCGCTGGAGGGGCTGAAGGCCGATCTCGACAAGATGGGCGTTGAGCTTCTGATCGGCGGCGGCCACAGCGACTTCCGGGATATCTTGGAACGCTCCGGCCTCGTCGATCTCATCGGGCGCGACCGGGTCTTCGCCACGCCGCACGAAGCGTTGGTCGCCGCCGAAGGCCTGCGCGACCTCAAACAGGCTGCATAGTCAGATCACTGGCCTGCTTAGGCGAGTTGTTCGGCCGCTCCCGCCTTTTTTCGAATCCGGCGCACCGCAATGCTAAGACCCGCGAAACCACCGATCATCATCGCCCACGTTCCAGGTTCCGGAACTGCCGCTGCAGCCTGAACGCTGACCGTCGCTGCGCCGCCTATGCCGTCGCAGTTGCCGCTGCACCAATTGTTGATGGAGCTCGCGTTAGCATAGAGGTTGTAGTTCACGCCGCCTGCGGCAAACGACAGCCCGCTCATGTCGAAGTAAGGTGCGGTGTCGGTGAACAGATTATTGTTCGGGAAACTGGGCGGAGACGTTCCCGGAGCGAGCAGCGTCATTGCATTGCCATTGAATGTGCCGGTCAGTGAATCGATCAGCACGAAGCCGGCGGACGCGTCGCCATTGACGTGGAACAGGGCGGTTCCGCTCCCTCCGCCCGTGCCCGAGAACGTAAAGGACATCGAATAGTCTTGCGCCCCGGCAGGACCAGCGACGGCGGCCGCAGACGCGGCGACGGCCGCTAAGATCCACGCTTTCATGGAACACCCCCTCTTTGACGTGAAACCACTCGCCCAAAGGTCGCGGACAGCAGCTTCATAACACTTGTTAACCAAACCGTGAACCACAACCGTTGTTTCGTTCTTTTCCGACCCGCCTGCTCGTGACGCAACTTCGGCGCTCCGGCGTAAGCAGTTGGAATGGGAGCTGAGGGTTGGGAGATTCCCCGATGGTTGTTCCGGTCCCCCGAAGGGATGGTCCGGCTCGGAACCTCGGGAATATATGGACCCAGTACTTCTAGTCTTCCTGCTCACGTATGTGATCATCGCCATCGGCTATCTGCCGGGGTTCAGGGTCGACCGCACCGGCGGCGCCATCCTGGGCGCGATCTCCATGATCCTCGTCGGAGGGATCGGCTTCGAGGAAGCATGGCGCGCGGCCGATTTCGGAACGCTTGCTCTATTATTCGGCCTAATGATCGTTTCCGGCGCCTTCTACGTCGCCGGCTTCTACCACTGGGTCGCGATCCAGGTTGAGCAACTGAACGTCTCCCCGCGTCGCCTGTTGGCGATACTCATCGCGATTTCCGGCTTGCTCTCGTCATTGCTCACGAACGACGTGGTAGTCGTAGCGATGGTGCCCCTGGTCATCGAAATGACCATGAGGCGCGGTCTCAACCCGAAGCCCTTCCTTCTCGGCTTCGGGTTGGCGTCAAACGCCGGCTCTGCGGGCAGCATGATCGGCAGCCCACAGAACATGATCATCGCACGCCAAACCGGCGTGACGTTTCAGGAATTCTTGCTCGCCGGAGCGGTGCCGGCCATTCTCTCGCTACCGATTATCTGGCTCGCGCTCGTCGCCCTGTACCGTAAGAAATGGATGCTCGAAGGTGGCGCGTCGGTTGCGGATCAGCACACCGCAGTGATCAATCGACTGGAACTGGTGAAGGCAGCGATCGTGCTGTTCGCGGTCGTCGGCTGCTTTCTCTTCTCTAGCTTGCCTTACCCGATTGTCGCCCTTGCAGCGGCGGGTGCTTTGCTGCTGAATCGCAGAGCCATCAACGTGCGATCCTCGGACCTGCTCGAACGGGTGGACGGCAATCTTCTGCTCCTCGTCTTCTCATTGTTCGTGATCAATGGTGCAATCGCGCACACGGCCTATCCGACGATCGCACTGGATTGGCTGACGAAGCACGGCTTCAGCCTGAGCAATCCCTACGCGCTTCTGGTCGTCATCTCGGTACTGAGCGACCTGGCCGACAACAGCTCGGCAGTGATGCTGCTGGCTCCCTTCGCCGACAAGAGCACTCCCATCATCTCGACAGCGGCGCTTGCTTTGGGCGCGGGCTTCTCGAGCAACATCGTGAACTTCGGAAGCCTCGCCGGGATTATCGTGGTCGAGAGTGCGGCGCGTCGGGGCGTGAAGATCTCATTTCTCGAGTTCCTGAAGGCCGGAGCAATCGCCTCAATCACGGCGCTTCTTTTGGCTGCCCTTTGGATGATGGCGCTGCAGCACTTCATCGGCAGCTGACCCGGGTGCGCGCACTCTGAAACTCCAGAATCCTACCGATTTCGGCGAACAGCCGTGGACGTACCTAGTCTGACCATCTGGCGCGGATTGGGATTTGCGCCGCGGAATCTGAGGGTGTCCGATGACGTTAGGGATCACGGATAAGGCCGCCAGAGCTGCTCAGCTTCTTCCGGCCTTCGCAGTTTTCACCCTCGCCGCCGCGTTCCCCACAGGGGCCAATGCGGACCCGCCAGGTCCAGAAGCGTCCGCTCCCGCGGATGCCGAAGGCCAGGATCTCGCCAAGCAATTGTCCAATCCGGTGGCCTCGCTGATCAGCGTTCCGCTCCAGAACAATTGGGATTTCGGGGCCGGGCCCAAGAATGATGGCGTCCAGTACAAGCTGAACATCCAGCCCGTCATACCGATCACGCTCAACTCGGAATGGAACCTCATTTCGCGGACCATCGTGCCGGTCATCGCGCAGAGGAACATCATCCCCTCCCCGCCTGCATCCGACAATAATCAGTTCGGGCTTTCGGATACGACCCAGAGCTTCTTCCTGTCTCCGCAGAAACCGGGAAAGCTGGGGATCATCTGGGGCGTGGGTCCAGTGTTCCTGTTCAGGACCGGCACGTCGAAATATCTGACCTCCGGCAAGTGGGGCGCGG
Source organism: Sphingomonas sp. SP4 (assembly GCF_058313375.1). Classification (NCBI taxonomy): domain Bacteria; kingdom Pseudomonadati; phylum Pseudomonadota; class Alphaproteobacteria; order Sphingomonadales; family Sphingomonadaceae; genus Sphingomonas; species Sphingomonas sp. SP4. The sequence goes on from NZ_JBZFLE010000002.1 coordinate 69,712, forward strand.
GTCCCACCTTCGTCGTCCTGAAACAGATGGGGCCATGGACCGTCGGCATGCTTGCAAACCAGATCTGGTCAGTTGCAGGCGCGAGCGACCGTCAGCGTGTCAGCAGCGCATTCCTTCAACCGTTCCTCAGCTACACGACGAAGCAAGCAACCACCTTCTCGCTCAACACGGAATCCACGTACAACTGGGTCGCTCACCAGTGGACCGTTCCGATGAATATCGCGGTTGCCCAGCTACTTGGTCCGAAGAAGACCGGGCTTCCGTTTCCGATCCAGATGCAACTTGGATATCGCCATTACTTCGTGACTCCTCCTCAGGGTCCCAAGAACGGCTTTCGCTTCACGCTCACCGCCTTGTTCCCAAAGAACAAGAAGAAGTGAACCAAGCTCGCCGCGCCCTCCTTAGCTGACGGTACATGACTTTGCTTATGGGACAGCCGCTGCCCCCGCGGTAATTCGCGCGCGCAGCTGGGAGCCTGTTGGGGAGCAAATCGCCTGACGAGGTAGGTCCGTGAAGCGGCTGATCCCACTTGTCATGGTAGTGTGCACCGCAGCGGCGAACCCCGCACATGCCGCTAGGCATGCGAAGCCTTCGATCATCGAAAAGGCAGCGCGCCTCCGACCGGGCCAATATGTCTGGGAAGCAAAGGCATCCCCAGGCGGACCCGTTTTTCTCGTCATCGATCTCGGCACGCAGCGCGCGCTGCTTTACCGCGGCGGCGTGGTCGTCGCGGCGTCAACGGTATCGACCGGGCGCAAGGGACGCGGCACGCCGACGGGCGTCTTCACGGTCCTCCAGAAGGAGGTCGTCCATCGCTCACGCACATATGACGATGCGCCGATGCCCTACATGCAGCGCCTCACCTGGAAGGGCGTCGCAATGCATGCCGGGCACGTCCCCGGCTATCGGTCCTCGCACGGCTGCATTCGGCTGCCGCGAGGCTTTGCCAAGTTGCTCTACGGGGTCACGAGGCTAGGCACGCCGGTCATGATCCGCGCATGACGTCCAACTAGCGATCGAACTGTAGCACGTCCGTCGGAGCGCCTTTCTGGCTCACCAGCTTGCGCGTGAGCGTCAAATGCTTGCCGTCCGCCGACACGGCCGCCGTGGATTCAGCCGACGGCTTGCCCTTCAGGCGGGAGCTTGCCTTGATCTCGCGGTCGCTCACCGGCTTAAGCGAGATGCTGTCCGCCGCCGGGTTCCCGTGCATCGGAGACCATTTCCCATCCAGCGTAGCAGAGTAGCTGAAATTCATCGCCTTGCCCTTGGCGTCCTTCGAGCTCGACTTCATCGTGATCGTGTCGCCCGACACGCTATAGGTGCGGGTTTCGCTCTGCTCCTTGTTGTCTGACTCGAACTTCGACTTTGCAGCATTGAGATGCCACGCGCCGTTCCAAGCTTTCGAATCCACCTTTTGGGCAAGCGCAGCTTGCGGAATCACAAGCGCCACACCGGCGATGATCAAAGCGAATTTGGTTGGTCTGTTCATGGCCTTTCTCCTTTCCAGGATCACAGGCCGCCGCCCCCCGACTCAAAGCGGTGACGGCGCGATATACGCTAGTTGCTGCCATTGTCCGTTATCGACCACGCTCGGCCGTTGATTGAGCATGTGAAGCACAGCGCAGCAGCAAACCCTGAAGAAAAATCAGGTGGAGTCCTGAATCCCGCTGGCGAGCGCCGACGCTAGGTTCTTCCTCGCGCAGAACGAGGCGGCCCCCGATGAGCAGGCAAATCGAAGATCCGGATGCGGGGCTCGAACGCGAGATCCGCCAACGACGTAAGTTCACGCCGCAGGAAGCGATCGGCCGCCTCGCTGGCGAGGGAGCGATGAAGGGCGGTTCGGCGATCTCGCTTCAGCAGCAGGCCGAAAACGAGATCCATTATTGGCTCACCAATTACGTCGATGATCCGGCGGGCGCACTTCACACCGTGCTGTACCGCCAGATCGAAGGAAGCGAGCTGCTGCTGAAGCACCTGGATCAGCCGCTCGTCGCACTCGCCAAACTCTCGCAACGCCTGCTCGCCACAGACCATGTCCTGAGGGAACTCGTGCGTCAGGTGGACGTCGAATGGGGCAGATCGATGGATGAGCCGCCGCACTTCGAACGCGAGGGCAGACTGCCAAGCCCGGACGATCCCTACACGGTCGAATCCGTGCACCAAGCGCTAAGGGAGATGAGCGGCCGATTGAACGCCCAGCTATCGACGCTGCCCGGATCGAAGAATCAACCGACTGGCTGAGCCTCCGGAAACTCCCAACTGCCGTCGAGTATCTCAGGCCGCGGGCGGTAGAGCCGGACCATATAGTTCCAGCCCTCCATGATCGGGATGCAGTTAGCCGCTCCGCTGTCACAGCCACCGAATTGGATCGTCACGGACCCGTCAGACTCCTTTTGCGCGGTGAGATTGTTAAGCGTGTACCGATCGAGTGAGTTTTTCTTGTAATAGCCGTCGGCCCCGTAGACGCTGATGGACCAGAAACCGTCGACAGGCACCTCAGCAGGAACGCGTAGCCGATAGACGGTCTGCCCGTCGTTCCGCTGCGGAGTGAGGTTGAGATAGACGGCATCGCGAGGCGGATTAGCCCCCCAGGCCGATGCTGCTCCGAACAGGCGCTGGACAGGATCGACCTCTTCCTTTGTGCCGAAGGCCTTGCTCATGTCGGTGATCGTGCTGGCCAATACCAGGAGCGCGTCGCGGACCTTTTGTTGGCTCACGGGATCCCAGTGGGGAATCTGCCACTTGCCGGGCCCTTCCGGTTGAGACGCGGAAATTGAATCCTGCAGCGCGTGGACTTTTTCGAGGTCGCCTGGAGCTGTCGGATCGACGAGGGTGCGGAAAGCCACCATCGCATAGCGAGTATCGAAACGATCGCGACTGAGGGTGTATTCGCCGGGATCGTAGATCGTCGGACGGGTATACTGATCCTCATCGAAGATTTGCATCGACATGAAGCGGCCTCCCGCGTCCGGCTTCACCACTGTGACGGCCCCGGCCTCAAGGTCGAATACGATCGAGGTATAAAGCGTATCCCGATTGCCGCGGATCACCGTCTGGTTGTCGATCGGCATTGGCTCGCGGACATGGTGGAAACGACCGATGCCCCCTGCGCCTTGGATGGCCTTCCCGAAATAGAGATCAGTTTCCGCCCGAACGAAATTGTTCGCCGTGACGGGGACAGTTTGATCGGTGTCACCGCTAGTTGCTGGGCGCTCGAGCGTCTCTGATTCCTGCATATGTCTTTCTCCTCAGGCGATCTGCTCGATGTCGGGCAACGTCCACTTTTTCTCGAAGAAGGACTTCTGCGGGCCGTAGATTCGGAACAGCACTTCGAAGCTGCGGTCGGGACGGATCGGAACCCAGTTGCCGTCCTTCCCTGACGGCGGCGATGGGCCGAAGAAGACATCGACCGAGCCGTCGCCGTTAGCTTGTATCTCCGGGCTATTGGAGCCGCGGCTGGCGCGCGCCACGTCGCGTACAAGGCCGTGGGTTTCGCGGTCATAGGCCGTGACGGACCAGTATAGGTCGAAGGGTGCGTCCGGCGGTACATGAAGGCGGTAAGTCGATTTACCGGCGAGCGGCTGCCCGTCACGGTCGCGGATGGCCATCAAATAGAATTGGCCGCCGCCCAAATTCTTGGCACTGAAATAGCCCATCGAATAAGTGACCGAGCGCGCGTCCACGGGATAATTGTCGGGCGCGGAAAACTGCGTTTCGTTGGCCTCGATCAGCTCCTGATCGGCGGGCACGGCCCAGCGCGTTCCCGGATAGAATGGCGGATCGAACAGCGCCTCACGACGAGTGTCGATCCAAGCCTGCGCCTCAGGGGCCGCGGCATCAAAGATCGCTTCGATAGCGGCGTCCGGATTGAAGGCTTTTCCCTTCTCGATGCCGAGCGAGCGAAGCTGGTCGATCATCGCCTTGTCACGAGTGAGCCAAGGTTCGTGCTCGATGACGCGTGCCAGGGATCGGAAGAAGCAGCGGCCGTAAGGGATGTTCGCTTCGAATGGCTTGCCATCGAAATCGACGAACCGCGTGGCGGGACTTCCCGCTTGAGACAGAGGATAGAAGCCGACTCTCCGTCCGTAGGCGACCGCTTTCATGATGTCGGCGTCGCTTCCGCTACCAACGTCCGAGCGGAGCAAGGCGTAACCCTGATAGGTTGGTGACTGCAGGGCGATGTAACCGGCGGGTGCCGCCTGGTCGTATCCCGGCGGCAGGATCAGATACTTGGCCCCGGCGCCCTTGTCGGCACCAGCCGGCCCGACATCCTCCAGCGCGCATTGCCACAGGTCATCGATGCTGCCCGTGATCTTGCCGCCGTTTGCCGGCGGGATCTCGAGCACCATCGGCCCCACCTCCTTCGTGTCGTAAAACGGCATCAGGTAGATCGTGTTCGGATTGGGCGTCAGCGTCCGGTTCTTGCCGTCGGGTGGACGCGACCAGAGTGCGATCTGATTGGCTGCGCCGCCGCCTTGGATCATGGCCTGAAGCATCAAGTCGAAATTGACCGCAGGCATTCCCCAGATAACGGCCTCCACCGACCTTCGATGGATGGCCCGCCTATTAAGCTCGGGCTCTGAATAGGGTGCACTTTCGGAGAGGGAATCCGGACGAGTAAGGGTCAGTTCAAGTGTCTGATTACCCGCCATTTTGCCTTCTCCTGAAGTCTCAGGGCGGGCTGTAAGACACGCGAATCGACCGTTGTATCGGGATGAACCCCCGAGGTTATGCTCACGACGGAGATCAGGCTTCCGCGTAGACTAACGCCGCTCCGCGCGGGTCGCGAGCGCCCTCATGCCTTCGTCGAACTTCTTGTCCAAGAAGCCCTTCATCAGTTTCATGAAGGGCATCACTAGAGGCGGCGGGTCGAGATAAGTCGTATAGGTGATGCGGGTGGTACCCGCGTCGGTCCGCTCGACGCGGCAGTCGTCGAGGAGCGCCCGCGTAATCGGCGGGCTAATAGCGGTGCATGTGAACGCAAACCGCGTCCCCGGATCCCAGAGGATGAAGAGTTCGTGGAGTTGACCGCTCGGCACGGTCGTAATGCGTCGAACGCCGACGCCTTCGCGGATTGGCCCGACAACCACGATCTTCTTGATGAAGGGAAACCATTCAGGCCAGCGCTCGTGTTCCGCCAAGACAGCGAAGATCGCTTCCGGGGACGCAGTGGACGTTGCCGAACCCGAGATGGAGAACGGAGCGCGCCCGATCCAGTCCAGATCTTTCTGCTCTACGAGGCCCATCGGCCTATCTGCAGCCGGACGGGCAGCCGACTTTATCCGGATTACCCCTGACGTCGGGGCATGCTGCCACCCGAAGATTAAGGTACGAAGCCGCAGGCGATCATCTTGTCGACCACCGGCGCGGCCACCTTGCTGACAAGCTGTGCTCGCATCGCGGCATCATTTTGGAGCTGCTTGCCGATGCGTTCCTTGAGCGCTTCCTTCTGCGCATTAGGCGGCGCCTGCCTCTCCGCCGCCAGCTGCTCGCAGCTCGACGTCTGATATTTTTGGACAATCGTCGCGGCGATCCGGTCGACCATCGGATATTGTGACCCAGGCTGGGCCTGGGCAGCAGAGCCGGCCACCAGCAGCAAGAGCAAGGCAGGACGCATCTTGATATCTCCTCATGAAGGCCGCCCGCTTTGGATGCTTCCAGCCATCCCTGCCATTGGGAGATACACTTATCTCGGTGCTTGACGTTCATCCCGCCGGCGCCCGCTTTCGAGCGATCGCCGACATGAGGATGAGAGCACGTTTGCGATAAAAGCCCTGCCCCCATTCGCTATTGTTGCAGGCGTACCGACATGGGCGCGGAAAGGGCCGTTTTCGGGCTCCATGTCCACAAGCGAGTCCGCGCCGTCCCGAAATTGCCGAGATGATAGATCGAAACGCTTGCAGGGCTGAACGTCACTGGCGCGCGAGGTTCGGCTTCGATCTTCTTCAGCACGTCCATCGTCGCCATCCCGGTCGTAATGTGCGGCAGGTAATTGTCGCCGGATTCTTTCGGCACGAATTCCTTGACGTAGGTGATCGTCGGCAAGTTGATCGTTTGGCCCGGGTCCTGAACGAACGCGTTCGCGTCCCCGCTCGCGGCCGTGTAGGGTGCCAAAGCCTCGGCAACCGAATGCTGCAACGCGCGCAGCTGGGGAGTCGGTTGCACCAGCAGGAAGAGCAGGCCGATGTCGCCCATTCCGGGTTGCGCTGGCATGCCGAGGGAAGCGGCCGAAACCGCATGCAGCCGAACAGTCTGGAGCTTCAGCGACCGCGGGTCCTGTTTCGCGAGCACGCCAGCCACAGCCGCTTCGATTGCACCGAGATCATTGGCGTGGACGTATCGCTGCATCATGGTGATGTGCGGCGCGTGGGTGTCGCCAAGCGCAAAGCTCGCCGGGAAAGCCGCCCGCACCTTGCCGTTCACGCCGGTGGCCGCAGCGATCGCTGCGGCATCGGGATCGAGCAGCACGTCGATCGCGATAATGTCCGTCTGGCCGGTTGCCGCCTTAGGAGTAGCTTCTGCAACGTCGCCCGTCGTCATAACGATGGCTCCCAAAATGGCTGCCCCGCAGAGCGCAGAAATCTTCGGCATGTAGGGCACCCCTAATTGAAACCCCGAACGCTTAGGGCGAGCGTCTTTGCGGCGATATCGGTGGAAACGCGGGCGCTAGTCTCCGCATGAGTTTGGAGACGAACAGCCTTGCCAGCTCGAAGTGCGCAAGTGCCCTTTCCACCCATTGCGGACATAGCGCGGCCTGCTAGGCTCCGGTCGCCGGGCGGCCAGTGGCGTATCCACCTGCCCAATTCCGCGGTGACATCGTGATGAGCGACCTATGATCGTCGTCCGGACTGTGCCCACATGAAATTGAGTCCGCCGCACGGCTGGGAAAACGTCGCGTGGGATCTCGCGATCGTCACGCTGGGCGTCCTTATCGCTCTCGCGGCCCAGCAAGTCGCCGACGACTTTCACTGGCGCGGCGAGGTACGTGAATTCCGCAAAGCCGTCCGGGCAGAAATCAGCGGCGATCTTGCGACCTACACCTACCGGGCTGACGAGAACCGGTGCATTGCCGCGCGGCTCGACGAACTACAGCAATGGCTCGATAGCTGGCGTGCCGGCCGCCCGATGAAGCTTAAAGGTCCAATCGGCATTCCCGACTCTTTGGTCATTCGCACCGGCGTTTGGGACAGTCGGGACGCGGCGACAGTTTCTCACATCAATCTTGCCGAGAAGCTTGAATATTCGAGCCTGTACACGGAATTCGCGAACAATGAGGTCCACCGCCTCGATGAGCGCGCAGCATGGATCAACCTCTCCGATTATGACGGGGCGACCAGCCTCGATCACCAGGATTTGATGCGCCTGCAGGGCCTGATCACTCGGGCGCGCCTCCGTCTCAAGCGCATGACCAACAACGCCGCTCGCTTTATGAAACGTGCCGAAGCGATCGGCTTGCACCCCGTGCCGGATCCGACTTGGCCAAAGCCCGATTCCACGATTTGCGAGCCCATACTCGACCGCCCGCGGAGCTAAGAGGCGCCTGCGTCTCCAGCTGGCGAAGCGGGATCACCAACGTTTAAGAGCACCTAAGAGGATCAAAGGCTAACGTCCGCTTTCCACCCAAAGCTGACTCTAGCGACCGGAGGCTTTCGAGCAGCCATCGGCTTGAATGTTGCAGTTCCTCCAGCCCGCTTTAAAAAATTGAGCGCGCATTCTTGCACGTAGGACAGCAAATGACTGTTCAGATACTCGCAGGTTATTGGACCCTAGACCTTCAATCCGAAGAGCTAGTCCTATGCTCGCGAAGTCGTCAGATGCTGGGTGTCGATGGAGACTCGCCTAAGAAACTCAGCAAAGGCGACTGGCTTCCAAGGATTCATCGCGACGACATTCCGGTCGTCGAGGGCGAGCTCGAAACTGCTGGACGCCTGGACGAAATCTATACTGCCCGGTTCCGCGCCGTCCGGCCCGATGGATCAGTTTGCGAAATCCTGGGCGTCGGACGAGCCGCCGTTAGGGACAGAACGCAATTTGTCGGATTGAATTTCGACCTCGATGCAACTGCCGCGATGGCAGATCTCGTGTCTCGTCAATTGCCGCAAGGCACAATGGCGAGATTTCACGAGCCGCTGTCGGTTTCGCCCAGACCCGCAAACGAGAACCAAACACGTCGAGGCGTGCCGCGAGAGAAACAATCGGGCGCCGCTCGACGAGCGAAAGACGCGCTTACTCGACAGATGCTGTTGGAACGGGCGCTTGCCACGATGCAAACGAATGTGTTCCGGCACGCCGCGCGCATCGACAAGATCGATGAAGAATTGGGGCAGCGCTTGGCGGCCATATCTTTAGCAGTCGGTGCCCTAGAAACAGGCGCGGAAATTGCCGACTCCCTGTCCCTCATTCGTTCGGCGGTGGAAGAGATGCGCCGTGAACTGATGTTGCATCGCTATGATGCGAGGCGGGATCTCTGACGCTGATGTCAGCTTTCCACCCATTGCGGACATCAGCGAGCCTGTTACGCTGGCGTAACGGGGGCGAATGGACGGCTTCAGCTTCTATCTTTCGTATTACGGACTGATCCTAGGCCTTTCGGTCGCGCAGGTTGCCAGCGGGTTTCTGAACGCCATCGGGGCGAGGCACCGGGTAAAGATCGGCCTGCTGACTCCACTGCTCGCGATCTTCATCTTTCTCGACATCACGAGCTTCTGGATCTTCGCTTGGGCAATCCGTGCGTCGATCACGATCAGCTGGGGGACAATGTACCTCGGGCTGTTTATCGCGCTCGTCTATTTCATCGCGTCAGGACTGGTTTTCCCGCGAAACATCGATGAGTGGCCGAACCTCGACGACTATTATTGGAAGCACAAAAGGTGGGTCGTCCTGGGCATCCTGATCCCCAACCTCATCAGCTTCACACAAACGCTCATTCATCATCCTGCAAAGGTAGACCCGATCTTCGTGTTCGCTCAGGCAACCTACTGGCCGCCCGTCATACTACTGCTCGTATCCCGGCGAAGGTGGCAGGATTTGGTGCTGCTCGGGATCGCGTGCGCTGGCTACGTTGCCAACACTTTTCTCGAAAACTGGGCCGTGTAGGTGCGATTATCCTGCGGGAACGAATTGCCGGACTCCCACCCCAAAGCGCCCCAAGCTGCGAACGTCTGAGTTCGACCCATTGCGGACATTTGAGCCGTATGTGACCATGAGGCATGTTGGACCCTTGCTGTAAAATGATGCGAGCTTATGGGCGCGATCACTACAAGGGTGTGCCTGAGGCCGACCTGCCGGACGCTTTGATTGAAATGCACCCGAAGGTGGCAGGCGCAATGCTCCTAACGCCGAGTGGTCGTTACGATTGCTTCATCCAGTTCTGCCCTTGGTGCGGGACGCACATTGGGAAAGAAGCGGGAGAGCTTATGCGTTCGGGCTTCAATCCGTATGAGTAGAGTGTCCGCTTTCCACCCATTGCGGACATTCCGCTAAACCGCTTAGCTTGGGCGCAATGACGACCGCGACTGACCAGCAAGACTTGCCCGGCGGCGTTGTGCATGATTTGCCCGATGACCTGAAGATCGCGCTTGCACACGATCCCGGCGCACTGGCGACCTGGCACGACATCACTCCGCTGGCGCGGAACGAGTGGATTTGCTGGATTGAGTCCGCGAAGAAGGATGAGACCCGGCGCAAGCGGATCGATTGGGGCTGTTCGAACCTGCGGGACGGGAAGCGGCGGCCATGCTGTTGGCCGGGCTGCTCTCACCGCTAACTTCAATCAGCGTCCGGTACTTCTCCGAACCTGAAGCTGGATGCGGTGATCCCGCCCATCAGATCGTCCTGGTGATAGGTCGTGAAGCCCGGCTCGTCCTCGGCTGCGCCGACGACCGCCATCAGCGGGATCAAGTGATCTTCGCGCGGATGCGCGGCGCGGGCTAGCGGCGCCTGCTCCCAGTCGATCAGCCGCTCCGTCCGATCCTCCGGCGCGGATTTGATCAACGTGTCCTGCAGCCACGCATCGAACCGACGCGACGGCTCGATACCGCGCGCGTCCCGCATTTCGCCAAGGTTGTGATAGGTCAAGCCGCTGCCGACGATCAGCACGCCCTCGTCTCGCAATGGCGCTAGCAGGCGGCCGATCTGCAAGTGCTGCTGCGGATCGTAATTGCGGTCGATCGACAGCTGGACGATCGGAACATTCTCTTCCGGCCACATCGGCTTCATGATGCTGAAGGTGCCATGGTCGAAGCCCCGGCACGGATCGAGGTCAGCCTCGATGCCGCCAGCCTTCAGCAGCGACTGGATGCGCCGCGCAAGCTCGGGCGAGCCCGGGGCCTGGTATTTGATATGGTAGAGGAATTCCGGGAAGCCCGAATAATCGTAGACCATTCCCGGCTTGGCTCCCGACGAGATCATGAATCCGTCGGATTCCCAGTGCCCGGTGATCACCAGCACCGCCTTTACCCGGTCGCCAAGCTCACGGCGCATGTCGATCAGCGACTGCTCCAGCTTGTCGAAGTTCCGGCGGAACTGGCCTTCCATATAGGGCCAGGGGCCGCCGCCATGGCTGATGAAATAGGTCGGCAGTCGAGTGCTGGTCATGCCTCTCTCGGTGGGTTCCGGTAGCCGCGTTCAGGGGGCGAGGGGGAGGGGGCTGAAAGCCGCGGCTACCGGTGTTCGAAATTCGATAAGTCGGAATATCGACCTTTGACCTCAGTTGATCAACACGCCTATCATTGAAACAGCCTTTCACCTGAGTTGATGATCAAATGGACACCCTGACCAGCATCCGCGTCTTCTGCACCGTCGCCGATTTGAAGAGCTTCACCGCCGCCGCGAACCGGCTGGGCCTCTCCCCTGCCATGACCAGCAAGCATGTGATGCACCTCGAGAATCGCCTTGGCAGCCGACTACTTAATCGCACCAGCCGCCACGTCAGCCTGACTGAAACGGGCGTCCTCTACTTCAACCAGGCCAAGCAGATGATCGATGGCCTCGACGAGGTCGAAGCCGCCGTCAGCAATGTCACGGTCACGCCGCGCGGGACGTTGCGGGTCAGCGCCCCGGTCTTCATCGCCAGCCAGAGCTTCGCGAGGATCCTCGCCGAGTTCCAGCAACGCTTTCCCGACGTCTGCTTTGACTTCGATCTCAGCGGCCGCATCGTGAACATGGTGGACGAAGGATTCGACCTGGCGCTCAGGGCATCGAAGCCCGACAAGCTTGACGCCAGCCTGATCGCGAGGCCGCTGGTCGACGTCCAATTCCATCTCGTCGCCTCGCCGGCCTATCTCGAACGCGCGGGCCGGCCGGAGAAATTGTCGGACCTAAACGGCCATGCGCTGCTGATGTACAACCAGGCCAAGCTCAGCAATTCGATTACCTTCGACGGCCCTGACGGACCCGAGACGGTCAAGTTCAAGACCGTGCTGGAAAGCGGTAACGAGAGCCTGCTGCACTTCGCGGCGCTCGAAGGCATGGGCATGACCTTCCTGCCCCAGGTGATGGTCGAGGCGGAGATGGCGCAGGGGCAGCTCGAGAACGTGCTTCCCGGCACCGCCCAGTTCATGGCCACCATGTATGCGGTCTATCCGAGCCGAAAGTTCCTCTCGGCAAAGGTTCGCGCCTTCATCGATTTCCTGACGATGAAGATCCAGCAATTCCGGTTCGAAAAGGAGCAGTCGGAGCAGGTCGAGCACCGGACTGCCGCCTGAGCATTAACGCTCATCGTTTACTGAGAAGAAAGCGAACTTCAATAAAGCACGCCGTTTTCAACCCGGCGAAGCATAACCACATCAGCCGTGTCGAAAAAGGGAAACACGGCAATGACGTTTCAAAGCGCTGCGATCGAGCGGGCTCTCAATTCAACCGCTCCAGTTCCGAGTTCGGGTTCCGGGACTTTGCTCGGACAGCTGGAATGGGATGCGGTCGAGATCGGCCGCCGCGACGGTCCGCATGCCGAGCCGGGCACGCTACGCGCGCGTGTTGCCCGTTTCTTCGGCCTCCGCATCAAGCGCCCGCTTGCCAATGAGCGGCTCGAGGCGCTGCGCATCTTCGCGATCCGTGCCTGGTACCGCGATGAGCTGAAGACCAGGGACATCCGCAAGCTGTTCGACGTCGGCCTGTCGTCGAACGACGTGTGGCGCGTGCTCGCGCACATCGGCGAGCGGCGCGGCTTCATCCCCGAAGTCGAGGCCTGGCCGGCCTAAACCAGCGTTCACTTGATACTCCCAGACCGGGCGTGCCAAACAGCCGCCCGGAGAGGGAGTCGCATGCGTCTCAGGAAATTCGCAGTCGCGTTCGCGGCGCTGGCATTGTCCGCGCCGCTACTTGCAGAAAGTCACGTCCAGCCTGCGGTCCAGCCGGGCGGCGATATTCCCCGAAACTTCCACCCGTCGTTCTCGACGCCCTACCCCGTCGGCGGCGATATTCCGAAGAGCTTCACGCCGCCGCGCGCCAGCTTCCAGTACATCCGCCGCGAGCTGATGATCCCGATGCGCGACGGGGCGAAGCTCTACACCGTGCTCATCATCCCTCGCACCGCGGGCAAGTTCCCGATCATGCTGGACCGCACGCCTTACTCGGCGAATAGCGCGACCAGCGGCAACGGCGGACCGCTGCCGGAGAACATCCTCTCCCCGCTCGAAGCGGAGCTGGTGCGTGCGGGCTACATCTTCGCCGTCCAGGACGTGCGTGGAAAATATAAGTCGGAGGGCGAGTATGTGATGAACCGCCCGCTCGTCGGGCCGCTCAATCCGACCAAGGTCGACCATTCGACCGACGCCTACGACACGATCGACTGGCTGGTGAAGCACGTGCCGGAAACCAATGGCCGGGTCGGAACCATCGGGACCAGTTACGACGGCTTCACCACCCTGATGAGCCTCGTGAACCCGCACCCGGCGCTGAAGGCGTCCGTGCCGATCAATCCCATGGTCGACGTGTGGAAAGGCGACGACTGGTTCCACAACGGCGCTTTCCGGCAGGAGATGATCAGCTACGTCTACGGCCAGACGGCGACCAAGTCCTCCGACGAGGATTGGTTCTCGAACGCATACGACGACTATCAGGCGTTCATGAATTACGGCTCGGCCGGAGCCTATGGCGATGCGATGGGCATGCGGCAGCTGCCCTTCTGGAACCGCCTCACCGAACATCCTGCCTATGACGAATTCTGGCAGCTGCAGGCGGTCGACAGAATCCTCGGTGCAAAGCCTCTCACGGTCCCCACCCTGCTGATCGATAGCCTGTGGGACCAGGAAGACATTTACGGCGCGCCAGCCGTTTTCAACGCGGTGAAGAGCAGCCCCAATGCCCACCTCGCGCTCGGCCCATGGCACCACGGCCAGGTGAATGGCTCGGCCTCGGCGCTCGGCGCGCTGGAGTGGGGTTCGGACACCGCCAAGTGGTTCCGGCAGAACGTGTTGCTGCCCTTCCTCAACCAGCAGCTGAAGGATGGCCCGCCAGCAGACATCGCCCGAGTCACTGCTTTCCAGGCCGGCACCAACCAATGGCAGCGCCTCGCAGACTGGCCGCAATCCTGCACCACCGGCTGCCCGGCGAACCTGACGCCGCTCTATCTCGCGGCGGGCAACAGGGTCAGCTTCACGGCGCCCGCCGGCCAAGGCGTGGACACGTACGTCTCGGACCCGAACAAGCCGGTCACCTACCGCGCACGTCCGAACATTTCACCCTGGGCGAAGGGCTCGACCTGGCGCACCTGGCTCGAAGACGACCAGCGCTTCGCGGAAGGCCGCACCGACGTCCTTACCTACGAAAGCCGGCCGCTCACCCAGCCGCTGAAGCTCGCCGGCACGCCCCTCGTCCACCTGCGCGCCTCGACGAGCGGCACGGACAGCGACTGGGTCGTGAAGCTGATCGACGTCTATCCGGACCAGTATCCGCAAAAGCCGGAAATGGGCGGCTACCAGCTTGGCATCTCCATGGACATCATGCGCGGGCGCTACTGCAAAGATGCCGCCCACCCCTCGCCGCTCCCAGCGAACCAGACGGTCACGTGCGAGTTCGCGCTGCCCAATGTCGATTATGTCGTGCTGCCCGGCCATCGCCTGATGGTGCAGGTGCAGTCGAGCTGGTTCCCGCTCTACGACCGCAACCCGCAGACCTATGTCCCCAACATCTTCTTCGCGAAGGCGGAGGACTATCGCGCGGCCACGCAGAAGGTGTTCACGGGGCCTGACGGCTCGTGGGTCGGGCTACCGATTGTGAAGTGAGGAAATGGCAGGGGCAGAGGGACTCGAACCCACGACCCTCGGTTTTGGAGACCGATGCTCTACCAACTGAGCTATACCCCTAGGCCGACGCGCGAGGTAGCTACGGCAATCGCGTCGCGCAACCTTGAAGACTCATCGGTCCACCGCTAAGTGACATTCAGCCCCGCCGGCCCGTCAGGTCCGCGGGGCGCTTTTCTATCCGCAAGAGAGCAGTACGAAACGTGGCTAAAACGTCCCCCGGCGAATTCATCCGTCAGGTCCGCGCCGAAACGGCGAAGGTCCATTGGCCGACGCGCAAGGAGACGGTCGCCACCGGCATCATGGTGATCATCATGACGCTTCTGCTTTCGGTATTCTTCTTCGGCGTCGACGCCTTTTTCTCGACGCTGGTCAAATGGCTGCTGAGCCTGCTCGGCTAAGCAACGAGGCACGAGAAACGAACATGTCCCGCTGGTACATCATCCACGCTTATTCCGGTTTCGAGAACAAGGTCCGCGACGCGATCATGAGCGAAGCGAGCCGCATGGGTCTCGAGAATTTCGTCGAGCAGATCGAGGTGCCGACCGAAACGGTGACCGAGATCAAGCGCGGCAAGAAGGTCCAGGCCGAGCGCAAGTTCATGCCGGGCTACGTCCTCGCCAAGCTCGAGATGAACGACCAGGTCTACCACCTCGTCAAGAACACGCCGAAGGTGACCGGCTTCCTCGGCCCCGGCGGCAAGCCGCAGCCGATCCCGGATGCCCAGGCCGCCCGCATGCTCGACACCAAGGAAGAGGCCGCGGCCCACGGCGCCAAGCCGAAGGTCAACGTCGATTACGAGATAGGCGATGCGGTCAAGGTGCTGGACGGCCCGTTCGCGAGCTTCAACGGCGTGGTCGAGGAACTCGACTTCGACCGCGGCCGCGTGAAGGTGTCGGTGTCGATCTTCGGGCGCGCGACGCCGGTCGAGCTGGAGTTCGAGCAGGTCGAGCGGGTCAAGTAGGCCGCTGCGTCTATTCGCCTGGCCCCTGCGCAGGCAGGGGTCCAGCTCCTAATGCCAAGGGCCGCTTCGGCGGCCCTTCTCTTTTCCAGCCTTTGCAGGGCGCGAGCTTTGCTCGCCGCGCAATGCGCTGCGCGCCTCGATGCCTGTCGACAGACGATAGCTTACCAGCCTTTTAGTCGGCGTCCGAAGTCTTCCATCGCCAAGGATGTCCGCCGGGCGCGCTCAAGGCCAGCGCGAACGACGTCTTCTTCCACGCCCTGGTGGCGCCAGTTGTCGAGAAAGGCTTCAAGCTGAAAGTAGAAGCCATCGGCGACGTTCCGTGAACTTGCAGGACGACGCGGAACATCGGTCGCCCTCACTTCCGCGTGCAAGCCGAGCGCTACTGCGTAGGCACTCCTCTTCGGCATTTTCCCCATTCCCAGACAGCGATCTCAACGCTGCGACTCTGAAGGTCCTGCAGACATCGGTGTTTTGCCCGAGTTCTTAGCGACTTACCTCACGTGCGCGGCGCTTCATCGAACGACTTCGAGAAAAGCAGCGGAGTGAGGAGGGACGACTTTCCGACTTTACGGGCTCGCCTGGTCCGAAGCGTAACCCCCCGTTCTACCCGTCTGAGAAATGGGCAAAATTCAGGATGCCCGAGTGCCAGTGCGGCGGCCAGGCTTGGCCACGGATCGTGAGAATCGATGGTGTGATGGATTTCAGTCGTTTTATCCCCGGTAACTCGCACCAGCTCGCCATCGACCTTGGAACTGCGAACACGTTGGTCTTCGTGCCGGGTGAGGGCATCGTAATCAACGAGCCCTCGGTTGTGGCGCTCGAAACCGTCAACGGAGTTCAACGCGTTCGGGCGGTGGGCAGCGAAGCCAAAATCCTGATTGGGAAAACGCCGGACAACATCCACACTTACCGCCCGCTCAATGACGGGGTCATCAACGACCTCGAAATTGCAGAGCACATGATCAAGCACTTCATCGCCAGGGCTTCTGGATCCCATTCCGTGTTGGCGCGTGGCCCGGAAGTCGTGATTGGCGTGCCCTCCGCTTCCACCCAGGTCGAGCGCAGAGCGATACGAGCAGCCGCCTTCAATGCCGGCGCTCGAGAAGTGTGGCTGATCGAAGAGCCTATGGCTGCGGCCCTGGGAGCTGGTCTGCCTGTCGATGAGCCCGTCGGCTCAATGGTTGTCGACATTGGAGGCGGCACAACCGAGGTCGGCATCATATCCCTGAAAAGGCCGACCTTCAGCACGTCTATTCGCGTGGGCGGCGATAAGATGGATGATGCAATCGTGGCGCACGTCCGGCGCCGACATAACGTAATGATCGGCGGCCCTACGGCCGAACGTATAAAACAGGAGATCGGATCGGCAGTGCCGTCACCAGAAGCAATGCATGTCTTAGGCTTCGCTGGGGGGCGCGACGTTGCTTCGGGCAACCCTTGCGAGATCGGTCTGAGCCAGGCAGAAATTGCAGATGCTCTGAGCGAGCCGATCGGTCAGATCATAGAGATTGTGCGGGTAGCGCTTGAGCACAGCGAACCTGAGATCGCAGCCGATATCATTGATCAGGGGATAACCATGACCGGTGGCGGCTCGTTGCTCAGAGACATCTGTCCGATGCTTGGCGACGAGGTTGGCCTCCCGGTTCACTTGGCATCCGAACCGCTAACCTGCGTGGCGCTCGGAGCCGGTCGGGCGCTTGACGATGCTGAATACCGAGTTGATGTCGCAAGCGCCTGACAGTCTGCTTTCGAGCCATTGCGGACGTTCCGACCCGGCAATATCGCTCGACCCGTGAAAGTCGCTGAAGCACCTTTGCAATATCCCGAAACCTTCGGACCTTGGGAAACCGAGAATGCGACGCGGGGCCAAGATCTAGAGGTCATTCGGGCATTCGTGGATGCGGATGGAGACGCGCACCGCGCAGGTGAGCGTTGGAACTTCATAGGTGCCGGTTTCGACAAGTTCGAAGACGTAATGTGGCTCGGATTGCAGATGGCAAATGGCACCGAGTGTCTGATGCCCCTTAATTGGAACGACGAACGCCAAAGCGACGTGCTGGAACATTGGAGCGCCTACGTAAGGCCCGTGAGCTAACGTCTGCTTTCGACCCATTGCGGACATTGGGCCGGCCGATAAAACACCGCCATGGGGATTGTTCTTGCCGGGTGCGATGTTGAGTTCTCGGATTGTCGGCAGATCGGCCAGGCGGGTCCGATAACCTGCACGCTGGCGATCGACGGAGAGCCCGTCGTTCGGCGATTTCTGTGGGGCGAGCCGGTGTCGCTCAGGTTCCACCAGTCGCCCATAGAATATGAAGGCGACATTTTGGTCCCGATGTGGACGAAGCCTAGCTTTAATCTCGTGCGCATTGACCCCTCGACGATGAAGGTCACTCGGGTGACTTGGCGTGGCTCAGGCTACATGCGGTTATTGAGAGTGGTCGGGGACGAAGCCGAAGTTTCCACATGGCACGATGACAGGAAGACCCGCCGTATCCGGCTCAAGTGACCGAAGGCGAATGTCCGCTTTCGACCCATTGCGGACATTAGGCGCTGCCGGATACGAACGACCCCATGCGCCTACGGAAGCCCAACACAGATCTTGTGGAGAGCTGCGACGGGTCTTGGTCAATCGCCTACGAGGGCCTCGACACGAGCCACGATCTCGGGGGTGGCAACTACCTATTCCGGGTTCGTCAGGACGAGCGATGGGCCGAAATCTGGGCACGCGTCCAAGCTTCCCTTGGGCACTACGAACATAACGCAAAGGAAGAAGGCGTTGATTACGCTGCTCTCAGCCTATTTGAGCAGAGGGAATACCGTGACCGGCTTAGTGAGACATTGGGCAACCGCTATCGGGTGCTCCTGTTCTCCAACCGTGCGGACGAAATCCGCGTTCACCTGACTAAGATGCGGGACCTTTTTTGCGGCGCGTTCTTCGACCTAAAATCTTCCTACAGGCACAACAACTCTGAGTATCCGACCTCCGGTGACGGCTTCTACCCCGACGAGCTTCACTTCACTCCCTACGATATCGATCAACTCTACTTTAGAGACTTCCGGGCTGGAGAGAGTGGCAAGTCGCGTGAGTGAAACGGTGGCTCGGATTATGTCCGCTTTCGACCCATTGCGGACATTAGGACTGTAGAAACGCTCGGGGCCACATTAGTCGACGCAGATGTTCTTGCGCGTTCTTGCTTTCACCTTCGCCATGTTGCTTGCGACTGCATGCCACGCCGCTGAGCTGATTGGGCGGGAACGCGGCGAAGCTCTAGTTGCTGCCGCTCAGGCGCACTTGGATGTTCACCACGTTACGGCCGGTTCTGAGCATGCGGCAGGGCCTAAAATGCGCGACCTAATCAGTGTGCATTATGATGCGCCAACTGGTCGCTTTGCGACCTACCTGCTCTCGAAAGACGGAAGGCTAAAGCAGTTCGTCGTAAACCAGCGAGACGTCGAGCCATACGAACCAGTCAAGGACAGAAGAGCATTCATCGAGCGGCTGATGGAAATCGCCGCTCCAGAAAGCTCTAAGGCCGAACGCGCCTGGGGAGCCAAGCAGTTAGACATGCTGTGGGGAAGAGCCAGCCATCCCTTGCCGGTGCAGGTCGGCGGTTACGTGTTCAAAGGCATCACCAGCCGCCATGATACCTTCACTATCGTAGAAGCGGACGCGGTAACGACAGGATTGAAATATAGTCCGCGCTAATGTCCGCTTTCCACCCATTGCGGACATTAGCTCGTCGCCATTTCCCGCTGTCCTACACACCCTCCTTTGCGATAACTGCCCCGCCTCCTTTTTTCCGGAGGCATGATGGCATCCAATCTCCCCATAGAATTCGAACCCGTCCCTCTCCGCCCCCGCCACGACGGCTGGACGGCGGACAAGCAGATCGCCTTCATCGAGGCGCTCGCGGAGACCGCCTGCGTCGAAGAAGCGTGCCGGCGGGTCGGCATGTCCGACAGCGCGGCCTACAAGCTTCGCCACCGTCCGTGCGGCGTCGGCTTTCGCCGGGCGTGGGACGCGGCGCTGGATTGCGGAATGCACCGGCTGGAGCAAGCGGCGCTCGGCCGCGCGCTCAACGGCGTTCCGCGCCCCATCTTCTACAAGGGCGAGCAGGTCGGTGAGACGCGCCACTATGACGAGCGGCTGACCATGTTCCTGCTGCGGTACCGCCGGGCGCAGCGGTTCGGCACGTGGATGGACCGAATGCTCGCGCCGGATCCTGAAGCCGGCGACGACGGCGTCACGCTCGACGGTCCCCTCACCCGGATCGAATTCGAAGCGCCCCTGGAGGACGGCAACGAATGCTGACCCGCGCACGCGCGTAGAGGAGCGAACCTGGCGAACTTCCAGCGCAGATGCTGTCGGGCAACGGCCATGGGGACTTCACCCGATAGGCCACTTCCTGCCGGTCCATCCATACCGGAAGCACTTGCGTGGTTCGAGGAGGGATGCCGTGTCAAAGTTTGTCCGCATTTTCCTCGCGGCGGCATTGCTTGTTCAAGCTGCCGCGGCTGCTGCCGATCCGCTGAAATCCTGGAACGACACCGCGCCCAAGGCTGCGATCATCTCCTTCGTCGAGAAGGTCACACGGAAGGGCTCGCCCGATTATGTCCCGCCCCCCGATCGCATTGCCGTGTTCGATAATGACGGGACTTTGTGGGTCGAGCATCCGGTGTACACGCAGTTCGTCTTCGCGCTCGATCGGGTGAAGGCGCTCGCGCCGCAGCATCCGGAATGGAAGACGACCCAGCCTTACAAGGCCGTGCTCGAAGGCGACATGAAGGCGCTCGCGGCTTCCGGCGAGAAAGGCGTGATGGAAATCATGGCGGCGACGCACGCCGGGATGAGCACCGCTGACTTCACCGACATCGTTTCCCAATGGATCGCCACCGCCCGCCATCCGCGGTTCAAGCGCCACTATAACGAGCTGACCTATCAGCCGATGGTCGAGCTGCTCGCCTATCTCCGCGCGAACGGCTTCACGACTTACATCGTGTCGGGCGGCGGCATCGAGTTCATGCGGCCGTGGACCGAAAAAGCCTATGGCGTTCCGCCTGCGCAGGTCGTCGGCTCATCGATCAAGACGCAATGGGTGATGAAGGACGGCGTCCCCACGCTCATGCGATTGCCGGCGGTCGACTTCATCGACGACAAGAGCGGCAAGCCGATCGGCATCAACGAGCATATCGGACGACGTCCGATCGCGGCGTTCGGCAATTCCGACGGTGACCTCGAAATGCTCCAGTGGACGACGGTCGGCAATGGCCATCCGCGCCTCGCGATGATCGTCCATCACACCGACGCGACGCGCGAATATGCGTACGACCAAGACACGAAGTTCGGGAAGCTCAGCAAGACGACCCTCCACGCAGCCGCTGCCAATCGCTGGACCGTCATCGACATGAAGAAGGACTGGAAAAGGATCTTCGCCTTCGACCAATGACCTATTGGCGCTCGAAACCGCCGCGGCAATCGCTTAGCAATTGTTGAGAATCGCGCGCTGCCCTCGGACGGCTTGGGCGCGATCGGCGACAAGCGAACCGAAAGTCGGAGTGCCGAATGCGTCTGTATCTGCGTTTGTTGTGTGGCTTCTGCGTTTTCGGCTCAGCTGTCTCCAACGCTGAGCCGCCGCTCCAAGGCGAGCTTTCGGCCGAGCAGGTCGCCGGCCGCACTTACGATCTGAGTATCGACGACGCGGTATCTCTGGCTCAGCAGCGCAGCTTCAGGACGGCGCGCGCCAATCGCTCGTTGAGGCAGAACGAGTTGCGGCTCGACAATGCGAAGTCGCAATATCGGCCGAGACTGACGACCAATGTCGCGATCAACCAGCAGGCACGCGACCTCGTGTCTCATGGCGATACCTATGAGTATCAGGTTTCGAGCCTCGGTCAGTTTCAGTCGACCGCCAGCGCAGACCTGTCGATGCCGATCGACATTGGCGGCGTGATCCGGCGACAGGTGCGCCAAGCCGATATCTGGCGCGGCATCGCAGCGAATGATGTGACCAACACCGCGCTCGACGTCACGCTCGACGTGCAGACTAGCTATCTCAACGCCCTACGAGCGCAGAACAATGCCGATGCCGACGAGCGTGTCGCAAAGGAAATCGCCGACTTGCTGACGCGCGCAGGGCCGAACTCGGCGCTCGGCAACTTCCTTCAGGTCGAGCTCGCCAACGCGCAGCAGACCGCGCAGAGCAGTCGAGAGAATGCGGACAACGCCCAGGATGGGCTGAAGCAGATCCTGAGGGTGCCGCCCGAAGCGCGCCTCCGCCTGACCAGCGACTTCCGCGGTCGCAAGCAGCCGATCGAGCGAAACGGCCTGCTCGAACAGGCGCTCAACCGACGGCCGGACGTGCAGTCCGCGCAACTGCGCGTGAAGCAGGCGCAGACGTCGGTCCAGCAGGTTTCCGACTATCGCAAGCCGACGGTACGCGTCGGCGCCTTCGCCAGCCAGCAGATTGCGGGTGGAGCGTTCTTCGATGGTCGCTACGACCGGCTCCGCACCCAGGGCGGTCTGGTCAACGTCAATCTCCCGCTGGTGCAGTGGGACAATGGGCAGCTGCGCCGGAACCGGGAAGTGGCGCGCATCCAGAGCGAGCAGGCCGACGCCGATCTGGAGGAGTTGCGGGAGCGCGTCGCCTATGACGTGCGCCAACAATTGTTAGCGGTATCACGCGCGGAGAATAGGATCCGGAACTTGCCCGATCCAAAGCAGGCGCTGCAGGCTCTGCAGCGCGCCGAGCAGATGCTGCTGTCCGCACCTCCCGAGACGGCGCAGGGACTGGTCGCGCAGGTTTCCAACGCACGACAGGCGTGGCGCTCCGCCGAAACCGCGACCGCCGAAGCCTACATCGACTACAACAACGCCGTATTCCGACTGAAGCGCCTGATCGGCGACACCGACGCGCTATCCGCCAAGTCGTCTGCGGAGCTGCCCGTTCAGACGATCGGAACGGCGTTCGGCCGGTGAGGCCCAGACGGCGTTTATGTCTCGAACGAAACCAGGCTCAGGTTCTCCGGGCTTCGCTGGCCGAGCGCCATGGGGCACTTCACGTCGTCCAGGAAAGCCACGTCGAACAGTTCGGTCACGGGTCCATCAAGGCGTAGCCATTCGACGACCGTGCCGGACTCCAGATCGATGATCTGGACACCACACCAGGCCTCGCTGTCCTTGTCTTCGAGGTTCTTCTGCAGGTCGAGGCCTTCGAACCGCTCGTAACGCGGCTTCGACAGCCCGACCGCGGCGTAGCGGCCCTTGATCGCGAGGCCGCGAAGGAAGCCCGGGCAGAATGTGTGCGGTACAAAGCTCTTCGTCTCGAAATCCACGGTGCCGAGGAAGCCCGTGCCCGAGTTGAGGACCCACAGCTCGCCGTCCGCCCAGCGCGGCGAGTGGGGCATCGACAAACCTTCGCAGACGATCTCGTTCGTCTGGATGTCGATCACGATGCCGCCGTCCTGACGCCGGTCGCGCCAACCGTCGACGGTGTCCGACTTGCACACGGCGGTAACGTATCTCGCCTTGCCATCGCGCATTGCGAGGCCGTTGAGGTGGCATCGGTCCTCGGGCACGATCTTGCTGATGAACTCCGGCTTCCAAACCGCCTTGAAGCTATGCGTGATGCTCGGAACGGCCAGGCAATTGTATTTGGTATTGACGAACACGACGGTTCCGTCGGGCCGGATACCGAGCTCATGGATGTCGAGCGCACCGGTGAACTGCGCGTTACGCGGCACATAGCATTTGTCGAACATGCCGTTCGCAAGCTGGCCTTCGGCTAAAATGTTTTCGAACCGCCAGATTTGATAAAGGCCGCCCATATAGAGGCGCTGTCCATTACCGACGACGCCCATGGCGCGCTGGTAGAGGCGCTCGTGGAACGACAGCCGGTGCTTCTGATCCGACCCGATCAGGTAGAGGCGTCCGCTCTGATAAGAAGTGAAGGCGATCGACAGCCGGTTGCGATCCATCCAGCCGGTCAGACCGGGCGAACAGCTCTTTTTGACCGGCTCGACTGGCGTCTCTTCCGCCGCCTTCTCCGAAGTTCCCGCTGTCGCCTCCAGGACTTCGTCGTTGCCGGCCTCGGGTGCAGAAACCTTCGTCAGAGTCGCGACATCGCCGTTGGTCTTCGTCATGCCCTCATCGCTTTCGCCGAGAACCTCGTCTTCCAGATCAGTCATTGTCTGAATCGTGCTTCTTCTTGTCCTCGTCCTGATCCTCGTCGGCTTCTTTCGAGTGCAGGTAGATTCGCTTGTAGTCGAGATCCACGACGGGCTTGTCGATCCGGGTAAATGTCCACTGCCGGATGGTGTCCATCCAAAGCTGTGCGACCGGCTGGATGCCGCCGGTCGTGACGCTGGCGAGCTTCACGTCGTAGACCTTGCCGTCCGTGTTGACCGAGAACTTGATGTCGAACGAACCTTCGATGTCGTCCTTGCGTGCCTTCATCGCGGCGGGGTTCGAGTTCAGATCGGGACGAGCCATGTAGATGAATTCGAGACCCGTCTTTTGGAGCGCCGCATAATTGGCTCGCTTCCACGCAAGATCGACATCGCGGAAGCAGCGGCTCTCCGCCTTGAGCTGGCCTGCGTAGGCCGAGCAATCCGGGCGCCTGAAAGCCTCGGTGACCTGCGCGGATACAGGCACCCCGGCTTGCAGCGGGATCAGAGCCGCGACGGCGTAGACCGCCGACCTACTTACCGACATAATATTCATATTTCAGAGCCTTCGTGCCCGGGAACTGACAATCGTCCGGCTTGTCCATCGGCTTTCCGGGACCGATGTGGCGGTCGAAAAAGTCGATCATCCGGCATGATATTTCGAGGACGCTTTCAGGATCGCGGGCGCCATGGGCCGCGCGCTGGATTTCCAGCGTTTCGAACCGGTGACCCCTGTCCTTCAGCGCCTTCTTCATGTCGAGGTAATGCTTCGGGAAGACGCGGTCGTCCTGCATGCCTTCGACCAGGAACACCGGGACCTTGATCTTGTCGACGTTCGGCGTCGGAGAGCGCCGGTCGCGGTCCGCCTGGTCGGTCCCGAGCGCCTCCGCGAGATAGCGGCGGCCCCCTGAGGAACGGCTGACGTCGCCATATTTCATGAAGGTCGTCAGGTCGTAGACGCCGACATAGCCGATCGAGCATTTGTACAGGTCGGGCGTCTTCACAACGCCCTCTAGGGCCGCATAGCCGCCGTAGGATGCGCCGTAGATGCAGATCCGGTTCGGATCGGCGACGCCGGACTTGATCGCCCAATAAGTCGCGTCCTCGAGATCCTCCTGCATCTCGAGACCCCAATGGCCGTACCAATCGTAAGTGAACTTACGGCCATATCCGCCCGAGCCGCGATAGTTGACCTGCAGCACCGCGTATCCGGCGTTGGCCATGGCCGCGACTTCGGGGTTGTATCCCCACATGTCGCGTGGGCCGTATGGGCCGCCATGCGGGTGGATGATCAGCGGCAGGCTCTTCATGGACTTGGCCTGCTTGGGCACGGTCAGATAGCCGACGATCTCCATGCCATCGCGAGCCGTGAAGTGCACCGCGTGCATGTTGGGGAACGCATCGCGATTGAGACCCGGCATCGGATCGAGCAGGAAGCGGATCTTCCCGTCATATTCGTTGTAGAGATAATATTTGCCGGGTCCGTGCTCGTCGGCAACGCTTAGAACCGCCTCGATCCCATCGTCGGTCTTCGACGTGATCGTGACGACCTTGTTCGGGAAGGTCGCATGGATCCGCTCCTTCAGCTTGACGTCGTAGTCCTGCGGGTCGAGCCACTTCACGATCGGATAATCATATTCGAATTCCGCGTAGGTCGGCTTGTCGTCGGCATTCGTTTGAAGGTGGCCGATCTCGACCTTCGGATTGCTGTAGATCAGCTCCTTTTTGCCCGTCTTCACGTCGACCCAATAAGCAGCGCCGGTCGGGATCTGATCGTCGCAGATGTATAGGATCTTGTTTGGATCGATCTTGTGCCAACGCATCGGAATGCATCCGCCATCCTTCTTGCGGAACTGGCTTTCGAGCACCCAGCTGTTTCCGACGCGCTTGTGAACGACGACATCGTCGAAGCTGTCGGGCAGAGACCCGACGGCGTGCGTCACTTCATCCTTGCGATTGAACACGAAGGTGGCCGTGCGCGAAGGCGCCTTCATCACCTTCGTTGCAATCCCCGACCGGATGTCGAGCTTGTAGAGATAGTTGTACGGAAACTCGGAATAGCTCGCGCCGGACGGATAGACGTCCATCCAATAGTGGTCGTGGTCGATCTTCCCGATGATCGATCCTCCGCCGGCATCATTGTCGGCGGTGCCTTCGAACAGGGGGCGCATCTGGCGCGTCTTGATGTTGCGCATGAAGACGCCGATCCCGCCCCGGCCTTCTGACAGCTTGCTCTTGTAATTCGGCGTCAGCAGCAGGTTTTCATTGTCGAACCAAGTCGCCGACTGGACCGAGAAATCGCCATCGAACGTCTCGCTGTCGATCACCGTCATCTTCTGACGGTCGATGATGTGCAGGATCGTGTGATCGTTATCGATCTTGGCGACGCTGGTGAAATACTTGCCGTCGGGCGAAATGCGCAGGTTCGCGAACTGCGGGCGCATCGTTCCCCATATCTCGGTTAGCTTGAGCGGGGAGTCCGGATGCGTGCCCAGGTCCCTTGCTGAGGTGGCGGTCAGAGGCGCGGCCGCGACCGCGGCTGACAATATGAGTTTGATGAATCGTTTCATAGATTTGCATTCGGCGGGAGCCCCTGCGAGAGCTCCCGCCGTCCCCTCCCCCGTTATTTGAAGGACTTGCCAAGCGAGAAGTAGAACGACCGGCCGAGCGCGTTCGGCGTCTGCAGCTGCGCCCAGAAGTAAGGCCAGAACCCGCTGCCGTTCTTTTGCGGCTTGGTGTTGATCAGGTTGTTGATGCTGAGCCGCGCCGACGTCGTCGCATTCAGCTGGTAGCCGACCGTGAGGTTGACGTCGTACCACGGGTCCAGGAACTGGGTCTGGTCGTAGTTGTACACGCGACCGGTCCTCTGCACGAACAGACCCGCGCTAATCGCCTTTCCGGTCGTGAGCGGCTGGTACCAGCTGAGCGAGGCACCAAGGCTGTTCTGCGGCGTCGCAGCACCGGGCTCGCCGTACCTCAGATCGATCGGAGCATCGCCGGCAAAGCGGGTCAGCTGGAACTTGCCAACGCCCGACCAGGACACCGACGCCGAGAACTGCCCAAGCTTCTCGGACTCGAACGTGTATTGGGCACGGACATCGACGCCGGTCCGGAGCAGGCTGCTCTGGTTGATCGGCTGGATGATCACTTCCTCGATCGCGCCGAAGCCGTTGCGGATGACGCGGCTGTAGATGTCGTGACAGAGCTTCGATGCCGGATCGAGCACGCCGGTGTTGCACTGATATTCCTTCAGCACGACGTCGTACGCGGGTTCCGTGATGACCAGGTTCTTGAGCTTGATCCGGTACCAGTCGACGGTGAAGGTGAAGTTCGGGAACGGATTGAAGATCCCGCCCAAGCCCATGTCGTACCCGTGCTCATCCGTTAGGCCCGGATCGCCCCTACGGGTCGTCGCCACCTGCTGGAACTGGCAGCTCGGTCCGGTGCCGCCGTCGCAGCCTGGGGCCGAGAGGTCGGGCACATATTCGAAGCCCTGCGATACGCCGTAGATGTTGAACATGTCGGGCGCCCGGAAGGTCTGCCCGATACCGCCGCGAAGCTTCAGCCAATCGTTGACGCGATAGAGGAACTTCGCCTGACCGCTGAAGCGGCCCTTCACATCGGAATCGTCGTAATAGCGATCGAACCTACCGGCGAGCGTGAGATCGAGGTTAGCCAGGATCTTCGTGTCGATCTCAGTAGCAAGCGCCCAGCGATCGCGAGTGCCCTTGGCCTCGATCGCACCGATGCCGAACCAGCCTTCACCGGTCGTGTTCAACGTCCGCTCGTCGGGGATGATGTTGGTCATCTGGTGCCCGAATTCGGCACGCACAGCGAACTTGGCCGGCTTGTACATGAAGCCTAGATCACTGAGCTGGCCGTTTAGGGTCGCGGTCAGAGTCGTGGAAGACGATTTGCCCTTCAGCACATTCGTGCCGATCAGGTCGTCCACGTCACCCGGCTGCACCTTTCGGACGATGTTGTTGATCAGCTGATTGTCGTAGAAGTCGTTGTCGACCAGGTATGTGTACTGCTGATCCGGGGAATCGGTGACGGTACCCGCCCCTGCCAGGATCCAGTTCTTGATCCCTTCTTCCTTGAGGTTCGTGCTCTTCTGCGTCGTGCCGTAGCGGCCGTAGGATAGCGCGGTATCCCAGAACCACTTGTTGCCCGACACATCGAAACCGCCCCTGGCGCCGATGACCGCGGTTTCCATGTTCTGGTCTACGGTGGTGTCTTGGCTGCCGAGTTCGTCGGTCGAGAAGCCGCGAGTCACGAACGTCGCGGCGGTGCCGTCTTCCTTGCCGACGACGCCTTCCCAGAACAGCACGTTGCTGCGGTTCTTGACTCTCTCGAAGGACACCATGCCCGTCGCAAACAGCTCGATGTCATCAGTGAGGTCGTAGCGTCCGTCGAAGAATGCCGATGCGCGCGACGACTTTGGATTGAGCGAGATGGTATCGCTCGTCTCGTCCGAGCAGTTGCCGTTTTCGAACGTGAAACCGAGCGGCTCACAAGCCGAAGACGGCAAGACCGAATTCTGACCGGTCGCTGTATTCTCCGTGAGCGTGATCATCTGCGCGTTGAACGGCGCGTTCTTCTTGAACCACTTGACGTCGCTGGCGAGGAATTCGCCCGAGTAAGCAATCTCGCCGCCCACGGTGAAGGAGCCGCGAGGCAGTGCCTTGCCGGTCACGAGAGAAGCACGAAGCCCTTCACCAAAGCCGCCCTGGTAACCGCCCAGAGTCAGGTCGGCGTTGGTCTGCTCCATGTCGCGCTTGGTGATGATGTTAACGACACCGCCAACCGCATCGGAACCGTAGGTCGCCGACGCTCCGGACGAGAGATATTCGATCTTGGCGACCGCAGCCATCGGGATGGTGCCGAGGTCGACACCGTTCTGCTCGCCGCCGAACGGCAGCGGATAGTCGGCGACCCGGCGGCCGTTGACCAGCACGAGCGTACGGCCAGTGCCGAGGCCGCGGAAGTTGACCTCTTCGGCGCCGACGGTGAACCGGCCCAAGAGGTTGCTGGACTTCCCTTCCGTGTAGCCCTTGTTCTCAGTGAACGACTTCATGACGTCGCCGACGGTCTGGAGGCCGCGAATGGCCATGTCCTTCTCGTTGACCACCGACATCGGAGTGATCTCGGAGTTCGTCGAGCGGCGGATGAGCGTGCCGGTGACGACGATAGCTCCGGCGTCGCTCGGGGTCGCCGTGGTCTCGCTTGGAGCTCCTGCCACGCCTTCCTGAGCCGGCGTTCCGTTCGCTTCCGCATTCGCCGTAGTCTGATCGACGATTCCGGGGATGCCAGGGGCAGACGTGGTCTCTCCACCGGCCGCCGGTGCTGCCGCCGAGGGCGCCGCTCCGGTCGTCGCAGGCGTTGCCGGCGCCCCTTCCGACGGCACGGCGGCCGTGTCCGATGGAGGCGTGGTCGCCGCGTTCGAAGGCGACGCATTCGTCGCGCCCGGCGTGACGTTCTCAGGCAGACGCGGCGCGTTGGCCAGCGCTGGTGCAGTCTGCGTGCCGCCTCCGCCAAAGCTGTAACGAACATTCAGGCTGGGATGGAAAATGCTTCCCGTCGCAGCCGTCTTCGAGAAGGCGACGCGCCCTGCGAAATCCCACCTCTTGTAGCGACCAAGGATCGCGGCTTCGGCGTTGTAGCCTGAACCGGACAGGTCGCTGTTGAAGTTCAAGCCGTTCTGCTGGAGGCCTGAGTTCCCGTTGAACGCGTTGAGGTAAGACACGCTCACGAGTGGAGTGATCGTGCCGTCGTGCGTGTTGATCACCTTGAACAGGCTCAGGCCCGCACGAACCGTCGACGTCTTCGAGTCGATATTCGTGATCTGGTAGAAGTCGTCGCTCGAAGTGAAGTCGTCGAGGTCGACCTTCACGTGCGTGAGCTGCAATTGCGGCTGCAGCGTCATTCCGTTCGCGAGGTCATAAGAATAACCGGCCTCGGCGTTGAAGGCCTGCCCCTTGGCGTGCGTGTTTCCGGTCGCCTTGGTGATGGTATCCGGCGCCTTCAGCGACAGGTCCGTTCCCATCCGCTGGTAGGCCAGTTCCGCGTAGAAGCCGCCGTTGCTTACGTAGTTCGCATCGATACCGGCCGCCCACGGGTGCCCGCGGCTGCTGGCGGTGTTTGCTTTGACGTTCGCTTCGATCGTTCCGTACGTCAGGTTCGGACCGAACGTGACGGTGCCGGAGCCAAGCTGCTGCGACCAGTGAACGCCGGTCTGGATCCCAGAGACGATTTGCGCGGAATCCACGTTCTGGATGCTGTTGCGCGGCCTGGACGTGCCTTCGCTCTGGAAGGCAAAGCCCCAGATCGAAACGCCATCACCCTTATGCTTGGTGTAGGCGTTGATGTTCCGCGTCTCGAAGTTCGCGATCGAGGTGCTGAGCCAGTTCTGCGCTCCGATTGCACCGGTACTAGCCGCGGTCGCCAGATGCCCCATGCCGAACGTGGCAGAGACGATGACGTCGTGACTTGCAGCGTCGTACTTCGCCTCGGCGTTGACCAGGCTGTCGCCGTAAATGCCGGTAGCTCCGGCGAACTCGACGAGGTCCGCGTCGTTGCTTCCTGCGATCGTGATCGGTCGGAAGACATAGTCGCCTTGCAGCGGCTCGACAGGATTGAGGATGACACCGATCGTGCTGCCGCTGAGCACGTTCCCGCCGATGATCA
This sequence comes from Sphingomonas sp. SP4, assembly GCF_058313375.1. Lineage (NCBI taxonomy): Bacteria > Pseudomonadati > Pseudomonadota > Alphaproteobacteria > Sphingomonadales > Sphingomonadaceae > Sphingomonas > Sphingomonas sp. SP4. The sequence goes on from NZ_JBZFLE010000002.1 coordinate 99,772, forward strand.
ATTTGTCGGAATGGTTGGCCGCGTCGACGTCTGCTGCGAAGCGGAAGTTGCCCGTCACGTTGCCGTTGATTGTCAGCGTGCTGAAGTTGGCGCCGCTTGCAAACGGAGTGGCCACTAGGCTCGCGATGGCTGGGCCGGCGATGAACGCGTCGCGCGCGTCGATTTCGCCATACTCCATCTCGACCGTCAGATTGTCGCCGGTGACGAGATTGTCGTCACCCCCAGCGACGCTGATGACGCCATTCTTGATGCGGAACTTGTTCGTCCCACCACCGAAGTCGATGGTGTTGCCGTTCATCACGATATTGCCGGTGCTGAGCACAGCTCCGGATTCCGGATCGATGTCCTGTGAATGGAACAGCAGGTCGTTGCCGTCGCCGAACAGGATGTCGCCGACAATCCTTCCGCCGTTGAACACCGTCGCATCGAGCCCGGTATCCACATTGGCCTTGATCGCAACGCCGCTTGCGGCGTCGATCGTGCCGGTATTGATCAGCTGCGGGGCCGGAGCGCCCATCGCCGCCCCAACGCCCATTCCCTCAAGCTCGACAGCGGTGGAGTTGGCTCCGACGCGGATCGTGCCGGTGTTGTAGAGGCTGACCTCGCCTAGGATGTCGCCGGTCACGCTGTACGGGACATATTCGCCCGTGTTGAAGTCGAACTCCTCCCAATTGTGGACCGCACCGAACTCGGCGCCGATCAGGCGGATGCCCGTCGAATTGTCGCCGGTCTGGATCAGGCCGCTGTTGACCGCGGCAACGCGGCCGTTGGTTACGACGGGCTGGTGGTAATAGTCGTGGTAGACCGAGCCCGATTTCAGATCGACGCCGACGGAATCATTGCCGACCGATACGGTGCCCGCGTTCTCAAGCACCGTGTAGAGATGGCTGGATCCCTTGATGCCGACCGAATTGTCACCGGTTGAAACGATGCCGTCCTCCGTTTGAATGGTGTGGACGGTGAGGCCCCAATCAGTCCTTCGATTGCTGTTGGAAATGCCGACTGTGTGGTCGCCGGTCGTGACCGACCCGGCATTATAGACGGTGCTGTAGCCCGTGCCGCTGGCGATGATGCCGTACCCGGTCCGACCGAAATAGAAGGAAGAGGCACTCTTCGGATTCGGCGGCAGGTCGAAGCTGCTCAAATCTTTGTCGCCGACGGTGACTGAACCGCTATTGTAGACGATCGTATTGTTGCCGCCTGCGACAAGCCCGGCACTGTTGTCGCCGGTGGTCACCGAGCCCTTGTTGATGAGATATGCAGTGGTCCGGTAGGGCAGATACGGAATGCCGAATACGTTGCTGTTGCCAAGTACATTGATGCCGGTCGAGAGATCACCGGTTGTGATGAATCCACTGTTGCTGGCGATAGCAGTCTGGCCAAGGGATGTTCCGATCGTCGTTGCCGACATTCCGAGACTCGGGAACAGCCAGTCGTATGTCTCGCCTTGGTATGTGTGGTCACCAACGCCGCCGTTTCCGACAATGATTGTGCCTTCGTTGATCGCGGTGACCGACCCGCCGGCGCTGCGCAGCATGATCCCGCCAGCATCGTCACCGGTCGAGATGATGCCGCCGGCCTCGTTCTTCGCGTAAAAGTCCGCGGCGCCGCTGATCGTGGCATTGTTCATGTAAATGCCTATGGCACGCGCATCAGCATTGTCCGCGAAGCGGGAATTTCCATTGCCGACGGTGATCGAGCCGCTGTTGTAGGCGCGCATGTCGCCGTACATGGCGGTCCCATATATACCGAGTCCGCTGTCCTTCAGGCTGATGTTGCCGCGGTTGGCGATCGTCGTCGTGCTATTCTTGAGCTTCGGCTCGAAGCTTGCCCACCAAGCCTCTTCTTCTTCAGGAGTTAGACCCGCTGGCGGCGCAGGATGACCTGGCAGATTACCGCGAAGGTCTGAGAGCTTCGCATCGAAGCCGTAACCCTGCAGGATCTCGACATATTCGGCCATGCCGCCGTAGCCATCGACGTTCGTGCCGAGGCTGTAAGCGCGGATGCCGGTTGCCCCGGTCAAATAGCGAATGCCTGTTTGGTAATTGGGCGGGCCGAAAGCGTTGGTGTTCGGGCTCGCTTCAGCTTCGGCCTTCGTCATTCCCCCGACGATGTCGCCCGTATTGACGATCGTCGTATCACCGCCGTGCGAATAGGTGTCCCCGGACGGTTGCGACCCCGCCAAGGCATAAATGCCTGAAGCACGATTGCCGATCTCAATGCGGCCGTCGTTCTGGATATTGACGTTCCCGGCGGAGATGGTGGTGATGCCGTTGCTGAAATCCCCGACCTTAATGCTCGCGCTGCCGCTGTTGACGATGTCGATCCCGCCAAAGCCGCGCGCGTAAATGCCCTCGGACTGAGTGTAAGCCGGGATGTAGCCCTGCGGGATCTCGCTGACGTCGACGACGCCCATGTCGATCTTCGCATTGTTGACGATGCTGATCGAACCCAGATCGTTGCCGTGGAGGCTCGTGATGTAGTTCTTCTCGCGTTCCTCGATCACCGTTACGCCGGTGAGCTGGTCGTTCGCGTTGACCGTATACTGGCCCGGGACGGTTACGATCGGACCTTCAGTGATGACGCTCTGATAGTAAGTTGCGGTGTTCGCGTGGATGCCCACCCGGCGCGCCGTATCTTCGGTCGAAGTGATGTCGCCGCTGTTGTTGATTGTGATGCCGGCGCCGGCCTCATTGTCGGCGCTGATGCCGTAGAGACCTGAGAAATTGATTCGACCGCCATTGTTGATCGTGATCTCAGCGTCGGTCTGCGTAGCGTCCAGGACATCGACGGACGCGGTGCTGTTCAGATGCGCATAAACTTCCTGGACACCGCACAGATAAGGCGAGCCCGAGTAGCAAGGCTGAGTAATTGCATTGCCCGCATCGTCATACAGCGGCGCGGTATAGTTGCTCGTCCAAGATAGGCTCTTGTGCGCATAGAGGCTCGCATTGGCCGCATCGAACTTGCTGGTCGAAACGCTGATGCCGCCGCCGCCGGTGAGGTCGCCGGTGTTGTTGACGACAACGCTGTCGACACCGCCATCCAGGTCGATTGCGGTCTCGCCTGGTCCCACGGTGAGGTCGCTGCTGTTCGAATAGTCGATGGTTGCGGCCATCGGGGACGAGGAGCCAGCCTTCGCAGCCATCGGCACCGCGAACAGGTTCTGAACGCGCTGCCCACTCGTGACACTTCCGACTGAAGCAGGGTGCAGGTTAAACGCTGGCGTCCCAAACGTTAGGCGGCTCGCTTGACTCGCCGTCAGAAGATTACGCGCGCTTCCGGTCCACAGCCGAGGACTGTCGAGGTGCTTCTGGTCGAGCGACCCGATCGAGAACGATATAGGCTTCGCAGGAACATTCGTCGGAGCGATCAGCGGCGCAGTCAGTTCGACCTTCTTGAGTTCCGCAGCAGCCGCTCCCGAATATAGGAACGGCGATGATGCGATGAGTGCCGAAGCGGCAGTCCGCATCAATGCTGATCGGCGCACGCGACGCCTGGTCGTCGTGCGCGAGGTTTCGCGCGAAACGCTGGTCATTTAGTCTGTTCCCCTGTTCGCTGACCGCAGGGGCTCGTCGCCCCGGTGATCATCGACCGGCGTGTGTGCCGGACCACTCTCCCAATTTCGTCAGCTGATGCGGCCAGATCCGATCAGGTCGGATTGCGGGCGGCCTCAGCGTTTGAATGACAGTTAATTGGCGGCGTTCAGGTTCGTCCGCGACCGCGAAGATTTCAGTTTTGCGCCATTCTTTTAAATATTGGGCACTCGTCGCTACGACCTATTTGCCGTTAGCGCTCACATTCGAAGCGCCAGTCCCCCGCTTGATTTCGTTACTGCCCCACACTAAATCCGTGTCGTCTCCCCGACACTCCCCGACCAATGTGATCAGTTCGGCAGGTCCGAACCTGTGGCTGCGTTGCGTGCTCAGTTGAGCGACTGACGACTACAATTCGCCATGACGGGACCTCTATGGCAGACACCTTTGTGATTGCGGATCACTACCGCGGTTTGTTGATCGAATTCGCGAGCGAGGTTTGTTCAGGCAGACACTCGAACTCTTCGCGCGTCGACATGCCCGAAATGCTCCGTCCGACCCCTGTGAGCGACGTTCGCTGCTGCGTCGAACGCCTGATGTCAGTTCGGTCTCCAATACCGATGGCATGGCGCCTGGGCGAATTCCTGGCAGCGAGCGGCAGGGACCTGATCATGGCGAGGGTCATGGCGTCCCGGAACATTGGCGACGCACTCGAAACGATTCAGGCGAACCACTGTCTGTTCACCAATATCCGGACGGTCGCCCATCGCGCTGGACGCGGAAACGACCTTGCCGTGATTCACCGTAAAGCATCGATCGACGATCCGGTTATTGGGTTTCTCTTCCAAGTGACGGTCGCCGGCAAACTCGCCCGTATGTTCAACATCTACACGGGGTCCGCTAAGCAGAAGGAAGTGGACTTGGCGGCTCCATCTTTCGGCCATCTGCTGGAGCGGTTGAGTCGCGAGCTAGACTTCCTCACACTCGACTACCGCGACGATGAAATTGCGGTTGAGCTGACGCCAAACGTGCTGACTCATCGCATTTCCGATGTCGACGACCAGGTGGTCGCGGCGATCGATCACGAGCTTCAGCGCAAGGCGGCAAAACTGCCCGCCAACGGCAGCCTGAAAGACCAGATCAAATATCACCTGCGTTCCAACAATTTCGCGGAAGTCTCCCTGGACGAGGTGTGTGAAACGTTTCGCATCCACAGGCGCACGCTGACGCGCCTGCTTCGCAACGAACGCACTACGTTCACAAACATTCTGAAGGATCTAAGGCGTGAGCGTGCCATCCAATTGGTCCAACACACCAACGTGCCGCTGAAGCGCATCGCCACGGAGCTCGGCTTCAACAGCGACGCCAGCTTCTGCATGGCGTTCAAGAGCTGGACCGGCGAAGCGCCGAAGCGCTACCGGACGAATGCCTCTTGGCGGACCCGGGCTAACGACGATGCAATGTCGAAGGCCGCGCTCGTCAACTGAACAAGCACCTATCGCGCGTAATCGCGTCTGACTTTCGCGACTTCTCCCGGCCGGTTGCCTCTCGGCCCGCCTTGGGGTACAGGCGCGCGCTTCCGGAAATCGGAAAAGCTGCGGGAGAGCGCTTCGGCGTTCGTCTGGACCGCTAAACTTGAACGGACTTCGGTCCACTAAAGAGTGAGACATGGCAAAGAAAATCACCGGCTATATCAAGCTGCAGGTGCCTGCTGGCGCCGCAACGCCCGCTCCACCGATCGGCCCGGCCCTCGGTCAGCGCGGCGTCAACATCATGGAATTCACCAAAGCGTTCAACGCCGCGACGCAGGAACTCGAGCGCGGATCGCCGATCCCGACCGTGATCACCGTCTATGCGGACCGTTCGTTCTCCTTCACGACCAAGACGCCGCCGGCGTCCTTCCTCCTGAAGAAGGCAGCGAAGATCCAGAAGGGCTCGTCGGAAACCGGCAAGTCGACTGCGGGCACGATCAAGCGCTCGCAGCTTCGTGAGATCGCCGAGGTCAAGATGAAGGACCTCAACGCGAACGACCTCGACGCCGCGTCGAAGATCATCGAAGGTTCCGCCCGCGCGATGGGCCTCAACGTGGTGGAGGGCTAACCGATGGCTAAGCTCACCAAGCGTCAGAAGGCTCTGCAGCCGGTCGATCGCGAGAAGCTCTACGGCGTCGATGAAGCCATCGCGCTCGTGAAGAGCAATGCGACGGCGAAGTTCGACGAGACCGTCGAAGTCGCGCTGAACCTGGGCGTCGACCCGCGCCACGCGGACCAGATGGTTCGCGGCGTGGTCAACCTCCCCAAGGGCACCGGCAAGGAAGTCCGCGTCGCCGTCTTCGCCAAGGGCGCCAAGGCCGATGAGGCCAAGGAAGCCGGTGCTGACGTCGTCGGCGCTGAGGACCTGATGGAGACCATCCAGGGCGGCCAGATCGACTTCGATCGCGTCATTGCGACCCCGGACATGATGGGCGTCGTTGGGCGCCTCGGTAAGGTGCTGGGTCCGAAGGGGCTGATGCCGAACCCGAAGCTCGGCACGGTCACCATGGACGTCGCCAAGGCCGTCAACGACGCCAAGTCGGGCCAGGTCGAATTCCGCGTCGAGAAGGCGGGCATCGTCCACGCCGGCATCGGCAAGGCTTCGTTCTCGGAAGCCGACCTCAAGGAAAACTTCACGGCGTTCATGGACGCCATCGTCAAGAACAAGCCGTCGGGCGCCAAGGGCAAGTTCGTCCAGAAGCTTTCCGTCAGCTCGTCGATGGGCCCGGGCGTGAAGGTCGACCTGACGGAGGTCGCCGGCGCCTGAACGTCACATGACCGCTAAGTGAATTCTGGCGGTCGCTACATTTTGAAGAGGCCGGAAGGCGCCCGATACGGCGTTTTCCGGCCTTTTTCTTTGTGTTTCAGGTGCTTGCCCTACCTGAACGGGAGATAAATGTTGCCCCCTGGCCACACTTTCAGATGACCCCGGCCGCTCCGGGCCGAAATTAAGAAACCTTAACGGGATGGGCGGGTTCGGGGCCCCCGAGGGGCGTACCCAAAGTCAGTTGAAGGAATAGAGTAATGAGAAAATTGTTGTTGGCCGCAGCAGCGACCACGGCCGTCATTGCGGTGCCCGCCGCAGCGAAAGACGGATCGCCCTATGTCGGCATCGAGGGGGGTGTCCTCTTTCCGAAGAGCCAGGACGTCTTCGGCAGCGTGGACTTCACCGACCCGGCCGTAGCCGACATCACCCGCAGCGACGTCGCCAGCGTCAAGTACAAGACCGGCTATGATCTCGACCTGATCGGCGGCTACGACTTCGGCATGTTCCGGCTCGAGGGCGAGCTTGGTTACAAGAGCGCCAAGGCCAAGAGCGTTCGCTTCAGCGACACGTTCGTCAATGGGCTGAACGCCGGTGCTGGGACCGCGTTTACCAACGACACCAGCTTCAACATCGATGATCGTACCAAGACCTTCTCGGCGATGGTCAACGGCCTGCTCGACTTCGGCGGCAACACCGGCATCGGTGCCTATGTCGGCGGCGGCGCCGGCTATGCCAATGTGAAGCAGTTCGGAAGCAGCAACGGCAAGTTCGCCTGGCAGCTGCTTGCCGGTGTCTATTATCCGGTCAGCAACAACATCGATATCGGCCTGAAGTACCGCTACTTCCGCGCCGGCAAGACGAATGGCAGCGACAGCTTCGCGTTTGATCCGGGAACCGGGACCTGCGGAACGGCGACTTGCTCCGGCGGAACGGCGTTCTTCGACACCGACAGCCGCTTCAGCTCGAACAGCGTGCTGGCGAGCCTGGTCTACAACTTTGGCGGTGCGACCGCGGCTCCGCCGCCCCCGCCCCCTCCGCCTCCGCCGCCCCCTGCGGCTCCGGCGACCCAGACCTGCCCGGACGGATCGGTGATCGAAGCCACGGCTGCTTGCCCGGCTCCGCCGCCTCCGCCTCCGCCCCCAGCACCCGTCGAGCGGGGTGAACGCGGCTAAGCCGCCAGTTCGCGACCCTCGGTCGGGATTCGCCAGTCGGTCCCGGGCAAGGCACCTGCGCCTTGCCCGGGACTTTCGTTCTTGAGTATGCCCATCGAACCTTTCGGGCCGTTCGTCGAAACGGCGCAGCGGCGGGGTGAGAACCGCTGCCTTACAGTCCACAACAGCTGCCTCCGGCAGTTCCCCCGACATGAGGATTTTCGATGAAGCGTGCCCTGATCCTGCTTGCGTCCGCCGCGTTCGTTTGTGCGGCCTCCACCTCTATCGCCACGCCCCAGGCCGACACGGTCGATACGAGCGTTCCGACGCAGCTCCCGCGCACTGCTGTCCCGCACCATTATGCCATCACGGTCACGCCGCACGCTCAGAAGCTGACGTTCGATTCCACGGTCGCGATCGACCTTGAGGTGGTTCAGCCGACCCGGACACTGACGCTCAATGCCGCGGACCTGAAGCTCGCTTCAGCGACGATCACTCCAGCCAAGGGTGGCGCAGCCGTTTCGGCCACCATCGCGGCCGACGCGAAGGCGCAGAACGTCACGCTCACCTTCCCGCGGCAGCTTGCGGCCGGCAGCTACAAGCTGAAGATCGTCTATTCGGGCAAGATCAACACGCAGGCCAACGGGCTGTTCGCGCTCGATTACAAGAATAAGGAAGGCAAGGACGCCCGCTCGCTGTTTACGCAGTTCGAGGCGGCCGACGCCCGCCGGTTCGTGCCGAGCTGGGATGAGCCGGATTACAAGGCGACCTGGGACCTGACGGCGCGCGTCCCGGCTAACGAAATGGCGGTCAGCAACATGCCGGTCGCCGCCAGCAAGAATGTCGCGGGTGGCCTCAAGGAAGTGCGCTTCCAGACCACGCCGACCATGTCGTCTTACCTGCTGTTCTTCGCCACCGGAGATTTCGACCGAATCACGAAGAAGGTCGGTGATCGTGAAGTCGGTGTGGTGATGAGCCGCGGCAATGGTCCGAAGGGCCAGCTCGCCCTCGACGCCGAGGCGCAGATCCTGCCCTACTACAACGACTATTTCGGCACCCCTTACCCGCTCCCCAAGCTGGATAACGTTGCCGGGCCCGGCCAGTCCCAATTCTTCGGCGCGATGGAGAATTGGGGCGCCATCTTCACCTTCGAGCGCATCCTGCTCAACGACCCGGCGATCACCAGCGAAGGCGAACGCCAGGCGATCTTCGGCGTCGAGGCGCATGAGATGGCTCACCAGTGGTTCGGCGATCTCGTCACCATGGCGTGGTGGGACGACCTGTGGCTGAACGAGGGCTTCGCCAGCTGGATGGCGAACAAGGCGACGCAGCACTTCCATCCGGATTGGGGTGCCGACATCGCCCGGGTCCAGGCACGCGAAGACGCGATGGGCCTCGACTCCTTCAAGTCGACTCACCCGATCGTCCAGGAGGTCCGCACGGTCGAACAGGCCAACCAGGCCTTCGACACCATCACTTATGAGAAGGGCGAGTCCGTCCTGACGATGCTGGAAGGTTTCGCCGGCTCCGACACCTGGCGCTCCGGCATCCGAGGCTACATGGCCAAGCACAAGTATCAGAACACGCGGACTGATGACCTTTGGGCAGCGATGGAGAGCGCCGGCGCCACCGGTCTCGCGACCATCGCCCGCGACTATACCAGCCAGCCCGGCGTCCCGCTGATCCAGGTCGGCGCATCGCAATGCGTCAATGGACAGACCGTCGCGACCATCACCCAGTCGCAATTCTCCAGCGACCAGCGCGCCGAAGTCGCTGCCAAGCCTCTGCGCTGGCGCGTTCCGGTTCGCGCAAGTGCGGGCGGTGCCGTTACGCAGGTCGTGACCAACGGCCCGACGGCGCAGATCTCGGCTCCCGGCTGCGGCCCGCTGCTGCTCAACGTCGGTCAGACCGGCTACTACCGCACGCTGTACACTCCGGCGCAGCTTCAGGCGCTTCAGGGCGCTTTCCAGCGGCTGAGCGCCGTTGACCAGTACGGCGTGCTCAACGACCAGATGGAACTGAGCGCGACAGGCTATCAGCCGATGGCTGCCGGTCTCAATTTCGTTCGTGAGGTGCCGGTCAACGCGAACGCCCAGTTGGTCCAGGCGGCGGTCGGCGTCTGGAGCGGACTTTATGACGATTTCGACAAGGATCCCGTCACGCAGGCGACGATCGCTCAGCGCGTGTCGCGCCTTTATGGCCCCCGCCTGCAGCAGCTTGGCTTCGTACCGCGGCAGGGGGAACCGGCCACGGACGCCCTGCTTCGCGGCACCTTGATCGGGACACTCGGCAAGATGCGCGATCCGGCGGTGCTCGCCGAAGCCAATCGTCTCTTCGCAGCATGGCAGACCGATCCGAACGCGATCCCCGGTTCGCTCAAGCAGACTTGGCTCCGCGTCATCGCGCGCAATGCCGACACGAAGACCTGGGAGGCGCTGCACGCCAAGGCTCAGGCTGCCACCGGCTCGGTGGAGCGGACGTCACTCTATCAGCTGCTCGGTGCCAGCCGCGACGAAGCACTTGCTCGCCGCACGCTCGAGCTGGCGCTTACCAAGGAGCCCGGTTCGACGGTCAGCGCCGGCATGATCACCACGGTGGCCGACCAGCATTCGCGGTTGGCCGTCGACTTCGTGCTCGCCCACCTCGCGCAGGTGAATCAGCTGATCGATATCTCCGGCCGCTCCCGTTTCATGCAGAGGCTCGTACAGGGCAGCAACGACGCGACCCTGATCCCGACGCTTGAGGCCTACGCTAACGCTAATCTCGCGGCGACGGATCGCAAGCCGATCCAGCAGGCGATCGACAAGCTCCGCTTCCAGTCGTCGATCCTCCCCCGCGTGAAGACGGAAGTGGCGGCCTGGCTGCAATCGCATCCAGCCTGATCGCCGAAACAGGCGTTCAATCGCGAAGCTTTGCTGAGGATGGCAGCTTCCATTAAGCTGCCATCCTTGGAGAGTTTGATGCTTCCGGCGTTTATCGCTGCAGCCTTGCTGTCCTCGGCGCCCGCATCATCTCAGCCTTTGCCCGGCAAACCTTCGATCACTGCAGCCGAGCAAGCGCAACTCCGGGACATTCTCGATCGCGGAGTGCGCCTGTATGACTTCGACCAGGCTGCCTGGCAGACAACGAACACGATGCGCGACGACCTGCCAGCGGGGCAGCAGGCATTGGTCAAAGGCTGGGTCGTGGCTGAACGCCTCGACGTCGAACGCGTGAGCTATTTCGGTCGCGATGGCGCCAAACCGTATTTGATCTACTCAGCGGATTGGGACGGTAAGCAGGTAATCGCCCGGCGGGTAGCCACGCGTCACGAAGACCTGGGAGTGCAAGAGCTGAAGCTCGTGGCGGCACTGGATGTGGCCACCCCCGCGTCGGCCAACCTGGCGCGCTGCAGCGATGCGCGTTTCAATACGGTCGTTTTGCCCGGCAAGACGAGTACCGACCCCGTTTCGGTTTACTTCCTGACACCGCAGACGATCACCGGAAGCTATCCCTTTGGCGGGCATTATCGGATCGATGTGAAGGACGGTGCGATTGTCAGCCAGCGCGCATTCGCGAAATCTTGTCTCCAAATGGCTGTGCCTAAGGGCGAGCAGCCCGTGGCCATGGCTGTGACGCACCTGCTCGACCCCATTCCCACCGAGATTCACGTCTTTAACGTCTATGCGAGTGGGGTCTCGGTCATCGTGATGGTTCAGGATAAGCGCATGTACGCGATCGAGCTGAACAGCGGTCAAGCGAACATAAGGCTGGTCAAACCAAGCAAGTAGACAGCGAGTGCCTTGATTGCGCCCGTAATTTCGCTATAGGGCCGCGCTTCGCGCCGGGCTCGCCTGGCGCAGCCGTCCGAGACAGCTGCTGAGGTTCGCCTCTTAATCTGCAGCCTAGACGGGGACAGGAATCATTCGAAGCGCTTTGGGCGCTTCGTCGTGCGTTGCTGCGGCGACGCCATCGATCCAAGCCCCACGGACTTAACCGCTCAGGCTTTCGGGCCTGAGTTTTGTTGAAGCTCGTTCGGAGCGATCCGGACGAAAAGTTGGAGTTGGCATGGATCGTTCGCAAAAAGCCGATCTGGTCGCCGAGTTGAAGCAAGTCTTCACCGACACGAGCGTGGTTGTGATCACTCGCAACCTCGGTCTGACGGTGGCGCAGTCCACGGACCTGCGCCTGAAGATGCGCGACGCAGGCGCTCAGTTCAAAGTTGCGAAGAACCGGCTTGCCCTGATTGCGCTCGAGGAAACGCGTTACAAGCCGATCGGCGACCTTCTCAAGGGTCCGACCGCGCTTGCAACGTCGGTAGACCCCGTCGCGGCCGCCAAGGTGGCGGTCGATTTCGCCAAGACGACCGACAAGTTCGAGATCGTCGGCGGAGCGATGGGCGACACGCTTCTCGACGTGAACGGGATCAAGGCGCTTGCCGAGCTTCCGTCGCTTGACGAACTGCGTGCGACCATCGTGGGCCTTATCCAGGCGCCCGCGACCAAGATCGCCCGCACGATCAACGAGCCCGGCGCTCAGCTGGCACGGGTCTTCGGCGCTTACGCAGCACAGGCCGCTTAAGCCGCACTTTTTCAATCAACGCACGACAATCGGGGCAATGGCCCCACAAGGAGTAACAAATGGCTGACATCAATTCGCTGGTTGACCAGCTTTCCGAACTGACCGTCCTCGAGGCCGCGGATCTCGCCAAGGCTCTCGAAGAGAAGTGGGGTGTCTCTGCTGCGGCTGCGGTCGCGGTTGCCGGCCCAGCTGCTGGCGGCGCTGCCGCTGGTGGTGCACCGGCTGAAGAGAAGACCGAATTCGACGTCATCCTGACGGGCGACGGTGGCAAGAAGATCAACGTGATCAAGGAAGTCCGTGCGATCACCGGTCTTGGCCTCGGCGAGGCGAAGGCGCTGGTCGAAGGCGCTCCGAAGCCGCTCAAGGAAGGCGTCAACAAGGACGAAGCCGAGAAGATCAAGAAGCAGATCGAGGAAGCCGGCGGCACCGTCGAACTCAAGTAAGCTTCTTCAGCTTCTCAGCTGAGAAACAAGGAAGGGCGGCTCTTCGGAGCCGCCCTTTTCTCATGGGGCGAATGGCTGCTCCGCGGCCAGGATCGTCACCGGCCGTCTCCCGTCAGCACCGGCTTGCCTCAGTAACAGGGTTAACACTGATTCGCCCCGAAACGGTTTTTCCCGTAATGAAGGGTCATTGGGGGCAGCACCAATGACCAGAAAAGCAACTCACAAACGCAGGTATTTGATTGCCGGCGCAGCGGTCCTTTCGGTGGGCCTGTGCGCGGTCGGCCTTGCCAGTTTCTATACGTCGTTGGGCCCGATCGCGGGCACGGTCGTGCCGCAACTATATGTCGATGCATTGCCCGGAGCGCAGATTCCGGTGCGCGGCCGGTACATCCTGGTCGATGCCGCGTCTGCTCGGCTCTACATGATCGAGGACGGCCGGGTTCGAGATTCAATGCGCGTCATCGTCGGCAAGCCTGAAACCCCGACGCCGGAGCTGAAGAGCGTTCTCCACTACGAGACGCTGAATCCCTACTGGCACGTAACGCCCGAGATGGCGAAGACGATCATCGCTCCGCGCGTTCTCAAGGACGGCGATCCCTACCTCATCCAGCAGGGGTATGAAGTCCGCACTGGCTGGGGGCCGGACGCAACCACTCTCTCTCCTGACAGCGTCGACTGGAAAGCGGTCGCGGCGGGCAGCGAGGAGGTTTACGTCCGCCAACGTCCCGGCCCAGCGAACTCCTTGGGCCATTACAAGTTCGACATACCGAACAGCGATGGGATCTACCTTCACGACACTCCGAGGAAGGAGCTCTTCACGCAGGATCAGCGCGCCTTGAGCCATGGCTGTGTCCGTCTGGAAGATGCGCAGAGACTAGCGCGTTGGCTCCTCGGCAAAGACCCACCCGCGGTAATCGAGCCCGAGGAACATGTCGCCCTGCCGCAGCCTGTGCCGATCATGATCAGCTATCTGGACCTGAAGAGCCGGACGCAGCTCGCAATGTTGCAGTAGGATCGCCGGCTTCAGGCTAGCGAGTTCAGGAACTCGTCGATCGCTGCCACCGCTTCCGGCTCGTCGAGTTCGGGCGCGTGGCCGACGCCATGCACCAGTGCAATCTTCGCCTGAGGCGCCGTCGCTTGCATCTTCTCGGCAGCTTCGGCGCTGAGCAGGTCGCTCAGCTCGCCACGTACGATGAGCAAAGGCTTCTGGGCGACCGCGGCGAATAGGGGCCACATGTCGATCGTCGGCGTCGCCCCCGCCGTTTCGAACGGCTTCACGATCGCCATGTCGTAATCGAAGCGGATCTCGCCATTCTCTTCGCGGCACACTCGGCGCGCCACATTCACCCAGTCGTCCGGGGTGTAGGCTGCGGGAGTGTATTTGTTGTTGCGGGCGATGGCGTCGGCCGCATCTTCCCAACTCGGGAACCGCACGTCCTTACCGAGATAGCCGCGGATGCGCTCCAGCCCTTCCTGGCTGAGCTGCGGCCCCACGTCGTTGAGGACTGCGGCGGCAATCCGCTGCGGCGCCATCGCGGCAACGGCCATTGTGACTAGCCCACCGAGGGACGTGCCAACAAAAATGGCCTGCGGGATGTTCAGCAGATCGAGCAGCTGAATGACGTCGTTGGCATAGGTCAGAGGATTGTAACGCTGCGGCTCCGGATCGTAGTCGCTTTGCGCCCGGCCGCGGAATTCCAGCGCCAGCACCCGAAAACGGGGGTTGTAGCGTTCGCCGATGAGTGCGAAATCGCGGCTGTTGCGGGTGAGGCCCGGGAGGCAGAGCAGAGGCGGCCTATCGCTGCTGCCCGGATAGTCGCGATAATGCAGCCGCAGACCGTCAGAGACGGTCACATACCCGTCGGCATATCGCTTGCCGGCGCCGCTCTCCTCCTCGCTCATGGCTCTAGCCCCGAACGCAGCATTCGGCTCGTGACCTCGGCCACCGCCTTGGGGTCGGCACTCGACCACACCGAATAGCGAAGGCCGAGAAACACGTTCGCACCCATCATTGCCCAAGCCAGGATCTCAAGCTCCTCGTTCGAATAGTTGCCACTGATTTCACCCACGTCGCGCGCGGCGACAAGCCTCGCGGCTATCCGGCTCGCGGTCGTTTCATAATGGTCGCGATAGGCGCCCTGCTCTACGAACTCCGCTTCGTCGATGATGCGATAGACGTGCCGGTGCGTCCGGGCGAACTCTAGGAACGATTCCAGCGCACGCCGCTCGCCGTCAATCGCGTCCGTCGCGTCGTTGAACGCCGGTGCGACGCGGTCGCGGACCTGGGCGGACATGTCGCGTACCAGCGCATTGAACACCGCCTCCTTGGAATCGAAGTAAGTGTAGAAAGTGCCGAGCGCGACGCCAGCCCGCTGCGTGATTCCGACGATCGAACTTTCGGAATAGCCGCGCTCGCCAAACTCGTCGCGGGCGGCATCGAGAATCTTGCGCAGCGTACGTTCTCCACGCGCGGTACGCGGCGCCTTGCCATCGCTGGCCGCGCTTGCAGCTTCATCCTGAACGACGCGTGCCCCCATCCGTCCCCCTCTAGTGGATGATGGGTGTATCCCACAAATTTGAAAGTTGAAAGGCGGTTCAACTTTCAGTAACGACGCTACCAACTACAGGTGCAGCAAGCGCCTGAAGGGGGAGAACATCACAATGCGCGTTACTTCCGCACGCGCCGCTCTGTTCGGCACGGTTGCCGCCGCGGCGCTCTACACGACTCCGGCTTTCGCCCAGACCGCTCAGCAGACGACGCAAGAAGCGAACCAGCAGCCCGCAGCTCCGGCAGCCACTGGCGCGGCGAATGCGGAGGGCTCCGACAATAATGCCGAGATCGTCGTTACGGCCCGCCGCACGCAAGAGCGCCTGCAGCGCGTGCCGATGTCGGTTTCAGCGTTCAACGAACGCGCGCTCGATCGCATCCAGGCTTTGGACATCACTGGATTGCAGGGCGCGGTTCCGAACCTCAACATTGTGCAGGGCCGCGGCTCCTCGAACGCCGCCAACATCTACATTCGCGGCATCGGCCAGCCCGACGCGCTGCAGACCTTCGATCCGGGCGTCGGCGTCTATCTCGACGACGTCTATCTCTCGCGCATTCGCGGCAACCAGCTCGACCTTCTCGATGTCGAGCGGCTCGAAGTTCTCCGCGGGCCGCAGGGAACGCTCTACGGCAAAAACACCATTGGCGGTGCGATCAAGTACATCACGCGCAAGCCCGGCCAGGATACTCGCGCCAGCGCGTCCCTGGACTTGGGTGACTATCGTAACTTTGAGATCAAGGCCGCCGCGTCCGGCCCCATCACCAACACGATCGCCGTTGGCGTCGCGCTGATCCGTGCCACGCACGAGGGCTACGTCCGCGACACGATCCTCGACCGTCGGTACAACGATAAGGACACAATCGGCGGACGGGCAATGCTGGCGTTCACGCCTTCGACCAAGCTGCGCGTCGACCTGGCCGCCGATTACAGCCACGACGACACCACCCTGAACGTCGGCCGTCCGGTCAACAATCTGGTGAGTGCGTTCAGCTTCGTCGAAGTGGTCGACGATCCCGTTGGCGCGAGCCGCTACAATTGGAAGGGTACCACCACGCCGGCCCTTCCGAACTCCACCCGGCTGAAAAGCTACGGGTTCTCAGGTACCGTCACTTACGATCTGACCGACGCATTGGCGTTCAAGTCGATCACGGCCTACCGCAACCTCAAGACCGATGACTATATCGATATCGATGCCAGCAAGTGGCAGGTCGGCGATGTCTTTGTCGGCGTTAGGCAGCACCAGACGAGCCAGGAATTCCAGCTCACTCAATCGGGCGACCGGCTGAACTATGTGTTCGGGCTCTATTATTTGAACGAGCGCGTGAGGTCGCATCAAGAAGCCTATGCGAGCGACTACCTGCGCGTGACGCCGACCTTCGCCTACACGTTCACCCGCTTCATCGACGACGATCTCGATACGAACAGCTACGCAGCATACGGCAACGTTAGCTACATGATCCTGCCAAAGCTGCGGCTTTCGGGGGGCTTGCGCTACACGCACGAGACGAAGAACTACGACCGCCTGACGACGGTCGATTCCAACTTCCCGCTGCCGATCTTCCCGCCCTACGCCTTCGATCCGCCCAAGGGTAAGTGGAACAACTTGGCGCCGATGGCGACCATCGACTACCAGGTGACTCCTGCCACCATGCTCTACGCGCGCGTGGCTTCGGGCTTCAAATCTGGCGGCTTCAACGGGCGCTCGAACAGCCTCAAGGAATCGAGCGAGTATAAGCCGGAGAAGGTCCTGTCGTACGAGGCGGGCGTCAAATCGACCCCACTGCCGCACCTGCGCGTGGACGGCTCGGTGTTCTACAACAATTACAAGGACTTCCAGGCGCGCGTCGGCGATACAGATACGACCACCCCAATCCCTACGCCGCTGCTGACCGTGCTCAACGCCGGCAAGATGCGGATCTGGGGCTCGGAGCTCGAAGCGAGTTGGACTCCGCTGCAGGGCCTGCTGCTCGACACCCAGATCGGCTATCTCAACGCCAGGTACACAGAGTTCTTCGATCGCCGCTTCCCCAATGACAGCCGCGCCTTCCAGACGCCGGCTTTCTCACCGAAGTGGACGATGCGGTTCGGCGCTCAATACTCAGCCGGGCTCGGCCGTGCCGGCGGACTGACAGTCGGTGCGCAGACGCGCTTCAAGTCGCGCACGGCGCTGGCGGTGGACAATACGTATATCGTCTATCCGACCGGAAACACGGAAGGCGTGGGCACCAAGGATGAAGTCGAAGCGCTCTTCCAGAACGCCTACTGGACCTACGACGCCCGCATCGTCTGGGAAGATCCGTCGAAGAAGTTCACCCTTGGGCTCTACGGCTACAATTTGACCAACCAGCGCTACAAGACGGACGCGCAGGAATTCTCCAGCGTCGGGCAGATCCGGACCGTCTACTACGGCAATCCGCGGACGTTCCTGGTGCGCCTGACCGCGCGCTACTGACGAGTTCGAAAACATCCGAAAACGTGAGGGCGGCTCCCACAAGGGCCGCCCTTAACTTTTTAGGCGCCGCACCCCTTTTCATCTGTAGGAAAAGGACTATATCGGCCCAATCCAACACATATCGGCTCTGGCCGCACCATGGCGTGCGCCCGGGGCTTTTCCCGTCCTCTCCGGGACAGGGTCCGAACGGCGCACGGACCGCAAGCATTGGAGAGGGTAGCGGGACAGCGCTCCAGACAATGGCCGGCACCAGCCGGCAAACAAAGGCGGAGCGCGGGGCCACCTGCGTTGCCGCGCAGCGCAGGGAAGCACATGGCCACCAAAGCGATCGACGCACCGCGGAAGACCACGAGCGGGCTCAAGACCAACTCGCGGCGTATCCGCAAGATCTTCGGCAACATCCACGAAATCTCCGACATGCCGAACCTCATCGAGGTTCAGCGCGAGAGCTACGAGCAGTTCCTCCGCTCGGACCCGTCAACGGGTTACGTCTCCGGTCTCGAGAAGACGCTCCGTTCGGTGTTCCCGATCATGGACTTCGCCGGCACGGCGCACCTCGACTTCGATCATTATGAGCTCGAAGAGCCGAAGTACGACACCGACGAGTGCCGCCAGCGCGGCCTGACCTATGCCGCGCCGATGCGCGTCACCCTGCGCCTGACCACCTTTGAGATCGATCCGGAGACCGAGGCCAAGTCGGTGATCGATATCAAGGAGCAGGACGTCTACATGGGCGACATGCCGCTCATGACGATGAACGGCACTTTCATCATCAACGGCACCGAGCGCGTCATCGTTTCCCAGATGCACCGCAGCCCGGGCGTGCTGTTCGACCATGACCGCGGCAAGACCCACGCCAGCGGCAAGTATCTCTTCGCCGCGCGCGTCATTCCGTACCGGGGCAGCTGGCTCGACTTCGAGTTCGACGCCAAGGACATCGTCAACGTCCGCATCGACCGTAAGCGCAAGCTGCCGGTGACGGCCCTGCTTCATGCCCTCGGCATGTCGAGCGAGGAGATCCTCAACACCTTCTACAAGCGCGTGAGCTACGTGCGCGGCAAGAACGGCTGGCAGATCCCCTACTCGGCCGAAGCATGGCGCGGTCAGAAGCCGAACCATGATGTGGTCGACGCCGACACCGGCGAGGTCATCTTCAAGGCGAATGAGAAGATCACGCCGCGCCGCGCCAACCAGGCCGCCAAGGATGGCGTGAAGAACCTCATCATCCCGACTGAAGAGATCTTCGGCCGCTATTCGGCTTACGACCTGATCAACGAGAAGACCGGCGAGATCTACATCGAGGCCGGCGACGAAGTCAGCGAGGACAATCTCGCGAAGCTCGACGCGGCCGGCGTGAAGACGCTCGAGCTGCTCGACATCGACTTCATCAACACGGGTCCGTGGATCCGCAACACGCTGAAGGCGGACAAGAGCGAGGACGGCGATAGCGCGCTGGCCGACATCTACCGCGTCATGCGCCCCGGCGAGCCGCCGACGCGCGAGACTGCGGATGCGCTCTTCTACGGCCTGTTCTTCGATCCGGAGCGGTATGACCTTTCCGCGGTTGGCCGCGTAAAGCTCAACATGCGCCTCGGCCTCGATGCCGAGGACACCGTTACGACGCTGCGCAAGGAAGACATCCTCGCGGTCGTCCAGGAGCTGGTGAACCTCAAGGACGGCAAGGGCGAGATCGACGACATCGACAATCTCGCCAACCGCCGCGTCCGCTCGGTCGGTGAGCTGCTCGAGAACCAGTATCGCGTCGGCCTTCTCCGCATGGAGCGTGCGGTCAAGGAGCGCATGAGCAGCGTCGACGTGTCGACGGTCATGCCGAACGACCTTATCAACGCGAAGCCGGCGGTTGCCGCGGTCCGCGAGTTCTTCGGCAGCAGCCAGCTCTCGCAGTTCATGGACCAGACCAACCCGCTGTCCGAAGTCACCCACAAGCGCCGCGTTTCGGCGCTCGGGCCGGGTGGTCTCACCCGTGAACGCGCGGGCTTCGAGGTCCGCGACGTTCACCCGACGCACTACGGCCGTATCTGCCCGATCGAGACGCCTGAAGGTCCGAACATCGGCCTCATCAACTCGCTCGCCAGCTTCAGCCGCGTGAACAAGTACGGCTTCATCGAGACGCCGTACCGCAAGGTCGTCGACGGCAAGGTGACCAACGAGGTCGTCTACCTGTCGGCGATGGAAGAGGCGAAGCACACGATCGCCCAGGCGAACGCCGAGATCACCAAGGACGGCGGCTTTGCCGAGGACATCATCTCGGCCCGCCGCAACGGCGAGTTCCTGATCGCTCCGCGCGAACAGATCACGCTGATGGACGTGTCGCCGAAGCAGCTCGTTTCGGTCGCGGCCTCGCTCATCCCGTTCCTCGAGAACGACGACGCGAACCGCGCTCTCATGGGTTCGAACATGCAGCGTCAGGCCGTGCCACTGATCAAGGCGGAAGCGCCGCTGGTCGGCACCGGCATGGAAGAGACGGTTGCTCGTGACTCGGGTGCGGCCATTGCGGCCCGCCGCTCGGGCGTGGTCGACCAGGTCGATGCTTCGCGTATCGTCGTTCGTGCGACGGGCGAGCTGAAGCCGGGTGAGTCCGGCGTCGACATCTACACGCTGATGAAGTTCCAGCGCTCGAACCAGAACACCTGCATCAACCAGCGTCCGCTGGTGAAGGTCGGTAACACGGTCGAGGCCGGCGAGATCATCGCGGATGGTCCGTCGACTGAATATGGTGAGCTCGCGCTTGGCCGGAACGTGCTCGTCGCGTTCATGCCGTGGAACGGGTACAACTATGAGGACTCGATCCTGATCTCCGAGCGGATCGTGAAGGACGACGTCTTCACCTCGATCCACATCGAAGAGTTCGAGGTCATGGCCCGCGACACCAAGCTCGGGCCGGAAGACATCACCCGCGACATTCCGAACGTCGGCGAGGAAGCGCTCCGCAACCTCGACGAGGCGGGCATCGTCTACATCGGTGCCGAGGTCGAGCCGGGCGATATCCTGGTCGGCAAGATCACGCCGAAGGGCGAAAGCCCGATGACGCCGGAAGAGAAGCTTCTGCGCGCCATCTTCGGCGAGAAGGCTTCGGACGTCCGCGACACGTCACTCCGGCTCCCGCCGGGCGTCAGCGGCACCGTCGTTGAAGTGCGCGTGTTCAACCGGCACGGCATCGACATCGACGACCGTACCCGCGCCATCCAGACCGAAGAGAAGGAGCGGCTGAAGAAGGACGCCGACGACGAGCGTGCGATCCTCAACCGCGCCACCTTCTCGCGTCTTCGCGAGATGCTCATCGGCCAGGTCGCGACTGCTGCCCCGAAGGCGATCAAGAAGGGTTCGACCCTCGACGACGCCACGCTCGAGGCTGCTGAGCGTCACGACTGGTGGAAGATCGCCGTCAAGGACGACAAGCGCCAGGCGGATATCGAAGCGCTGAAGGCGCAGTACGACGAGGCAGCGAACGTCATCAATCGCCGCTTCGAAGACCGCGTCGAGAAGCTGGAGCGTGGCGACGAGCTGCCGCCGGGCGTGCTCAAGATGGTCAAGGTCTTCGTAGCCGTGAAGCGCAAGCTTCAGCCGGGCGACAAGATGGCCGGCCGTCACGGCAACAAGGGCGTCATCAGCCGGATCCTGCCGATCGAGGACATGCCGTTCCTCGAAGACGGGACGCACGCTGACATCGTTCTGAACCCGCTAGGCGTGCCGTCGCGCATGAACGTTGGGCAGATCTTCGAGACGCACCTTGGCTGGGCGTCGCGCGGGCTGGGTCGTCAGATCCAGGAACTGCTCGAAGGCATGCACGAGCGCGGCAAGGACGTTGCTGGCAAGGACGTGAAGGCGATCCGCACCAAGCTGAAGGACGTCTATGGCGACGGATACGCCAAGGACATCGACAACCGTGACGACGATGCGGTGATGGAGCTTGCCTCCAACCTCACCGCAGGCGTTCCGATGGGTACGCCGGTGTTCGACGGCGCCCGTGAGCCGGACGTCAGCGCGATGCTGGAGAAGGCTGGTCTCAACACGTCGGGACAA
This sequence comes from Sphingomonas sp. SP4, assembly GCF_058313375.1. NCBI lineage: Bacteria > Pseudomonadati > Pseudomonadota > Alphaproteobacteria > Sphingomonadales > Sphingomonadaceae > Sphingomonas > Sphingomonas sp. SP4. The sequence goes on from NZ_JBZFLE010000002.1 coordinate 121,306, forward strand.
GTCACCCTGTACGACGGCCGGACCGGTGAGCCGTTCGATCGCCAGGTGACCGTGGGCTACATCTACATGCTGAAGCTCCACCACCTTGTGGACGACAAGATCCACGCGCGCTCGATCGGGCCGTACAGCCTCGTCACCCAGCAGCCGCTGGGCGGTAAGGCTCAGTTCGGCGGACAGCGCTTCGGTGAGATGGAAGTGTGGGCGCTGCAGGCATACGGCGCTGCCTACACCCTTCAGGAAATGCTGACGGTGAAGTCGGACGACGTGATCGGCCGCACCAAGGTCTACGAGGCGATCGTCAAGGGCGACGACACGTTCGAGGCCGGCATTCCGGAGAGCTTCAACGTGCTCGTCAAGGAAATGCGCAGCCTCGGTCTCAACGTCGAACTCGACAGTGTCGAGGATCCCGACGCGGAGCCGACCGCCATCGCCGCCGAATAACTGAACAGGTTCCAACACCCCTCCCCTTCGCGGGAGGGGTCAGGAGTAAAAAATGAACGAACTGACCAATTTCGCGAACCCGATCGCCAAGCCGGAGACCTTCGACGAGATCAAGATCGGCATCGCTTCGCCGGACAAGATCCGCAGCTGGTCCTTCGGCGAGATCAAGAAGCCGGAGACGATCAACTACCGCACGTTCAAGCCTGAGCGTGACGGCCTGTTCTGCGCGCGTATCTTCGGCCCGATCAAGGACTACGAATGCTTGTGCGGCAAGTACAAGCGCATGAAGTACAAGGGAATCGTCTGCGAGAAGTGCGGCGTCGAGGTTACCGTCTCGAAGGTCCGCCGTGAGCGTATGGGCCATATCGAGCTCGCCGCTCCCGTCGCGCACATCTGGTTCCTGAAGTCGCTTCCGAGCCGCATCGGCCTTCTGCTCGACATGCAGCTGAAGCAGCTTGAGCGCGTCCTCTACTTCGAGAGCTACGTGGTGATCGAGCCGGGCCTGACCGCGCTCGAGAAGTACCAGCTCCTGACCGAGGACGAGCTTCTCGCCGCCCAGGACGAATATGGCGAAGACGCCTTCTCGGCCGGCATCGGTGCAGAGGCCGTCAAGCAGATGCTGATGGACCTCGACCTCGAGGGCGAGCGCAAGGCGCTCCTCGAAGAGCTGGCTGTCACCAAGTCCGAGCTGAAGCCGAAGAAGATCATCAAGCGCCTGAAGGTGGTTGAGAGCTTCCTCGAGTCCGGCAACCGCCCCGAGTGGATGATCCTGGAAGTCATTCCGGTCATTCCGCCGGAGCTTCGCCCGCTCGTTCCGCTGGATGGCGGCCGCTTCGCGACGTCGGACCTCAACGACCTCTATCGTCGCGTCATCAACCGTAACAACCGTCTGAAGCGCCTCATGGAGCTGCGCGCGCCGGACATCATCGTCCGCAACGAAAAGCGCATGCTTCAGGAAGCGGTCGACGCTCTGTTCGACAACGGCCGTCGCGGCCGCACGATCACGGGCGCCAACAAGCGTCCGCTGAAGTCGCTGTCCGATATGCTCAAGGGCAAGCAGGGCCGGTTCCGTCAGAACCTGCTCGGCAAGCGCGTCGACTATTCGGGCCGTTCGGTCATCGTGACCGGTCCGGAACTGAAGCTGCACCAGTGCGGCCTGCCGAAGAAGATGGCGCTCGAGCTCTTCAAGCCGTTCATCTACTCGCGCCTCGACGCCAAGGGCCTCAGCATGACGCTGAAGCAGGCGAAGAAGTGGGTCGAGAAAGAGCGCAAGGAGGTCTGGGACATCCTCGACGAAGTGATCCGCGAGCATCCGGTTCTGCTGAACCGCGCGCCGACGCTTCACCGCCTCGGCATTCAGGCGTTCGAGCCGGTTCTGATCGAGGGTAAGGCGATCCAGCTTCACCCGCTGGTCTGCGCCGCGTTCAACGCCGACTTCGACGGCGACCAGATGGCCGTGCACGTTCCGCTGAGCCTCGAGGCCCAGCTGGAAGCGCGCGTCCTGATGATGTCCACCAACAACATCCTGTCGCCCGCCAACGGCAAGCCGATCATCGTTCCGTCGCAGGACATGGTTCTCGGCCTCTACTATCTCAGCCTCGAGAAGGAGGATGAGCCCGGCCAGGGCATGATGCTCAGCGACATGGCCGAGGTCCACCAGGCCCTCGCCGCCGGCGCCGTGACTCTTCACTCGAAGATCATCAGCCGCGTCCCGCAGACGGACGAGCAGGGCAACACCTACATGAAGCGCTTCGAGACGACGGCGGGCCGCATGCTGCTCGGCGAGACGCTCCCGAAGAGCCACAAGGTGCCCTTCGAGACCGTCAACAAGGTGCTGACCAAGAAGGAGATCGGCGACGTCATCGACATCGTCTATCGCCACACCGGCCAGAAGGAGACCGTGCTGTTCGCGGACGCGATCATGCAGCTCGGCTTCCGTCACGCGTTCGCGGCCGGCATTTCGTTCGGCAAGGACGACATGGTCATCCCGCAGGCGAAGGAAGGCCTCGTCGAGGAAACTCGCGCGCTCGTGAAGGATTACGAGCAGCAGTATCAGGACGGCCTGATCACCCAGCAGGAAAAGTACAACAAGGTGATCGACGCCTGGTCGCGTTGCGGTGACCAGGTTGCCAGCGCCATGATGAAGGAGATCCAGGCCACTCCGAAGCGTCCGGACGGACGTCAGGCTGACCTGAACTCGATCTACATGATGGCTCACTCCGGTGCCCGTGGTTCGCAGGCCCAGATCAAGCAGCTCGCGGGTATGCGCGGCCTCATGGCCAAGCCGTCGGGCGAGATCATCGAAACGCCGATCATCTCGAACTTCAAGGAAGGGCTGACCGTCCTTGAGTACTTCAACTCGACCCACGGCGCCCGCAAGGGCCTGGCAGACACGGCCCTCAAGACGGCGAACTCAGGTTACCTGACCCGCCGTCTCGTCGACGTGTCGCAGGACGCCGTGATCATCGAGGAGGATTGCGGCACCGACCGTGCGCTCGAAATGCGGGCGATCGTTCAGGGCGGCGCGGTCATCGCTTCGCTTGGCGACCGCGTGCTGGGCCGTACCTTGGCCGAGGACGTCGTCGATCCGAAGAGCGGTGAAGTCATCATCGCCGAGGGCGAGCTGCTCGACGAGCCGATGGTCGCGAAGATCGAGGAAATCGGTCTTCAGGGCGTGAAGATCCGCAGCCCGCTGGTTTGCGGTGCGAAGCAGGGCGTCTGCGGCAAGTGCTACGGACGTGACCTCGCTCGCGGTACGCCGGTCAATATCGGTGAGGCTGTCGGCGTCATTGCCGCTCAGTCGATCGGTGAGCCGGGCACGCAGCTGACGATGCGGACCTTCCACATCGGCGGCGCGGCGCAGCTCAACGAGCAGTCGAATCTCGAAGCGCCGGTCGACGGCACGATCGAGTTTCGCGACATGCCGACAATTGTCGACCCGCGTGGGCGGCACCTGTCGCTGTCACGCTCGGGTGAGATCGCGATCCTCGACATGGACGGCCGTGAGCTCTCCACGCACCGCGTGCCTTACGGTGCGCACCTGCTGTGCGAGAGCGGCCACATCGTCAGCCGCGGCGATCGTATTGCTGAGTGGGACCCTTCGTTCAGCCCGGTGATCACCGAGAAGGCGGGTACCGTGAAGTACCAGGACCTGATCGAGAACCGGACGATGTCGGAGCAGGTCGACGAGTCGACGGGTATCACGCAGCGCGTGGTCACCGACGACGCGGCGAAGTCGAAAAAGGACACTCCGCACCCGCGCCTCACGCTCACGGGCGACAAGGCGACGGAAGCGGGCGTTTATCGGCTTGCCCCGGGCGCGATCATCGCGGTCGAGGACGGTCAGCATGTCGAAGCCGGCGAAGTGCTCGCTCGTATGCCGCGGGAAGCGGCGCGTACGCGTGACATCACCGGTGGTCTGCCGCGCGTCGCCGAGCTCTTCGAGGCCCGCAAGCCGAAGGAGAATGCGATCATCGCCAAGGTGTCCGGCAAGGTCACTTTCATGCGCGACTACAAGGCGAAGCGTAAGATCGCGATCGTTCCGGACGATGGTTCGGATCCGGTCGAGTATCTCGTGCCGAAGTCGAAGATGATCGAGGTCCAGGAAGGCGATTATGTGAAGCGCGGCGACAACCTCGTCGGCGGTTCGCCTGATCCGCACGACATCCTGGAAGTCCTCGGCGTCGAGGCTCTCGCTGAGTACCTCGTGAGCGAGATCCAGGAAGTCTATCGACTGCAGGGCGTGAAGATCAACGACAAGCACATCGAGGTGATCGTTCGCCAGATGCTGCAGAAGGTCGAGATCACCGACGGCGGCGACACCACGCTGCTGGCGGGCGAGCAGGTCGATCGCGAGGAGATGGACGAGAACAACTCCAAGCTCACCAAGGGCCAGAAGAAGGCCGAAGGTAAGCCGGTGCTGCTCGGCATCACCAAGGCGTCGCTCCAGACCCGCAGCTTCATCTCCGCGGCGTCGTTCCAGGAGACGACCCGCGTGCTGACCGAGGCTGCAGTCCAGGGCAAGGTCGACACGCTCGACGGCCTCAAGGAGAACGTCATCGTCGGCCGCCTGATCCCGGCGGGCACGGGTGCAGGCATGAACCGCCTGCGCGTCGCTGCCTCGTCGCGTGACACGGCCCTGCGCGCGGCTCACCGCCGCATGCAGGAGGCGCTCATCGCTCCGGACTCGGCCGAGGAGCTTCGCGCTGCGGAGCTGGCACGCACGCCGCGTGAAGACACCGGTACTGGTGACGACCCGCTCGCCGAGGTCGTGCCGAGCGGCCATGGCCTCGACGCTGACGCGGGCGACTATCTTCAGGACTGAAGGTAGGCGTTAGGCCCAAAGAATGAGCCCCGCCGGAGCAATCCGGCGGGGCTTTTCTTTTGCCTCGGTTTGACTGCTGCTTAGCAGCGGCCTCCGTGCATCGCGTTTTCGGTGCAGGTGGCTGCCGAATTGACGTCGGCGGCCGCTCCGCGGACCGTGTTGCAGGCGGCGATCCCGAGGGCTCCGCCAATCAACAACACCGTCACAACCTTACGAACCATGATCGATCCTCCCATTAAAGGCCCGGAACGATCATGGCTAACGGCTGTAATTTGTCTAGCAGCTTAACAGTGCTGGCTGCCGTTAATCGCATTCTCGGTGCAGTTTGCGACCGAGTTGACGTCGCGGGCAGCACCGCGGACCGTGTTACAGGCTGCAAGTACAAGTGCCGTGCCGATAAGCAGGCCGGTAGTAACTTTCTGGAACATGTGCGTCCTCCTCTAACGGCAAAGGGTAACGCAGCGGATTGGGAACGGCTCCATTCCGGCGCCGCAATCTGTCGTCGGTCAGACCGCCACTGGCGCCGAGATGTGCGGATGCGGCTCGTAATTCTCGAATACGAAGTCGTCGGACTCGTAATTGAAAAGGTCCTGCCCGCGATCCTTGATGACGAGGCGCGGCAGCGTGCGCAGCTCGCGAGTCAGCTGCAGGCGCGCCTGCTCGAGATGGTTGGAATAAAGATGGCAATCGCCCCCGGTCCACACGAACACGCCCGGCTCCAGGCCGCATTCGCGGGCCAGCATGTGGGTCAGCAGCGCATAGGACGCGATGTTGAACGGCACGCCAAGGAAGACGTCGGCACTGCGCTGATACAGCTGGAGGTTAAGCCTTCCCGCAGCGACCTGCGTCTGGAAGAGGCAGTGGCAGGGCGCGAGGGCCATGCGGTCGATCTCGCCCGGGTTCCAGGCGGTGACGATCTGTCGGCGTGAATAGGGATCGGTGCGGATCAGCTCGATCAAGTTCTTGATCTGGTCGATGTGACGGCCATCTGAGGTCTCCCAGTTACGCCATTGCTTGCCGTAGACCGGGCCGAGATCGCCCTCTTCGTCCGCCCACTCGTCCCAGATGCTGACGTTGCGATCCTTAAGCCAGCGAATGTTGGTGTCGCCACGCAGGAACCACAGCAGCTCGACGATGATCGACCTCAGATGCAGCTTCTTCGTCGTCAGCAGCGGAAAACCCTTCGCCAGATCGAAGCGCATCTGCGCGCCGAAGGTCGACAAAGTGCCTGTCCCGGTGCGGTCCTGCTGCTCGACTCCCTCGTCGAGGATCCTCTGCATGAGGTCGAGATACTGCTGCATGCCGATACCCTAATCGCGGCGCTGCGATCGTCAAAGGAGATTGATCCGCTTTGAATGTTCATTTCGGACACAATTCAAATGGGCGGAGCAACAGCTTGTGCGTAATTGATCCATCATGCGGTACCAGCGTGTCGAACTCCCCCTAAAGCTTGACGGCCTTGCAGCCGCGCGAGATTTCTTGGCCGGGTGCATGGCCGACGAGGACTGCTCACGCGAGAGTCTGTGGGTCGCGCATGTCGACGAAGAGTCCCGATGCGTGCATCTCTCACGGCATCCAGGGGACGAAAGCGGGGCTGAGTTTCCGTTAAGAGAAATCATCGTCGACGCCGCGTTGCATCGAAGCGCAGGCATCCTCCTCGCTCACAATCACCCCAGCGGAGACCCGCGCCCAAGTGACTCCGACTGCCGATCGACACGCCGCCTTGCCACTGCGGCAGAGGCGCTCGACTGCACGATCCTCGATCATCTCATCTTCGCAGGGACGGAATGCACCAGCTTCCGTCAGATCGGTCTATTGTAGGTCCTTGGGTTCCGGACAGGGCACGATCTTGTCAGGTGCAGGCTTCGGCCGAGCGACGCGGAACGACGCGAAGTAGACGTCGCCACTGCTCAACATTCGAAATTTCACCAAATCCATTCCGAGCGCGCCGAACTCACATTTGAGCTGCTCGGGCGGGATGCCGTGCCGCTTCACGGGCCGGTTCGAATCCACCACCACCACCAGGCCATCGGGCTTCACGCCATCGCGGAGGTGCCAGAGGAAGGCGTAGGGCGATTGCACCTCATGATACATGTGGACGAGGAACACGCGGTCGAACGACTGCGCAGGCAGCATCGGATTGTCCGGCGTACCCAGCTTTACCGCGACATTATCGAGTCTCTCCCGCTGGACCCGATCCATGAGGGAATCGCGGACGTTCGGCAGGATGTCCTCTGCGAGCACCCTACCCTTCGCGCCGACAACAGGCGCCAGGCGCACCGTGTAATAGCCCTCGCCCGCCCCAACGTCGGCGACCGACATGCCCGGTTTCAGTTGGGCAAGCTCCATGACCTCTTCGGCCTCGCCCGCGCGATCCCGAGCGTCTTCGGTCGAGAAGGTATCGCCGACGATCGGTGCGACGTCACGCTGTGCATTGGGAAAGTGAGGTGCAGTCGGCTGCGCGCGGCAACCGGCCAGGATGACAAGGGACGTGAGAACAAACGCCCTAATCGACATCCTCTACCTCGACGGTCTCGCCGGTCACGCGCTGCGAGAGGGCCGCGGCCATGAAGCGGTCGAGATCTCCGTCGAGCACGTCGCTAGGCGATGTCGACGTGACGCCGGTGCGGAGGTCTTTGACCAGCTGATAGGGCTGAAGCACGTAGGAACGGATCTGGTGGCCCCAGCCGATGTCGGTCTTGGCGGCATTCGCAGCATTGGCTTCGGCCTCTCGCTTCTGCAGCTCGGCTTCGTAGAGCCTGGCCTTTAGTTGCTTCATGGCCGACGCACGGTTCTTGTGCTGTGAGCGCTCGTTCTGACAGGCGACGACGATGCCGGTCGGAACGTGAGTGATGCGAACCGCGCTGTCTGTCGTGTTGACGTGCTGCCCGCCCGCGCCCGACGCGCGATAGGTGTCGATCCTGAGGTCCTTATCCTCGACCTGAATGTCGATGTCGTCATCGACTTCCGGATAGACCCAGACGCTGGAGAAGCTGGTGTGGCGACGAGCGTTAGCGTCGTACGGGCTGATGCGAACCAGCCGGTGCACGCCGCTTTCGACCTTCAGATTGCCGTAGGCGTTCTCGCCCTTCACCAGGATCGTCGCCGACTTGATGCCGGCCTGCTCGCCCGAGTGATGGTCGATCATTTCGACCTTGAACCCGTGCCGCTCGCCCCAGCGCGTGTACATGCGCAGAAGCATCTCGGCCCAGTCCTGGCTCTCGGTGCCGCCCGCGCCGGCATTCACTTCGACATAGCTGCTGTTCGCGTCAGCTTCACCCGCGAGAAGCGCGGCAACCTTGTCGCGATCGGCGCGCTCGGCAAGCTCGGCCAGGCTGCGGATCCCCTCTTCGACCAAGGCGTCGTCGCCTTCGCTCTCGGCGAGCTCGATCAGCTCGGACGTGTCGGCGAGTTCGCGCTCCAGCGTCTGCGTCGCGCCGATGGCTTCTTCGAGCCGCCGCCGCTCGCGCATCACTTCCTGTGCCGCCTTGGGATTGTCCCAGAGCGTGGAGTCTTCGACCTTGGCGTTCAACTCGTCCAGGCGCTTCAGCGCCCGGTCCCAGTCGAGGAACCGGCGCAGCAGTGCGGTCGCTGCATTGATCTGGTCGATATGTGCCTGCGCTTCGGCGCGCATGTCGTAGAACCCTTGGAAAGCTAACTTGGAGAACAGCCCTATTAGAGGGCGTTCTGTGTTGGCAAGGGCGCTGCAGGCTGGGGCTGCGGAACGGGTTGCGTGACGGTCCTCGCCGGAGCCGCCGCCGCACTGCCGCCACCGGCCTGCCGCTGCTTGATCTCCTGAATCTGTCTAAGACGCTCTTTCAGCGCCTCCTGATAGGCCTGCTGGTTATATGGATCGCCCCCCGAACCGAAGCTGCGGCGCGGCTCGGTCTGGGGCTGGAATGCCTCCCAGATCACCGACGATTTCGGATCTTCCTGCGTCGGGAAGGAGCCGAACACGCGCTTGCCGGACGCGCGGTCGATACGCACCCAGCGGATGCCTGGCGGCGCGACGAACGGCGTCTTCGGCTGGTCCTTCAGCGCGGTCAGTGCCCACTGCTTCCATACCGGCGCTGCAATCCTGCCGCCCTGCGCGGCATGGCCCATCGGCTTCGGCTGGTCATAGCCAAGATAGACGCCGGCAACGATGTCGGGCGTTCCGCCGACGAACCAGACATTGGTCGGACCATTGGTCGTGCCGGTCTTTCCGAACAGCGGCCGGTTGAGATCGCGCAGCACCGTCGCGGTACCGCGCTGAATCACACCTTCCATGATGTGGACCATCTGGAACGCCGCCATCGGGTCGAGCAGCTGCTTGGTCCGGCTCGGCGGGCGCGGCATCGTCTTGCCGTCCCAATCTGCCGCGTTGCAATTTTCCATCAGCGCGCAGCGATTGTCCGAGCGGAAGATGACCTTGCCGTTGCGGTCCTGGACATAATCGATGGTGGTCGGCTTCACCGAGCGGCCCTGGTTGGCGAGGATCGCATAAGCGTTGGTCAGGCGCAGAACGGTCGTGTCGCCGGCGCCCAGCGCGAACGACAGATAATTGCCGTAGTCGCCGACGCCGAGCTTGCGCGCGGTATCGGTGATCTTGGCCATGCCGACCGTGGATGCCGCACGGACCGTCATGAGGTTACGCGACTGCTCGACACCCCACCGCATCGTGTGCGGCCCTGCCGACCGGCGGTCGAAGTTGACGAAGCATTTGTTGCCGAGGCCCGCGCCCTGCCAGACGCAGAATGGCGCGTCCTCTTCGATGGTCGCGGGCGTGAAGCCGTTCTCGAGCGCCGTCACGTAGACGATCGGCTTGAAAGCAGAGCCGGGCTGACGGAGCGCCTGGACGGCACGGTTGTAGCTTGAACCGACAACGTCGAACCCACCCTGCATTGCGAGGACACGGCCCGTGTGGACTTCCTCGACCAGCATGCCGCCCGAAATCTGCGGAGCCGACTTCAGCTGCCATGAGCCCGGCGCAGCCTCTTTCACGATAATGACCATGCCGGGTCTAAGGGAATCGAAAGCGACGCCGCCCTCACCGCGCACTGGGACCGAGGCGCCCGAGGCCGGCAGGTTCCCCCGCGAACCATTCGAGAAGCCGATCGTCGCGTCGCTACTGGTCTTCGTCAGCACGACTGCCTTTTTCCAGTCAGGATAGCCGGTGCCGACCGGCGTCCGGTCCAACTGGCCTGCCCAATCCCCATTGAGGTCGATGCTCTTGCCGAGATCCTTCCAGCTCGTGCCGCCGCCGAACTTGATTAGTCCATCGCGAAGCGCCTGCGCCGCGGCATCCTGCATCATCGGGTTCATCGACGAACGAACCCATAGTCCGCCCGCGTAAAGGCTGTTCGGCCCGTCGTCGGCGCCTTCGCCAAACTGCTTGATCAACTCGCGGCGCACTTCTTCCATGAAGTAGCCGCCCTGCTGCTGGAACTTCTCATTGCTGCCGTAGCGGATGGTACCGAGCGGCGTCGCCGCGGCTGACTTCCACTGGTCTTCGGAGATGTAGCCATTCCGGTACATCTCCCGCAGCACATAATTGCGGCGGTCGAGCGCTTTCTGCGTCGCGCGAACGGGGTCGTAGTTGGACGGCGCCTTCGGAAGCACCGCCAGATAGGCGGCTTCCGGCAGCGTCAGCTCATTCACGTCCTTGTCGAAATAGGCGCGGGCTGCGGCCTGGATGCCGTAGGCGTTGCGGCCGAGGAAGATCGAGTTGAGATAGATCTCGAGGATCTGTTCCTTGCTCAGCGTCGATTCCAGACGGAAGGCGAGGATCGCCTCACGCGCCTTGCGGCCGACGTTGTAGCTCGAATCCTTTAGCAGATATTTGGCGACCTGCTGGGTGATGGTCGACCCGCCCTTCGCGCGGCCGCCGCCGGTGACCGATTTAAAGGCGAAATCGGCAACCGCGCCAATCAGGCCCGGGACGTCGATGCCGTGATGCTGGAAGAAGTTCTTATCTTCCGCCGAGATGAAGGCGTGGACGACCAGCGGCGGGATCTCGTCATAGGCCAGCTCGACCCGGCGCTCTCGGGCGAATGTCTGAACCGGCGTTCCGTCATAGCCGCGGACGTTGGTCGGCAGCGGCGGCTGATAGGCAAGCAACGTCTGGGACGAAGGCAGGCCGCTGGCGAAATAGATCCACATGGCGGCGAACAGGGCAAACCCGGTCGCAATCGCGTAGGTGATCCAGCGAATCCAGCGGCGTGCCCACCAGGGATCGAGCCGATCGCGCACCCTCTGATTGAAGGCGACGAAATCGGGCAGCGGCCACTGGGGAACGTTCAGGCGCTCGAACTTCATTCGTTGACGCGTCTAGCCTGTTCGATTGCCACCGAAAAGTGATTAACGGCGTGCGTGCGCAGCAACGTCTGCTTCGATTGCCTGCGCCAACGCCAGCGCGATGTCGGAACGATGCTTCGGATCGCGCAGAAGCACTTCGTCATCCACGTTGCTGAGATAGCCGGCCTCGAACAAGACGGCCGGCGTCCCTGCCCTCCGAAGCACATGGAATGCGGCAAAGCGGTGCGGCTCCGGCCGAAGCTCAAATCGACCCGCCGCCCGTTTAACGAAACGCGATGCCAGGTCAGCCGACGCACTCATCTGCGATCGCATGCCCAGCTCCGACAGGATCGAGTCGACCGAGCCGTTGCTTTGACCGATGTCGAGCCCGGCATTCTGCTTGGCAGCCAGTTGCGCAGCCTCGGCGTCCGAAGCGATGTCGGACAGGGAATAGACGCTCGCGCCGCGAGCCAGCGGATTTGGCGCGCTATCCATGTGCAGCGACACGAACATCGCGGCTTCGAGCCTTCGCGCTACTGCCGCTCTGTCGTCGAGCGTCAGATAATCGTCGCCGTCACGGGTCAGCGCGACCCTGACGCGGCCGCGCTCTACCAATTTGTCCCTAAGGTCGCGCGCCAGAGCCAGGGTGAGGTCCTTCTCGGCGGCCCCTCCGGACACGCTCCGAGCGCCCGGGTCGCGGCCGCCGTGACCCGCGTCGATCACGACGATCGGGCGGCCCTGCGCTGTCGGAGCGCCATAAATTCGGTCGTTCACGGGCGGCGGTAGATCGACCGTCAGGCTGGCCTGGCGCCCCTCCCCTGCTGTCGCGACCCCATCGTCGGCAGACGCAGCTCCGCTGCGGCTCGAAGCAACGGCGACGCTCAGCGCCACAAGCGCGACCAGAGTCGCCGCTCCGCCTGCAACAGCCGTCCTTTTGGTCACTGAAAAATTCACGAAGCTTCGCCAGTCCCTTGAGCCGAGCCCAACCTATCACGCCATTCTGGTTAAAGCGAAATTTAGCCTATGGCAGTTCGGCGATCGTGCCACCATATCGAAGATGCGTTGCGGCGCAGCAACGGTTGCGGCGCATCGGTCGGGATGCTAACCCGAATGCGATCTCCGGTATCCGGAGAATCTATGCCGCGACCAGTGCAAGCGTCCGCGGCGGTCTACGAGGTTGACGCTGTAATGATGCCACAGAACGCTTTCTTGCCGATCTCCAGCGAGACGGCAGACGCGTTCCCTGCGCCGAGACGCGCGATGGTCCATTCAGCAGAAGCGCTTTCAAACAATATCGCCACCGCCTTCGGCTCCAGTCGAGCCGGCGTGGCCACAATCATCGCGCGCCGCCGGCAGAGCCGGATGCACAGGCGCGCACGGAGACTATTCAATGTCCATGCGCATGCTGATCGACGCGCGCCACCCGGAGGAGACCCGGGTCGCAGTCGTCAAGGGAAACCGGATCGAGGAATTTGATTTCGAGTCCGCCGAGCACAAGCAGCTCAAAGGAAATATCTATCTAGCCAAGGTAACCAGGGTCGAACCGTCGCTTCAGGCGGCGTTCGTAGACTATGGCGGAAACCGCCACGGCTTCCTGGCTTTCAGCGAAATCCACCCGGATTATTATCAGATCCCGAAGGCCGATCGCGAGGCGCTGCTCCGTGAGGAAGCCGAGCACGCAGCCGAGGAAGAGCGGCTCCGCGCCGCTGAGCTGGACGCGGAATACGAGTCCGATGAGGAAGTCGTCGAGAGCGACGAAGAAGCTTCGGAGGTATCCGAGGACGAAAATGGGGAAGGCGGCGAAGGGCCGGCAGAGGCCGGCACGGGCTCAAACCGCTCACCGGTGGATGAATCCGCGGCGGACGAGTTGCGCAAGAAGCGTCAGGCGCTGCGCCGCCGCTACAAGATTCAGGACGTCATCCAGCGCCGTCAGGTGCTGCTCGTTCAGGTCGTGAAGGAAGAGCGTGGCAACAAGGGTGCTGCGCTGACCACCTATCTCAGCCTCGCCGGCCGCTATTGCGTGCTGATGCCGAACACGAGCCACGGCGGCGGCATTTCCCGAAAGATCTCGAACGGTGCCGACCGCAAGCGCCTGAAGTCGATCATGACCGACCTCAAGCTGCCGTCGACCATGGGTTTGATCGTGCGCACCGCTGGCCTGTCGCGCACCAAGGTCGAGATCAAGCGCGACTTCGATTATCTCGCGCGTCTGTGGGACGAGATCCGCGAGCGGACGCTCGGAAGCACCGCCCCTGCCCTGATCTATCGGGACAGCGACCTCATCAAGCGGGCGATCCGCGACCTCTATCACCGCGACATCGAGGAAGTGATCGTCGAGGGCGAGGAAGGCTACAAAGCCGCCCGAGGCTTCATGAAGCTGCTGATGCCGAGCCACGTACGGCGGGTGAAGGTCCACACCGAGACCACGCCCTTGTTCCAGCGCTACGGTGTCGAGGACCAGCTCAGCGCCATGTACCAGCCGGTCGTCCAGTTGAAGTCGGGCGGCTACCTGGTCATCAATCCGACCGAAGCGCTGGTCTCAATCGACATTAACTCCGGGCGTTCGACCCGCGAGCACAACATCGAGCAGACGGCCTACAACACGAACCTCGAAGCCGCGCAGGAAATCGCGCGGCAGCTGAGGCTGCGCGACATGGCCGGCCTCGTCGTCATCGACTTCATCGACATGGAACAGAACAGCCATGTCAGGAAGGTCGAGAAGGCGATGAAGGAGGCGCTCAAGAACGACCGCGCCCGCATCCAGGTCGGCCGCATCTCCAGCTTTGGCCTGATGGAAATGAGCCGCCAGCGACTACGCACCGGCGTACTCGAGGCATCGACCAAGGCCTGCCCGCACTGCGAAGGCACCGGCCTGATGCGCACCGCCGCTTCGGCGGGCCTCTCAGCGCTTCGCATGATTGAGGACGAGTCCGCGCGTGGCCGTGGCGAGAAGGTATGCCTGCGCGCTGGCCGCGAGGCTGCCGTCTATGTGCTCAACAAGAAGCGTGCAGAGCTCGCGGATATCGAACAGCGCTACGGTGTTTCCATCGAGATCCTGATCGACGAGAGCTTCGAGGGCGCTCGGATGACCGTCGACAGCTCCGGACCGCGTCCGGTGGTTGCGCCGCGACCGGTGCAGGAACCAACGCCGATCGAGGAGGATCTCGAAGAGATCGAAGCGCTCGACGAAGAGCTGGATGAGGAAGAAGAGGCCGAGGACAGGACTGAGCGCTCCGAAGAGCGTCAGGGCCGTCGCCGTCGTCGCCGGCGCCGCGGTGGCCGCGGACGCCGCCGGGAAGGCGAAGCGCAGCAGGAAGGCGGCGCCGAGGGCGAGGACGAGCAGCCGGCCGTGGCCGAAAGCGAGGAAGCCGTCGCTACCGTCGAGGCAGAAGCGACGGAGGATGAGGCCCCGAGCCGCGGCCGCCGTCGTCGCCGCCGCAAGGCTGGCGGTGCGGACGCTGAAGCTGTCGAGCCGAGCGAGGCTTCGGTCGAGCCGGACAGCTCGCCGATGGTCGAGCGCCCGATCGACGAAGAGCCGCCGATCGCAGAGACCCAGCCTGCCAAGGAAGCGAAGCCGAAGCGTCGCCGCTCGAAGAAGACTGAGGCGGCAGCCGAAGTTGCCGTGCCGGAGCCCGCTCCAGCTGAGGCCCCGCCGGCCGAAACCGCAGTCGAGGAAGCTGCTCCCGCCAAGCCGGCGCGCAAGCGCCGCACCAAGGCGGCTGCCGCACCAGCTCCTGCTGAGGAGGAAGCGCCCGCACCGGCTCCAGAGCCTGCGGCCGTCCCTGCGGCCAACAACGATACGGCCGAGGAAGATGACGGCGAGCCGCGCCGCGGCTGGTGGCAGCGCACGTTCGGCTGAGCCGGACGGGCGTTGAACCCCGCCTTTTCATGGTTGGTTCAGGCGAAAAAATGGTAAGCGACCGGTGATGAGCTCGCCGGTCGCCCGCTTCGCGCGCCTCTTCATGATGGCGCTGCTGCTCGCTCTGTCCGTCACGCCGCCGGCAACGGCGCAAGGCGATTCAGGACCTCAGGTCCTCCGCGACACCGAGACCGAGCTGCTGTTCAAGCAGATGTCGCGGCCGCTGATCGTTGCTGCTGGGCTCGACCCGAACAGCGTCAACGTTGTCCTGCTCAACGATCCCGAGATCAACGCCTTCGTCGCACAGGGCCAGACGGTCTATCTCCAGACGGGCCTGCTGCTGGCTGCAGACAATATCAACCAGGTCCAGGGCGTCGTCGCTCACGAGCTTGGCCACGTGGTCGCCGGCGACTCTATCCGGGCCGAAAGCGGCGCCAAGCAGGCGACCGGAATCAGCATCCTGTCGCTCGTGCTCGCCGCTGCAGCCGCTGCCGCTGGTGCTGGCGAGGCAGCGATGGGCGTCCTGATGGCGGGTCAGCGCGCCGCCGTCGGTAACCTGATGGCCTTCACCCGCGTCCAGGAGGCGACTGCCGACGCATCCGCGGCACGCTTCCTCTCGAAGGCGGGCGTCAACGGCAAGGGGATGCTCGATTTCTTCGGCAAGCTTCAGAATTACGAGTACCGGCTGGCGATCTACTCCAAGGACAGCTTCGACCGCGACCACCCGCTGAACTCCGAGCGGATCCAGGCCCTTGAGCAGAAGCTGAAAGCGGATCCCGCCTGGGGCAAGCCGACCGATCCCAAGCTTGAGGCCAGCTTCCAGCGGGTGAAAGGCAAGCTCTTGGGTTACGTCGACCCCCGGCAGGCGGTGACGAAATATCCGGAGAGCGACCAGAGCGTGCCCGCTCACTATGCGCGTGCTTACGCTTATCACTTAGGCGGCTATCCGGCGAAGGCGCAGTCCGAAGCCGACGCATTGCTCAAGACCGATCCGCATGACCCCTTCTTCCTCGAGCTCAAAGGCCAAATCCTGCTCGAGGATGGGAAGCCCAACGATGCGATCCCGATATTGCGCGAGGCCGTCGACCGCTCAGGCGATGCGCCGATGATCGCGGCGATGCTCGGTCATGCCTTGGTCGCGACCGAGGACCCGAAGAACTTCACCGAAGCCAAGCAGATCCTGAAGGTCGCCGTGAACAAGGACAATCAGGACCCGTTCGCCTGGTATCAGCTCGGCATCATTTACGACCACGAGGGCGACGAGGCTCGGGCACAGCTCGCGACGGCCGAGCGCAACAATCTGGAGGGCAATCCGAAGCTGGCGCTGGCAAGCGCCCAGATCGCGATGCAGGGTATTCCCGCCGGAACGCCCGACTGGCTTCGGGCGCAGGACATTGCCATGGTGTCGAAGACCGAATTGGCGAAAAAGAAGAAAGACAGAGACTAGTGAACGACACCACAGCGGCGCCGCCCAGGCGGGGAAATTTCGGGGCGGCGATCGCAGGGGGGCTCATCGGCGCGCTTCTGACAGCTGCGCTCCTGATCTTCGCAGCACCCGATTTCCTGGCCAGCCGCATCGTCCGCCAAGGCCTTCTGTCCGACCCGGCCATCCTCACAGACGCCGCCGACGCCCTGCATGACGCGCAATATGCGCCGATCCTCGCAGCGAACCGCGCTGACATCGAGACGCCCTTCGCGAGCTCCTGGCGCGGTGCCGCCAAGCCCGAAGTCACGCTCGTTGAATTTTTCGACTACGCCTGCCCTTACTGCAAGGCGAGCAATCCGCACGTCGACCGCCTGCTCAAGGAAGATAAAGGCCTGCGCGTCGTCTATCGCGAGCTTCCGATCCTGGGTCCCGATAGCCTGACCTCAGCGCGCCTGTCGCTCGAAGCTTCGAAGCTCGGGCGCTTCGCACAATTCCACGACACGCTCTGGGCGGCCGGCCGTCCCTCCCCCGAAACCAACGCGCGCGCTGCGCAGGCGGCGGGGATCGCGCCGACGCCCCAGAACGATCCGCAGGCAGAGGAAGAGCTGAAGCGCAACTTCTCCCTCGCGAGCAAGCTCGGCGCGACGGGCACGCCGCTGTTCATCGTTGGCGACAAGGTGTTGAACGGCGCAGTCGGCTACGACGCGCTCAAACAGGCGATCGAGCAGGCTCGCAAGAAGGCCTGACCGACCCTCAGGAACAAGGTTCACGGCAGGCCGTTACCGCCGCGCTCGAAAAAGGAGCGCGTATCATGTTGATGGTCGAAACGGAGCTTCGTCCCAGCGATATTCATGGGATCGGCGTGTTCCTGCTCGAGGACGTGAAGAAGGGCCAACTCATCTGGCGGTTCGACAGCCGCATCGACCGCATATTTTCCGACGCCGAGCTTCAGGAGATGCCGGAGCAGCTGCGCGACTTCCTGATGACCTATTCGACCTTTCAGCAGGAGTCTGGCCTGTGGGTCCTGTGCGGCGACAACGGGCGGCACTTCAATCATTCCGACTGGCCGAACACCATCTCAATGGGGATCGCTTTCGGAGACGATATCGCGGCCGAGGACCTTCCTGCAGGTACGGAGCTTACGACCGATTATAACACCATCTGCGATGCGATCCGGACCCGCGGTGCGTCCTATCTGGGCAAAAGCAATGGCGGATCGCGGCCCGCCGCTGTCGCCTAGACTTCACCCTTGAAGCCCTGGGCCACGACGTACCATTCGCTGGAATCCTTGCGGCTTGCGGGCGGCTTGGCGTGCTTCACGCTCGTGAAGTTTCGCTTCAGCTCGGCGACCAAATCATTGTCGGCGCCGCCGGCAAGCACCTTCGCCACATAGGCGCCGCCCGGCCGAAGCACCTCGCGAGCGAACTCCAGGCCGGCCTCGACCAACGCCATCGTGCGCAGGTGGTCCGTCTGCTGATGTCCCACGGTATTCGCGGCCATGTCCGATAGGACGAGGTCGGCCGGGCCGCCCAAGGCGTCGCGAAGCTTTTCGGGCGCGGTGTCGTCCATGAAATCCATCTGGAGGATGGTCACCCCGTCGATCGGGTCCGTCGGAAGCAGGTCGATCCCGACGACATTCGACTGCGTAGAGCGACGCCTCACGACCTGGCTCCAGCCTCCCGGCGCGATCCCAAGGTCGACCACCGACTTCACGCCCTTCAGCAAGCCGAACCGCTCGTCGAGCTCAAGGAGCTTGTAGGCCGCGCGGCTTCGATAATTCTCTGCCTTGGCTCGCTTGACGTAGGGATCGTTGAGTTGCCGCTCCAGCCAGCGTGTCGACGAGACTTTGCGGCCCTTGGCGGTCCGGATCCGCTTCACAACTGCCAGCCGTCGCGGGCCATCAGCGAGCGCAGGATTCCTTCGCGGATGCCGCGGTCGGCGATTCCCAGATTCTTCGCCGGCCAGATTTCCATGATCGCTTCGAGGATGGCGCAGCCAGCGACCACCAGATCGGCGCGCTCACTGCCTATGCACGGCAGGCCCGAGCGCTCGTCATAATCCATCGTGGCGATCATCGTGCTGATCTTCTGCATCGCCTCAATGGGAACGTGCAGCCCGTCGACGGCACGCCGATCATAGGCAGGAAGGGCGAGATGGACGCTGGCAAGTGTAGTCACCGTTCCACTCGTCCCCAGCAGGCGGATGCCTTCCCTCCCCTCAGGCAGCAAAGTCGCGAAATTGGCAAATGCACGCCGCGCACGCTCGCGCATGCGCTTATAGGCCAGCAGCCGGTCCGGGCCTTCGAGCGCTTCCTTGCCCTCGCTCTCGGTCAACGAGACGACGCCCCACGGCGCGCTCCACCATGCGCGAATCTGGGTATGCCCCTGCTCCTGATCGATCAGCACAAGCTCGGTCGACCCGCCGCCGATATCGAAGATCAGCGCCGGCCCATCGCCTGGCTCCAGCAGCTTGTGGCAGCCGAGCACGGCGAGACGCGCTTCTTCAGCAGGCTCGATGATGTCGAGAACGATGCCCGTCTCTTCCCGCACACGTTCCGCGAACTCGAAACCATTCTTGGCGCGGCGGCAGGCCTCGGTAGCCACAGAGCGCGTCAGGGAGACGTTGCGGCGACGCAGCTTATCAGCGCAGATCGCCAAAGCGCCCACCGCACGGTCCATTGCATCGTCGGACAAAGTACCGCTGCGCGACAGCCCCTCGCCCAACCGCACAATACGCGAAAAGGCATCGATGACGGTGAAGCCGCCTTCACTCGGCCGGGCGATCAGCAGGCGACAATTGTTCGTGCCGAGATCGATGGCACCATAGGTGTGACGGTGCGGATCCCGCTTCAACTGCGGTTTTGAATTTGATGGCCCGCCCGACGCAACATAGTTCTGTTGCGGGGCCGGCGCACTGGCGACTCCCTGCGCCATTACACGCCCGTTCTTCTGCACCGCGCGGATTACGCGGCTGACTTGATCGTGGTTAAATCACAAGATGTGGGTGCGGGGCAAGTTCAGAGGTTAGTTTGGCGCCGTTGACACCCAGCGGCCGCATTCGTATCTCGCGCCCTCCGTCGCACACCGGCGTTGCCCCGTCGTCTAATGGTAAGACTACGGACTCTGACTCCGTCAATCGTGGTTCGAATCCACGCGGGGCATCCATTAAAAAGCTCCTAAGCAATTGAAATTGTTTAGGAAAGGCTGTGAGTCAAGTTAGTTGCTCCCTCATTCGCTCCCCCATCGGGTTTGCGGAGCCACCGTCGCCGGGAACTTGGTAATGTCCGCTTTCGACCCATTGCGGACATTAGGCACGTCCTGTGCCGAAGCTTGCTCGAGCGCGCGGCGAGCGTTCGATGGCGTGTGTCACGCAATCTGATTCACTTAGATTACAGACAGGAACTCTGCATCCTCGTCTCTGTAAAGACACGATGCAGCGAAGGATCGCACGAGGGCTATGACAGGCGTCGATGATGTCCTGATCACGGCTGAGCTAGGGAGCCGACCCTCACGGACCCCCAACCACGAAGCGGAGAACAGAGCGCTCGGGCTTCTGGCCGAGGAGATGACCACCAATCCCCGGGGCGTGCTCCACAAATGCGCCGAACTTGTGTTGGAGCTATGCCATGCGGATTCGGCTGGCATCAGCGTTCTGGAGCCTGGCGGCATTATCCGCTGGCACGCCGCAGCAGGGGCGATTGCGGCCAACCTTCATGCCACGATGACCCAGGAGGCGAGCCCCTGTGGAATGGTCATGGAACGCAACTGCGTCCTTCTGTTCCAGGAAGCGGGACGGTCCTTTCCCGCCGTCCTGGAGGTCCGGCCACGCATCTACGAGAACCTGCTCGCTCCCTGGCATGTGAAGGGCAACCCGGTCGGCACCATCTGGGCCATCAAGCACACGCCTGAGGGACGGTTCGATGCAGAGGATGCGCGCGTTCTCCAAAGCCTCGCCCGCTTCGCCGCAGCCGCATCCCAGATGGCCTCGGCCCTCGACGAGGCCGCAACGGAACGGGCAGAACTGGAGCAGCGCACCACCGCCTTGCACGAGACCCAGGGGCGGCTCCAGGCAGCCATAGAGCTCGTCGGTTTATCGCCGTACACCTGGAATCCGCTCACGGGGGCGCTTGATTGGGATGCCGGGCTCAAGGCGATGTGGGGGCTGCCCCCTGATGCTCATGTCGACAAGAATGTGTTTCTGGCGGCAATCCACCCCGAAGATCGACCTCGTGTCGAGGCTGCCATCGCCGAGTGCATCGATCCTGCTGGTTCTGGTCTCTACTCCATCGAATACCGCGTCATCGGGATCGAGGATGGGATCGAGCGCTGGGTTTTCTCCCGTGGCCGAACCGCATTCAAAGACGGTCAGCCGGTACTGTTCACTGGAGCTGTGCTCGACGTAACGACACGCAAGCGCGCCGAGGAATCGCTGCGCGAGAGCGAAGGCCGTGCGCGGCTGCTACTCACCGAGCTTCAGCACCGCGTCCGCAACATCCTCGCGATGATCCGCTCCGTTATGACAAGGACCGCAAGCGAGGACATGAGCGCGTTCGACTACGCGCAACACCTGTCCGCGAGGCTGGAGGCCATGGCCCGCACGCAATCCATTCTCTCCCGTCGCCCCGGCGAAGGAGTCGAGATCGAGGGTATTGTCCGAGAAGAGCTACTGGCTCACGCGGCGGACGAGGATCGTCTGGGGCCTGAAGGCCCAGCCATCCTGTTGTGGCCCAAGGCTGCCGAAGTGCTCAAACTGGCTGTGCATGAGCTGGCTACGAACTCCATCAAGTACGGAGCACTCGGCGAAAATGGAGAACTGAGCATCAGTTGGGACAGCGAAGTGCGAGATGGGGAAAAATGGGTGAGGCTTCTTTGGGAAGAGCCCGGGGCCCAAGCGAGCGGTTCGACCGCCCGGCAAGGCTTCGGAACTGAGCTGATCACCAGGCGGGTCCCTTATGAGCTGGAAGGGAGTGGCACGATCGAGTTCGGTCCGAAAGGAATGACGGCCACGATCGCATTCCCGCTAAGATCCACCGGGAGCATCCTCGAGTCCGCATCCGCCGCAGATCAGGACCGGCGGGTATGAGCTGGAGTGATCTGGTTGGCAGACGTATCCTGGTGCTTGAGGACGACTTCTACCTTGCGAGCGATACCCAGAACTGGCTCGAAAGCGCAGGCGCAAAGGTGCTCGGTCCGACCAGAAGCATCGACAAAGCACTCGACTTCCTGAGTAACGAGCGCATCGACGGCGCGCTGGTCGACATCAATCTCGGCAGTGGTCCGTCATTCGCAGTGTCTGAGGCGCTTCAAGAACGTGGTGTGCCGTTCGCGTTTGTCACCGGCTATGACGAAGAGGTCATCCCAGATGATTTCAACTCTGCACCGCGGCTGCAGAAGCCAGTGAAGGAGCAGGCCCTCATTGCTGCCGTGGTGAGCCTCCTTAAGCTGTGAGCTCTCTCCAGCTAATGTCCGCTTTCCACCCATTGCGGACGTTAGGCCAGTGCCTAATCACTTCATCATTCCAGCACTCCGGAGCGCATCCTCGATGGTCTTCTGAACGGCTCCCGCTTGATTAGCCCACTCGCCGGCATCGTACTGTGGGAGGCGGGGCTCCGCATCATGAACTAGTCGAGATCTGGAGCGGCTCTCGACAGGGTCATCCAGGACGATGCCCCAGAAGCGGGAGATGAGGCGGGTGGAGGATATGCCTGCCTCAAGCATGAATGGCGCGACTTTTTCGCCATGCCGGGTGCCAAATGTGTCCAGAGGCGTTCCGTGGCCGAGACCGGCAATGCTGTATTCCTCGATCACATCGCGGCCCTTTGAGTCCACCCACACGCGATGAGCGTGTCCGTGCACCAGATCAGACCTGGCAGGCTTCTTGGGCGCGCCGTGAACCGACCTCCATTGTTCGACCAGTGCCGATGCATTGGATTGGTCTACGGTCTGATCAGCGCTTCCATGCCAAACCGATAAGATGGGCCACTTGTCGTTATGGGACGACGCCGCTCTCACCAAGTCTGCCAGCGCTGTCGGACGGGGGCCCCCATATCCGCGCATTCGGTCAAACGCCTCAGGAACCGAGTGCGCAACACCGAACGGCAATCCCGCGATCACTGCACCGCCAGCGAAAACCTCCGGATAGGTCGCGAGCATGGCAGCTGCCATCGCACCCCCAGCCGACAAGCCAGTAACAAAGACGAGCCGAGGGTCCGTTTCATATCGGCCCTGCACACTCTCGATCATCTGTCGGACCGACAGGGCCTCACCCTTTTCGCGTGCTGCATCCTCGGGCGAGAACCAGTTGAAGCAAAGGTTGGGATTGTTGACCCGCTGCTGCTCTGGATAGAGCAGTAGAAAGCCATGTTGCTCCGCGAGCCGTGACCAGCCGGAGCTCTCATCGTAGCCCGCCACGTTCTGCGTGCATCCATGGAGAACGACCACGAGCGCGGCTCCCGGCCCGGCACTTTCAGGTACGTATATCCAGGCTCTGAGTTGCCCGGGGTTCGATCCAAAGCCACCGAAGGGCCTCAGGCGTTTGCTGGTGGCCGAATGTTGGGGCAACCCGCTGGACATCCGCCTCAGGCGGAAAAGAGTGTCGGACAGGCTACGCACAGGCAAACTCCGTAAGAACGATGACAGCGTCGGAATTTTGCTGCACTGCACAATATGGCCCCTGTCCCGGGCGTATCAATGCTCAGGCCGCGATATCTGGTCGCTGAAATTCCGCATTCCAAACAAAGATTGCTTTGACGTTAGCCGAGGAACACCACGAAGCTTCAAGCGCTTGGTCATGTGAGCGGGCGGCTCATCGCTCCGCGCATTCCCCACAGGAGAATTTATGAGCGAGCGTATCGCATCGGCCGTGTTCGACAGTAGCGCAGAGGCCAAACGTGCCATGACCGAGCTTCGCTCGGCGGGTATCGAACAGAAGTGCATTTCCATCGTCGGCCGCCACGGCGGGCAGGACAATGTTGAGGGGGATGACGGGATGAACGACAGTGGCACTGTCAAGGGCGCGCTTGGCGGCGCGGTCGTCGGCGGTCTACTCGGCGTAGCCGCCCTTGCGATCCCAGGCGTCGGCCCGCTGGCCGCAGCCGGGGCGATCGCCTCAGGGGCTATTCCCGGAGCGGCGGCGATCGGCGCGGGCGCGGGTGCGGTTACTGGCGGCCTCGCAGGAATGTTTACTCACCACGGCGTCAGTGAGGAGGATGCGAACTACTATGAGAGCCACATTAACGACGGCGGCGTCTTCCTGTCGGTCGACGCGGACCAATCGAGCGTTCCGATGGAAACCGCGCAGGAAATCCTACTGCGCAACGGCGGCCACAATTCGACGCAGGCGCGCACCGCGGCAATATAAATGAGCTTTGACGAGGAGGGTTCACCTCCTGTTACCTACAAGGCCCGCGTCGTTCATTCGGCGCGGGCTTTTCGCAATCTGCAGTTCGCTGCGTCTCTAGTGGGGTCTCCGCCTTCGACCCAAGCCGGACTTCCTCAGAAGTCCGCACAATATCATCGTGGCAGAGCGAACCATCCCCCAATAACCTGCTTGAACACCCATTCTTCGCTAGCAACGGGCACCAAAGCGTATTGAATCGGCAGGAGCTGATGCTCGTTGCGGGACGGCAGCCGGTTCCGCGCGGGCCAATCGAGAATGCCGTTGGGAAAGCGAATTTTTACTGTTTTCATTTGGTCGTAGTGTCCTGTCGAAGGGATCTTGGAGCCGACGATCGGGACCAACGCGGAGGAAGCGACGCGGACTGCCCGCCCAGGGTATGAGTTTATGAGGAGCGCACGCTCTCAATACCGGCAACGTGGCAGATTGGGTGGCAAGCGCCAAAGGATGGACACGTTCTGCACACTCGGGCGTCCCATGCCTCCTTCGCCCTTCCTGAACACGCCTCTAATCCGAACTTTCGCGCCATCGTCCCCCAGCCGGAAGCCGGGCACATCCCGCCAGCGCACAAGGACCGAATTGGCCATCGAAGAGCAATTCTCCCTTAGGCTCGCGGAATCCGTGTCAGCGCTGACCACACCCTCCACCTCGACCGGGCGACCGATCCAGTTGCTTGGATCTCTTTTCAATTGCTCGATTGAAACAGTCGTGAACGCGCTTGGGGGCGTGGGTTGGGCGCAGCCGGCCAGCGATAGGACGGCCACGACGAGTGCGCTCGACCAGAGAAGTCGAAGGCGAGTTAGCATCGGTGGGTGCGGCCCTTTAATTATGCACTCAAGCAAACGCGAACCCGAGAGCCGAGCCAATAACAATCGCCGTGAGAACGAACGGAAGCGCAGTGCGCCAATTGAACTTGATTGCCTGTTCCATGATCGAAAAGCTTTCGTGCTAGAGGTTCGCCTCAACTTGAGGCGGTTGATCGTACAAGGTAGAAAGTCTCGGTGTTGAAGCCGGGCTTTGGGTTCGCAGAAAAACTTCAGCGTCTCGCATCGTAACAAACGACCGCTCGACCGAATTTCCTTCCCGGTCCGTCAGGACGACGATGTAGGGAGTTTCGGAGTCCGAGCAGTGCCTTATGCGAACTGCTCTCATACGAACCCGACCTCCTTCGTTATCCCACCTTTGCATCGCGACGCTCATCTCAAGCTCTTCCGCCGCAGATGCGAAGACTGAGAAGTGCCTCGGCCTAGGTGTCCGCTTGGATTCCATGGGCGCATCTCCTCGTCGGCTGACCATGGGCGGTCACACCGAGGCTAAGAGGCGCTAAGGATGGAGGGAAACGCTGAGGCGTTTAGAACCGTCGATCTCGACTGGTAGCTGTGAGGACATACGCCGTCGGGACGAGAATAGATAGGGCGCCGCCGCTTCCGTGAACCATCGCCCGTCAGTCTCTCGGTCGGTCAACCGCTCTGCTGAACGGCCTTTCACTTCTCGAAGTTGTTTCGTCCGCACCGGAACGTCCGGTTTAACCCGACGCGGACATTAGAGAAGCCATTTCCCGAGTGCTGAAAGCTACTGGGGTGCTAGCGGGGAGGGTGTTCGTGAACCAGCAGCCCATAAGCTGCAACGAATCCGTCCTTACAGTCTGAAACCAGATCCTCAGATCGTTTCAGACTTGCTCCAAGTTCGCGGTTCGACCCCTCAAGCTCGGCCCAGGTGGGCCGCTGGTTGTCGTCAGACGACAATCGCCTTCCGCGCATGTCTTTCGTCATCCACCGCGAAGCCCGTCAATCGTTGGCGGGCAAGGCGATCCCGTAACGGCGTCGGAGCATCTTTTCCGTTCGCGCCAAGCGATCGCGGCATCGTTGAAGCAGCACACGATTGATTTGATAGGTGGGTTTCATAGCATCCAAACCTTCGCGGTAGGGTCTATGTTCCTACGGCTATTGGCGATGCTCATGCGCACCACCACTCGGACGTCGTGAACACCATTCTCGGTCGGTCCGGTATCCGTGCCGACTTCATAGCGGGGCGGCCACTTGGAAAGCAGCCTAACCATGCAATTAGCATTAGAGCTTTCCGCCGTTTGCCACGACTGCTTTCGCCCAAAGCTAACGCTGGAACGGGGGCTAGCTCGCGCCCGCGAGGCTGCCTACCGAGCTTTCGTCCAGCCCGTCAGTGGCGGATACGTCTTTCGGCAGTAGGAACATCCCCCATGCGAGCTCGTTGGATTCAGACGTCGGTCCTAACCCCGACTGACGCCATGAGGAAAAGAGCAGCCTAAACTTCGCGGCTTAGGACTGCTCTTTTCTTGTCAGCTGCTCGGAAGGCCCGACGCAGGGCGGCGGCAGCGTCAATGCTACAACTCGCCGGCCGCGATAACGATCAGGTCTGCGAGCGGGTAAGTTGCCGCCAGCTTTCGATGCGCCGCGGCCACCACCTTGGTCAGGTGGAATTGAACGAAGTGCTGACGGTCCTCTGCGGTCATCTCGACCGCCTGTTCATTGGACAAGCGCAAATAGACTTCAATGGCCTTCCGAGAGACCGACACACGTCTGCTCTTCCCGTCGATAGGAACGTCCAAAAATGTATTGTCACCGCTCGTTCGCGGCTTGCCCGGCATCATGGTTGTCTCCGTCCAACACCTTTACGAACGATTGGCAGAGACACCGGCGTCCGGAGCTGATTGTCGAGCGGCTAACTCCGTTTGCTGCCGGATCACGCGTAACCGATGAGCGCGGTTTTTCGGGCTCATTTCGTTCCTAGCACAATAGTCGTTAAGGCTGCGTGTCAGCTGACGCAGGCTTAATTCGCTAGGCTCGTCTGATAGATGGAAGGTTGGCGCCGACATAGCGATCTCCTGAACGAGCGGGAGTGGCTATCTCTCAAGCGCATCGTGCTCAGGCAGATTGGTGCGCTATCTACAGGATGGGGCGCGGGCCGGAGTTCCGCAAGTGCCGGGCACCGAATGAGTTTAAGTTCGCGACGGATGTCCAACGCCCATTTCGACCCAAAGCAGACATCTTGCGATCCGGGGGCAGCGTGGAGACACGCCGCGTGGTGAGAAGCGCCGGCCGTGAACGGGCTTGTTGATATCTCCGCTAGGCTTTCGTTAGGTCCCTAAGCGCCGATATGCTAAAACGCGACATCGCGTGAACTTCGTCCCGTAAGCGTCGCGCGCCTGAGAGACCAAATGTGCTCCCGCTTACCGGACGGGCACGAGCTCGGGCTCAAGGCGCTTTAAAATGGCTCGAAAACCAACGCCGGATCAAACTCGCGATGCCAGTGACCGCTGGGAGAACGAAGGTGGACAAGTCTCGCCGAGACGAACCACGCCGCAAGATCTCAGCTCGGAACTGGAACGTTTCGGGATAGAGTGCATCCCGACGACGGTCTACGAATGGGGCGGCTTTCGCTATACGCACGCGAGTGACGCTATCGCTGCCGCCAAGCGAGCGAGGTGATGGCTCCAACCAGAGATGAAGATCGAGGCGTGTTGCGTTGCTGGCATGAGTGGGAGATCAACGGCCGAGACCGCCGCATTGTCCTTTGTGTTGAGACTGCCCTGGAGCTTCGCCCGGGCTATGCTGGGTTCAATCGCGAACAACTCGACGAGCTGATCGATCACGCGACGGAACTGATGCGCGCCAGCAGCGCTCCAATCGATGCACTGCGCATTGTACCGGCACCATAGGGAGCCTGCGCATGTGTTTTGCGCGGCGCAAACGTCGGAGGTGACAATGGCGACTAAGAGGCCCCAGGGCCAATACAGGACTGAACCCAGCGGGGATCACGAGCCCATGGCTTACGTCCTGGTTGGCAGCGTGGCCAGTTACATCAGCGAAAGCTCCTACCGCGAAAAGGAATACGAGCCGAGGTTTGAGGAACTCCCAACGGAGGACGAATACGATCGCTAAACGTCCTCGTTGAGAGCGACGTCCCGCGATGGCCAACTATCTGCATCCCGAATGCGGTCTAAGCCTCAAGCGTCGGCTTTCGACCCATTGCGGACATTAGCGCCATGAGCGAGACTGCGCCTGTGTATCGCAAGGACGCCTTTCGCCTGCACGCGACGTGATTAAGCGGCTTATTGAAATGCGTCGAAACGTGGCATGGCGGACTGGGGCATGGCACTAACAGCCACGCGCGCGGCCCACCCGCACTGGTTCACGCACGATGAAACGTTTGAGAGTCTTGAGCCGCTATTGCATGACGTTGGTGTCGATATGTCGATAACGAAGAAGCCATTCGGCTTCGTTGGGAGCGCCTTGCGCGACAAATAGGCAGTCGAGTCAACAGGAGCGAGTCTCGGACCGAGCCCGCTAGACGTCACGCACTCTTAGGTTCTTTGGGCGGAGTGTGGTACAAGGAGGCATCGCGCGAACTTCATTCCGTAAGCGTCGCGCGCCTGAGAGACCAATTTGCGCTCCCGCTTACTGAAGGGAGCTTCCCATGAGTAGTAAACCTAACAAGGCTGCGCCGCTCAGTGCGTCGCGCGGACATGTGCGCAGAAAGCGTGATACGCCGGAAAATTGTCGTGCAAAGGCTAAGGAAAACCTGGTGCTGGCGATGAACACACTCACCGCCAACGAAAGGGCTCTGCTCGAACGAAGCGCCGCAATGTGGAGCATCCGAGCCGAACAGCTCGAACGCGACCAAGCGAGATTAGCAGCAAAATTGCATCCGCTGGACCCTGAGGCCCAGCGTGTTCGGCTCTAGAGGCGGCAAGGAGGTTATAGCGGCAGCGGTGCCTGCTGTGGCCCATCTCGACTGTCGCAGGTGGCGCGCCCACTTTCGAGTCCATGCACGACGCAATAAACGTCAAAATTGCCCTCACCCCGAAGCGTGGGAGGCGCCGCGGTGCTGCTAATCCGGCGTTGTAGGAAGGGACAATTCACGGACGAGATCTGGCCCAACACACTCACAGACGCGCAGGATGCTTACTGCCAATCGGTGAGGGACGGAGCAGTGGACTTCCTTGAGATTCGCAACGTCGACGACGAACTAGTCTTTCGTTACCCGTTGAAAACAAAGGCCATCGACGGCGCGATGTAGATCCTACCTCACCCCCATTCGGGCATTAGCAAAACCCATCGTCAAACGACGCTTCGACCTCACGAAGCGACGCCACAGCGTTTCAATTCACGCTTCAATAGGATTATTATCATGGACCACACATTTCGCAGTAGTTGGCGTGTGGCGCTTCCGCTTATTTTGACAGCCGTAGTTTTCGGATCAGCCCTCGGTTTCGCATTCTCCTGAGCCTTGAGCCTTAAGTAGAGCGGCCGGCGTGCGACTAGTAAATGCTGGGTTGACACCCCACCTACGCATAGCCGCCTGTCGTTATTGACGGTTCCAAGCGCGCAGCGAGCGCTTCCTTCCATCCCTAGCGCCATTTGGCCGCCTCACAGGCGTACTCCGGTAACGGAAGGGCTCCGCGAATGACCTCTGAGATGTCGCTCCCGCACAGGAAGTATTTTAGCATCTTCAGGTCGGCAGCTGAGGAAGCAGCGATGCGGGTCGAGTGCGAGATTTGGGAAAATGAAGGCGGACATATGAGCGCCGTAGCCGGGCACATCATGCACCGCCGAAGCGCCAAGTCTCCTTATACCGTGGTCCTGCAGAGGCATCTTGGCGAAGCCACGGAGCATCATTTCGCGACGATGCGCGAGGCCGAGGCTTTCATCGGGGAGAACACCCCGATTTCCGGTTCTACACTTTCTACATTGTACGATCGTCCCGCGTCAGATCTTTAAGCATTGTCGGTTGAGCGCATGGAGAGACGCATGAACGACGAAGAAATACTCGCGAGACTGAAGGTCATTGACCAGCGCTTGCGGCAAATGTCAGCTGAGGATGCGGCTTCGGTCCTGGCTGGGGGTCTCAAGTCGGCCGGAATCCATCAGGAAGAGCGCGTACGGCTGATCGCCGAGACAGAACGGATTCTCGATGAGCTGGACGGGACGAATAACAGCTAAGCGCTCACGAGGGACCCGACTTCGGACAACCCGCAGCGCGGCCTTCGCGCGCAGCGATACTCCGCCGCCGCATCGGGCTCGGGCCAAACAGATTCTCGCATCGCACCCAGAAGTGCGCCTGCTCTTCAAGCGCGATCTACGGTCGGCATTGTGGACAGTGCTGCTGGTCGCCCTGCAAATCGCCGTCGGCATTGGACTGACGTTATTCAAGGCGCCCTGGTGGGTCATCATCCTCGTCGCCTACGCGTTCGGCGCCTTCGCCAACCATGCGCTCTTCGTGTTGATTCACGATTACACTCATAACGTCGTGTTCAGGAAAGCGAACGCCAACCGGTTGGGTTCGATTTTCGCCAATATCGCTATCGTCTTTCCAGCAGCGATCGGCTTTCGGAACCATCACCTGCTGCATCACAAATATCTCGGCATTCCCGGCCTGGATGCCGATGTGCCGCCACAAAGCGAAGCGCAATGGGTTGGCACCAGCTCGTGGCGCAAGACGCTCTGGCTCAGCATGTACTGGGCTGTGCAGGCCTTCGTGCGGCCGATGACGGTGAAGGTCGTCCGTACTGTCGATGGTTGGTCGGTTTTCAACGCTGCGGCGATGATGGCAGCGATGGCGCCGATCGTCTGGTTCTTCGGATGGTGGCCCGTGGCCTACCTGTTCGCCTCGACTTTATTCTCGCTTGGCCTGCACCCGGTGGGTGCGCGCTGGGTTCAGGAGCATTTCGTGTTCAGGGAAGGGCAGGAAACATACTCCTACTACGGCCCGCTCAATAAGGTGTCGTTCAATATGGGCTATCATAACGAACATCACGACTTTCCGCAGGTGCCGTGGTCAAGCCTTCCTAGGGTGCGCGCCACGGCGCCCGAGTTCTACGATAGCCTCTATCACCATCGGTCGTGGACAGTGTTGCTGTTCCACGTCCTCTTTAGCCGCAGGTTCAGGCTCCACAATCGTGTCGTGCGGCCGATGCCCGACAATATGAAAGACGTGGTAGCTGCCTAAGCTTCAGACTTTTTGGGTTTGAGCCTGGCTTTGGAGTTTGCTCAGCCTCGGTCAGAACCCGCACGAATTTCCGCACTTCTTTTAGATCCGCTATCGCTAATGTCTGCTTTGGGTGGAAAGCGGAGGCTAGCGCTTTGGAACTCGGTGGAGCGTCCAAACGCTAAGACAGCATGGGGCCACCCGGTGCACGATATCGAGAACTTGCCCGGCGCTGCCGTGCGAACGCTGCGACGGCTTTGACCGACTCGTCGAAGGCTGCGCTGATCGAAATGGCCGATGCACATGATGCTCGAGCAGGCAAGCTCGAGCTGATCGCGAACTCGTAGCCCCCCTACCAAGGCAACTCGAGCTTAATTTCTGCTTTGGCTGGAAAGCGGGCCATTCCACAGTCCGTAAAGAGCCGACGGGCGGATTGTCGGCGCCAATCGCCCTAGCGACCAATCCAAAAAGCGTAGGATATTGGATCAGCTGACCTTAAATCAAAAATTATGCGCGGGGCAGAAATTGCCACGTCGATCAGCTCGATACCAATAAGATAGATCTTCCCTATAATAAAATTTGGGCTTTAAACTGGCAGACAATTGACTTCGGTCTATTGCGTTTCCTCGGAACTGGCCTATAACCCTCGTTGCTACCAGTCGAGATCGACGGTTTTTGGCGCTAAGACGCACCTTCCTCCCTCTTTAACGTCTCCTAGCAGGTACGGCGCCAATTTCGGCGCGTGCCCGGAAAGGAACTCATCATGAAGCTTTTTGGAACCGTGCAGTCATTCGACACGATCAAGGGCAGTGGCGAAATCAAGCCTGAGGTTGGAAGCGACCTGATCCGTTTCCATAAGAGCGCCATCGCGTGGGCCAAGGACCGCCTTCCTACGGTGGGCCAGCGTCTCTCCTATGAGACGGGGACCTACAACAACGCGCCGTGTGCGTTGAACCTTCAGACCGTCTAAGACGAACGACGCGACGCGGGGCGAAATTTCATCGCGTCGAAGGAAGGGCGCCTGACCTCGGTTGGGCGCCCTTCTTTATGTCGCCGTATTCGGTGGAATTATAACTACCCGTAATGTCAGCTTCGGGTCGAAAGCGGACGTTACGGCGCGAGTCTCAAGGACTGGCTTCGCCCATAGGTTCATTCAGCCCTTTACGATGATCGGCACACCGCAAAGCACATCGTTATCCAATACGCAGCAGTAGAAAGATGCAGATGGTGATGCATCCACCGCCGACATCAATAAGCCCGCGCCCCGCGCGGCTCATAAAATCCTTTACGGGCATCGGCTTGAAGGAGCCGCCGGTTGCCGGCTTGATCGCTTCCATTGCCTTGGCAAGCGGAGCCTTGAGGAACTTGGGCGGTTTTTTTTTGCATCCTTGCATTTCGTGAATTCGAGCTTCCGAACGATGCCGTCTTCGACAATTCCGTAAACTTTGGTCGAACAACAGTCTCCGATGAATTCACCAGCCTCGATCTTTGCTCGGCCCCTTGAAAGCCGGTCGGCATCGATGTGGTCGAGGTTGAAGTTTGGCTCGAATTTCGACGGCGTGACGGTGAATTCCAGATCACCATTCACCGTTATCGTCTGCTTGGTGGTGTTTTTCACAGCGCTCCTCCTGTCGAGGGGCGATTCGGCGCATCATGTGTAGCACAAATAGAACGAGTGGGCCGGCCAATGGCAGGAATGGGTCGAAATCAGACCTGAGCTGCTAAGGTCGCATCTGGGTGGAAGTCGGACATTGGCTGATCCGATCAGACGCCCCCGCCTGACCTCATCGCGAACCAGGTGAACGTGAGAAGAACCGTAAGCATTCATATCGTGGACGAGGCACATCAACTACGCAGATCTCGACCTAGCTTCGTTGACCGGCAAGTCGGCTCTCAATCGACGTCTCGGCGGTGCAATCAATAGCCTTTGTTTGGAAACGACTGGTGGCGGCACTTTTAGCTTTCTACCGAATGTAGAGACCCGCAAGTGCCAGGCCTCTGCATGGAGCCAGGCCGATCCGCAGGTCGCACAGGCCGTTCAGCGAGCGCACGAAATTGCGTCGGCAAGCAACTCTTCAATTGCCGCGGGAGTGATCACAATCACTCTCGCGAAGTAGCGCCCCTCCCCAGCCGCGCTACGGTGGCCCCCTGAAACGGGGGCCACTAGCTTCCTTAGTGTCATATCAAGGGCGAGGCGATCCTTACCGCGCACAATGCAGTTCACCGAATGTCCGTTGGGGTCGAAAGCAGACATATACTCTCTCGTCGGCACGGCCATGTCGATTCCAGCCTCCGTCAGTCGTTGGCTGGAACGGCAATCCCGTCACGACGCTGGAGCACCTTCTTCATTTCCGCCAAGCGATCGCGACACCGTTGAAGCAGCACACGACTGATCTGGGTGGCGGGTTTCATGCGATTAGAACCTTCGCCGTAGGGTTGGGCCATGGACATCTGGTCAAGATCCGTTGAGGTTTCGATCGCGTCGATATTGCCTTGAAGCTTCGTCAAGCGACGCTCGCTTCCGAAAGCTTTTCACTATGCGCTCCAACATGTCCCCGCGACGAGTCCATCGCTTTGCGCTTAATCTAAGCCGTTTGCGCTCGTTTCGATTGGTCGAGATTGCCGCGTCCTGTAAATCGGCGGCAGCTCGATCACGACAGCCAACGACAGTATTTTGCGGAAGCTTCGTTTGAACATCTTCCGCGTCGTGAGAGTGGGTCGTGAGCGGGCCTGACTGAGGCTTGATTCTCTCAGGCCCTGGCCGACCTTTAAGACTAACCATCCAAGACAATACTTTCCCCCAGGCGCGCGAGAATGCCATCTAGCCCTTACCCCCTATTTTGTAGTGATGGACTGCCGAACTAGCGGTGTGGGTCTTCACTTGCGGATCGTTTCGTTGAGCGAAGCCACACGCGCTCCAAATTTGCGAACCTCGAGGTGATTCAGAATTATCTCTCCGTCACCCTGAAGTGAAAGCCGTTGCCGCACGCGCAGGCCGCCTTTCATCTTGTAGCTGACATAAGCGCTTGAGCCGGCGACTGTGACGTCCACCGGGCTGGTTGCGTCGGTCAAAGTTCCTGAATACCGGTTTGGTCCAACTAAACGCATCGTCCAGCGACGCACGCGCTTTGGTTTCTCGCCTTCTCGAATTGTCTGGTCGAGAATGAGCGTTTCACCCTGCTTTCGCCCGATACTGTCGACGGTCACACTCGTTGCGTCGCTAAATAGCTTATCCAACCGGCCTTGGCCGTGAGTCCGACCCGTAAAGAAAGCGATGGGATCGAGCGCTTCGGCGGGGGCTAAAGGAGGCTTGTGGGCTGTGCCGCATCCGCTTGCCGCAATTGAGAGCGTCAATCCAATCGTGAGATGCAATGACACAGCCATCGCTGAATTAACGCCCCGATGTCCGCTTCCGACCCTTATCGGACCTAAGCCCCCGGCTAACTCTAGGACCTCCAACGGCCACTCCGATTATCGCAGGTTGACTCGGATTTCGTTCATGAGCCGACGCAGCTCCTGAGTGATTTCTAACTCTTCACCGCCGAAACTGGCAGCGTCGAGATTCTTGCCCAAAGACACGAGGATCATGTCAACAGCGTCAGTTGGCCCATCAGTACTCAGGGCCCCGGGGCTCCCAAACGAGAGATCTTTTGGAGGCATAGCCATGCTCCTTGAACAGCGGGAGCACGACGCCTGGTCTCTCTGCCACCGACTCGCTGAAGGCCACTGTCGGCGATACCGACATTCTTACTCCTATCCAGCCGGGCTTGCTAATGTCGGATGTGGATGGAGCTCGCGTCTGCTTTCGACCCAAAGCGGACTTTAAGCGCGGACGAATAAAGGACGTGATGTAATCAGACTACCTAAGGCCCATCTGAGTCTCAGACATGGAGGCTCAATGGATAGGCTGCTGAGGACTGACGCCGTTCTCGATAGTTTGAACGATGAACGCGATCACATCGCGATCCAGATCAGCTTGCTCTCCGAAGCAGAGAAGGACCCCGCGAAATTGAAGGCTTTGCAGCAGGAGCTGGAAAACCTCGAACGGCGGATCTTTCGGTACCTGCCCGCATAAGAAAGTGCGGCGATCGCACGAAGTCGCCCCCCGCTCTAACTTCAGCTTTCCTTCAGCGTTCGATCCATTGCGGACATTGGAGAGGTCCCCTTCGGGCCGTCGACAGGGCGATCGCACGCTGGCGCGACCGCCCCGATCGGTTCTTCTTAGCGGCCGTACGCCACGTTGCGGCCGATCCGGATG
Organism: Sphingomonas sp. SP4; assembly: GCF_058313375.1. Classification (NCBI taxonomy): domain Bacteria; kingdom Pseudomonadati; phylum Pseudomonadota; class Alphaproteobacteria; order Sphingomonadales; family Sphingomonadaceae; genus Sphingomonas; species Sphingomonas sp. SP4. The sequence goes on from NZ_JBZFLE010000002.1 coordinate 156,248, forward strand.
TTGGTCACGGCACCGCGATAATCGACGTTACAACGGAAGCTGACGCTGGCGGCGGGGTAGTTGCGGTTCTGATAGCCGTACGAATTACCGTACTGGCCGGCGTAATCAGAGCTCATCGTTCCAGAAACGCGCAGGCCGTTGTTGCGGCGCTGGACTTCAGTGATCGAGGACACGCGCATCGCACCATGGTAGCCATAGCCGCGATTGTAGCCGTTCGCATTTTGCGCCGCAGTCTGGGTCATCGCCGCGGAGGCGCACTGGGATACGGCCTGGCGGTCGGTCACGTTGTAGCGATTGCCGAGCAGGCCATCGACAATCTGCTGAACCGGGTTCTGCGCATAGCCCTGCTGGGGATAGCCGGGATAGGTCTGCTGATAGCCGTAGCCGGGCTGGCCCGGGTATGGCTGAGGGACCTGCTGCTGGTAGTCGTAGGGATAAGCGCTCTGCGCCGCGGCCGGAACCGCAAGAGCGCCGATCGCCGCGGCAGCGGCGAGATAGTAAGCACGGATTTTCATGGGAAATTCCTTATGGTCTCGCCCGGAAACGCGGGGGAGCTCGACCATCAAACGCGCACTACGGGGTTAAGACGCATGAACCTAAAACAACAAGATCGAAGCTTGGCGTCTTCCCACGCAGACCTGGCATTCGGCCGGTTTGACACCCATTTTGGATTCATCGCTGGTTCCGCTCTCGTAAGCGCCAGCGGTTGAGAGACCAACGCGCTCCCGCCTACAGCAGGAGACCAGTCATGACCCCCCACCGTTCCCGCCTCCGAGGGCTCGACAAATCGCTGGGAAATCGAAGGCGGTCCGGTCCGTTCGCCCGAAATGCTGTCGCGCGACGACCTTCAATCTGAACTGAAGCGATATGGCATCACGCCGATGCAGCTGACCGTTTTTGATTGGGGTGGGTACCGCTATTCAAATGCTAAGGACGCAATCGCCGCGGCGAAGCGGCTGGCGGCTTCGGCCTGAGCCAAGGCCAGACTACTCGATCCGCGAGACTTTCGATTAATTTCAGACATTAGCCACTCCGGAGTAGATCACCTCACGCAGTGAAAGACCGTCAATCGATAGCGGGCGCGGCAATCGCGTAACGACGCTGCAGCATCTTTTCCATTCGCGCCAAGCGCTCACGGCATCGCTGAAGCAGCACACGATTGATCTGGGAGGTGGGTTTCATGTCATCAGAAACATTCGCCGTTAGGTCTGTGTTCCTACGGCTATTGGGCATGCTCACACGCGCCACGTGTCGTGCCCGGCGCACTTATGCTGAGGTCGCTCGGCGACAACGGAACTCCACGCCCCTTGGCCGGTTCGGTATCCGCGTCGGCACTCCCCCCCCCTGGGTCGGCGCTTAGCGGAAAAGAGCAGCCTAGTCCTCGCGGCATAGGTCTGCGCTTTTCTTGTCAGGTGCCCAGGAGGCCCGGCGCAGGCTGTATTGCCGCCAACGTCACATCTCACCCGCACCAATGATGATCAGGTCGGCAAGCGGGTAAGTCGTTGCAAGCTTCCGACGCGCTGCCGCGATTACCCAGCTTAGGTGGAATTGAACGAAGTGCCGGCGGTCGTCCGCGGTCATGTCGGCGCCCTGCTCTTTCGACAGGTGCAGAAAGTCTTCGATTGCTTTCCGAGAGACCGACACGCGTCGGCTCTTCCCGTCTATGGAGACGTCAAAGAACGTATTGTCACCGCTCGTTCGCGGCTTGCCCGGCATCATGCTTGTCTCCGTCAAGCCCTCAACGAACGACTGGCCGGAGTGGGCCATCGAGAACCTAAGCGAACGTCCGCTTCCGACCCATTGCGGACACTAGAGTTCAATGCCAGCTTCCCGCGCGATTGATTGGGGTGGGCATGCATCGGAGAAACCTAGGTTGGTGGACCAGCTTGGCGGTGGAATTGGTCGCTGCCTTGGTATTGGCGTCGCACGCGGAAGCGCAAATGCCGTCGCAGGACTCCCAAGTAGTCGCGCCAACCGTGGACCATCACTTCCACCTCGGCAGCCCTGCGCTTAGCGCTTACGTCGAGCAGCTAAACAAGCTGGATCCGAGCATCTTCGAGCACCTATCGACTGACGTTTTCAGCAAGCCCACTCCCACCACCGTCCTCCGCATGCTCGATGACGCAGGGGTTAAACGAGCGGTTCTGATCTCGTCCGGCCATCTATTCCTGACCGGGGGCAAGGTTTCGGACACGGCGACAGAAGCGCGCGAGCTGCGAGCAGAGAACCGTTTTGTCGTCGACACTGCGCTGGCATCGCGAGGACGCTTCATCGCGTTCATCGACATCAACCCACTCGACCCGAATGCCCTTGACGAATTGGCTTACTGGAAAGGCAAGCCCGGCGTCAGTGGGGTCAAGCTCCATCTCGGAGCAGCAGGGTTCCACGCAAGCTCCCCGGAGCAGGTCGATACGCTGCGGAAGTTCGTCGCTCAGGTGCGTCGGGTGGGTTTGCCATTGGCTATTCACCTGCGTGGTGGAGGACCATTTCCCAAAACGGAGGTTGAGACGTTCATTGCGAAGGTGCTCCCAGAGGCGGGCACCCTTCCGGTGCAGATCGCGCATGGCGGCGGGTACGGCGGTGCGGACACTGCAACGATCGACTCCCTCTCTGCGTTTGGCGACGCGATTGTGCGCAAAGCGCCGGGCACTGAAAACCTGGTCTTCGATATTTCTGGCGTCGTCTTGCCGGACGAAACCGCGAAAGCGTTGGGAAGCAGTGACGCGCAGCTAAAGGTGTTCGTCGGCTTGATGCGCAAAATTGGTTTGGACCGATTTGTCGTGGGCAGCGATTGGCCGGCGATCGGCCCGATAGCGCCTTATTATGCGTTGATGCGAAAGAAGCTGCCTCTGACCGACGCGGAGTGGTCGGAGCTGTGTAGGAACGAAGCGCCGTATATCCGGAAGTCTCGCTAGTCCCTTCTCAATATCCGCCTTCGACCCAAAGCAGGCATTGGCAGCTTAGCTTCTTAACCGGTTCGTCTTAGAGTGCGGGCATGGACTACCGCCTCAACCTTTATTCCAACGGCAAACTCGTCAGCACCGAGCTGATGGACGCATCTCTTGAGGAATCTAAGCGCCTGGCGTGTGCTGCGCTCGAGAGAAGCGGCGCGCATAGAGCAGAGTTGCTAGCCAGCACGGGCTCAATACTCTTTCAACGCTGGGCAGTCTTGTAATCACGGCAAGCGACTCGTTTGGTCGGCGACCGCTCCAATGTCCCCATCAGTTACTCGTAGGTCGTCGATGCCAAATGGGCGGGTCGCGACCCATTGCGGTTATCGCCGGATGGACGGAATCAGCTCAGGCTTTCTTGTCCGCCGTGAAATAGCCAATACCACCGCCAACAAGTGCTCCAATGATCGGACCCACGAATGGTAGCGGGATGGCCACGACCGCGCCGATTGCTGCACCGATCGCCGCTCGCTTGTGGACTGGATTTTCAAGCATTGCCGTGCTCCTCATTAGTGTATTATAGCAATAGTACACTATGAAGTCCATACGGTCTTCAAAGGGTCCACTTTCGACCAAACCGGACGTTAGGTCGCCCGCGCTTGATCGTTATTGATGACGGGTGCGGAAAGGCGCGCTTCGGCCTCGTATTGGTGTGCTAAGTCTAGGCAGACAGCGACCATCACGCTGTCGCTTTCGGATTCAGCGAGCCTGCGGAATATGCGGGCGAGAGCGGTACACTGATCCCTGCGCGTGAACATGCGAGACCAATGCTCTCAGATGACGTTCGTTGCGAAATCCCACTTAGGTTAGGAACGCGCTCTCGAGCACCTAAGCCCTTGGGCGAATGTCTGCTTTCGACTCAATGCGGCCTAGCGCGCCTGCCAGCCCGCCGGCGTGAGCGTTCCAATCAGTCGGTTCTTCAACCACAACTCACACTTGTGCGCGTCTGCCTTCAACGCGCGGGCCTTTTCGATGGCTTCGTCGTCGCTGCTCGCCTCGATCCAATCCGCCAGACCGATACTTCCGTCGGCGTCCAAGCAATAGATTCGGTAGTCTGCCATTGCTTTTCGGCCCAGCTGCCGAGACCGCTTATACGACACTTCTGGATCGAAATCGAAGCCGGGCGCTAATGTCCGCAATGGGTCGAAAGCATACATGAAGCGTCAGGCGTCAAACTCTTAAGTCTGGTGCAAATTCCTTAATACTGATCGGATTGACGAGCCTTGGACACTTCGTACTTGCCACTTTGAGGCTGCCCCACTTGGGACAGTCTCCGGCTCGGCGTCCGGGGCCCCCGGCGTCGGGCCGTTACATTCCGAAGTCTCCGAAGTTTCACCTACGGACACCTACGAATGGCGACTGCGGGCACTCAGGCGTAGAGCATCGCTTCCCCGCCTAAGGTCTGGCAGATGTCGCCTAGGTTCAAGCCGCTCGTAGCCAGCGTTTCTGAAGGCGATCTTCGATGCCACTCCGAAGTCTCAGACATACATCTGCTACGCGCCGTTCACTTCTGGCAGCGGCCTGAAGGTCGGCGCCACATCCAGAAGGCGGCGTTCTTCGTCGGATCGGTCACTCTGGGCTTCGGCGTTGGAGCTGCGTGGCTGAGTGTCGGCGCGAGCTTGACGGGTCTCATCGTCACGTCAGTCCTACCGATGCTATTTTTGTTCGCGTTCTTTCGCGCCTAATCGGCGTCTTCACACCTTACAGAATTTCCCTAATCGAGAGCTTCCCACCGACGCTTTATAAGCGTGATGGGCTCGCCTTCATGCACCCCTTCCAGGGTAGGGAGCCTAAATGGTGGCCCGGCTGTCCTCCCGGTGGTCGGGTCGCCGGACCTTACTGTGGCGCACGTGATACGTCCTTGGTTGGGAGCCTGGATGACGTACTTTGTGAAGGTAATTCCACAAGCGAGAAGGGTGCGTATTCACGAAGAATGGTGCGAGTACTGCCGCCAGGGCCAAGGCAGCTCGCGAGGGCAAGGCCAAGCTAACGGATATTGGTCCCCGCCATTTGAAAACCTCGGATCCGCTAAGTCCTTCATGATGGCTCTGGAATACAGCGATAGCGGCTTGTGCTCAGTGTGCGAGCCGTGAACGTGAGCTAAGCGAACGCTCGGGCGACCCGCCAAAATGTCTGCAATGGGTGGAAAGCGGACATTAGGGCCGATAGGCTCTCGTCATGCCTTCCTGGGTCAAGCGCATCCTGCTCAAAAACGGAGAGCTGCTGACGGAGCGCGAGCTACCGTCGGACGAAAACAGGTTTGATGGTCCTCCGCCAGTCGTTGGCGACGTACTCACTGTCACAGCAAATGGCCGTGCGTTCGAGGCCAAGGTCATTTGGGGAAACTGGCCGGACCGTGAACACGGCGACGCGGAAGTTCCGATTAGGGTGGAAGAGCTCTAAGCCGCCACGGTCTGCTTTGGGTGGGAAGCGGACCTTAGCCCTCGGATCGATCTGCGCAGTTTTTCGAAGAGAACCGCGCCTCACCAACCTCGATGCGGTTCTTCCGCAGATAACGCACGCCAAGGAACGCTGCGATCACGAGTGCGACTAGAAAAGCGGCCAACATGACGTTCCACAGCAGCTGTCCCGGCTCGGAAAACTCGTCCCAGAGCAGCCATGCCACCAACAAGCCCACGAGGAACACGAGCAGCGCCACGTCTCCTCTAGTCTGCGGTGCAGTGCTCAAGGCTATTCCCCTTTCATGGGTAAACTAACCTGGTTTCTCGCGTCCGCAACGGGTCGAAACATACGCAACGCTAACGTCGCATTTGGGTGGAAAGCGGACGTTACTCTGGCTCGACCCAATCCGTCCGATCAGCGTCGGTGAGCCCCGTTCTTAAAACCCACCAAAAGCGGTAGACGACGAAGCCGAGCCACGCAGCCAAGAACAGTGTGGCTGGGATCCACCACCAGTTCCCAATGAGGGGGACGCCCAAGAAGGGCAGGATCGCAATGAGCACTACGAACGTGCCGGGGCGACCCGCTTGCGTCGCGAGGTCGCGATCAACGAAACGACGCAGCCGATTGTATGCCGTCATAGCTCGAACATGACGCTAGCGGTCAATGTCGGCAACGGGTCGAAAGCGCACGTTCCGGCTCAACTTCGACCAAAAAACGAAACGAACTCTTCGAAGAGCAGCGGGACGGTCTCGTCATTCGCGTCGCGCATGAACTCTCGCGCCAGTTCCCGCTCATCCATGTCGATGACCAGGAAGTCACACAGCCCGATCTGCCAGAAGCTAATGCTCCCAAGTAGTCCGGGCGTTTCCACAACAAGCCCGAAGGATGGATTGGAGCCTCCGGAGGGCCTTCCATCGTTAAACTCGGTCACGAGGCCGTCGCTACTAAGGTCGTGGCCTTTCGACCTTAGCCACTCAGCCCAATCATCAAATGCGAACATGGGCTCGTGTCTCACGGGGGCCTAACGTCCGCAATGGGTCGAAAACGGACATTCGGTGAGCTTCCCGTTAACTGCACTGCCTCACCCGAGGCTAACGCGCATAAATTAACGGCACCTGTGACCAGTCATCGCTCTATAGGCAGGGTGAATGCATACTTATCGCCTCTTCAAGCTCGAACCCGGCGGCTGCGTTACCGACGCCCAATGGATCGAGGCACGCGACGACCAAGATGCAGCGAAGCTCTCGGCCGACTTTGGTGAAGGCTGTAGATGTGAGATCTGGGAGAGAGATCGACTGGTTGGGATGAGCGAACCATTCGGTGCAGGAACGCCGACATTTTGCCCGCGCTGGCCTGACAGTCCGTCACCGTACGCTGAAGAGTAAGTGACCCCGCACTAAAGGTTGGCAATGGTTCTTAACGTCGGCTGCATCGGGAGCAGACGCTACACCAGTGTCCACAATGGCTGAAAACCGGACACCGCCAACGGCCACAGCAAGAAAAGAGCAGATGCCCTTCATTTCCATGCTTCTCCATCAGCCATAGGACCCATCGGAGCGCTACATTCGTTGATGCCTCATGCGCACGTTCTATTTTCACCTCTTCGACGATGAAAGTTTTTGGGACTGTGAGGGCCTTGAACTCAGCGATGATGCCGAGGCCGTTCGAAGGGGAACAACCGCAGCGCGAGAAATGGCCGCTCAAAGTGTGCGGGAAGGTCACCTTGTCCTTAGCCATCGCATCGTCGTTTGTGCCGAGGACAATCGCTCGATCAGCACCATCCGTTTCGGCGACGTAGTCAAGGTTCAGGACTGAACTTCGGCAAACTGACAGCTCACCGATTAGATTGTCTCAGGCCGCCTCATTTCAGCCGGGTCACCGCTCCAGGTTCGTCGCGTCTGACGGCCGATATCTGTATGGCGATCGAGGCGCCTGATGTGCAGATAGTCAGGGTTGAATAGCCCAATTCCTTGAAGGGCAAGCAAATCAGGAATCGTCAGCCTGCGCTTCTCAAAAAGGATTAGGCCCGTTCGCCTGAGTTCCTGGATCGAGCGGTTTACATGAACTGCCGTCAGACCCGTCGTTTCGGCGATGTCATTCTGGGTCAGCGGAAAGTCGCACGAGAAACCATCAGTCAAACCGACAGACTCCAAGCGCAGGAACAGTTCACAGAAAAGATGGGCTATCCGCTCCCGAGCCGTGCGTTGACCGAGGTTGACGATCCATTCGCGGTGAATCGATTTGCTCACCAACTCCACCCACCAGAGCGCGGTTGTAATGTTCGGGAAATTGGTGACGACGCGATGGAACACTTCGCGCCCAACTTCTGCTACCCTCAATCGCGTTATCGCGCCGATGGAATGGTCCATGCGATCGAGAATGAAGAGATTGAGGTCGCACAGATCGCCCGGAATCGCATAGTCCACGATTTGCTTGCGTCCGTTTTCCAACGATCGGTAATGACAGGCCCAGCCATCCAAAATGACGTAGATGGAACGCGGCGCATCGCCCTCGCAGATGAGGTCGCGCTTGGCTGGAATTGTGTGGGTAGATTGGGTGCAGAGGCGCGCCAGTTCAGCGCGATCCGGATCGGTAAGGGGGGTGTATTCTTCAAGACGACGGGTCAGCGCATTCGGCAAGGCGCAAAACTCCATCCTTCGAACTCAGGGTGTGATTCCTAACATACAGCTGTCGGCGAAACGAACGAAAATGAAATGTCGCTTTCACCGAGGGCGTACATTCCGCCGAATGCTAGGGCCGGCCGCGACTGCTTGTCACGCGCGCTGTCCTCGCCCCGCATAGTCGTCGCGAACTGTTTGTATGGCTTCGCGTACGTTCATGGCGACGCCAATTAAGCGGAGACGATTGCTGCATTGCTAATGTCCGCAATGGGTCGAAAGCGGACATTTCAATTGCTCCAGAATCAACGCCGAGTATTCGATCCTTTGATCGGCCATGCTAATGCCGACACGTGAAGCTAGTATCGTCGCGTGAAGCTGTGGACTTTCTTGCGCAGAGCGCACCCCGCCCATGGGTTCATCGCTTGCTAAAGTGGATGATTTTCGATGGGGAACTTGATGCCTTCGTCTCTGAAGGTCGCATCCAACCCTACTCGACCGTACTTAATCTAACAGGCCCACTGCGAACGAGGGGCATGTCGGCCGACGCGCTGGTCCAAGCCATAAATGACGAGTTCGAACCCTCAGTTGCTGAGCAGCTGATCGGCAAGAATAGCTTTGAGCGAGTTAATGACGAGTTGATCGTTTGGCAGTCGGAGCAGGGGCATGACACTGTCGATCCGGGCTGGATAGTGTTCGCCTCAGAGATTGAATGGGATTCTGGAATTGTGAAAGTCGATTGGTTTCCAGACGACCCCGAAATTCAGCGATGGCTATTCCCGAGTGGGGAGTTTCTCGATTGCTCCAACTTCGAGGGAGCCGATTTCGAAGCTGAGTTCCGGGGACTGGCTTTCAGCGCCGCAGCTATAGAGTTGATGCTGCCAAATCAGCGCCTGGATTCGAAGTTTATCGGCGAAGTCAACGCTAGCGCAGCCACAGTTCGCCTTGGTCGACCGCAAAAGTGGGATTGGGAAGGAGCACTCTCGCACGTCATCACTCAAGCACAAACCCCAGACGGCCTTCCCACGGGGCATGGTTCTCAGGCTCGGCTAGAGGAAATGATCGCCGACTGGTTTATAGTGCAGACAGGCGAGGCTCCTGCTCAAAGTCAAATTCGCAACCGTGCTTCGAAGATCGTGCAAGGTCTTCAAAAGGCCTAATTTGCCAAAAGGCTATTTGAGCCTTTTTCGCTCCTTTTCGGCCGCGATTCAAACTTAGGCGTGCTCATGTTCGTGTGCACCCGCTGGCACGTGCCAGCCGCACAGGAGATAAGACATGGAACCGCTTGCTCTTTCGGTGAACGACACGGCCAAGGCCCTTAGCCTCGGTCGGACTTCTATCTACGCGATGATCGCCGATGGTCGCCTAAAAGCCTTCAAGCTCGGCAGGCGCACTCTGATCAGGATGGACTCGATCCGCCGTATAGTTTCGGCTGGGGCCTAACTCCGTGGGCGCCCGTCGGATAAACCCGAACCTAGTCAAGATCCACCACAGCTATTCAGCTCGTGAATTGGCGCGTCGGCTCGGTGTCCACAAGAATACTGTGCGCCATTGGCAGCGGAACGGCCTTAGGCCGATCGATGACAAGCGTCCTTACGTGTTCGATGGGGCTATTGTCCGGGAGTTTCTCAAATCGCGAAACGAGAGCCATAAAAAGCCCTGCCCTGTTGGGACGATGTATTGTTTTGGCTGCCACGAACCCCGGCGGCCTAGTCCGACATCGGTCGAATATGCTTCAACGAGGGTCAGCGCAGGCAATCTTCGCGCCCTATGCAGTGAATGCGGAACAGTGATGTGTCGGCGAGTGCGGCAGGATGCGATTGCCGCGGTTCTGCCCGGATTGCTGGTCCAAATCAGACAGGCGTCGTCACGATTAAATGGGGGTTCCTCCCCTTCCTCAAATTGTGACTTGGAAAGGCAAATGCTGGCATGAGTAAGCACAACGCCTCGAATGTGCGGATCAAGCGCGAATATTTAGGCTACCTCAAGCAAGCGAAGGGCCGCGATGACGCGACAATCGATGCCGTTGCCAAGTCTCTCGCGCGGTTTGAGGAATCGACCGGGTGGAAGGACTTCAAACGTTTCCATCGCGGACAGGCAATAGCCTTCAAGGCGAGGCTCGCCGAAGCCCTCAATGGCAGGACCGGAGAACGGCTCAGCAAGTCGACGATGCTTTCCACGCTTCGTAATTTACGGGAGTTCTTTTTTTGGCTCGCGCATCAGCCGGGTTTCAAATCTCACGTCGGCTATGCCGATGCAGACTATTTCAGCCTGAGCGGGAAAGAAGTTACGGTCGCTCGTGCACGGCGCGAGAAGTCCGTGCCCACACTTGAACAAGTTGAGCTCGTGCTCCGTATGATGCCAGCACGAACGGCTCTAGAGCGCCGCGACAGAGCCTTAATAGCGCTGGCCACGATAACAGGCGCACGGATCGGTGCCCTCTCGAGCTTCAGACATGGGCATGTCGATCTCACCGAAGGCTACATCCAACAAGACGGTCGAACCGTTCAGACGAAGTTCGGAAAAACCTTTCCGACTTTCTTCCTTCCGGTCAGTGAGGAAGCGCTCGCGCTCTTCACCGCTTGGCACCGCGAGCTGGAGCGCGACCACTTCTGGGGTCCGGCCGATCCACTGTTCCCGGCAACTGAAATCGCTCTGGATCAAGATGGTGCCTTTACAGCCTCGGGCCTGTGTCGCCGCGCGTGGTCAACGACGGGTTCGGCAAGAGACATTTTCAAGCGAGCGTTCGCAGCTGCGGGCTTGCCTTACTACAATCCCCACTCATTTCGAGACATGCTCGTGCGCCATGCCTTCACGCTCAATCTCAGTCCGGAGCAGATGAAGGCTTGGTCGCAAAATCTCGGACACGCGGACGTGCTCACAACTTTCACGAGCTACGGCCAATTGCCGTCGCATCGACAGGGCGAACTGATTCGGCAGTCGGCAAATGCGTCCGTCGCCAACGGAATCACCACCGCCCAACTCGCTGCCGTGAAAGCATTGATCGGACGTATTGAGGGATCGGGCCTTTCCGGCTGAACTGAGAAGGTTTCAGGCGCTCGCGAGCCGGACCAGGTTGCCGCTGTCATCCGAGCAATAGGCGGCCCACGCATCCAGCAGTTTCCGACGTAATTCCATGAACTTGGCGCGCTGATATGCTCTCACGACCGCGTCAGGAACGCGATGCGCAAGCGCTGCTTCGGCTACAGCTTCGGGAATTGTGGGCATTTGCTCGGCCGTCCAGGTCCGGAACGCGGCCCGGAATCCATGAACGGTGAACGGGCCTGCCTCGGCCTTTACAATCTTGAGCAAGGCCATGTCGCTAAGGGCCTGCCCACGAGTGCCGGGGAAAATAAGATCGCTGGATAGCGACCGAAGCGGCTTAGCTTGCTCCAACAGCGCCAGAGCGGCCGGAGATAATGTCACGACATGAACCTCCCCTGCCTTCATCAGTTCAGCCGGACGCGTCCATGTGGCCGCTCCAAAATCGATCTGTGGCCAGCGAGCCTTGCGCACTTCGCCAGACCGAGCAGCCGTCAGAATCGTGAATAGCAGCGCAAGCCGGCCTGAAGTGACGGTCTTTGCGCGCAGTTCAGCAACGAAGGCCGGAACGTCAGGATAGGGCATCGCGGGAAAATTGCCCGAGCGCGGCTGCCTGCCGAGCGATGCGCGCGGGCTAATGCTGGGCGCGCCGGTTGTGCGCCAACCCTTCACCTTAGCATAATCGAGCACCGTCCTGATGCGCTGACGCAGCTTCCGGGCAGCGGCTGGCTTCTCATGCCAGAGGGGTGCGAGCACTCCCACAATGGCATTTTCGTCCACGCTATCTACAAGCAGCCGTCCCAGCTTGGGTAAGGCATGCCGCCTAAGTGAAGCAGAGAAAGCCTCGGCGTGGCGCGTGCTCCAACGGCTTGGCGGTCCCTCGTCATGGCAAGCGTCGGCGGCGGCCTCAAACGTGGGAATTGCCACCTTGGCCCTATCACGCTCTGCAATCGGGTCTCGACCAGACTTGGCGACCTTGCGAAGCTCGCGCGCCTTGTCCCTAGCCTCCTCCAACGTCAGCTCGGCTGTCGATCCTAGCCCAATGTCGCGACGTCGGCCCTGAACTTGAACGCGGAGCACCCAGGACTTGGCCCCAGTGACGGATACCAACAGGTAGAGGCCCAGCCCGTCCGCATGACGGCCCTGCTTCGCGAACTTGACCCGGGTCGAATTGAGCTTCGCCATCGTCCTACTCCCTCATTCGCTCCCTCACTTTATTCTGGTTGTTGGCGAACGGCAATGAACGAGTGCGAAAGATTAGCATATATTTTCACGAGGAATGAGTGATTTGATCGGACATCAGTGAACAGTAGCGAATTGGAGGTTTAGATCCACGCGGGGCATCCAACCGAAATTCGCGTGCGTCTGAAGCGAGAGCCGCGACCGGCCTCTACCAAGCATGCGTAGAATCATGGATAGCGCGTGAAGGCGGGCCATCCATAATCGCTGGATGCCAGCTCCCTACACGTCGCCACTTCGCTGCCGGAGCGCCGGCAGATGACCGCTCAGGACATCATTCGCTTGCTGCTCGTTACCAGCGTGATGGTGCTCGTCCTCGGCGTCGGACTGCAGGGCCGTTGGGGCGATGTCACTTATGCTCGAAGGCACCCGGATCTGCTCTGGCGGGGCTTCGCAGCGGTCAACGTGATCGTTCCGGCGGTTGCGGTTATTTTGTGCCTGCTCGTTCCCATTCCATTCCTGACCAAGGTCGCGATCGTCCTCATGGCGGTTTCCCCGCCTGCGCCCTTCGCTCCCAACAAGATGCTGAAGGCCGGAGCCGATACCGCCTTCGTCAGCGGGCTTTTCATTGTCCTGATTCTGTCCGCGATCGTCCTCATCCCTGTCACGGTCGCCCTGCTGAACCCCGTTTCTCCCGAGAAAGTCCACGTCCCCGTAATCAAGGTCGCGGCCTTCATCTTGATCACGATGTTCCTGCCGTTGATCATCGGGATCGCTGTTGCGAGCAAATGGCCGAAGTTCGGTGCAAGGGCAGCGCCAATAGCAAGCCACATTGCGTTCGGCATTCTCATCCCGGTGGCGCTGTTCGTCGTTTACAAGAAGATTGACGCAGTAGTTGCCCTCATCGGCGATGGAAGCGTCGTGACGATGTCTGCCGTCATTATCGGAGCAATTCTCGGCGGACACTGGCTCGGAGGAAGGAGCCCGGAGCACCGTGCGGCGATGGCTCAGGTGGCGGCAACTCGTCATCCCGGCATTGCGGCGATGATTGCCCAAAGAAACTTCAACGACCCGCACGTGCTCATGGCGATCGCGCTGATGCTCTTGATCAGCATGGTGCTTTCAACGGGCTACGCGATCTGGGAGCGGAAGGCTTCTGGTCACGCCAGACCTGCCAGCGCGCACTGACCGCAGGTGGAAGACTTCCTCATCCCGCTCGCGAAGACGGTTTCCACTGCCATCGATATAGTCATGGTGGCGGTGATTGCCGTCGGGTCGCTGGTCACCCTCGTCAATTTGATTCTTCATCTAATTAGCGGCGAACGGCTGCCCTCCCACATAAAGTCGATATGGACGCGCTATGCGGCCTGGATTCTGCTGTCGCTGGAGTTTGCACTCGCGGCTGACCTGATCGACACAGTCGTCGCGCCGGACTGGACGACCATCGGCCAATTCGGAGCGATAGCCGGCATCCGCATCGTCATGGGCTATTTCCTCGGCCGAGATATCTCCGAATATGGCGATTTGACGCCGGCGCGAGCGCGTCGAAATAGAGACGGATCCTCTTCGCGCGCTGCATCCGGTTAATCCCGGATAGCTATCGGCGCCACGCGGGGCAGGTTCGTCCGAACAACAGCCCGGATTAACCCGATGGAGCAATTCGGCCGATGGCTGATCTTCACGCCGCTTTGGCTGGTGGCGCTCGGCCTTATCGCTGGTCTGTTCCTAAGCGCCTTGCTGGGATGGTGGCTGCGCGGCCGTGGTGTTGGCGCAGCTGCTGACAAGGGAGCAACCGATCAGGAAGGTTATGTGCTGACGGCAGTCAGCGGCCTCCTCGCCCTGCTGATCGGGTTCACCTTTGCGATGGCGATCGACCGCTTCGACACACGCCAGAACCGCGTCCTCGAGGACGCCAACGCGATCGAGTCCGCATATCTTCAGGCGCAGCTTCTGGGCGAGCCGCACCGCTCTCGCATCAGCTCCCTGCTAATCGCTTACACCAAGAACGCCATTGTGCTCGCCCGGACAAAGCCCGGCCCCAAGCGCGAGCCGATCCGTGAACACGGCGAACGCCTCAAGGCCGAGCTATGGAACGCCACTGCCATTGCGTTTCCGGCAGTTCCAAACACGGATTTTGCAGCTGGCTTCGCACTGCAAATCAGTGAGATCTTAAATCTCGACGCGTCCCGCGAAGCTGGCCGCAGCTCACACGTGCCGGCCGAGGTTTACGCCGTACTCTTCTTCTACCAGCTCGTTGCCGCGGGCGTATTCGGCTTTGTCATGACAGGCCGAAGGGGCCGCGAGACGGCCGCGTCCCTCCTCCTGCTCTTCGCGATTTCCGTATTGCTCGTGATCGACATCGACCGGCCGACAACTGGCCTGGTAAGGGTGCCGCAGGATTCGATGATCCGGCTCTGGGACACGTTCCGCGCACACCCGCCGCGCACTGCGAGCCTGCAACCTGCCAGATCCGTCCAATACGCCTCCCTAAACCCCTAGATCATTTCAAGGGAGAATCCCCGATGTGCGGGGCCGCGGATTAAGACCAAGGCCGGGCCTCCCACCCTACGCGCCGAGGAGCGATCCATGCCGTCGAAGAAACCCAATATCCTCATCCTTTGGGGAGACGATATCGGTATCTGGAACATCAGCCATTTCAGCCGGGGCTCGATGGGTTACCGCACCCCGAACATCGACCGGATCGCCGAGGAAGGCGTCACCTTCACCGACTATTATTCGCAGCAGAGCTGCACCGCCGGGCGCGCCTGCTTCATCTGCGGGCAGAACCCGATCCGCACCGGCCTCACCAAGGTCGGCATGCCTGGCGCGAACGTCGGCCTGCAGAAGGAGGATCCGACGATTGCGGAGCTGTTGAAGCCGCTCGGCTATGCGACCGGGCAGTTCGGCAAGAACCACCTCGGCGACCGCAACGAATATCTTCCGACGGTGCACGGCTTCGACGTCTTCTTCGGCAACCTGTATCACCTGAACGCAGAAGAAGAGCCCGAGCTTCCGGACTATCCGAAGGACCCCAAGTTTAAGGAAATGTTCGGGCCGCGCGGCGTCCTGGACTGCAAGGCGACCGACAAGGACGACGCAACGATCGATCCTCGGTTCGGCCGCGTCGGCAAGCAGACGATCAAGGATACCGGCCCGCTCACCAAGAAGCGTATGGAAACGATCGACGAAGAGATCACCGCCCGTGCACTCGAATGGATCGAGGAACAGGCCAAGGCCGATCAGCCCTTCTTCCTTTGGTACAATTCGACGGCGATGCACTTCCGCACGCACGTGGCCGAGAAGAATCTCGGGAAGAGCGGCCAGGATCCGTACAGCGACCGGATGGTCGTACACGACGAGCAGATCGGGGAAATTCTCGACAAGCTCGATGAGCTCGGCATCGCCGACAATACGATCGTGATGTACTCGACCGACAACGGGCCGGAGAATGACACTTGGCCAGATGGCGCAAGCACTCCTTACCGCGGTCAGAAGGACAGCAATTGGGAAGGCGGCTGGCGGGTCCCAAGCTTCATGCGTTGGCCAGGTCAGATCAAGGCTGGCTCAGTGTTGAACGGCATCGTGTCGCACATCGATATGCTGCCGACCCTGCTCGCAGTGGCTGGTGCCGATCCCGACGATATCACGAAGAAACTGCTGGACGGCTACAAGGTCGGCGACGTGACCTACAAGGTCCACCTCGACGGCCACAACCAGCTTCCGTACATCACCGGCAAGGCCAAGGAGAGCGCACGGAATTCGCTGGTGTACTTCAGCGACGACGGCGAAGTCGTTGCGGTGCGCGTCGGCGATTACAAGTTCAACCTCTGCGTCCAGAGAGCGAACACCATGCAGCAATGGGCCGAGCCATTCATCAAGCTGCGTGTGCCTCACATCGTCAATCTGAGGCGCGACCCGTTCGAACGAGCCGACTTCAACTCAAATACCTATTGGGACTGGGTGGTCGACCACGTTCCGCAGATGTACCTGATGCAGGCCGTCATCGCGCAGCAGATCGAGGACTTCGTCAAATATCCGCCGCGCCAAAAACCGGCTTCATTCAACCTGGACACTGTGATGGAGCAGGCGCAGGCAATGGGTAAGGCAGCCCAGGGCAACAAGCCCCAAGCTGACCCAGCGAAGAGTTCAGCTCCGCAGAAGGAGCCTGCACCTGCCAAGTAGCCTGTAGTGGACGTACCTGTTCGCGGACCAACGGCAGCGATCGACGACCAAGTCGCCGGCGCTGCCGTTTCGGCGCAAGTCAGAGCTTTCTACGAACGCCATCCCTATCCGCTCCCGGTAACGGATCTGACCGGCTACGGCCGCGCCTGGGACGACCAGCGCCGCCTCGCCGAGACCCACCTCATCTGGCCCGATCAGGAATATCGCGCCGACCGGAAGATCCTCATCGCCGGCTGCGGTACATCACAAGCCGCGAAGCATGCTCTGCGCTGGCCACAGTCAAAGGTGACCGGAACCGACTTCAGCAAGTCGAGCATCCAGGAAACCGCGAAGCTCAAGCGGAAGCACAGCATCCGCAATCTCGAACTGCACGAAATGCCGATCGAAGACGTGGCGAGCTTGCGACGCAAATTCGACCTGATCGTCTGTACTGGCGTGCTTCACCACCTCGCCGACCCATTGATCGGCCTTCGTGCGCTCCGACATGTCCTGGAGCCCGATGGCGCAATGCACCTCATGGTCTACGCGCCCTACGGGCGAACCGGCATCTACATGCTGCAGGACTATTGCCGGCGGCTCGGCATCGGCACCACGTCGGCCGATATTCGCGAACTCGCAGCAAGCCTGAGCGCGCTGCCCCCTGACCATCCGCTGACGATCCTAATCCGTAAATCGCCCGACTTTCGAAGCGAGGCCGGCCTCGCCGATGCCCTGCTCAATCCTCGGGACCGGGCCTATTCCGTACCGCAATTGATGGAGTTTCTGTCTGAGGGCAGCGTGGCTTTCGGACGCTGGCTCCGGCAAGCGCCGTACCTTGCTGCATGCGGAGCGTTGGTCACGTCTCCCCATCGCGAGAAGCTGATGCAGCTTCCCCCTGACGAGCAGTTCGCGGCAGTGGAATTGTTCCGCGGCTCAATGCTGGTCCACAGCCTGATCGCTTATCCCAAGGACCAGAGTGCACCGCACTCGATCACGTTCGAGGGAAATGCGTGGCTAGACTATGTGCCGATCCGCATCCCGGACACGGTGGTCGTTCAGGAGCAATTGCCCCCAACAGCGGCAGCGGTGCTGATCAATCGCAATCACACCTATACCGACATCTACTTGCCTATCGACGCACAGCAAAAGGCGCTGTTCGACTCGATCGACAATCGCCGATCGATCCACGAGCTTGCGCCTAATGAAGAGTCTCGGTCGGTCGCTCGCATCCTGTTCGAGCGGCTTTGGCAGTACGACCAGGTCGTCTTCGACACGTCGAAGACAGCCGCCTAGTCCGGCCCGCACATAGTCTCAGAGTTTGGAGATGGGGGTTTCCCCTGAGTGTTCGCCGACATCTGTGATTTTATTCAAAATCCCTCATCGGACGTCGGGGGAATTTATGTCGCGATTCTCAATTGTTGCATCAACGGCTACAGCGATCCTGTTGACGACTGCGCCCGCTACCGGCGCCCAGGCCCAAGACAATGCCGTGAACGTGGCCCCCGGAACGACCGGCACTGACTACACCTACATCAGCCCGAAGTTCGCCAGCTCTCGCTTCTCGTCAGTGTGTCTGCCGCCGGCGACGGTCTACCAAGGCGCCGACGCGCAGTTCGGCAATACGCCGGAAGCGGACAGGCAAAGGTTCGCAAGCATCCTCTCCGCGGCCGTCATGGAAGAGATGTCGAAGTCGTTCGTCGTGTCAAACACGAGGCAACCGGGATGCTTGAATATCCAATTGTCGCTGGTCGGCGTTCAGGACACGACCGGAGGTGTCGCGACCGCGACGCGCGTCCTGCCGATCGGCTTGGCATTCAACACGATCAGGCAAATTCAAGGGAAGCAGGGCGGCACCTTCACAGGCTCCATCACAGTTTCGGTCGAGATGACGGGCAAGAATGATGACGTGCTGGTTGCCGCCACGCGGCGCCGTGCACCCGAGCCGCTCGACGTCGGCGCAACCTTGTCCACAACGGACACGGTGAAGGCCGTTTCGAAGGAACTTGCACGGAGCCTGCGCGACCGTCTGATCGGTACGAACGTCGTCGCACTGCGCTGATCGTTGCGGGGCGCCTCCTTATAGGCGCTCCAGCACCGCGACGAAAGCCGCAATACCGATGAGCAGTACCGTCCAGGCGAATAGATAGCTTGGCTGGTGCATGGGCTTTTGCTCAGCGATGCCGATCGCCGCCAGCTCCCCGCTCCGCATATATTTGAGCGATACTCGGTACTGCCAGATGAACATTGCGAGCGAGACGACGCCGACGGCGATCAAGGTCAATCCGAGATCTCTCGGCACATTCGGGCGCACATGTTGAAGATCGGCTGGAAGATTGCCCCTGAGCTTCTCAAAGAACTGGGCGACCGTGAACCCGAAGCCGATGAGTGAGACCGACGTCCGGGTTGCTGCCATCAGCGTGCGCTGAAGGGCCAGGAGGGTTCGGATCCACGCGAAGTGATTGGAGACTGAGGGCTCCACCTTGATATCGCTCGGCAAGGATATGTTCGGCATCGCGTTTCCCTTGTGCAGGCGCGGTCATGCCAAAGGGAAATCGAGCGAAACTCCTATCCGCATTTATCCGGACAAGCTTACGCGCCTGATCACTCAGCCTAGCGATGCCGAACCGTCCCTAGGTCGGGGCGGGAAGCGGTAGGGACTTTACCCAATGTCGGCGCCAGTTCTCGCCGATTATCGGCACAGCGCACGACACAGCAATAGTGGAGCGAAGCCATGCGCCGACAGACATCCGTGATCCTGGCACTTGCACTTGGACTGGCCACCGCCTCGGGGGCCGTCGCCAGACCTTCGATATCGACGCAGGCGATGCCGGGCGTGAACTTCGGCAACTACAAGACTTTCTCATTCCTGAAGGCGATCGAACCGGCGGGCGGCAACCCGGTCCTGTATCAGCAGATCATAGACGGGTTCGCGGCGGCGCTGGTTCAAAAGGGATATCAGCAGGTTCCGTCGGGAGGAGACCTGAGCCTGGTCGTGTCGATCGGAGCGCACAACAAGACTGACGTAGATAGCTGGGGACTTTGGGGCCTCCGGACTGACGTCTGGCAATATACGGTGGGGCAGCTCTCGCTGGATGCCTTCGATGGCAAGACCAAGCAGGCACTCTGGCATGGCCAGGCGACTGAGACGATCGATCCGAACAAGCAAAACCCGGCAAAGGTCCAAGAAGCCATCTCAAAGCTGATGGCGCAGTTCCCTCCGAACGGGGCTGCACCCGCTCCGCAGCCTGCAGGTACGCCGCAATAGGGCTTTGTTCGGCGCGTCGGAATAGCCTCAGCTAGTCCGGCGCACTTACGCCGACCGTGATTTCGAGCAGTGGATTCTGGGGCATTTCGCTCCTCCGCATTGCTGTGTTACGCCTCCGCACCGAGACATTAGGGGGGCGATTCCATGAATCCAGTTCGGCGGTCTTCACTCGTCCGTAAGGGCGTGCTTCTCAGCCTTTTTGCACTGGCGGGCGGAGCAGCCGCACAACAGGCCCCGATCGTCGAGCCCGGGGCGCCCGGCAAGCCAAGCAACGTCATCACGCCCGAGCAAGCGATCAAGATCGCCGACACGCGCTACACGGCCGACGACGTCCAGTTCATGCAGGACATGATCCTCCACCACGGCCAAGCGGTTCAGATGACTGCGCTGGTCAAGGACCGGACCAACCGCCAGGGTCTGGTCGACGCCGCGCGGCGTATCGACGCGTCGCAGGCGGACGAAATCAACTTCATGCGCAAATGGCTGCGCGATCGCGGCCAGACCGCGCCTGATGCATCGAGCGCGATGCACATGATGCACGCCATGCCGGCCATGGCGCCGACCTCGTCGATGAAGGGCGATCATGCGGCGTTGGGCATGGCGACGCCGGAGCAGATGGCCGCGCTTGCCGCTGCCAAAGGCCCGGAGTTCGACCGTCAGTTCCTCGAGCGCATGATCACGCACCACCAGGGCGCCGTGAACATGGCGCAGGCCCTGCTGAAGCGCCCCGGCGCCGCCTATGACCCTGTGCTGTTCGAATTTGTGAACGATGTGATCAATGAGCAGAATGCCGAGATCAAGCGGATGAACGCGCTGCTCGTCGGCTTGGTCGACGATCCGCGTTCGAGCCTCAAGCCGGGCTTTAATGACGCTGGGCAGGCGATCAGCGGGATGCGCATCGTCGCATCGCTCCCCAAGCCCACGGGTTTCTTCGATCCGGCCAACCCCGCCGGCCTGCCGTCCAATCCCGACGATGCGAAGAAGCCGAAGGGCAAGAAGGCGGCGGCTGCGCCCAAGAAGCCGCCGAACGAGGACAATGAGCGCTTCCCGCTGCTGAGCTTCGCCAATACCGACATGGCCTTCTCGGGCGACTTGCTGGCGGTCGGCAACTATCACGGCTTCAACCTCTATCGTCTGGTCGCCGATGGCGCGCCGCAGCTCATCAGCTCGACGATCTGCCCGGGCGGCCAGGGCGACCTTTCAATCGTCGGACACCTGATGATCATGTCGGTCGAGCAGACCCGCGGTCGCGTCGACTGCGGACGTCAGGGCGTTCGCGACGATGTCAGCCCCGAGCGCTTCCGCGGCATCCGTATCTTTGACATCAGCGATGTCACGCGCCCGCGTCAGGTCGGTCAGGTCCAGACCTGCCGCGGCTCGCATACCCACTCTGTCGTCTCAAGTGATGACAAGTCGATCATCGTCTATGTCTCCGGCACTGCCCAAGTCCGCAAGGGCGAGGAGCTTGCCGGCTGCGTGGCCGAAACCGCGGATGCCAGCACCGCGCTATTCCGCATCGACGTCGTCGAGATCCCCGTCGCCGATCCGTCGAAGGCGCGGATCATCGACAGCCCCGCCGTTTTCGCCGACCCGAAGACCGGCAACCTCGCCGGACTTTGGCGCGGCGGTGCGCATGGTGAAGGCACGCAGGAAACCAGCCGCACCGATCAGTGCCACGACATCACGACTTTCCCGAGCCGTCAGCTCGCCGCAGGCGCCTGCTCAGGCAATGGCATCATCTTCAACATCGCAAACCCGCGGAAGCCGGTGCGGATCGATGTCGTGAACGATCCCACATTTTCCTACTGGCACTCGGCGACGTTCAACAATGACGGTACCAAGGTCATCTTCACCGACGAATGGGGCGGTGGCGGACGTCCGCGCTGCCGCGTTCAGGACCCGCGCACCTGGGGTGCCGACGCCTTCTACGACATCGTCGACGGCAAGCTGACCTTCCGTGATCACTACAAGCTTCCGGCCGTTCAGTCGGAGCAGGAGAATTGCGTCGCGCACAACGGGTCGATCGTACCGGTGCCCGGCCGCGATATCTTCGTTCAGGCATGGTACCAAGGCGGCATTTCCGTGATCGACTTCACGGACTCGTCGAACCCGGTCGAGATCGCCTACTTCGACCGCGGGCCCATCGCAGCGGACCAGATGATCCTCGGCGGCTTCTGGTCGGCCTACTACTATCGCGGCCGCATTTACGGGACGGAGATCGCGCGCGGCCTCGACGTCCTCGCGCTGACGCCGAGCAAGACGTTGTCTGCCAACGAAATCGCGGCGGCGGCGATGGCCAATCCCGGCCAGACCTTCAATCCGCAGCAGCAATTCCCCGTGGCTTGGCCCGACCATCCGGTCGTTGCCCTCGCTTACGTGGATCAGCTGGAGCGGAGCGGGTCGCTTGCGCCTGCGACGATTGCGAACCTGAGGTCCGCGCTGGGCAACGCCACTACACGCGTGAACGCTCGCGCGAAGGATGCGGCGTTGGCCTCGCAGCTGAATCAGCTCGCAGGAAGCTTGGCCCCCACCAACCCGTCCGATGCGAAGGCGACCGCCCGCGTAGCAGCGCTCCGCAAGACGCTGTCAGGGGTTAGCGCGCAGCTCCGGTAAGGGTCTTGGCGACGGCTGCCCGCCAGCCGTCGACGAGCCTCTTTCTCTGATCACTCGGCATGTGCGGCTGGAAGCTGTCGCGGCACTTCCACGTGCTCGCGATGTCGTCGAGGCTGTTCCACACGCCCGTCGCCATGCCGGCGAGGAAAGCGGCGCCAAGCGCGGTGGTTTCGAGATTCTGGGGACGCTCCACCGGCACTTCCAGAATGTCCGCGAGGAACTGGCAAAGCCAATCGTTGGACGCCATGCCGCCGTCGATGCGCAGGGCTGCGCTACGCGTCGCTCCGTCGTTTCTCATCGCTTCAGCGAGATCTAGGGTCTGATAAGCGACTGCCTCCAATGCCGCGCGTGCAAGATGCGCTCCGGTTGCATCCAGCGTCAGGCCAAAGATCGCGGCACGCGCTTCGGGGTCCCAGTAGGGCGCGCCCAAGCCCACGAAGGCCGGAACCATGTAGACGCCGTGGCTGTCCGGTACCCGCGTCGCGAGGCCGTCGGTCTCCGATGCGTGGGCGATCACGCCGAGACCGTCTCGAAGCCATTTGATCGCGGCCCCAGCGACGAAGATCGAGCCTTCTAGGGCATAAGTCGTCTGCCCGCCGAGGCGATATGCGACGGTCGTAAGCAAGCGATGCTGCGAAGAGACCGGCCGGTTTCCCGTGTTCATCAGCGCAAAGCAGCCGGTACCGTAAGTCGACTTGACCATCCCCGGTTTGAAGCAAGCCTGACCGATCAGCGCCGCCTGCTGGTCGCCGGCCATTCCCGCGATGGGAAGTTGGAAGTCGAGCAAACCAGCCGCCGTCATCCCGAAGATACGACTGTTGTCATGCACCTCGGGCAGCAATGCTTGGGGCACGCGGAATAGCCGGCAGAGTTCCGGATCCCAGCGCTGAGCGTGAATGTCGAACAGAGAGGTGCGGCTGGCGTTGCTCGCGTCAGTCGCGTGAACGGCACCGCCGGTCAGCCGCCACAGCAGGAAGCAGTCGATCGTGCCGCACGCCAGCTCTCCCCGCTCCGCTCGCTCCCTCGCGCCTGCGACATTGTCGAGGATCCAGGCGATCTTGGACGCAGAGAAATAGGGATCGAGCAGCAGGCCGGTCCGCTCGCTGACCGTTTCCTCCGCCCCCTCGCCTTTCAGTTGGTTGCAAACATTGGCCGTCCGCCGATCCTGCCATACGATCGCGCGATGGATCGGCTCGCTCGTCGATCTGTCCCACACCACCACCGTCTCGCGCTGGTTGGTGATCCCAATGGCAGCGACACGCGCCGGATCGACTTTGCCGAGCACTTCCCGAGCTACCGCCAGCGTGTCGCGCCAAATGTCTTCGGCGTCGTGCTCGACCCAGCCTCGCGCGGGATAATGCTGCTGGAACTCGCGCTGGGCAACGGCGACCGCGCGCGCCTCGGAATCGAAAAGGATGGCACGCGACGAGGTCGTGCCCTGATCGATCGCCAAGACATGGTCAGTTGGCCCCACGGCTCAACCATAAGTCGATGCCGCTCGCCCCGGAAGGGGTTCTCGCCAACGGCGCCTGCGCCTATCCGCGCGTCGCATGAGTGTGATCGAAGTTCCGAGTTTCGACGTCGAAGCCCATGAAGAAGGCGATGGCTTCCGGATCCGCGTGCGAGAGGTTGGCGGCGCCGAACGCAGCTACATCGTGCCGACGGGCACGCAGCAGGATTTCACGACTTTCTTCGAGTCCCTCAGCCGCGACTTCGGTTCGCGCTTGCCCGAGATCTTCAGCCATCAGGGCGAGCGGCCCGCCTCCACCATGCACTGGCGGCCGCTGCTCACGGAGAACGTCGATCCGCAAATTCTGGTCGGTTACGGCGACCCGGCCGTGTTCAAGGATGGCGAAGATTATTGGCTCGTCGCGACGTCGAACGACGCGCCCGACGCCTTCCCAATCCTCCACTCGCTCGATCTCGAACATTGGGAACTAAAGGGATTCGTCTTCCCGCAGGGTCAGGAGCCGCAATGGGCCGCAAAGGGCCGTAACGTCGCCGATTTCTGGGCGCCGGAGATGCACCGTGTCGGGGATGAATATTGGATCGCCTTCACCGCGCGTCAGGTCAACAATGCACTGGCCATCGGCCTGGCTCGGGCACCTTCGCCGCTCGGTCCCTGGACCGACAACGGCCAGCCGCTGATCACGGGCAAGCCCGTCAATACGACCGGCCTCGGCTACGACAGCGGCCAGCCGCTGATGAGCGGTGGCGTCATCGATTCCCACCTGTTCATCGACGACAATGGCGACCGTTATCTTTTCTGGAAGGACGACACGAACAGCATCTGGCCGCGGCCGCTGGCGATGCTGCTGCGCAAGCATCCGGAGTTGATCGGGAAGCTTTACACCACGGATGCAGACCGGCGGACGGCGGCCTTTGCGGCGGCCATCGTACCTTGGGCCAATCAGCAGCGTCCGATGATCCGCTTTTTCGTCATGCAGCCGCTGATCGAAGCGACGCTCGCCAACTGGCAGCGCTGCAAGGCCGCATTGATCGATTTCGGTCTCGCCGAAGCCATTCTCGACGCCATGTCGACCCCGATCCGCGCGCAGCGCATCGCTGAGGACGGGCGCTCATTGGTCGGCGAAAACAAGATCGTCCTGTGCAACGACCTCGACTGGGAGGGCCATCTGATCGAGGGTCCGTTCGTGTCCAGGCAGGAGGGCCGTTACTGGCTGTTCTACGCAGGCAACGATTTTTCGACGCCCTCGTACGGGATCGGCGTTGCGGTCGCGGATCACCCACTCGGACTCTACACAAAGCAGGGGGAGCCGTTGCTGAGGTCTACGAAGGAGTGGACTGCACCGGGCCACGCTTCGGTTGCACCGGGCCTGGATGGAGAGCCGCAGCTGTTCTTCCACGCCTTTCACCCCGGGACCGGCGGCTACAACGCCTTTCGGGCGCTGCTCACCGTCGGCCTGAGGTTCGAACGCAACCGCGTTGAAGTGGTCGAACTGACCTAGTCGATCCGGCGGACGTCGCCGCCGCCCATGACGGCCATGGAGACCTGCGGGTTGCCGCTGTAGCGGATGCCGCCGCCGCCATGCACCGCTGCCGACAGGGTCGAGCGCGGACGGACGAAGATGTCTCCGCCCCCATTCACCGCAGCCGCTACGTCGGTCGCCTCGATCGCACGGACATCGATGCGGCCTCCGCCGTTCACCGCCGCCGCGAGATGGCCTTGCGGTGCGAAGCCGCCAGCAGCCTTGATCGTGCCGCCGCCGGAAATGGCGACGTCCGGAGCGCGCGGGCTCTCGATGCGGACCTGGAGATTGTAATTGCGCGGGCAACGTTCGTTGCAGGCGTCGATGCGCAGCTTGCCGTCACGCTCGACATAGATGCGCGTGTACTGGCTGCTGCCGTTGAGGATGGTGACCCGCTGGGTCGAGCCCGGAACCAGGGTGACATCGCCGCCACCCCTCAATTCGACGGTGCGGAACGGCTGGACCGAGACCGCCTCGGTCGCAACGGCAGGAGCGGAAACGGCAAGAGCCATAACGAACAACGGCAAAGTGGAGCGCATGACATAATCCCTTTGATGAGTACGCTACATCTGTAGCGCTACAAATGCAGCGTGTCTAGCCCCTGCTTGCGAACTGCATTTTGGAGGCGCATTCCCCTCTTATGGATCGCCCCCTTCGGATCATCGGAAGCTTCGTCAGTCCCTACGTGCGCAAGGTGCTGGCGGCGATAAATCTCAAGGGCATCGCCTATGAGGTCGACCCGATCACCCCATTTTTCGGCAACGACGAGTTCCGGCGGATGAGCCCGCTCTGCCGGATCCCGGTGCTGATCGACAGCGACTTCTCGATCAGCGACTCGTCGGTGATCTGCGCCTATCTCGACGAAGCTTATCCGGGCCATGCGCTGTTCCCGACCGATCCTAAAGATCGCGCCCGCGCTCGCTGGCTCGAGGAATATGCCGACACCCGCCTCGGCGACCTCTTCATCTGGGCATTCTTCTACCAGAAGGTCGTGAGGCCGTTGGTGTGGGGAGAGCCGACGGACGAGGAGCGGGTCCGCAAGGCGCAGGAAGAGGATATCCCCGCCGCGCTCGACTATCTGGAAGAGCAGCTGCCCGCAGCCGGATTTCTCTTCGGTGAGATCGGCGTCGCGGACATCTCGATCGCCAGTTTCTTCCGCAACGGCTCTTACGCCGGCTTCGAGACCGACGCCGAGCGGTGGCCGCGCACGGCAGCATTTGTGGAGCGCACGCTCCGCCATCCCAGCATCTCGGACTTGCTAATCTACGAAGACGTCCAGCGCAGCGCGGCCATCAAGGGACGTCGCCAGGCCCTGCTGGACGCAGGAGCTCCGCTGACCGACGAAACGCTCGGCGTAAGGGAGCCGCGCAAGGGGATGATGCGGCTCTAGCCCATCAACTCAATAGTGATGGCCGGAGAACCAGTGCTCGATCCGCGTCCGAAGCGAGCGCTTCGACGGGATGAAGCCCGGCTGTACATGCTGGACCGGCTCATTGGGATCGTAGAGCGTCAAATTCTGCGGGGGCTTGGGCCGATGTGCTTCACGGCCCCGCAGCAAATCCTCGGCCATGGCTAGCGAGCGGTGCACGTCCTCCGACGTGAAGGGTTTCATCAGGCAGCCCAGCGCCAGGTCCGGCATCGGAAAGCTCGGCGCCTTTCCGCTCACGAACATGCATGGGACGCCGAAGTCGTTGAGGCGGACAGCGACCGAGAAGCCCGTCGATCCATGCGCCAGGTGAAGGTCGAGCAGCACCAGGTCGGGCTCATAGGCTTCGACTGCTGCAATGGCCCCGTCCGCATCTTCGGCCGTCGCGACGACCCGATAACGCGGATTGTCCTCGATCTGGTATTTGATCGTTTCCGCCAGCTGGGGATCATCCTCGACGACCAGGATCTTAAGCACTCCGCGAGCCTCCCGTACCCACGGAACTTCCCACAGGGGAAAATCCGTTCACCAATGCTCGCTCGGATTGTTCCCCGCGCGAATCCCCCTTGAACGGAGTTTACGTTCAGCCGCGGCGGCACTGCGCCAGAATGAAAAAGGCGCCCGGAGCGTTAACTCCGGACGCCCACTCGCCCCTCAACTCGTTACGCTTACGAACGATAGAAAATGTGCAGACCGATCTTCTCGGCCTGGTTCAGACGGCGGCCCCACGACGGCGCCACATAGGTCGCGTGGTACCAGAGCACGTCCTCGCTGACGCTCGGCACGACGTTGGCCAAGGCGAGGCGAGCGATACCCTGCGCACGGGCCCAGGACGCCGAGTTCGTGTCGATCCACGGGAATGCACCGTGACGAACGAAGGAAAATTGAGCCGGCTGCTTCACGACCGCGCAGATATCCGGCGGATAACGATGCGACGCGGCACGGTTCATCACGACCCGCGCGACCGCGAGCTGACCCTCCAGGGACTCACCACGCGCTTCGAAATAGACGGCAGTTGCAAGGCACTGGCCCTGATCGTCGAGCGGCGCGCCGGTGCTAAACTTGTCGACCAGCGCGTAGAGCGGCCAGCCGTTCTTGTAGAGATACGCAGCCTCGCTCGCGACCGACGGCGTCATCTGCACGGTTACCGACTGTGCCGGCTTCGCCTGAAGCACCGAACCGCTCACCGTCGCGACGGCATTGGTTGCCGCAACGGCCGGGGTGGCCACGGCCTTGGCTACCGCTTGGGCAGCATTGCCCAGCGGCTGGGTGGCGCTGTTGACGTCGAGCGCCTTGACGGCCGCCGGGACGTTCAACGCTGGTAGGTCCTGCGCGCTGGCTGCCGAAGTGACGCCAAGCAACGCAATCCCCATCACCGCGGACGCGCCGCGGCTTCCCAGAAACTTGATCACTGTGTTCGTAACCCTCTTGGCGGACAGGCCGCTGGGGACGCCAATGGCGCCTTATGGAACCCAGCGGGGAAGTCCGTCTTGCCCTGGAGCCGGCGTCAAAGCGCGCTTGGCTCACTCGCTCTCGTTTGCTGAGAACCCAGATAAGTTAACGTTTTCCCGAGTCCAACCAATCGGCGATGAACCGTTCGCGACACGGGACGGAATCCGGAACGCTTTCAAATTGTTCAGTTTCCTCGGATTTTTCGCGACACATTTATGACATTCGACGCCATTTCGACACGTTTCACCGGCGGTGGTATCGAACCGGGACAGGAGGTGTTGCCCAAATGGCCCACTGGCTAATGAAGTCTGAGCCCGAAAGTTATGGCTGGAGCGACCTCGTTCGCGACGGTGGCACCGAATGGGACGGCGTTCGCAACAACGCCGCTCGCTTGCACCTGAAAGCGATGAAGACCGGTGACACGGCCTTTTTCTACCATTCCATGTCCGACAAGTCGGTGGTCGGAATCATGAAGATCACGCGTGAAGCGCAGCCCGACCCGAAAGATCCGGATTGGGTCTCGGTCCGGGTGCAACCGATCGAAGCGCTTCAGAGCCCAGTCACGCTCGCCGAGATCAAAGCGGAGCCGAAGCTGGCGA
The DNA here is from genome assembly GCF_058313375.1 of Sphingomonas sp. SP4. Lineage (NCBI taxonomy): Bacteria > Pseudomonadati > Pseudomonadota > Alphaproteobacteria > Sphingomonadales > Sphingomonadaceae > Sphingomonas > Sphingomonas sp. SP4. The sequence goes on from NZ_JBZFLE010000002.1 coordinate 184,947, forward strand.
AGATGGAACTGATCCGTCAGTCGCGCCTGTCGGTCGCGCCAGTCCGCGATGATGAGTGGGAGACGGTCCTCAAGATGGGGGGAGCGGGATGATCCTCGCCCTCCTCGCTGCCGCGGCCGCCCAGCCGCAGGCCGAGACGCCCAAGGCATTTATGGAGCGGCTCTACGCAAACTATCGGAAGCAGGATTATAGCCCCTTCGACCATCCGGAGCGTGTCTTCGCTCCTCGCCTGGCCGCTGCTCTCGCCGAGGATAGCCGGCTGGCCAAGGGCGAGGTCGGCTATGTCGATGGCGATCCGGTCTGCCAGTGTCAGGACACAGCCGGAATGCATGCCTCAGTCGTGAACGTGACCCAGCATGGCCCCGACAAGGCGGTGGTTCAAGTTTCGATCGGCTTTACTGGCTACAAGCCTCGCCCGACACGCTTCACCTTGGTGCGCACAGCCACCGGCTGGCGCATTGGCGACGTCTCCTCCGCCGATGAGCCGAGTTTCCTTCGCGGGATCGAGGAGTCCAACCGCAAGATCCGCGCCCAGCATTAAAGCACGCGCGGCCCGCACGATCGCTTGGCGCGCCATTGCACGTACGTCTGCGGCGGTAATTTCGAGCTAGCCTCAAGCCAGGCGACAACCTCCCAGATCTGCGCGTCGGACATGGCGTTCTTCCAAGACGGCATGCCGGTCATCTTGATTCCATGCTTCACGATCCAGAACAGCTCGGACGGCGTGAAGCGTTCGTGGACGTCCAGCAGGTAAGGTGGTGCCGGCTCAAGACCGCTGGCCCACTTCTGGCGGGGCACGGCGGCGGCTCCATGGCAAGCCGCGCAGTGGGTCTCATATTGGCAGAACCCACCGACGATCTGCTCGTCAGTGAACCGATCAGGAGCAACAATGCTCGCAGCGTGGCGGCGCACGGAATGGATCATTGTATCGTGCCTGAGCCACTCCGTGAACGTCGTATGCGGTGTCGCCGCGCCCACGTCGTACACGCCCGATTTAACGAACAGCACGACGGCGAGCAGGATCAGCGCCAGCCCAATCAGTCCAGCGACAGCGAACGGCTTTAAGAGATTCCACGCGCGCACGGCGCTCCAACGCCGATGCTGGGAATTCGTTGAGTGGCCATCGCAGGATGGCCACGAACTCGCCTAGGCGGCTTCCATCTTGCGCGCTTCACGCTTGCGCTCGTGCGGATCGAGGAAGCGCTTGCGGATCCGGATCGCCTTCGGCGTCACTTCCACCAGCTCGTCGTCCTGGATGTAGGCAATCGCCTGCTCCAGGCTCATGCGTTTCGGCGGAGTCAGGCGGATGCCTTCGTCCTTCCCGCTCGCGCGGAAGTTGGTGAGCTGCTTCGACTTGAGCGGATTGACCTCGAGGTCCTGCGGCTTGGCGTTTTCGCCGATGACCATGCCCTCATAGAGCAGCTCACCGGGCGACACGAACAGGATGCCCCGGTCCTCAAGCGCGTTCAGCGCGTAGGCGACAGCCCCGCCCTGCTCCATCGAGATCAGGACGCCGTTCTGACGGCCAGCGATCGGACCTTTGTAGGGGCCGTACTTCTCGAACAGCCGGTTCATGATGCCGGTGCCGCGCGTATCGGACAGGAACTCACCATGATAGCCGATCAGGCCACGTGACGGTGCGGAGAAGGTCAGGCGCGTCTTGCCACCGCCCGACGGCCGCATGTCGGTCATTTCCGCCTTACGCAGCGCCATCTTGTCGATGACGGTGCCGGAGAACTCGTCGTCCACGTCGACGACGACCGTCTCGTATGGCTCCTCACGGCCGTTCGGGCCGTCACGGAAGAGGACGCGGGGGCGGCTGATGCCGAGCTCAAAGCCTTCGCGGCGCAGCGTCTCGATCAGCACACCAAGCTGAAGCTCGCCGCGGCCGGCCACTTCATAAGCCTCGCCGCCGGCAGTCTCGGTGACGCGGATCGCGACATTGCCTTCAGCCTCGCGCAGCAGGCGGTCGCGGATGACGCGGCTCTGCACCTTGTCGCCGTCCTTGCCTGCAAAGGGGCTGTCATTGACCGCGAAGGTCATGCTGAGCGTCGGCGGATCGATTTCGCGCGCATGAAGCGGCTCAGTGATCGCAGGCGTGCCGATGGTGTTGGAGACGGTCGCTTTCACGAGGCCCGCGATAGCGACGATGTCGCCTGCCTTTGCGGATTCGACCGGAACCCGCTCCAGCCCCTGGAAGGCGAACAGCTTGGTGACGCGGCCGTCCTCGACCACGTTGCCGTTCACGTCCATCGCGCGGATCGGCTCGTTGATATTGAGCGTGCCGCTTTCGATTCGGCCCGTAAGAATACGGCCAAGGAAGTTGTCGCGGTCGAGCAGGGTCGCGAGCATCTTGAACTCGCCCGCCGGATCGAGCGAGGGCGCCGGCACATGGTCGACGATCGCCTGGAATAGCGGGGTCAGATCGCCCTCACGGACGTCGTCGGTCGATCCGGCATAGCCCGCGCGGCCGCTCGCGTAGAGCGTTGGGAAGTCCAGCTGCTCGTCGGTCGCCTCGAGGTTGAGGAACAGCTCGAATACTTCGTCGAGCACCTCCGCCGGACGCGCGTCCGGACGATCGATCTTGTTGACGACGACGATCGGACGAAGGCCGAGCGACAGCGCCTTGCCGGTGACGAACTTCGTCTGCGGCATCGGGCCCTCGGCGGAGTCCACGAGCAGGATGACGCCGTCGACCATTGACAGGATGCGCTCCACTTCGGCGCCGAAGTCGGCGTGGCCCGGCGTGTCGACGATATTGATGTGCGTGCCGTTCCACTCGACCGACGTGCACTTCGCCAGAATCGTGATCCCGCGCTCCTTCTCGAGGTCATTCGAGTCCATCGCCCGCTCCTCGACGCGCTGATTCTCGCGGAAGGTGCCCGACTGGCGGAAGAGCTGATCGACAAGTGTAGTCTTGCCGTGATCGACGTGCGCGATGATCGCGACGTTACGCAGGTTCATCTGATTTTCCCGGAAAAAAGTTCGGCGGCCATGTAGTCGCTACCCGCGAATGTTGCAATGCAGCATGAACGGCACCCTTGCTCATGCGTTTAGCCCGGCGAAACCGAAAAGCATGAGGAGGTTATTCATGCCCCGTGGAGCATATACAGCCAAGCAGGACCGCAAGGAAAAGCACATCGAGGAAGGCTACGAAAAGCGCGGCGTTTCCCACAAGGAAGCCGAGCGCCGGGCCTGGGCAACGGTCAACAAGCAGGACAAGGGCGGCAAAAACGCCGGGTCAGGCAGGTCGACCAGCCGCAGCGCCGCTGCAAAAAAGGGTTGGGAAACGCGCCGCAGGCGCGGCAACGGTTAAGCCTTAGGCCCGCTCGAGGATCTCGATCGCGCGTTCAATGGCGCGCAGTTCGCTGTGCGCCAGACGCTCTAGCCGAAGCTCCAGCCCGGAGACGGCCTTCGGCTGGTTCGTTAGTTCCTGACGGCCATGATCGGTGAGGCGAAGCGCGAGGCGGCGGCGATTGTCGGGATCCTGCGTCCGTTCGACCAGATCGGAGCGCACGAGCGCGTCCACAGCGCGGCTGACGGCAGGTGCGCCACGTCCGACTTCCGCTGCAACTTCGTTGAGCGTGGCAGGCTCGTGGGAACCTATCACCGACAGCAATTTTCGGCGAGCACGCTCGGCGCGTGCGGCAGGTCCGTCCGCCACCCAATTCTGGGCGAGCGTGTTGAAACGGTTGGCCAGCGCGGCCGGTGACGACCCCCACATCATGATTGCAGCCTAACAACAATTGGGCACTGCGCAATATTGTTGCGCCGAAGCAGTGGACGAGCGGTTGCGCGAGCGCGACGAAGCCGCAATGAGGTGCGCTTGAGCACGCGCCCGCCCCTCCCCCGCAACGTCTGGATCCTTGGCTTCGTCAGCATGCTGATGGATCTGTCGAGCGAGATCTATCACGCGCTCCTGCCAGCATTCGTGACTTTGGTCCTCGGGCTGCCGGCGACAGCGCTGGGAGCAATCGACGGCATTGCCGAAGCGACGGCCAATTTTGCCAAGCTCGCTTCAGGGCGGCTTTCAGACCGAAGCCTGAAGCGGAAGCCGTGGGTTGTCGCCGGTTACGGCCTCGCCGCCCTGTCCAAGCCACTCTTCCCTTTGGCCAGCAGCGCCGCAACGGTCATGGGCGCGCGGTTCGCCGATCGCATCGGCAAGGGTATTCGCGGCTCCCCACGCGACGCGATGGTCGCCGACGAGACGCCGCCTGAGATTCGCGGGCGCGCTTTCGGATTGAGGCAATCGTTGGACACGGTGGGCGCATTGCTGGCGCCGATTGCAGCGATCGGGCTGATGGCCTGGTTCGCGAGCGATATCAGGTCGGTTTATTGGGTCGCGATCATCCCGGCCTTTTGCTCGTTCCTTCTTGCGTGGGTTGCCTTGCGCGAGCCTGAGGAGCATCGCGCGCCGCTCAAGAAGTCTCCCTTCTTCTCGGGCTTTCGCCATCTCGACGCCGCGACGAAGCGGCTGCTCAAGGTGGGATTCCTGTTCGGACTCGCGCGCTTCTCAGAGGCATTCCTCATCCTCAAGGGACTCGAGATCGGGCTCACCGAGGCGATGTCGCCACTGACCCTAGCGCTCTTCAATCTCGCTTATGTCGCCCTTGCCTACCCCGCCGGCGCGCTCAGCGACCGGATGAGTCCCAAGTCGCTGCTGATGGCTGGCATCGCGGCGTTGATCGCAGGGAACCTGGTCCTCGCCAAAGCCGACAACTTCGCCCTTCTTGCCATCGGCGTGATCCTGTGGGGGGCGCACATGGCGCTGACGCAGGGCATCTTTTCGCGCATGATCGCGGACAGCGCGCCTGAGGACCTGCGCGCCACCAGCTTCGGCGCCTTCTGGTTCGTCAGCGGAATCGCGGCCTTGCTTGCGAGCCTTGGGGCAGGCTGGATGTGGGACCGTGAGGGAAGCTCGGCGACGTTCTTCACCAGTGCCGCGGTTGCTGCCGCAGCACTCGCCATGCTGACATTGTTGCAGGAAGAGCGACGCGCTTAAGGAAAGGCGCCGTAGCCGCTTTTTCTCAGTATCTCGGCAGGGTCGCGAGCCTGGATCAACTCATTGAGTGCGGCATGCTTATCGGCTGATCGAGCCATATATTGCTCGGCAATGCGCATGCCGACCCAATAGCCGAGTTCGTCGGGCCATCCCTCCGGAGCGCTGCCCGCGTTCCCGAACCACCGATGGTAGGCTTCCTGCGCTTCGGGGCTGACCTTGTCCCTCGCATCGGTCCCGCGCTTCACGATCGCGGCGTCGGCGAGGAACTGCTGCCAGATCAATCGCTCGCGCGGCCGCGCCCATGCGTCCCGCTTGGGGTCCGGCACTTCGCCGGTCACCACTTCGGTCACATAGTCCGGCACGCCTTCGACGAGCGCCGACGCAAGAAGCAGATCCCTTTTCGCGACGTCGCTGAGATTGGGCTGAAAAGTGTGCACTGTCTCATGCGCGAAAAACTCTCGCATATGATCGTCGAAGGCGTCGCGCGTCGGAGAGAGGCGGCAGATTACCTCGAGCCCAATCACCTGAATGCCTGATGCCGCGGTTCCACCGCTGTTGTTCGCTCCTACCACAACGGCGATCAGGGGCAGGCGGTGATCGGGGAGAATCCTCTTCAACCCCTGGTAGGTCGTCCGAAGTTGAGCGTTCGTTCCAGGGACCCAAGGTAGGCAGCGATTGACTGCATCGGCGTAAATCTGGGGCTTCGCCGCGATGACCTGTGCCAAGTGGTCCGCATTCTCGATGCGCCCGCGCATGAACACTTCGATCCCGCGGCCGCCGTAATCGAGATAGGTCCTTTGGACATCCGCGGCCGTGGGCTTTCCATTGGTCCCGCGCCACAGATCCGCGAACCGTCGCGCGGCACTGTCATCGATCCTGATCGTGAGTGGATCGGCTTGCGCATTCGCACCCGTCGCCAGGAATAAGGCGACGAGACCTGCGAAGGCTTTCCAAATCATCCGCGAGCCCTGCTCAATTCAACGGGTAAACTTCTCGCCCTTTTCCGCCTTCTCAAGCAAGAGGTTCGAGAAGCTGAACTCCGGCTTCATCCGCTCTTCCTGCCGCTTGAGGCCCTCGACGATCTTGTCCGGTCCGACCGTATCGGCCCAGAACATCGGGCCGCCGCGATAAACGGGCCAGCCGTAGCCGTAGACCCAGACCACATCGATGTCGGAGGCGCGCTGGGCGATGCCTTCTTCCAAGATCTTCGCGCCCTCGTTGACCATCGTATAGAGCGTGCGCTCGACAATCTCCTCGTCGCTGATCTCGCGGCGCTCGACGCCCTGCTTCTTGGCAAAGTCTTCGATGATCTGCTGGACGACCGGCGACGGCGTCGGCCGGCGCTTCTCGTCATAGTCGTAGAAACCGGCGCCCTTCTTCTGTCCCCAGCGATCGATGGCGCAGAGGGCGTCGCGGACATTCTCGATCCGGTTCGGATCGCGGTGCCAACCGATGTCGACGCCGGCGAGGTCGGCCATCTGGAACGGCCCCATGGGCATGCCGAACTCGACATGGACTCGATCGACTTGCTCTGGCGTCGCGCCTTCTAGGAGCAGCTTGGTCGCCTCGATCTGCCGCGGCATCAGCATGCGGTTGCCGATGAAGCCGTGGCACACGCCCGCAACCACCGGCACCTTCTTGATGCGCTTACCGATCTGCATCGCGGTGAGCAGCACGTCCGGCGCAGTCTTGTCGCCGCGCACGACCTCGAGCAGCTTCATCACGTTGGCAGGCGAGAAGAAGTGCATGCCGACGACATCGCTGGGTCGCGAGATGCTCGCCGCGATCTCGTTGATGTTGAGATAGGACGTGTTGGACGCGAGGATCGCGCCGGGTTTGGCGATCTTGTCGAGGCGGCCGAAGACCTCCTTCTTCACGTCCATATTCTCGTAGACCGCTTCGATGATGAGATCGCAGTCGGCCAGCGCCTCGAAATCGAGCGTGGGCTTCAAGAGCCCCATCGCCTTTTCGACCTGTTCTGTCGTCATGCGGCCCTTCGAGGCAGTTGCCTCGTAATTCTTGCGCATCAAACCGGTGCCGCGATCGAGCGCATCCTGGCCCATCTCGACGATGGTCACCGGAATCCCGGCCGACAGGAAGTTCATCGAGATGCCGCCGCCCATGGTGCCGGCACCGATCACGCCGACGCGCTTGATATCGCGCGGCCGTACGTCGTCGGCGAGGCCTTCGATCTTCGCGGCCTTGCGCTCGGCGAAGAAGAAATATTGCTGCGCCTTGGCCTGGGTGCCGCTCATCAGCTCCATGAACAGCCGGCGCTCTTCGAGCACGCCTTCGGAATAGGGCTTCTCGCAGGCGATCTTCACCGCCGCGACGTTCTTCATGGGAGCATCGAAGCCGCGGAACTTGCGCCCGTTCTCCTTAAGGAACGTCTCGAACGTCTCGGGATTGCACTCGTTGAGCTTGTCCTGCCGCTCCGAACTTTTCGGCAGCGGGCGCACGTCGCGCACTTCCTCCGCATAACCGACCGCGTGGGGGATTAGCTCGCCCTCGATGAGCCGGTCGACGAGGCCGCACTCAAAGCCTTCCTTGGCACCGATGGGGTTGCCAGTGGCGCACATCTCCAACGCCTTCCGAACGCCGGCAACTCGCGGAAGGCGCTGCGTCCCGCCCGCTCCGGGAAGAAGTCCGAGCTTCACCTCCGGCGTGCCGAGCTTCGCTGAAGGATCCGCGACCCGGTAATGGCAGGCGAGCGCAACCTCGAGGCCGCCCCCGAGCGCCGTTCCGTGGATCGCCGCCACCACCGGCTTCGTGCAGCTTTCGATCCGGTCGACGACCTGCGGGAGCATCGGCTGCTCGAACGCCTTGGGCGTGCCGAATTCGGAGACGTCGGCGCCCGCGAAGAAGGTCTGGCCCTCGCAGGCGATGACCACGGCCTTCACACTGTCGTCCGCTTCGGCCTGCTCGATTGCCGCGACCAGGCCCTGCCGCACGGCATGTCCGAGCGCGTTCACGGGCGGGTTGTTGCTAAGCACGATCATGACGTCGCCGTGCTTGCGGGTCGAAATCGGGCCGGTTGTGGGCTTGTCGCGAACGTCAGTCATGTCAGGTCTCCCGCGAGCGGCGCTAAGCTGCTGCTTACAGCCTTGCAAGTCCGACTCGGGCGTTGCTGACAATCGCGGGATTATGGCCTACCGGCTCCCGCAAAGAAGCGACCGACCAAAGGATTAAGCGTGGATTACAAGGATCAGACGTTCGAAAACACTACGGTTCAGCTGGACGACAACACGTTCGAGAAGTGCAGCTTCAATAATGTGACGCTGCAGTATTCGGGAGGCTCACTGACCATGAGCAACTGCGATTTCGATCGCTTCAGCTTTCAGTTTGGCGGGAATCTCGCGAACGGGCTCTACGCGCTTTACCAGCTGTTCGGCACAGAGGGGATGTTGCAGATCATCCGCGGCTTTACGGAGCCGAGCAAGGGTGGCGAAATCGAGCTGCAGCCGAAGGATTGACGCTTCGGGCCTCGGCGTCAGCCGCGGGACTTGAACCCGCCGACGATGCCGAGGATAAAGGCGGTTACCAGCGCAAGCTGGACCTTTCCGTCCGGGTCGTCCCAGCCGAAATACCTGCCGCCCCAGCCAACCAACGCGATGAACATGGCAATCGCTATACCGGCGGCCATGTGGAATCCTCCTACGCTAAATACCCCACGGAGCGCTGATTATCCGCTCAGCAGGGTAAACAGCCGGTAAAGGTTGTGCCGCTCAGCGGGTGGCGCCATAGGGCTGCCACAGTCGCAAGCTAGCAGGCGAAACACATGAAAACGCGCGTCTTCATCACCCTGAAGCCCGGAGTCCTCGACCCGCAGGGCAAGGCCATCCATCACGCTTTGGAGGGCCTCGGCTTTTCCGGCGTCAACGATGTGCGGGCGGGGAAGCTGATCGAGCTGGACCTTGCCGACGACACACGCGATTCCGAGATCGAGGACATGTGCCGCAAGCTGCTGGCCAATACGGTCATCGAGAATTTCCGGATCGAGAGGCTCGAGAACGCATGAAAAGCGCCGTCATCGTCTTCCCCGGCTCCAACTGCGACCGCGACCTCGCCGTAGCTCTGGAGCAGGTGACGGGCCGCAAGCCAGCGATGGTGTGGCACCGGGACAGCGAGCTGCCTGAAGGAACGGATTTCATCGGCGTTCCCGGCGGCTTCTCTTACGGCGACTACCTGCGTTCAGGCGCGATGGCTGCGCGGTCGCCGATCATGCAGGCCGTGAAGGAGGCCGCAGCCCGCGGCGTGCCGGTAATCGGCATCTGCAACGGCTTCCAGGTGCTGACCGAGGCCGGGCTGCTCCCCGGTGCGCTGATGCGCAACGCGGGGCTGAGCTTCGTCTGCAAGGCCGTGCGTCTGCGCGTCGAGAACAGCCAGAGCCTGTTCACTTCGCAGTATGACAGCGGTGAAACCGTGACCTTCCCGGTGGCCCACCATGACGGCAATTTCCAGGCAGACGGCGAGACGCTCGATCGCCTCGAGGGCGAGGGCCGCGTGGCGTTCCGCTATCTCGACGACTGCAACGGCTCGGCTCGCGACATTGCGGGCATCCTCAACGACAGCGGCAATGTGCTCGGCCTGATGCCCCACCCCGAGCGCGTCGTGGAGCCAGCCCATGGCTCGTTGGACGGGCGCCGCTTGTTCGAGGGCCTGTTGGAAACGGTCGCCGCCTAGAGTGCGAACCTACATCGGCATCACGGGCCTGATCTTTGCCCTGATGTTCGCTGCCCACCTCGCTCGGGGCTATGCCGAAGGAGCTCAGATCTTCCGGGAGCCGATCATCATGCTCACGACCGCACTCTCCCTGGGGTTCGCCGTCTGGGCGGTGTTCCTTCTGGCTAGACGTCCGTCGTGAACGGGCTGAAGTCGGTACCGACGTCGTACACGTCGACGCCTTCCTTTCGCTTGAGCCAGCCGACGACCAGGTAAGTCGCCGGTGTGAGCAGCACCTCCCAGCTCACCTTCAGTACGAACTGGCTGAGCATCACCTGCAGCATGATGTCCGCAGGCCAATCCGCCATTCCGTAGAAAGCCAGCGGATAGAAGATGAGGCTGTCCGCCCCTTCGCCGGCGATCGTGCTGCCAATGGTGCGGGTCCAGAGATATTTCCCCTCGGTCCAGATCTTCATCTTCGCGAGCACGACGGAATTGAGGAAGTCGCCGACGAAGAAGGCGGTCATCGACGCAATGATGATCCGCCAGCCGGACCCGAACACGCGCTCGTAAGCCGACTGGCCGTTCCACCCCGGCGCGACGGGCAGGTGGACCACCGTCCACTCCATGATGGCCATGAAGGCTAGCGCTGCGAAGCCCGCCCAGATCGCACGCCGGGCGCGGGCGTAGCCGTAGACCTCCGTCAACACGTCATCGATTACGTAGGAGATAGGGAAGAAGAGGATTCCGGCGCCGAACGGCCACAGGCCAATGCCGGGGATCGGAACGACGGAACGCTTCTCAGCCCCGATGACGTTCGACAACAACAACACCACCACGAACGCGACCATGACGAAATCGAAGTAGCGGAAGCGCGCGCCGTGCATCGTGCGCGCCTCGACGTGCCGCAGCCCCTCCCCTTCGGCTTTCATGAGAGTGGCGTAGCGCGGTTCCGCTTCGCGTCAAATCCGGTTACGTCACATGCGTGCGCGCCCGTAGCTCAGTTGGATAGAGCACGAGCCTTCTAAGCTTGGGGTCGCAGGTTCGAATCCTGCCGGGCGCGCCATCTATGACCTTCCCCTGGTAGGATAGAGGGAAGCAAGATGAATGAAAACGCGCAGGAAAGGTATGCGCGGCGCAACGGTGTAATGGCTGCGAATGCGCGGTAGCAGACAGTCACTTTGCGGTGAGTGTGCGCGAGAGCTGCCGTCAGGTCACAAGGGCTTCCGGCTTACGCCTCATGTGATAGCCCGATCTCCTATGCTGTCCTGAAACGCTCGCGGCAGCGACTGCGGCGAGAGCCGCCAAGCTTAGACCACTGTTGATGACCCAGTGCAGCTTAAGCTACTATCGACGGCTGAGGGGGCTACTTCGGCAGGGGGCTTCTCATGCCTGCACAGACCATGCGTCCGGACCCCACGTTTCATCCATCACCCAAACTCGCGATGGAAGCACCACCCGAAGAGTACGCCTTCGTCGTGATGCTAAGCGGCGACCGCTCGCAACCGGATGCGCTGGGGGTAGTGGACACGAAGCCCGATTCCGATCGCTTCGGTGAGATCGTGCACACTGTCGCCATGCCGAACAGCGGCGACGAGTTTCACCACTTCGGCTGGAACGCCTGCAGCTCCGCTCTGTCGCCCCTTTCGGGCCATCCGTTCCTGGAGCGCCGGTTTCTCATCGTTCCCGGCATGCGCTCGTCGCGCATCTACGTCATCGATACCAAGCCCAGCCCGACCGACGCGAAGATCCACAAGATCATCGAGCCGGAGGAGATCTTCAGCCGGACTGGCTACTCGCGCCCGCACACGGTCCATTGCGGCCCTGAGGGCATCTACGTCAGCACGCTTGGTGGCGCAGGCCCGGAAGGCACGGATGGCCCGCCGGGCATCTTCATCATGGACTGCGAGACGTTCGAGGTACTCGGCCGGTGGGAAATCGAGCGGGGCCCCCAAAAGCTTCACTACGACTTTTGGTGGAACCTTCCGCGCGACTATATGGTCTCGAGCGAGTGGGCCGTGCCGCCCCAGTTCGAGAACGGCATCGTCCCCGAAGACCTGCTCGGCAATCGCTACGGCCACCAGCTTCACTTTTGGGATCTGCGCGAGCGCCGGCACGTGCAGACCATCGACCTCGGATCCAATCACCAAATGGCACTCGAGGTCCGGCCCGCACATGATCCGGTGAAGGAATACGGGTTTGTCGGCGTCGTGGTCGACACGACCAACCTCGAGGGCTCGATCTGGGCCTGGTGGCGCGAGGACGGCGAGTTTCGTGCAGAAAAGATCATTACCATCCCGCCCGAACCCGCAGCCAAGGACGACCTGCCGCCGCTGCTGCAGGGTTTCGGGGCGGTCCCCCCATTGATCACCGACATCGATCTCTCAATGGACGATCGCTATCTTTACGTGTCCTGCTGGGGAACTGGAGAACTCCGCCAGTACGACGTCAGTGATCCGCGCAATCCCAAGCTCAACGATAGCTTGCAAATAGGAGGGATCGTCCGAAAGGCCAGCGGACCGAAGGGCAGGAAGTTCCAAGGTGGACCGCAAATGGTCGAGATCAGCCGCGACGGCCAGCGCGTCTATTTCACGAACTCGCTTTATTCTTCCTGGGACGATCAGTTCTACCCGGCGGGCGTCGATGGAGCGATGGCGCTGGCGCGCGTCGACGCTGGCGGGAAGATGACGCTTGCAGAGGACTTCACGCCAGCGTTTCCAGACGGCTATCGCGCACATCAGGTGCGCCTTGGCGGCGGCGACTGCTCAACGGACTCCTTCTGCTATCCATCCGCCTGACCGGTGACAGGGGGGGACGCAGCCGGACTGTGGATCATGGTGATTGCCATGGGGCTATACCATGGCCTGAGTCCAGGAATGGGGTGGCCCCTGGCAGTCTCCGCCGCGTTGTTCGAGGGCCGCGTGTCCGCGCTGTTCAAGGCCTTGCTGACAATTGGCGCTGGCCATTTTGTCGCGATAGGCGCCTTGCTCCTTCCGTTTGCAGCAATTCAATGGATTGGGATGCGCGCTTCCGTGGTCCGCGCGGGAGGCGGCCTACTCGTGATGGCATTCGGAGTCCTGCTGCTGATCCGCTCACGACATCCCCGAATGCTTGCACGCGTGCGGCCGAACCGACTGCTACTTTGGGCATTCCTCATCGCCATCGCTCACGGCGCGGGCTTGATGCTCGTGCCGATGTACCTTGGTATTGTTGGCCACCTGCATGTGCAGCACATCGCCGGCGCGATGCCAGCGCTCTGGATTGTGCTCGGCGTTTCCATTCTCCACACCCTGACCATGGTCGCAGGCGCCAGCATACTTGCGTGGCTAGTGTACCGCTATCTCGGCTTAGGGGTTATTCGGGAGAGCTGGTTCAACCTCGATCGTCTCTGGGCGATTAGCTTGGTCGCGATCGGCGCCGCAGGTGCCGTTTCGAGCTGAGTCGAGCGTTTCTGGCAGTCACCGAACGGCCCGACGGCCGAAACTGGCCACCTGACCGTCCGCTTACGTCTCAGCGTGCTGCGGCTAACTTCGTCCTAAACTCTATGAGCGTGCACGTTCCAATCGACGGGGCCGTGCACACCCTTCAGTCTACGCGACGCGGACGATTGCCAGATCGTCCAACGGCGCGCACCGAAGCGCGGCTGTGACCCAAGGCTGCGAAGCCAAAGCGGGCGTTCGAACGTTGCGCTGACCCGGTAGTGCCTGTCGAACCGACGGGTGAGGTAAAGAACGGCGTGCTTGCCGTAGCGCGCCTCCACAATCCGCAGAAAATCGCCGAGCTCCCTGTGGAACTTCGCGCGTGACGGCCGGTGGCGGCAGTTCCCGGGAAATTCGAGGTCAACGGCTGGCGCCAGTGCTGCTGTTTCGGCTGGCACATGGCGCACGAAATGCACCGCCTGATCGCGGCCGCTTCGACAGAGCGTGAAGAAGTGGTAGGCCCCTCGGCGAATACCGGCTGCGTGGGCTGCTCTCCAATTAATCGCAAACCGCCTGTCCGTCCGGTCCGCACCCTCGGTTGCTTTGATGTACGCGAAGTCGACACCCTGGCGCGGCAATTTCGACCAGGCAATGCGCCCCTGGTGATGGGACACGTCGATCCCCTGGTACGGATACCGTCGTTCGGAAGGATGCCATCCTCTGGCTGCGTGCGATGCGGCGGCGCTCGCTAAGGAAATCACCGCAACTGAAATGAGCACGACCCACTTGCAGAGAGCGGCTGCCATGAAGCCGAGGCTAATCGTCGTCCCTCATCACGACAACGGCCGTACAACCGCTTCGAACACGGCGCGGCGCATACCAGCTTCCAGCGGTCGATTATTCAACAGCTGAGCCCTCCACGAAACGCATAAACTGTCAGCATCCCGCACATTTCGGAGTGACTGCGCAACGATGATTGGCAGTGGAGGTTCTCCACTGCATGGCCGAGGGCTCCTCACGCACTGCCGTCATTGCCGCGCTCGTCGGCAACCTGCTGATTGCCGTGACGAAGGGTGTTGCGTCCGCTCTCTCAGGCAGTTCTGCGATGCTCAGTGAGACGATCCATTCGCTCGTCGATACCGGTAACGAGGCCCTGCTGCTCTACGGGCAGCACCGCGCAGGGAAGCCGCCTGACCGCCTCCACCCGTGGGGCTACGGGCGCGAACTCTATTTTTGGTCCTTCGTGGTCGCGCTGCTGATCTTCGCCATCGGAGCATGCGTGACGATCTACGAAGGCGTTCAGCATATCCGGAACCCCGAACCGATCACGAAGCCGCTGATCAATTTCGCGGTTTACGCCTTCTCCGCGCTTTTTGAAGGCGTCAGCTGGTGGTTCGGCTGGTCGGCGTTCAAGCGAGTCCGCGGCAATCGCTCCATCCTTGCGGCGGTGGAGGCAAGCAAGGACCCGCCGAGCTTCATGGTCCTGTTCGAAGACAGCGCCGCTCTGATCGGACTCGCCGTCGCTGCGATCGGCACCGCGCTGAGCATCCACTTCCGCGCACCATGGATCGACGGCGCAGCGTCCATCGCCATCGGCCTCGTGCTGGCCGGTGTCGCCCTCTTGTTGGCGCGTGAAAGCAAGGACTTGCTGATCGGCGAGCGTGCCGGGCCGGAGATCGCCCGCGCGATCCGTGACGCAGCGGAACGCCAGCCCGGTGTCGTCGGCGTGGAAGGAATCCTGACGAGTCAGCTCGCGCCGGATCAGGTCATCGCTAATGTCGGCCTGGAGTTTGAAGACCATCTTCGGACGCCGGAAATCGAGCGGCTGATCGCCGATCTGGAGACGAAGCTGCGAGACAAGCACCCGGATCTGTTCAGGATCTTCGTCCGGCCTCACCCCAAACGCTTTCAGGGTCAGGTTGGACTGCTCGATGTCGGGCCGGACTCCGGCAGCTGAGCCGCCGGAGTCCCGACCAATGTCAATGACATGCGTCAATTGGTTTGCTGATATTGTCTGGAACGTGACGCGAAGCGAGGCTTTCTCCTTTGGCGGGGGCGATGGAGAAATCGTCATGGCTGACACACTGAACGGTTGCCGCGTTGCGATCTTGGTTACGGATGGCTTCGAGGAAGTAGAATTGACGAGGCCACGTCAGGCGCTCGACGACGCGGGTGCCGAGACGTCCATCGTCTCTCCCAAGGACGGCACGGTTCGAAGCTGGCGCTTCACGGATTGGGGAGAGGACTTCCCGGTCGACGTGCGGCTGGCCGACGCGAGGCCCGAGGACTTTGATGCGCTTCTGCTCCCCGGCGGTGTGATCAATCCGGACAAGTTGCGGATGGACGAGGATGCGATGACCTTCGCCACCGCCTTTTTCGACGACGACAAGCCGGTTGCGTCCATCTGTCATGGGCCGTGGACGGTGATTGAAACTGGCTATGCGGACGGCCGGCGGATCGCGTCCTGGCCATCCCTTGAGACCGATCTGCTCAATGCGGGCGCCGAGTGGGTCGATCAGCCGAGCGTCACCGACGGCAACCTTACCACGAGCCGTAATCCGGACGACATCCCTCAATTCAACGAGGCGATGATCGGTCTGTTCGCCAGGCAGAGGACACCTGAGGCCGCCTGAGCCGGCGGCATGCCTAAAGCCGTCGCGAGTTAGCATAGGAGAAAGATGATGATCGACCGCGCATTGTTCGTCCGCATCGAGGCCAAGGAAGGGAAGGAGGACGAAGTCGAAGACTTCCTCAGGAGTGCGCTCGACGATGTGATGGAGGAGGAAGGAACGATCGACTGGTATGCCGTCAAGTTCGGCGCGCGCGATTTCGCAATCTTCGACACGTTCGGAAGCGAGAAGGACCGGCTCGCCCATCTGGCCGGCAAGGTCGGCCGAGCGCTGATCGCCAAGACCCCGACGCTGCTCAACGGCGTACCCAAGATCGAGCATGCCGAGGTGCTGGCATTCAAGGAAGCGGTGGCGGAGGTCCTGTAACGACGTCGCGGTGAGGAGGCAGGCATGCAGTTCCGGCGGTTTGGACCAACGGAGCGTGACGTTCCGATCATCGGCCAAGGCACTTGGGAAATCGATGAGAGTAGGCGCGAGCTTGCGGTTGCTGCACTCCGTCGCGGCATCGATGAGGGCATGACCCACATCGACACGGCCGAAATGTATGGCGATGCCGAATTGCTGATCGCAGAAGCAATCAGTGGCCGGCGGGACGAGGTGTTCCTTGTTTCCAAGGTGCTTCCCCAGAACGCATCAACCACGGGCGTAATCGAAGCCTGCGAACGGTCTTTGTCGCGCCTCAGGACCGATCGTCTCGACTGCTACCTGCTGCACTGGCGCGGTCGGATACCGTTGCGCGAAACTTTCGCCGGCTTCGAGCAACTCGTGCGCTCGGGCAAGATCCTCGCCTGGGGCGTCAGCAATTTCGACATTCCCGACCTTGATGAGGCGCTGCACATCGCCGGTCCGGGCAGGATCGCATGCAACCAGGTGCTATATAACCTCGAAGAACGCGCGATCGAGCACGAGGTCATCCCCTGGTGCAAACGGAACGGCGCAGCAGTCGTAGCCTACAGCCCGTTCGGTCACGGGCGCTTCCCCGATGAGCGCTCGCCGGGAGGAAGGGTGCTCGCCGAGATCGCGGCGGCCCACGACGCAACGCCCCGGCAGGTCGCGCTCGCCTTCCTCGCTCAAGCGGCGTTCGTGATCCCAAAGGCCTCGACGCCGGAACACGCTGCGGACAACGCCGGCGCGGGCGATCTCAAGCTGTCCGAAAGCGAGGTGGCGCGGATCGACGCCGCGTTCCCTCGCGGCCCAAAACCCGCTGTGCTGCCCATGATTTAGCAACTAGTCGCCGACGAAGGCGTGAGCCTGCTCTGCTCCCGCGTTCGGTACGACCGCCTAGAAGGACATTTTCATGTCCTTGCGAGCCCAGCTAATCAGATATCGCATCGCTTCGCTGGCCGCCCGAGGTTTAGCCTCGGCGATTGCTTCGTACACCTTGCGATGGTCGGGAACAGGATCGCGAGACAATGGTCCATCCCTGGTTTTGAACCGTGTTGTCCAGCGAACCGCGGCTCCGATCGTGCTCGCGAGCGCGATGAGCGGTTCATTCGCCGTCGCAGCAAACAAAGTCCTGTGGAAGCGCTGGTCTGCAGCCTGACCCTCAGCGGTTTCGAGCGGATGCTTTGCCATCTCTTCGACCGACGCGCGTAGCAGCACCAAGTGATCCTCCGTACGCCTCTGAGCAGCAAGTGCAGCGGCACCGGGCTCGATCATTTCTCGTAACTCGAACAGGCCGCGCACGAATTCCGGCTGCGGTTCCCCTTCGAAACTCCACGAGAGAACTTCAGGATCGAGAATTGCCCATTGGTTTCGCGGGCTCACTCGAGTGCCTGCCCTTGGGCGGCTTTCAATCATTCCCTTTGCAGCCAGAATTCGGATCGCTTCGCGATACGCCGTTCGCGAGATCCCCAATTTGTTGCTGGCTTCAATCTCGCCGCCGAACTGGAATCCGGGAGGGCGTTTGCCGCTGACAATCTCAATTCCGATCGCCCTCGCTATGGCGCCGTGGATTCGGGGTGGAGTGCGTCGTTCGTGGTTCACAGCCCGCTCCGGAGTTCCGATGGCTGCGCTATACCTGCACCACCCGCGCCTGCAACTAAACGCCTAGCAGATGATCTTCGGCGCCCACTTATCGCACTATCCACCGCGAAGTTGGCGCATGACCATCGCACGAATTTGCCGATGATTAGCGCTAGCGGGCGCACCGAGTATTCCCCGCTGCTCCTCTGGCAAGTGCGCTAAAGGATGGCCGCGCGAACGAAATACATAATGGTCGAAGAAAGATCGCCAAGCTGCTCGTTCCGCCTCGGGACGTTCGGCGATAGCCGTCATCGCAAGCATCATGGTTGTGTAAGGCGCGTCGAGGCCTGAACTGAAGGCATCCCACCAATAGTTCACCAACATGTTGCTCGGCTCGATCGCTTCGACCTGGTGCCACCAGAGCTTGGGCAGATACAGTGCGTCGCCAGGCCCGAGCTCTGCAACAAAATGAGAGTCCCGAATAGATTCGAAGTCAGGATAGCGAGGATCGCCGCTTTTGCTCCCTGTCGCCAAGGCAACGGGTGGACCGGCCATCGTGAAATCGATTGGGCCGACGTACAGGTTGGCGATCGCTTCAGGCCGATAGAGTGTGAAGCGCCTTCGTCCAGCGACCACGCAAGCCATGTTGTCGAACGTGTCGTAGTGGCAACTTACGAAAGACGCGCTTCCCAACCAAAGCAAAGGGCGGACCGTCGACGGGACGATATCGAGCCGATTTTGTTCAGCAAAGCCGGGAACATGGTTGTCCGCGGGTATCGAGCCGAAATAGACTGAAGCAGCCTCGGAATCGCTTGCCAGCGCCTCCATCCTTGCGAGCACATCCGTCAGCCGCATGTCACGGCGTTCGAAGTTGAAACCCTTGAAGTCGTCCGAATAAAAATAGCGGCCGGCGATTGAGGGCGGACCGATGAAGACCTCCGCGAGAGCCCCGCAGTCGAGCCCTTGCAGGTATTCTGCAAAGGCATCCCATGATTGCGCCGCCGCTTGAACAACTGGCCAGTCGGCACATAGCCCTCGGATAATGATGGGCTCGCCATGCTCTGCCACTGCGGATCGGAAGCCGTCCGAATCCAGGGCAGGATCGTATCGCATCTCCTGAACGTGATAGTCCATGTTCAGTGTCTTGCTTGCTCTGTAAGCCGGTCATTGCGGCGGCTTGCCAATATCGGGATCTGCCGTAGCGATCCCGCGACGCAGTAAGCCAGCTGCAGATATCCGTTGCGGAACAGCGACAGAGCGGTGGAATCATCGAGTTCCGCGATCGCGTCGAGGCTAACCGAATACAGGCCTTCGAGCTGTAGAACTTCGCCGTCATCAAACCGCAGCGAGATGTCGATCGGCTCTATAATTCGAAGCTGCACCAGAGTGCGGATGAAGGCATCGGTCTCCTCCGCACCACGTACAAGCAATCCAAGCGCACGTTGGATCCGTCGCATCGGGTCAGTCGGTGCGCCGTCGTCGTCGAATAGCGGCTCTCCGTCCGTATAACTTAGGCGTGGAGAGTCCGGGTCGATTGCGATCTCCTCACCAGCAACGAAGAAACCTTGGCGTTCGATATCGAGAGGTCGAAAGCCGCTATCGCCACTCCGTTCGCCGCTGATCAGGTTTTCGCCTGGCCGGAAGCCGAATAGCGCGCCGACGATGAAGCCGCCCGTCTCGGGGTTCTTCGTGAACAGGATGGGACAACAGGCGGCAGCCGACGAAAATTCCGAAACGACGATTTGGACGAAGTGAGGAATCTCAAGCTTCACGGGTCCGAGACGCAGGCCTGCGTGCGTGTCCGAATTCAGAATGTCCAAGTCCGCCAATGGCCCTCCCCCAAAGTCCATGCGTGTTTCGTACGTAGCGCATGCGACCACCGCGCGCACTTCGAAAGTGTCGCATTTTCAATATCAAAGCACCATTAAAAACTCAGACATTTTTTTCTTGATAGCGCTAACAGTTATGATAGCGTTAGCTGGAGTCGAAGACTCGTCTGGGGAGAGGAGTCTGTAACACCGCGTTTCGTGGTGAGCGTCTTTCTGCGCCGTTTTTCCCCAGAACCTGACGTTTTTTGAGCTGGCGTGTGGCTGGCTTTGGCCGGTCTTCGTCGTCGAGAGGAGGGGGCGTAGATGAACAGGGATCGTTGCAGCACTCAGACAAAAGAAACTCAAAATCGAGTGGCATGGCGGCGAATGATGCTCGCTTGCACGCCGAGTCTTCTTGCACTGATTGCGGCGGCTCCTGCCGACGCAGAGTCGGCTAAAAAGTCCCACCACAAGGGACAGCAATTGGCGTTGGCCGATGCAGCGGCCGTAGCTCCGACCTCGAGCGATTCAGCCTCGAGCACCGCAACTTCGAGCACCTCGGCAGCGCAGCCAGCGAATGATGCCGCAGCTCAGCCAACAACCACCGCCCCTGATCAAGTCACGGCGATGGACCAAAACAATCAGGCCCAGCCGATTATCATCACGGGCCTAAGGGGTTCGCTGCAGCGGAGCATCAATGCGAAGCGCAATGCGCCAGGCGTGATGGACACAATCTCCGCCGAAGACATCGGCAAGTGGCCCGATGCGAACGTGGCAGATGCGCTGCAGCGCGTGCCCGGCGTTTCCATCCAGCGCGTCGGCGCCCGCGGCGAAGCCTCTGGAATCACCGTTCGCGGCTTCGGCGGCGATTTCAACGACACCCTATTCGACGGCCGCCATGTCTCCACGGTTGCCACGGATCGAAATGGCAATGCCAGCCGAGCGGTAGACTTCACTACGCTCGGCGCCGATTTCGTCGGCCAGGTCAACGTGCTCAAAACGCCCGACGTCGAATTATCGACGAGCGCAATTGGTGCAACGGTCAACGTTCTGCTGCCAAAGCCGTTCGACTATACGGGCCTCAAGGTTGCCGCTTACCTCGGGGGATCGCTTCAGTCTCGCGACAAGAGCGTCAGGCCGAGGGCCGGCGTGCTGGTCAGTGACACCTTTGCCCACGACACCGTGGGTATCTTGGCGTTTGCGACCTACACGAGAGAGGATACGGAGTCTAACCACGTGTTCATCCCGGGTTGGATCGGGAATCATTTCGCACCCTGTCAGGCCGGTCCGATCAACCTGACCTGTATTCCCACTAACGACCCGACCAGTACCGCAGGGGCCGATCCGAACAACGTTAAGTCGGTGCTGGGGTGGTTCCCGCAGCAAATCGGGGCCGAGCAGGTAACGACCTCCGACGAGCGCTTCGATGGTCGACTGGCCCTGCAGTGGCGGCCGAGCGACGACGTTCTTCTCACGATCGACGACAACTTCACTAAGCAAAATGTGAAGTCGAAAAGCTACGGTTATGCAGCGTGGTTCAACGGTGACGATCTTCGGAACGTCAAATACGATTCCAGCGGGTCAGTGATCGATTTCAATCAATTCGGCACACCGATGGATTTCAATGCGAATGACACGAAAGCTGTCACGCGGCGGAATCAACTCGGAGGCAATTTGAAATGGAGCGCGACGGAGCATCTGGAATTCGAAGCCGATGGCTCGT
Organism: Sphingomonas sp. SP4; assembly: GCF_058313375.1. NCBI lineage: Bacteria > Pseudomonadati > Pseudomonadota > Alphaproteobacteria > Sphingomonadales > Sphingomonadaceae > Sphingomonas > Sphingomonas sp. SP4. Next base: position 206,156 of record NZ_JBZFLE010000002.1, read on the forward strand.
GGGGTAAATCTGTCTTCAATCCTGGCCACAATGGCCACAACGACAGCATGGACATCGGCTACGGCGGGTATAACACAGTTAGCTCGAACCCGTTCGATCCGATCTGCGTCACCGCTGAGTTCGCAAGTTCCGGCGGGTGCGTCAGCACCATTCTTGGGGCACCCACCGGTGTCCAGATTAATGGGCCGAGCAGCAGCGATCTACCGGCCGTTCACGATGTCGGTCCCGCGAACAACACTTCCGAATTCCTGGACACGTCGCAGATGGGCTCGCACGTCATCGTGCGCTTCCGCAACTACGCCACGAACACTGTCAAGCAGGCCAGATTGGCCGGCCGGTGGGAGCAGGAAAACTTCAAGATTACCTTTGGCGGACAATACGTCGACAACAAGTTCCACACGGAGAACGCGAACACGTTCGCAAACGGCGTTTTCGCGAGCTTCGCTGGATACGGTGCGCCGTCTGGGCGAACGAGCGGATTGTGGCCGCTGCCCACTGACGCTTTCCACGGCACAATAAGTACGTCCGGATTCATCCCGGGCTATGGAAATAGTGCGCTCGCTCCAGGTTTCGTGCGCTACGATCCCTATGCGATCTACGCAGCGCTCGAGGCTGCCGGCCACAATACGGAACCTGGATTTGATCCAGGCAGCGTCCTCGATGTCGACGAAAAGACCCTCTCAGCCTTCATGAAGGCGACGTTCGTGACTGACATTGCGGGCATGCCATTTCACTTCAACGCCGGGCTTCGCGAGGAGCGAACCAAGGTGAATGTTTCGGCGATCGGGCAAACCATCACCGCGCTAGCCGTGGATCCCGGCGACCCGACCCTGATCACGCCCACATTTGCGTTCGGGCCGGTCAGCAGCAATTCGAAATATTCCTACTTGCTGCCGAGTGTCGACATGAGGCTCGACATCACGTCGCAGTTGGTCGCCCGGCTTAGTGCATCGCGGACACTGACTCGGCCGCTGCTTCCCAATCTGAAGCCGACGATCAACTATGGGTCATTGCGGAGAGGGTCGCTCTCGGGGAGCGGCGGAAATCCCGATCTGAAGCCCTATCTCTCCGACAACTTCGACGCCACGTTGGAGTGGTATTATGCACCGAACTCCTACGTCGCGATCGATGGTTTCTACAAACACATCACCAACTTCATCGTTGGCGGCGTCCGTCAGGAGTCTTTCGCGGGGATCATAGATCCCTTCACCGGCCAGGAAGCTATCTTCAACATCACCGGGCAGGTGAATGGGCCCGACGCAAATGTGAACGGCGTGGAAATCGCGCTGCAGCATGTGTTTGGAAACAGCGGCTTCGGCGTACAGGCCAATGCGACCTTCGTGGGAAGCAATCGCAAGTTCCCGACCAGTGATGTCTCCGGTGCTGCATTTGCGATCACGGGCCTCGCCAACTCGGCCAACTTCGTCGGCTTCTATGACAAGCATGGGTTCCAGGCTCGTGTCGCCGTCAACTGGCGTGACTCGTACCTCCTGGGCCTTGGGCAGGCGCAGGGTGGCACGTTCGGCGCCGAGCCTGTTTACGTGGACAAGCAGCTGCAGGTCGATGCTTCCGCAAGCTACGACATTACGCGGCAGTTCAGCGTGTTCGGGGCTGTGACCAACATCAACAATTCCGATTACAGCACTCATGGCCGGTTCTCGGACCAGCCGCTGGACATCTGGAACTATGGTCGCCGCTACACGGCGGGCGTGCGGTTCAAGCTGGCTGCTTCTCCGCCTCCGCCACCGCCGCCTCCTGCGCCGCCACCGCCTCCGCCGCCCGCGACGCAGACCTGTCCGGATGGATCGGTGATCGAGGCCACGGCGACGTGCCCGCCGCCGCCACCGCCTCCGCCGGCTGCGCCCGAGCGCGGTTAGTCGATGTTTTCTTCGTGCCGGACACGATCCCCTCGTCCGGCAACAACGCGGGGGATGTCGCAGTGATTGACATCTCCCGCTTTTTTGAGTGCGCTAAGGAATGGCTAAACCGGTCAAACGGGTCGTAATTGTCGGCGGGGGCACTGCCGGCTGGCTCACTGCTGCGGTGATCGCCGCGAAACACAAGAGCCGGATGGCGGGCGGATTCAGCGTAACGCTAGTGGAGTCCCCAAACACGCCGATCATCGGCGTCGGAGAAGGGACTTGGCCGACCCTGAGAACGACCTTGTCTCGTGCAGGGGTGTCGGAAACCGAGCTGTTTCGTGAATGCGATGCGGCCTTCAAACAAGGCGGGCGCTTCGTCGGCTGGACGACTGGGTGGCCGGACGACGCATATTATCATCCATTGATGCTTCCTCAGAGCTTCGATGAGCTGAACCTGGTACCCCATTGGCTTGCCCATCAGAATGGAGTGAGTTTCTGTGACGCCGTCTGTCCCCAGGGGCGCATCTGTGATGCCGGCCTGGCGCCGAAGACCATATCCACGCCTGAGTACCAGGCCATTGCCAATTACGCCTATCACCTCGACGCAGGTAAGTTCGCGCCCTTCATGCAGCGCCACTGCACCGAAAGGTTGGGCGTCAAGCATGTGCTTGCGGACGTAACGCACGCCGTGCGCGCGGAGAACGGAGACATCAGCAAGATCGTTACAGAGCAAGCCGGCGAGATTGAGGGCGACCTTTTCGTCGACTGCAGCGGCTTCCGAGCGCTCCTGATCGGAAAGGAGATGGGCGTTGGCTTCAAAGACTGCAGCGACGTACTCTTCTGCGATACCGCCATGGCGGTCCAGGTGCCGTACGACAGTCCCGCTGATCCGGTAACGACGCACACCACCGCTACTGCCCAATCGGCCGGATGGATTTGGGACATCGGGCTCCCGAGCCGCCGGGGCGTGGGCCATGTCTATTCCAGCAGCCACATTTCCGATGACGAAGCCGAGCGCGAACTAAGGGCCTACATCGGTCCAGCCGCAGATAAGCTATCCGTGCGGAAGATCCCTATCCGCGCCGGACATCGGGAAACGTTCTGGAAGGGCAACTGCGTCGCTATTGGCTTGGCCTCCGGTTTCCTGGAACCGCTCGAATCTTCGGCCATCGTGCTGGTCGAGCTTTCGGCGAAGATCATCGCGGAGCAGATGCCCGTATGTCGTGAGGTGATGGACGTCGTCGCCTCGAGATACAACGCGACCACGCATTACCGCTGGGGACGCATCATAGACTTCCTCAAATTGCATTATGCGATCACCAAGCGACGGGACACGCCATTTTGGCGCGACAATGCCGACCCAACGACCATGCCCGAACGTCTCAAGGACCTGCTCGAGCTTTGGCGGTACCAATCACCGTGGTTTCACGACGAGTTCGACCGCGTCGAGGAAGTGTTTCCGTCGGCAAGTTACCAGTACGTGCTGTACGGCATGGGCTTCGAGACCGAGGTCGAGAAAGACGCGATCGCTGGCGAAGCGCGACTGGCCGAACGCGCATGGCGCGAGAACGCGAAATACACCGAACAATTCCGGGGCGCCCTGCCGCGCCACCGTGATCTGCTAAACAAGGTTGCCGAGTTCGGTCTTCAACCTGTTTGATTTCGTCGTTTCAGCCGCGCCCCAAACTGCCGCTCACTGCAGCTGATACATTGCGCTTCCGTGTGCAGGCAGCTTCACGTGGAGCGAACGCGTCGAGACTGGCTGGCCCGACCATACATCGACTGCCGAGTGCGCACTTGGGATGTTTAGAGACTTCCAATCGATCTCGACCGCTGATTCATTAAGGTTGAACAACGCAACGTAGCGCGTCGGCCGATCGCGAGGGCCAGCCGAAGCCAACCAAACTCTGATCCCCCTTAGGTCACTGGGCAGATTGGAAATGGGATGGCTTTCCCAGCTCTGCTGGTTTGCGGCAATTACTCGCTTGTTCGTGAGCAGCGACCGCGTGAACGGATCGAGCATCGTGAGGTTCGCGCCAAGAATGAGCGGCGATCGGCCGATCGCCCACAGGCTGAACTGAGTGCGCTGTTCGTCCCGGGAAAGTCGCGAGCTGCGTGGATCGCCCATGCCGGGGCTCGGGCGCAGCTCACCAAGCGGAAGCATGTCGGCGTCCGGCCAATTACCCGGTCGGGAATATCGGTTCCATTTCGCGAGGTTGTCGAACGCTGTGTCGACGCCGCTCGGATAGCCATCGGTCTGGGGGTTGTACGGGAAATGCCAGCCATCCCAAATGTCGTTGGAGATGCGCCACATTTGACCATAGCGGGCAATTTCGTCGCCGTGCTCGAGCCGGGTTGGGCCAGGTGAAAGGCTCAGGACGATCGGCCGTCCGGTCTTCGCAATGGCTCGGGAAATCTGCCTTATCTCGCTCACCTTGTACGGGTGGTCGGCGATGCAATCGACCTTCAGGAAATCCACTCCCCAGCGAGCGTAAAGGCGCATCATGGAATCGTAATATGCTTGTCCCGCGTCATTATCGCGGATGCCCCAATTGCTGTCGTCCCAACCGCAGGCATCCGACGTATCGGCCGCGTCCGTCGCGTGGAAGGGGCTGCCGGCAATGGGCGTGTTGCGTTCAACCGCGTTACGCGGAATGCCGCGCATGATGTGAAATCCGAACTTGAGACCGAGGCCGTGCACCCAATCTGCTAGCGGTTTGAACCCTTCGCCGTCGCGAGAAGATGGGAAGCGGTTGAGCGTCGGAATCAAAAGGCCATTGCCGTCGATCTGCAAATCACGATCAATCCGCGTCTTTCCCGCGGGATTGGTCATGTACCAGCCCATGTCGATAACCGAGTAGGTCCAGCCATATTGCTTGATCGAGGCGAGAGCCTTCGTGTTCGCTCGATAGTCGGCCTCACCGATCGTCAGGCCGAACGCATCCCAGCTGTTCCATCCCATCGGTGGCCTGGATGCTAGTGTCTGACCGCTAGCGCTCGTCGTAGCCGTGGTCGCCAACAGGCTGAGCAACGAGAGTAGCAAAATGCGCAATGTAGAGCCCACTCTCGCCCCCCCCCTGTGCAGAACTATTGAAGCTGGACCACGGCGACTGATTTTGGCGGCAGGTTGAAGACCAGCCTTCCGTCGTTCGGGCGGCCAGAAAATGGTTTCGGCACAACCTGGCTTGGAGCGGCGAAGCTATTGTGCGCGTCGACCGCGGCGGCTGTCAGGACTTCTCCTGTGGCGGAGCGCACGCCCTTGCCGTCAATCGCCACGCTGACCTGCGTTGCCTGATTGGGATCTACGTTGACCAGTGACAGCCAGAGCCGTCCCGTTCTGTCGCGCGCCGCCACGGCATCAACCTTGGGCAGGCGAATGTCGCCAAACACGTAGTCCCCAGAGTCGAAGCTAACCGGAACCAGCGTTGCACCCTGGAAGGGCACGTACATCCGATAGACATGATAAGTCGGCGTCAACAGCATTCGCGGCCCGTCGGTCAGGATCATCGCCTGAAGCACGTTGATCATCTGAGCGATGTTTGCACCGCGAACTCGGTCCGCATTGCGCATGAATATGTTGAGGTTGAGGGCCGCGATCACGGCGTCGCGAAGCGTGTTTTGCTGCTGCAGGAAGCCGGGGTTGCTACCCGGGTTGGGGTCTGCCCAGATTCCCCATTCGTCGACATAGAGCCCGACTTTCTTGTCAGGGTCATATTTGTCCATGATCGCCGATTGCTTGGCGACCCAATCTTTCATCTTCAGCGTTGCATTGATGGCTTTGGCATATTCGTCCTCGCCGAAGCCGACGCTGGGCCCCTTCTTCTCCCAGCTGTTTGGGATGGTGTAACCATGGAGGGAAACGCCCTCGAGATCCCAGCTCCAGACTTTCTCTTTCCACGCTTTCATGACGGCGTCGGTGTAGTCGCTGTTGCCGCTGTCCCAGCCAACCGCAATCCGCTTCATCGTCTCCGGTCCCGATTGCTGCGCCGGATTGTAGTTCCGCGTGTAATGCGCGAACCGCTTCATCTCTTCGACATAGTGGTCCGCCGTCATCGCGCCGCCGCATCCCCAGTTCTCGTTCCCGAGACCGAGATATTTGATCTTGTAGGGTGCGGGATGCCCGTTGGCAGCTCGCTGCTTGGCAAGCGTGGTGGGCTGCACGGACGTCATATATTCGAACCAGTCGGCGGCCTCCTGGACCGTGCCGGATCCGACGTTCTCGGAAATGAAGGCCTCGGCTCCAACCTGGCTCAGGAAGTCGAAATATTCCTCGGTGCCGAAGCTGTTGGGCTCGATCACATTACCCCAGTCGGGATTGAGTGTTGCAGGCCGCTGCGCTCGTGGGCCGATGCCATTGAGCCAGTGATAATTGTCCCCGAAGCAGCCGCCGGGCCAGCGAATGTTCGGCACACGGATCGCGCGCAATGCTCGGACCACATCGCTGCGAATGCCGCGGACATTCGGAATGGATGAGTCCGGTCCAACCCAGATGCCATCATAAATGCCGCTGCCGAGATGTTCCGCGAACTGACCGAAAATGTCTGGATCGATTGCGGGACCGCGCTGCGTGCTGTTCACTTCGACACGAGTGACGCTGGGCTGTGCCGCCATCGCGGACAAGGATGTGAGCAGGAGGCTTGGGGCGACTGCTACGAAGGCGACGCGTCTCGCGAACTTTGGAACCAACGTTACTCCCCTCAAAGAACTCGGCCAAAAATGGATTTAGTTGGAGACGCCGACGGTATCCAAACTAGCGGAGGCTCGCTCGGCACCGAGCACGTTCGTGGGACGCGAGCCCCACAGTGCGTAGTAAAACACGAAAAGCTCACAAGCGGCGGTGAGAAAGAAAGATCGCTGAATTCCAAACTGGTCGGCGAGCTTGCCTTGCACGATCACAAGCGCTCCACCGGCAATTGCCCAGATCAGCCATCCCGAGCCTTCCTCGGTGAGGGGGCCAAGCCCGCGGATAGCCAAAGCGAAAATGGTCGGGAACATGATCGAGTGGAAGAAACCGACCGCCATGAGTCCGTACATCGCCGTCGGACCATGCGCCAGGATCGCGATCATCATCACGACGAACGCGCCGATAGAGAAGGCCGCAAGGACCTTTTCCGGCGCAATGGCACGCATCACAAACGCGCCAAGGAAACGGCCTATGGCCATCCCGCCCCACACGAACATCAGATAGTTCGCTGCTTGCTCGTGTGTGACATTGCCGATGTCCGGCTGGGACGCGAAGCTGATGAACAGGTTACCGACGCCGATTTCCGCGATCAGGTAGACGAAAATCGCGACCACTCCGAGCACGAGGTTGCGGTGGCGCCATAGCGACAGATGCTTGCGCGCCTCGGCATTCACTCGACGAGTAGCGGTGCCGAGCTCAGGCAAGCGGGCGCGCCAGATGATTATCGCGAGAATTGCCAAAACGGCCGCTACGATAAGGTAGGGAAGCTGCGTCGCCTGGGCGTCGGCCATCCTTTGGGCTTGGCTCAGCTTCGTGCTTTCCATGGTCGTTCCTGCGACGGTCCGCGCGAGGATCAGATGCTGTCCGTACGCGACCGCGAGAAGGTCGCCCGTGGTATTAAACGCCTGCACAAGGGTTAGCCTGGACTCTGACGTTTCGGGGGGACCGATCACTGCGACATAAGGGTTCGCCGCGACCTGCAGGATCGCAATTCCACACGACACCACGAACAGCGCAGCCAGTGTCACTTCATAGGACGGCAGCCTCGCCGCCGGGATCATCCCGAGCGACCCGATCGTCATGATAATCAGGCCCACAACCAATGCCTTGTGGTACCCGACCCGCTCGATCAGTTTCGCGGCCGGGATCGAAGCGACCAGATAACCAATGAACCAGGTTGATTCGATCAGTGTGGTTTGCGTGTAGTTGAGCTCAAACACGCTCCGCAGATGCGGGAGCAGCGTGTTGTTGATGACGGTGATGAAACCCCACATGAAGAAGAGGGTCGCCAACAACGCCAGCGCTGGTCCGTAGCTCGGGACGGCAGATCGCCCCGATTGCCGCTCGACCGTAACTTCGCTCATGCGCTCCCCTCCCCACGCAAAAAACCGCACACACAATAGTCTGAGTATTATGACGCGCAAGCGCGGTCCATCGACCTCGGATGCGTTACGATCATGGCCGCGTGACCAATCGGTTTGTCCAAGCTCCGGACAGCGCGATCATAACTTCGAGCAAATGTGTTTGCGCAACGAATAAGTCTGACTATTGCTGTCACCATGCAGAGTTCATCACGGCCGATTGTTGGAACTGCAAACCGGTCGTTGGTTTAGCCATGACGCTGCGTTTGTTGCAGCATCGTGGGGAAGATGGAAAGCGGTCGGTCTTGGTCAGCGACCATGGATCAACGCGCATTCTCAATGAGGTCCAGTCGATCCGAGAGCTGGCGCAGCACGCGATCGATACGAATTCCAGCATCGCCGATGCAATTTCCCGGCTGGGACTGGGTGCCGAGATCGACCCCGCAACCGAGCTTGCTGCCGGCCGCCTGCTTACGCCAATCGATCATCCGGATCCTGCCCATCTGATGATGTCCGGAACGGGGCTGACGCATCTTGGCTCCGCAGAGGCTCGCGATCAGATGCATAGCGTCGCAGCCGACAAGCAGACGGACTCGATGCGAATATTCATCGAGGGCGTTGAAGGGGGGAAGCCTCCTGAGGGAGAGGCCGGCTGCCAGCCTGAATGGTTCTACAAAGGAAACGGCTCACAGATCGTGGGATCAGGTGAGGCGCTCGCTCTGCCCGACTTCGCGGGAGACGGCGGCGAGGAAGCCGAGTTGGCCGGCATTTACCTCATCGGCCCTGACGGCACTCCGCACCGGATCGGTTTCTGCCTGGCAAATGAGTTCAGCGATCACGTCACCGAACGTCACAATTATTTGTGGCTAGCACATTCGAAGCTTCGCCAAGCGTCGCTCGGTCCTGAGCTGCTGGCCGGACCGCTGCCGGATCAAGTTGAGGGCAAGACCCGAATTTGGAGAAATGGTGCCGTCGCTTGGGAGAGTTCCTTTTTCTCCGGCGAGGCGAACATGAGCCACAGCATCGCCAATCTCGAATGGCATCATTTCAAATATCCGCAATTCTGCGTGCCCGGCGACATCCATGTCCATTTTTTCGGTACCGCCACGCTGTCGTTCAGCGACGGCTTTCGAACGGAGCACGGCGACGAATTCGAGATCGAGGCGGGCCCGTTCGAATTGCCTCTGCGGAACCAGCTTATCTCATCACACACGCAACCACCGCGCGTCAGAATGCTTTGAGGGGAGAGGGCATGAATTGGAGTGCGCTAATTGTCACCTTTGCAAGCGCTGTCGCGATGAGCGGATCCGTTAACGCGGCGACGGCTCGGCGTGAGCCCTTCGGATCGCTGCCGGACGGCACACCCATTGAGTCAGTCGTACTCAGCGGGGCGAACGGAGTCAGCGCGCGCATCATGACACTTGGGGCGGCCCTGCAATCATTGAATGGGCCGGATCGCGCAGGCCGAATTGCGGACGTCACGCTCGGCTACGATCAAGCTCGCACCTACGTCGAACATCCGAACTATTGGGGTCAGACGATCGGCCGATACGCCAACCGGATCGCTGGCGGCCGTTTCACGCTCGACGGGAAGACGTACCAACTCACCCAGAACGACAAGACGAATTCCCTTCATGGCGGCAGCGTCGGCTTCGACAAGCGGGTGTGGCAGATCATCGACGTCGGCCAGGCCAATGGTGTCGCCAAAGTGGTGCTCCGGCTTGTCAGTGCCGCAGGTGATCAGGGCTATCCGGGCACGCTGACCGTATCGACGACTTATACGCTCGACGACCATGGCTCACTGGCAATCGACTATGTCGCGACCACCGACGCGCCGACAATCGTCAATTTGACCAATCACGCGCTGTTCAATCTCGCAGGTGAAGGTGCTCCCGGTGGAGTTTTGACCCACCGACTCACGATCCCGGCGCGTCGCTACACGCCCGTGAATGCCTCCTTGATTCCGACTGGAGAGTTGCGTCCAGTCGCCGGAACTCCCTTTGACCTGACAAGTGGCCGCATTCTCGATGATGTGGTTCGCGACGGCCGCGATCCGCAGATCGTGATTGGCCGCGGCATCGATCACAATTACGTCCTGGATGCAGGGAAGACCGCAGAGCCCAAGCTTGTCGCAAAGCTCGAGGATCCTCGCTCGGGACGGGTACTCGAAGTGCTGTCGGACCAGCCCGGACTGCAGGTTTATACCGGCAATTTCCTCGACGGTACTTTGACCGGCAAGAACGGACATTTGTACCGGATGGGAGACGGTTTGGCGCTCGAGCCTCAATTGTTTCCTGACACGCCCAACCAGCCGGCATTCGGATCCGCACAGGTCGATCCAGGTAAGCCCTATCACCACCGGATGATCTACCGCCTATCGGTCGGCCCGACCGCGCGAAACTGAGCGATGACTGACTCGCCGCCTCCCAAACTTCGGTCGGCCAACTGGTTCGACAATCCCGATAACGTGGACATGACCGCGCTCTATCTGGAGCGCTATCTCAACTTCGGCATCACTGCGGAGGAGCTGCGTTCCGGCAGGCCGATTATCGGGATTGCTCAAACGGGCAGCGACCTCGCTCCCTGTAACCGGCATCATCTCGTCCTGGCGGAGCGCGTTCGCGACGGTATCCGCGACGCAGGCGGCATTCCTTTCGAGTTTCCAGTCCATCCAATTCAGGAGACGGGCAAACGGCCGACGGCGGGACTGGACCGCAACCTTGCCTACCTGGGCCTTGTCGAAGTGCTTTTCGGTTATCCGCTGGACGGTGTGGTCCTGACGATCGGCTGCGACAAAACAACCCCTGCCTGCCTGATGGCTGCAGCGACAGTGAACATCCCGGCGATCGCCCTCTCCGTAGGCCCGATGCTCAACGGGTGGCACAATGGGCAGCGCACGGGCTCCGGTTCGATTGTGTGGAAGGCCCGAGAGCTTCTCGCCGCGGGCAAGATCGATGCGCAACGTTTCATCCGCCTGGTCGCATCGTCCGCGCCTTCGACCGGATATTGCAACACGATGGGCACGGCGACGACCATGAATTCGCTTACCGAAGCGCTTGGCATGTCGCTGACCGGTTCGGCAGCAATCCCCGCCCCCTATCGTGAGCGTCAGCAGAACGCTTACGAAACGGGCAAGCGCATCGTCGAGATGGTCCGTGAAGACCTCAAACCCTCGGACATCCTCACTCGCGAAGCGTTCCTGAACGCCATCGTCGTCAACTCAGCGATCGGCGGGTCGACCAACGCGCCGATCCACATAGCGGCGATCGCGCGCCACATTGGGGTCGATCTCAGGATCGACGATTGGCAGGAATATGGCCTCGACGTTCCGCTCCTCGTTAATCTCCAGCCAGCGGGAGAATATCTCGGCGAGGATTACTACCGTGCCGGCGGCGTGCCGGCCGTCATTTCGCAACTGATCAACCAAGGATTGATCCGGGAAGAAGCACTCACGGTGACGGGGCGCACGATCGGCGACAATTGCCGGGGTTCGGAGATCGAGAACGAAGAGGTCATTCGACCCTTCGCCCGCCCGCTCAAGGCACAGGGAGGGTTCATCGTGCTGCGCGGCAACTTGTTCGACAGCGCAATCATGAAGATCAGCGTGATCAGCGATGAGTTTCGGCAGCGCTATCTTTCGAACCCGGACGATCCCGATGCGTTCGAAGGGCCCGCGGTCGTGTTCGATGGACCGGAAGATTATCACGCGCGGATTGACGATCCCGCGCTGAACATCACCCCGCAGACTCTGTTGATCATGCGCGGCGCCGGCCCGATCGGTTATCCGGGAGCGGCTGAAGTCGTGAACATGCGCGCGCCGGCATATCTCATTGCCGAGAACGTACATGCGCTTCCCTGCATCGGCGACGGGCGTCAGTCGGGAACCAGCGGATCGGCTTCGATTCTCAACGCTTCGCCTGAGGCTGCGGCCATGGGCGGGTTGGCCTTGTTGCGAACCGGCGATCGAGTCCGTGTGGATCTTGGCCGCGGCACCTGCGACGTTCTGATTGACGACGATGAGCTTAGTGCTCGCCGCGGCGAACTCGAGGCCAATGGCGGGTACCAGTATCCCCCCTCGCAGACGCCCTGGCAGTCAATTCAGCGGGCGCTCACGGGCCAGCTTGAGAGCGGCGCGATCCTCGAAGGCGCCGACAAATTCCAAAAGGTCGCTCAAACTTACGGAGTGCCTCGGCACAATCACTGAAGTCGAAGGGGGAGATTGATTGTGGGTCTTCATTTCGCAAGCAAGCGCTTAGCAATTGTCGTGGGAAGGCAGCTTGGCAGATTAAGCGCCGGCGTTGCCATCGCCATCGCGTGGTCGACAGCGGCACAAGCTCAAGATGCTCGCATGACGCCACTGCCGACGCCGGCCCAGCAGGACGCAATCGCGTTGGGCACCGGGCCGCTCCCTGGCGGCACCGTCACCGAAAGCTGGTATCGGCAGTACGAAAAGGCGTTTGCACGGAACGTCACTGTTGCAACTCTGACGCCGTTTCTGCCTGACCCAGCAAAGGCGACCGGCACGGCAGTTATCGTCGCGCCTGGCGGAGGCTTCCGCTCACTCTCGATGGAAAACGAAGGCTCGGATGTAGCGCGTGCACTCGCCGCAAAGGGCGTGGCAGCGTTTGTCCTCAAATATCGCCTCGTTCAAACACCGGCGACGTTGGACGCATTTGGAAAGGCGATGGCGGCGATGTTCGCCGGAGCCGGTCGGCGGCCTCCTTCGTCGAACGATCCGGTGACCGAGCTCGCGCCACAGCTTGCGGACTCGCGGGCTGCATTTGCGCTCGTTCGGAAGCGCGCGAACGAGTGGCATGTCGACCCGAACCGGGTCGGAATGGTTGGCTTTTCGGCAGGCGCAATGCTGACGCTGCAAACGGCGCTTCACGTACCGGAGGCCAAGCCGGCTTTCATTGGCCTCATCTATGGCCCGCTTCAGCCAGTGGCCGTGCCGCCTGATGCGCCGCCGATGTTCGTGGCGCTCGCCGCGGACGACCCGATTTTCGGCGGCAGCGGAACGGGTCTGATCCAGAGCTGGATGACCGCCAAGCGCCCAGTCGAATTCCACCTCTATGAGCAGGGCGGACACGGCTTCGGGATGTATCCGAAGACGACGACAAGCACCGGATGGTTCGACGCCTTCGTGCGCTGGATCGGCATGCACGGGTATCTTACGCCCGCGCGTTGAATCCTACTCGGGCAGTTTTAGCTGGCCGGAGACCGAGAAGTCTCCGCTTACGAGCGGCAACCCCGATCCTGGCTGCCCCCCGCCGATGGATAGGTTGTAGGTCCCCGCTGGAACGATGATGTCGCCTTCAGACGTAACCATGCTGAGGTCGCGCGACTGAAGGTCGAAGGTGACGGTTTCGCTGGATCCCGGCTCAAGATGAACTCGGCGGAAGCCGCGGAGCGCTCGGATCGGTGCGCCCGGCAGGTTGGGGAATGTCAGGTAAAGTTGCACCACCTCGTCTCCGGCGAGCTTGCCGCTGTTGGCGACTGTGGCGGTCACCTTCAGTGGCTGCCCGGCACGGATCGGTGCCTGCGGTAGTGTGAGATTGTCATATTTGAAGCTGGTGTAGCTCAGGCCGTAGCCGAAGGGCCAAAGCGGCTTGCCTGTGAAGTACCGGTAGGTCCGCTCCTTCATCGAGTAATCCTCGAAATTCGGAAGCTGATTCACGTCCTCGTAGAAGGTAACCGGCAGGCGTCCTCCCGGGTTGTTCGCACCGCTCAGCGTGTTTGCGATTGCTCGTCCGCCTTCTTCACCCGAATACCAGGCTTGAAGAACCGCGTTGGCGTGTTCCTTTTCCCACCGAGCAGCTAGAGCGCTTCCGCTCATCAATACGACGACCAGCGGCTTTCCACTGGACGCGACCGCCTTCAGAAGCGCTTGTTCAGGTGCGGGAATGTCTAGGCTGGTCCGGTCGCCGCCTTGGAATCCAGGCTCACTGACAGGCATCTCCTCACCCTCGAGCGCGCTGGTGATGCCCACGACGGCGACGACCACGTCAGCCTGTTCGGCCGCTTTGATAGCCGCGAGATCCGGACTGTCGTCGACCGGCGCCCATATCGATCTGATCGATGGAGACTCGTCGCCGCGATGCTCATAGGTGACGGAGAGCTTGACCGGCTCACCTTTCTCCAAGCGGACTCTGCCGAGGCTCGTTCCGCCGTAGGTTTGCGCAATCATCCGATCGCCGATGGTAAGGCGCGCGGTCCCGTTTGCCTCAACCCCCAGCCGGTAATCACCCGTGGCCGGCGCCCGGATCAGACCCGTCCAGCGGACGTTGAACTCCTTGCCGCGAAGCGAAGCAGGCAGCGAAGCGGCGTCGATCGTCGCACCCCGTTCGACCCTCGAGACCACGGGTGCGTTCTTCGGGTCCTGTCCTGGACGGTATTCCGCCTCCAATCCGGGCTGACCCGTCGCCGTGGTAAGCGCACTCAGCGGAAGCGGCTTACCCGTGTTAGATAGGAACTGCGTACCGGGGACGTAGGTGATTTTGGCGCCCGGGAACGCGGCCCTCATTCCCTCCATGACCGACACGACCTTAGTCGGCATGCCGTGATAATTGCCGAGCAGCACGTCAGTCTGTTCGGCCAGGGGACCGACCACTGCGATGCGCTTCGCGCCCTTGAGCGGCAGTACGCCATCGTTCTTGAGGAGCACTATCGATTCCTCGGCGAGCTTGAGCGCGAGCTGTCCGTGTGCAGGGCTATCCAGTTCGCTTTCGGGAATTCGGCCGTATGGATCTACTCCCGGCGGGTCGAACATCCCAAGCCGCATCCGGGCGGTGAACAGGCGGGTCAGCGCGGTGTCTACCGAGGTTTGCGGCAGATACCCTTTGCGCATGGCGTCGACATAAGGCTGATAATCGTCACGCCCTTTCACCTCGCCGAAGGTGATGCACTCATTGTCCATGCCGCGCGTCAGAGAGACCGCCGTCGCTTCCGGTTGGCTCGTGCGGAAGCGATGGCCCTCGTAGATGTCGTGAACCGCACCACAATCGGAAACGACGTAGCCGCCAAATTTCCACGCCCCGCGCAACGTGTGCTGCAGCAGAAACTGGCTGGCGCAGGCCGGTTCGCCATTGATCGAGTTGTACGCGCACATCACCGAGCCGGCGCGACCTTCCACCACCGCGGCGCGAAAAGCCGGTAAGTAGGTATCTAACATATCGTGCTTGCTCACATCGACGTCTGCGATGTGACGGGTCGGCTCCGGCCCGCTGTGGACTGCGTAGTGTTTGGGCGTAGAGATCGCGCGGTAGTAATTTGGATCCGTTCCCTGCATGCCGGTGACATAGGCCACAGCCATGCGGCCGGTCAGGAACGGGTCCTCGCCATAAGTTTCCTGCCCTCGTCCCCACCGCGGATCGCGGAAGATGTTGATGTTGGGCGCCCAGAAATCGAGGCCTTCGAAGGTGGTCGAATGACCCTTGCGCATGGCTTGCGCGTGTTTGATCCGGCCCTCTACGGCGATGTATTCCGCCATCTGGCGAATGCCGGGCGTATCGAAGGTCGCGGCGAGGCCGATCGGTTCGGGGAAGGCTGTCGTTCCTTTGACCGCGACGCCATGAAGCGCTTCGCTCCACCAGTCATAAGCGGGTACTCCGAGGCGCGGAATGGCTCGCGAATGATTGACAAGCTGCGACGCCTTTTCCTCTGCTGTCATGCGGTGGACGAGGTCCGCCGCCCGAGCCTCCGCCGACAACTTCGGATTCAAATAGGATGGCTCGGCAGGGTTTCCTGGTGCGGCCCCATCCGCAGTTGCACTCATGGTGAGTAGCCAAAGTCCGATAGAGCTCACGCCGATCACTAGCTCGCCCCCAATTGTCTGAGTTAATGCTCTGGCAAAATCGATTGTTATTGGCAACGTTGAGGTGAAAGAGAGGAGTCTGTGACGTCCTAAACTCTTAAGGCACCAGCTTGCCGGGATTCATGATTCCGAGGGGGTCCAGCGCCTGCTTGATCGCTCTCAGAGCGTGAACGCGGCCGGGCTCTGCGAGGCGCGCGAATTCCGCGCGTTTCAGCTGACCGATACCGTGCTCGGCAGAGATCGATCCGCCAGCGGCGGTGACAAGGTCGTCGACAAAGCGCGTGATCTCCGCGCCCTCCGCTTCGTACCAATTAGGTGCAGCGTGACCGGCAGCGCGCACGTGGAAGTGAATATTCCCGTCCCCGAGGTGGCCGAACCCGCTCGCCACGACACCGGGAAATGCACGCTCGACCTCCCTGGATGCTTTGATCAGGAACCGCGGCATGTCGGCGACCGCAACAGAAATGTCGTGGGCGAGGGTCTGCCCTTCGCTTCGCTCGGCTTCGGAGATGCTGTCGCGGATCTTCCAGAATGCTTCGGCTTGAGCTTCGCTTGAAGCGAGAGCGGCGTCGCCGATCAGGCTCTGCTCCATCGCGGTACCGAGTAGCCGTTCCAAGTTCGCAGCAACGTCGATATCGGCATCGGGCGTCGTGGCCTCGATTAGCACATGCCACGCATGGTCGCCGTCGAGCGGCTGACGAGTGCCTGGAATGTGCTTCAGCACCAGCTTGAGCGAGTCCTGAGGGACCAGTTCGAAGCCCTCAATGCTGCCGGTTCGGCCTTCAAGGAAGCGAAGCAGGTCGAGCGCTTGGCTTGGACTATCGACGCCGGCCCAGGCAACGGCGCGCGCCGCGACTGCGGGCACAAGCCGAAGAGCAACTGCAGTGACGACACCAAGCGTGCCCTCAGCACCGATCAGCAGCTGATCGATGCTGTATCCACGATTGTCCTTCTTCAACCCGGAAAGGCCGTTGTGGACGCTCCCGTCCGGAAGGACCGCCTCAACGCCCGCGACCAGCGAGCGCATCGTCCCGAATTTCAGGACCTGCGTTCCGCCGGCGTTGGTCGACGTCAGACCGCCGATGGTGCAGCTTCCCCGCGCCCCTAATGTCAGTGGGAAGCGCATGCCTGCATCGTGGGCGGCGGCGTGCAGCGTCTCCAGCACCACGCCTGCCTCGGCCAGCGCGAGGCGGTCCTCGGGGCTGACCGACCGAATGCGGTTCATCCGGCGCATCGACAGCAGGATCGCGCTCCCGTCGGCTGGAGGCGTAGCTCCCGCGCTCATTCCGGTGTTTCCGCCCTGCGGGACCAAAGGAACGCGATGTTCGGCCGCGAGCTTTACGACGGCTGCAACCTCATCTGTCGAAGCTGGAGCAATGATCGCCGGCGTGGCGCCGTGGACCCGCCCGCGCCAGTCGCTGACCCAGGGCTCGATGTCCGCAGGGTCGGTAATCACCCCCTTCGAACCAAGCCTTTCCCTGGCTTTTGAAATGAATTGCGCCTCGGCATCCTTCATGGAGCGCGCAATAGCGCGCTTGGCAGGAGTGTGCGACAGGGGCAAACGGCAGCCATGGACCGCTCTCCTGTAACCCTCGTCGTTGCTCGCGCCCAGAACGGGGTGATCGGCCGCGGCGGCAAGCTGCCCTGGCACCTCTCTGCCGACCTCAAGCGCTTCAAGGCTCTGACCATGGGCAGCGTGATGGTGATGGGTCGAAGAACCTTTGATAGCCTTCCCGGCGTTTTACCCGGCCGTCGCCACATTGTGCTGACGCGGGATCAGAACTGGTTCGCGATGGGAGCCGAGAAGGCGCACGGGGTAGGAGATGCGCTCCAGCTCGCAGATGGCAGTCCAGTATCGGTCATCGGGGGCGCCGATATCTTCGCACTGTTCCTGCCTCTAGCCGATCGACTGGAGCTGACGGAGGTCCTGGAAGACGTGCCGGGGGACACCTGCATGCCGGACCCCCGTCATTCCGCGCAATGGACGGAAATCTGGAGAGAAAGCCACGAAGCGCAGGATGGAAGCCCGCCCTTCCGGTTTGTGACGCTGGAGCGAGCCTAGCGCGATACCGACGCCGCGTATCGTTTGACTTGCTCCCCGATCACACCGTCCACGGCCGGCGCGATCTTGTCCGCTCCACCATTGAAGAAACCCGCGGCGCGGTAGTCGAAGGTGACTTGCGAGCCCTTGGCCGTCGGCTTGACCTGCACGTCCAGCACGCCTGTCGTCGCCAAACTGAGCAATGGGCCGAGACCTCCGCTCAGCATTACGTGCTTGCCCGGTTCGACTAAGACGACCTCCATGTGACGGACACCGCCGCCGTTCGGCAGCCGCTCACACCAGCAGCCGCCCGGCTCGAGCGTGAGACTGAGATTGGTCGCGTTGCCGCTGTAGGTGTGCTCGCCGCTCCACCAGCTACCGACCTTCCCGAAGGCGGCATAAGCGGCGTCCGGCGGCACAGGCACGTCAATGATGTGACGGACTTCTAAGCCATTCGAAGAAGCGCTGACGACTTCGGCCCCGACCGGGGCGCTCACGAGCAACAGCGCTAGAGCGGCGACATGTTTCATTGGCTCCTCCGCGCGCAGAGGATGCCGAGACTAAGCCGTTCCGTCCAGAATCGCGTCGATCTGTGCGGCCACCTCATCGACGGACGCCATGCCGTCGACACGGCGGACCAGGCCTTTGGCCTCATAATAAGGAAGGATCGGCTCGGTCTTGGCTCGATACTCGGCCATGCGCGTGCGCACGGTCTCTTCATTATCGTCCGGACGGCGCTTGAACTCGGTCGATCCGCAGACGTCGCAGACGCCCTCTAACTTCGTCGGACGAAATGTATCGTGATAGCCGGTGCCGCACTTGGCGCAGGTGAAGCGGCCAGTGATGCGCTTCACCAGCTCGTTCTCATCGACGACCAACTCAATCACATGATCGAGCTTCCGCCCACGCTCCGCGAGCAGGATCTCGAGAGCGGCAGCTTGGTGCTTGGTGCGCGGGAAGCCGTCGAAAATGGCGCCGCTATCGGCGGATGCGTCGAGGCGCTCCCCGATCAGCGCACTGACGATCGCGTCGCTGACAAGCTCGCCGCGGGCCATGACCTCCTTGGCCTTCAGCCCGACCGGCGTTCCGGCAGCGACAGCCTCGCGTAGCATGTCGCCGGTCGACAGCTGGATCATACCGCGGTTCGCCTGCAGGCGGGCGGCTTGAGTGCCCTTACCCGCCCCCGGCGGGCCCAAGAGAATGATATTCATCATGAGCGAAGCTCTTCCCCCTGCTGCGCTAGTGATTACCGCCTGCGCGGCGTTGTCTTCAGCTTCGCCTTCTTGATGAGGTCGCCATACTGGTGAGCGATCAAGTGACTTTGGATCTGGCTGACCGTGTCCATCGTCACGTTGACGACGATGAGCAGGCTGGTGCCGCCAAGCCGGAAGTTAAGGCCGGCCTGCGCCGACAGGAACTCCGGAATGAGGCAGATCAGGACCAGATACGCCGCGCCGACCACGGTGATCCGGTTGAGCAGATAGTCGAAATATTGCTCGGTGGCCTTGCCGGGACGGATGCCCGGGATGAAGCCGCCGTGCCGCTTCAAATTCTCTGCCGTCTCCTCGCTGTTGAACTGCACAGCGGTGTAGAAGAAGCAGAAGAAGGCGATGCCGATGCCGTAGAGCGCCATGTAGAGCGGCGATCCATGCTGCAAGTACGTGCTGATCGTGATCAGCCAGTCGCTCGTGCTGCCTTCGGTCGGAGCGCGGTTGCCCGCCCACTGAAGCACCGTGAGCGGCATTAGCAGCAGCGACGAGGCGAAGATCGGCGGAATGACGCCGGCCGTGTTGAGCTTGATCGGCAGGTGGGAACGCTCCTGCTGCATGCCGCGCGCCGTCTGTCGCTTGGGATATTGGATCAGCACCCGGCGCTGTGCCCGCTCCATGAAGCAGATGAAGAGGATCAGCGCAGCAGCCAGAGCGATGATGCCGATGACCACGATCGGATTGAGCGAGCCCGTGCGGCTGCCCTCGAGCAGCTGCGCCACACCCTGCGGAAGACGTGCGACGATGCCCGCCATGATGATCAGCGAGACGCCGTTACCGATACCGCGGCTGGTGATCTGCTCACCGATCCACATCAGGAAGAGAGTGCCGCCAACGAGGCTCACCGTGCCGGCAATTTCAAACAGCAGGCCCGGCGCGACGACCGCTCCAATGCCTTGCCGAGCCACCTGCGCTTCGAGGCCGCGCACTGCGAGATAGCCCTGCACGAGCGTGATCGCGACGGTCAGGTAGCGAGTGTATTGATTGAGCTTCTTGCGGCCGGCTTCGCCTTCCTTGCGGAGGGCCTGCCACGGGCCGTAGAGCGTCGCACCCAGCTGGATGACGATCGAGGCCGTGATGTACGGCATGACGCCCAGTGCGACGATCGAGAAGCGCTCCAGTGCACCGCCCGAGAAAGTGTTGAAAACGTCGAGGATGCCGCCGCTCTGCGTTTGATAGAGCTGCTGCATCGCCAGGGGATCGATGCCGGGCACCGGGACGAACGACAGCAAGCGGAACAGGATCAGTGCACCGATCGTGAACCACAGCCTCTTTTTGAGCTCTGTCGCTTTCTGGAAATTCGCGAACGTGATGCTGGAGGCGAGTTGTTCGGCTGCGGATGCCATTGACTGAGAATTCCCCGGAAAAACAAACGGCGGCGATTAGGCTGAAAGCCTCCCCGCCGCCGATATAGTGGCTCTGAGCCGCTTGTCTAAGGCCCCTGTTAGGCCTTGGCAGCAGCGGCCTTGCGCGAGCCCTTCTTGGCGGCTGCGAGTTCCGCCGGATTCTTGCGCTCGATCAGTTCGACCGAACCGCCAGCCTTCTCGATCGCCTCGCGGGCGCCCTTGGACACGCCGGCGACCTTGAGCGCCAGCTTGGCCTTGATCTCACCCTTGCCGAGAACGCGAACGCCGTCCTTGCCACCGCGAGCCAGGCCAGCGGCCTTCAGCGCGTCATGGTCGAGCGTGCCCTTGGCGTCGAGCTTTCCGGCATCGATCATCTTCTGGATCGCACCGAGGTTCACCTCGGCATAATCCTTCGCGAAGATGTTGTTGAAGCCGCGCTTCGGCAAACGCATGTGGAGCGGCATCTGGCCGCCCTCGAAGCCGGCGATTGACACACCCGAGCGCGACTTGGCGCCCTTCTGGCCACGGCCAGCGGTTTTGCCCAGGCCCGAGCCGATGCCACGGCCGACGCGAACGCGCGACTGACGCGCGCCCTTGTTGTCACGAAGTTCGTTGAGTTTCATGTTCCTGCACTCGCTTTCGCTTTTGTCGCGCATGCCCCGCCAAGGGGCAAACTTGGTTAGGCCGCTTCTTCGACGCGGACGAGGTGCTGCACCTTGCGGACCTGGCCGAGCACCTCTGGGGTGCCCTCCACTTCCACGGTGCGGTGCAGCTTGTTGAGGCCCAGGCCGACGAGCGTCG
Organism: Sphingomonas sp. SP4; assembly: GCF_058313375.1. Lineage (NCBI taxonomy): Bacteria > Pseudomonadati > Pseudomonadota > Alphaproteobacteria > Sphingomonadales > Sphingomonadaceae > Sphingomonas > Sphingomonas sp. SP4. The sequence continues at coordinate 227,332 of NZ_JBZFLE010000002.1, forward strand.
CGCGCTGGGTCTTGTCGCGGCGGATCGGCGATCCGGTCTGCGTGATCTTGATCTTGGCCATCGATATTACTCCGTGACCGCTTCGGCCTGGGCCTCGGCTTCGGCAGCGCTGACGCCACCACGGCCGAGCAGGTCGGCAACCTTCTTGCCGCGACGCTGGGCCACCGAGCGCGGGCTCGTCTGGTCCTTGAGCGCCTCGAAGGTCGCGCGGATCATGTTGTAGGGGTTGGACGTGCCGACCGACTTGGTCACGACGTCGGCAACGCCGAGGCTCTCGAAGATCGCGCGCATCGGACCGCCGGCGATGATGCCGGTACCGGCCGGAGCCGTGCGAACCGTGACGCGGCCCGCACCGAAGTGGCCGAGGCCATCGTGGTGCAGCGTGCGGCCGTCGCGCAGCGGAACGCGGATCATCGCCTTCTTCGCAGCGGCTGTCGCCTTGCTGATCGCCTCCGGCACTTCGCGAGCCTTGCCGTGGCCGAAGCCAGCGCGGCCCTTGCCGTCGCCGACGACGACGAGCGCTGCGAAACCGAAACGCTTACCGCCCTTCACGGTCTTGGAGACGCGATTGATGTGAACGAGCTTCTCGATGAGCTCCTCGCCACCTTCCTCTTCGTCACGGCGTCCACGACGGTCGTCGCGACGTCCACCGCGGCCGCCACGGCCGCCATCGCGCCCGCCGCCGGCACCGCCACGGCCACGACCGCCACGCGGACCACGGCCCTGGGGCTGTTGCTGCTGCTCTTCGGCCTGAGCCGGCGTAGCTTCGGCAGTCTGCGCGACCTCGGTCGGGTCGGTGTTCACTTCGTTGGTCTGGTTTTCGTCAGCCATTTAAAACTCCAGTCCGCCTTCGCGGGCAGCGTCGGCGAGGGCCTTCACCCGGCCATGGAACAGGAAGCCGCCACGATCGAAAACGACCGTCGAAACGCCCGCCTTCTTGGCGCGCTCTGCGAGCGTCTTGCCGACGGCCGCAGCGCTGTCCTTGGTGGCGCCGGTCTTGCCCTTGAGATCCTTGTCGAGGCTCGAAGCCGAAGCGAGCGTCGTGCCCGCAGCGTCGTCGATGACCTGCGCATAGATGTGGCGGCCCGAACGGTGGACCGAAAGCCGCGGCTTGCCCGACGTACGCGCCTTGAGGGCGGTGCGCACGCGGCGACGGCGACGATCGAAGAGAGAGAGATGAGCCATGGCTTACTTCTTCTTGCCTTCTTTGCGGAAGATATACTCGCCGCGATACTTGATGCCCTTGCCCTTGTAGGGCTCCGGCTTGCGCCAGCGGCGGATTTCAGCCGCGACCTGGCCGACCTTCTGCTTGTCGATGCCACTGATCTCGACCGTGTTCTGGTCGGGAGTCTTGACGTCGATGCCTTCCGGAACGGCGTAGTTCACGTCGTGGCTGTAGCCGAGCTGAAGGCGCAGGTTCTTGCCCTGAGCCTGCGCACGATAGCCGACGCCGCTGATCTCGAGCACCTTGGTGAAGCCTTCGGTCACGCCGGTGACCAGATTCTGCACGTTGGTGCGCTGCATGCCCCAGGCGGCGCGGTTGCGCTGCGCGTCGGTGAGCGGAGTCACGCGGATCTCGCCATCAGCAACCTCGTACTTCACGAGATCGTCGAGCAGCTGCATCGCGAGCGTGCCCTTCGGACCCTTCACGGTCAGGACGCCGCTCTCGACCGTCGCGGTGACGCCGGCCGGAACTGCAATCGGTTTCTTACCAATGCGGGACATTAGAATACCTCCGCCAGCACTTCGCCGCCGACATTCTGCTCGCGCGCCTCGGCGTCCGACAGCACGCCGCGCGGGGTCGACACGATGACGGTGCCGAGGCCGTTACGGATGCGCGGAAGCTCACGGGCGGCCGAGTAGACACGGCGGCCAGGCTTGGACACCCGTGCCAGATGCTGGATCGCCGGCTGGCCCTCGAAATACTTGAGCTCGATGCGCAGGCCCTTCTGGCCGGCAAGCTCTTCTTCCGAATAGCCGCGGATGTAACCTTCGCGCTGAAGCACGTCGAGGACGTGAGCGCGCAGCTTCGACGCGGGCGTCAGGATCGAATCCTTCTTCGCCTGCTGGCCGTTACGAATACGGGTGAGAAGATCACCCAGAGGATCGGTCATCGCCATTCCTTGGGCTCCCTTACCAGCTCGACTTCGTGACGCCCGGGATCAGGCCCTTGTTGGCCAGTTCCCGCAACATGATCCGCGACAGGCGGAACTTGCGATAATACGCCCGCGAACGGCCGGTCAGCTCGCAACGGTTGCGAACCCGGGTCGGGTTTCCGTTCCGCGGCAGCTCAGCCATCTTCAGACGCGCGATGAGGCGCTCGGTCTCGTCCTTGGACTCGTCGTTCGCGATCGCCTTCAGCTTCGCGTACTTCGCAGCCTGCTTCTCGACGAGCTTCTTGCGCCGTTCGTTCTTATTGATCGAACTCAGTTTCGCCATGACTTAAGTTCTTCTCCTAAGGGGCAGGCGCGCTTACGCGGCCTGCCGCTGCTCCTCTTGCGGGAAGGGGAAATTGAACAGGCGCAGCAGCTCGCGCGCCTCTTCATCCGTCTTCGCCGTTGTGGTTACGATGACGTCCATTCCCCGGACCTTGTCGATTTGATCGTAGTTGATCTCCGGGAAAATGATCTGCTCCTTGAGTCCCATCGCGTAGTTGCCGCGGCCGTCGAACGACCTGGGGTTCAGGCCCCGGAAGTCGCGGACGCGCGGAAGCGCGATCGTCACGAGACGATCGAGGAACTCGAACATGCGCTCGCGGCGCAAGGTGACCTTGCAACCGATCGGCATGCCTTCACGCAGCTTGAACTGCGCGATCGACTTCTTCGCCTTGGTGATCACCGGCTTCTGGCCGGAGATCTGCTGCATCTCGGCAGCAGCAGTCTCGACACGCTTCTTGTCCTGGGTCGCCTCACCGACGCCCATGTTGATGACGATCTTCTCGAGCTTCGGGACTTCGAGCTTGTTCTTGTAACCGAACTTCTCGATCATCGCCGGAACGATGCGCTCGTCATAATCGCGCTTGAGGCGCGGGATGTACTTTTCGTCAGCCATGGATCAGCTCTCCAGACTTGGCCGCGACGCGGACCTTCTTGCCGTCGCGCTCCTCGAAGCGGACGCGGGTCGCCTTGCCGCTCTTCGGATCGGCAACCGCCACGTTCGAAACGTGAAGCGGCGCTTCCTTGCGCTCGATCCCGCCCTGCGGGTTGACCTGCGACGGCTTGCGGTGACGCGCGTGGACGTTGATGCCCGACACGACGACCTTGTTCTCTTTCGGGATCGAACGGATGACTTCACCCGTCTTGCCCTTGTCCTTGCCGGACAGGACGACGACCGTGTCGCCCTTGCGGATCTTCGCAGCGGCCATGTTACAGCACCTCCGGCGCAAGGCTGATGATCTTCATGTGCTTGCGCGCACGAAGCTCACGGACGACCGGGCCAAAGATACGGGTGCCGATCGGCTCCTCGTTCTTGTTGACCAGCACCGCCGCGTTCGAATCGAAGCGGATCACCGAACCGTCGGGACGGCGGATGTCCTTGGCGGTACGAACGATCACCGCACGGTGAACGTCGCCCTTCTTCACGCGGCCGCGCGGAGCGGCTTCCTTGACGCTGACGACGATGATGTCGCCGACGCCGGCAGTGCGGCGCTTAGAGCCGCCCAGCACCTTGATGCACTGAACGCGCTTCGCGCCGCTGTTGTCCGCAACGTCCAGGTTGGACTGCATCTGGATCATGGTTCGACCCTTACCCTCTCAATAACTACTCAGGCGTCCGCTTCAGCGACGTCTTCGGCCTTGGCCTTCTTCGTCGACTTCTTGGCGGGCTTCTCGGCCTTCTCTTCAGCCGGCTGCGAAGGCTCGGCCTGCGGAGTGACGGCTTCCACGTCGGCGATGTCGGCCTTCTGGGCCTTCGCCACGCCGATGCGATCGACGACGGTCCACGTCTTCAGCTTCGAGATCGGGGCGCACTCTTCGATGCGAACGACCTCGCCGATGTGGAACTCATTGGCCGCATCGTGAGCATGGTACTTCTTCGACAACTTGATGATCTTGCCGTACAACGGGTGCTTCACCCGCCGCTCGACGCGGACCACCACAGTCTTGTCACCCTTGTCGGACACCACGGTGCCGGTGAGGACGCGCTTTGGCATTCCTATTCTCTCCTCAACCCTGCGCCGAAGCGTTGGCGGCTTCGGTCTTGCGGGCGCGCTGATTCTGAAGCGTCTTGATGCGCGCGATGGTGCGGCGCACCTCGCGAACACGCGACGGCTTCTCAAGCTGGTTGGTCGCCGACTGGAAGCGCAGGTTGAACTGCTCACGCTTCAGCTCCGTCAGCTCCGTCTGCAGCTGATCGTCGGTCTTGACGTTCAGGTCGTCCTTGCGAGCCATCTTACTTTTCCTCTCCGGCCAGGGTCTCACCCAGGCGGGCAACAACCTTGGTCTTGATCGGCAGCTTCTCGGCCGCACGCTCGAAAGCGGTCTTGGCGAGGTAGCCAGGGACGCCATCGAGCTCGAACAGGATCCGGCCCGGCTTCACGCGGGCGACCCAGAACTCCGGCGAGCCCTTACCCGAACCCATGCGGACTTCGGCCGGCTTCGACGAAACCGGAACGTCCGGGAAAATGCGGATCCAGAGACGTCCGGAACGCTTGATGTGACGCGTGATCGCGCGGCGAGCCGCCTCGATCTGGCGAGCCGTGATCCGCTCCGGTTCCATGGCCTTGAGGCCGAAGGCGCCGAAGTTAAGCTCGGTCCCACCCTTGGCGTTGCCATGGATGCGGCCTTTGAAAGCCTTACGGAACTTGGTGCGCTTGGGTTGCAGCATGTCTTACTTTCCTTCGCGCTTACCGGTTGCCGCGCTCTTCGCGAGCCGGACGGACGCCGGAGGTCTGAGCCTCCATCATCAGCCGGTCCTGAGCGAGCGGGTCGTGGCCGAGGATCTCGCCCTTGAAGACCCAGACCTTCACGCCGCACACGCCGTAAGCGGTGTGCGCTTCGGCCTCGGCGTAATCGACGTTACCGCGCAGCGTGTGCAGCGGAACGCGCCCTTCACGGTACCATTCGGTGCGCGCGATTTCCGCGCCGCCGAGACGTCCCGAGCAGGTGATACGAATGCCTTCGGCGCCGAGACGAAGAGCTGACTGGACCGCGCGCTTCATGGCACGACGGAACGCGATACGGCGCTCGAGCTGGTCGGCAACACCCTGCGCGACGAGCTTGGCGTCGATCTCTGGCTTGCGGATCTCGACGATGTTCAGGCTGACTTCCGAGCCTGTCATCTTCTGAAGCTCACGCTTCAGCTTTTCGATATCCGCGCCCTTCTTGCCGATGATGACGCCCGGACGAGCCGCATAGATGCTGATGCGGCAGATCTTGGCGGGACGTTCGATCACCACCTTCGAGATGGCGGCCTGCGGCAGCTTCTCGACGATGTAACGGCGGATCTTAAGGTCTTCGAGCAGAAGACGACCGTAATCCTGACCTTCCGCGAACCAGCGGCTGTCCCAGGTACGGTTGATCTGCAGGCGAAGCCCGACAGGAGACGATTTCTGACCCATTACGCTTCTTCCTGCTCGCGCACGACGACGCGGATGCGGCTGAACGGCTTGACGATGCGCGACGAACGGCCACGCGCACGGGTCGCGAAGCGCTTCATCGAGATCGACTTGCCGACACTCGCCTCGGAGACGACGAGAGCGTCGACATCGAGGTTGTGGTTGTTCTCGGCATTGGCGACCGCGGAGGCGAGGACCTTGTACACATCCTCGCTCATGCCCTTCGGGCTGAACTTCAGGATGTTGAGGGCCTGCTCGACCTTCTTGCCGCGGATCATCTGAGCCACGAGGTTGAGCTTGCGGGCAGAGCCGCGGATGGCATTGCCGACCGCGAGCGCTTCCTTGTCGCCCACCTTGCGGGGTGCAACTGGCTTGCTCATTAGCGCTTGCCCTTCTTGTCAGCGGCGTGGCCGGGGAAGAAGCGGGTCGGCGCGAACTCGCCGAGCTTCATTCCGACCATTTCCTCGTTGACCGACACCGGCACGAACTTGCGGCCGTTGTAGACATTGAAGGTCAGGCCGACGAACTGCGGCAGGATCGTCGAACGGCGCGACCAGGTCTTGATCGGCGCACGGCCACCCTTCTCCTGAGCGGCTTCCGCCTTCTTCAGGAGCGACAGCTCGACGAACGGACCTTTCCAAACGGAACGGGCCATGGATTAACCCTTCTTCTTCGCGTGACGGCTACGGATGATGAACTTGTCCGTTGCCTTGTTGTGACGGGTGCGAGCACCCTTGGTCGGCTTACCCCAGGGAGTGACCGGATGACGGCCGCCCGAGGTCCGGCCTTCACCACCGCCGTGCGGGTGGTCGACCGGGTTCTTTGCAACACCGCGGGTCAGCGGGCGCTTGCCCAGCCAACGCGTGCGGCCCGCCTTGGCGAGCGTCTGGTTCGCGTTGTCGGGGTTCGACACCGCGCCCACCGTCGCCATGCAGTCGGAGCGCACATAGCGCTGCTCGCCTGAATTCAGCCTGACGATGACCATTCCGCGATCGCGGCCGACGACCTGCACATAGGTGCCTGCCGCACGAGCGATCTGCCCCCCCTTGCCGGGCTTCAGCTCGACATTGTGGACGATGGTGCCGACCGGCATCTGGCCGATCTCCATCGCATTGCCGGGCTTCACGTCGACCTTCTTGCCGGCGACGACCTTGTCGCCCGGAGCGAGACGCTGCGGAGCGAGGATGTAGGCCTGCTCGCCGCCCTCGTAGGTCACGAGCGCGATGAACGCCGAACGGTTCGGGTCATACTCAAGCCGCTCAACCGTCGCAGCGACGTCCCAGGTACGGCGCTTGAAGTCGATGTAGCGGTACTTCTGCTTGTGACCGCCGGCGATGCCGCGCGAGGTCACATGACCCTTGTTGTTGCGGCCGCCCGTCTTGCGCTTGCCTTCGGTCAGCGCCTTGACCGGCTTGCCCTTCCAGAGCGCCGACTTGTCGACCAGGATCAGGCCGCGGCGGGCCGGAGAGGTCGGCTTATATTGCTTGAGAGCCATTAGCCCCGGACCCCTTCAGTAATGTCAATCGACTGACCTTCGGCCAGGCGAACGATCGCCTTCTTCATGTCCGAACGCTGGTAGGGGCGACCCTTCCAACGCTTGGTCTTGCCCTTGGTCACGATGGTGTTCACGCCGACGACGGTGACGCCAAACAGCGCTTCGACGGCCGCCTTGATCTCCGGCTTCGAAGCCTTCGGAGCGACCTTGAACACGACCGAGTTTGTCTCCGACAGCATCGTCGACTTCTCGGTGATGTGCGGGGCAAGCACGATATCGTAGTGGCGCGCCTCGGGGGCGGCCTTCTGCGGCTTCTTAGCCATTGAACCGGGCCTCCAGCTTTTCGACGGCTGCGCGGGTCAGAACCAGCGTGTCATGCCGCATGATGTCGTAGACGTTGGCGCCCATGGCCGGGAGCAGGTTGATGCTCTCGAGGTTCGACGAAGCGCGGGCAAAGCCGACGTTGAGCGCGTCACCGTCGATTACCAGCGCGGTCTTACCGAAGCCCAGCTTGCCGAGCTGCTCGCGCAGCGTCTTCGTCTTGCCCTCGGCGACGTCCAGGTTGTCGAGGACAACCAGGCTTCCGTCACGAGCCTTCGACGACAGCGCCATCTTCAGGCCGAGCGCGCGAACCTTCTTGTTGAGGCTCGAAGTGAAGACGCGAGCACGCGGGCCATGCGCCTTACCGCCGCCGATGAAGATCGGAGCGCGGCGATCGCCGTGGCGAGCTGTACCGCCGCCCTTTTGGCGACCGAACTTCTTGCCGGTGCGGGCAACATCGCTGCGCTCACGCGCGGCACGTGCCGGAGCGCGGCGGTTGATCAGCTGCCAGGTAACGACGCGGTGAAGGATGTCAGCGCGCGGCTCGACGGCGAAAATCTCGTCGTTGAGCTCGATGTCGCCGCCAGCCTTGGCGTCGAGGGTCTGTACTTTGACCTTCATCGCTTAGCCTTCCTTGCTCTCGTCGGAGCCTTCGCCCTCAGGCGTCGCCTCACCAGCCGGAGCGTCCGTAGTCTCGTTGGTGTCCGCAGCCGCGCCAGCTTCCTGCTCAGCCGCGATCGCCGCCACTTCCTCGTCGCTCGGGAGCGCCGGGATTTCGTGGACCGCCGCGTCATCGACCAGGCCGGCGACCGGCAGCTCGGATTCGTCGATCTTCGCCTTCGTGTCGATCAGGCCCGCCGGGTACGGCGCGCTGTCGTGACGCGGAAGCTTGATGGCGTCGCTGACCGTCAGCCAGGCGCCCTTGTGGCCGGGGACCGAACCCTTGACGAACAGCAGGCCGCGGATCGGGTCCGTGCGGACGATCTCGAGGTTCTGCTGCGTGCGGTTACGGGCACCCATGTGACCGGCCATCTTCTTGTTCTTGAAGACACGGCCCGGATCCTGGCGGTTACCGGTCGAACCGTGCGAACGGTGCGAGACGGAAACGCCGTGGGTGGCGCGCAGACCGCCGAAGTTCCAGCGCTTCATGGCGCCGGCAAAGCCCTTACCCTGGGTCACGCCCGCGACGTCGACCATCTGGCCAGCGACGAAGTGGTCCGCGCTGATCAGCGCGCCAACGTCGAGCAGCGCATCTTCAGCGACGCGGAACTCGACAACCTTCGCCTTAGGCTCGACTTCGGCCTTTCCGAAAGCGGCGCGCTGCGGCTTGGCGACATTCTTCGCCTTGGCCTTGCCCGCGCCAAGCTGGACGGCGCTGTAGCCGTCACGATCATTTTCACGACGGCCGATAACCTGCACTTCGTCCAGCTGCAGAACGGTGACCGGCACATGCCGACCGTCTGCCTGGAACAGGCGGGTCATTCCGACCTTCTTCGCGATCACGCCGGTGCGCATGATCTAAACTCCTCCACAGAGGCACACGGGACCATTCCCGCGTGCTTGCAGCCCATCAAAATATTTGCGTGCCCCGCCTGGGCTAATGCTCCAAAAAAAGGAGCGGCGGGGACGCAGCCCGGAGCTAATCTCCGGCGGTATCACCCTTCTCCGCGAGCGCTTGGCCCGCAGCTGGCCGGTTAAGCCAGTTTGATCTCGACGTCGACGCCGGCAGCGAGATCGAGCTTCATCAGCGCGTCAACGGTCTGCGGCGTGGGCTGCACGATATCGAGCAGCCGCTTGTACGTCCTCACCTCGAACTGCTCGCGCGACTTCTTGTCGACGTGCGGCGAACGGTTGACGGTGAACTTCTCAATGCGCGTCGGCAGGGGAATGGGGCCGCGGATGAGAGCACCCGTCCGGCGCGCCGTGTCGGCGATGTCGCCAGTGGCCTGGTCAAGCACTCGATGATCGAATGCCTTCAGACGAATCCGGATGTTCTGCGTTTCCATGTCCCTACCGATGCGAAAGAGCCAACGAGCCTCAGCTTCCGCCGAAGCTCGCCAATCAAATTAAACTCAAAAGCGAACCGCGCGACCCTGAGACAGAATCGCGCGGTGGTCGCCCTATATTACTTGGAGATCGTTCCGACAACCCCTGCGCCGACGGTCCGGCCACCTTCGCGAATTGCGAAGCGGAGACCCGGATCCATGGCGATCGGAGCAATCAGCTTCACGCCGAGGCTGACGTTGTCGCCCGGCATGACCATCTCCGTGCCTTCCGGCAGCTGAACTTCGCCCGTCACGTCGGTCGTGCGGAAGTAGAACTGCGGACGGTAGTTCGCGAAGAACGGCGTGTGACGGCCGCCCTCGTCCTTCGACAGGACGTAAACTTCCGCCTGGAAGTCGGTGTGCGGCGTGATCGAGCCCGGCTTGCAGAGAACCTGGCCACGCTCAACGTCCTCACGGCCGATGCCGCGAAGCAGCGCGCCGATGTTGTCGCCAGCCTGGCCCTGATCGAGCAGCTTGCGGAACATCTCGACGCCCGTGACGACCGTCTTCTGGGTGTCGCGGATACCGACGATCTCGACTTCCTCGCCAACCTTGACGACGCCGGTCTCGACGCGGCCGGTGACGACCGTGCCGCGGCCCGAGATCGAGAACACGTCTTCGATCGGCATCAGGAACGGCTTGTCCAGCGGACGCTCCGGCTGCGGGATCCAGTCGTCGACGGCCTTCATCAGCTCCATGATCTTCTCATCGCCGATATTCTGGTCGCGATCTTCGAGGACGGCGAGAGCCGAACCCGCAACGATCGGAATGTTGTCGCCGTCGAAGCCGCGCTTGGAAAGCTCCTCGCGGATTTCCAGCTCGACCAGCTCGAGCAGCTCGGGATCGTCAACCTGGTCGACCTTGTTGAGGAACACGACCATGGTCGGAACGCCGACCTGCGCTGCGAGCAGGATGTGCTCCTTCGTCTGCGGCATCGGGCCGTCGGCAGCCGACACGACCAGGATCGCGCCGTCCATCTGGGCGGCACCGGTGATCATGTTCTTCACGTAGTCGGCGTGACCCGGGCAATCGACGTGCGCATAGTGACGCTTGTCGGTCTCATACTCGACGTGTGCGGTCGAGATGGTGATGCCGCGCTCACGCTCTTCCGGAGCCTTGTCGATGTTGGCGAAGTCGACGGCTTCACCGCCGCCGTGCTTCGACAGCACCTTGGTGATTGCAGCCGTCAGCGACGTCTTGCCATGGTCGACGTGACCGATGGTGCCGATGTTGCAGTGCGGCTTGTTCCGCTCGAATTTAGCCTTCGCCATTTTACGCCTCTTCTTCTCTGAAATCCGGGCGTCCCGCCCGCTTCGCGGACGCGCCCATAGCTAACAAAAAACGGTTACGCCAGCTTCGCCTTCACCTCGTCGGCGACGTTCTGCGGCACTTCGTCATAGTGCGAGAACTGCATCGTGTACTGCGCACGTCCCTGGGTGAAGGAACGCAGTTGGTTCACGTAGCCGAACATGTTGGCCAGCGGCACGATCGCCTCGACCACCTGAGCGTTGCCGCGGCTGTCGGTACCCTGGATCTGGCCACGACGGCTGTTGATGTCGCCGATGACGTCGCCGAGGTAATCCTCGGGGGTCACGACTTCCACCTTCATCATCGGCTCGAGGATCTTGATGCCGGCCTTCTGCGCAGCTTCGCGCATCGCGCCACGGCCCGTGATCTCGAACGCGAGCGCCGAAGAGTCGACGTCGTGATACTTACCGTCGAGCAGGTGCACTTCGAAGTCGACGATCGGGAAGCCGATCAGCGAACCCGTCTCGGCGGTTTCCTTCATGCCCTTCTCAACCGACGGGATGTACTCGCGCGGGATGTTGCCGCCCTTGATCTCGTCGATGAACTGGAAGCCTGAGCCACGCTCGCCGGGGACGACCTTCACCTTCACTTCGCCGAACTGACCGGAGCCGCCCGACTGCTTCTTGTGGGTGTAGGTCAGCTCGACTGGCTTCGCGAGATACTCGCGATAGGCAACCTGCGGAGCGCCGACGTTCGCCTCGACCTTGAACTCACGCTTCATGCGGTCGACGAGGATCTCGAGGTGGAGCTCGCCCATTCCCTTGATGATCGTCTGGCCGGACTCGTGGTCGGTCGTGACGCGGAAGCTCGGATCCTCGGCGGCCAGGCGGTTGAGGGCGATGCCCATCTTCTCCTGGTCGGCTTTGGTCTTCGGCTCCACGGCAACCTCGATGACCGGCTCCGGGAACTCCATGCGCTCGAGAACGATGGGAGCGTTCTTCGCGCACAGCGTGTCGCCGGTCGTCGTTTCCTTGAGGCCAGCCAGCGCGACGATGTCGCCCGCATAGGCCTCTTCGATGTCCTCACGGCTGTTCGCATGCATGAGGAGCATACGGCCGATCTTCTCGTCCTTGTCCTTGACCGAGTTCAGGTAGGAACCCTTGCTTAGCTTGCCCGAGTAAATGCGGGCGAAGGTCAGCGAACCGACGAACGGGTCGTTCATGATCTTGAACGCGAGCGCCGCAAACGGAGCGTCGTCGCTCGAAGGACGCGTGTCCTCGACGTCGCTGTCCGGCTTCACGCCCTTGATCGCCGGCACGTCGAGCGGGCTCGGCAGATAGTCGACCACTGCATCGAGCAGCGGCTGGACGCCCTTGTTCTTGAACGCGGAGCCGCAGACCACCGGCACGAACGCGCGCTCAAGCGTACCCTTGCGGATCAGCTTCTTGAGCGTGGCCGTGTCGGGCTCTTCGCCCTCGAGGTAAGCCATCATGACTTCGTCGTCTTGCTCGACGGCGGTCTCGATCAGCTTCTGGCGATACTCGGCGGCCTTGTCCTTAAGGTCGTCCGGAATCTCGACATAGTCGAACTTCGCGCCCAGGCTCTCGTCCTTCCAGACGATGCCGCGGTTGCGAACGAGGTCGACGATACCCTTGAGGTCGCTCTCCGCGCCGATGGGTAGTGTCAGAACGAGCGGGGTCGCACCCAAGCGATCGATGATCGACTGAACGCAGAAGTAGAAATCGGCGCCGGTGCGGTCGAGCTTGTTGATGAAGCACATCCGCGGAACGCCATACTTGTCGGCCTGCCGCCAAACGGTCTCCGACTGCGGCTCAACGCCGGCAACGCCGTCGAACACGGCGACCGCACCGTCGAGGACGCGGAGCGAACGCTCGACTTCGATGGTGAAGTCGACGTGGCCCGGCGTATCGATGATGTTGATGCGGTGCTCTTCGCCCTGACCGTCGTCAGCCTTCCAGAAGGTCGTGGTCGCGGCCGACGTGATCGTGATGCCGCGCTCCTGCTCCTGCTCCATCCAGTCCATGGTCGCCGAGCCCTCGTGGACTTCGCCGATCTTGTAGGACTTGCCGGTGTAATAAAGGATACGCTCGGTCGTCGTGGTCTTGCCGGCGTCGATGTGCGCCATGATGCCGATATTGCGATAGCGCTCGAGCGGATGGCTGCGGGCCATGGTCGTGTCTTCCTTAGCGATGTGGGGAGCCGGCAGATCCGGCTTCCCCAGATATAGGTACGAAAATTACCAGCGGTAGTGGCTGAACGCGCGGTTCGCTTCCGCCATGCGGTGCGTGTCCTCACGCTTCTTCACGGCATTGCCGCGGTTCTGCGCTGCGTCCATCAGCTCGCCCGAAAGGCGACCCGACATCGTCTTCTCCGAACGGGCACGCGCTGCCGAGATCAGCCAGCGGATGGCAAGCGCCTGAGCGCGCTCCGGACGAACCTCGACCGGCACCTGGTAGGTTGCACCACCGACGCGGCGGCTGCGGACCTCGATGCCCGGCTTCACATTGTTGAGCGCATCATGGAACACGCCGATCGGCTCACGCTTCAGGCGGGTTTCGACGGTTTCGAGCGCGCCGTAGACGATGCCTTCGGCGACGGACTTCTTACCGTCCAGCATGACGCTGTTCATGAACTTCGACAGGACGACATCCCCGAACTTCGGATCGGGGAGGATTTCGCGCTTCTCTGGGCGACGACGACGAGCCATTGGAAAATTCCTTTCTCTTCAGCCTCTTCCGGAACCTGTCCGGGGCTTACTCTCGTGATTACTTGGGACGCTTGGCGCCGTACTTAGAGCGGGACTGCTTGCGGTCCTTGACGCCCTGGGTGTCGAGCACGCCGCGAAGGACGTGATAGCGAACGCCCGGAAGGTCGCGCACACGGCCGCCGCGGATCAGCACGACGCTGTGCTCCTGGAGGTTGTGGCCCTCACCGGGGATGTAGCTGATCACTTCGCGCTGGTTGGTCAGGCGGACCTTGGCAACCTTACGCAGAGCCGAGTTCGGCTTCTTCGGGGTCGTCGTGTAGACACGGGTGCAAACGCCGCGCTTCTGCGGGTTCTGCTCCATCGCAGGGACCTTCGACTTGGCCTTCTGCGGTTCGCGACCCTTGCGGATCAGCTGGTTAATCGTTGGCATGAAGCCCTTCACCTTTCATTGCCGGCATTCCCGGCGGTTACTTTGCTCAACACAAAAAGCGCGACGCCCAAGCAGCTTCAGGCCGCTTGGCCACGCGCAATTTGAGCAATGTTCAGCTCTTGCCCGGCGCTAGCGAACGGAATTCCTCTTGCGCGGACGGCGGCCACATAGCGACGGGGCGGCTGAGGGTCAACCGCCCTGCACCGGTTGTGTTTAGGCCGTAACGGTCTCCACGATGCGCTTGCCGCGATGCAGCTCGGCCGTGAAGAACAGCGACCAGAGACCCCTGAATACCATGCTCAGGCCGACGAGGAAGCCGAGGAAGGCAAACGCCTGCGCCGGGTTCATCGTGAAAACGATCGCGCCGAAGGCAATGTCGATCAACGCAACGAAGATCAGCCACCCCCGACCGGCATGGACGTTGAACGCCATCGCCAATTCGAAGACGCCGCTAACCAGGAACCATGCGCCCAGGATCCACACGAGCGACACCGCGCCTGCGACAGGGTTGTAGAGCACGATCAGTCCGGCAACGATGGTCAGCAAACCGAGAACGATGCCTATCCACCCGCCTTTGTGGCCTATGCCGGCAATGCCCCCGGCAAGCATGAAGCCGCCGGCGACACACAGCATCGCCGCTAGGTAGATGCTCGCCGCCAGGCTGGCCAACGGCGGTTCGATCAGCGCGAGGATGCCCACGACCAGAAAAGCGATCCCGGGAACGAAATCCCACCCCGGCCAATCCCGAAGTGATCTGCGTTGCGTGGCGCTGGTGGACGCGGCCTGGTCGGTGGCCATGGTTTGCTCCATCCCTGACTCCTCAATCACGCTTGGATTGGCTGGATTTGCTCGGCCTTGATCTCGGCCCTAGCCCTCGCCTCGATCGCTTCCAGCGTTGCCAGTTCGGCAAGCTTGGTGGCGGCGATGGCGTAACCAATGGCGACCCGCGCGTCCGTCGCTTTGGCGTCCGCGTAATTGCCCGCCTGCCAGGCGTGAAATTCAGCCTTTTTCTCGCGCAGCTGCTGCAGGTCTGAATCGACCTTTGCTCTCAGCTGCTCGAAATATCCTTTCGTCGCCTCTGACGCCTGCGCGACATGGTCGCCGACCTTCTGCAGTGCGGCCGTGGTTTCCTGGTGAACCTGCTCGCGCTGCTTCTCAATGTGCTCCTTGACCTCGGATTGAGCTTTAGCGACCCGGTCTTCCGCTTTCTTCGCTTGCGCTGACAGCTCTGCGAGTTGCTCGGACAGTGGTTCCATGGCGCTCCTCCTAAGGCGGCGCCGGTTCCGCGGCCTGCTGAAATTCCCATCTACGCCCACTGGCAGAGTCGCGGCTTCGGCCGCGCCCCGCCTATAGCACTTCGCTATTCGGTCGTCTTGCCGTCCCACTCTTCGTCGTGGTGCCGGCGGTCCGCCTCTTCCTTGGTCGACTGGACGATCCCGTCCTTGTGCTCGGGCGGCGCGTAAATCGTGTACAGCCGCAGCGGCTGCGAACCCGTGTTGCGCACATTGTGGCGAGCGCCCGCCGGCACGATCACCGCAAAATCATCCTCGACCCGGTTTGCGACGCCATCGATGTCCACTGCGCCCGAGCCCTCCTCGACGCGGAAGAACTGGTCGCGGTCCTCGTGGACCTCCTCGCCAATCTCTTCGCCCGGCTGCAGCGTCATCAAGACCAGCTGCAGATTGTGCCCGGTGTAGAGCACACGGCGGAAGTCCTCATTCTCGAGCGTCTGCTTCTCGATATTGTCGCAATAGCCCTTCACCGTTCCTCCTTCAGGGGATCGTGGCCCCAATTCATCAAACTGTAGCGCCAGCGAGAAGTGTAGACGTTCTCGGGACGCTGTGCGGCGTGCCGGTGCACATAGCCCACCACCTTGCGCATGTGCAGATAGTCGTCGTCCGTCAGACTGCTGGCCTTCTTACGCAGGATCTTCACGATCCGGCGTCCGCTCGCATGGCCGACGCTTTCGTCGCCATCGTTCGCCTTCCAACCGACGGCCCGACTTTCATCCGTCTTGAGCCACTTTTCGATTTCGGCCGCGGTCATGTTCACCGCGCGGCTGAATTCCTTGTCGATCTTCGAACGGTCGAGTTCAGCCATACTGCTGAAATGACCGAGGAGACCGTCGGTTCAACAAGGATCGAAGGCAGTGCCGCCATTCTGTAGCTGCTCCGCTGCGCCGTTCATCGGGCGCACGAACAGGCGCCGGACCTGTGGCCACTGCGCCTTGGCTTCCTTCTCGACCTCGCAGACCACGCGCTCGACGTCGCCAGCAGGCATGTTGTTGTCGAAGTCGACGTTCATCATCACCGTAATCTGATCGGGTGATGAGTGAACCGTCAGGATGTGGCCGACGCCGACTACGCCGGGCTTCTCCGCGACCAACTCGTGAATGCACTGGACCAAGGCGGGGTCGGCCGCCTCACCGATCAGCAGGCCCTTCGATTCATAGGCAAGCAACAGCGCCGTGAAGCCGAGAATCCCGCCGATGACGATCGATGCCGCGCCGTCATAGACCGCGTTGTCTGTAATCTGCGTGAGCGCCAGTCCTACCGCCGCGGCGATGATGCCGGCTATTGCAGCGCCATTCTCCAGCAGGACGATGAACGCCGGCGGGTCCTTGGAATGGCGGATGGCGGCGAACCAGCCGAGGTTGCCCTTGGACTCCTTGAACTCGTTGAAGGCTTCCAAGGTCGACCAGCCTTCGAGGAGAAAGGCGACGAGAAGCACGCCATAAGCCACGTAAGGGGACACCGCCGGTTCGCGGTGCATGATGTGGATGACGCCTTCGTAGATCGACACGCCCGCGCCGAGCGCGAACACGAGCACGGCAACCACGAAGCTCCAGAAGTAGAGTTCGCGACCATATCCGAAAGGGTGCAGCCAATCCGGCGGGCGCTTCGCTGCCCGCCTGCCCCACATCAGCAGTAGCTGGTTCACTGAATCGACGACGCTGTGCACGCCTTCGGTCAGCATGGCGGAGGAGCCGGTGATGGCTGCGGCCACGAACTTCGAAGCCGCGATGCCCAGGTTGGCGAGCAGCGCGATGACAAGCGTCCGCGTACTGGCGGTCGGCGCGCTCATGCCGGCAAATCCCCTTTAGATATGAATCACTCGCCCGAACGCGGCGAGGACGCTTTCGTGCATCATCTCCGAAAGCGTCGGGTGAGGGAAGACCGTCTGGATGAAGTCGGTTTCGACCAGCTCGGCGGTCTTGCCGATCGTATAGCCCTGGATCAGCTCCGTAACCTCGGCGCCGATCATGTGCGCACCGAGAAGCTCGCCGGTTTTCGCGTCAAACACGGTCTTCACGAAGCCTTCGACCTCACCCAGCGCAATTGCCTTGCCGTTTCCGATCGCCGGGAACTTGCCGACTTTCACATCGTAACCTGCTTCCTTGGCCTTGGCCTCGGTCAGGCCGACGCTCGCCACCTGCGGGCGGCAGTAGGTGCATCCGGGAATGTTCTTCGGATCGGTCGGATGCGGGTGCGCGTCCTTGTTGCCGAGTTCCTTCGCAATCGCCTCGGCCGCAGTCACACCTTCGTGGCTGGCCTTATGCGCAAGCCATGGCGGCGCAGTCACGTCACCGATTGCCCAGATGCCGGGCACGTTCGTGCGGCACATCGGATCGGTGTCGATATGCCCCTTGGTCGTTTTCACGCCGAGCGCTTCGAGCCCGATATTCTCCGTATTGGGTACGATGCCCACCGCGACGATGCAGTGGCTGAAGCGCTGCTCAGCAGTCTTTCCATCGCTCGTTTTGATCTTCGCTGCGACGCCCTTCGCATCGGCTGTCAGGCCTTCGACGCCCGCTGAGGTGAGGATCGTGAGCCCCTGCTTCTGAAGGCTCTTGGCGAGCTGTGCGCTAACCTCTGCATCTTCGACGGGGACCACACGGTCGAGCATCTCGACGACCGTCACCTTGGCGCCGAGGTCGGCGTAGAAGCTCGCGAATTCGATCCCGATCGCGCCCGATCCGATCACCAGCAGCTCGGTCGGCATTTCGGCCGGCGTCATTGCATGGCGATAGGTCCAGATCTTCTTCCCGTCGGCCTTGGCGAACGGTAGGTCACGCGCCCGTGCTCCGGTCGCAACGATGACGTGCTTGGCGGCGAGTTCGGTCGTCTTTCCATCGGCCCCCGCGACGCTGAGCTTGCCCTTCCCGGTCAGCTTGCCCTCGCCCATCACGACCGTGATCTTGTTCTTCTTCATCAGGTGCGTGACGCCCTGATTGAGCTGCTTCGCCACCGCGCGGCTGCGCGCGACGACCTTGCCGAGATCGAACGACGGCTTCTCATTGCTGAGGCCATAGGCATCCGCATGCTGCATGTAGTGAAACACCTCGGCGGTGCGCAGCAGCGCCTTGGTCGGAATGCAGCCCCAGTTCAGGCAGATGCCGCCCAGAAGCTCGCGTTCGACGATCGCAGTCTTGAGACCCAGCTGTGCCGCGCGGATGGCGGCCACATAGCCTCCCGGTCCGGAGCCGAGGACGATGAGGTCGTAATTGTCAGCCATTGATTTCTTTTCCCTCCGCGAACGGTCGCGGTTTTCCTTGTTCGTCGAGCGCGACGAAGGTGAACTCGCCCTCCGCCACGACCTTTTCAACCTCTCCGTCACGCTCGCGCGCGATGGCTTCCGCCTTCAAACGCAGCGAAGTGCGTCCCTGGTGCAATTGGTCGACGTAGACGCTGAGCTCATCGCCCACCGCCATTGCGCCGGGAAACTTGATCGAGTCCGCCGCAACGAGGATCGCCTTCCCGCGAGTCAGCCTCGACGCAAACGATCCGCAAGCCAGGCCCATTTGCCCCATCAGCCATCCGCCGAACACGCCACCGTAGGGGTTCGTGTCGGACGGCATTGCAGTGACGCGGATGATCGGAATGCGGTGAGTTGATTCCACGCGATCAGCGGGGGTCGTGCCAGTTGAAGAAGAGGCGGAGCCCAAAAGCAGAGCCAAGAAACAAGGGGATCGACAGCAGAAGGCCCGGCGATCCTGCATGCGGGTGAACTGTTCCCCAACCGGCCCAGCTATCGGTCCAGACACCAGACTGAGCGTCCATGGCCGTCGGCAAAACGATGCCGAGCACCGCTCCCATGATCAGGGCCGACAGCCACTTCATCTCAGGCGAGCATCCCCAATGGGTTCTCCACCAAGTCCTTGAATGCCTTCATCAACCGCGCACCGTCGGCGCCATCGATCGCGCGATGGTCGAAGCTCCCGGTCGCGCTCATGATTGTCGCGATCTGTAGGCTGTCATTGATGACATAGGGCCTCTTCTCTCCCGCACCGATGGCCATGATCATGCCCTGCGGGGGGTTAATGACTGCTTCAAATTGCTTGATGCCGTACATGCCCATGTTGCTGAGGCTTGCGGTGCCGCCCTGATATTGCTGCGGCTGCAGCTTGCCGTCGCGAGCCAGCGCCGCCAGTTGCTTCATCTCGGTCGAGATCGCCGACACGCTCTTGCTGTCCGCGTTCGCGACGATTGGCGTAATCAGGCCCGCCGGAATGGACACCGCCACCGAAATGTCCGCGCGGCTGTACTTGAACATATGGTCGCCGGCGAAAGCGACGTTGCATTCCGGCACGGCGATCAGCGCCTGTGCGAGCGCCTTGATCAGCAAATCGTTGACGCTGAGCTTCACGTCGCGGCTGGCGAGACCCGCGTTGAGCTCCCCGCGCAGCTTCAGCAATGCGTCGAGCTGGATGTCGACGGTGAGATAGATGTGCGGAACCTGCTGCTTGGCCTCGGTCAGGCGGCGCGCAATGGTCTTCCGGATATTGGAAAGTTTGACCTCTTCGTGTGGAATTTCCTGCTCGAATGGTCCCGGCATGACGAGGTGGCCGCCGCCGATCGCTGGCGCCGCCGTAGCGGAAGCAGGAGCTGCAGCTGGCGCAGCCGGTGCTTTGCCCACGGCCGCATCGATATCTGCGCGCACGATACGGCCACCCGGACCGCTGCCCTGCAGAGAGGAAAGATCGATGTTCTGTGCCTGAGCGAGGCGGCGCGCCAATGGCGACGCCTTAATACGATCGCCATCCGCGCGAGCCGGGGCGGCGGCGGGCTGCGCCGGAGCGGCCGGGGTTTCGACGGGCGCCTGAGGCGGTGGCGCACTCTTGGGTGTCGCGTCAGCCTTGGGCTCGGGTGTGGCGGTCGGCGTCGGGGCGGGAGCGGTGTCGGCCTTCGGTGCGGCACTGGCGGCGGCTGATGCGTCTTCACCCTCGCCTGCCATGATTGCGATGGGCGCGCCGACCTTCACGCCGTCCGTGCCCTCAGGGACCAGGATCTTCGCAATCTTGCCCTCGTCGACGGCCTCGAACTCCATCGTCGCCTTATCGGTCTCGATCTCGGCGAGGATATCGCCGGACTTCACGTCGTCGCCTTCCTTGACGAGCCACTTGGCGAGCGTGCCCTCCTCCATGGTCGGTGAAAGCGCGGGCATCTTGAGTTCGATCGGCATCGTCTACTGTCCGTGAAATGGCTTGCCGTCCCAAAGCCAATGCGGCGGGCGCGGTCAAGTGTGCGCCGAAACCCTAGCCCATGACTTGCACGTAAGCCGCGTTTAACGCAGCAGTCTTTCCGCAATGACCGATGAGGCCAAAAGGACGTACCTGGTCGTCATCGACGACAGCGCGGAAGCGCGCGTCGCCCTGCGCTTTGCGGCGCGCCGGGCCGCGAAGACGAATGGGCGCATCGAAGTGCTCGGGATTGTCGAGCCGCAGGACTTCGTGCAGTTCGGTGGCGTCCAGGCCGCGATCGAAGAGGAGCAACGGCTTCGGATCGAAGGCGTGGTCAGCGCCGCCGTCGGCGAAATCCTCGACGAGTCGGGCATCGAAGCGAAGATCATCGTCCAGCAAGGCGAACCGGTGAAAGCCGTGCGCGATTATGTCGGCGCGCGAGAGGAAGTCGCGGCACTGGTCCTCGGCGCAGCGCCGAGTGGGAATCCGGGAGTCCTCGTTGCCAATTTCTGCGGCAATGACGCAGGGAAGTTCCCCTGCCCCGTGATGCTGATTCCTGGATCGCTCACCGACGAGCAGCTCGAACGACTAAGCTAAAGCAGCGGTACTTTTTCTTTACTATCAAAGTTATTGACGCCGTAACCGGCAACGGTGAATGATCGGCTCGCCTAAGTTCTGGGCTGTATCAAATCCGGGGGGATTTAATGAATATGAGGTTTCTCGCCGCTTGCGGCATTGCCGCAGGCTGCCTGTCTACGAGTGCGTTCTCTCAGACCGCGCCAGTCGCTGCCGCTACGCCAGCCGCTCCGATTGTCGCTCAGCCGCTGCCGCAGGTAGGCCCAGGCTCAGCTCTTCCGAGCAACACCGACGTGTGGCTGACGCTCGACCGTAAGCTGGACTCGCATGACGTGAAAGAAGGCGACCCGCTGACTTTCAAGGTCGCTCGTGACGTCATGCTCGGCAATTACATCATCATCCCGCGCGGCACGCCGGCCAACGGCCGCATCACGATGCGCTCGGGCCGTGGCGCCTTCGGTAAGTCGGCCAAGCTCGAGTTCGACGTCGACTCGATCACGCTGACCGGTCACGCGATCCCGGTGAGCGGCCACTTCCGCATTGCCGGTGACGGCAACACGGGGGCGACGATCGGTGCCGTCGCTGCTGCCGGCGTCATTGGCGGCCTGTTCGTAAAGGGCCGCAGCGCCGTTGCTGCCGAGGGTTCGGAATGGAAAGTCGCGACGAAGGAGCCGGTTGCGCTCGTCGTACCGGCCGCCGGAGCCCAATAAGCTAGATCGCGCGCGAAAGAATTTCCGCGAGCGCTTCGCAGCCCGCTTCATCCTCTGTGGTGAAGCGGGCTTTTTTTGGACTGTCGATGTCGAGCACGGCGATCAGTTCGCCGTTGCGAATGATCGGAACGACGATCTCGCTGGCCGAGGCTGCGTCGCACGCGATGTGGCCAGGGAACGCTTCGACGTCCTCAACCAGCTGCACTTCGCGCGTCGCCGCGGCGGCACCGCAGACACCCTGACCGAACGGGATGCGGATGCAGGCTGGACGTCCCTGGAACGGGCCAAGCACCAATTCGCCACCGACATTCCGATAGAAGCCCGCCCAGTTGATGTCGGGCAGAGTCTCCCAGATCAGCGCAGCCGCATTGGCCATGTTGGCGACGGGGTCCGTTTCGCCAGACACGAGGCCTTCGAGCGCCAAAGCGAGATCGCGGTACATGGTCGCGCTGTCCGCAGCCTGGATCTTGAAGTCGTACATCAGTCGAAACTCACCTTTCCACGCCCTTGCTTGATAGCAGAGCGCTGCCGCTTTTTCTCCACCCGCTCGGCCTTTGCCGCGCGGGTCGGCCGCGTGGCCTTGCGCTTGCGCGGCGCGATATGGGCAGCGGCGATCATTTCCGCCAGACGCCGCCGCGCGTCCGTGCGGTTCGCCTCCTGTGTTCGAAACCGCCGAGCCGTGATCAGAAGCTCCCCCGCAGCGGTGATGCGGCTTCCGGCGATCCCTTTCAGGCGCTCGTACACGTCGGGGTGAAGCCCAAGCTGGAACAGGTCGACGCGCAGCTGGACGGCCGTCGCCACTTTGTTGACGTTCTGCCCACCGGGGCCGGTGGCGGCCAGGAACGTCTCGCTCATCGCCTCTTCGGGAAGGACCACATCCTCAGGCCGCATCGCCCCAATCCCCAAAATAGTCCGGCAGCGGGGCCGTCACATCGATCGTCGGCTTCCCTGTACGCGGAACGACCAGTCGCGACGCGTGCAACAGCATTGGCCCACCCGGAATGCCGTAGACGCGATCGCCGCGAATTCCCGATCCGAATGCCTCGCGCGCGTGCACGCGGATCTGATGCGTTCGTCCTGTCACGGGACGAAACTCGACCAAAGTGGACCCATCGCGGATGCCAAGGCGGCGCCAATGCGTTGTCGCCTCATGACCTTTATCGTCGGCAACCATCCGCCAGCCCGCTTCCGCGCTCGACCGCTTCGAAAGCGGCACGTCGATCACGCCCTGCTCCTCCGCGACTTCACTCCCGACGACGGCAAGGTAATATTTTTCGACGGCTCTGGTCTCGAAAGCCTGCTGGAAAGTCGCCCGAGCCTTCGCGTTCCGCGCGAACAGCAGGCACCCGCTGGTGTCCGTATCCAGCCGGTGCATCGCGGTCGGCGGCCGCTTGAAGCCGCAATTGAGCTCTTCGATCCGCGCGGCGATGGACTCCCCGCCCCGGCGCGGGGCATCCACCGGGAGACCCGCCGGCTTGTCGAGCACGAGCGCCTCGCCATCGATAAAGATGATGCGGTCGGAGAGCATGGGACCGCCGATGAACGAGACTCTTGCCAAGAGCAAATTGAGTCACATCGACGCGCTGCTGTGGATGGTTTTGTGACTCCTGCGCAACAACGCAAGGAATCCAGCGCGTTACGCAATATTAACCTTTTCCCTTCAGATCTCGAATGGTTAATGACTGCTTCAAAGCCCTTAAGAGCGATTTACGTTCGGGGCTAAGGGGGGGAGCCCAGAATGCGTGTGCTGCTGATCGAAGACGAGCCGACAACCGCCAAGAGCATCGAGCTGATGCTGGGGTCGGAAGGCTTCAACGTCTACACCACGGATCTGGGCGAAGAGGGCCTCGATCTCGCGAAGCTGTACGATTACGACATCATCCTTCTCGACCTGAACCTCCCGGACATGCACGGCTATGACGTGCTTAAGAAGGTCCGCACGGCGAAGGTCTCGACGCCAGTCCTTATCCTTTCGGGCATTGGTGAAATGGACAGCAAGGTCCGTGCCCTCGGATTCGGCGCCGACGACTATGTGACCAAGCCGTTCCACCGCGACGAGCTGGTCGCCCGCATCCATGCGATCGTCCGCCGTTCGAAGGGCCACTCGCAGTCGGTCATTCGCACCGGCAAGCTCGCCGTGAACCTCGACGCCAAGACCGTCGAAGTCGACAGCGCCCGCGTGCACCTGACCGGCAAGGAATATGCGATGCTGGAGCTGCTTTCGCTCCGCAAGGGCACGACGCTCACGAAGGAAATGTTCCTCAACCATCTCTACGGGGGGATGGACGAGCCTGAGCTCAAGATCATCGACGTGTTCATCTGCAAGCTGCGCAAGAAGCTGAGCCTGGCTTGCGGTGGCGCCAATTACATCGAGACCGTCTGGGGCCGCGGCTACGTGCTGCGTGATCCGGATGAGGTTTCTGAGCCGCTGCCGGAGGCTGCGGTCGCTTAACGAGCTTCACAGGGGGGCGACGAAGGCGGGGCTGAACGGCCCCGCCTTTTTCATATGGCGCCTACGGTCGCGCGGCGCGCATGAAGAGCCAGGCGGACAAGAGCCACAAGGCTACGAACCCGCCGATCAGGATCAGCACCCCTAGGAAGAACGGCGGCTCCGAAGCTCCGAGGCTGAAGATCGCGGTGACCAGCCCGACAACGACTTGCGCCGCCGCAGCGATCGCCATCGCCCATGCCATGCGCGACGCCTCGAAGCGCGCAACCATCGAACCAACGATCGCGACGAGAATGACCGCGAAGAACATCAGGTTCGCCGGATTGCCTTCATTGCCGATGATGCCCACCGCCCCGTTGATCCAGACGAGCAGGAATGCAGTGGCAAGGCTGACGGCGACGGCGCCGCGATACCAGGCGTTGCCGCTCTTCCTCACCGCAAACTCGAACGTGCCGCCAACGATGGCGAACACCGCTGCTGCGAAAAGATAGTCGGACACGCTCCACGGAGCGCCGGCGATCAGAGGCACAAAGAGAAGCGCAGCCGCCGTTCCCCACCCAACAAGCCTCCAGCTAAATGAGCGACCGTGCGGAGCCCTGCTTGCCATTCTCACACCTCCATGCATGACTGATGATCCGATGCTGACGGTTGGTCCCGTGAGAGGCATGAGCAGCGCGTGAGGAAGTTCTGAAAAGTGGAATCTAGCTTCGCCTTCGAACGCTTCGTGCTCGATGCGCGAGATCGTCGCCTAAGCGCTGATAACGAGCCGGTAGAATTGAACGGCCGCTATTTCGACGCGCTCGCGCTGCTGGTCAGCGAGCAAGGAAGGCTCGTGACCAAGGATAGATTCCTTGCCGAAGTCTGGCGCGGCGTGCCAGTCACAGACGAGGCGCTCACGCAGTGCATCAAGACGTTGCGGCGACAGCTCGAGGATGATGCCTCCCGTCCCCGCTTCATCGAGACCGTGCCGAAACACGGCTACCGCTTCATTGCACCAGTGCAGGTTCTCGGCGGCGATGTTGCGTCGGCTTCCGTCGTTGGCACCGACGATCGCTGGCGCAAATTCCTACTTATGGGCGGCGCTGGCACGGCCGGCGGCGCAATCGGTGGCGCGATCGGTGGCCTCGCTTACGGCCTGGCCGGAGCATCACGCGCAACGCCGGAAGGGACCGGCGCGATTTCAGTCTTTCTGGTCCTGCTCTGCCTTACCATCTTCGTCGGCCTCATCGGCGCAGCAGCCGTGAGCTTTGCAGTGGCAACGTCTGAGCTGGCGCGCGCCCGATCGTGGCAATGGCTTACCCTCGCGGGTGCGGGCGGCGGCCTGTTCGTCGGCGCATTCGGCAAGCTGCTCGGTCTCGACGCCTTCACCCTGCTCGTCGGTCACTCACCAGCCGACATCACCGGCGCCATGGAGGGATTAATACTCGGGGCAGCTGCAGGGCTAGGCACGTTTTTAGGCCTCAAGGTCGGTTCGCTCTCTCGAAGCATCGGCGTTGCGGGACTGCTCGGCGGCGCTTCCGGCCTGGCGATCGCGCTACTCGGCGGGCGGCTCATGCTTGGCAGCATGGCGATGCTCACTCAGGGCTTTCCGCAGTCGCGCCTTCGCGTCGACCACTTCGGCCGCTTCTTCGGCGAAGCCGGCTTCGGACCGACCGCTCAGATCGTCACGGCAACCTTGGAGGGAGCGCTGTTCACGGCTTGCGTGGTCGGCGCGATCGTCTTCGCTGAGCGGAAATCGAGAACCGACGCCTAAGCGTCGATCAGCAATTTGTGTCGGGTGCGGCGCGTCGGAATGGCAAACACGCCGTCGCCCTCGTCCAGCTCCACCTCATCCATGCGACGCCAGCCGTCGCGGCCAAGACGCTCAAGCGGCCGAAAGCCGGTCTTGTAAGCCATGCGCGTCGAGCCCTCGACCCAATAGCCGAGGTAGACGTAAGGCAGCCCTGCCCGCGCGGCGCGAACGATGTGATCGAGGATGATGAAGGTACCGAGGCCTTTACGCGCATCCGGGCCCACGTCGAAGAAACTGTAGATCATCGACAGGCCGTCGCTCTGCTGGTCGCTGAGACAAGCGCCGATGAGCTTGCCCGGCCGATCGCCGACCGACGGCTCGCGATATTCGATGACGTATGTGCGGACGGGCGTCTGCTCGACCATGTCGGCGAAATCGCCCTCGTCCATCTCCGCCATGCCGCCGCCCGGATGGCGCGCAGCGAGATAGCGCCGGAGCAGGCTGTATTGTTCGTCCGTCGTCCAGGGCTTGCAGGCGCTGACTTCCAGATCCGCGTGACGCCGTAGCAATTTCCGTTGCGTCGAGTTCGCCTCGAACTCCGCGGCAAGGACGCGGACTGATACGCAGGCTGAGCAATCGATGCAGCTTGGCCGGTAAGCCACGGACTGGCTGCGGCGGAAGCCGATGCGGCCGAGGGCCTCGTTCAATTCGCTGGCGTGACGGCCGCTGAGTTCGGTGAAGACCTTCCGCTCAACCTTGCCCGGGAGATACGGGCACGGGCTAGGGTTCGTTACGAAGAATTTCGGGAAGCGGAAGGGTGCGCTCACCCGCGACCTCACTCAAATGGTTACAGACCTCTTTATGCGGCTGGTAAACGCCGATGAAAAGAGTTGGGCCCCGTCTATTTTCGACGGACAGAGGGCAGTGTCCCGCCGTAAGACAGCCAACGGTCGTTTCGGAGGCGCAAAATCAGTCGAGCGAAGCGCTCTCGACATTGAAACCGGCCGCTTCGAGTCGCTTGACGACGTCCTCGATCGCCGACGGGTCACGAGCCTCGCACTCGACCTCGATCATCGTGTCCTTGGCCGGGAGCCTCGTGAAGATCCGGCTGTGCCGAATGTCGATAACGTTGACCCCCGCTTCGTAGACCTTGGCCGTGATCGCGGCGAGCGCACCGGGCTGGTCGTGCGCGGCGACGCGAAGACGGGCGATGCGACCCTGACGGACGAGATCGCGAACCAACACGTTCGCGAGCAGATGCGTATCGATGTTGCCGCCGCACAGGATCGTTGCGACCTTTTTGCCGGCGAACCGCTCCGGATGCGCAAGCATCGCTGCGAGCCCCGCCGCGCCTGCTCCCTCGACGACGGTCTTCTCGATGCCGACCAGCATGGCCACGGCCCGCTCGAGATCACGCTCAGACACGAGCATCACCTCGTTCGCCAATTCACGCAGGATTCGCGACGTCAGTTCGCCCGGCTGCTTGACCGCGATGCCCTCCGCCAACGTGTCGCCGCCAAGCGGGAGGAAGCATCCCTCGATCGCGCATTTCATCGACGGATACAGCTCCGCCTCGACGCCGATCAGCTCAATGTCCGGCTTGATCGCCCGCGCCGCAATCGACACGCCCGACATGAGGCCTCCGCCGCCGATCGGGATGACGATTGTGTCGAGATCAGGCGCGTCCTCCAACATCTCGATGCCAAGCGTGCCAGCGCCCGCGACGATCTGCGGATCGTCGAACGGGTGGACGAACACATAGCCGTTCTCGAGAGCAAGCTCGCGCGCCCGACCGTACGCATCGTCAAACATCGCGCCGTAAAGCACGACCTTCGCACCATGGCCCTCTGTCTGGATGACCTTCACCGTGGGTGTCGCCGCCGGCATGACGATCGTCGCCGGAATGCCGAGGCGCTTCGCGTGATAAGCGACTGCCTGCGCATGGTTACCCGCCGACGCAGCAATTACGCCGCGGGCGCGCTCTTCCGGCGTCAGCTGCAGCAATTTGTTGAGCGCGCCGCGCTCCTTGTACGCCGCAGTGAACTGCAGATTCTCGAACTTCAGCCAGACCTCGGCACCGATGATCTCGGACAAAGTGCGGCTGACGAGCATGGGCGTGCGAATGACGGCGCCGTCGATACGCTCGGCGGCGGTGCGGATGTCGTCGATGGTGGGCGGCTGCAAGGAAACGGTCTGAAGCATTGGCGCGTGGCCTACTCGTTCCACTCTCCGCAAACAATGCTAAGCGGTCGCATGCACAAGACCCTTCTCGCGCTCACTGCGGCGCTGCTCCCCTCACCTCTCCTCGCCGATACGTTGATCAGCAACGTCAACGGCATCCAGGTCGGTGCGGACGGGAAGCTGCAGCATTTCAATGCGTTGCTGATCGACGATCAGGGCAAGGTCAAAGCCGCCCTGAGCCGCGCGGAGGTCTACCAGGCCAAGGTCACTACTTCGGTCGATGGTCAGGGGCGCACATTGCTGCCCGGCCTGATCGATGCGCACGGACACGTGGTCGACCTCGGCACGATGATCATGATCGTGCAACTGACCGGAACCAGTTCGATTGCGGACCTGAAGCAACGGCTCGCGAACTACGCGAAAGAGCACCCCGACAATAAGTGGATCATTGGCTTCGGCTGGAACCAGGAGCTGTGGCCGGAAAAGAGGTTTCCGACAGCTGCAGACCTCGATGCGGTCGTGCCGGATCGCCCCGTCATGCTCGAGCGCGTCGATGGGCATGCGGTCGTAGCGAATAGCGCCGCGATCAAAGCGGCAGGCGTGACGCGCGCGACGGCCGATCCGGCCGGCGGCAAGATCGAGCGCGACGCGAACGGCAACCCCGCCGGCCTGTTCGTCGATGCGGCTACCGATCTCATCCGCAAAGCGGTTCCGGCCCGCACCGCTGCACAGGCGGATGAGGCACTGGAGAAGGCACAGCAGCTTTTGCTGTCAGTGGGCGTCACGTCGGTCGGCTCGATGAGCACGTCTGTTGACGATTGGAACAGCTTCCGCCGCGCCGGTGAAGCTGGAAAGCTCAAGGTGCGGTTGATCAGCTATCTGTCGGGTCCGGACTCGATCAAGGCAGTGCCGCACCCGACGCCTTGGCTTTACAACGATCACGCTCGGGCGATTGGCATTAAGCTGTTCGCTGACGGTGCGCTGGGGTCACGCGGCGCGTGGCTGAAGCAGCCTTATTCGGACAAGCCCGACACTCGGGGACTTCAGTTCCATTCAGACGCCGAGTTGCTCGATCAAGCAGATCGCTCGACGGCGGCAGGTTTCCAGGTCGCGACCCACGCGATCGGCGACGCCGCCAATGCGCAGATCATTTCCGTCTACGAGAAACTTCACCACAAATATCCCGGCGACAAGCGCTGGCGGATCGAACATTTCCAGATTGTCGATCCGGCCGACATCCCCCGCCTTGCTCCGGTCGGAATCATTGCCTCGATGCAGCCGACCCATCAAACGAGCGACCGCCTGATGGCGGAGGCTCGGCTTGGGCCGAACCGCCTCGCAGGTGCCTACGCATGGCAGTCCGTGCTCAAGAGCGGCGCGAAGCTGGCGTTCGGCACAGACTTCCCGGTTGAATCGCCCAACCCGTTCCCCGGACTCGCCGCCGCGATCAGCCGACAGGACATGAAGGGTCAGCCGCCGGGCGGATGGCTGCCGTCAGAACGACTGACCTTCGCCGAAGCTCTGAATGCTTACACTCGCGGAGCTGCGTACGCGGGGTTCGCTGAGGGCAAAATCG
Organism: Sphingomonas sp. SP4; assembly: GCF_058313375.1. NCBI lineage: Bacteria > Pseudomonadati > Pseudomonadota > Alphaproteobacteria > Sphingomonadales > Sphingomonadaceae > Sphingomonas > Sphingomonas sp. SP4. The sequence continues at coordinate 256,837 of NZ_JBZFLE010000002.1, forward strand.
GTTCGCTGGAGCCGGGCAAATGGGCCGACTTCGTCATCATAGATCGCGATCCGACCAAGGTCGATCCGCAAGCGCTCGCGCGAACGCAGGTCCTCGAAACCTGGGTCGGCGGAAAGCAGGTCTGGTCTAGCGCTTCGCCTGCTCAGCCCGGGAAATGAGCATCGATGGAGTGAGGATCTGCGGTAGTTCCTCGACGGGCTTGCCGGGCACGTACCAAAGGTAAAGCGGCACACCCGCCCTGCCCCGGCCTTCAAGGAAGCGCGTGATGGCGGGATCTCCATCGGTCCAGTCCGCGGCGAAGATCTCGACGCCTGATTTCTTGAACGCATCGCGTACTTCGTCACGGTCGATTGCCGCAGCTTCGTTCGCCTTGCAGGTCAGGCACCAGTCGGCGGTAAAATAGACGAAGGCCGGATGGCCCGACTGGAGCACCGCCTGCACACGGGCGTCGCTCCAGGCCTGCGCGCCTGCTATTTGGTGACCGGTCGTGGGAGTCCGCTCGGGCAGCGCCCAGATCGCAGCACCTCCGACGAAAATCGCGGCCAACGTCGCTACGTAACCGGTCTGCTTCCCTTTACGCTGAAGCAGTCCTGCGCCCACGAGCAACATAGTGAAGACCGCGGAGGACACGATGCCGATCTCCAATGCCTTCGGACCACCCAAACGCCACAGCAGCCACAGGCAAGCCACCGCAGTCGCCGCCATCGGTATCGCAAGGAAGCGCTGAAGCCGCGCCATCCAAGCTCCGGGCTTGGGCAACCTCTTCCGCAACGCCGGAATGAAGGCGATGAGAAGGAACGGTATGGCCAGACCGAACCCAAGCGCAGCGAAGATCAATAACGATCCTGCTGGGGGCAGTAGAAGTGCAGCGCCGAGGGCAGTGCCAAGAAAGGGCCCCGCGCAGGGTGTCGCAACGAAGGCCGCCAGAGCACCGGTTCCGAAACTCCCGGTGACCAGATACGTGCTGCCCGCGACCGGCAGTTCGAATAGCCTCAGCAAGTTGAGCGTGATGGCGGTGGCGAGCAGCAGCAGGAGCAGGATCGTCCGGGGGTCCTGCAGCTGGAATGCCCAGCCGGCCGCGCTCCCGCCTTCGCGGATCAGCAGCAGGACGGCGCCGAGTGCGCCCGTGCCCACAATCGCTCCAGCCGTGTAGCCCAGCGCATCCTTGCGAGCCGCAGCCTCGCTCGCGCCGGCGCGTGACAGGTGCAGCGCTTTCAGTGCCAGGATCGGAAACACGCACGGCATGAGGTTGAGCAGGATTCCGCCCGCGATGGCGCCGAGGACCGCCCAGAGCAGTGCCGGCGCTCCGGGCCCCAGCGGTGTGCCGCCCTGCGGCACCGACCCGGGAACCGCGCTGAACAGAAACCCGCCACCTCCGAACGTGATCAGGCCGGAAAACTCTTTCGACGGCTTTCCCTTCGTCGGAAGCTCCGCGACCAGAGTGTCGCCGACGCGCGAAAAGCTCTGCTTCGCTTCATAATTCGCGACCCCGTCCGAAACCGGGAACAGATATGGCTCGCCACTGGCAACGGTCGCTGGAAGTGGGATCGCGACCCGCAGCTTGTCGCCCGCTAGCTCGAACTTACCCAAGCTCGCCAGCGGCCGCGGAAGCGCTCGCCGCCATTCATCGAACTTCGCTCGGTTCGGCGTTCCGCTTCCTATCGGCAAGTCGAGCGTCAGCTCGCCTTGATCGGGGACGCAGATCTTGTCGGTGCAGGCGAGCCAGTGCGCTTCGGCTCGGATCGGAATGGTGCCTTTTGCATCCGGCGGCACCTTCAGCCGGACGAGCACCGCATAGTCGCGCTCGTAGACGTAGTTCATCAGCCCCGCGACCTTGAGCCGCGTCGGCACCGGATAACGCAGCTGCCCTGCGGAAAAGCCAGCCGGAACCTGCCACTTCACATCCATCGGCAGGCCGGCGTCACCCGGATTCAGCCAATAGCCGTGCCACCCGGGCGCCGGCCGCATGTGGATGGCGAGCTCGACCTCCCCGCCCGGGGGTGCCGGACCCTCGGCGACCAGCTGCGGCTCGATCCCTCTTGCGTGCACGATTGCAGGCACGAGGATCAATGCCAGGAGAAGCAGGAACCGCCGAAACATCGTCACGGCGCTAGTGTGTCGCGTGACCCTAGTCGAGGTTCGGGCGCAGCCAGCGCTCGGCGCATTCGATAGTCACGCCTCTGCGTTCTGCATATTGCTCCAGCTGGTCGCGTCCGATCCGCGCCACGCCGAAATACTGGCTGTCCCGATGACCGAAATAGAAGCCGGACACGGCCGATGTCGGCAGCATCGCGAAATTCTCGGTCAGCGTGACTTCGCCCGGCGCGCCGCCGAGCATCTCGAACAGCATCGGCTTAAGGCTGTGATCCGGGCAAGCCGGATAGCCCGGCGCCGGACGGATGCCCTGATATTTCTCGCGGATCAGCTGCTCGTTCGACAAATGCTCGTCGGCATAGCCCCAGATTCGATTGCGGACCTCAGCATGAAGCACTTCGGCGAAGCTCTCCGCCAGGCGGTCTGCAAGCGCCTTCAGCAGGATGTCGTCATAATCGTCGATCGTCTGCTTGAAACGCTCGAGATGCGGTTCGAGACCGTGGATGCCCACCGCGAAGCCGCCGATCCAATCCTCGCCTTCCGGATTGATGAAGTCGGCGAGGCACATGTTCGGACGACCTTCGCGCTTCTTCACCTGCTGGCGAAGGAAGGGCAGCCGCGTCCAGTCATTGCCGGCAAGTACGTAGATGTCGTCGCCTTCGCGACGGCAGCGCCAGAGGCCAACAGTCGCCTTGGGCGTAACCCACCGCTCGGCGATGATCTGGTCGAGCATCTGCTGCGCATCGTCGAATAGGTGGCGGGCGCTTTCACCGACCACTGGATCCTCGAGGATCGCAGGATAGGTGCCGGCAAGCTCCCAGGCGCGGAAGAACGGCGTCCAGTCGATCGACGCCTTCAAATCGCGCAGCGGCCATTCGCCGAAATGATGCAGGCCGGGACGGAGCGGCGCGGGCGCTTGGCCCGACGGATCGTAAGCGAAGCCGTTCGCGCGCGCCTCGTCGATGGTCGAAAGCTCGCTCTGGCCGCTGCGCTCACGCGACTTGCGCAGCTTGTCGTAATCGTCCGCGGTCGTTTCGATCAGCGGCTCGCGCTGCGTGTCCGAGACCAGGCTCGAAGCTACGCCGACCGCGCGGCTCGCATCGAGCACGTGGATGACAGGCCCCTCGTAGGCCGGGTCGATGCGAAGCGCCGTGTGCGCCTTGCTGGTCGTCGCGCCACCGATCAGGAGCGGCGTTCTGAAGCCCGCCCGCTGCATCTCGCCAGCAACCGTCACCATCTCGTCGAGCGACGGCGTGATCAGGCCAGACAGCCCGATCATATCGGCCCCATTGTCGTTCGCAGCTTTGAGGATGTCCTGCCACGGCACCATCACGCCGAGGTCGATGACTTCGAAGCCGTTGCACTGCAGGACGACGCCGACGATGTTCTTGCCGATGTCGTGAACGTCACCCTTCACGGTCGCCATCACGACCTTGCCCTTGCCCTGCGTCGCGCCGGTCCGTTCCTTCTCTTCCTCGATGAACGGAATGAGGTGGGCGACGGCGCGCTTCATCACGCGGGCGGACTTCACCACCTGCGGCAGGAACATCTTGCCCGATCCGAACAGGTCGCCGACGACGTTCATGCCGTCCATCAGCGGGCCTTCGATGACCTCGATCGGCCGCGCGAACTGCTGCCGCGCTTCCTCCGTGTCGTCGACGATGTGCGCGTCGAGGCCCTTCACAAGCGCATAGGACAGTCGCTCGGCGACGGGCAGCGACCGCCACTCGGCGAGCTTCTTCTCCTCGGCCTCGTCCTTGCCTTTGTAGCGCTCGGCGAGCGTGATCAGTCGCTCGGTCGCATCCTCGCGACGGTCGAGGATCACGTCCTCGCAGGCGTCGCGCAGCTCGGGATCGATCTGGTCGTAGACGTCGAGCTGGCCGGCATTGACGATGCCCATGTCCATGCCGGCGGGAATGGCATGATAGAGGAACACGCTGTGCATCGCGCGGCGCACGATCTCATTGCCGCGGAACGAGAAGCTGAGGTTCGAAAGGCCGCCGCTGATGTGCACGCCCGGACAGCGGCGCCGGATCTCGCTGGCCGCTTCGATGAAGTCGATTGCGTAGCGCCGATGCTCCTCGATTCCCGTGGCGACGGCGAAGATATTCGGATCGAAAATGATGTCCTGCGGGTCAGTGCCGTCAGCAACGAGCAGCTTGTACGCGCGCTCGCAGATCTCGACCTTGCGCTGAGCGGTATCGGCCTGCCCAACTTCATCGAACGCCATGACGACGACTGCGGCGCCGTAGGCGCGGCACTTGCGCGCGAATTCGAGGAACGGCTCCTCGCCTTCCTTCATGCTGATCGAATTAACGATCGGCTTGCCGGGAACGCATTTGAGCCCTGCCTCGATCACACTCCATTTTGAGCTGTCGATCATCACCGGGATACGCGCGATGTCGGGCTCGGCCGCGGTACGCTTGAGGAAGGTGGTCATCGCCTGCTCTGAGTCGAGCAAAGCCTCGTCCATGTTGACGTCGAGGATCTGCGCGCCGTTCTCGACCTGGTCGCGCGCGACCTCGACCGCGGCGTCATAATCGCCAGCGAGAACCAGCTTCTTGAAGCGCGCCGAGCCGGTGACGTTGCAGCGCTCGCCGATGTTGACGAAGCGCGCGCCTGCGCCGGCTTCATTCACTCGTGACATCTCCATGGGTCAGGCGGCAATCAGCATGGGCTCGAGGCCGGCGAGCAGAGTCCCGCTGCGTGCAGCCGGGACGGCGCGCGGCGTGCAATCGCGCACCGTCCCGGAAATGGCGGCGATATGCGAGGGAGTCGTCCCGCAACAACCGCCGACAATGTTCACCAGGCCGCTTTCGACCCATTCGCGAACCTGCGCCGCAGTCTCGGCGGCAGCCTCATCATATTCGCCCAGTTCGTTCGGAAGGCCGGCGTTCGGATAAGCCATCACCAAAGTGTCCGCGACGGCCGACAATGCTGCGAGATGGGGCCGCAGCTGCGCCGCGCCGAAGGAGCAATTGAGCCCGATCGTGAGCGGCTTCGCATGGCGGACCGACGCCCAGAATGCCTCTACTGTGTGGCCCGAAAGGTTGCGGCCGCTGAGGTCGGTCAGCGTCATCGAGATCATCAGCGGAAGCTCACGCCCAAGCGCCTGCTCCGCTTCAAGGCCTGCCATGATCGCCGACTTGGCGTTCAGCGTGTCGAACACCGTTTCGATCAGGATGAAATCGACGCCGCCTTCGACCAGCGCGTCGATCTGCTCGCGATACACTGCCTTCACCTGGTCGAAATCGACTTCACGGAAGGCCGGGTCGTTGACGTTCGGCGACAGCGAAAGCGTCTTGTTCGTCGGCCCCAGCGCACCCGCAACCCAGCGCGGTTTTCCGTCTTTCGCGGTGTAGCGATCGGCGACGTCACGGATGATCCCTGCGGCCGCGCGATTGATCTCCGGCACGAGCGCTTCGGCGCCATAATCCGCCTGACTGATCGCATTTGCGTTGAAGGTATTGGTCGCGAGGATCTCGGCGCCCGCGTCGGCAAACTGCTGGCAGATCGTGCGCACGACTTCCGGGTTGCTGATGTTCAGCAAATCATTGTTGCCGCGCTGGTCCTTGAGCAGGTCGAGGCCGCCGCAATAATCGGCGCTCTGCAGCTTTCGCGCCTGAACGGAGGTGCCATAGGCGCCGTCCTTGATGACGATGCGCTTGGCGGCTTCGGCGCGGAGGGATTGGGCGGCACTCATGCTTGGGCTCGAACTCCGAGAAGATGGCAGATCGCGTAGCTAAGCTCGGCGCGATTCAACGTGTAGAAATGGAAGTGGCGGACACCGCCCGCGTAGAGCTGACCGCAAAGTTCAGCCGCTACGGTCGCAGCGATCAACTGGCGCGCCCCCGGGAGCTCGTCGAGGCCTTCAAACAAGCCATCGAGCCATTGCGGAATGCTTGCCCCGCAGGTCTGCGCGAAGCGACGGGTCGTTGCGACATTCGAAACCGGGAGGATTCCGGGCACGATCTCAACGTCGATGCCTGCCGCCGCAGCTTCATCGCGGAAGCGGAAGAAGCAGTCGGGCGAGAAGAAGAATTGAGTGATCGCACGGTCGGCGCCAGCGTCCACCTTCCGCTTCAGATTCTCGAGATCGAACGCCCGCGACGAGGAGTCCGGATGGATCTCCGGATAGGCGGCCACGGAGATGTCGAACGGCGCGACTTTCTTCAGGCCCGCGACCAGCTCGGCCGCGTCGCGATAGCCTTCGGGATGCGGCTGATATTTTGTGCCTGGCTCCTGCGCGTCGCCCCGCAATCCGACGATGTTGCGGACGCCCAGATCCCAATATTCGCGAGCGATGTCGTCGATCTGGCCCCGGCTTGCGCCAACACACGTGAGGTGCGCCGCCGGCGTAAGCGGCGTCTCCTTAAGAATGCGCTCGACCGTCGCGTGCGTTCGCTCGCGGGTCGAACCGCCGGCGCCATAAGTCACCGACACGAAGCGCGGATTGAGCGGCGCCAGGGTCTGAAGCGACTCCCACAAGGTATCCGCCATCTTTTCCGTCTTGGGCGGAAAGAATTCGAAGCTCACCTGGATGTCGCCGCGCGCTTCGGCAAACAAAGGTTGGTGGTGATTTAACCGCTCGAACGCGTTCATGCGGCCCTCCGCTGCGGAACTGCCGCCTTCACGCCACGCCACAACGTCACCGTCAGTTCGCCGCCTTCGAGGTGATGGACCTGATCGACTTCGAGGCCCGCAGCGGCGAACCAGCCCGCCATCACCTCGTCCTCGAAGCCGAGGCGGATGTGTGCGTCGGTAGCGCGGAGTTCTTCACGCTCATGCGCCGCGAAGTCGACAACCAGGAGAGTACCGCCAGAAGAAAGAACGCGCGCTGCCTCAGCGATTGCCGACGCGGGCGAGTGCGCATAGTGCAGCACCTGGTGGATGATGACGCTGTCCGCGCTGCCATCTTCAAGCGGAAGAGCGTACATGTCACCTTGGCGCAAGCTCGAATGGATGCCCGCAGCTTCCAGCTTCACGCGGGCCAGCCGCAGCATCTCCGAAGAGCGGTCAATGCCGATGGCCTGCGTGGCTTTCGGCCCGAACAGCTCGATCATCCGGCCGGTGCCCGTGCCGATATCCACCAGGCGGCCGAGCGGACGTTTGCCGAGCGCGGCATCGATGGCCCGTTCGACCTCGCTCTCAGCGACGTGGAGCGAGCGGATTTGGTCCCAGACGCTGGCGTGCCCGGCAAAGTACCGGGTCGCGGCTTCCGAGCGCTCGGCGCGGATACCCTCCGTCCGCGCAGCGTCTGATTGAAACGATGAGCGCGTGGACTGATCCGCCCATTCGTCCACCAAGGCGAACAAGGGCTCCAACTGGTCCGAGTCGGACAGGGTGAGGAAAACCCAGCTGCCTTCCTTGCGACGCTCGAGCACACCCGCGTCGGCCAGGATTTTCAGATGTCGGGAAACACGCGGCTGGCTCTGACCTAGCACCTGCGCCAGCTCACCGACCGACAGCTCCATTAGGCGCAAAAGCGCCAAAATCCGCAGCCGAGTGGGATCGGCGAGCGCCTGGAAGCGGTCAGCGAGCGGTGGAACGGCGGCCATGCAGATAAGGATATAAAGATATCTTTATATGGTCAATTGAATGAGTGAGAATAAACCCTTGTGGATCGATAGAGATTGAAGCTATTCCCGCGGGTCTGGCCTGACTCGCAGTAGCAGGTCGACGCTGGCGCCCGGATAAACGGGCGTTTTCGAAGGGAGGAACGATCATGAAGAAGATTGCTGTGACCGCTCTGGTCCTCGCGCTCGGCCTGGCCGCGTGCAACAAGAACACCGCCGACAACAATGCGGCTAACGAGACCGCCGTCGAGAATACGGCTGCTACCGACGTCAACGCTGCAACGACGGACGCCAACGCGACCGCCGCTGCTGACAGCGCTCTGAACGCCGCTGGCAATGCCGTTGAGAACGCCGGCAATGCCGTCGACAACGCGCAGGACGCCGTTGCGAACGCTGCTGAGAACGCGACCCACTAAGTCGCTGCTCTCACGAGCTTACGGAAAGGGCCGCTCTTCGGGGCGGCCCTTTTTTTATGTTCCGCCAGAGTGGTACCTTCGCCGAGTGAATAGAATGATCCTTTGCTCGCTGATCCTTATCAGCGCTTGTCACAGGGACGAGCCGCAAGCGCCGACGGCTGAGCAAGCAGCGCAGCTCAACGAAGCGGAAGACATGCTCAACGCGGCGGCCAATGAAGAAGGGCCGGCGGATCACTCCACCGGCCCTTCCAATTCAACCGAATGAGTTGAGCGGACTTAGAAGTCCATTCCGCCCATTCCGCCCATGCCGCCACCGGCCATCGCGGGGGCCGGCTTGTCTTCCGGCGCCTCGGCGATCGAGGCTTCAGTGGTGATCAGCAGGCCGGCCACAGAAGCAGCGTCCTGCAGAGCAGCGCGGACGACCTTCGTCGGGTCGATCACGCCGGCCTGAACCAGGTTCTCATACTGCTCGGTCTGAGCATTGAAGCCGAGCGTCGCATCATTGCCGTCGATCAGCTTGCCAGCGACAACCGCGCCGTCGTGACCCGCGTTCTCGGCGATCTGGCGGACCGGGGCCTGCAACGCACGACGGATGATGTCGATGCCACGGGTCTGGTCGTCGTTCTCGCCCTTCAGGCCGTCGAGGGCCTTCGAAGCGTAGAGCAGCGCAGTGCCGCCGCCCGGAACGATGCCTTCCTCGACCGCAGCGCGAGTCGCGTGGAGCGCGTCATCAACGCGGTCCTTGCGCTCCTTCACCTCGACCTCGGAGGCGCCGCCGACCTTGATCACCGCGACGCCGCCAGCGAGCTTCGCCAGCCGCTCCTGCAGCTTCTCACGGTCGTAGTCCGACGTCGTGCTCTCGATCTGCTGACGGATCGCGGCGACGCGGCCCTCGATGTTCTCGCGGGTGCCGTGACCGTCGACGATCGTCGTGTTGTCCTTGTCGATCGTAACGCGCTTGGCCTGGCCGAGCATGTTCAGCGTGACGCTCTCGAGCTTGATGCCGAGATCCTCGCTGATCATCTCGCCGCCGGTGAGGATCGCGATATCCTCGAGCATCGCCTTGCGGCGATCGCCGAAGCCCGGAGCCTTCACGGCCGCGACCTTGAGGCCGCCGCGCAGCTTGTTGACGACGAGCGTGGCCAGAGCCTCACCCTCGATGTCCTCGGCGATGATCAGGAGCGGACGGCCGCTCTGAACAACTGCCTCGAGGATCGGGAGCATCGCCTGGAGGTTGGAGAGCTTCTTCTCGTGGATCAGGATGTACGGATCCGAAAGCTCGACCTGCATCTTCTCAGGGTTGGTGATGAAGTACGGCGACAAATAGCCGCGATCGAACTGCATGCCCTCGACGACGTCGAGCTCGAATTCGAGACCCTTCGCCTCTTCGACGGTGATCACGCCTTCCTTGCCGACCTTTTCCATCGCCTCGGCGATCTTCTCGCCGACTTCCTTGTCGCCGTTAGCAGAGATGATGCCGACCTGAGCGATTTCGCCCGAGCCCTGCACGTCCTTCGAACGGCTCTTGAGGTCCGCGACGACCTTCTGGACGGCGATGTCGATGCCGCGCTTCAGGTCCATCGGGTTCATGCCCGCCGCAACCGACTTCATACCCTCGCGAACGATCGCCTGGGCGAGAACGGTCGCGGTGGTGGTGCCGTCGCCGGCGATGTCGTTGGTCTTCGAGGCCACTTCGCGCACCATCTGCGCGCCCATGTTCTCGAACTTGTCCTTGAGCTCGATCTCCTTGGCGACGGTGACGCCGTCCTTGGTGATGCGCGGAGCGCCGAAGCTCTTGTCGATGACGACGTTGCGGCCCTTCGGGCCCAGCGTCACCTTCACTGCATTGGCGAGAATATCGACGCCGTTGAGAATGCGCTCGCGCGCATCGCGGCTGAATTTCACGTCCTTGGCTGCCATTTGGCTACCCTTTCGTTTTGTGGAAGTTCGCTAAGTTTGCTGCCCTACGCGCACACGCGAGGGCTCGAAGTCAGCCTACGATCCCCAGGATGTCGCTTTCCTTCATGATGATCAGGTCTTCGCCGTCGACGACGACTTCGGTGCCCGACCATTTGCCGAACAGGATCTTGTCGCCAGCCTTGACGTCCAGCGGCGTGACCTTGCCCTCTTCGCTCTTGGCGCCGGCACCGACGGCGACGACTTCGCCTTCCTGCGGCTTTTCCTTGGCGGTGTCGGGAATGATGATCCCGCCCTTGGTCTTTTCGTCAGCCTCGACGCGGCGGACGAGGACGCGGTCATGAAGCGGCCTGAATCCCATGGGTCTTAACCCCCTTCTCTGTTTAGCAGTTGAACGTTGCCGTTGGCACTCCCTACCTGAGAGTGCCAGCGATGGGGCGCATGTGGTTGTCACCCGTTCATCTGTCAACGGTGTCGCAAAGGCTTTTGTTTTCAGGCGTGCGACAGCCGGGTCAGCCCGAGCCGATCGCGCATGAGCCAGCGCGCCAGCATCAGCGCCGCGACCGCACCGAGACCGCTCGCGAGACCGATCCAGATCCCCACGCCCTTCCAGTCGGCGGCGAAGGCCAACCATGCGCCTATTCCGAGGCCAACGACCCAATAACCGAACAAGGCGAACAGTAGCGGCCAGCGAGTGTCGTGGAGGCCGCGAAGCATGCCCGCGCCGATGACTTGCGCCCCGTCGACCAGCTGGAATGCGGCAGCGACTTGCAGGAAGCTGATGGCAAGAGCGATGACGGCGGCGTTGGCGGGAACGTCCTCCAGGAACAATGTCACGAGCTGGTGGGGGAATGCCCACATCGCGATCGCCATCGTGCCCATGAAACCGACACCGATGACCCAGGCCGTCCAGCCCGAGCGGGTGATGCCGGCCTGGTCTTTCCGGCCGACTGCAAGACCGACGCGGACTGTCGCAGCCTGTCCGAGCCCCAGCGGCACCATGAACGTCAGGGCCGCGATCTGGAGCGCGATGGCGTGCGCTGCGACCGTCGATGCTCCGAGCCACCCCATGAAGTAAGCGGCCAGCGCGAACACGCCCATTTCGAGCGCCATCGTAAGGCCGATCGGCCATCCAAGCCGCACCATCGCAAGGGTCCGCTGCCGATCGAATCTCCACCAATGTCCGAACAGGTGGAACCTCCGGAACTGCCGGTCAGTCGAAATCACCACCAGGAGAGCGCCGCAGAGCGCGAGCCAAGTGAGGCTGCTTCCCACGCCCCCGCCAATGAGCCCCAGCGCAGGCAATCCGAAATGGCCGAAGATCAGCGACCAGCTGAGCAAAGCGTTGACTGCGATACCGCAGAGGCTCAGCCACAAGATCACTTTGGGCCGTTCCAGAGCAGACACGAAATTGCGGAGAAGCTGGAAGACCAGCCAGGGCGCGGTGCACCACATGTAGGCGCGAAGGAACGTCTGCCCTTGCGTGGCTAGCTCTGCGGACTGACCGAAGAGCCGCATCAAGTCGCCCACGTGCCAGAGAATGAGCCAGTATGGCGGCATCGCAATCGCGATCAGCCACAGCCCGGCGCGGAAGGTCCGGCGCACGTCGCGGACCGCGTTCCACCTTTGTCCGAGAGCAGTCGCCATCATCGGCGACGAGGCAGTGATCAGGCCCAGCAGGAAGATGTTGAAGGTGAAGGTCATGTTGAGCGCGAGAGTCGCCGCGGCCAGCTGCGTCGCGCCGAGCCGGCCCATCAGCAGGACGTCGGTCGCCTGAATCACCTGCTGCGTCAGGTTTGCCAGTATGAGCGGCCACGCGAGCGCGAGCATCGCGCGCAGCTCGTCGCGCCACGGCGTTTGCGCCCGTACAGATGAGATCCCAGCTCCAGCGTCCATGCGCGCGTCAATGGTGGGAGCTTGGCGCCGAAGCAATGACCGTTCGGCAGAACGTATTGCAAACGCTCGCAATGACCGCCGTTCTACGCTAGCCACCCGTCGAAATCGCTTAGAGGCAAGATCATGAAGTTCGTTCGCGCCGTGTGGAAGTTGCTGGTCGGGATCAAGGACGCGCTGGTCCTTCTCTTCATGCTCCTCTTCTTCGGCGTGCTCTACGCCGGCCTCTCAGCCAAGCCAGCGCCGGTGAAAGACGGCGTCCTCGACCTCGACCTCAGGGGCAGCGTCGTCGAGCAACCGGTTCGTGCCACTTGGTCCGACGTCGCAGGCGGATCGCGTATCCAGCAGTTCCGGCTTCGCGACCTGGTCGGCGCGCTCGATGCCGCGAAGGACGACAACCGGGTGAAGGCGGTCGCACTGGACCTCGACAGCTTCACTGGCGGTGGTCAGACGGCGATGATCGATCTAGCCGATGCCGTGCGCGGCCTGCGCTCGGCTGGCAAGCCGGTGGTTGCCTATGCGACCGGCTATACCAACGACAGCTATCTCGTTGCTTCGGCGGCTTCGGAAGTCTGGGTCAACCCGCTCGGCGCCGTGATGGTCACCGGACCGGGCGGATCGAACCTCTATTACAAGGGCTTGCTCGACAAGCTCGGGGTGACGGCCAACGTCTATCGCGTCGGCACCTACAAATCGGCCGTCGAGCCCTTCATCCGCAACGACATGTCGCCCGAGGCCAAGCAGAACTACATGGCGCTCGATCAGGCACAGCTCGAATCCTGGAAGCAGGCGGTGCACGCCGCGCGGCCGAAGGCGAACGTCGACTTGTTCCTGCAGAACATGAACGGGGCGATTGCAGCGGCCGGGAATGACATGGCCAAGGCGGCGCTCGGTGCCGGGCTGGTCGACCGCGTTGGCGACCGCAACCAGTTCGAATCTCGCCTTGCAGCGCTTGGCGGCAAGAGCAGTGACCCCGCCGGCTTCGCTCGAATCCGTCTCTCCTCCTACGTCAACGAAAAGGTCGATCGCCGCGGCAATGGCCCGATCGGCGTGGTGACGATCGCCGGCATGATCGTCGACGGAAAAGGCGGCGGTGGAAATGCCGGCGGCGACACGATTGCCCGGCAGATCCACGAAGGGATCAACAAGGGCATCAAGGCGCTCGTCGTTCGCGTCGACAGCCCAGGTGGTTCGGTGCTCGCTTCGGAGCGGATCCGTCAGGCGCTGCTCGAAGCCAAGGCGAACAAGATCCCGGTCGTCGTTTCGATGGGCAGCGTTGCCGCATCGGGCGGCTACTGGGTCGCGACGCCTGCCAACTACATCTATGCCGAACCTTCAACGATCACGGGATCGATCGGCGTGTTCGGTGTCCTGCCCAGCTTCCAGGGAACGCTGCAGAAGCTCGGCGTCGGCGCGGATGGCGTGAAAACGACGCCGCTGGCTGGCGAGCCTGACTTGCTGCGCGGTCCCTCGCCGGAGGTGAACACGCTCATCCAATCGGGCGTCGAGGCGATGTACAGCCGCTTCCTCAACATCGTCGCCCAAGCGCGCCACAAGACGCCGCAGCAGGTCGACCAGATCGCGCAGGGGCGCGTCTGGGACGGCGGAACTGCGCACCAGATCGGGCTCGTCGACGGCTTCGGCGGAATGAGCGAAGCGATCGCAAAGGCGGCCCAGCTGGCAAATCTCGGCAACGAGCGCGGCGTTCGCTACCTCGAAGCACCGCGCAGCTTCCGCGACCAGCTGCTCGAGATGCTCAGCAGCTCCGGGGGCGACGACGACACCAGCGCCCAACCGGATGCTTTCGCCGCCATCACCCGCCAGCCGCAGGAGCAGCTCGCGCAGGCGATCGACGAAGTGCAGTCGATCCTCGCCGGGCCGAGCATCCAGGCGCGTTGCCTGGAATGCGCCTCCGCCGCACCCGCCAAGCCGCCGAAGCAGCGCGACTTGAGCCTGCTCGAGCTGCTGAAGGCGTGGCTGATCTAAACTTACGGACGCGGGGGAAAGACCGAATGCATCGCCACTTCATCGCGCTGGCGCTCGCCAGCGCTTCGCTGATCGCCACGCCGGCAATCGCGCAGAGCACGATCACCGAGCGGTCCGTCGCGGCCCACGAGGCGTTCCTGGCCAGCGAGGCGCTGCAGGGCCGCGGAAGCGCAACGCGGGATGAAGCGATCGCGGCTGCATATGTGGCTTCGCAGTTCCAATCGTACGGCCTGACGCCGGCGCCGGGGATGAACGGCTATTTGCAGACGGCGACCATCGTGAAGCTTGGGTTGAACGGGCCGGTAACGCTGACCGCGAACGGCGCAGCGATCGCGCGGCCCACCCTGCTGACGGGGTCGGGCAAGTCCGTGTCGGGCAAGCTTGCGGCTGCGAAGGGCGTGGAGGACCTTCCGAGCTCTCCGGTTGTCCTGCTGACGGCCAATGAATTCGACGCCATGCAGCTGTTTCGTGCGGCAGGCGCGAAGAAGATCGCGCTGGTGCTGATCCGTGAAAGCGATGCGACGCGGAAGCTCGCGACGATGATCAGGGCGCCGCGCCTGCCCAGCTACCTCGACGGACAGGCGCTGAGGGGCCAGCCCACGCTGGTTACTTTGCCGGACGCCGCCGTGGACGCCCTTGCGAGCAAGAACGGCGCGGAGGTCGCGCTGAACGTCTCGGTGGCGGAGGAGCGGTCGCAGACGACGAACGCGATCGGGTACCTCAAGGGCAGCGATCCTGCCGCCGGTACTTTGCTGTTCTCCGCCCACCTCGATCATCTCGGGAAGCGGCCCGACGGCACGATCATGTACGGCGCGAACGACGATGCTTCCGGCACCACGGCGGTGCTCGAGCTCGCCAAGGCGCTTGCCGCGGGCAAGCAGCCGAAGCGGAGCATCCTGTTCGTCGCTTACGGAAGCGAGGAAATCGGGGGCTATGGCTCGACCTATTTCGGGGAGCACCCGCCCGTTCCGCTCAATCAGATCATCGCGAACGTCGAATTCGAAATGATCGGCGCGCAGGACCCGAAGCTCCCAATGAATACGCTGATGATGACCGGCTTCGAACGCTCAAACCTGGGTGAGGCGCTGAAGCAGCATGGCGGGTTGGTCACGGGCGATCCCTATCCGGACCAGCATTTCTTCGAGCGGTCCGACAATTACTCGCTCGCGCTGAAGGGCGTGGTTGCCCACACGGTTTCGGGCTGGGCGGTCACGCCGACCTATCACCAGCCGACGGACACCGCCGCCAACCTCAACATCCAGTTCATGACCAAGGCGATCCAGTCGCTGGTCGCGCCGCTCGAGTGGCTGGCGAACAGCGACTTCGTTCCGGCGTGGAAGCCGGGCGGGAAGCCCGCAGTGGATCGTTAAGACACGAACCGGTCCTTAGATGTGGATCGGCTTTCCTTGCACCGCCATCGCCGCTTCCTTGAGCGCTTCGCTATGCGTCGGGTGGGCGTGGCAAGTGTAGGCGATGTCCTCGCTCGTGGCGCCGAACTCCATCGCTTGTGCGGCCTGGGCGATCATCGTGCCGCCGACGCTGGCAATGATCCACACACCTAGCACGCGGTCGGTCTTCGCATCGGCGATGACTTTCACGAAGCCGTCCGGCTCCTTGTTGGTTTTGGCGCGGCTGTTGGCGAGCATCGGGAACTTGCCGACCTTCACCTCGCCATGCTCCTTCGCCTGCTCTTCGGTGAGGCCGACGCCGGCGATCTCCGGCATCGTGTAGACCACGCTCGGGATCACATCGTGGTTCACGATGCCCGTGAGGCCCGCGATATTCTCGGCGACCGCGATCCCTTCGTCTTCGGCCTTGTGAGCGAGCATCGGACCCGGGATCACGTCGCCGATCGCCCAGATGCCCTGCACCTTGGTGCGGAATTCGTCATCGGTTTCGATCTGCCCGCGCTGGTTGGTCTGGAGGCCAGCCTTGTCGAGCGCGAGGCCGTCGGTGTTCGGCTTGCGGCCGATCGACACGAGGACGACGTCCGCCTCGATCGTCTCGGCGGTGCCTCCGGCGGCTGGCTCGACGGTCAGCGTGACGGTGTCGCCCTTGCGTTCGGCCTTGGTCACCTTGGTCGACAGGCGGAATTCAAAGCCCTGCTTCTTGAAGATCTTGTTCGCTTCCTTGCGGACGTCCCCGTCGAAGCCGGGCAGGATCTGGTCGAGGAACTCGACGACGGTGACCTCGGCGCCGAGCCGCCGCCAGACGGAGCCGAGCTCGAGCCCGATGACGCCACCGCCGATGACCACCATGCGCTTGGGAACCTGCGGCAGTTCGAGTGCGCCGGTGGAGTCGACGATGCGCTCCTGGTCGATGGTGACGCCGGGCAGCGGCGTGACCGACGAGCCGGTGGCGATGACGATGTTCTTCGCGCGAACGGTGCGATCGCCGACCTTCACCGTGTCGGCGCTTTCGAAGCTTGCATGGCCCTTGAGCCATTCGACCTTGTTCTTCTTGAACAGGAATTCGATGCCCTGCGTCAGGCCCTTCACGGCTTCCTTGCGGCTGCCATGCATGGTGTCGAGATCGACTTCGACGCCGCTCGTCTTCACGCCCCACTTCGCGAGCGTGCCGTGAGCGGCTTCCTCGAACAGCTCCGACGCGTGGAGGAGCGCCTTGGAGGGGATGCAGCCGACGTTGAGGCAGGTGCCGCCAAGCGTTTCGCGGCTCTCCGCGCACGCAGTCTTCAACCCGAGCTGGGCCGCTCGGATCGCGGCCACGTAGCCGCCGGGTCCGCTCCCGATCACCAGGACGTCGAAATCGTAGTCAGCCATGATTTCCTCTGAAGGATCAAAAGGGCGCAGAAAACGCGCGTTCGGCGGCCATTTAGGAAGGATCGGCCGCGCTGACCACCCCGCCGTGTCCCGCGAACTACCCGCTTTGATGAACCCTCACGCCACGCGATGACAGATCATGACCGCGGACGTGCAGATGAAGCCGTGCAACTCGATCTTGATGTGGGGATGGCCGCCTTCACCCCAAGGCGCGCTATCGTAGAGGATGTCTTCGCGATCGTATCCGCGGTTGAAGTCCATGGGCTCCATGTAACAGAAGCGCTTGCGGAGCATCCCGTCCAATTTGTGAAAGTCGCTCTCGCGGTAAATGACCGCCGATCCTTCTTCCAACGTGTCTTCGAGGTCGGCGATATTGAACTCTGTGGTGTGGACGGCAACGCCGCCCACCTTGAGCAGCCTCATCGCATTGGCGACGAAATTGAGACCATGGTCGAGCGATCCGAGATGCTCCATCGCGCATGACGACCACGCGAAATCGTATGTCTCGCTCGGCAGTGATTCAAGATCGTTCATATCCGCATTGAAGAACCTCACGCGTTCCTCGAACACGGCGCGCTCGATGACGTGCGGCCTGAATGCCGCTTCCAACCCATCGGCGTGCTCATTGGATTGAGCCCACGCGTCGGCGACCTCCCCGGCAGCAATGTCCGTCGCGTGGATTGTCGCTCCACGTGAGGCGAATAGCGATGCGAGCGGCTCGGTGCCTACCGCGAATCCGATGCCGAGGCGGCCAGGCCGCAGCATGTCCCTCTCATCCAGGATCTGGGAGATGATGTTCCATTCCCAGGTCTTGCGATGAAGGGAAGCGATCTTCGTGCGATCGGACCAGATCTTGAACCACGGAGACGAGAAATCACGGAATTTGCAGACAGAACCACTCAACATTTCGGAAAATACGCCCGCAACTAGAGATCGATGAGCAGGCGCGTAGGGTCCTCGATCGCTTCCTTGACGCGCACCAGGAAGGTGACCGCTTCGCGGCCATCGATCAGGCGGTGGTCGTAGGAGAGCGCGAGATACATCATCGGTCGGGCGACGATCTGCCCGTCCTTGACCACCGGCCGCTCTTCGATGCGGTGCATGCCGAGCACGGCGGATTGCGGCGGGTTGAGGATCGGCGTCGACAGCAGCGAGCCGAACACACCGCCGTTGGAGATGGTGAAGGTGCCGCCCTGCATCTCTTCCATCGTCAGGGTGCCTTCCTTGGCGCGCTTGCCATAGTCGGCGATGGTCTTTTCGATCTCGGCAAAGCTCATGCTATCGGCATTGCGCACGACCGGCACGACGAGGCCCTTGGGCGCCGAGACAGCTACGGAAACGTCGAGATAATCGTGGTAGACGATCTCGTCGCCTTCGATGCTCCCGTTGACGGCAGGCACGTCCTTGGCTGCGAGTGCACAGGCCTTCACGAAAAAGCCCATGAAGCCGAGACGGATGCCGTGCTTCTTCTCGAACAGGTCCTTGTAGCGGGCGCGGGCCTCGATCACCGCGGTCATGTCGACGTCGTTGAACGTCGTCAGCATGGCGGCGGTGTTCTGCGCTTCCTTTAGACGACGCGCCACAGTCTGACGGAGGCGTGTCATCTTCACGCGCTCTTCGCGACGTTCACCGCGAGGAGCGGGCGCCTTCACTTGCGGAGCCGGAGGCGCCGGTGGCGGAGCAGCAGGAGCCTTAGCCTCCGGAGGCGGTGCAGCGGTCTTCTGACCTTGCGCCGCCGCGATGACGTCGTCCTTGGTCAAACGACCGTCCTTGCCGGTGCCGCGAATGCTGCTCGGATCGACATGATATTCGAGAACCGCGCGGCGGACTGCCGGTGAGAGCGTGGTGATCTGATCGCCGTCGGTTTCAGCGGCGGGAGCAGTTGCATCTGCGCGGAGTGCCGGCGTTTCGCCCGCGCCCGCCGGGTTGGTCGTCGCGGCCGCAGCGGCCTGTGCCGGCGTAGCTGATGCCGTGCCGCTCTCGTCGATCCGGGCGATCGGCGCGCCGACGGCGACCGTGTCACCCTCCTTCACGAGCTGCTCGGTGACCACACCGGCGATCGGCGAAGGCACTTCGACGCTGACCTTGTCGGTTTCGAGCTCCGCGATCGCCTCGTCGGCCGCCACCGCTTCGCCGGGCTTCTTGAGCCAGCGCGCGAGCGTGCCTTCGGTGATCGATTCCCCGAGCGTCGGGACTTGGACGTCAGTGGCCATGTTGATCCTTTATTCGGCCGCGACCGCGGCGCCTGCAGGGCTGCTATGGCCGAGTGCCGCAGCAATCAAGGCCGCCTGCTCGGCTGCGTGGCGTTTGGCGAGGCCCGTTGCAGGCGAAGCGCTTGCGTCACGGCCAGCATAGATTGGCCGCATGCCCTGGTGACCGGAGTCCGCCAGGCATTGCTCCAGCAGGTCCTCGACAAAGTGCCAGGCGCCGTTGTTCTTCGGCTCTTCCTGCGCCCAGATCAGGCATTCGAGCTTCGGCATAGCCCTGAGGCGCTTGATCAGAGGCTCCGACGGGAAGGGGTAGAGCTGCTCGATACGGATGATCTCGGTGGTCTTTTCGCCTGCGCCGTCCCGCGCCTCCATCAGTTCGTAAGCCAGCTTGCCCGAGCAGAGCACGAGACGCCGCGTCTCGCCTTCGGCCGGTGCATTGAGGTCGGACAGGATGCGACGGAAGTGGCTCTCACCGGTGAAGTCGGAAGCCTTCGAGACGGCGAGCTTGTGGCGAAGCAGCGACTTGGGCGTCATCATGATCAGCGGCTTGCGGAAGTCGCGCCGCATCTGGCGCCGGAGGATGTGGAAGTAGTTCGCCGGGGTCGTGCAGTTGGCGACCTGCATATTGTCCTCTGCGCAGAGCTGCAGGTACCGCTCCAAGCGGGCTGAGCTGTGCTCAGGCCCCTGCCCTTCGAAGCCGTGCGGAAGCAGCATCACCAGCCCGCTTGCGCGCAGCCACTTGGCTTCGCCCGCCGCGATGAACTGGTCGATGATCGGCTGAGCGCCGTTGGCGAAGTCGCCGAACTGCGCTTCCCAGAGAACCAGCGTCTTCGGGTCCGCGAGCGAATAGCCATATTCGAAGCCGAGCACGCCGAATTCCGACAGGGGGCTGTCGCGGACTTCGAAGCGGCCACCGACGACCGTCGTGAGCGGGATGTATTTGTTGCCTGTATTCTGGTCGACCCAGACGGCGTGACGTTGGCTGAACGTGCCACGTCCGCTGTCCTGACCTGACAGGCGGACATTCGCTCCGTCCATGAGCAGGCTTCCGAACGCGAGCGCTTCGGCGGTTGCCCAGTCGAAGCCCTCGCCGCTTTCGAACATTGCCTTCTTCGCATCGATGATGCGCTGCAACGTCTTGTGGACCGCAAGGCCTTCGGGGATCTTGGTCAGAACCTCGCCGAGACGCTTTAGCTCATCCTCGCTGATCGCGGTCTGGATGTTGCGTCGGCCGAGCACCGGTTCGTCCGGCCGGCCGAGGCCGGCCCAACGCCCTTCGAACCAGTCCGCCTTGTTCGGGAGGTAGGAGACCGCCGACTGGAAGTCTTCTTCGAGGCGAGCGACATATTGCTGTGTCGTGGCGTCGATCCACGCTTGGTCGACAACACCTTCCGCAATGAGCCGCTTCCCATAAATTTCACTGATCGGCGGGTGGTTCTTGATCGCCGCATACATCTGCGGTTGCGTGAAGCTCGGCTCATCACCCTCGTTGTGACCGAAGCGCCGGTAGCACCACATGTCGATCACGATGTCGCGGTTGAACATCTGGCGGAATTCGATCGCCAGCTTACAGGCCCAGGTGACCGCCTCCGGGTCGTCGCCGTTGACGTGCAGGATCGGCGCCTGGATGCCCTTGGCGACGTCCGACGGATAGGGCGAAGAGCGGGCGAACTGGGGACTGGTCGTGAAGCCGACCTGGTTGTTGATCACGAAATGGATCGTTCCGCCGGTCGCATAGCCGGGAAGCCCCGAGAAGCTCAGGCATTCCCAGACAACGCCCTGACCCGCGAACGCCGCGTCGCCGTGGAGCAGTATTGGGAGGACGGTGTCGCCCTGAACGTCGCCGCGGATCGTCTGCACCGCGCGGGCCTTGCCGAGAACGACCGGATCCACCGCTTCGAGGTGCGATGGGTTCGGCAGCAGCGACAGGTGCACCTTGTTGCCGTCGAACTCGCGGTCGGACGAGGTGCCGAGGTGGTACTTCACGTCCCCCGAACCGCCTACGTCGGCCGGGTTGGTCGCGCCACCGGCGAATTCGTGGAAGATGGCCTTCGCAGGCTTCCCCATCACGTTGGTTAGAATGTTGAGCCGGCCGCGGTGGGCCATGCCGATATCGATCTCGGTCACGCCATATTGGCCGCCGTACTTGATCACCGCTTCCAGTGCCGGGACCGCGCCTTCGCCACCGTCGAGGCCAAAGCGCTTCGTGCCGACATATTTGCGGGCGAGGAATTTCTCCCACTGCTCGGCGTGGATCACCTTGGTGAGGATTGACTGCTTGCCCTCGGGGGTGAACTGGACGGTTTCTTCCTCACCCTCGATGCGCGCCTGGATGAAGCGCCGCTCCTCGACCTCATTGATGTGCATGTACTCGAAGCCGATGTGGCCGCAGTACGTGTCCTGGAGCACCTTGACGATCTGCCGGACCGTCGCCTGCTCGAAGCCGAGCACGCCGCAAATCCAGATCGGCCGGTCGAGATCGGCCGGAGTGAAACCGTGATATTCGGGCGTGAGGTCCGCCGGCACGTCGCGCCGCGCCAACCCCAGTGGATCGAGATTGGCCGCCAGGTGTCCGCGCACGCGATAGGTGCGGATCAGCATCATCGCGCGGATGCTGTCCTCTGCCGCGCGGCGGATTTCGTCGGGGCTGGCACCGCCGGCCGCAGCCCTTTGGCCAACCGCCTGCCTCACCTTCTCGATCGTTGCCTGCGTCGGATCCAGGCCGAGGTTCAGCTCGTCGAGCCCGTCGATCGGCCAGTTCGACCGTTCCCAGCTGGGGCCAGGCTCGCGTTCCACAAATCCGACAACGTCGTTCAACTTATCTCTCCGTCCGCGATGCGATCGCGGTTCAGGCCGTTTCCAGCAATTCCTTCAAGGTCTTGCCCAGTTCAGATGGGCTCGGGCTGACCGTGATTCCAGCCGCTTCCATCGCCGCGATCTTGCTCTCGGCATCGCCCTTGCCGCCGGAGATGATCGCGCCGGCATGGCCCATGCGGCGGCCCGGAGGCGCGGTGCGGCCCGCGATGAAGCCGACCACCGGCTTGCGGCGCCCGCGCTTCGCCTCGTCGGCGAGGAACTGAGCGGCGTCTTCCTCGGCGGAGCCGCCGATTTCGCCGATCATGATGATCGACTTGGTCTCGTCGTCGGCGAGGAACATCTCGAGCACGTCGATGAACTCGGTGCCCTTTACCGGATCGCCGCCGATGCCGACCGCAGTCGACTGGCCGAGACCTTCGTTGGTAGTCTGGAACACGGCTTCATAGGTCAGAGTGCCGGAGCGGCTGACCACGCCCACGCTGCCTTTCTTGAAGATGTTGCCGGGCATGATGCCGATCTTGCACTCGTTCGGCGTCAGCACGCCCGGGCAGTTCGGTCCGATCAGGCGCGACTTGGAGCCGGAGAGCGCGCGCTTCACCTTCACCATGTCGAGCACCGGAATGCCCTCCGTGATGGTCACGATCAAAGGCACTTCGGCGTCGATCGCCTCGAGGATCGAGTCCGCAGCGAATGGCGGCGGGACGTAGATGACGGACGCCGTTGCGCCGGTCTTGGCGACAGCCTCAGAGACCGTGTCGTAGACCGGCAGGCCGAGGTGGGTCGTTCCGCCCTTCCCCGGCGTCACGCCGCCGACCATCTGCGTTCCATAGTCGAGCGCCTGGCGCGTGTGGAACGTGCCGGTCTCGCCGGTCATCCCCTGGGTGATGACCTTGGTGTTCTTGTCGACGAGGATACTCATGCCAGGCTTCCGTCGATCTGCTTGCAGGCTTCGATCAGCTCTTTGACCGCCTCGACGCTGACCTGGAAGTTCTTCTTGGCTTCGTCGTCGAGCGCGATTTCGATGATCTCTTCGACACCGTTGGCGCCAATCACCGTGGGCACGCCGACGTAGAGGCCGTCAAGGCCGTACTTGCCGTCGACGTAGACGGCGCAGGGTAGAATGCGCTTCTGGTCGCCGAGATAAGCTTCGGCCATCGCAATCGCGCTGGTCGCAGGCGCGTAGAAAGCCGAGCCGGTCTTAAGCAGGGCGACAATCTCGCCGCCGCCACCGCGGGTGCGCTTCACGATTTCGTCGATGCGTTCCTTCGACGACTTGCCCATCTTCACGAGATCGTCGACCGGGATGCCGCTGATCGTGGTATAGCTGGTCACAGGCACCATTGTGTCACCGTGGCCGCCGAGAACGAACGCGTTCACGTCCCGCACGCTGACGTCGAATTCCTGTGCAAGGAAGGTTGCGAAACGGGCGCTGTCGAGCACGCCAGCCATGCCGACAACCTTGTTGTGCGGAAGTCCCGAGAATTCGCGCAGCGCCCAGACCATGGCGTCGAGCGGGTTGGTGATGCAGATCACGAAGGCGTTGGGGGCGTTGTTCTTGATGCCCTCGCCGACGGCCTTCATCACCTTGAGGTTGATGCCCAGCAGGTCATCACGGCTCATGCCTGGCTTGCGGGCGACGCCGGCGGTGACGATGATCACGTCCGCCCCGGCGATATCTGCATAGTCGTTCGACCCGGTGATCTTCGCGTCAAACCCTTCGATCGGGCCGCACTGAGACAAATCGAGCGCCTTGCCCTGGGGGACGCCCTCGACGACGTCGAACAGGACGATGTCGCCCAATTCCTTTTGTGCCGCGAGGTGCGCGAGCGTTCCGCCGATGTTGCCAGCGCCGATAAGCGCGATCTTCTTACGAGCCATAAGGCCGCTTAACCTTTCTGTCTTTGTTCACGGGCGGCGGATCTAGGGAGTCGCCGCCTAAGGAGCGCGGCGCCCGATTAGCGAGCAGGTCTCAAACCCGCAACCGCAGAGGACAGGAACAGCCCACGAACGGGCGTCGGCGAGCCGACATTAAATCGCTGTAACATGCGAAACTGCGGGGGAACCCTGACCGTTTTTACCCCGACCACCGAAATCGGAGGATACCCATGATCAAGATCATTCTTGCAATGAGCGGTGCTGCGGTGGCGTTCAGCGCTGCGCCCGCGCTCGCGGAGAAGCATTATTCGGACGTGATGGTCTGCGACAAGGTCAAGGACGGCGTCTGCGTGACCTACAAGCGCCTGACGCGAGGCGCTGCCGCTCGCAACCAGTATAACGTCGGCCACGTATTTGGCCCGACCTACACTTACACCGACGTGAGTGCGATCCCCCAGACGGTCGTGACCGAATATGGCGTGAAGCCGAGCGGTCGTTACGTCTACTCGGACGGCTATCTTTATGAGGTCGACCCGAGCAACTACACCGTCACGCGCGTGATCTACACGCAGCCGGCGCCGTAACTCACCGCATCAGTTTGAAACGCACGTGGGGCCGCCGCATCCAAACGGCGGCCCTTTCGTTTCCGCTAACGATATGCATCAACCAACATTCAGTTCGAGAGGGTTAGCAAGGACAGTATGAAACAGCTCATCATCCTAACGGGCGCCGCAGCACTCGCTTTCGCCGGCCAAGCAGTCGCGAAGCCTGGCCATGGCCACGGAAACAGCCAGGGTTACGGCCACGGGCACGGCAACGGCTATGAGACTCCTGTGGGTTACGGCGTGGGCGGCTGCCCGCCGGGCCTTGCCAAGAAGCACAACGGTTGCATGCCGCCCGGCCAGGCGAAGAAGCTCTATCGCGGCCAGCGCTGGAACAACGATTACGGCGACCGTTACAGCTACCAGCGGATCCCTTACGACGTCCGTCGGCGCTACGCCCTGAACTCGCGCTATCGTTACTATTATAACGACGGCTACCTGTACGCCGTCGACCCGCGCACCATGCTGATCCAGCAGATCGTCAGCGCCCTGCTTCGGTAGAGCTCAGGCAGCCTGAAGCTCGGTGACGACTAGTGAGGGCTGCCAACAGAGGCTGGCGATCAGCGCTGCATAGCGCTGCGCCAGCTCCTGGTGCGCAATACGCGCGGCGCGTGAAGCAGCTCGCTTTGCCGCCGCGCGTTCTTGCTGCTCACGGCGACGGAGATAATCCAAGTCGTCCATGCGACCGACATTGCACCATGCGCATTGCAGCACAGTGTCAGTCCCGTGAACGCTTTGAATTTCGGTCCGGCGGGTGCTAGCGGCTCGAGCCAAGCAAGGAGCAAGAGCTTGGCCGAATTCACGCTTCCGAAGAACAGCAAGATCACCAAGGGGCGAACCTACAAGCCAGAGGAAGGCAAGCGCCTCAAGACGTTCAAGATTTACCGCTACGATCCGGACACCGGCGCAAACCCGCGCTACGACCGCTATACGATCGACCTCGACAAGTGCGGGCCGATGGTCCTGGACGCGCTGATCAAGATCAAGAACGAGATCGATCCGACCCTGACCTTCCGCCGTTCTTGTCGAGAAGGCATTTGCGGGTCCTGTTCGATGAACATGGAAGGGCGCAACGGCCTCGCGTGCACCACCGCCATCGAGGACCTGAAGGGCGAAGTTCAGATCACGCCGCTGCCGCACATGGAAGTCGTGAAGGACCTCGTTCCGGACCTCACCCATGTCTATGCGCAATATTCGTCGATCCAGCCGTGGCTGAAGACCTCGAGCCCGGCGCCATCGCGCGAGCGGCTGCAGTCGCCTGCGGACCGCGAGAAGCTCGACGGCCTGTACGAGTGCATCCTTTGCTTCTGCTGCTCGACGAGCTGCCCGAGCTATTGGTGGAACGCCGACAAGTTCCTGGGCCCGGCGATCCTGATCCAGGCCTATCGCTGGCTCGCCGACAGCCGCGACGAGGCGACAGGTGAGCGCCTCGACCAACTCGAGGATCCGTTCCGCCTCTATCGCTGCCACACGATCATGAACTGCGCGAACGTGTGTCCAAAGGGGCTGAATCCGGCGAAGGCGATCGCCGAGACCAAGAAGCTCATCGCCGAACGCGCTGCGTGAGCGACGTCCCGACCGGCAATCCGGGATCGGCCGATCAGGCCGGAATTCCGCGCGGCGCCTCACCCGATCCCGATAATCCGGGCTGGTACAGCTGGGGCGACTTCCCGCGCGGCAGCTTCGCCGGCGCGACCGGCCGTCTACTGTTCAAGCCCGACGGTCCCGGTCGCGGCATCGCCCGCATGTTCCCGACCGAAGCGCATATGAACATGGGCGGGTCGCTGCATGGCGGGTCGGTGATGAGCTTCATAGACATGTCGATGTTCGCGGGCGGGTTGTGCGCCGGCATGGCGCCAGGCCATTTCGTGACGCTCGACCTGACCACCCATTTCCTTGCGCGTGGCAAGCCGGGAACGCCGCTCGACGCGCACGTCCAATTGGTACGGGAGACGCGTGGCCACGCCTTCTTGCAGGGCGTCCTCTATCAAGATGGTGAACCCTGCTACAATTTCACCGGCACGCTGAAGCGAGTGAATACGCCCAACCGTCCCGCGGCATGACGGGGCCGGTCCGGGCCGCCTACGACCAGCTGATCAAGGCTGGGGAACTCAAGCCCGATCCTGCTCAGGAGAGTGCGGTCTCCGCTCTGGATCGGCTTGCAAGCGCCATCGCCACTCCGGGCAGCTTCTTCTCGCGATTGTTCGGCGGCGCACCCGAAGGACCGGCCGGCGTCTATCTTTGGGGCGGCGTGGGTCGCGGGAAGTCGATGCTGATGGACTTGGCCTTCGCCCACATCGACATCAGCCCCAAGCGCCGCGTCCACTTCCACGAATTCATGCTGGAGACGCATGCCCGCCTGCGGAAGGCGCGCGAGAGCGAAGAAGGCGATCCGATAGAGCCGGTCGCCGAGCAAATTGCGGAAGAAGCAAAGCTGCTCTGCTTCGACGAGATGCAGATCACCAATCCGGCCGACGCGATGATCGTGTCGCGGCTGTTTGGGAAATTGCTCGATCAAGGCGTGAAGATAGTCACCACATCGAACCGCCCGCCGCGCGACCTATACAAAGGCGGGCTCAATCGGGAGCTGTTCATCCCTTTCATCGAGCTGATCGAGAAGCGGATGCTTGTAGTCGAGGTGAATGGCCCGACCGACTACCGGCTCGACCGCCTTACGGGCGTCGAGGTATGGCACGTGCCCAACGGGCCGGAAGCCACGGCGGACCTCTCACGCGCCTTCTTCCAGCTGACCGATTATCCGGTCGAGGATCGCGCCAAGGTGCCGTCCGAGGACATCGATGTTGGCGGTGGGCGCACCCTTCATGTGCCGAAGAGTCTGAAGGGCGTCGCAGTGTTCTCGTTCAAGCGGCTGTGCGGAGAGCCACGCGGTGCCGCCGACTACCTCGCCATCGCGCGCCGCTATCACACGGTGATCATCGTCGGCATTCCCGTGATGGGTCCGGATATGCGCAACGAGGCGGCCCGGTTCGTCACGCTGATCGATGCACTCTACGAGCATAAGGTGAAGCTGCTCGCGGCTGCCGATGCGGAACCCGAAGGACTTTATCCCGCCGGCGACGGCAGCTTCGAGTTCCAGCGCACCGTCAGTCGGCTCGAGGAAATGCGCAGCGCCGAATATCTTGCCGAGGGTCACGGCGTCACCGCTTGACGGTCCGCACTTGGGACTTAGCCTGCGCGCCAAATTCCTGGAGATTTGAATGCGCAAATTGCTCGGTGTCCTGCATGCCCTGTCTGCCACTTCCGCCCTCGCGGCCCCCGATCCGCGAACTGTTCCGACCAAGCTCAATCCGGCGTGGCAGGCGAAGACGCGCGAATTGTTCAAGCAGGTCATCGAGATCCCGACGGTCCACAACCGCGGTGAAGTGCCGCGCATGGCCAAGGTGCTGGCTGACAAGTTCCGCGCGGCCGGCATTCCCGACACCGACATCCACATCATGCCGTACGAAGCGCTGCCCGGGGACAAGACGGCAGCGCTGATCGTTCGCTGGCGCTCGCCGCACGCAACCAAGAAGCCCATCCTGATCCTGGGCCACATGGACGTCGTCGAGGCGAAGCGATCGGACTGGACCTTCGATCCCTTCGTCTTCCGCGAGGAGGGCGGCTATTTCCTCGGCCGCGGGTCGGCGGACATGAAGAACGGCATCGTCGCGACGACCATGGCGGTACTGAAGCTGAAGCAGGCCGGGTTCAAGCCGGATCGCGACATCATCCTGTTCTACAGCGGCGACGAGGAGACGATGGGTCGAGGCGCGACCCTCGGCTCGACCAAGTGGCGCAACCTTACCGACGCCGAGTTCGGCCTCAATGCCGACGGCGGCTGCGCGACCTTCGACGAGAAGTTCAGGCCGATCGGCTGCGAGATCTCGATCGCCGAGAAGACCTTCCAGACTTACTTCTTCACTACCCGCAATCCGGGGGGCCACAGCAGCAAACCGCGTCCGGACAACGCCATCTATGACCTTGCCGACGCACTGGAAAAGCTGCGCACCTATCGTTTTCAACCGATGCTCAACCCTGCGAACCGCGGCTATTTTGAGCAGCGGGCGAAGCAGGAGGGCAATAGCGCGCTGGGCAAGGCCATTCGCGCGTGGCTGGCGAACCCGGCTGATGGGGCAGCCGCCGATATCGTGGAAGCCAGTCCGATCGATGTCGGCCTGACGCGCACCCGCTGCGTCGCGACCATGCTATCCGGCGGTCACGCCGACAACGCGTTACCGCAGAGCGCAACGGCCACGGTCAATTGCCGGATCATGCCCGGCGTGCAGCCGAAGGAAGTGCAGGCCGAGCTGCAAAAGATGGCCGGGCCAAAGGTCGAAGTGAAGCCGGACCCTAATTATGAAGGCGTGCCGACGCCCGCGTCGCCGTTGCGACCGGACGTTCTCGCGGCTGTCACGAAGTCGATCCATACGCACGTGAACGCCGACATGGAGGTGTTTCCGGTGATGGCGGCAGGCGCAAGCGACGGGTCATTCTTCCGCGCACAAGGCATCCCCGTCTACGACGTGGACGGCAGCTGGTATATCTCGCCGCAGGACGATCGCATGCACGGCTTGGACGAACGCATCCCGGTCCGCGCGATGTACGACGACGTGCTGCACTGGGAGAGCGTGCTGCGCGACCTCGCCAGCTAGGCGGTAGCGGCTTTCAGCACCTCTTCGGCGTGCTTCGGCACTTTGACCTTGCGCCAGACCTTCAGGACTCTGCCATCGGTGCCAATCAGGTAGGTCGCTCGCTCCATGCCCATATACTTGCGGCCGTACATCGACTTCTCGACCCAGGTGCCGAAGGCCTCGGAAATCTTGCCGTCCTCGTCGGAGGCTAGCGGAACGGCGAGGCTGTATTTGTCGATGAACTTCTCGTGCTTCTTCATCGGGTCGCGTGAGACGCCGATGACCTTCGCACCGGCCTTCTTGAACTCGTCGGCGAGCTCGGTGAAGTCCTGCGCCTCGCGGGTGCAGCCGGACGTATCGTCCTTCGGGTAGAAATAGAGCACGAGCGGCTGCCCGGGCGCGGCGAGATTGACGGTCGTTCCGTCGCTCGCGGTCACGTCTATTGCCGGTGCCTTGTCGCCTTCACTGATCATCTCAGGCCTCTCGCTTGATGCTGTTCCAGAGCTCGGCGATCCTCTGCCGTGCTGCGTCGTGCTCGGCAAGAAGCTCCTCCCAGTTCGAGGCGCCGCAAGTCTGGGCAACCAGCTCCCACGTTTCTGCCGTCGGCTTGACGTTCCCCGGCGCGACTAGCCGCATCATCACCAGCATGCGTGATAGCAATTTTAGCGCATCGACAATATTTGCCTGAACCAAAGAGTCTGCAGCAAGCGCCTCCAGCGCGACCTCCAGCCGGGTGCCGAGGCCGACATGCGTGGTGAGTTGAAGGACATGCGTCGCGAATTCGAGATCCACGAGACCGCCGGGTCCAAGCTTCACGTCCAGTGCGCTCTGCGGCGGCTTATGCTTCTCCATGTCCGCACGCATTTTCACAGCGTCCGCGATGATCTTCGCGCGATCTCGGGGTTCGCGCAGGATGCCGTCGATCATCGCAGCGACCCGGCTCTGCGCCTCGGGCGACCCGAACACCGGTCTCGCGCGGCAGAGCGCCATATGCTCCCAGGTCCAAGCCTCATTCCGCTGATATTGTTCGAACGCTTCCACGGAGACGACGCGCATGCCCGTCGCGCCGCCCGGCCGAAGCCGGGTGTCAATCTCGTAGAGCGGCCCTGCAGCGGTCGGCACGCTGACCGCGGCGGTCACTCGGCTGGCCAAGCGATTGAAATAATCATTGGGACCGAGCGGCTTCGGGCCGTCGGACCGTCCGTCTTTAGCCGTGTGCAGGTAAATCAGGTCGAGGTCCGAGGCATGGGTAAGCGAATGACCGCCGAGGCGGCCGAGAGCGAGGATGACCAGCTCGCCATCCGGAAAGCTGCCGTGAACTTGTTCGAACTCGTCAACAGCCGCGTTGGCCAGCGCAACCAAAGTACCTTCGGCTACCCGCGCGTAACCCTCAGTGACTTCCAGTGGATCGCGTCGCCGATCGATGAGCTGGACGCCAAGTGCGAATCTCTTCTCGTTGACCAGACGCCGAACGCGATCGAGCGCCACGTCGTACGACTGGCCGCCCATGGCGGCGCCTAACGCCATCGCGAACTCCGCAGGCTCGGCCGGCATTTCGAAGCTTGAGGCGTCGAACAATCCTTCGAACAGCTCAGGGCGGCGGGCGAGCTGGTCTGCAAGCGCGGGCGCATGCGCGAGGATCTTCGCCAGCAACTCTACGAGCGGAGGCCGCGCCCCTAGAAGGCGGAAGAGGTTGATGCCGCTCGAAAGCCGCTCGACGATATCGCTGAGCCGGTTGAGCGCGTGATCTGGGTCCGCGCCAACTGCGATGGCCTGTAGGAGGCCAGGCAGCATGGCCTCGAAGGCTTGCTGTGCCGCAGGTGACCGGAGCGATCGCGCTTTGCCGGAACGCCAATTGTTGATGTGGCGACTGGCCCCATCCGGATCGGCGAAGCCGAGCTCAGACAATTCTCGGCGCAGAATGTCCGGATCGTTTGAAAGCTGCCTGCGCTCGTCGGGTGCGAGCCCATCGAAGATCGTGCCGACCCGCTTGGCATGCGGTCTGAGCAGTTCGATTAGCTCTCTGCCGCTTTCGAGGCCTGCGAGCTGCGCCGCATTGTCGAGCGCATCGGGTTGGACCGGCACGAGGTGGGTCTGCGCGTCCTCGACCATTTGCACGCGGTGCTCGATCGTCCGCAGAACGCGATAGGCTTCGGCGAGTTCGCGGGCCGTCGCCTGGTCTAACCTTGCGGCTGCGGTCAGCGCGTTGATTCCATCGAGCGTTGCCGGTGTCCGAACCGACGGATCGCGTCCCCCGTGAATCATCTGCTGAATCTGCACGAAGAATTCGACTTCACGAATGCCGCCGCGGCCGCGTTTTAGATCATATCCCGGGCCGACAATGGCCCCCTGCGCGAAGTGATCGCGAATGCGCGCCGAGATCGCGCGCACTTCTTCGATCACACCGAAGTCCAGGGACCGCCGCCAGACGAAAGGCTGGATCGCCTCGAGGAAACGCTCCCCAAGGGCAATATCGCCGGCGGCGGCGCGTGCGCGGATGAACGCTGCCCGCTCCCAGGGCAGCGCGCTCGACTCATAGTGCGAGATCGCGGCGTGGATCGGTAGCGCGATCGGCGTCACCTCGGGCGACGGCCGCAGCCGGAGATCGACCCGTTGCACGTAGCCGTCGGCGGTGCGACGCTGAAGCAGCTCGATCAGGCGGCGGCCGACGCGGACAGCGGCCTCGCCGGCGTCATCTCGCCCGCGTCTCGGCAGCGTCTCCGGGTCGAACAGCAGCAGAAGGTCGACGTCCGACGAATAGTTGAGCTCGTGGCTCCCGAGCTTTCCCATTGCGATCACGGCGAAGCCTTGCGGATCGGCATCCGGCATTCGCTCGCGAAGAGCGGTCGTCACCGCTTGGTCGATTGCGTAGTCCGCAAAATCCGAAAGCAGCCGGGTCGCCTCCTCGAGCGGAAGCTCTCCGGCGAGGTCGCCCAAGGCAACCGCCAGTGCAAGGCCTGCCCGCTTCCGCCGCAGTTCGGCTTCGATATCTTCATTGCTGATTGAGAGCGCGAGCCGCGATGCCGAACGTGCTCCATCGCTGAGGAAAGCTTCTGCAATCTCCGGATGCGCCTTCATCGCCTCCCTGAGGAATGGCGAATGGCGCTCCGCCCTTCCGACGGCGTCTTCTCGTAAGTTGATGGTGGTGCTGAGGTTCATTGCGGCTGTGAGATCATTTAGATCAGGAAATAAACGAAACCGCTCGCAAATTCGCTCGTTAGGTAGTCCCATGAAGCTGGAACGCGAGAAGGTTGCGGCAACGGAAATGAACGCGATGGATCGACAGGTTATCCGAGTGGACATTCCGCCGACGCATGCGGGCATCACCGCCGCGCTCCGCCGTGCCTTTCAGGCAACGGCGTCGGAGCCGTCCGACCGCGATTTCGATGAGCTGCTTCGCCGCCTCAACTGAAGGCATCAACAGCAATCTTCTGAATTTTCTAGTCGTGCTCGTGGTCGCGGCTAAGCTCGTCGACCTCACCCATGATCGTCTGGAGCGCCGACTTATCGGGATCGGTGCGATGCTGGCGCCGGGACGGCAGCTTGCCGCTTGAGAGCAGTTGCTCGAGCGCGACACGGCCGCGCGCGACGCGGCTCTTGATGGTGCCGACCGCGCAACCGCAGATCTCGGCTGCTTCTTCGTAAGCGAAGCCTCCAGCGCCGACGAGGATGAGTGCCTCGCGCTGGGGCTGCGGCAAGTGCATCAAGGCGCGCTGCATGTCACCAAGCTCGATGTGCCTGTCCTGGCTGGCTGGTGCCGCAAGGATTTTCGACGCGGTGATATCGTCCCATTCCCCCTTGAAGCGCGCACGGCGCATCTGGCTGAGAAACAGGTTGCGCAGGATAATGAAGGTCCAGGCACGCATGTTCGTACCGGCCTGAAAGCGCTTGCGCGCGGCCCAAGCCTTCAGCAGCGTTTCCTGCACCAGGTCATCGGCCAGGTCGCGGCTTCCCGATAGCGAGCGGCCAAAGGCGCGCAGATGCGGGATGACCTGCGCAAGCTGGTCCTTGAACTCAGGGTCCGACAGTGGAACGGGCTCACCCGAAACGCTCACCGGAGCGTTATCTTCGCCGTCCTCTTCCCGATCTTCTGCCAAAACTCAGACCCACCCCTTTATGGCCCGCGGCACATGGCCGCGCGCGCTTTGATCGAACATGAACAGCGGCTGTGACAGAAGCTAGGTGCTCAGGAGCGCCCAACCAAGACGATGATCGCAAATAAAACCACGACCAAAAGAGTGCCGAACACCAAGACATTCCGAGCAACTCCAGGTGTGGAGCCTGCGCGTGCCTCCGTCGCGGTTTCCCGGATGGGAGCATCGGAATGTCTGGGTTCAACCATTACGCTCTCTTCACGAAATCACTGTTCGGAAGGCCAACGCCTGCGTTGGAATCCTGTTCCGCCTCAACCGGCGGGGACAGTGGCCGCGTCGAAAAAGAGCGCTTGGGCAATCGCCGCCTTCACCGTCGACCGCTGGAACGGCTTGGTGATGAGGAACGTCGGCTCCGGCCGGGTTCCCGTCAGCAGACGCTCGGGGAACGCAGTGATGAAGATCACCGGCACGGAAAATTCCGCGAGAATGTCCTTCACCGCATCGATACCGCTGGAATCGTCGGCAAGCTGGATGTCGGCAAGGACGAGCCCTGGAGGGCTCTGACGCGCCTGCGCAACCGCTTCGTCGCGAGTCACGGCAACGCCGGTGACATTGTGGCCGAGGTCGCGAACGATCGTCTCGATATCCATGGCGATGATCGGTTCGTCCTCGATGATCAGCACGTCGGCCAGAGTCTGACGCTCGATTTCCTCAAGTGCTTCGGAAACCAGGCTGTCCACGTCACTCGGGCTGGCGCCGATCAGATAGCCGGCGTCTTCCGACGAGAAACCTTCGAGCGAGGTCAGTAGGAGCGCCTGACGCGAAAGCGGCGTGATGCGGGAGAGGCGCGCATGGGCGATGCCCTCGGCCCCCGTCGGAACAGGCTCCTCACCCTCTTCGATATTCGCGGTCGACCAGATCGCGTGGAAGGTCTTGTAGAGACCCAGACGCGGATCGACGTCGCGGGGAAATTCATCGGGCTGCGCGACGATCGCTTCCAGCGTTGCGCGCACGAATGCGTCGCCGTGCGCCTGGCTTCCGGTCAGCGCGCGGGCATAGCGGCGGAGGAAAGGCAGGTGCGGAGCAAGTTCCTGGCCAAGGGACATGAGTGTTCAATCTCCGTCGAATAAGAATGTTCGCGCCGTCAATGACTGCGCCACAATATTGTTGCAACCCTGGAAGGACCCGATCGCAAAACGCGCTTGGCCGCCCCCATAAGATGTGATTCCATCTGGAACAAAGGAACGTCCATTTGGTTTCCGTGACCGGAGCCGGGCAAGTCTTTGAGCTGTTTCAACTCGGGGCGGGCCCGGCTCGTAGTCTATTCAGGATATGAAGGCGGCGCTTGCAGCCGTTGCGTGGGAAGATGAGATTTGTATGAGGCGCGACTGGACCCGCGCGAGGGGGACGAGAGGTTGAGTGCAAAGAAGCGAAGCGAGTCGGAAGAAGCGGCGCAGTCGAAGCGTCCGCGTAAACCGCATTCGCCCGATAAAGGCGCGAAAAAACAACGGTCGACGGACCTCGGCCGGGCGCTTCGCACTATTTACGACGACACGCTGCGCGAGTCGGTCCCCGACGATTTTCTCAATCTTATCGGCAAGCTTAGCTGAGGCCTGCGGTTGAGGCGGGCGAAGCAATGAGTTTCGCCGAGCGATTCGAGCGCCTTCCTACTGCGGCAAAGCTCCTGCTCATCCTGACGGCGGCAATCCTGCCGATCGGGATTGCGCTGACATGGCTTGGCAATAGCGGCATCCAGCAAGCGAACACTGCGCTCGAAGGCCGAGCGCACGACCGCGAACGTGCTGCCGCTAGATCGATCGAAAGCCTGATCGCACGAAATGCACTGGCGTTGCGGATCGCTGCTGCAGGCGCCCTCAAAGAGCGCGACAACATGGATTGCGACGAGGTCGCCAATGCACTCGCAACCGCGCCCGCTATTTCACGAAAGTTCACGCTTCGCTCCGAGACCGGCGAATTGATTTGCACCTACGGCGGGTTCGAACCCCGCGAAGCCGACCCACTGGTCGCCCCTGGGGATATCCGGGTCTGGATCGATCCGAACGGAAAGCAGATCGATCTTCGCGTTGGCGTGGTCGGCGGAATGGCGACGACGAGCATTCCGCGAGAGGAGCTCCGCAATGCCGCTGCCGAGCAAGGGAGCGACATCCGCCTCCTCCTGCTGCATGACTCTCAAGGCGAGCTGCACGTAATCGACCCAGTGGGCGTGTCATCCAACGAGCGGCTATCCATCACTGAATGGCCCGTCGGAAACGGCAACCTCATGGCGCGGGTCGGGACGGCTCGGCAGAAGATCAACACTCTAGAACGCCTCGTTCTGCTGCTTCCGGTGCTCATGTGGGTGGCTGCCGCGCTCATAAGCTGGCTGCTCGTCAGCCGCCTTTTGATCCGACCGCTCAAGCGCCTGGAGCGCGCCGTGGTCCAGTATCAGCCGGGTGAGTCCGACATCGAGCTACCGCAGAAGCTTGGGCCTTCCCGCGAGATTCAAGAACTTCGTGACGCATTCCGTCGTGCGATCGAGCGTGTCCGGCAGTCCGAAGGCGAGATGGCCGGTGCGCTCGAAGGACAACGCCGGCTGGTCCGCGAAGTGCACCATCGCGTTAAGAATAATCTTCAGGTCGTCGCCTCGCTGCTCAACATCCATGGCCGAAGCGCCGAAACGCCAGATGGCCGCGCGGCTTATGCTGGGATTGGACGCCGCGTCGGGGCCCTCTCGATTGTCCACCGCAACCACTTCGCGGAGATGGAAGAGAATCGCGGCATTTCGTTACGACCGCTCCTCTCGGAACTGGCGGCCGAGCTACGCGCAGGCGCGCCGGAAACCGCGCGACGGCTGAACATCGAACTCGAACTGGACAGCGTCTACACGACGCAGGACGTTGCTGTGGCGGTCGCGTTTCTGATCACCGAAATAGTCGAATTCGCAATGCTCAATTCCCCGCAAGATCCGGTCGAAATTTCGCTCCGCCGGACGAGCGAGCTGACGGCTCGATTGACGTTGGCGAGCCGTGTTCTCGTGCCAGACGATGAGGACAAGCCAGAAAAAGCGCAGTTCGAACGCATTATCGGCGGGCTCGCAAAGCAGTTGCGGTCGACCCTCGATCGCAAGCTCGGCCGTTACAGCGTTGATTTGCCGGTGTTTCCGCCCGCCTGAAGCGCCAACAGTATCGTTACGGCTATAACCAAAAATCTTTAGGTAAGTTCGGAACAGAACGCGCAAACCCCGCGTTGTGCTGTTCGGATAGTGACCTTTTGCCCCCCCGCTCTCGCTATCCGCTTAAATGGGCCCGGAACCGCCAACCCTCCCCCCCCCCGGTGGCGCTTCCGGGCCCTCTATTGTCTGGGGCTCATCGACGACATCGGAAGCTGAACGGGCGGCGCGGCGCGCAGCACGCCAGTGGGTGATGCGAATCGCGAGAATGGCGAGCTCGTACAGGCTGTACAGCGGCACGAGCAGCAGCAGCATCGAGACCACGTCCGGCGGGGTCAGAACGGCAGCCACCGCCGCCGAGGCAACGATCGCGTAACGTCGCGACTTCGCGAGTTGCTCGCGAGTCACGATCCCGGCGCGCTCCAGGATCATCAAAAGGATTGGCAAGAGGAAAGCGGCGCCGAAGCCGAACAGGAAACGCGTTACGAAGTTCAGATAATTGCCGACGCCCGGCAATGCCTCCTGCTGGATACCGCCGACGTCGCCTTGGTAGCTAAGCAGGAAGCGCAGAGCCCAAGGCATGGCCACGAAGTAAGCGAAGCACGCCCCGGCCGCGAAGAAGAAGGGCGTCATCAGGAGGAACGGCAGGAATGCCTTCTTCTCTTTCGCGTACAGGCCCGGCGCGACGAACCGCCACAGCTGGATCGCGAGGACTGGGAAGCTCAGCATGAGCGCAGCCCACAGCCCGACCTTCACCTGTGTGAAGAAGGCTTCGAAGATGTCGGTGTAGATGAGCTTGCCTTGGCCAGCCCTCAACAGCGGTTGGACGAGGATTGCGAAAATATCCGTCGCGAAATGGAAGCAGATGAAAAAAGCGACGATGAGCGTGCCGAGGCACAGCAGCAGGCGCTTGCGCAGCTCGATCAGGTGCTCAAGCAGAGGCTGCTTGGTGTCGTCGATGTCCTTCATGGAAGCGGCCGCTTCTCCGGCGGAAGTTCATCCCCCGGCTGGTCTTCGTTGAATGGCAGCTTGGGCTCGGCAGGCTCAGTGGATTCCGGGAATTCCGCAACCGGCGGCATCGTGTCCGGCTTACCCGGCTCGGGATAATCGGCGTTCGCGGGATAGAGCTTCATGATCCGCTCATTCTCCTCGCGCCACTTTTTCTCCATTTCCTCCAGCTCTGCCTCGCGCATCATATTCTCGATGCCCGAGGTGAAATGGCGGGCCATGCCGCGCATGCGCCCGACCCAATAGCCGACGGTCCGCATGACCCTCGGCAGGTCCTTCGGACCAATGAAGATCAGTGCGAGAATCGCAACAACGGCGAGCTCGGAGGAATCAACGCCGAACATCTCGGCAGTTTAGCGCTTAGCGCGCCTCGTCGTCGCGGGGCGGAGGCGGCGCCACTGGCTCGTCCCGGCGCGGCGTAACGTCGATCGGCTCCTGCGGACGGGTCTCGTCGCGGGGAAGCTGACGCGGCGGCTCGTTGCGGCGCTGCTCGTCGTAGCGCTGACGCTTGTCCTCGTCCTCGTCGGCCATGCCCTGCTTAAAGCTCTTCAGGCCTTTAGCCACGTCGCCCATCATCGCGGAGAAGCGGTTCCCGCCGAAGAGCAGCAGGAGAATGATCGCGAAGATCAATATGTGCCAAAAACTGAAACCGCCCATGGGAAACTCCTTTGAGAGGCGTATCTAGTCCGCCTCGTCCTCGCTTTCCAGTTGAAGCTGGAATACGGCTTCGTCCAGTGGGTCAAGCAGTCCGGCGGCCTTGAGGTCGTCAATTCCAGGCAAATCGCGCCTGGACCCGAGGCCGAAGTGGGTGAGGAACTCCTGCGTCGTTGCGTAGAGGAGCGGCCTTCCGGGCCCTTCGCGGCGGCCGGCAGGACGAACCCAGCCGGCGTCCATCAGCACATCCAGCGTGCCCTTGGAGATTTGGACACCACGGATCGCCTCGATCTCGGCGCGGCTTACGGGTTCGTGATAGGCGATGATCGCCAGCGTTTCCGTCGCGGCACGGGACAGTCGCCGAGGCTCCTCGCGAGTGCGCCGCAGCAGGTGTGCGAGGTCCGGCGCAGTTTGGAAATGCCACCGTCCGCCGCGCTCGACCAGTTCGATGCCATGCCCCCCGTAAGTCGCTGCAAGAGTCGCGAGCGACCCCTGAACGTCGCCTTCGCCGACATGCTCGGCAATCTCATCCACCGTGAGCGGCACCGCGGAAGCGAACAACGTAGCTTCGATGGCGCGCATCAATTCGTCCATCAGGCGGCCTTCACCTGTATGGGCGCGAACGCTTCTTCCTGCAGGAACTCGAGGCGCCCACGCTTCGCGAGTTCGAGGACCGCGAGGAAGCTTGAGGCGAGCGCCGACTTGCGGAATTGCGGGTCCTGCGTCGAAGGAAGGAAGCTTTCGAGGAACGTCCAGTCGAGCGCGTGGCCGATCATGTGACCGACGCGATCCAGTGCTTCCTCGAGCGTCATTACAGCTCGAGCGTGCACGACATGCATCGCCGGTGCCGTTCTGGCTCGCACGACGCCGTATGCAGCGAACAGGTCGAAATCCCGCACCTGCCACGCCGCTTTTCGTACTAACCTCAGCCCTTCCGGAGCGCCGCGCAGGAAGACGTCGCGGCCAATCCGATCACGGCCCAACAAACGCGCTCCTGCTTCGCGCATCGCGTCGAGACGCTGCAAGCGCATCTGCAGCCTCAGAGCGATCTCTTCGGGGCTCGGGTCCTGTTCGGGGTCCTTCGGCAGGAGAAGGCACGATTTGAGATAGGCCAGCCACGCCGCCATCACGAGATAATCGGCAGCGATCTCCAGCTTCAGCGCCCGCGCTTCCGCGAGGTATGTGAGATATTGCTCCACGAGCTGCAGGATCGAAATCTGCGCCAGGTCGACCTTCTGGGCCCGGGCCAGGCTGAGCAGGAGGTCGAGGGGCCCTTCCCATCCATCGAGTGCGAGGGTTAGCTCGTCCGACTGCCGGACCGACCGTTCCTCGAACTCGAAGTCAGTCTCCACGCCTAGACCAGGGCCAATAACTGATCGCGCTTGGCCAGCGCTTCGGCCATGTCCGGCCCGTCGTGGTCGAGCATCGTTGCGGCCATCGCTCGGGCGAGCCGCGCTTCGCCTTCCGCGCTGATCGGCGGCACTGCCTCGGCTACGGCGACCATCTCGTCGAACTTGCCTGAGCAATGAAGCGCGACGTCGCATCCAGCGGCAACCACGCCTGCCGCACGGCTTCCGAAGTCACCGGCGAGTGCTTCCATGCCGATATCGTCGCTCATCAGGAATCCGTCGAAGCCGATCCGGCCCCGGATGATGTCGTGAATAATCGTAGGCGACATGCTCGCCGGGTGATCTGGGTCCCACGCTGTGTAGACGACGTGCGCAGTCATCCCCATCGGCGCCGTCGCCAGACGCTCGAACGGCTCCAGATCGACCTCGAGTTCCTCGGCGCTCGCGGTGACGATGGGTAATTCCTTGTGGCTGTCGACAAGCGCCCGGCCATGTCCCGGAATGTGCTTGATGATGCCGACAATGCCTGCGGAGCCGAGCCCGTCGAGCACCGCCCTACCCAAGGCCGCAACCTGCATCGGCTCATTGCCAAGCGCACGGTCACCGATGATGTCGGTGGCGCCCTCTTGTCGCACATCGAGCAAAGGCAAAGCGTCGACATTGATGCCACACGACCGCAGCATCAGCCCGAGTGCGCGTGCATTCGACCGCACCGCCTCGATCGCGGAGGAAGGCGCGGCCTGATACAGATTGGCGAAGCGCTCGGCCGCCGGGAAAGCGGGCCATACCGGCGGCCTCATTCTCGCAACTCGCCCACCCTCCTGGTCGATGAGGATCGGGAGATCTGCGCGGCCGGTCAGGTCGCGCAGCGAGTCCGTCAGGCGAAGCAGCTGCTCGGGATCCGCGCAATTGCGGCGGAAGAGGATGAAACCCGTCGGCTCCGCGTCGCGAAAGAAGCGCTTTTCTTCCCTGGTGAGCTCTAGTCCTTCGGGTCCGTAAATCGCGGCCTGCATTTTGGGCTTGTCCTATTGCGCCACGAAGCAATTCTCGCCGGCCGCCTTCAGCGTTTGGCAAGCCTGCCTGGCTTCGGCGGGCGACGCTGCGGTGGCACGGAGGCGGATGCCCCCCGAGAAGGGCACGATCATCTTGCCCATGCTGCCGATCGACGGGAAGCGGGCCGACAGCGCGGTCCAGGCCCGCTCAGCCTGCGCCTGGTTGGCAAAAGCGCCGAGCTGAATGACGCTGCCATGTGCAACGGTCGGCGGCGTGGGCTCGGGCGCCTGCGGCTTAGTGCTCTCAGTAGGCGTAGCAGCAGGTGGCGTCTGAGGCTGCTCCTTTGGGGGCTTCGCTACCGGCTGCTCTGGCATCTTGCTGAGGTCGAGCTGGGCGTCCTTGTCCTCGCCGGCGCTCGTCTCGAAAGCAGTTTCACTCTCACCCTGGATATCCAGCCCGCCGGGGTTAGTGGGCTTGACCTTGTACGGTCCTGCGGGCGCTTCGATCAGCTCCGGGGGCCCGTTGACCGCGCCGTCCCGGCGCCCGAGCCAGAAGAAAGTCGCGCCGACGAGAGCAGCGGCGAGCAACACGATGGCCAGCGCTGCGAGCATCTTACGCGCGGACAAGCCGTGAGGCTCGTCTTCGTCCTCTACCGCCTGCAGCCACGGCAGCTGTCCATCATCATATTGCGAACGACGGTCGGTCACCGCTCGACCTTGGCCTTCCATGGCAGGCCTACAACGGCGCAGCTGAGGGTGATCTTCTCCATGCGCTGGCACAGGATTTCCGAATGCGCCTGAGAGGTCGTGCCAATCTGGAACCGGTAGAAAAGGCGACGTTTCGAGTTGCGCGTGACCACCACGACAGCGGGAAGCTTCTGCAGCGCCGGATATGCACGAACCATCGCAACCCAGCCGCGCTTGGCTTGCAGGCGCGAACCGTAGGCGCCGATCTGCACGAGCCGGCCTGAGGCGCCTGCAACGACCCGCGGAGGCCAGGGTCTCAGTACGGGAGGCGCGGCCACCTTCGGAGCCGCCGCGACAGTTGCCGTCTTCGCAACGGGATCTGCAGCAGCCGCGGCTTCTTCAGATGCAGCCTGCTTTTCGGCGGTTACCGGTGCTTTCGCGACCGGCTGCACGATCCGTACTTCGGGCACGCGCACGATGCGGATCTGCGGTTCAGGGGCCGGCGCAACCTGCGGCTCCGGTGCCACTCGCACCTCAGGCAACTGAGCTGTCGGCTGCTGAGGCGAAATCACAATCGGAGTTGGTTGGCCGGCGCTCTGCTGCGGCACATCGCGAACCACGCTTCGCCCGCCAAGCCAGAACGAAAAACCGGCGAGGATCAGCACGGCGCAGATCGCCCAGCCGGTCCAGTCCCACGCACCCCGCTTGGCTCGTACGGCCTTGCGAACCGGTTCGTCTGAAAGCCAGGGCAGTCGATCCGTGCCGCCCATTACGCGGCTGTCACTCATCTCACCGCATCTCCTCGGTCGCGGTCACGCCCATCAGGCTGAGCCCGCTCCGAATGATCTGCGCGATTCCGAGCGCGAGTTCCAGCCGCGCCCGAGAAAGTTGTGGATTGTTCTCAACGAGGAAGCGCCGCAACGGGTCGTCATTGCCGCGATTCCAGAGCGCGTGGAATTCGGCCGCCAGATCATAGAGGAAGAATGCGATCCGGTGCGGCTCATGCGCCAGCGCGGCGCCTTCGAGCGCGCGGGGGTATTGCGCAGCTCGCCTCACCAGCGCGAGCTCCTCGTCGTCGAGCAGCGACAAATCAGGCGGAGTTGAAAGGTCGACGCCCGCCTCAGCGGCCTTGCGCTTCAGCGAACTGATCCGCGCGTGGGCGTATTGGACGTAAAAGACCGGATTGTCCTTCGACGCCTCGACGACCTTGGCGAAGTCGAAGTCGAGCGGCGTGTCGGCGCGCTTGGTAAGCATCATGAAGCGCACGACGTCCTTACCCACCTCGTTCACGACGTCGGCGAGGGTCACGAAGTCGCCCGCGCGCTTGGACATCTTCACCGGCTCGCCGGCACGGAACAGGCGAACCATCTGGACCAGCTTCACATCGAGATCGACGCGGCCGTCGGTCAGCGCCTTTACGGCTGACTGGACGCGCTTAACCGTCCCAGCATGGTCTGCGCCCCAGATGTTGACGAGGTGATCTGCCGACTTGGCTTTTTGCAGATGGTAGGCGGCGTCTGCGCCGAAATACGTCCAGCTGCCGTCCGATTTCTTCATCGGACGATCCTGGTCGTCGCCGAACTGCGTAGACCGGAACAGAGTCAGCTCGACCGGCTCCCATTCGTCATGACGGTCTAGGCTCTTCGGTCGCTCGAGCGTGCCTTCGTAGACGAGGCCCTTCCCGCGCAGCATCTCCATTGCCTCATCGACGGCGCCGGACTTCTGGACCGCGGCTTCCGATGAAAACAAGTCGTGATGGATGCCGAGCTTGCCGAGATCATGGCGGATCAGCTCGAGCATCGCCTGGATCGCAGCGTCACGAAATAGCGGCAGCCATTCGGCTTCGGGTGCATCGACATACTTGTCGCCATATTCGGCCGCGAGCAGCGTCCCGACGGGCTTTAAATAATCTCCCGGATAGAAGCCCTCGCCGATCCCGCCGATGTCCTCGCCCAACGCCTCGCGGTAGCGGAGGTGCACAGAGCGGGCGAGCGTATCGACCTGACCACCAGCATCGTTGACGTAATATTCCTTGGTGACCCGGAAGCCCGCAGCCTCCAGAAGCCGGGCAAGGCTGTCGCCGACCACCGCGCCACGGCAATGGCCCATGTGCAATGGCCCGGTCGGGTTGGCCGAGACATATTCGACGTTCACCCGCTCGTTCGATCCGATCTTGGATAGCCCATATCCCTCGCCTTCGCGCAGGATGGTGCGAAGCTCGTCGCGCCACGCGTCGGGCGTCAGGCGGATGTTGATGAACCCCGGACCGGCAACCTCGACCGAGGTGACGGGCGGCAAAGCCTCCAACTTGGGCTTGATCGCCTCGGCCAGCGCGCGCGGATTCGTGCCCGCGGGCTTTGCGAGCACCATCGCGGCGTTGGTCGCGAGGTCGCCGTGCGCCGGATCCCGAGGAGGCTCGACCGTGACGTTGCGGCGCTCGATGCCTTGAGGCAGCGCGCCTTCGCTAACGAGGTCGTCGAGCACTCCGTCTAGGAGCGCGGCATATTGGGCGTAGAGGCTCAATTCATCTCACCGGTGCTGGAAAGCACGGGCCTCTAGCGCAGCCTTTGCCGGACGTCACGCCCAAGGGCGCGAATGCGGCCCCTTAGCTGCAGACAGTGGGTTCGGAAGGACCCTTAGCTTCGGAATAGCAATTTCCCGCAGCCGCGTCGGCGCGATTTGTCGTCCGCATCACCGCTGCAACCGCGATGGCGATACCGAGGATCACAACAAGTGCCGTAGCCTTAACATTCATGACACGACTCTACCGCCAAATCCTTGAGATCGCGTAACTATCACTTTCCCAGATCGGCCGTGAGAGGGAGATTGGCGGCCCGAGATTTTACGCGGTGCCGTGATTCAGCAGCCACACTCGGGAAACTACTTAGCGGTGGTTGAGGGTCAGAACCGATCGGTGGGCAGCATTACGGGCCCAACCAACTCTTCATGGCGAGCGATCGCGTAGCGGTCCGTCATACCGGCGATGAAGTCGCCGATCCGCCGTAGCTGCTGCACCTCGTCACCGCCGCTTTGCCACCCTTCAGGGAGAAGCGATCGATCGCCTCGGTATGCCGTAACCAGGTTGCCCACGACCCGCTCTCCCTCTTCGCGCACACCGCGCAGCTTCGGTGAATCATAGAGGCGTGAGTAGAGGAAGCGCTTCAGCTCGCGCTCCTCAGCCGCGAGCGTTTCGGAGAAACCGGCGAGCATTCGTCCGGCTGAGCGGACATCGTCCACCGTCTCCACCCCCGCCTCCCGAACTCGCGCGATCGTCGTTTCGAGCACATCACCGACCATCGTGCCGATCATGTCGCGAACCAGCCCGCGCTGACGGCGATCGGTTGAAATACCTGCATGCCGCTCGCCGATCGCGTCCCAATGGCGGCGGACGAGAGGCAGCGTGATGAGATCATCGATGTCGAGCAGCCCAGCGCGAAGGCCGTCGTCGATGTCGTGATTGTCGTATGCGATGTCGTCGGCAATCGCGGCAACCTGCGCCTCAAGGCTCGGCCAAGTGGACAGACCGAGATCCCACTCCTCGTTCACCTCCGCCATGGCCCACGTGGGTTTGGCGATCGGACCGTTGTGTTTTGCCAGGCCTTCGAGTGCCTCCCAGCTCAAGTTGAGGCCATCGAAATCGGGATAAGGCATCTCCAGCCGCGTTACGATCCGCAGCGTGTGTGCATTGTGATCGAAGCCGCCGACGTCGATCAGCGCCGCGTCCAAGGCATCCTCTCCGGCATGGCCGAAAGGCGGATGGCCCAGGTCGTGCGCCAGGCAGAGCGCCTCCGTCAGATCCTCGTTCAGCCCCAGCGCACGCGCCATCGTCCGCCCGATCTGCGCGACTTCGATGCTGTGCGTCAGGCGGACGCGGAAATGATCGCCATCAGGCGCGACGAAGACCTGCGTCTTGTGACGCAGACGTCGGAAGGCGACGGAGTGGATGATCCGGTCGCGGTCGCGCTGGAATGTGTCGCGTGGGCCGCGCGGCCCGATGTCAGGCTGGGGATGAAGTCTGCCGCGCGATTGCGACGGTTGCGCCGCAAGCGCTGGAGGAAGGATCATGGAGTGCCGATTGGCACAATCTGATCCGTTGCGGAATTGCTCCATTTGAAAGCGCTGATGTCGACCGTCTGCAGGTCTTCGGCGAAAGTCTCGGCGTCGCTATCGCTGCGGAACGGCCCGATCACGAGCCGGGCGCGATCGCCGCTCGTCGCGACATAGCCCGGAATGCCCT
Organism: Sphingomonas sp. SP4; assembly: GCF_058313375.1. Classification (NCBI taxonomy): domain Bacteria; kingdom Pseudomonadati; phylum Pseudomonadota; class Alphaproteobacteria; order Sphingomonadales; family Sphingomonadaceae; genus Sphingomonas; species Sphingomonas sp. SP4. The sequence goes on from NZ_JBZFLE010000002.1 coordinate 301,824, forward strand.
GGAAAAGCTCGCTGTTGCGCGACTTCATTCGCTGGAACTGGCCATTGAGAGCGGCTGCGTTGCCCCCGCTGGCGAGCTGGAGCCAGATCTTGCCGGCGCTGACCGCCGGCGTCCGGGGACGCGAGGGAATAGAAGCGCGTACGACGGGCGCCGAGTAAGCGACCCTGGGGGCCGGCGTCGGCGACGGCTGGCGCAAGAGCTGGTCGACGCCAGCGAGACGGTTGGAATTGGTCGTGGTCGAGGTGACGGCGCCGATCGTATAACCGGTGCTCGTGGAATTGTACGTCGGCACCGCTCCGGCCGAAGCGAACCGCGTATCGCCTGAATCGGGGAAGATTCCAAGATTAACAGCAGCAGCCTTCTGACCCGCCTGGAGGCTAGGCAGACGCTGAAGGAATGGGGCCAGGCCTGCTGAGTTTCCCGGCATTGCCGCATTGATCGCCATCATCGCGCCAGAGCTGTCACCCCCAAGCGCAAGGATGAATGCGCGGACGCGGCCCGTCGAAGGGTCGCCCTTCGCGGCCAGCGGCGCGAGCGTCTGCAGCGCTTCCGTCTTGTTCCCGCTGATGGCCAGGCTGAGCGCGAGGCGACGGCGCGCCTCTTCGCCGTCTGGACCGGAAAGCGCCGCGCGATAGTCGTTCTGCGCGTCCGCCTGGCGGCCCATCAAATCGTAAGCCAGACCGCGGTCGCAGCCGATGGTCGCCATCGTGGCGCCAAGCTGCTGTGCGCGGGAGAAATAAGGCAAGGCAGCCTGAGGCTCGCCGTTGATCACCGACACGGCGCCCATGCCAGCCTGAGGAAGCGGACTGCGTGGGTTCACTTCGTCAGCGCGGGCGAAGAATCCGGCCGCAGCCTGAGCGTCGCCAAGCTCGAGCGCTGCACGGCCTGCACCGATCAGCGTCGCGAAATCCCTCGGATCGGAAGCTAGCGTACGGACATAGCGCGCAAGCGCAGCTGTCGCGGTCTCATTGTAAGGCGAATAGCTGCCTTGCGCCGCCGCCGGCGCAGCTGAAATCAGCGCCGCGCCGCAGCACGCCGACAAAGCTCCCAAAACTGAAAGACGCAACAATCCCCGCATCATCCCTCCCCGATGCGGGATAGAATCTTACGCAAAGCTTTCTGCCTAGAGGCTTTACGATAAGCCGTGCCGCTCACCCGGTAAGGCGGGCTTCAGCTGCAGTAATACTCACGCAGGTTAACGAAAAAGGGCGGCCCCGGCGGGACCGCCCTTCGTAATCATTGTCGCCAGATTACTGGTTGTTCTGGCGATTCAAAAAGCGCGGGATGTCGATTGGATCGCGCTTGTAGTCAGGAGCTTCCTCGTCGATCTGCGCCTTGGGAGCGCCGCGAGCGATGTTCGACATACGCTCGAACAAGGTGCCGCCGGCATTCGCAGTCGGAGCATCAGCTTCGTCATCATCGGTCGGCGGCGCGATCGGAGGAGCGCCGACCGGGCTGGTCAGCACGTCGTCGGCGCCGAGCAGCAGCTCTTCGCCCTCATCTTCAGCCTCGGGGGCTTCGATCTTCGCGGGCGCTTCTTCGACCTTTGCGGCCGCCTGCGGCGCAGGTGCGGGCGTCGGCGTTGCGGTACGCCCCGGGAAAGCGAAGACCTTGCCCGGCGCCGGCTGGGCGCCGACTTCGGCTTCGATGCCTGTAGCGACGACCGACACGCGGATCTTGCCGCCGAGGTCGTTGTTGAACGCCGAACCCCAGATGATGTTGGCGTCGGGGTCGACCAGTTCCTTGATGTGGCTGGCCGCCTCGTCGACCTCCATCAGGCGCATGTCCTCGCCGCCGGTGATCGAGATGATGACGCCCTTGGCGCCCTTCATCGACACGCCGTCAAGCAACGGGTTAGAGATGGCCTTCTCGGCGGCCTCGATGGCGCGCATGTCGCCGTCGGCCTCGCCGGTGCCCATCATCGCCTTGCCCATCTCGCTCATCACCGAGCGGACGTCGGCGAAGTCGAGGTTGATAAGGCCCGGCATGACCATCAGGTCGGTGATGCCGCGAACGCCCTGCTGGAGCACTTCGTCGGCCATTTCGAACGCTTCCTTGAAGGTCGTTTCCGAATTGGCGAGGCGGAAGAGGTTCTGGTTCGGGATGACGATGAGCGTGTCGACGTGCTGCTGAAGCTCGGAGATCCCCGAGTCAGCGGACCGGCTGCGGCGAGCACCTTCGAACGCGAACGGCTTGGTCACGACGCCGACGGTCAGGATGCCCTTGTCGCGCGCGGCCTTGGCGATGACCGGAGCGGCACCGGTGCCGGTACCACCACCCATGCCGGCAGCGATGAAGCACATGTGCGCACCTTCGAGCGCAGCGCTGATTTCGTCGATCGTCTCTTCGGCGGCGGCGCGACCGATCTCAGGCCGCGAACCTGCACCGAGACCCTGAGTGATCTTGAGCCCGAGCTGGATGCGGCGATCAGCGAGCGAGGCGTTGAGCGCCTGCGCATCGGTATTCGCAACGACGAAGTCCACGCCCTGCACGTCGGCGCGCATCATGTTGGCGATGGCGTTTCCGCCTGCACCACCGACGCCGATAACGCTGATACGTGGACGGAGCTCGTCGACCTCCGGCCGCATGAAATCGATGCTCATGACCTTAAACCTCCCCCAAACACAGCAACGCGTTGAGCCTTCGGGAAGAATCTTTGAATCATCCCGAGTCGCAAGCCAAGCGAAAAAGTTAACCGCACCCAAAAAAGTGGGGATGAGTGTCTCCCCAGAGACTCACTTTTCCACAGGTACCTACGTCTTAACCGGAGCGCTTGAATCCACGTGGCGGCCCAATTGGGTTAATCGGTTAATCCCGAGCCTCCCTAGTCCAGGCCGACCTGCTCGATCCGAGGCACGCCGACGGCCCACCAAATCGCGCCAATTGCGGCGATGACAGCGGTCACCACGAATGCCGCACCATAGCCTGCCTGCTGAACGATGATGCCGGTGACGATGGGTCCGAATATGCCCGAGGCATTGCCGATCGCATTCTGGAACCCGATCCACGTTCCCGCGGCGCGCGGCCCCGCGAACATCTGCGCAATGGCGTAGAGGTTTAGCGAGAGGGACGCACTGGCAGCCCCGGCAAGGCAAAGCAGTAGCGCGATCGTCGCCGCCGAATGGGCAAAGGCTAGGCCCAGGATGGCGCAGGCGGCCAGAACCTGGCTCGCGACCATCATCCAGCGCCGGCATGTCGCTTCGGACCGCCCGGACCTAGTCCACCGGTCGGAGAAATGACCGTAGGCAATCGCGCAAGCCCCCTGAACGGCGTAGCCAAGCGTCGCCAGCATCGTCATCTCGGTGAGCGTGAATCCGCGCGACTGCACCAGATAGAGAGGCAGCCAGGCGAGCAGGAAATAGAAGCAATAGTTTCCGAGACAGTGGACGATCGACATCGACCACAAGGGCCATTTGCTAATCAAGGCAGCGACCGGAACATGCTTGCCTTCATCGGGGAAGCTGGCCGTGGCGAGGCTCCCCACGGTCCGCTGCCACGGAAGCAACCACACCAACGTGGCAACTCCGAATACGAAGAACATGATGCGCCAGCCGAAGGATGCGACGATCAGCCCTCCGGCAAGCGTTCCGATGGCAGGCCCCCAAGCGATCCCCGCCGCGACCGCGGAATTGGCCAGCCCGCGCCGTTCAGGCGGAACATGCCGAGCGATGATCTTGGAACTGCCGGGGAAGGAGATGCTTTCGCCGACGCCAAGCATGATCCGAAGCGCCATTAGCCCCAGGAAGCCCCCAACGAAGCCCATCAGGAACGTACTTCCTGCCCAGAGCAGGATACCGAGCGCCATCAAGCGGTAGACGGAGAACCGATCGCACAGCCATCCGGTGAACAGCTGGACCGGTGCATAGACCCAGAAAAAGGCGGAGAAGGCGATGCCATAGGTCTTCGGCGAAAGCCCGAGCTCCGTCTTCATCACCGGCGCTGCAATGCCGATCGCACCGCGGTCCACGTAATTGAGCAGGACGGCTGCGCCGAGGAGGATGACGAGCACGGCCCCTGTGCGCTGCTTGGCGGCCAAAGTGGCCATGCTCCTCCCCCCTTCTTTGTCGCTCGACGCTAAAAGCCGCCCTTCATCGCCTGAATAAGGCGCCCGAAGGCTCCTTTTGCTGGCGCTTGCCTGATGACGGGGCCCGCGATGTCGCGAATATCGCCGCGTCCGCTGTTCGCCAGAAGCGCCAGGCCGATCAATGTCGAGAAAGCCGGCCCGCTATGCGCATCGGGGAGGCCGGTGATCTGCTTGGGCCGGCCGACGCGAACGGCGCGACCGAGCACGCCTTGCATGTAATCCGCGATGTTTTTGAGCTCCGCGCCGCCACCCGTCAGCACGACCTGGCGTCCAACTGGACCTGTGAAACCGAGTCCCTTCAGCGCGCCTTCGATTTCGTTCGTCAGTTCCTCGACGCGCTGGCGGATGACCATCATCAGCTGGGCGCGGGTGAGCTTCATCGGCTCTGCGCCCGGCTCAGCGCCAGACTGCGTCGCCTCAATCATCTCGTGATTGTCGCGCGGGCTGGTCATCGCCGAGCCGTAGAAGCACTTCATGCGCTCGGCATCGCGACGTTGAACCGCGAAAGCCGCGGCGATGTCGTTGGTAATGTCCCGCGCGCCCAATGGGATGGAGCGCAAGCCGACGAGCATGCCGCCATAGTGAACAGAGACGTTCGTTACTTCGGCGCCGAGCTCCACCAGGGCGACACCAAGCTCGCGTTCCTCCTCGCTTAAACATGCTAGGGCGGCTGCGATCGGGGACGCAACGATAGCGCGGACACCAAGGTGCGCCGAGCGAATCACCGTATCGATATTGCGCAGCGGCGCCGGCTGTGCGGCGATGACGTGAATGTCGACGCCGAGACGATTGGCGTAGAGGCCAATCGGCTGCTGTACGCCTTGGGCCCGGTCGATCGTGTAGAGCGCTGGATGAGCATGAAGCACGACTTGGCCGTTGCGGTCGATGGCACTTTTCCCGGCGTTTAGAAGCTCGTCGATATCGGCCTGCTCGACGGGATGGCCCCCGAGTTCGACCTCGACATTGGCAACGTCGCTGACCAGCTCGCCCGCGCCGTAGCTGGCCCACACGTCTTCGACGGTCAGGCTCGACATGCGCTCGGCAAGCTCGACGGCTTCGCGCACCGCGAATTCGCTCGCGGCCATGTCGGTGATGTAGCCGCGCTTGACGCCACGGCTCTCGCGCTGGCCGGTGCCGAGCACGGTCAGCCGGCCATCGTCGTCGGGGCGCGCAATCATCGCGCTGACCTTGGACGAGCCGATGTCGAGAACGGCAATCAGATTTTGTTCGTCGGGTGCGGGCACTAGCTCGACTTCACCCCTGCTGCTGCGCTTGCTGCTGCTCGCCCGTAATCGGCTCGCCGGGGGCGCGGGGAAGACGGACGATCATCTTGTCCGGAACGCGTAAGTCGAAGCGCACGATCCCCCGCCCGAGAAGGCCCGACGATTTGTCGAGCCGCGCGAATTTGGCGAGCGCCGCCTTCGCTGCGGCCTGTCCCTCCGGAAGTGCAACCGTCTCGCCGGTCTGGAAGCTCAAATCCCAGCGCCGACCACCGACCCAGGTCGCCGAGGCAAGCTGCGGCTTCAGCGTTGGAACACCGCCCATCAGCTGCTCCAGATCTCGCGCCTCGCCATTAGCGCCCGGGCCGATCAGCAGCGGCAGGTCCGGCATCTTGTCGACCGGGACACGGTCAAGCATCACACCCTCGGCATCGACCAGCGCGAGCTGACCCTGGTTCTGCCATAGAGCCGCGGGCGTGCGTTCAACGATATCGATCACCAAAGTGTCGGGTAGCCGGCGAGACACGCGCGCGTCCTTCACCCAGCCGAACGCCAGCAGCCGATCGCGAATTGCGGAGACGTTGACCAGCGCCTGTGGTGCTTTGTCGCGGCCCGCCAATTCCGCCGCCCGATGGAGTTCATCATTGACGACCGAATCCACGAGGGCGCGGTTCATGTGGTGCAGGCCGACGATCTGATAACCACTTACGGTGAAGCCAGCCTCACCGATCGCGGTACCCGCCGCGCGTTCAGCCTTCGCGGGAATGTCGAGTGCGACCAAGACAACTGCGGTAATCGCGAGCACGAAACCGCCAAAGACAACGCCCGCCACTTTGTTGGCACGCTTTTGATCAACTGGAAGCTTCTTCGCGATCTTCTTTGGGACCGACACCTTGGACGGCTTGCGCGGCCTCGAACGGCCACTTCCACCGCCCCTCCGAACATGCGCGGCGCTCATTGCAACGCCTCCTCGATCAAACGCTCGACCAGCTCACCGTAGCTGATGCCGCGCAGCTTCGCCTGTTCCGGGACGAGGCTCAAGGGCGTCATTCCGGGCTGCGTATTCACTTCGAGCAGATAGATTCCGGCCTCCCCCTGCTCGTCGTCCCAGCGGAAGTCGGAGCGCGACGCACCCTTGCAGCCGAGCAGGTGATGAGCCCTGGCAGCCATGTCCATCATGGACTGGGCAATCTCGTCGGGAACCTCAGCCGGGCAGATGTGCACGGTTAGGCCGTCAGTATATTTGGCGGCATAATCGTAGAAACCGGCCTTCGGCTTCAGCTCGGTCACGCCAAGCGCTTCCTCACCCAGCACCGCAACGGTCAGCTCGCGGCCCTTGATAAAGGGCTCTGCAAGCAGCGTATCGAACTCATGCCAGGGACCCGGCACATCGCGGCCGATCGGGCTGCCGTAATTACCATTGTCGGTGACGATGGCGACGCCGACCGATGAACCTTCGTTGACGGGCTTGAGGACATAGGGACGCGGGAGCGGGTCTTCGACGTAGATGCTCTCGCTCTCGACGATGCGGCCGGCCGGCATACGGATGCCACCTGGGACGAGCACCAACTTGGTCAGTTCCTTGTCGATCGCGATGACCGACGTCTCGAGCCCGCTGTGCGTGTACTTGAGGGCCATCAGGTCCATCATGCCCTGGACCGTCCCGTCTTCTCCCGGCGTGCCATGGAGCGCATTGAACACGATGTCCGGCTTCAGCTCGGACAGGCGCGCAGCGACATCGCGGTCCATGTCTAGCTCGGTGATGTTGGTCCAGCCGCGCTCGCGAAGTGCTTCGGCGACCCCCCTCCCGCTCGTCAGCGACACTTCGCGCTCCGAAGACCAGCCCCCCATGAGGACGACGACGTGCAGATTCCGGTTCATTCGTTGCCGACCCGCTGGATTTCCCATTCGAGGATGATGTGACTTTTCTCCTCGACGCGACGACGGACCTCTTCGCCCAGCGCCTCGATCTCGGCACTTGTCGCGCTACCGAGATTGAGGAGGAAATTGCAATGCTTTTCCGACACTTGAGCACCGCCCATCGTGAGCCCACGACAACCCGCCGCGTCGATCAGCGCCCAGGCCTTGTGGCCCGGAGGGTTCTTGAAGGTCGAACCACCGGTGCGGCTGCGGAGCGGTTGTGACTCTTCGCGAGCGCGAGCGATGGCGTCCATCTCAGCGCCGATCGCCTCCGGATCCCCGGGTTCGCCACGAAAGATCGCTTCGATGACCACGGCCCCGGGCGGGACTTCGCTGTGCCGATAAGTGTAGCCGAGCTTCTCGTGCTCCCACTCGACGACTTCGCCCGAGCGAAGCACGAGGCGTGCCGAAACCAGGACGTCGCTGACTTCGCGGCCATAGGCTCCGCCGTTCATGCGCACGAAGCCGCCGACAGTACCGGGGATGCCGCGCAGGAATTCGAGCCCGGCTATGCCATGATCGCGCGCGGTCGAGGAAACGAGGATGCCGCTAGCGCCGCCGCCGCAGCGGATCGTCGTTTCGTCCAACTGCTCTATCTTCGAAAAGGCCTTACCGAGCCGCACCACAACGCCCGGGACGCCGCCATCGCGGACGATCAGGTTGGAGCCAAGCCCCAGCGACATCAGCGGGACATGCGGGTCAAGTTCGTTGAGGAACTGCTCAAGATCCTCGGCATCCGCCGGTTCGAACAGCCACTCTGCCTTGCCGCCACTCTTGAACCAGACGAGCGGCGCAAGCGGCGCGTTCGGCGTCAGCCGTCCGCGAACCTTCGGCATGGTTGCGAGTTCGCTCATTTGCGAGACCTCGCGTCACAAATACCAGTTGCGAGCGCTCCCGCCCATTTCGTGATGTCGCCCGCACCCATGCAGATGACCATGTCACCTTCGGCGGCGAGATCCCTAAGTTCGCGGCAAAGCTCGTCGAGATCACCGACCGCGCGAACCATGCGATGGCCATGTGCGCGCAGGCCATCGGCGAGAGCACCGGCGTCAACGCCTTCGATGGGCTCCTCGCCCGCGGCATAGACTGGCGTCACAAATACCACGTCAGCATCGTTGAAGGCGTTCTGGAACTCCTCCATCAACGACTGCAACCGCGTGAAGCGGTGCGGCTGCATCACCGCGATCACTCGCCCTTCAGCCCCTTCGCGAGCAGCCGAGAGAACCGCGCGGATTTCCGTCGGATGGTGCGCATAATCGTCGATGATGATCGCGCCGTCCGCCTCGCCTACCTTCGTGAAACGACGCTTGACGCCTTCGAACCTTTCGAAACCTGCAACGATTGCCTCGTCGGAAAGGCCGAGCTCGAGCGCCACCGCGATAGCCGCCAGCGCATTCTGAACATTGTGGCGTCCGGGAATCGGCACGAAGACGTTGTCGATCGTCCGCCGCTCGCTCTCTTTGCCCAGGATCACGGCGTCGAAGCGGCTGCCTCCCGCAACCGGCGTAACATTGTCTGCGCGCACATCAGCGAGCGCGGAGAAGCCATAAGTGACGATGCGGCGGTCGCGAATGCGGCCGATAATGTTCTGCACCTCCGGATGGTCGACGCAGAGCACCGCGAGCCCGTAGAAAGGCACGTTCTCCACGAACTCGACGAAGGAGTCCTTTACCTTCTCGAAGCTGCCATAATGTTCGAGATGCTCGGGATCGATGTTGGTCACGACGGCTATCGTTCCGTCGAGCCGGAGGAAGCTGCCGTCGCTCTCGTCGGCCTCGATCACCCACCAGTCGCTCTTTCCGAGACGGGCGTTCGAGCCGTAGCGGTTGATGATGCCGCCATTGATGACGGTGGGGTCGAGACCGCCGCTATCGAGCAAGGCCGCCACCATCGATGTGGTCGTCGTCTTTCCGTGCGTGCCTGCGACTGCGACCGTCTTCTGCATGCGCATCAGCTCGGCGAGCATTTCGGCGCGCCGGACACGCGGCAAGCGGCGCTCGGCGGCTGCCTGGAACTCTGGATTGGTCTCCTTGATCGCGGTTGAGCAGACGATGACCGCCGCATCGCCGAGATTGTCGGGGGAATGGCCGATCGTCACCGGAATGCCGGCCTTACGCAGCTTCTCGACCACATAGCTGTCGGCCGCGTCCGAGCCCTGCACCTTGTAGCCGAGCTGGTGCATCACTTCGGCGATTCCGGACATGCCGATGCCGCCGATGCCGACGAAGTGGATCGTGCCGATGTCGGTGCCCAGCGCCTTCATCATTGAGGGCGTCCCGTCAAATGACTCGCCTTCATCACGCCGGCATTCCTCCCACCGGTGCGACGGCTCCGACGCGCGGCGTAAGCGCGGGTCCGACGACCACCGGCGCCACTCCCCCGCCGACACGCTCTACCAGATCGGCAAGATCGCGTGCCGCATGGGGCCGCCCCACCGACAGCGCACGCGCCGCCGCATTGTTGATCGCAATCGGATCGGCCGCCATCGCCTCGATCTGCCGTGCGAGCACGTCAGGCGTGAAGCTCTCTTGCTGGATCGTGCGCGCGCCACCTGCCTTGGTCATCTCGCGAGCATTCGCGGTCTGGTGATCGTCGGTCGCCGAAGGGAATGGAATGAGGATCGCCGGGCGCCCGGCGGCCGTCAGCTCAGCGATGGTCGAAGCGCCAGCGCGGCCGATCACGAGATGCGCGTCGGCGAGCTTTTCCGGCATGTCCTCGATGTAGGTCATCAGCTCGGCCGGAATGCCCAGCGCGGCATAGCGCTTTCGCACGTCCTCGATGTCATCCGGACGGCATTGCTGGACCACCTGCAGCCTGTGGCGAAGCGACGCCTGGAGCAGGCCCAGTCCTTCGGGCACGATGTCGGCCAGCACGCTCGCACCCTGGCTCCCGCCGGTCACGAGGATCTTGAGCGGCGCAACCTCATCGAACGGTGGAAACGGCAGCTCGCCGAGCTTGGCGATCTCCGCACGCACCGGGTTGCCGACGACGACGGTCTTGTCCTGATATCTGCTCTTGAGCCGGTCGACCTCGTCATAGGCGATGGCAATCGCCTCCGCCTCACCGGCAAGCAGCCGGTTCACTCGACCGAGCACTGCATTCTGCTCATGCAGCACGGTCGGGATCTTCATCGCGCTCGCAGCGAGCAGCGACGGAAAGGCTGGATAACCGCCGAAGCCCACAACTGCGTCGGGACGATGCTCACGATAAAGGCGCTTCGCCTCACCCCTGCCCTTCAGCACGGACATGCCCGCCTTGAGCATGCCGATCGGACCGCCGCCGAGCCGTCCGGCCGGCAGGATGTGCACCGGCACGTCCTTAAACAACCCGGGGAAACGTGCGCCCCGGCTATCGGTGATCAGCAGCACGCCATGCCCGCGGCTCTTCAGCTCAGCCGCGAGCGCATGGGCCGGAATCATGTGGCCGCCGGTTCCTCCGGCAGCGAGAACGAAATTCATGCCGTCAGGCTCTCCCCGCTCCACTTCACAACATAGGGCGAGCGCGTGAGATACGGGTTCCGGCGCGTGAATGCGAGCAGCAAGCCCATTCCGATGGACAACGCCAGCATTGAGCTGCCGCCGTAGCTGATGAACGGGAGCGTCATGCCCTTCGAGGGCGCGAGCTGCACATTGACCATCATGTTGATCAGGGCCTGAAGACCGAACTCGATCACCAGCCCCGCCGCCGCGAGGATGGCGAAGCTGTTGTCCTCGTCGAGCAGCTTGATCAGCACGCGCGAAATGATGCCGAGATAGAGCAGAGCGATCGCGAGGCAGGCGATCAGCCCGAACTCCTCGCCGATGACAGAGAAGATGTAGTCGGTGTGCGGCTCCGGAAGGCCGAACTTGCGCGTGCCGCCGCCTGGACCCATGCCGAACAAGCCGCCTGCGGTCAGCGTCCGCATGGCATTCTCGGTCTGGAAGTTGTCGCCGGTTCCGAACAGGAATTCGTCGATGCGTGCCGTCGCGACATCGTAGAAGAAGTAGGCCAGGATCACGCCGATCACGCCGGCGACGCCAAGGCCGATCAGGATTCGCATATTGACGCCTGCGAGCGCAAGCATCGCGAGCCAGACCGAACAGAAGATGATCGTGCTTCCGAAATCAGGCTGCTTCATCAAGAGGAAGGCGACGCCGCCCGTGACGACCGCGGAGATCGAGAAGACGGGAAGCGACTTGTCGGTCTCGCGGAGGCTCAGCAGCCAGGCCATGGCGATGACGAAAAACGGCTTCAGGAATTCGGAAGGCTGGACCTGGCCGACGCCGAATTCGATCCAGCGGCGGGCGCCATTGTGCTCGGGTCCGATGATCGGCACAAATACCAGCAGCACGAAGAAGAAGGCTGCGCCGAACAGCGACAGCCGCCGCGCGCGTTCCCTGGGCATCATCGAAATCCCGATCATCACTGGAATGCCCAGCGCGATCCAAGCGAGCTGACGCCAGAAGTAGTAAAGCTCGTTGAAGCGGACGTTTCCACCGGAATAGCGGTGCGCGGCGGCTGGCGATGCAGCGGCAACCGCGATCAAGCCAATGCCGATCAGCACCGCGACCAGCAGCAGCAGGACCTTGTCGATCTCCCAGAACCAGCGCCCGATCGCCGACGTGTCCGAACGCCCGTAACGGTTCGGATCGACGAGCGCGGCCTTGGCTTTGATCTGGCCGGAGATGGTCTTGATCATAGGGCCCCCACTAGCTCCCGGAACTTGTGCCCGCGGTCTTCGAAGTCGCGGAACTGATCGAAGCTCGCGCAGGCCGGCGACAAAAGCACCGTATCACCGGCTTCAGCATCCGCAGCGGCCTGACGCACCGCCTCGTTCAGTTTTCCACAGTTTTTCACAGGCATGTGCGGGCTAAGCAGCCGTTCGAAGAGGTCGGCCGCTTCGCCGATCACATAGGCTGAGCGTACATGCCCAAAGTGGGGCGCGCATTCGTCCAGATTGTCGGTTTTCGCCTGGCCGCCGCAGATCCAGCGAATGCGCTCGAACGCAGCGAGTGCGGGGGCGGTCGCGGTCGGGTTCGTAGCCTTGCTGTCATTGACGAAGAGAACGTCGTCCTTCTCGCGGACGCGCTCCATGCGGTACGGGAGGCCGGGGTAGCTGCGGAGGCCCTGAATGATCTGCTCAGCAGACAAACCCAAAACGTCACAGACTTCCACCGCGGCGGCGGCATTCTGGAGATTGTGGGGCCCGGACAATGCAGGCCACTTAGGCTGATCCCGAGGATCAAGGCCAAGTAAATTGGCATCGAAGATTTCGTCGAGATAAGCGACAGCGCCCGCCGCTTTCTCGAAAATGTTGAACTGCTGATCGGCTCGAAACTCGATCACCGCCTCATGAGGCGCGGTCTGCATCTCAAAGAGCCGCGTCTTGGAGGCTGCGTAGGCTTCGAAATTCTCGTACCGGTCGAGATGGTCGGGCGTGATGTTGAGCAGTACGGCGACATCGCAGTCGAGGCTCTGCGTCAGGTCGATCTGGTAGCTCGACAGCTCCAACACATAGACGCCGCCTTCCGGCAACGGATCCTGCGAGAGAATTGGCAGGCCGATGTTGCCGCCCATCGTCGTCGGCAAGCCGGCCGTCTTGAAAATGTGGTGGATCAGCGCGGTGGTGGTCGACTTGCCATTGGTGCCCGTGATCCCGACGACCTTGTGCGGCGGAAGCTCGGGGCGGGCGCGGGCGAATAGCTCAATGTCGCCGATGATTTCGACACCGGATTGGCGTGCGCGCTGCGCTATCGGGTGGCGGTTAAGCGGCAGTCCGGGAGTTACGACAAGGCTGTCGAACTGCGCGAGGTCCGCCTCGTCCAAGTTGCCGATCTCGGCGCCAGCGGGCGCCTTCGCCCTTGCCTCTTCCTTGCCGTCCCAGGCCGTCACTCGCGCGCCGCTGGCAAGCAGTGCCTCCACAGTCGCCAGGCCTGAGCGAGCGAGACCGTAGACTGCGTAATGCTTGCCGGCGAAGGCCTTGGCCGTGATCACCTGAGCTTGAGGGTGCTGAGGCCCGCCAGCGCGAGCACGAAGCTGATGATCCAGAAACGGATGACGACGGTCGGCTCCGACCAGCCGAGATGCTCGAAATGGTGGTGGATCGGCGCCATCAGGAAGACGCGCTTGCCGGTCCGCTTGTAGACCAAAACCTGGATCACGACCGACAACGCTTCGACGACGAAGATTCCGCCGACGATCACCAACGCAAACTCGTGGTGCGTGGCGACTGCCACCGCGCCAAGCGCTCCGCCCAAGGCAAGGCTTCCCGTGTCACCCATGAAGACGGCCGCAGGCGGCGCGTTGAACCACAGGAACGCGAGACCCGCGCCGACGATCGCCAGCAGCAGCACCGTGAGGTCGCCCGCTCCCGGCACGTGCGGAATGCCGAGATAGGCCGCGAAGCGCGCGTTGCCGACGAGGTAGGATATCAGGAGGAACGCGATGCAAGCGATAATCACCGGCATGGTCGCGAGCCCGTCTAGGCCGTCGGTGAGGTTCACCGCATTGCCGAACGCGACGATCACGAACGCCCCGAACGCGATGTAGAACCAGCCGAGATCGAGCACCGTTTCCTTGACGAACGGCAGGTGAAGACCCGTCCCTCCGGAGCGGACCATCAACCAGGTCGCGATGCCCGCAATCAGGAATTCAAGCAGCAACCGCGTCTTGCCCGACAGCCCGGCGTGGTGCGCCTTCTTCACCTTGTCGTAGTCGTCGAGGAACCCGATCAGCCCGAAGCCACCGGTCACGAGCAGGCACGCCCAGACGTACATGTTCTTGAGGTCCATCCACAGCAGGACGGAAATCGCGACCGAGGTCAGGATGAGCAGGCCGCCCATCGTCGGCGTACCGCGCTTGGCCAAGTGACTCTGCGGACCATCCTCACGGATCGGCTGCCCCTTGCCCTGACGAACGCGAAGCCAGCTGATGAACTTAGGTCCGATCAGCAGACCGATCAGCAGCGCTGTCGCGCTCGCGGCGCCGGCGCGAAAACTGATGTAGCGGATGAGGTTGAGGACGCCGGGAAAGCCGAGCTGCTCGGCGATTACGTAGAGCATGCCAGTTCCTTTGCCATGCTCTCGACGAGCTTCGCCAGTCCGACGCTGTTGGATGCCTTGACCAGGACCGCGTCGCCCGGACGGACGATGCGGCGCAGTGCCTCGGTGGCCTCGTCTACGCTTGAAACGAGGTCGAGCGAGATGTTGCCGATGACGCGCTCCGCCAGCGGACGCATCTCATCACCAATAAGGATTAGCTGGTCGACATGCGCCGCGCGGACCGCTGGAGCGAGGCCGGCGTGCAGTTCCGCGCTATGCTCCCCAAGTTCCCGCATTGGGCCGAGAACCGCGATGCGCCGCGTGATCTCGCCTTCTTCGCCGAGGCTCTTAAGGGTCGCGGCCATCGAAGCAGGATTGGCGTTATAGCTCTCGTCGATCAGTAGCACTTCGCCGCCGTCGACCTCTATCACATGACGCTCGCCGCGGCCCTTCAGACCGCCGAGATCGGCGAGCGCGAGGCCGGCGATTGCGACGTCCTCACCGAGCGCCTCAATCGCAGCCAGAACTGCAAGGGCATTGCTGACCCAATGCTCGCCCCGCTGTGAAATCGTGAAGGTCAGCTCCCGCTCCAGCAGCGCCGCGCTAATCAGGCTCCCTCCGCCTTCGGCGGTAACGGCGTGCAGCGCATGAACGTCGGCATCTCCACCGCCGAAGGTGATGATCCGGTCGGCGTAGCGCCGCGCGGCCTTCACCAGTCGGTCACGATGAAGGGTGTCGTTAGGCACGATGGCGGTGCCCTGCGGCTCAAGCCCCTGGAAGATCTCGCCCTTGGCGTCGGCAATTGCCTCTTCTGAGCCGAGGTTCTCGATGTGGGCGGGCGCGATGGCGGTGACGAGTGCGACGTGCGGACGCACCTGCCGCGTCAGCGCAGCGATCTCGCCTTTGTTGTTCATGCCCATTTCGAGCACTGCGAACTCTGTTTCGCGCGGCATTCGGGCCAGGCTCAGCGGGACGCCGGTGTGGTTGTTGTAGCTCTTCACGGAACGATGGACTTTGCCCGGCCGGTTGCGGTCGAGCGCGGCGAAGAGCGCCTCCTTGGTGCTGGTCTTTCCGACCGAACCCGTGACGCCGATGATCGTGGCCTGGGTTCGCTCGCGGGACGCTCGGCCGAGCGCCTGTAGGGCTGCGAAAGTGTCCTCGACGAGAACGTGGGGCCCCTCAACCGGCTGTGAAACGACGGCCCCCGCGGCTCCGGATTCGAAGGCCGCGTCTACGAATAAATGCCCATCGTAGGCCGTGCCCGGCATGGCGACGAACAGGTCGCCCGGGCCGACTTCACGGCTGTCGAATGTCGCCCCAGCAACTTTAAACTGTTCGCTCGCCGTTCCGCCGGTCGCCTCAGCGATTTCTTCGCTGGTCCAAAGCGCGCTCATGCCGCGCACTCCCGCGCCACAAGTGCATCATCGAATGGCAGCACCCGATCGCCGACGATTTGCCCTGTTTCGTGACCCTTGCCTGCGACCAGAACGATATCCCCCGCCTGCGCGATACGGATCGCCTCGGCGATAGCGTTGCGCCGATCCGCCACCTCAGTTGCACTGGGCGCAGCGGCCATGATCGCCGACCGGATCACTGCCGGGTCTTCGCTGCGTGGATTGTCGTCGGTGACGATCACGATGTCCGACATACGTGATGCGACTGCACCCATTTCCGGGCGCTTACCTTGATCTCGATCACCGCCGGCGCCGAAGACGGTGATGAGGCGCCCTTCGACGTGCGGGCGGAGCGCTGCGATCGCGGCTTCGAGCGCGTCGGGCGTGTGGGCGTAATCGATGTAGACGGGCACGCCAGTACGGCTGATCACCGCTCGTTCGAGCCGTCCGCGGACCGGTGCGACACGCTGCATCGCAGAGAAAGTCGCTGCCCATTCGCCACCCGTCGCTAGCACCAGGCCCGCCGCGGTCAGTACGTTGGACGCCTGGTAAGCGCCGATCAACGGAAGCGCGAGCCGGTGCGACTTGCCCGCATGTTCAAGCATCAGAGTCTGTCCGAGGGCGGTGGGCGTCTGCTCAACCAAGCGAATGGTTTCACCCTTGCGGCCGACGGTGAGAAGTTCGTGTCCGGCCTTCCGCGACCGCTCGATCACCTCATCCGACTTAGGATCGTCGGTCCAGATCACAGCCGGCTTGCCGCTCGGCAGAAGCCGCTCGAACAGCCGCATCTTGGCTTCGAAATATTCCTCCATCGTGCCGTGATAATCGAGGTGATCGCGGCTGAAGTTGGTGAAGGCGGCAGCCGCTAGCGGAATGCCCTCGGCGCGATGTTGGTCGAGCCCGTGGCTAGACGCCTCATAAGCGACATGGCTGATGCCCATGCGTTTGAGGCCGGCCATGTTGTTGAGGAAGGTGACGATGTCGGGCGTGGTGAGGCCGGTCTTCACCTGGTCGTCAGACGTCGTCACTCCGAGCGTTCCGATCGAGGCGGAGCGATGGCCTGACATGCGCCAGATCTGCCGCGTCATCTCGACCGTCGAAGTCTTGCCATTGGTCCCGGTGACGGCGACGACGGTCTCCGGATAGGGTGCGTAAAACTTGGCTGCGAGGTCCGCGAAGAGTTGCCGTGGCTCGACATCGGCCAAAAGCGGCACGCGGGCGACATGAGCCTCCGGCCGAGCAACGACCGCAACCGCGCCGCGATCGATCGCCTGGTCGATGAAGTCTTCGCCGTTGAAGACCGCACCCTTGAACGCACCGAACACGCTGCCGCGCGCCACCTTTCGGTGGTCGATGGCAAAGCCGGTGACTTCGGAATCGCTATTGATGTCCGCGATGTCGGACAGGCGCACCGGTGGGTTACTCCTTAACTTCGTGAACGAAGGGGAGAACCTCGCCCATGTTGGGCTCCCGGTTCTTGTCGGGGGCTACGCCGAGCATCGGAGCGATGCGACTGACGGTGCGGCTCACGACCGGAGCGACGTTCCATCCCGCCGTCGTGAAGCCGTAAGTGTCCTTGGTTGCCTTGGGTTCGTCGAGCATTACGACGATCACATAGCGCGGGTCGTCCATTGGGAACACACCCGCGAAGCTCGTGATGTTGATCGTCTGGCTGTAGCGGCCGTTGATCAGCTTCTGCGCCGTGCCGGTCTTGCCGCCGATGCGATAGCCGGGGGCGTCCGCCTTCTTGCCGGTACCCTTCATCACAACCAGCCGGAGCAGCGAGCGCATCTTGTAGCTCGTCTCTTCCGAGAAAACGCGGCGACCCGGCGGCGTTGGATTGCCCGGTCCGCGCCTCAGGATCGTCGGCGCGTGGTAGACGCCATTGTCGAATAGGGTCGCGTAACCCATCGCCAGCTGCAGCGGCGCCACCGCAATGCCCTGGCCGAAGCCGATCGTCATCGTCTCGAACGGACCCCATCGCGATCCGGGATTCAGCGCGCGACCACGTTCCCTCAGCTCGATCTCGACCTTGTCGAGGAAGCCCATCTTCTTCAGCCATTGCTGCTGCCGCTGCTTGCCGATCTGGTCAGCGATCTGCGCAGTGCCGATGTTCGAGCTTTCCATCATGATCTCGGCGACAGTGCAGCTGCGGCCGAACGGATGGGTGTCGTGGACCACGTGGCCGTAGACCGGCAGCGCGTTCGGGCAATTGTAGACCTGGCCGACGGATTTGATGACGCCGGAGTCCATGGCCATCGCTACGGTGAAGGGCTTGAAGGTCGATCCGAGCTCGAACACGCCGAGGGTCGCGCGATTGAAGTGAGCTTCCGGCGTGCCCTGGCCGGGAGTGTTCGGATTGAGCGTTGGCATCGAGGTCATTGCGAGGACCTCGCCCGTGTGGACGTCCATCACCACGCCAGCCGCGCCGATTGCTGAGAACTCGGCCATTGCTGCACCCAGCTCATGCTCGAGCGCCTGTTGGATCTTGCTTGAAATGGAGAGCTGCAGCGGTTGGCCGCGGGTCGCCGGGTCGGACAGATATTTGTCGAACGCACGCTCGACACCCGCAGCACCGTGGCCGTCGATGTCGGTGAAGCCAAGCACGTGGGCGGCGAGTGTCGTCTGCGGATAAAGCCGATCGGGTTCGCGCTGGATGGCGAGACCCGGCTCGCCGAGCGCATTGACGGCTTCGACCAGCGACGGAGAAGCGCGACGACGCAGGTAGAAGAAGGGCTTACCCGACTTCAGCATCGCGAAATATTGCTCTTCGCTCTGCTCGGGCATGAGCTGGGCCAGCTTCCTTGCCAGCGCGAGCTTGTCGCCGATCACTTTTGTCGGATGAATCGCGATCGTCCACGCATCGATCGTCCGGGCCAGCGGCTCGCCGTCCCGGTCGACGATGTCACCCCGGTCCGGGATGAGTGCCGTGAGGCCTTCCTTGCGGCCCGCGTGATCGCCGAATGCCGCGAGGTAGAGAATGCGAAGCGTGATGATCGCGACGACGCCGGCATAGACCAGCATGCCGAACATCAGGCGCTGGTGCATGACGGCCAGAATCTGGCGGCGCTGACCGACGAGTCGGAGCCGCTCGGGCCGTGGCGCGACGAGAGCGGGCGTCGGTGCGTTCATCGGCCGGGATGCAGGTCCTTGGAAGTTTTCGAGACAGTCTTGGGCGAATGTTTGTCCGGTAACGGAGCAAGCGGATCAGCCTTCGCAAGCCGCGCCGGCTTTGTCACCGGCTTGGCAAGCGCAACCGTCGGTTTATCCACCGCTTTTGCAGGGTGGGCGGCCGCGAGGCCCGGCTTATCCACGGGTTTCTTTGGTGCCGGCTTGGCCGCTGTTGCCGGCTTGTCCGCGGACTTGAAACCCGTCGTCGCCAGGGGCGCAGGCTGGGCGGGCTTCGTCGGGACCTCGCGCGTCCCGGAAATCTTGTAGCTGGCATCGTGAAGCAGCTCGCGCGGCGCGACCGCCGTGGGTGCGCCTGCTTCATCCACTTCAGCTTCGCCGATCGGCAGCTTCTTCGGCTCAGGAGCCGGCGCAGAAGCCAGCACGACAGGAGCCTGGAAGTTGACCTGATGCTGCGGCGTGGTCAGCCGGGCCAGTTCGAAACTGCCAGACAGGAACTGATCGGCCTGCGGCGCAGACAGCGCCAGAACCTTCGCGTTCCAGCGTTCGAGCTGCGACAGGCGCGCGCGGGTCCCTATCTCGGTCTGGATCGTACGAAGGTCGCGCTGGGCCAGCACGATCTTGGTCTCCACGTCCTCGAGCGACGCGCGCTCTGACGCGACCCGTAGCGACACCAGGTAACAGCCGAGCGCTGCGCCGGCGCAGCTCGCGACCATGAACAGCGAACCGAAGTTCCGCACGCTCATTGTACTCCATCCCTCCATGCGGGCGCGGCAGTACGCACCGCGCTCCTCAACCGTGCCGACCGGGACCGGGGGTTCGCGGCCAGTTCACGCTCCGTCGGGGAAACCGGCTTCGCGACACGCTCGAACGTCGGTTCGCGCGCGTCGGTCTGCACAGGACGGTGGCGCGAACCGGCCGGCGTTCCTCCGCTACGTTCGCGGAAGAAGCGCTTCACGATCCGGTCCTCGAGGCTGTGAAAGGTGACTACGGCCAAACGTCCGCCGGGGCGCAGGGAACGTTCGGCCGCAGCCAAACCAAGCTCGAGCTCTTCAAGCTCGGCGTTCAAATGAATGCGAATTGCCTGGAAGGTCCGCGTTGCCGGATCCGCCTTCTGGCCCGGGCGGAAGCCCGCGGCACGTCGCACGATCGCCGCCAGTTCAGCAGTACGCTCGACAGGACGTGCAGCAACGATGGCACGGGCAATTGCCCGGGCGCGCGGCTCCTCCCCATAGTCGCGCAGGACCCGGGCAATGTCGGCCTCCTCGGCCGAATTCAGATATTCTGCTGCGGTCAGCCCGGACTTCGACATACGCATGTCGAGCGGACCGTCGGACTGGAATGAAAAACCGCGATCTGCGCGGTCGAGCTGCATCGAGCTGACCCCGATATCGAGCGCGATCGCGTCGACGAGGCCGATGCCACGGTCGGCAAGAACGCGATCCATC
Organism: Sphingomonas sp. SP4; assembly: GCF_058313375.1. NCBI lineage: Bacteria > Pseudomonadati > Pseudomonadota > Alphaproteobacteria > Sphingomonadales > Sphingomonadaceae > Sphingomonas > Sphingomonas sp. SP4. Next base: position 322,038 of record NZ_JBZFLE010000002.1, read on the forward strand.
TGGCTGAAATTCTCGTTGATGAGCGTCAGGCGCGGGTCCGGGACGAGTGACGAACCCGCCTCGATCGCATCGGGGTCGCGATCGAAGCCAATCACTCGTCCCGCCCCCGCCGAGAGCATGGCGCGCGTATAGCCGCCCGCTCCGAATGTGCCGTCCACCGCCGTTCCGCCGTCCTGCAGCTGAAGCGCTGCTACGACGTCGTTGACCAGCACCGGTACGTGTGGGGCCTTGTTTGTACCGGTGCTGGTCACGACTGGCCTCGCTCTTCGAGGCGGAAACGGGCAATGTCCTTGAGGTCCTCGGGGATCCGCGGATCGTCGAGAAGAAGTTGCGGGTTCCAGATCTGGAAGGTCTCGCCGGTGCCGAGGAACAGCGCGAGCTCGCCGATCTGTCCCTTCCGGCGCATCATCGGCGGGAACAGGATGCGGCCAGAGCTGTCGTAGGGAACCTCCTCGGTGGCCGCGAAGGCCATGAGGTTGCGCTGCTGATATTCGAGCTGTGCGTCGGGGCTGGTCTCTTCCTTTTCGAGCAGCCGCTCGAGCTTCGCGTGCTTCAGCGCCGCGTAGGCGGGATCATAGGCGCTGAGGCAGGGGAAATTCTCGTGCTTGGCAAGAGTGATGGTGCGAGCATCGCCACGGCGCTCGATGACGCTGCGCAGGAAGGAAGGGATCGACACCCGGCCCTTCCCGTCAACCGCGTTCAACGCGCTGCCCTGAAACAGATGGTCTAGCGCCACGTCACTCCCCGTTCGCAGCGCGCAAGTTTCCCCGTCGCGGAAACGCATCGTCACGCGCCCGCTTCAGCGTTCGAATCAAATTGGGGTTAGCCCCCGCGCTACACCTCTGTTGGTAACTCAGAGGCTCGCGGGATACAATGGGATTTTATGGGATTTTGTGGGAAAACTGTGGGAAGTGGCGGATTTCTGCGGCTTCCGATGCCCGATTTAACCGCACGTTCGTGGGATGTTCTGGTCGCTCCTACCCTGTGGATAAGTCTGTGATTTTTTCGAATCGGATGAGAATCAGTTCTTGGTCAGAGATGCAAGCTCGTTCAGCACAGCATCCAGATTGTTTCGTGCGGGCGATCCGAGGTGATCTGCATTCAGCAGGTCCGCGTCCGCGACGATCGTCGCCCGGCCTTTGCCGATGCGGCAATGGGCGATGAGCTTGTCGGCGCTGACCGCACAGGTACCCTCCAACGATCCGGGCGAGGATGTCAGAACGTCGAGACCGCCGAGCTTGCGCTGCTGCGGGCCACGCTGGTCGGGGGAATCCAGCCGCAGTCCCCAATGCTGGAGCAAGCCGGTGTCCATGAACATCGGCGGGGGGCGCAGGGGATCCCCAATGGCGCGCGCGCTGGGCCAATCGAGCATGGGGTCGGCAAGCAGGAGAACCCGCCCTCCGCTCCTCACCCACTCGTCGAGCGCGACCAAGTCCTCCGCCGGCTGCGCGAGCGGATGCGCCATGAGCAGCAAGCGCCCTTTCGCCAACTCCGCCGGATCGGTGACGCTGATCGGAAGAACGCGATAACGGCTTTGCAATGCCTTCAGCGCGGCTGAGTCGGAATCTTCCACGGTGAATTGCTCACCGAACATGATCGGTAAGCTGGTCAACAGCAGTAGCGTCGGGCGCGGTGTCGGAGGTGCCTCCGCTTTCCTGTTTCGCGTGTAGGCGAATGCCGCCGCGGCGATAAGGCCCGCGACGAAGACGATCAGCGCGCCCAGGCGCGCGCGACTCATTTGCTCTTGTTTTCGGCGCTGTTGTTGGTCGTGTCGGAGCCGCCCGGAGCGACGCCCAGCTCGGCGAGTGGCTCGCTCGGCTCGTTCGAGACGGCCTGCGTGACGGTGTTCGCGGAATCGTCGCGGCCGGACCGGCTGATGATCGAACCGAGGAGCACGAGCAAAAACGCAAAGGCCAGGCCGGTCAGCCCGATGCGAATGCGCTGTGCGCTGCTTCCGGCCTGATAGGGCATTTTCAATCGACGAAGCTATGTCCCGCTTCGACAATATGCAAGACGATAGCCTTGACGGTTGTTCTCTCGGGAGCAAATGGCGGGACATGACTCGCACCCCCATGCTTATCATGCTTGCTGCGGCCGCTGCGCTAGCCGGCTGCAACCAGGAAAATCACACCATCGTCGCAGGCGGACCGGAGCCGGATGACAATGTGTCGAACGCAGTTTCGAACGGACCGGTTACGCTTCCGCCGTCGATCTCGGCCAGCAAGGTATATCGTTGCGCCGACAATTCGGTGGTCTACGTAAACTGGATGTCGGACGGCAGCGCCACCGTAAGGAACAAGCCGGACGCAGCTCCGACCGCGATTGCGGCGGGCTCGCCGGAGATCAAGGGCGACGCCCAGGCTTCTTCGATCACCTTCAAGGGCAAGACCTGCAAGGCCTGACGCTCAGCAGGCGCGCATTCACGGGCGGTGCCTTCAGCCTTGCGCTGGGGGGCCGCCTAAGCGCACCGGCATTTGCCCAGGCACGTCCTGATCTTGCCCCTGCAATCGCCGCCATCGGCGCTTACGCCGAAGCGCATCGGCGCTACTTTTCGCTTCCCGGCCTGACGCTCGGACTGACCGCCCCGGACGGTTTCTCAAGAGTTCTCGAATTCGGCTTCGCCAACGCTGACGCGCGGACGCCGATCACAGGCGATACGCTTTTCCAGATCGGATCAATCAGCAAGTCGATGACGGCGCTGGTCGTTCACCAGCTTGCAGCCGAAGGGAAGCTGAGCCTGACGGGTCGGGTCAGCGAAATTCTCCCGACCGTTCCGCTGCCGCGCGGCAACACGGTCACCGTTCAGCACCTGCTCGACCATGTTGCAGGGCTCGCCGACAGTCCGCCGATCTTCGGCGTCGGTGGGTTGTGGACAGCCTATGCGCCTGGTGCGCACTGGCATTATTCGAACAGCGGTTACGACCTGCTCGGCAAGATCGCTGAGCATGCAGGGGAGAAGCCGCTCGCGCAGTTGTTGACCGAGCGAATCTTCAAGCCGCTCGGCATGGTGCGAAGCCGGGGAGCGATTGTCGGCGCTGACCGCCCACTCTACGCACAAGGCTATGAGGCCGCGGACCAAAGCGCAGCCTATGCGCGCGGAGTGCTGCTTGCGCCCGCCGCGTGGGTCGATGTGACCTTCGGAGCCGGATCCGTCGCTTCCACCGCTGACGACATGACCCGGTTCATGCGCGCGCTCGCTGATGCCGCCCAAGGGCGCCATGCGCTCGGCCTGTCGCCTGAGCAGGCGAAGCTCTTCACTGGCCATGCTGTGCCGAGCGACACGCCAGGCATGAACTACGGCAACGGCCTGATGCATGTCAGCAATGCCGGCCGGTCCTACCTCCACCACACCGGCGGGATGGTGAGCTTCTCCTCGTCCTTCCATGTGGACGTGGCGAGCGGTGTCGGGGCATTCGCCAGCTCCAACATGAGCGCCTTCGCCGAATATCGGCCAAGGGCGCTGACCCGCTTCGCCGTTGACGCGATGACCAGTGCGCTTGCGGGGAAGCCTCTTCCGACCGCCCCACAGCTTGAGCCCCGCTTGCCGAACGCTGCGGCGTTCCTCGGCACCTACTCGGGTCCGTCCGGCACGTTCGAGGTGCGCGCAGGCAATCCGCTGACGATCGTGACTAAGGATGGCGAGGCCCCGCTCCAGCCTTGGGGAGGAGACATCTTCCGCACCACGCATCCGGCGTTCCGCCAATATTCACTGATGTTCGAGCGCACGCGCAGCGTGGTCACCGGCGCGAGCTTCGGTCCCTCGAGCTTCCAGAAGCAGGGCACGACAGGCACCCTTCCCGCCTCCAACCCGCAGCTGGCTAAGCTCGCCGGCCGCTACATCAACGACGATCCCTGGTTCGGCACGGCGTGGGTCGTAGAGCGCGGCGGCAAGTTGTGGCTCGGCACCGAAACGCCCATGGTCCGGACCGGCGACAATGCGTGGCGAGTAGGCAGCGACGGCTGGTCGCCCGAGCGCGCCTCCTTCGCCGGTTTCATCGACGGGCATCCGCAGGTCCTGATTTTCTCCGGTGTGCCCTTCCTTCGCCACGACATCTGACGGCTGAAACTAGCCGCAGCAGCGCTTGCCCGCTAATGGGCCGCGCATGGATGTTCTCGAAGCTCCCCGCATCACACCCGACATCGTTGCCGAGCATGGACTTTCGCAGGAAGAATATGACCGGATCGTGAAAGCGCTCGGCCGTGAGCCGAACCTCGTCGAGCTCGGCATCTTCTCGGTCATGTGGTCGGAGCATTGCAGCTATAAGAGCTCACGCTTTCACCTGAAGAAGCTGCCCACCGAGGCGCCTTGGGTGATCCAGGGCCCGGGCGAGAACGCGGGTGTGATCGACATCGGCGATGGCGATGCGGCGATCTTCAAGATGGAGAGCCACAATCACCCGTCCTACATCGAGCCAAACCAGGGGGCGGCGACCGGCGTCGGCGGCATCCTGCGCGACGTGTTCACGATGGGCGCACGGCCGGTAGCAAACATGAATGCGCTGCGGTTCGGGCGGCCCGATCATCCGAAGATGCGGCACCTGATCGCGGGCGTGGTCGCGGGCATCGGCGGCTATGGCAATTGCGTCGGCGTTCCCACGGTGGGCGGCGAGGTCAATTTCGACACCGCCTATGACGGGAACATCCTCGTCAACGCGATGACCGTTGGCGTCGCGAAGACCGATAAGATCTTCTACTCGGCGGCCTCCGGAATCGGGAACCCGATTGTCTATGTCGGATCCAAGACGGGCCGGGACGGCATCCACGGCGCAACCATGGCCAGCGCCGACTTCGACGAGAATAGCGACGAGAAGCGCCCGACGGTACAGGTCGGCGACCCTTTCACCGAGAAGCTGCTGATCGAGGCCTGCCTGGAGTTGATGGCGACCGACGCAATCGTCGCCATCCAGGACATGGGCGCGGCGGGCCTGACCTCATCGTCGGTGGAGATGGCTTCGAAGGGCGGCGCGGGCATCCGGCTGAACATGAACAAGGTGCCTTGTCGCGAAACGGGCATGACGCCGTACGAGATGATGCTTTCGGAAAGCCAGGAGCGGATGCTCATGGTGCTGAAGCCCGGCCGTGAAGCCGAGGCCGAAGCTATCTTCCGTAAGTGGGAGCTGGACTTCGCAGTCATCGGTGAAGTGACCGACACTGGCCACATGGTGCTCGAGTGGAACGGCGAGGTCGTGTGCGACATTCCGCTCGAACCGCTTGCCGACGAGGCACCCTGCTACGAGCGGCCATACATCAGCCAGGACGCGTACAGGGCCTGGGCCGGCGTGAAGCCGCTCAGGGATGTGCCGGAGAGCAGCGACCTCGCAGCGGACCTGCTCAAGCTGATGGGTTCGCCCAACATCGCGAGCCGCCGCTGGATCTACGAGCAATATGACCAGCAGGTCGGCGGCGACACAGTGCAGCGTCCCGGCGGCGACGCCGCCGTCGTGCGCGTTCATGGGTCGAAGAAGGCCTTGGCAATCACCACCGATTGCACACCGCGTTACGTCTATGCCGACCCGGTCGAGGGCGGGAAGCAGGCGATCGCGGAAGCATATCGAAACCTGTGCGCGGTCGGGGCGACGCCGCTTGCGGTCACTAACTGTCTCAACTTCGGCAATCCGCAGCGGCCCGAGATCATGGCCCAATTCGTCGGCGCACTCGAAGGCATGGGCGAAGCGTGCCGCACGCTCGACTTCCCGATCGTGAGCGGCAACGTCTCGCTCTACAACGAGAGCAAGGCGACCGGCGGCGGATCGGCGATCCTGCCCACGCCCGCAATCGGTGGCGTTGGCCTCCTCGACGATTGGGAGAAGAGCGCCACCATCGCCTTCAAGGCCGAAGCTGATCGTATCCTGCTCATTGGAGCCGATCCCCGGGCTCAACCCGAAATCGGGCAATCCCTGTGGCTCGACGTTTGCCACGGCCGTCGGGACGGAATACCGCCCCGCGTCAATCCGCCGGCCGAGCGCAAGAATGGCGAGTTCGTCCGTCGACTCATCGCCGAAGGGTTGGTCACGGCAGTGCACGACGTCTCCGACGGCGGCATTCTCGTGGCAGTCGCCGAAATGGCGCTCGCCGGAGACATCGGCGCGCGGCTAATCGTCGAGACCTTCGAGGATCAGGTGGATCGAGAGAAGGTGCGGCACGCGTGGTCTATGTTCGGGGAGACCCAGTCGCGTTACGTGGTCACCGAACCGCACAGTTCGCACATGGTCGAAAAGCTGGCGGAGGAGCTGGGCATTGGCTGCTGCTTTATCGGCTGGACCGGCGGTCGCAGCGTTGCGATCGATTCAAAGCAAGAGCGCTCGATCTATGAAGTGCCCGTCGCAGACCTACGCAAGGCACACGAAGGCTTCTTCCCCAAGCTGATGGGCAGCGAGCTTACGCCGGAGTTCTGAGTTCACGAATCCACTTGCGAATGGTTCGCATTATCGATTATATCAATCTCCATGATCGTTTGTATCTGCAACCGAATCACGGAGTCGGAAGTCCGCGCTGCTGCGCGCACCGGTGCGTGCACCCCTGAAAAGGCTTACGCCTGTTCAGGCTGCGAAGTGCAGTGCGGCTGCTGCGTCGATTACGCACAAGACGTGATCGACGAGGAACGCGGTAAGCGCTCGCACCTCCGCCTGGTGACGGCCGAAGCCGCCTGAGCCGTTTCTGCGACTGACTTTCAGTCGCACGTTTTTCCCAGTTTTCCGCCACTTCCTGCTTCCCCCGCTCCACCTTCGGTAGTACAGCCGCAGTAGCGACGCGCGGGAGGTGAGTGATGAAGGGCGATCCCAAGGTCATCGAGCTGCTGAACGACGCGCTCAAAGAAGAGCTGACCGCGATCAACCAATATTGGCTGCACTACCGCATGCTCGACAATTGGGGCGTGAAGAAGCTCGCGGAATATGAGCGGCACGAATCGATCGACGAGATGAAGCATGCGGACCGCCTCGCGGAGCGCATTCTCTTCCTCGACGGCCTCCCCAACTTCCAGGCGCTCGGACGGCTGCGGATCGGCGAGAATGTCGAGGAAATCCTCCGCGCCGATCTGGAGGCGGAGCAGCAGGGTGCCAAGCTATACCGCGAGGTGGTCGCTCACGCTGAAACCGTTCGCGACTATGTGACTCGCGATCTCGCTCGGGAAATTCTCGCGGACGAGGAGAAGCACATCGATTTCATCGAGACCCAGTTCGAGATGATCTCCCGCATGGGCCTGCAGAATTACATCCAGCTCCAGTCCGAGCCGGCGGAAGACGACTAGATTCGGCCGAATCCTTGGTTCGTGACCTTGCGTCCGAATCCGCTGCCGCCAGTGCGGCTCACCAGCGGATTGGTGGCCTTGTCGAACAGTTCGACGGTCTCGGCGAACAGCTTCTTCAGCTGAACAACTTCAGGCACGAGCTCGTCCGGAAAACGGTGCGATTCGATGCAGAAGCGCGCGGTGGTCTCGATCAGCTCCGCGATCTTCGCGAGCGGCTCAGCGCCAAGCTGACGCGACTCGCCCTTCAGGGTGTGTGCCGGAAGCACCAGCGCGGTGGTGTCCTGATTGTGCATCGCCGCTTCGATCTGCTCGATCGACTTGGCGCCATCCTCCTTGAAGTAATTGAGGATACGGATGAAGCCCGGCCCAAGCTCGGTCCGGCTCTTCTCAAAGAATGCCCAATCAACGATGTTCCGAGCTTCGTCGGTCACACCTAAACTCCTTTTGCGCCGGAGGCCCCCGGCAGCGGTCCCACCACCACCATCGATAGGGCGCAAAGGGTAAAGGTCTTCTTAGCGTCGACCCTTATCAAAGGGATTGCTCCGTCCGCGGAAATCGAGCCTTAGCGGCACGGGACCGAGCTTCAGATCCCTGCGCATCGCGTTCAGGAGATAGCGGCGATAGCTTTCCGGAAGCTCGTCGGTGCGGTTGCCGAACACCACGAAGGTCGGCGGCCGCGTCTTCACCTGCGTGATGTAGCGGAGCTTGATCCGCTGGCCCTTCGGCGCCGGCGGCGGATTGGCGTCGATCGCATCCTCGAACCAGCGATTGAGCTCGCCCGTCGGAATCCGCCGCGCCCACGCCTCGCGCAGGTCGAACGCGACGTCGAGGAGCGTGTCGGTGCCCTTCCCCGTCTTCGCCGAAACTGTGAGCAGCGGCACGTCCTTAAGCTGGGCCAGGCCTTCCGCGAGCGCCGCCTTCACACCATTGAACAGCGACGACGCGTTCTCGGCGACGTCCCACTTGTTCAGCGCGATGATCAGCGCGCGGCCTTCTTCGATCACCTGCGAAGCAATCTTGAGATCCTGCACTTCGAGCCCGCGTGTGGCGTCGAGCAGGAGCACGACGACCTCTGCGTAATCGATCGACCTTTTGGTGTCCGCGGCCGACAGCTTCTCCAGCTTGTCCTCGACCTTGGCTCGCTTCCGAAGTCCCGCGGTGTCCACCAGTTGGACGGGGCGCCCCTTCCACTCCCAGTTAAGGCTGATCGAGTCGCGTGTGATCCCGGCTTCCGGACCGGTGATCATGCGGTCCTCCCCGATCATCCGGTTCACCAGTGTGGACTTGCCTGCATTGGGCCGTCCGACGATCGCGATCTTGAGCGGATGCTCCTCGTCGAGCTCATCCTCTTCCGCGTCGAAGTGCTCGTGCTCGACGTGTGGAAGCAGCGCCTGGAACAGGTCGGCGACGCCTTCGCCATGCTCAGCGCTGATTGCGATGGGATCGCCGAGGCCGAGCCGATACGCTTCGTAAGCGCCCTCCTGCCCCGCCCGGCCCTCCGCTTTGTTGACGACCACGACGACCGGCGTCGTCTCGGCGCGCAGCCAGCGGCCGATCTCTTCGTCCAAAGGAGTGAGGCCTTCGCGGCCATCGATCACGAACAGAGCGGCGTCGGCGTCTCGAACCGCCGCTTCCGTCTGCTGGCGCATTCGGCCGGGAAGCGTGTGCGGATCCTCATCCTCGAAGCCCGCTGTGTCGATAACGCGGAACTCGAGACCGAGCAGCATCGCATCACCCTCGCGCCGGTCGCGCGTCACCCCCGGGCGATCGTCGACCAGCGCCAGGCGCTTGCCGACGAGCCTGTTGAACAGGGTCGATTTTCCGACGTTGGGCCGGCCGACAATGGCGACGGTGGGCAAAGGCATGGGCTCGCGCCTAGCGGAAGCTATGCGTCATTGCGAGGCGGGCTATGCCGCGCTCGCAACGTCGATCAGCGGAACGCGTGCAGCTGACCCCGGTCGTCGTAGATGAAGAGCGTCGAGTTCGCGACCACCGGAGAAAGGCTCACGGCCGAGCCGATCGTGGTCTGGCCCTGGAACGCGCCCGTGGTGGGATCGACGTAGATCAGCGCACCGTTCGAACCGGTGATGATCAGGCGGCCGCCGGCGAGCACCGGTCCCGAATATTCGACCTGGCCCTTCTTCGCCTTGGCGTTGAGGAACTGCGGCAGTTGGTTGATCCAGCGGATGTGCCCATTCGACCGGGCGATGCAGAGGAGCTTCGCGTCGTCGGTGACCACGAAGATCCAGTCGCCCGCGACCCACGGCGTGTCGATGCCGGCGATGTTGAGTTCCCAAAGTCGCTGGCCGGTGATGAGATCGAGCGCGACCATGCGGCCGCCCTGTCCGACTGCGAAGACCTGTCCGTTGTCGATCACCGGATCGGCGTCGACGTCCGTCAGCGAGGAGACGCTGGTACGGATGCTGGTGCGCTGCAGCGTGTCGGACCAGACTTGGCGGCCATTCTCGTAGCGATAGGCATTGAGCTCACCCGAGGAGAAGCCCGCGACGACCGTGCCCTGCCCTATGGCCGGAGAAGCCGAACCGAACACGCCCGCAATTTCGAGCGATGCCGCTGCGGACCAATTGGTCGAGCCATCGGTCTCGTTGAGCGAGTAGATCTGATTGTCCTGGCTGATCACGTAAAGCGCGCCGGAGGACACGCTCGGAGCGCCGCGCAGCGGTCCGCCCGGACGCACCTTCCAGACCACTCCGCCGTTACGTTCATCGAGCGCAGTGACATAGCCGAGACCGTTGGTCGCGTAGATCCGGCCGTTGTCGAACGCGAGACCGCCGCCGTAGAGCGATGCTTCAGCACCGCGGTCGACCGGCGTCTGGGTCGACCAAACTTGCGATCCGTTGGCTGCGCTAAATGCGCGCACGGTGCCGCCGGTATCGATGGTGAAGACCTTCCCGTTCGCAACGATCGGGGCCGACGCAAGGCGCGCCGTCAGGCTGCTGCCGCGACCGGCCGAAACGCTGAATATCCGGGCGAGCTGACCGCCGAGCGCAAGCTGGCCCATCGACTTGGAGGCAGTGCCTCCCGACTGCGTCCACTCCGTATTCGCGGTCGGCGCGGGAAGGTTCATCGGAAGACCCGCAGTCGCGGGATCGACCTCGACGTCGCCTTCGGCGCTCAACACTGAGATGCGCTCGCCGAGGACGGGCGTCGATGGCGCCTTGCCCTTCTTGAGAATGCTGCAACCGCCCGCGGCGAGCGCCGCTGCGATCATGACTCCTACTCGAACGCTTTTCTGCTTGATCATGGGTCGGTCCTACTGGGCCGGAGTGAAGGCGCTGCTCGCATCCACGCCTAGGCTTGAGGCGATCTGGACGGCGCGCGCACGGATTGGGTCGGGAACGGTCTTGTCCTTGGCGATCGCAACGAACAATTGCGCCGCCTGCGGCTTTTGGTTCTGCTTGATCAGCGCCATGGCGGTCATCTCACCCGCCGTGCCGAACCAGGGATTGCCCGGCTTGGCGAGCGGCTCAAGACGCGTGATGACCTGTTGCGGCTGCAGAGTGTCGAACTCGAGCGCCGTCTGCCTGAGCAGCGCGGCATCACGATAGGGCTGCGGCAGCGAGCTGTCGTCGGCGATCTTGCGATAGGTCGCGGTCGCGAGCTTCGCGTCATTCTGCTGCAGCGCCAGCGCGGCGCGCGTGAACATTGCCGTGGCGCGGACGCCCTTGCTGTGCGAGTTCGAAAGTTCGTCGAGCTGCTGTGGAGCACCCGCCGTGTTGCCCGCGCCGATGTTGCGGAACAGGTCAGCCAGCTGCTCGACCTGTTTCTCGGACTGCTGCCTCTGGTAATATTGCCAGTAAATAAAGGCGCCGCTCGCAGCGAGGAACAGCGCGACTGCAACCGCGATCCAAACGCCGTATTTCTTGCCGAAGTCCTGCAGCCGGTCGCGACGAAGATTCTCGTCGACCTCGCGAAGGAACGTCTCGTTATACTCCGGGGGCTGCGCCAAACTTGTCCTCAGATGCGAATGGGTGCGAGGGAAAGAATCCCGCCAACGCTTCCTTCCCCGCGCCAGATGAACGGAAGCTGGCGGCGCATCGTCTAGCGGCTGTGGCGAGAAACGCAAAGAGCGCTTTTCGATGCCCGCTTAGTGGTGCCTCTTCTCAAGGTAGAGATAAGCCGGATCGAACTCTGCGAGCGCCTTCAGCCCAGTGAAGTCCAGGATCTCCAGTCGGCGGTCCTGCAGCTGAATCAGGTTTGACCGACGCAACTCCTGGAGAGTTCGGTTCACATGGACGGGAGTGAGGCCGAGGCACTCACTCAGCTCGATCTGCGTAAGCGGGAATTCGAACGCATTGCCGCAAGTCATCTCGGTGATCTCGAGCCTGACGAAAAGCTCGCAGAACAATTGCGCCATCCGCGCGACCGCCGAGCGTCGGCCGAGCGAAAGGGTCCACTCCCGCTGGATTGCCGCGTCCAGATTCGTCATGAACCAGTAGAGCCGCGTCAGATGCGGAAAGCCCTCGGTCATCTTTTCCAGGCGCTCGTGCGGCACCACGCCAATCGTGCAGTTGGTGAGCGTTACCACGTCATGGTCGAGGCGCTTCAGCACAAAGCTGTGGAGATCGGCGAAATCGCCGGGAACGTGAAGCTCCGCCATCTGCCGCTGACCGCTCGGCAGGTCCTTAGCCCGCGCCATCCAGCCGTCGAGCAGAAGCGTCGATTCCTTCAGTTCCTGCCCCGCCCTAATGAATGTGCGGTCCGGCGACAGATTGAGCGTATGCGAGACGAGGCCGCGAATTTCGCGCTCTTCTTCCGCGCTCACCGTGTCGCGGGCACGGAGCTTCATCAAATGCCGTTCGATCATCATTTGGACCGACGAACGCGTAACGCCAGACCACGCCGCTCAAACTAACGCAGGTTAGGACTTCGGCCGGTAAGTCTGGTCGGATGTCGGGAAGCTGCGCGAGCGGACTTCATCCGCGTAGGTCCTTGCCGCCTCGCCGATCCGCGCAGCAAGGTCGTCGTAACGCTTCACGAAGCGCGGCGTGCGCTCGAACATGCCAAGCATGTCGTCGATGACGAGTACCTGGCCGTCACACTCGGCCGACGCACCGATACCGATCACTGGGGCGGATACGCTGCGCGACACTTCCGTCGCGATATCCTCCACGACGCCTTCGACGACGATGCTGAACGCTCCGGCGTCGTCGACCGCCTTGGCGTCGCGCAGGATCTTGCGCGCCTCCTGCTGCTCGCGCCCGCGGGCACCATAGCCGCCGAGCATATTCACTGCCTGCGGGGTCAATCCGACATGGCCGATAACAGGAATGCCCCGCTCCGTCAGGAAGGCTACTGTCGGCGCCATCGCCTCGCCGCCCTCCAGCTTGACGGCAGCGCAACCAGTTTCCTTCATGATGCGTGAGGCGTTGGCGAACGCCTGCGCCGGCGATTCTTCGTAGGAGCCAAAGGGCATGTCGACCGTGACCAGCGCATGCCAGCTGCCGCGCACGACGGCGGCGCCGTGCGCGCACATCATTTCGAGCGTGACCGGAATGGTGGAAGGCAAGCCATAGATCACCTGGCCGAGGCTATCGCCGACTAGCAGCATGTCGCAGTGCGGATCGAGCAGCTGGGCCATCCTCATCGTGTAAGCCGTGAGCATCACGATCGGCTGCTCGGTCTTTCCATCGACCTTGCGGCCGCGGATGGATGGCGCGGTCATCCGCTTGCCGGGGACCGGCGTCGGCGTGGCCCGGCTGGTCGAGGTATCGATGGTGAAGGTCGACATGGCGCGGTCTTCTAACGACCCGGCGTAGACCCCGCCAGTAGAGCGACGTTTCGGCTACGAAACAGGAGGAACTTTCAGCCGTCTCCAGCGTCGAAACAACAGGTGCGCGGGTTAGCCGCGTGATGACACTGGAGTAGTTCGATGACCACTCGCAACTGGGTCGGCGACGCCGGCCTTGCGGTCTTGCTCGCCCTGCCGACGGCTACGCTGGCAAGCCCCGCGACGATCTGGCAATCGCAGCCGAGTGCCTTCGCGCCGCACGCACAGATTCAGCCCGCCCCGACGCGGTTCAGCCTTCCGCGCTAAATCTTAGGCGAGCCAGCCGCGCTGCCGCGAATGGCGCGCGAACCAGAAGACCGTCCAAGTGAGAGCGGTGACAACGAGAGCCACGATCAGGTCGTTCGCCGACATGCTGTTCCGCAAGGGAGCAACTAAGAGCAGCCCGGCGAGCCAAACGAGTACGGCAATCAGCGACACCAGAAGCAGCCACTCGGCTGCTTTCTTTTTCAGCACGAGCAGGACTGTGCCGATCAGGCCGATCCACACCGCCACCGCATAAGCGCCCGTCACCCATGCGGGCTCGGCGTCGAACGCGGCGCGCTGGTCGAGCGGAAGGTTTGCCGGATTGGTGAACACGTGCATCAAATAGCTGACGCACCCCAAGCCCATGAACAGAAGCGACGCCCAAGCTGCGACGACGAACCAGCGCGCGATCGGCTGATGCCGGTAATGATCATGCTCCATGGCTTCCCCCTATTTGCCTCCGCCCAGGCGCTCCTCCCATTGGGCGCCCTCTGCGAGCGAGATCGAGTCTAGCACAGCAGTGCTCTGGTCGCGCAGGACCGTGAAGGCACGGCGGATCGCGCAGGTCGCCTCATCGTGGCAATCGCCGCACGGCGCGTAGAAATTCACACTCGCGCACGAGACAAGCGCTATTGGTCCCTCCATCGAACGAACGATCTCTCCGAACGAAATCTGCTCCGGGGAACGGGACAATTGGTAACCGCCCTTGGGCCCTCGCGCGCTTTTGACGAGCCCCGCCTTTTTGAGGTCGAGCATGATCAGTTCGAGATATTTGGGGGGCACGCGCTGCGTTTCGGCGATGCGGCCCAATTGCACCGGAGCCCCGCCTTGCTCCTCGGCGAGGAACAGCAGGGAACGCAACGCATACCGGGTCTTTTGCGCGATCATCCGGAGCCAAGGGTAGCGCGACGATCGCGTCATCGCAAAGCGCGGCGATGAACATCTCTTAATTGCAGTGTCAGCGGTTGGAGAAGCTGGGGTGAGTAATCCAGGTGTCAGCTCAAAAACGAGCCATTGTTTTTCTGGAGATCACCCAATGAAACGACTGATCGCTTCTGCAATTGCCCTCAGCGTTCTCGCTGTCCCCGCCGTTGCCGCCACAAACGCGAAGGCGCCGGCGAAGACCACCAAGCAAGTCAAGAAGTCGAACGCCGCGACTTCTACCGCCAAGCAAGTCGCCCCCAAGAAGAAGTGACCCCCGCGGCCTCGTGCCGCTCCACCTGCTCGCTCGGCGCCCGCTCCCTTCGCGCCGAGCGAGCACTTCGCCTCATGAACCGCATGTAACTTTGCAGCCACGGCTGTGAGAGCCTTTGGCCACTAGAGCTTCCTAACCTCCGTGCGGTTCGTGTCCGGCTCTCCCCTCCCCTGCACGAACCGCGCGGAGCCGTTATAATGAGTGAGCGCCAAGCGGCGCCGGAGAGACTATGGGACGTAAGATCCTGCTTGTTGAGGATGACGCGGAAACCGCGGGCTATCTCGCCAAGGGCCTGACCCAGGAAGGCCATAGCGTCGAACAGGCGAGCAACGGGCAGGACGGCCTGTTTCGTGCAACCGACGGCAGCTTCGACCTCATCATCCTCGATCGCATGCTTCCAGCTCTGGACGGCTTGTCGGTCCTTAAGGCGCTGCGTGCTGCGCGGATCGAGACCCCTGTCCTGATCCTCTCGGCTCTGGCCTCCGTCGGCGACCGTATCGAAGGCCTTGAGCATGGATCGGACGATTACCTGGTAAAGCCATTTTCCTTCGCCGAGCTTCTGGCTCGCGTGAACGCGCTCTTGCGCAGACGCGAGGCGCGGATCGACCCTGCGGACCATCGCCTGACGGTAGGCGACCTCGAAATCGATCCCCTTTCACGCACCGTGAAGCGCGACGGCAAGAAGCTCGATCTGAAGCCTCGTGAATACCTGCTGCTTGAATATTTCGCCCGGAACGAAGGGCGCGTCGTCACCCGCACGATGCTCCTCGAGCAGGTGTGGGACTATCACTTCGACCCAGGCACCAACGTCATCGACGTTCACGTCAGCCGCTTGCGGCGGAAGCTCGATGATGGGTTTGAAAAGCCGCTGCTGCACACGGTGCGCGGCGCGGGCTACATGCTGGCGGCATAACGTCTATACCACGTAGCGTGCCCACGACGGTTAGGATTGCCCTGCTTGCGGGGCTGCTCGCGCTGATCTCGAACCTTGCCGTTATCGGCTTCATCTACTGGCGCACCCATGACGAGGCTGTATCGCAGATGCGGCAGCAGGTGGTCGAAGCCGACAAGGTCCTGACCGATGTCTTCCGCTCCGGCGGTCAGGCCGCACTCCGCGACGCCGTGCAGGATACGATCGCTTATGCCGATCCGCAGGCGATCGTCGGCCTCTTCGACAAGCAGGGCCACGAGCAACTGGGCAACGTTGCGGGCGTCTCGCCTGGAAAGTTCACCGAGGGCTATCGCACGACCTTCGTGAGGCTTCACGGGCAGCCGGCGCCCCACCAGGCCGCGATCATCATGCACCGCCTGCCGACGGGCCAGTGGCTACTGAGCGGACGGGTTTCCGGTGAAGGGCTCGCGATCAAGCAGACCCTCGAACGTTCGCTGCTGATCGCGCTGGCCCTGGCAGCCATCCTCGGCTCGGCCTGCGGCATCATCCTTGCTCAATATGTCGGCGGCAGGATCGGCAGCATCGTCGCCGTCGCCCGGCGCATCAGCCGTCACGATCTGACACGCCGTGTCCCTCTATCCGGAAGCGGAGACGCCTTCGACCGGCTGGGCCAGCAGATCAACGCCATGCTCGACCGCATCAGCGGCCTGATGGAAGAGCTTAGGATGCTCACGGACTCGCTGGCCCACGACCTCCGATCGCCCGTCAGCAGGCTGCGTTCGGCAGCCCAGGCTGCGGCGGAGACGGAAGATCCTGAAGAGCAGGAAGCCCTGCTCGAAAACGTGATCCGCCAGGCCGACGCGCTGATGCGCATCCTCAGCGCCGTGCTGGAGATCGGCCGCACGGAGGCTCTCACCGGTCGCAAGCAATTCAGCTGGTTCGATCTTGGCGAGCTCGGCGCCGAGCTGAGCGAGATGTATGAGCCGCTGGCCGAGGAGGCTGGCGCGAAGCTGGAGTTCGAGCGCCCCGAGCGGCCCGTGCCTTTATACGGACATCGGCAACTTCTCGCGCAGGCGGTCAGCAATTTGATCGAGAACGCACTCCGCTATGGCGCCGAGGGCGGCGAGATCCGCATCGATGTCACGAACAATGGCAAGAAGATGCGGATCGAAGTTGCCGACCGTGGTCCGGGCATCCCCATAGAGCTGCGCAACGAAGCGCGCAGGAGGTTCGGTCGGCTCGAT
Organism: Sphingomonas sp. SP4; assembly: GCF_058313375.1. Taxonomy (NCBI): domain Bacteria; kingdom Pseudomonadati; phylum Pseudomonadota; class Alphaproteobacteria; order Sphingomonadales; family Sphingomonadaceae; genus Sphingomonas; species Sphingomonas sp. SP4. Next base: position 338,673 of record NZ_JBZFLE010000002.1, read on the forward strand.
TCCAGCCGTTCGAAGGAGGGCGCGGGCCTCGGCCTCGCGCTGGCCGAGGCAATCGCGCACTTGCACGATGGCGAGCTCCTTCTGGAGGACAATGCGCCAGGGCTTCTGACCGCGCTGGAGCTGCCGCTCCGCGCTGACGCCGAAGACAGCTAACAGCTGCGACGGACGCCTCCTCTCCTTCGATAATAAGCGCATCCACGGGCCTCTTCGTTCGTTTCTGTGCCGTATTTCTCGAAGGAGGATTGAAATGGCACATGGCTATCTGCGTGAGTACGACGAAGGTCCCGACCGCGACTATGATCGCGACCGCAGCGAAAACCGCAGCGAGTGGCGCGATCGTGGCGAGCGAGACTGGCGTGACAGGGATCCGGTTTGGCGAAACGATCCCGAGACCGAACGCGGCCGCGGCTTCATGCTCGATGACGACGATGACCGCCGCTATACGCGCAATCGCGATCAGGGCCGCGGATTCTTCTCACGAGCGGAGAATGAAGCGCGCTCGTGGTTCGGCGACGACAACCGCCGCGATCGGAGCGCTTGGGAAAATAATCGCGACTGGCCGCAGCGCGACCGCGAGCAGCAGCGCTACAGCTCTCATCCGGACGATCATTACCGGAGCTGGCGCGACCGCCAGATGCAGTCACTGGACCGCGACTATGCGGACTATTGCCGCGAGCGGGAGGAGCAGTTCCATCGAGACTTCGACAGCTGGCGCGCGGACCGGCAACGGATTGGCCTACGCGTCGGAACCCCGCTCGAGCAGGGTACCGGACCTGACGAGCAAACGTTCACGCCGGAGACGACGGCCGCCGGCAACACGATGACGACGAGCGAGACGCACGAACCGCAGTCGACGACTACGCCCGAGGACACTGCGACGGTCGGCATCGCTCGCCGGCGCCCATTCAATAAAGATGCGTAAATGATAGAGGGCGGAGCCTTGGCGCTCCGCCCGCCTTTTATCCCTCGATGACAACCTGCGAGCCGACCTTGGTGAGGCCGAAGAGCTTCTCGGCGAACTTCATCGGCAGCCGAATACAGCCGTGGCTCGCGGGGTAACCGGGGTTGTTCCCGCCGTGGAAAGCGATGCCGTAGCTATCGATGCGCTGCATGAAGGGCATCGCCGCATTCTCGTACTTTTTTGACCGGTAGAAGCGGTGCTTCTCCAGCACCGACCAGAAACCTAGCGGCGTCGTCATTCCGCGCTTCGCCGCTGAGATCGTCGAGGCGCCGACAAGTTGATCCGCGCGGTAGACATAGGCCATCTGCGTTTGCAGATCGACGACGACCTTGGTCTCGCCGGTCGCCGGAATTGCGTTCGAGATCACAAACTGACCAGGCGCCAGACCGACCTTGTGGAAGGTCGCGACCATGTCCTTGTGCGCCTGAGGCGCTGCGCCCTGCGTCCAGCGATAGGGCACCGGTTGCGCCTTCGGTATTGAGGCCGTGTGCGCCAAGGAGGGCCGGTTGAAGAGCCGTAGCCCCTTGGCTTCGGAGGCGGTGGAAGATGCCGCCAGGATCACCGCCAACAGCGCGCTCAGCCTCTGGTATTTCATCGACGTCTCAAACGCTTTCAGTGGTCTGTCGTTTCAGCCGATCAACAGCGCAGGCTCAGCCCACGAGTCAATGCACCCGTAAACGCGAAGTTGCTGTTAACGCGTTTTGTTCGACCTACTGCGAGTACTGTCGCTTTCCTCACCTCCAAAGGGAGGACTTGCGGCTCTTCGCGACGCGATTATGGTAGCGCTAACAAGGGGAGCGGCACATGCGTTACCAAGCAGTCCTTGGAACAGTTCTGGCCGGAGTTCCGGCGCTGGCTTACGGGGCCCCGGCGCCAGTCTTGAAACTAAGCCCCGCCGAAACGCTCGAGGGGCGTGGTCTCAGCGTGATCGTCGAGCAAAATCACTTCAGCCCAATCTTCTTCGACGAGAAAAACGCGGGCATCCAGATCATCTTTCACGGCGATCGTATCGCAGTCGACGGGGAAGTCCGCCTCAACCCGACACCCGAGCAATGGGACCCGGTTCCAGCCTTTGTCAGCCGGGTTCGTGGACCGCAACCGAACCAGCTCATCGTCACCTCGTCATATCCAGCTGTGAAGCTCGACTACAAGGTTGTGGTGACGGCCGAGGGCGACGGGTTCCGCATCGCTGTGAACCTCGACAAGCCGCTCCCGCAGAACCTCGTCGGGAAAGCCGGCTTCAACCTGGATTTTCTGCCGACCATCTATTTCGGCAAGACTTATCTGATGGACGCCGCGCCGGGCCTTTTCCCGCGCGATGCGGACGGACCAATGGCCAAGGATGGGTCCGGCGATCCGCTCCCGCTCGCGAGCGGCGGCCATTCGATCACGCTGTCACCGGAAGATCCGCTAACGCGCGTGAGCATCACTTCCGACGCCGCGCCGCTGATGCTCTACGACGCGCGCAACCGTGCGCAAAATGGCTGGTTCGTCGTCCGGTCGCTAATCCCCGCAGGTGCCACAACGAACGCGGTGGTCTGGCACGTTCGTCCCAACATCATCCCCAACTGGGTGCGGCAGCCGGTCGTGTCCTACAATCAGGCCGGGTACACACCCGAGCGCTCGAAGGTCGCGGTGATTGAACTCGATCCGAACTTTACCGCGCCGGCCCAGGCGACGCTGGTCAAGCTCACCGCACAGGGCAAACCGACTCCGGTCCTCACCGCCAAGACCAAGCCCTGGGGCAAGTGGCAGCGGTACAATTACGCCACCTTCGATTTCTCGAGCGTGCGCACACCAGGCGTCTACGCAATCTCATTCGCCGGCCACACCACCTCACCCTTCGCGATCGCTCCCGACGCCTACGACCGAATCTGGCAGAAGTCCCTCGACACCTATCTGACCGAGCAGATGGACCACATGCGCGTGCGCGAGCAGTACCGCATCTGGCAGGGCACCTCGCACATGGACGACGCCCGGCAGGCTCCGCCGAACATCACGCACTTCGATGGCTACAGGATGGGGCCCAACCTCGATTCCCCGTTCAAGGCGGGCGAACATATCCCCGGCCTCGCGGTCGGCGGCTGGCAGGATGCGGGCGACTTCGACATCCAGACGCCGAGCAACGCATTCGTCATCCGCGACCTGGTCTGGGCACACGAGTTGTTCGGCCTCGACTGGGACGAGACGACTGTCGACGAGGCAGCGCGTTACGCGCAAATCCGCAAGCCCGACGGCGTCCAGGATGTCGTCCAGCAAATCCGGCACGGCACGCTCCAGCTTCTCGCCCAGTACAAGGTGTTCGGCCATGCGATCGTTGGCATCGTCGAGCCGACACTGATCGAATATACTCACCTCGGCGATGCAGGTTCGCAAAGTGACGGGCGCATCTACGACGCCGCGCTTGGTCAGAACCAGATCGAGGGCAATCGGTCGGGCAATCCCGACGATCGCTGGGCCTTCACGACCGACCTGCCCTGGAGCGACTTCGCGGTCTCCGCCGCGCTCGCGGGCGCAAGCCGCGCACTGCGCGATAGCGATCCGAAACTGTCAGCTGAAGCACTATCGGCGTCCAAAGCGCTTTGGCAGGCGCAGCTGCCCAAGCTCACCATGAACGTCGATCAAAGCGATGGCCGCGACAGCCCGGGTGTGCTGCGGATGATGTTTGCTGCGGCGACAGTTGAGCTCCTGATCACAACCAACGGCGACCCAGCCTATCGGGCGCGCCTGCAGGAACTCGCCCCCTTGCTCCAACGGCACCCTGAAATGCTTGGAACGGCCGTACGGGCTATCCCGTTCATGGGACCGGACTATCGCGCGCAGCTCATCCCGATCGTCAAGGTGATGAAGTCCGAGATTGACGAGAAGCGGGCGCGCAATCCGTTCGGCGTTCCGATCAATGAAGGCGGCTGGGCCGGATCAAATGAAGTCGCGACCTTCGGGTCCGACATGTACCTGCTGCACAAGGAATTCCCGGAGATCATCGGGCCCGAATATACGCTGCGGGCGCTCGATTACATGCTCGGGCGCCATCCGGCGAATAACCTTTCGCTTGTGTCCACAGTGGGGACCAATTCGAAGCTGATCGGCTACGGTCACAATCGCGCCGATTACACGTTCATCCCGGGGGGAATGGTGCCGGGCGTTCTGATCGTGAAGCCGGATTATCCCGAGCTCAAGACGGACTGGCCGTTCCTTTGGTTCGAGAACGAATATACGGTGAGCACCACGTCCGCCTACATCCTGGCGGCTAGAGCGGCGATGGTTGCAGCGAAGGAGAAGCCCTGACGCCCCGAAGGCGGAGCTTCACTCCCACTCGATGGTGCCCGGCGGCTTCGACGTATAGTCGTAGACCACCCGGTTGATGCCTTGAACCTCGTTGACGATGCGGGTGGCAACACGGCTGAGGAAAGCAGCGTCGAACGGATAGACGTCGGCGGTCATGCCATCGACGCTCGTTACGGCGCGCAAGCCGCAGACATAATCGTAGGTGCGATAATCGCCCATGACGCCGACGGTGCGCACGGGCAGTAACACGGCGAAGGCCTGCCAAATCGCGTCGTAGAGGCCCGCGTTGCGGATCTCTTCTAGGTAGACCGCGTCGGCCTTGCGCAGGATGTCGCACTTTTCGCGCGTGACTTCACCAGGAATGCGGATGGCAAGGCCTGGTCCCGGGAACGGATGCCGGCCGACGAACGCATCAGGCAGTCCAAGCTCGCGGCCAAGCTCTCGTACCTCATCCTTGAACAGCTCGCGTAGCGGCTCGACGAGCTTCATGTTCATCCGCTCAGGCAGGCCACCGACATTGTGGTGGCTCTTGATCGTCACCGACGGCCCGCCGGTGAAGCTGACGCTTTCGATCACGTCCGGATAGAGCGTGCCCTGCGCGAGGAAGTCGGCGCCGCCAATCTTCTTCGCTTCGGCCTCGAACACGTTGATGAACTCGGAGCCGATGAACTTGCGCTTCTTCTCCGGGTCGGTGACGCCTTCGAGACCGCCAAGGAAGTCCTTGCTGGCGTCCACGTGAACGAGCGGGATGTTGTAGCTGTTGCGGAACAGCGAGACGACCTGCTCCGCTTCCCCTTGGCGCATGAGGCCATGGTCGACGAACACGCAGGTGAGCTGGTCGCCGATCGCCTCGTGGATCAGGACGGCAGCCACGGCGCTGTCGACACCGCCACTGAGGCCGCAGATCACCCTGCCCTTGCCCACCTGCTCGCGAATGTCCGCGATTTTCGCGTCGCGGAAGCTGGCCATCGTCCAGTCGCCGGCGCAGCCGCAGACGTGCCGCACGAAGTTGGCGAGCAGCTTCCCGCCGTCGGGTGTGTGCACCACCTCCGGGTGGAACATCATGCTGTAGCGCTTTGCGGCTTCGTTCGTCGCAATTGCGAACGGCGCGCCTTCTGAGCGCGCGACCACCTCGAAGCCTGGCGCAAGCGTCTCGACGCGGTCGCCATGGCTCATCCACACCTGGTGCTTCTCACCGACCTTCCACAGCCCGTCGAACAACGCCGACGGAGCCACGATCTCGATGAAGGCGCGTCCAAATTCCTTCTGGTCGGACGTCACCACCTTGCCGCCAAGCTGCTGGTGCAAGGTCTGCTGTCCGTAGCAAATGCCGAGGAGCGGGAGGCCGCTGTCGAACATCACCTGCGGCGCACGGGGGCTATTCTCGGCAGTGACCGAGGCCGGCCCCCCGGAGAAGATCACCCCCTTAGGCTGTAGCCGATCGAACGCTTCTTCCGCGGCGTTGAACGGGGCGATTTCGCAATAAACGCCGGCCTCGCGCACGCGGCGTGCGATCAGCTGCGTCACCTGGCTGCCGAAGTCGACGATGAGGATGGATTCGGTGGGCTGGACCGTCATGGCGGGCGGATAGAGAGTGCACGGCTGCGAGTAAAGTTAAGCGATCGCTTAAGTGACTTGCGCGGCCGGCCGCGACGCGATACTTAAGTGTATGCTTAACGATTCGAACAGCCTCGATCGAGCCTTCGCTGCCCTCGCCGACCCGGTGCGGCGCGGAATGCTGGCGCGGCTCAGCCAAGGGCCGGCATCGGTCAGCGAACTCGCCGCACCGCTGCCGATGAGCTTACCCGCCGTGATGCAGCATCTGAAGCTGCTGGAGCTCAGCGGTCTTATCGCGTCAGAGAAGAAGGGCCGCGTGCGCACCGTTCGTCTTGAAGGCACCGCGCTGTCCGAGGCCGAAACCTGGCTCACGCGCCGCCGCCAAGAATGGGAAGCGCAGCTCGACCGCTTCGAAGTCTACCTGTCCACCCTGCAAAAGAACGGAGAAGAATGATGGCCGGAAACACCGACCTTGTGCTGGAACGTACGCTCAATGCGCCGATCGATCTGGTCTGGGATGCCTACACGAAACCCGAGCACATCAAGCAGTGGTTCGCGCCGCGTCCGTATGAGATCACGGAATGCGAGCTGGACCTGCGCCCGGGTGGGGTCTTTCGCATCCGGATGGTCGGCCCTGACGGTTTCGACACCGGTCATGGAACGCCCGGCTGCGTTCTCGAGGTTATCGACAAGGAAAAACTGACCTGGACCAGCGCTCTTGGTCCCGGATACCGGCCGAACGAAATGGGTGAAGGCTGCGAATCCTTCCCGTTCACCGCCGTTGTTACCTTCGCGGACGCGGGCAACGGCAAGACGGCCTACAAGGCGGTGGCGCTCCACAAGGACGAAGACGACCGGGAAACGCATGAGAAGATGGGCTTCCAGGAGGGCTGGGGAACGGTTGCCAGTCAGCTGGAGGAATTTGCCCAGAGCCTGGGCGTCCGGGCCTGATCACAAACGAAATGCGCCGGACTCTTTCGAGCCCGGCGCATCCGTGACGAACCTTAGTTCGACCTAGTAGCGGCGATAACCGTACTGGGAATAATCATTGTTGTAAGGCGTGTAGGCCGGGGCGTTCCCGTATGCGCCGTACTGGCCGTAGTTGCGCTGGGCCGGGCTGATATCGATGTCGGCGATGTAGCCGCGATAATCGGCCTTGCAGCGCCACGTCATGTCGACCGGAGCTTGCGCGTTATAGCCGTTGTAACCGGCATAGCGGCCGCTGGTCGCGACGCCGCGAACCGTGAGCCCGCCGTTCGAGCGAGGCTCAACGCGGCTGATGCCGAGCACACGGCCACCACCATAGGCGTATTGGTTGTTGTAGCCGCCGTACGGATTGTAGCCGTAGCCGCCGCTCAGACGCTGCTGCACGGCGGCCGCACACTGGTTCACGACGGCCTGCTGGTTGACGCCGTAACCGCCACCGTAGCCATTGTAACCGTAACGGCCACCGCCAAGCACCTGGTTGATGACCTGGCCGACACCACCGTAGCCACCATAGCCCGGGTAATATTGCGCCGCCGCCGGCGCGGCACTCACGAGCGCAGCGGCGACAACGCCGCCCGCCAAGATCTTCGTCACTGCGTTCATAGCGACTCTCCTTAGGTATAAACCCGAATCGCCGCATCAAACGCACGGCGCCCCGTATGAGCCGCACTATCGTTACGGCGCTGCATCACCGCTGAACGCTAATGTCGCCTTCCGTTCACATTTCTTAATAAAGCGGTTGGCGCTCAAAGGCTTAGTGGCCCAGGTCGAGACCCGTGAAATAGCCGAGGAAAGCCGCAACGTCAGAGGCTTCCTCGATGATCTTGGTGGTCGGCTTGCCCGATCCGTGACCGGCCCGCGTCTCGATCCTAATAAGGTGCGGAGCGCCGTTCGGATCGTCGGCCTGAAGCGCGCTGATGTACTTGAAACTGTGCCCCGGAACGACCCGATCATCCGTGTCGGCGGTCGTCACCAGGATCGGCGGATAATGAACACCCTTCTTGAGGTTATGGTAGGGCGAATAAGCGAGCAGCGTTTTGAAATCGGCTTCCTTGTTCGGATAGCCATAGTCGTCGACCCAGTAGCGGCCGGCAGTGAACTTATCGAAGCGCAGCATGTCCATCACGCCAACGGCTGGATGCGCGGCGTCGAACAGGTCGGGGCGCTGGTTCACGACCGCGCCGATCAACAGACCGCCGTTTGAGCCACCCTCGATCGCCAGTCCCTTCGGCGACGCGATACCCTGCGCCTTGAGATATTCGCCCGCGGCGATGAAGTCGTCGAACACGTTCTGCTTGTGCGCGAGGCGACCGGCATCGTGCCATTGCTTGCCATATTCGCCGCCACCTCGGAGGTTGGCGACCGCATAAACGCCGCCCTTCTCCAGCCAGGCAAGGCGTGTCGCAGAGAAGGCAGGCGTCAGTGAGATGTCGAAGCCGCCATAGCCGTAGAGAAGCGTCGGCGCTGGGCCGGTCACGGACTTCTTGCGAACGATGAACATGGGGACGCGCGTGCCGTCTTTCGACGCATAGAAGCGCTGCTCGACGGAATAATCATCCGGGTTGAACGCCAGCTTCGGAGCCGCCCAGGTCGTCGCCTGCCCGCTCTTCACGTCATAACGATAGATGGTCGTCGGTCGATTGAAGCTGGTGAAAGCGAAGAAGGTCTCGGGATCTTCGAACTTGCCCGCGAAGCCGCTGGCGGTGCCAATGCCGGGAAGCTCGACCTTACGCACCAGCTTGCCGTCGACATCGTTGACGCGGACCTCAGTCTTCACGTCGGCGAGATAAGAGGCGATCAGCTGGCCGCCGACGAGGTTCGCGCCCTCCAGTGTCGCCTTGTCCTCTGCGATGATCGTGCGTGGCATCGGCTTCGCGGCGGCGACGTCGATAGTGACGATCTTCTGCCGCGGCGCCTTCTGGTCGGTAATGAAGTAGAAGGTCGTCCCCCGGTTGCCGACATAGCTCCAATTGTTTTCGAAGCCCGGGAAGAGCACCCGCGGCTTCGATCCCGGCTTCTTGAGATCGATCAGGCGCACCTCGAAGCGCGCGTCCGTACCGCTTGCGGAGCTGATGACCAGCCAACGACCGTCGTCGCTGACCTCGGCATAATGCGAGAGCTTGGGACTCTTCGGCGTCGAGAACATCAGCTTGTCAGCCGACTGCTTGGTCCCGAGCTTGTGGAAGTAGACCTGGTGGTTCTCGTTCAACGACTGATAGACCGCGTCGCTCTTCGGGGCGGGGAAGCGCGAATAATAAAAGCCGCTGCCGTCCTTCGCCCAGGCGAGGTTCGACTCCTTCACCCACTTGATCTCGTCGGAAAGGTCCTTGCCTGAGCCGACATCACGCACCTTGAGCGTGCGCCAGTCCGTGCCGCCGTCCTGGATCGCGTAAAGCAGCTTAGTGCCCTGCTCGTTCGGCTCCCACTCCGCGAGGGCGGTGGCCCCGTCCTTCGACCATGGGTTAGGATCGATCAGCACCCGCCCCTCTCCGTCGACCCTGTCGCGGACGAACAGAACGGATTGGTTCTGCAGACCCGAGTTGTGCGCGTAGAAGTAGTGATTGCCCTTCTTATACGGCGCGCCGAAGCGTTCGTAGTCGAACAGCTGGGTCAGCCGCGCCTTGAGCGCGGCACGGCCGGGAAGCTTGTTTAGGAATGCGTTGGTGACGGCGTTCTGTTCATCGACCCAGGCACGGACGTTCTTGTCGTTTCGAACGTCATCTTCCAGCCAGCGGTATGGGTCAGCGACGGGAACACCGAACTGCGTTTCGATGACATCCACGCGCTTCGTCTGCGGATAAACGAGCGCTGCCGCTGCAGCAGCGGTTGGTGGCGTTTGAGCAGCAGCAGGAACCGTCATTGCGGCGACAGACGAAAACAGGACGATTCCCAAAGCACGCATTCAAACTCCCTCCCCGGAAAAACAAAAGGCGCCTCCTGCGGTAGCAGGGGCGCCTCTCGTTTCAAGCTACTGTCGACGAACGATCAGGCCGCTTCGAGTTCGTCCTCGACCATCACCGGACCGCTGTCCTGGCCCTTGGCCGAAACGTCGCGGTCGACGAATTCGATGATCGCGATCGGCGCGGCGTCCGACGCGCGGATGCCAGCCTTGATGATGCGGGTGTAGCCGCCGTCACGGCCGGCATAACGCGGCGCGAGAACGTCGAAGAGCTTCACCAGCTGGGCGTCGTCCATCAGGCGCGACTGGGCCAGACGGCGGTTCGACAGGCCGCCATGTTTGGCAAGCGTGATCAGCTTCTCGACATAGGGGCGAAGCTCCTTCGCCTTGGCCGTGGTCGTCGTGATCTGCTCGTGCTTGATGAGCGCAGCAGCCATGTTCCGGAACAGGGCCGCACGGTGGCTCGAGGTGCGCTGAAGCTTACGGCCGCCAACACGATGGCGCATAGGTCATTCCTTTCGTTCGTCTGGGAGCCGTTTCAGGTACTCCCGGCCACGCAGCACTTCGGGCGGCTGCGCAAAACCCTAAATGACAACGGCGAGCACGCGGCCCGCCGGACGCGGAGCCCTCAAGCGGAAATGCGGCGATTCGTCAAGGTCCGAGCCGCAAGCCGCACGACGAGCGGCGAGAGGCCGCGGTGCGAGGAGTCGTGGTAGATGGAGCCGGCCCCAAGCTCCTTGCACAGGCGGCGGTGCGCCTCGCCCAGTGCATGGTAGGGCAATCCGGGCAGCAGGTGATGCAACGCGTGATAGCGCAGTCCCACCGGCGCCCAGAGTGCGGGCAACGTTCCTGGAGGCGGCACATTCACGCTGTCGAGATATTGCGCAGTGACGCTCATTGCTTCGCCGTCATTCTCCCACAGATGCGCCACCAAAGTGCGGATCTGGTTGAGGAACATGACGCCCGATGCGACGCCCAGGAAAATCAGGAACTCGCGCAGCGGGACCACCCCTGTCGCGACCATCGTGAGCAGTGCGATCGCCCACACGCTGCACGCAGCCTCCTGCCACGCCCAGTCGCGCGCGAACTCGCCTTCAGGCTTCGGGCGCACGAATTTCGGGTTGATCTGCAGGCCCGAATAGCGGCCGACCACCAAGGCGCGCAGCTTCGGGGACAGCATCGACAGGGGCGCCAGAATGCCGAAGCGGATCAGCATTCCGACCGGCGCCAGCGCGGCCGCGATCAGGAACACCGGAAGCGTCCACGGATGCATCAGCGCGAGCGGGAGATATTCGGGATCGTCGATCGTCCCGTAATAGCGCTTCGCGTGATGCTGGTTGTGGACGCCTTCGTACATGAAGCTCGGCACCATCAGCGGCACGCCGACAATCAGGTTCCAGACGAAGCGGAAACCCTTCACCGCGCCCTTCTTGATGTGCGTCAGCTCATGGATGAACGAGCCCGCCCGATAGAGCGCGAGCACCGCGACTATCGCTGATACAGCGGCCAGCCAGGTCGGCTTCAGGAACATCGCGCCGAACAGCGCCGAATAGCCGAGAAGCGCCGATCCGATCATGTCGGCCCAATAGATGCTCGCCTTCGGCACGTTGAGGTCGCGCGTCAGGTTCGCCGCGGCCTTCAGCATGGTCGCGTCGTCCTTGATGCGTGCGGGCGCGCGCTGCTCGGGGGCAGCGGAAATGCGTTGGCGCTCGAAGGTCGCTGTCTGGTTCATAAGCCTTTGCGGAAGGTCGCCGTTTATAAACAGATAGTGGCCGGACTTAGGCGTCTCAACCTTAACTGGCGCCAACTTAACTGGCGTGGATCGGAAACTGTCGCTAGCCCTCGCACATGAGCAGCGCGCCCGTAACGATCCGCCCGGTTGAAACCAAGAAGGACAAAAAGGCCTTCGTCGACTTCGCGTGGGAGGTCTACAAGGACGATCCCGCCTGGGTCCCGCCGCTGAAGGACGAGGTCCATGGCCTCATCACGCCTGGAAAGAACCCCTGGTTCGAACATGCCCGCGCGCAGCTCTGGCTCGCCGAGCGCGGCGGCAAGATCGTCGGGCGGGTCAGCGCGCAGGTCGACGACCTGGTCCAGGAACATATGGGCAAGGGCATCGGTCAGTGGGGCATGTTCGAGGCGCTCGACGGCGAAGCAGCCGCAGCGCTGATCGGAACGGCAGAGGACTGGCTGCGCAAGCAAGGCATGACGACCTCGCTTGGCCCCATCAGCCTGTCGATCTGGGACGAACCGGGCCTGGAAATCGAAGGTTTCGCGGAGCCGCCGACAGCGATGATGGGCCACCACCGGCCCGAATATGAAGCTTGGGTCGAGGCCGCCGGCTACAAGAAGGCCAAGGATCTAGTCACCTACGAGCTCGACATTTCGGACTGGCAGGACCCCTTCATCAATCGCCTGATCGAAAATGGCGAGCGCAATCCGAAGATCCGCATCCGCATGGTCGACAAGTCGAAGTTCAAGGAAGAGGCGGCGTTGATCCTCAACCTGCTGAACGACGCCTGGTCGAACAACTGGGGCTACGTTCCGCTGACTGAGGCGGAGATCGCCTACGCCGGCAAGAAGCTGAAGCCGATCATCTTCAACGAGCTGGTGCGGGTAGCCGAGGTCGACGGTGAGCCCGTCGCCTTCATGCTCACCATCCCCGACATCAACGAGCTGACCAAAGACCTCAACGGCGAGCTGTTCCCGTTCAACTGGATCAAGCTGCTGTGGCGCCTGCGCAAGCCGAGGGCGCGGCGTCTGCGCGTGCCGCTGATGGGCGTCGCAAAGAAGCTCCACGGCACCCGCCTCGCAAGCCAGCTCGCCTTCATGATGATCGAATACACTCGCCGGGACGGCACCACGAAGTACGGCGCGACGCACGGCGAGTTCGGCTGGATCCTCGAGGACAACAAGGGAATGTTGTCGATCGCCCAGCTACCCGGCGCAGAGGTCAATCACCGCTATCGGATTTACGAGAAGGCGCTGTAGCCACCGTCCGCGCGACGATTGCGAGAAGCGGCTGTAGCGAGCACGTTCGGCCGCGGAACTTCACCTATCTTCCCACTGACGGAGCGATGAGTCGCTAGTGTCACGGGTGCGCGGCATTTTTGCGTGACTTCAAGTCGCGCCGAGGGTCTGCGATAGTGAGAAGGAGCCGTCCACGATTTTTCACATTTGCGGGTCTGTAGGACAGTGATTTCTCGCCGGCTCTAGTGGCAGCTTTCGACCCAAAGCCGACGGAGATTCAGGGAAGCACGTCCGTGACACTTTCCGTCACTACAAACGATCGCTTCGAGGGCGAACTGCGAAAAACGAAATCCTTGTTGAAGGGCGTTCCGACCTGCGGACATGGGTTCGTCGGTCGCGATGTTTGCCCTTCAATTATACGGATGTGCGAATCCATGAGTTCGCAACTCAATATCGTGCCCTTATCGTCGACATCGATGCGCATCGAGTATGTGGCAGTGGGTCGTCCGGCGATGTTTGGAGTTGCAAGCGCCCAGTTGATGCTCTTCTCGTAGACAGCCGGCGAGGATGCTCTAGTCGTATTGGCTAGGCGATGGAAGCGGGCTCGTTTTAGCAAGAGCTTGCACGTGACAGAGTCCAAACTGGCAAAGCCGCTGCTTTCCAAGATCTCGCATTGTGAAGGCCTTCCGTCCGCTTCCACGGATAGTCGAAAACTGACTCGCCCCTGGTCCCCCTGCTTGCGTGCGTCCGGCGGGTAATCGCTGGCACCTACCCATGACGCGGGATCGTTCAGCGGGACAGCTTCGACATCGCTTTGAGATTGAGCGGCTGGCGCAACCGCCGCGAGCGAAATCCACAAGAACCAGACCAACATAGCCCCTCACAAAAACCACACTGTTCAACCAAGTCATAGCGAAGGAGTGTCAGCTTTCCACCCAAAGCAGACGTTAGTTCAACTCCACCCACGTGGGCGCGTGGTCGGACGCTTTCTCCTGCGCTCTCGCCCATTTGTCGACGCCTGCGCCCTGGAGGCGGTCCGCTGCTTCCGGTGAACAGAGCAGATGATCGAGCCTGAAACCGAGATCGCGTTGCCAGCAGCCGGCGGTGTAGTCCCAGAAGGTATAAAGCTTAGGCTCGTCGGGATGCAGCGCGCGCAAGGCGTCGGTCCATCCCTGATTGACCATGTCGCGCCAGAGCTGCCGTGCCTCGGGCTGCATCACAGCGTCGTTGGCGGTGGCGCGGACGGAGAAAACGTCGCGGTCTTCGGGGACTACGTTCCAGTCTCCGCACAGCACGGCCGGCCGCTCCTCGGCGAGGATCTCATCAGCCCGCTCGGCGAGCCGTTCGAACCACTTCAGCTTATATTCGAACTTCTCGGTACCGACCGGATTGCCGTTGGGCAGGTAGAGCGACGCCACGACGTACCCCTTCGTCTCGGCCTCGATGTAGCGGCTGTGCGTGTCGTCCGGATCGCCGGGCAGCCCGATGCGCCGAAGCTCCGGCTGGTCGCCCTTCGACAGGATTGCAACGCCGTTGAAGCCCTTCTGCCCGTGCCACACCGCCCCGTATCCTGCCGCCTCGATGTCCGCGATCGGCAGCGATTCATCGGCGCACTTCAGCTCCTGGAGGCAAGCCACGTCCGGCTGCTCACGCTCGAGCCATTCGAGGAGGCGCGGGAGGCGCGCGCGGATGCCGTTGAGGTTGTAGGTGGCGAGCTTCATGTCGCCCGCACTAACGGGTCAAAGCTAGACCGAGAAGCTGCTTCCGCAGCCGCATCCGGATTGCGCGTTTGGGTTGGTCACGCGGAATGCCGCGCCGCCGAGATCCTCGACGAAATCGACCGCTGAACCCTTTACCAGGTCGAGGCTGATCGGATCGACCACCAGCTTCACGCCATCAGTCTCGACGACAGTATCGTCGGCTTCCTGCGCCTCGGCCAATTCGAACTTGTAGGTGAAGCCGGCACAGCCGCCGCCGTCCACGGCCAGGCGGAGGATAGCGGGCTTCGACTGGCGCGACGCAATCCATGCGACGCGCTTGGCAGCATTTTCGGTGAGAATGACGTCGGTCACGTTAGCGAGATAGGGAGCGCAGCCGCCCTCAACAATGACGAGGCGCTTACTTCTGGCCGCTCGTCGGTCCGCCGATCGCCACTGCATCCATCGAAGCTGCACCAGAGCGGTGCTGCATCGCGAGGACGTAGTCGGTCGACTTCATGAAAGGGATCGGGTTCACGGCACGGCCGTCGAGCCGGACCTCGTAGTGAAGGTGATTGCCGGTCGAGCGGCCGGTGGAGCCCATGCGGCCGATCTGCTGGCCGCGAGTCACGCGGTCGCCGGCGTGGACGAGGATTGCCGACATGTGGCCATAGCGGGTGCTGATGCCGCGGCCATGGTCGATCTCGACCAGATTGCCGTAACCGCCGCTATTCCAGCCGGCGCGCATCACGGTGCCGTCGGCCGTCGCGTAAATCGGAGTGCCGTAGGAGCCCGCGAGGTCGATGCCAGGGTGCATCGCGGCGCTGAACTTAAACGGATCGGAACGAACGCCGAAGCCGCTGGTAAAGGTGACGCCGGCCTTGACCGGCTTGTCCGACGGAACGGCGATTGCGCCATCCTGCAGCTGATCGAGCTTCTTCCAACTGTTGAACAGGGCCTTGAAGGTCGCGTTGCCGGCGCTTTCGAACGGGCCACCGACGCCTTCAGCCGCACCCGGAGCGGCCGGCTTGATGCCGAGGCGCTTCAGTTCTTCGACGCTGACTTGGTAGCGGACGTCCAATGCCTTGGCGACGAGAGCGGCCTGAGCAAGCTGTGCCTCTTCGACGCGGGCGAGCGGACCGTTGGTCGCGGCGCGGCCACCGGCGGCTGCCTGGATGAGCGCCGGATCCATCTTCTGGCCGCTGAGTGCTGCTTCGATGAGAGCCTGGCGCTGCTCAATCAGGCGCGCGCGGGCTTCGGTTGCAGCGGAAAGATCACGTTGGGGAGAAACGAGGAGTTGGGCGGTAGCATAGCTGGCCCAGCCGACGACGGTCAGGAGGACAGCAAAAAGGGCAGCCTGAATGGGCGCGCTAACGCGGAAGCGGCGAAGCTTCGATCCATCGTGAATGAAGAGGTCCCGGTCGCGGAACAATGTCGACGTTGCCGCCAGTACTTGCGTCATTAGTCCCCGCTCCAAAGCTCACGCCAACGCAATCCACCGCGCGGCGTCCTTGAGTTCCCACCAATTCAGGAGCTCCCCAGCCCCTAGCCAAGCGCAGAGATGCCCAAACCCCGTGCTGACAGGAGCGGAGACTGCGCGGGGTTGGTTAATGAATTCAACCTTCATGCCTCATAAGCGGGACGAAACAACCGGTCGGCACGATGAAACGTTGAATTGGTGGCAACCAAAGACTGGATTCGAGCAAATTCAATCTGTTGTGCAGTGCAGCATACGTATGCAGTCGAGATTCGATTGGCGATTCTTTCGCACTGCCTTGCGGCGGCCGTAATCCTCTTTAGAAACGGCTCCGGGCCACGCCGTCCCAACGCGGCGCGAGCTCTCTGGAAGGAGAGTCATAATGACTGAAGCCGTTACCGCGGGCACAATTGTGCGCCGCGCCAAGCCACAAGACCGTCCTGCGAGACCCTATTTCTCGTCCGGCCCCTGCGCCAAGCCGCCGGGCTGGAGCTCCGAGCTTTTAAGCAAGCGCGCCCTTGGGCGTTCGCACCGCGGAGCGCTCGGCAAGAAGCTGCTCGCCGAAGCAATCGACCGCACCCATGCGCTGCTGAAGCTTCCCGCCGACTACCGGCTCGGCATCGTCCCCGCCTCCGACACGGGCGCGATGGAGATGGCGATCTGGTCACTGCTCGGTACTCGTCCCGTCACGATGCTCGCTTGGGAGAGCTTCGGCGAGGGATGGGTGACCGACGTCGCCAAGCAGCTGAAGCTCGACGCTGAAATCCGGACCGCCGGCTATGGCGAGATCGCGGATCTGCAAGCGATCGACGCGGCGAACGACGTGGTCTTCACCTGGAACGGCACCACGAGCGGCGTTCGCGTCCCGAACGGCGACTGGATTGCGGAAGACCGCACGGGCCTGTCGATCTGCGACGCGACGTCGGCCGCCTTCGCGCAGGATATGGATTGGTCGAAGGTCGATGTCGGCACGTTCAGCTGGCAGAAGGCGCTTGGCGGTGAAGCAGCGCATGGCATGCTGGTGCTCAGCCCGCGCGCGGTCGAGAGGCTCGAGCGCGAACCAGCGCCCCGGCCACTTCCCAAGATCTTCCGCCTGACCAAAGGCGGCAAGCTGATCGACGGCATATTCCGCGGCGAGACCATCAACACGCCTTCGATGCTCTGCGTCGAGGATTGGCTGATCGCACTCGACTGGGCGGAGCGCGTCGGCGGACTTCAGGCTTTGATCGCCCGTGCCGACGCGAACGCGGCGGCGCTCGACCGGTGGGTGCAGCAATCCGACTGGATCGAGCATCTGGCGCGAAATCCGGCGATCCGTTCTAACACGTCAGTGTGCCTGCAGTTCGCCGATCGTTCGGACATCGAGGCGAACAAGTCACGGCAGAAGGCGATCGTGAAGCTGCTCGACCAGGAAGATGCTGCGCTCGACATTGGCGCCTATCGCGACGCTCCGCCGGGCCTGCGCATCTGGTGCGGAGCGACCGTCGACACCGCGGACATCGAAGCGCTTGGCCCCTGGCTCGACTGGGCCTGGGAGCAAACCGCCTCCTGACCGCCGCCCCGCACGTCGGAACGCAGCTCAAATCCAACATTCAGGTTCCCGCGACTGCGGGACTGCCGAGGTACACAATGGAACAAGTTAAAGTCCTCATCGCCGACAAAATGGACCCCAAGGCGGCGGCAATCTTCCGCGAGCGCGGGATCGTCGTGGATGAGAAGCCCGGCCTATCGCCGGAAGAATTGGCCGCCGTTATCGCCGACTATGACGGCCTCGCCGTCCGCAGCTCGACGCGTGTGCCTGCGCCGGCCATGGACGCCGCCCTCCCCCGCCTGAAGGTGATCGGCCGCGCCGGCATCGGCGTCGACACGATCGACGTTCCGGCCGCTTCGGCCCGGGGCATCGTCGTGATGAACACGCCATTCGGCAATTCGATCACCACAGCCGAGCATGCAATCGCCATGCTTTTCGCGCTCGCTCGCGAGATTCCGCAGGCGGACCAGTCCACTCAGGCCGGCAAGTGGGAAAAAAACCGCTTCATCGGCGTCGAGCTGGCCGGCAAGACGCTCGGACTGATCGGCTGTGGAAACATCGGCTCGATCGTCGCCGACCGCGCGCACGGTCTGAAAATGAAGGTGGTCGCCTACGACCCGTTTCTGTCGCCGGAACGGGCAGTCGAGCTAGGCGTCGAGAAGGTCGAACTCGACGAGCTCCTCCCTCGCGCCGACTTCATCACGCTGCACACGCCGCTGACCGACCAGACTCGCGGTATCCTCAGCCGGGAGGCGCTAGCCAAGACCAAGCCCGGCGTCCGCATCGTCAATTGCGCCCGGGGTGGATTGATCGACGAAGCCGCGCTCAAGGATGCGCTGGAGAGCGGCCACGTCGCGGGCGCCGCGCTCGATGTGTTCCAGGTCGAGCCGGCGAAGGAGAATCCGCTGTTCGGTACGCCAGGCTTGATCTGCACACCCCACCTCGGCGCCTCGACCAACGAGGCTCAGGTCAATGTCGCGATCCAGGTGGCCGAGCAGATGAGCGACTTTCTGCTGCTCGGCGGCATCACAAACGCCGTGAACGTACCCTCGCTGTCGGCCGAGGAAGCGCCGCGGCTCAAGCCGTACATGTCGCTCGCCGAGAAGCTCGGACGGCTCGTCGGGCAGATCGCCGGCACCGAGATCCGCTCGATCGATGTCGAAGTCGAAGGCGCTGCGGCCGAGCTCAACATCAAGCCGATCACCGGCGCGGTGCTGGCAGGAGTCATGCGCACTTGGTCGGACACCGTGAACATGGTCAACGCGCCCTTTCTCGCGAAGGAGCGCGGCATCGACGTCCGCGAAATCCGCACAGAGCGCGAGGGCGACTACCACACGCTCGTCGCGGTGACGGTCGGCACGGAACATGGTCCGAAGCGCGTCGAGGGCACGTTGTTCGGCAACAGCGCGCCGCGGCTGGTTACCATCTTCGACATTCCCGTCGAAGCGGAGCTGACCGGGCAGATGATCTACATCGTCAACAACGACCAGCCCGGCTTCATCGGTGCGCTTGGGACGAAGCTCGGCGAGAACCAGATCAACATCGCGACCTTCAATCTCGGCCGCCGCAAGGAAGCCGGGGAAGCCGTCGCGTTGGTCGCGGTCGACGATCCCATCACGCCGGAAGTCGCGCAGGAGTTGCAGGCGCTTCCCGGCGTTCGCGAGGTAGTCCCGCTGAGCTTCTGAAGACGCCATTTTCTAACCGGGACGCCGGTAGATGAATTCGTATGCCGCCCTCTCGACATAACGCCGGTTAAGAACTTAAGGTAATTTTAACGCTGATTCGTGGCGGCCGCCGGCGCTCTCCAGTTGTGAGTGCCGACGGCCGCCGTGTTTTCGGCGTTGCGTTAGACCAAAGGGGGTTATGTGAAACTTCGTGCTTTGTTTGCGTTTGCCGCGGCTTCGGCGCTGGCAGCACCTGCTCTGGCGGACAATTATTCGTACACCGGCACCCTGAACGATCCGAACCAGGTGCTGCTCTTCAACTTCTCGGTCGGATCTGACTCGAACGTCACCTTGCGCACCTATTCCTATGCTGGTGGCACGATGGCCGACGGCACCGTTATCCCGCGTGGCGGTTTTGACCCAATTCTCACGCTCTTCGATTCAACAGGACAGTTCATTGTCAGGAACGACGACGGCGGCAGCTCGGTACCGGCCGACCCCGTAACGGGAAGCCATTGGGATACATTTCTTACGCAATTGCTGCAGCCCGGGACGTACACCGTCTCGGTCCAGGCCTATTCGAACTTCGCCATTGGACCGAATCTTTCGAACGGGTTCGAGGGCGACGGCAGCTTCGGTGGCAGGAACCCCAACTGGGCGTTCGATATCCTGAACGTGTCGCAAGCGACGCAGGTTGGCGGTGCCGTTCCGGAGCCGTCGACCTGGGCGATGATGCTGTTCGGCTTCGGCGCGGCAGGCGTTGCCCTGCGCCGCCAAAAGAAGAAATCGGCGCTCGCGATCGCCTGATCGTCAGCGCTGGGGGCAGGAACGGCCGTCGGAGCAATCCGGCGGCCGTTTTTTGCGAGCAAAAAGGGCGCCCCTGTAGGGACGCCCTTAGCGGCCTGCCTGCGTGCGGGCGGCCGTAGGCTTATAACCTAGTGAGCGCTGTTGCCGTCGGCGTCGGCGCTGTTGCGAACCGCGTCAGCCTTCTGCTCACCTTCGTTGCGCACCGCGTCGGCGGTGTTCTCGGCATTTGCCTGCATGTTGTCGGTGACGTTCTCGGCATTCGCTTCGATCGTATCGGCGGTGTTCTCCGCATTCGCTTCGATGTTATCGGCGGTCTGCTCTTGCGGGCTCTTGTTGCAAGCCGCGAGCGAACCGAGGCCGAGCGCGATAGCAAGGACGGTGGTGGTCTTCATCTTTCACTCCCCTGTCGTGGACTTTTCTTCGTCCGAATGGACGTAACGGAACGGCAATACGCACCATGGCTGTTTTCTGTTCCGCAGTCTCAACAAATTTCCGCTCGGCTGGACGTTCAGCGCCTCGGACCCTAGGAGCGTCGGCTTCGCTGCAAACGGGAATCAATCGTGGGAAATGTGACGGTCATCGGCGCCCAGTGGGGCGACGAAGGCAAGGGCAAGATCGTGGACTGGCTCGCGAGCCGGGCCGACATGGTGGTGCGCTTCCAAGGCGGCCACAACGCCGGGCACACGCTCGTTGTCGGCAACCAGACGTACAAGCTCTCGCTGCTGCCGAGCGGCATCGTCCGCGGTACGCCGTCAGTGATCGGCAACGGCGTCGTCCTCGATCCCTGGGCGCTCAAGTCCGAAGTCGAGCGGATGCGTGAGCTGGGCGTCGAAGTGACGCCCGATGTGCTCATGATCGCCGAGACCTGCCCGCTGATCCTCCCAATCCACCGCGATCTCGACGCACTGCGCGAGGATGCGAGCGGCGCCGGCAAAATCGGCACCACGCGCCGCGGCATCGGTCCTGCTTATGAGGACAAGGTGGGTCGACGCGCGATCCGGGTCTGCGACCTGAAACAGCTCGACGATCTTGGGCCGCTGCTCGACCGCCTCTGCGCTCACCATGATGCACTCCGCGCCGGCTTCGGCGAGCCTCCCGTCGATCGGGAGCGGCTCAAGAACGACCTCGCGGAGATTGCCGATTTCGTCCTTCAATTCGCAAAGCCGGTGTGGCGCGACCTCGACGAGGCAAAATCGCGCGGCCGCCGAATCCTTTTCGAAGGCGCGCAGGGCGTGCTTCTCGACGTCGACCACGGGACTTACCCCTTCGTCACCTCGTCCAATACGGTCGCGGGTACGACAGGTTCAGGCACCGGCATGGGTCCTTCGGCGGCGGGCTTCGTGCTGGGGATCGTCAAGGCCTATACGACGCGTGTCGGCTCCGGCCCCTTCCCAACTGAACAAGACAATGAAGTTGGCCAACGGCTGGGCGAGCGTGGCCATGAGTTCGGCACCGTCACGGGCCGGCGCCGCCGCTGCGGCTGGTTCGACGCGGTGCTGGTGCGCCAGGCCGTCGCGGTCAGCGGCGTGACCGGCATCGCCCTGACCAAGCTCGACGTACTTGACGGCTTTGAGACGGTGAAGATCTGCACCGGCTACACGATCAACGGCGAGAAATTCGACTACCTCCCGCCGCACGCTGCCGATCAGATGCGGGTCGAGCCGATTTACGAAGAGATTCAGGGCTGGGAAGGCTCCACCCGCGGCGCGCGCAGCTGGGCGGACCTTCCCGCCGAAGCCATCAAATATGTCCGCCGCATCGAGGAACTGATCCGCTGCCCGGTGGCGCTCGTCAGCACCTCGCCAGAGCGCGACGACACGATCCTGGTGCGAGATCCGTTCGCCGGTTAGTGCCGGACCTCAAAGTCGTCGAACTCACAAGGTTCAACGTTCCAAGTTCTGACATCCTCTACCTTCGCGGCCGGTGGGCCGCGGCGTAGCCTCTCGAGCATTTGGCCGACTGCGCCGGGTTCGCCCTCGATATGCGCCTCGACGTGCCCGTCAGGGCAGTTTCGTACCCAGCCGACAACGCCCAGCCCATCCGCCTGCTCGCGCGTCCATGCTCGGAAGAACACGCCCTGCACGCGCCCAGTCACGGTGACATGGCGCGCGACTGTCATCAGACCGTCGAAATGTCGGGTGCGTCCTCGGCTTTCATTCCGACGACGTTGTAACCGGCGTCGACGTGGTGGATCTCACCAGTCACCCCGGAGGCGAGGTCGGAAAGAAGGTAGAGCCCTGCCCCGCCGACATCCTCGATCGTCACGTTGCGACGGAGCGGCGAATTATATTCGTTCCATTTCATGATGTAACGGAAGTCCCCGATGCCGCTGGCCGCGAGCGTCTTGATCGGGCCCGCGGAAATGCCGTTCACGCGAATGCCCTCCGGGCCGAGATCGGCCGCCAAATATTTGACCGAAGTTTCCAGACCGGACTTCGCAACGCCCATGACGTTATAATGCGGGATGACTTTCTCCGCGCCGTAATAGGTCAGCGTGAGCAGCGAGCCACCATTGCTCATCAGCTTCCTCGCGCGCTGAGCCACCGCGACGAAGCTGTAGACCGAGATGTTCATCGTCATCAGGAAGTTGTCCATCGACGTGTCGACGAACTTCCCACGCAGCTCATTTTTGTCCGAATAGCCAATGGCGTGGACGACGAAATCGAGGGCGCCCCAGCGCTCCTTCAGTCCATCGAACGCGCGATCGAGCGCTTCCATGCTGCTGACGTCGCAATCGACGAGCATGTCGGAGCCTAACTCTTGCGCCAGCGGACGGACCCGCTTCTCCAGCGCCTCACCCTGGTAGGAGAAGGCCAGCTCTGCGCCCTGATCGGCGACGGCGCGCGCAATGCCCCACGCGAGCGAGCGATCGTTGGCAAGGCCCATGATCAACCCGCGCTTGCCTTGCATCAGTCCAGTCAAAGTTGCGGCCCCTCTTTCTGCAGCACTGGTTCGACATCTTCTCCAGGCTGCGGCTCCTCGACTTCAAGTTCGTCGGTGTACGGCCCGGTGTAGATTTCGCCCTTTAGCGCGGTGGCGCCGCTTTCCGCCAGCGCGGCGTTCAACTCTGCACCGATTACGACGCCGAGCCCCACAACGAAGAAGAAGAGCAGTGCGATCATCACTCCGGCGAGGCTGCCGTAGGTGAGCGAGTATCCACCGAAAAGGCCGAGGACGGCCGGCAAGACTTCGACCGTACCGAGCCACCACACGGTAATGAGCAGCGCCCCGGGCCATTTCTGATATTCGAACTTGCGGTAGCGCGCCGGGGTGAGAGCGAAGAAGAGCGCATAGAAGGTACAGAAGAGGGTTGCCGCGGGGACCAAGCGGTAGAGACCCAGGTCGTGGCCAACGTCATGCGCTAGCGGGAACCACTCAATGATATAGTGGTGCGCGATCGTCATCGCCGCGCTCACTGCGAAGGCGATCATCAGCAGCAGCACCGCCCCGAGAATCAGCAGGATAGACCCGATCCGATATTCCCAGAAGGGGGCGCAATATTTCACGCCATAGGCACGCCGCAGGATGTCTCGGATCGTTTCGACGAAGCTGGTCGCGCTCCACAGTCCGACGAGACCGCCGAGCCATAACAATGTACCTGTGCGGATCGTCAGCACTTCGTTGATCGGCGTACGCAATGTGCTCGCCACCTCCGGCGGCAACCGCCGGAGAACATTCATTACTGTCAGCTGCGCGTCCTGGCTTTGCCCCAGCAGGTGCGCGACCGCGGCTGCAAAGATGAAGAACGGAAACAGCGCTAGGATCGACAAATAAGCGAGGTTGCCCGCGTGGATGAAACCGTCGTTGTAGACGCCCACCGCAACCCGCTTCGTGACCTGCCACGGAGTCATCCGCGGCTTGAGCTTCTCCTCGACCTCCGTCCCGAAGGCCGCCCGCATGCTGGCTAGACGCTTGCGCCTTGATTCGGGCGATTCGGGGGAGATGTCGCGCATTCGGGAGCGCTAAACCCCAAGCCCCGCACGGGGGTTGCCTCCGCCGTTCCAGCCTTCCGCGAACTTCTGAAGCTCCGGATCGCCTTCCGGCACGTCGATTTCGAGGTTTACCAACTGATCGCCCCGTTTGCCGTCCTTGGCAGCGAATCCGCGCCCCTTCAGGCGGAGCACCTTGCCCGAGCTCGATCCCTTGGGAACCGTCAGCATGACCGGGCCTTCGGGCGTAGGCACCTTCACCTTTCCGCCGAGCACCGCTTCCTTCAGCGTGACCGGTAGGTCGAGCCGGATGTTATTGCCTTCGCGCTTATAGAATCGGTGCGGCGCGACTTCGATGGTCACGATCGCGTCGCCTCGGCCGCCCGGGCCTTCCTCGCCCTTCCCCGCGAGACGGATCTTCGTGCCGTCCTCCAGGCCATTGGGAAGCTTGAGGTCGATCGTCTTCCCGTCGCCAAGCGTGATCCGCTGAGGCTTCTGCGCGACTGCATCCTCGAACGGGACCTTCAGCCGATAGGCGATGTCGGCGCCCTTTTGAGGAGCACGCGCCCGCTGCCGAAATCCGCCGAAGCCGCCACCTTCGCCGCCCCGGCCAGTGGCCCCACCGAACAGTCCTTCGAACAGGTCGCTAAGATCCGCGGTCTCACCGCCGCCGCCGAAGTTGAAATTCTCGAAGCCCGCACCGCCAGCGCCAGGATGCGGGCCGCCGGCGCCGCGTGAATAACCGCCGAAGCCCGACCCGAACGGCATCTTCGGATTGCCTTCCTCGTCGATCTCGCCCCGGTCGTACTGCGCGCGCTTGTCCTTGTCGGACAGCAGGTCATATGCGTGCGTCACCTCGGCGAAGCGCTTCGCCGCGTCCGGCTTATCCTTGTTGCGGTCGGGATGAAGCTGCTTGGCGAGGCTTCGATAGGCCTTCTTGATCTCGGCCTCGGTCGCGCCGCGCTTCAACCCCAAGCGTTGGTACAGGTCCAGAGCCATATTCCTCCCATGCCGCACTGTGCTCGGCCTGACCAGATGGGTTGCCGTTCAGCCGAGGCCAAGCCTAATGCCATGGCGATGACAGACCCCTTCGCTTTGTTCGACGAATGGTTCGCGGAAGCTCGTGCATCCGAGATCAACGATCCGGAAGCCATGTCGCTCGCAACTGCCAATACTGCGGGCCAGCCGTCGGTGCGGATGGTGCTGCTCAAGGGGCACGGGCCGGAAGGCTTCGTCTTCTACACCAACGAGCAGAGCGCGAAGGGCGAGCAGCTCGCCGAAGACCCGAAGGCAGCCTTGCTCTTCCACTGGAAATCGCTTCGTCGCCAGGTGCGTGTCGAGGGTTCCGTGGAGCGTGTATCCGACGCGGAGGCCGATGCTTATTTCGCGAGCCGCGCCCGGGATTCGCAGCTTGGAGCCTGGGCGTCAGATCAATCGCGCCCATTGGATGACCGGACGACATTCGAGCAGCGCTTCGAGACCGCTAAAAACCAATTTGAAGGCAAGGACGTGCCGCGTCCGCCGCATTGGGGCGGCTATCGCGTGATTCCGGAACGCATCGAATTCTGGTCCGACCGACCCTACCGGCTGCACGAACGGCGTCTGTTCATCAAGGCGGGCGGCAGCTGGAACGAAGGACTGCTCTACCCGTGACGACGGCGCAGACTGCCGCAGAGCATTCGGTACATTCGACGCGCGCGGCGATGGCCAGCGTCACACTTGCACTCGTGCTGCTCGTCCTCAAAGCTTGGGCCGCGTACCTGACGGATTCAACGGCCATGCTCGGCTCGCTTGCCGACACGGCGCTCGACGTCATTGCGAGCATCACCACCCTCGTCGGGGTGCGCATCGCCGCCGTTCCAGCCGATCACGACCATCGCTTCGGTCACGGGAAAGCCGAGGCTTTGGTCGCTTTGGCGCAGGTCGCGCTGATCACTGTTTCAGCGATTGGCATCGCTTGGCACGGCGTGGATCGGCTGATCAACGGCGCGCAGACGGAGGCGATGGGCACGGGGATTGCGGTGTCGATCTTCGCCATCGCCGCGACCTTTGCCTTGCTCTGGTACCAGAAGCGCGTGATCGACCGCACCGGATCGGTCGCGATCAAGACCGACAACGTCCACTACAAGTCGGACCTGATGCTCAACGGAGCGGTCATCGTCGCGCTTGTGCTGGACCAGGCGCTGCACATCGCGGGCGCCGATGCGTTGTTCGGAATTGGTATCGCGCTTTGGCTGCTGTGGGGCGCGTTTCGTGCGTCGCGAGAGGCCGTTAATCAGCTGATGGACCGAGAATGGCCCGAGGCGGAGCGCCAGCAATTCCTCGATGCTGCCGCCGAATATGAAGAGCTTCGCGGCCTTCATGACATGCGCACGCGCAAGAGCGGCACGTTGCGTTTCGTTCAGTTTCACGTCTGGGTGCCCGCCGATTGGACGGTGCAGGAAGCGCACGACCGGCTCGACCGCGCGGAAGAGTCACTGCAGCAGCGCTTTCCCGATACCGAGATCCTGATCCACCTCGACCCCGAAGGTCAGGTCGACCGCGAAACCCTGCTGCCGCAGGAAATTACGGAGCAAGCGTCTTGAGCAGCATTCCTTTTTTCCAGGTCGACGCCTTCGCCGAGCGCCCGCTGACCGGGAACCCGGCGGCTGTGATGCCGCTCGAACGCTGGCTCGATGATGCGATCCTGCAGGCAATCGCTGCCGAGAATAATCTTAGCGAAACAGCCTTCACGGTCCCCAGCGAGAGCGAAGACGCTGACTACGATCTGCGCTGGTTCACGCCGACTAGCGAAGTCGACCTGTGCGGGCATGCCACCATCGCTTCAGGTCACGTGCTGATCCACAATGACCCTGTCCGTTTCGCCACTCGTTCCGGCATCCTCAAGGTGAGCCGCCGCGGCGACGTGCTGGAGCTCGACCTCCCCGCCGCCCGCCTTATCGAAGTGCGAGAACCCGAGCTGACGAAGGCGCTTGGGCTTCCCGATTCACCAGCGTGGCTGGCTGAAGGCTGTAACGACGCTGCGATCATCGAAGTCGCCGACGAAGTCGCCGTGCGCGCAGTTCACCCGGACTTCGCTACTCTCAAGAAAGTGCCGAGGATGGCCGTCGTTACCGCGCGCGGCAGTTCGCAAGAAGTCGTCAGCCGCGTCTTCGTGCCCTACCTCGGCATCGATGAGGATCCGGTGACTGGATCCGCTCACGCCGCGCTTGTGCCGTACTGGGCGGGGCGGCTCGGCCGTAACGAGATGACTGCACTTCAAGCCAGCGCGCGAACCGGCCTTCTGGAGTGCCGCTTGGAAGGCGATCGCGTCGTGCTCGGTGGCCGCTGCCACACGGTCATTGTGGGGCAGTTCCAGGTCTAGCCGCGAAGCTTTTCCTCAAGTGCGTCGAGCAGCGGCAGCTGGCTGGGCAGCATCAGCTCGCGCGCTCGAGGGATCGTCATCCAGCGCGCCTTTTCGCACTCCGGAAAGCGTTCGAGCCTGCCACTTCGAGGCGGCCATTCGATCTCGAAATCGTTCGACACGATGCCGTCGGCGTCCAGGTCACCCTCAAGTGCAAACGCCTCGACCCACTTGCCACCAGCTTGCCGCACCGTCGCCAGCGGAAATGGAACGGTCGTGAGTCGCGTGCCGGTCTCCTCCTCAAACTCCCGGAGAGCCGCTTCGGCGGGCGCTTCACCCGGCTCCACGCCCCCCTTGGGAATCATCCAGGCACCGGCGTCTTTGTTCCGCCAGAAGGGCCCGCCGGGCTTGATCAACAGGACTTCGGTCGCGCCCTTGCGCTGACGAAAAAGGAGAATGCCGGCACTAAGCGGCGGCGGCATCCAGCACGCTCTGTGACGCAGATACGGTTTCGGAGATCCATCCCCCGCCGAGCAGCCGCGTGCCATCGTAAGCGACAGCAGCCTGGCCCGGCGCGACACCGAATTCGGGCTGGCCGAAGCGGATCCAGTCGCCGTCGCGTGTCGCTGCTACTGCGGGCGCAAGCGAACGCACCTTAACCGCGACATCGGACTGGTCCTCCGCAATCCAGTTCCAGTCGGCGACGCGCATCGATTCGACCGCGAGTGCCCGACGCGGCCCGACGATGATTCGGCGCTCGTCAGGTTCGATGCGCAGCACATAGAGCGGCTCAGCTTGTCCGCCGATTTCGATGCCGCGACGCTGGCCGACGGTGAAATGCACGACGCCGCGATGCTGGCCTAGCACGCGTCCTTCCAAGTCGACGATTTCGCCTGGCGCTTCCGTCTCCGGCCGAACGCGCTTCACCAGCGAGGCATAGTCGCCGTCGGGAACGAAGCAGATGTCCTGGCTGTCGGGCTTGGCCGCCACTTCGAGCCCAATATCGGCCGCGATTCGCCGCACCTCATCCTTCGGCAGATCGCCCAACGGGAAGCGAACGAAATCGAGCTGCTCACGCGTCGTGCCATAAAGAAAGTAGCTCTGATCGCGGCGCGGGTCGGCACCCTTGTGCAGCTCGACACGATCGCCGTTCAGCACGCGACGTACGTAGTGGCCCGTCGCCAGGCAGTCCGCGCCGAGCTCGCGCGCGAAGGCAACGAGATCGACGAACTTCACGCCCTGGTTGCAGGAAGCACAGGGCACCGGCGTCCGGCCGTGCGCATATTCGTCGACGAAGCGATCGATCACGCCCTCGCGAAACCGACTTTCGTAATCGAGCACGTAATGCGCGATCCCGAGCCGATCGGCGACTTGGCTCGCGTCGTAAATGTCTTGGCCCGCGCAGCAAGCGCCGCTCCGCCGCACGGCCTCGCCATGGTCGTAAAGCTGCAGCGTCACGCCAATCACTTCCGCGCCGGTCTGCGCGGCGAGCGCAGCCGTGACGGAGCTGTCGACGCCGCCTGACATGGCAACGACGATCCTGGCATCGCCCGATGGGCGGCCGAGCTGAAAATCGATCCGCATTGGAAGTCTTATTTCGGCGTTCTTTACCTGAATTTCACCATCACTTCCTAGACCAGATGGATGGAGACGCAGCGAGGGGGGCTGGTTTGGCGAGACACGAGGGGAACTTTCGCGATGGCGCGAAGGAGCCGCTCAGCCTCGACGAGCTTCTGTCGCTCCTCGGCAAAGTGGAGATCGACGGGCGCTCGCGCGGGGACGCGATCGCCTGTGCTCTCTCTGCAAGCGAAGGTTGGCAGGAGGCGGTCAAACGTCTCGGCGGCGCCTTTGCGGAAGGCGAATCAGGGTTAAGTGAGCGTAAGGACGACCTACCGGGTGATTAACCACCGCACTTCAGAATGTTTTTAAGCGCGGCCGTTAAACAGCAACGCAGTGTCAATGATTAAGCAGGTGTGACTAGATGCTCGAGAACCAGAAGATTCGTCCGGCCCAGGTTATCGGTCCGCTCGGCGAGCCGCTGACCCTCGACTCTTTGCCGCCTGCGAGCACGACCCGCTGGGTCGTTCGCCGCAAGGCCGAAGTTGTTGCAGCCGTTGCTGGCGGTCTGCTCAGCGTTGACGAAGCGTGCAAGCGTTACACGCTCAGCCTCGAAGAATTCACCAGCTGGCAGCGCGCGGTGGACCGCAGCGGAATGCCGGGTCTGCGCGTCACCCGCATCAAGCAATATCGCGACCAGTACGAGCGCCAGCAGCGCTACTGAGCGTCGCTCGCCAAGTCGTTACTGAGGAGCATCTATCCAGCTTTGCCGCGGCCTCGGGGGCCGTAATTGGGCAAATTTCTGGACACATCCTTCCGAATCCGGAACAACTGGCGTGCATTGCGCGTCTGTGATGCCGGAATGACCGTCCAGTCCCTAAGGACGGTCCTGAGAACAGGAGGGAAAGCTCATGGGTATCATTATTTGGCTCATCGTCGGTGGCATCTGCGGCTGGCTCGCTAGCCTCATCATGCGTACCGATGCTCAACAGGGCATCGTTCTCAATATCGTTGTCGGCATCGTTGGCGCGATCATCGCCGGTCTCATCTTCGGCGGCAGCATCAACGGCGCGATCACGATCGAGACGTTTCTCTATTCGCTGATCGGCGCGATCATTCTGCTCGCAATCGTGAACCTGATCCGCAGGGGAACGGTCCGCTAAGCGCGACACAGTTTTTTGGAAAAGGCGGGCCGCGTGGTGAGAACTACGCGGCCTTTCTTTTACTGAAGCTCGAACGTCATCGCGAGGTTGACTTCTAGCTTCTGCTCGCCTGGGTCGATCTTCGTTGCAGGCAATGATTGCCGGGCCTCCATCATCACCGGCATTGGCGGCGGCGCCGGGAAGTTGCCACCGCTCTCGCTGACCGCGACGACGCGGACGACGCGCATCCCTAACGAACGCGCGTATAACTCCGCTCTTGCCCGTCCCGCAGCTGTCGCCTTGGCGCGGGCCTCGTCCAGTGCAGCTTCCGGCCGATCGATGGTCAGTGTGGGACCATTGATCTGATTGGCACCCTCGCGAACCAGCGCATCGAGAATCTTCCCAGAGTTCGCGATGTCACGGAAACGAACACTGACCTGGTTGGATGCCGAATAGCCGGTCAGCTGCGGCGGCTGATTATTCTCGTACCGATATTCCGGGTTGAGGTTGATGTTGCTCGTCTGAATGTCCCGGTCGGCGACTCCAGCGGCCTTAAGCGCAGCACGCACCCGCTGCATGCGATTGGCCGCCTGCTGCATCGCTTCCTGCGCCGTGGCCGTCTTGGTCACGACCCCAGCCGTGATGATCGCCACGTCAGGTACCCTCGTCGCATCGCCGGTGGCGGTCACGTCCAGGCGCGTTCCAGTGATGGTCTGGGTAATATTCGCCTGCTGCGCTTGAGCAGCGGCAGGGATAGCGACACCCAGCGCGAGGGCCGCAAACATTGCCTTGTTCATCGTCTCGTTCCCCGATCAAACAACACCATGGCGCAACGGTCGTCCGCGCGCCATGGCTGTTTCCTGAACGGACGGAACTACGCTCTGCCGCGAACGATCAGACGGTAGATCAGGAGAATCAGGAAGGCACCGACGATGGCGGCAATGAAGCCCGCGCCCTCGCCGGTATTGTACCAGCCAACCGCGTGTCCCACCCAACCCGCGACAAGAGCACCGGCGATTCCGAGCAGTACCGTGACAATGCATCCACCCGGATCCCGGCCCGGCATCAACAACTTAGCAATCGCGCCTGCAATCCCGCCAATGACGATCCAGCCGATTATTCCATAATGTTCCATGCCGCGTCCCCTATTCCACTGTCGTTCAGCAGACTGATGTACTAAGCGCCGCAACGCTCGCTGGCGGGACTAGTGCCACCGTTAGTCGAAAAGCAGTAGCGATTGTTAACCGTGAAGGGTCCTGTTGCACGGGGTGCTTTATTCGGATAATACAGCTGCAGCACCACATCCACGAGAGATTCGCTTAGCTGGCAGGGGAATGATGAACCGGGAAACTTCGATCCGCACCTCCGACACGTTGGTGGTGACCGACAGCTCCCGCCGGCGCCGGTGGGTAATCATCGCGGCTGCCGCGGTGATCGCGTTGATTGTGGTCGTCGCGGCCGTGATGATGGGCCGCGGCGCGAGCAGCGACCAGAAAGCAGCGGCCGCCAAGGCAGGAGCCGGCCAGGTTCCGACGGTGACCGTCGTCGTCCCGGGGCGCAGCAGCGTTGCGCGCACGATCGTCGCCAGCGGACCGCTTGCCGCCAAGCGTGACCAGCCGATTGGAATCGCCGGTTCGGGCGGACGCGTCGTCAGCGTGACCGTCGACGCTGGCAGCTGGGTGCGCGCCGGTCAGGTGCTCGCGGTGGTTGATCGGTCTGTGCAGGCCCAGCAGGCAGCGCAGCTTGCCGCTCAGGTCGAGGCCGCGAAGGCCAACGCCAGGCTGGCCCAGTCGAATTATGAGCGGGCCGTTGCCCTGCAGGGTCGCGGCTTCGTCTCAAAGGCGGAAATCGACTCCAAGAAGTCGACCCGCGATGCAGCCAACGCACAAGTTCGCGTAGCTCAGGCCCAGCTCGCGGCGCAGCGGGCCGAGATCGGTCGCCTTAACGTCGTGGCGCCCACCGCTGGCCTGATCCTTGCGCGCAATGTCGAGGTTGGACAGGTTGTGAGCCCGGGTGCAGCGGCGCTGTTCCGTCTCGCCGAGGGCGGCCAGATGGAAATGCAGGCTCAGCTTTCGCAGCAGGATCTCGCATTCGTGCACGTGGGCATGCCCGCAACCGTTACGCCCGTCGGCTCGACCTCAGGGATCAGCGGCAGCGTCTGGCAGGTCGCGCCGATGATCGACCCGCAATCGCGCCTCGGTGCGGTGCGCATCTCCATTCCGTACACGCCGGCGGTGAAGCCGGGCGGCTTCGCCGAAGCGCGGATCACCGCAGGTGCAACGACTGCGCCGATGCTGCCGCAGAGCGCCGTGCTCAGCGATGATCGGGGCAATTACGTCTACATCGTGAACGGCAAGAACGAGGTCGAGCGCCGCGACATCAAGATCGGGACCGTCAACGACAATGGCGTGACGATCGCCGACGGCCTGTCGGGCAACGAGGCTGTGGTCCTCTCGGCCGGTCCGTTCTTGAACCCTGGTCAGAAGGTCAATCCGAAACGCCAGGCGGCGCAATAGACGCGCTTCCCAGCGCGTAGAGAGTTAGGGTTATGAATTTCCGGAACATTTCGTCCTGGTGCATCCGTAACCCGGTCGCGCCGATAGTCCTGTTCGTCGGTCTGATGCTTGCGGGCCTCGTCGCTTTCTCGCGGATGCAGGTGAACAATGCGCCGGACATCGACTTTCCGGCCGCGATCGTCTCGGTCAGCCAGCCGGGCGCCGCCCCGAACGAGCTGGAGACGCAGGTCACCCAGCGCGTCGAGTCCGCGATCCGCGGAATCACCGGCGTCGAGGAGATCAGCAGCACCGTCGTGGAGGGCAACAGCACGACCTTCGTGCAGTTCCAGCTCGGAACGCCCACCGACCGCGCCGTCAACGACGTCCGCAACGCCATCTCCCAGATCCGCAGCAACCTGCCCGAAGGCATCCTGGAGCCGCAGGTCGAACGCGTCGACGCGGAGGATGAGCCGATCACTTACGTCGGTGCGCAAACCACCGACATGACGCTCGAGCAATTGAGCTGGTACATCGACAACAACGTCGCCAAGCGCCTGCTCGGCCAGCCGGGTATCGCGGCAGTGGGCCGTGTCGGCGGGGTCGATCGCAACATCCGCGTGATCCTCGATCCTGCGGCGCTCCAATCGCAGGGCATCACGGCCGCGCAGGTCAATGCGCAGCTCCGGCAGAGCAACATGAATGGCGCAGGCGGCCGCGCCGAAATCGCCGGCTCCGAGCAATCGGTCCGCGTGCTCGGCAATGCCCAGGACGCCTACCAGCTCTCGCAGACGCAGATCGCTCTGCCCGGTGGCCGGTTCGTCAGGCTCGCCGACTTGGGCGAAGTGAAGGACAGCAACTCTGAGCAGCGCTCGATCGCGAAGCAGAACGGCCGCCAGGTCGTCACCTTCTACGTCCAGCGCGCGAAAGGCTCGTCGGAGGTCACCGCCTACGAATCCGCCTGGAAGGAGCTGAAGAAGCTCCAGGAAGAGAATCCGAAGGTTAAGTTCTCCGAGATTTACAACACGGTCGACTATACCAAGGCCCAGTACCACTCGGCCATGGAAGGCCTGATCGAAGGCGCGATCCTCGCGGTCCTAGTCGTCCTGCTGTTCCTCCGCGACATCCGCGCAACGTTGATTTCCGCCGTGGCCATTCCGCTCTCGGCAATCCCGGCCTTCGCCTTCATGAGCATGATGGGGATCACGCTCAACTTCATGTCGACGATGGCGATGGGGCTCGTCGCGGGCGTGCTCGTGGACGATGCGATCGTGGAGATCGAGAACATCGTCCGGCACATGCGCATGGGCAAGTCCGCCTATCAGGCCTCGCTCGATGCCGCCGACGAAATCGGCCTCGCCGTGCTCGCTACGACCATGGCGATCGTCGCGGTCTTCTTCCCGGTCGCGCTGATGCCCGGCATCGCGGGTCAATATTTCAAGGCGTTCGGCTTCACTGTCGTGCTGTCGGTGCTCATGAGCTTGCTCGTCGCCCGCATGATCACGCCGCTGATCGCAGCGTACTTCCTCCGCTCGCGGGGCGTTCAGCCGCACGCGAATTGGAAGTGGATGGACTATTATCTGAAGGTCCTGAACTGGAGCCTGGACACGACCAAGGCTCACGCGTTGCTCGCCCGCCTGCCGAAGCCTTCACGCAGCGTCGCTTACTACGGCTTAGGCTTCCTGCTCTTCCTCCCGGTCATCGTGGCTTTTGGCGCTGTGACATGGGGAGCGATGAAGGGACTCGGCATGACGGGCCTCCCGGGCGCGATCGGCTTCGGCATCGCTGTCCTGGCAGGTGCAGCTGCAGCGTACGGAGCGGCAAAGCTCATCGCGAAGCTGATCCAGATGCTCAGCAGTGGCGGCTTCGCCGAATGGCATGGCAAGATGTCCGCCCGCTGGAATGCGCGGATGCAGGACCATCGGCTTGCCATGGTCGGCGCGGGTCTGGTTACCTTGTTGCTCAGCGTCGGACTGTTCGGAACGCTGCCCCAGTCATTCTTCCCGCCGGAGAATTCGGACTATTCGCGGGTGAACGTCACGCTCCCGCCGGGAGCGACGCTCAAGCAGACGGAAGCTGCGACCGACCGGGTTGCCGCTATCGTCCTGAAGGATCCGACGGTCGAACGGGTGTTCGAGCGGGTGAATGTGTCTACCGGCCGCGTGAATATCGTGCTCAAGAAGGACCGCGATCTCACGAGCACGGAATTCGAGCGCAAGCTTGCTCCGGCTCTTGCGGAGTTCCCCGACGCCCGCGTCAGCTTCCAGAGCCAGAACGGCGGCGGGCCCGACCCGGACCAGCGGGACATCATGCTCTATCTGGGCGGTGATGATCCGGTGCAGCTGACGAAAGTCGCGAACGAGATCGCCAAAGAGATGCAGACGGTGCCCGGCCTGCGCGCACCGCGCGTCGGAAGCCAGCTTGCGCAGCCTGAAATCGTGATCAAGCCGCACTTCGATCTGGCTGCTGACCTCGGTGTGACGACGGCCGCTTTGAGCAACACGATCCGCATCGCGACGCTTGGCGACATCGAGCAGAACAGCGCCAAATTCTCGCTTTCCGATCGTCAGGTGCCGATCCAGGTCTCGCTGTCGGAGAACGCTCGCCGCGACCTGCAGACGCTCGAGAACCTGCCGGTGCCGACGTCCTCGGGTGGGTCGGTTCCTCTGAAGGCGGTTGCCGACGTCGGCTTCGGTTCGGGTCCGACGACTATCAACCGCTCGAACCAACTTCGCCGCCTGGCGATCGGCGCCGACCTCGCGCCAGGGGTGGTCGAGGGCGACGTATGGGCCAAAGTGAACGAGCTGCCTGCGGTCAAGAACCTTCCGCAGGGTGTGCAGAAGATGAACCTCGGCAACCAGAAGTGGCAGGCGGAACTGCTCTTCAACTTCGGCGTCGCGCTCGTATCCGGCGTGTTGCTGGTGTTCGCGGTGCTGGTGCTGCTCTACCGCCGCTTCCTCGCCCCGTTCGTGAACATGGGATCGCTTCTGCTGGCGCCGCTTGGTGCCGCGGTCGCACTTCACATCGCAGGGCAGCCCGTTTCGCTGTTCGTGCTGATCGGCATCCTGATGCTGTTCGGTATCGTCGCGAAGAACTCGATTCTTCTGGTCGACTTCGCGGTCGAGATGATGAACCACGGCATGGCCAAGAACGCCGCCATCTGGGAAGCCGGGCACAAGCGCGCTCAGCCGATTGTCATGACCACGGTCGCGATGGTCGCGGGCATGCTTCCCACCGCCATCTCCATCAGCGGCGACAACAGCTGGCGCGCGCCGATGGGCATCACCGTGATCGGCGGCCTCATCTTCTCGACGCTGCTGACCCTGGTGCTGGTCCCAGCCTATTTCTCGATCGCGATCTCGATCGAAACGCGGCTCGGCAAGCTGTTCCACAAGATGGTCGGCAGCGAAGCCCACGCGACCGGCACGCCAGTCCCTGCGGAGTAAACAGCAAGGACTTGTGAACCTCCGCGCCCGCTCGTTTATTGAGCGGACATGAGGGCGATGGCCAACGGTACCTTATCCCGCTTCAACCCCGCACAGCCCGGTGCGCAGGGGATGAAGGTCGTCGCCACCGGCCTGCTAGTGCTGATGGCGGTTGTGTTTGCGGTGACGCGGGCGCTCGAGCCGCAATATCCCTGGCTGAGCTATGTGAAGTCCTTTTCCGAAGCGGCGATGGTCGGCGGCCTCGCGGACTGGTTCGCGGTGACCGCCCTCTTCCGCCACCCACTTGGCCTGCCGATCCCCCACACCGCGATCATCCCCCGCAACAAGGATCGAATCGGCGAAACGCTCGCCAAGTTCCTCCAGGAGAATTTCCTGATCCCCTCGGTGGTTGCGCGCCGCATGCGCAACATCGACGTGGCGGGCGCGGTGGGTCATTTCCTCCAGAGCCCCAATCCGGAAGAGCAGTCGCGAATCCGCAGCGGCGCCTCGCGCTTGATCGCCGACGTCTTCGAGAGCCTCGACGACGAGCGGTTGGGAGGCATTGTGAAGGGCGCGATCTCATCTCGCCTGCGCCGCACAGAGGTCTCTCCCCTGCTCGGCCATGCGCTCGCGTCGGCCATCAACGAGGATCGCCATGTGCCGATGCTCGAAGCGGGGATTCGCTGGATGGCCCGCACGCTTGACGCGAACGAGCCGCTGATCCGTGACATGGTGCACAAAAAGGCGAACTGGGTCCTGAAGCTCGCCGGATTGGACGCCAAGCTCGCGGACGCGATCATCGACGGGCTGCGCAAGCTAACGGTCGAAATGTCGACCGATCCCGCGCACCCTGTTCGGGTGAAGGTTGAGGAAGCGCTGGCTCAGCTCGCCAACGACTTGCAGACCAAGCCCGAGACTCGCGAGCGGGTCGAGAACATCAAGGAACAGCTGCTCGACAACAAGTCGGTGAGCTTGTGGCTCGATACGCTCTGGCAGAAGGGCCGGGAGGCGGTGATCAAGGCCGCACGCAATCCCGACGCGGTGATGGCCGGCAAGCTAGGCGAGATCCTCAAATCGATGGGGGGCACGCTCGAAAAGGACGATCGCATCCGCAAGGCGATCAACCAGTTCGCCCGTCGCGCCGTCGTCGGCATGGCGGCCGGCTACGGCAGCTCGATCGTGCGACTCGTCTCCGACACGGTCCGCAGCTGGGACGCGCAGACCGTCACCAACCGCCTCGAAGCCGCAGTCGGACGCGACCTCCAGTACATCCGCATCAACGGCACGTTGGTCGGCGGCATGGTTGGTCTCGTGCTGCACGCTTTGGACAGCCTGTGAGCGATCCCGTCCTCGACTCGCTTGCCGAAATGGCCCGCAATCGTGGGCTGAAACTGGTCCGGTCGCGCGTACGGACGCCCAACAAACGGCGGTTCGGCAAGGCCGGACTGACCGACGCCCGCGGCAAGCCCGTCTTCGGGATGGACGACAAAGGCCCGAACGCGAAGCCCGAGGATGTCGAGCATTATCTGCGCAACTTGGGAGCGCAGGACTGGGGGGCTTCGCTCGACGTGGCGATCATGCCGCGCAAGCGCAAAGCCAAGCCGAGCCGACAGGCAGCGAATGATGCCGAACCGGCACCTAAGCCGGAGCCCGATCCGGTGCGGAAGGCAAAGGCTGCGCCCCAACCTCCACCGCCGCCCAAACCGAAACCGCCAAAGACCCGCGAAGCCAAACCCGATGATGCGAAGCGGCTGTCCGAGCTCATGCAGCTGCTCGAGCATGAGATGGATGAGAAGGCGGTCCGCAAGAATCTCAACCGCCTAAAGAAGACCGGCGAGCTGCCGTTAGTCGCCACGCTCGACAAGAAAGTCGTCGGGATGTGCGGCGTCCACAAGATGGTGACCATCCACCGCCCCGCGCCAGTCGGCAGGATCACCATCCTCGTAGTGTCCGAGGACGCCAGGAAGCACGGAATCGGCCGCCTGCTCATCGACGCCGCCGAACAATGGTGCCGCGATCAGGGCTGCCAGATCGTTGAGGTCACCAGCAATGACCGCCTCGCCGCCGCCCACGCCTTTTATCGCCACATGGGCTACGACCGCAGCAGCATCCGCTTCTTCAAGAAGCTTTAGCCCGCGCTCCGCCGTTCGATCGTCGCGCCGACGGCGGAGAGCTTCTCTTCCAGCCGTTCGTAGCCGCGGTCTAGGTGGTAGACACGCAGCACCTCAGTCTCGCCCTCGGCAGCTAGCCCGGCAAGGACCAGGCTCATCGAAGCGCGAAGGTCTGTGGCCATGACGCTTGCGCCGGTCAGCTTGTCCACGCCGCGGACGATCGCCGAGCGGCCGTGAATGTCCACGTCAGCACCCATGCGGCGCAGCTCGGGGACATGCATGTAGCGGTTCTCGAAGATCGTCTCCTCGAGAAAGCTGTCGCCCTGGGCGCGGCAGAGCATGGCCATGAACTGTGCCTGCATGTCGGTCGCAAAGCCCGGGAAGGGCGAGGTTGAGAGTGCGAGCGGCTTCATGCCTCCGTTGGCGCTGACCTTGATCCCACGATTGTGGAATTCGAGGACGAGGCCGCATTGGGCCAGCGCGTTCAGCGTCGCTTGCATGTCGTCGGGCCGCGCACCGATGAGGTCGATCGACCCGCCCGTGATCCCCGCCGCACAGGCATAGCTGCCCGCTTCGATGCGGTCGGGCATCACTTCATATTCGGTGCCGTGCAGCGCCTCGACACCCTCGATGATCAGGTGGCCTGACCCGATGCCACTGATCTTCGCGCCCATCGCGACCAGCAGGTTGCATAGGTCGATGATCTCCGGCTCGCGCGCCGCGTTGAACAGCTGCGTTCTCCCGGTAGCGAGCACCGCCGCCATGACCGCGTTCTCGGTTGCGCCGACGGACACGACCGGGAAGCTGAAGTCACCGCCGGGGATGCGCCCCTTCGGCGCCATCGCCTTCACGTAGCCCGCCGCAAGCTCGATCTCCGCGCCCATCGCTTCGAGCGCCTTGAGGTGAAGGTCGATCGGACGATCGCCGATCGCACAGCCGCCCGGGAGCGAGACGGTGGATTCGCCCATGCGCGCCAGCATTGGACCGAGCACGAGGATCGACGCCCGCATCTTCCGGACCATGTCGTAGGGGGCGACCGTCGAGACGATGTCGTCGGCCTGCAGCGTCATGCGCCGTCCGACCTGGCCCTTCTTCACGCCTGCAACCGAGGTCGAGACGCCAAGCTGGTTGAGCAGGTGGCTAAAGGTATCCACGTCCGCGAGCCGCGGCAGGTTGGTGAGCGTCAGCTTCTCTGCCGTGAGAAGCGCGCAGGGCATCAGCGTCAGGGCCGCGTTCTTCGCCCCGCTGATCGGAATTTCGCCTTCGAGGCGGTTGCCGCCCTTGATCCAGATGCTGTCCATGCGCGCGCCTTAGCGTGTGACGGCGGCGTTACAAGAAGCGCTCAGGCCTTCTCCAGCGTGCACTGCAGCGGATGCTGGTTCTCGCGGGCGAAGTCGATCACCTGCGTGACCTTGGTCTCCGCCACCTCGTAGGTGAACACGCCGCACACGGCGACGCCCTGCTGGTGAACCTGGAGCATGACGCGCGTGGCGTCTTCTATATCCATCGAGAAGAAGCGCTGCAGCACCAGCACGACAAACTCCATCGGAGTGTAATCGTCGTTGAGCATCAGCACCTTGTAGTTCGACGGTTTCTTGGTCTTGGGACGCGTGCGGGTAGCGACGCCGGTCTCGATCTCCTCGATCCCGTCGCCCTGCCCGGGGCTCTGCATTGTCCAGCGTTCACGCATCACGTCGGTTAAGCTCATCACGCCTTAAGATATGGCAAGCCGCAAAGAGGCGGCAAGGCAGCAGTAAACGCTCAACTTCAAAAAAAGGCGGCCGCTCCTCGTGGGAGCGACCGCCAACAGTCGTTGCCTAGACTTTTAGGAGGGGAGAGGGTCAGGCAACGAGGGTGTTGAAGCGCTCGGCATTGGCCGTGGCGCGATTCGAAAGGGGCTGGAACGCCTCACCGGCGAGCTTCACCAGCGACTCGGCGAGCTTCGAGGACTCGGCGACCGCGCGGTCGAAAGAAGCGCGGGCGAAATCGCTCTGCAGCTGCAGATATTCGGTCGGCGACTTGGCTTCGGCCAGCGAACGGATCGCATCGGCAGCCTGCTCGACACCGTCACGGTTCGAAGCGACAACGTTCTGGCCGATCGAGCGGGCGCCCTCGCTCGCCACGCGGCCGGCTTCGACGATCGCTTCGACATTGGCGCGGGCGAGATCGGCGAGCTCTTCGGCGACCTTCTGGCTGCGCTTGGCAATGTCCTGGCTACGCTCGTTGGCGTCGGCGAACAGGTTCTGGAGCGGCGCGAACGCCGGGACGGCGTCGAAGCCGTTGAAGAAGTTGGTGTTGGCCACGGTTTCAATCCTTTGCTGAGCCGCACGAACCGTCTTCTGAGCGGTTTTGCGAGCGGCGGTACGGGTGGTGCGGCGGGCAGTCTTGCTCCGGCGCGTCGTGATCTTCTCGGCAGCAACCGCGCGCTTCGCACGGCGCGCGGACTTCGCACGCTCACGCTTCGCAACGGCGGCGGTTTCCTTCACTGCCTTTTCGGCGGTGTCGGCGATCGCCTCAACAACCTTGGCCGGTGCCTCAGCCGCGGCCTCAGCCTGTACCTTGGTTTCGTCTGCCATTTTCTAACCTTCCTTAGAATTTGTTGCAGTGCACAATAATGGTTGCGCCGCACCATTTCAAGGCACTTTTTGTGCACTGCAGCAGCTGACCGCTTGACGGCCATGCTTCGCCCGAAGCAAGAGCGGCCATGGACCAACCGACCCGTCAGCGCCGCGGCCTCCTAATCGTGCTCTCGTCTCCATCGGGGGCTGGTAAATCGACTATCGCCCGCATGTTGCTGGACGCGGACAAGGATGTGACGATGTCCATCTCGGCGACCACGCGGCCTAAGCGACCGGGGGAGACGGAGGATGTCGACTATCACTTTGTGGACGACGGTGAGTTTGATCGGATGATCAAATCCGGTGAGTTTGTCGAATGGGCTCACGTCTTTGGGTATCGGTACGGTACCCCCAAATCGCCGGTGAAGCAGGCGCTCCGTAAAGGTCGTGATATTCTATTCGATATTGATTGGCAGGGAGCTCGGCAGTTAGTCCCGGACTTCAAAGAGCATCTTGTTACGATCTTCCTGCTGCCACCATCGATGGACGAATTGGAGAGACGTCTACGCTCCCGAGCGACAGACTCTGATGAAGTAATCGCTGACCGCATGCGTCGAGCAACCGATGAAATCGATCATTGGGCAGAATACGAATACGTTCTGGTCAACCGCGACACAGACGAATGCCTAGAACAGGTCCGCTCAATCATCGCCGCCGAGCGCCTGAAGCAAGCGCGACACGCAGAACTAGATCCGTTTGTTCGAGGCCTGATCGGCCCGGCCCACTAGGCGTCTAGCAACTCCAGGAATCGCGCCGCTGAAAGG
Organism: Sphingomonas sp. SP4; assembly: GCF_058313375.1. Classification (NCBI taxonomy): domain Bacteria; kingdom Pseudomonadati; phylum Pseudomonadota; class Alphaproteobacteria; order Sphingomonadales; family Sphingomonadaceae; genus Sphingomonas; species Sphingomonas sp. SP4. The sequence goes on from NZ_JBZFLE010000002.1 coordinate 379,892, forward strand.
AAGTCGCGCTTCCTGTTCTCCAGCGCAGCCTCGGCCTCGGCGTCGGACCCCCAGCGTTCGAGCTGCCACTGATCATCGAGGCTGACCGCGTCCCACACCTGCTCGGGGGTCATCGCTTTATCCAGCACCGCAAGTCCGCCGGCTAGTGATCCGCCGATCGTCACTAATGGCGAAAGCCCGGCGAGGCGGAATGCATCGAGCGCACTGACCTCATGTGACAGGCGCTCCACTGTCGCTGCGGGCTGAGTCACGTGCGTGATCCCAGTCGTGGTCGCGAAATCCACGTCGAACCGTCGCCGCGCCCAGCCGAGCAGCGCATCCCAACTTTGCTCCTGCCGCTCGATCAGCTCGTGCGGACCTTCCGCACGATAACAAGCGAGATCCGCTTCCGCGTAGCGGGATAACCCGGCCGCAAACGCATCTTTCTGTGCCGCCACCCGATCAATTGCTGCGTTGGCGAGCCCGGTCAGCGGCATGCTGCGAGGATCGATCTCATCTTCGATCGACCGCCATTCGTCCGCGATCGCTTCCGCCAGCGCCTCGGTCGGTACCACCAGCGGTGCGCGAGCGGGCGTCTTCACCGGACGCCCATCGAGCTTCACGCCCCAGCCGCCGTCCTCGCGAACGACCTGAACCTCTTTCCAGAAGCGCTTCACTCGCGCTCCGCGTCTTGCTTGTCCCACGCCTTCTTGAGCAGGAACGGCGCGAACAAGGCGTCGATGACGCCCATGATGGCGACGATGGCGCCGAGCTGCGGCCAGCCGCCGGGACGAACCAGGCCGGTGTACATGATCGCAACGCCGAGGAAGAAGACGGTAAGGCCGGCGAAGCGCACAGCCGTATAGGCCAGCAGCCGGTTCCGGGCCTGCTCGTCCTCATCCATGAACATGCTCCCTGACCAAGGCGAGGACATCGATCGGCCGCGCCGCGACTCCGACCGCTCCTGCTTCGATCAGCTCGTCGGCCTCATGATAGCCCCAACCCGCCCCGATCGGCGCAGCGCCCGCTGAAACCGCCATCGCCATGTCGAAGCTGGTGTCGCCAACGACGATTGACGTCTCCGGTGTCACTCCCGCATCCGCGATTGCCTGTTCGACCATCGACGGATGCGGCTTCGAAGGATGCCGATCCGCAGTCTGAAGTGAGACGAACCGGGCATGAATGTCGTGCTGTTCAAGGCAGTGCTTCAGGCCGCGATCCGACTTCCCCGTTGCGACGGCGAGCAGCCAGCCGTCCTCTTCCAGCGCATCGAGCAATTCGATCACCCCGTCGAACAGAGGCTCTTCTACGCGCCCCGCTGCCCGGAGCTCCCAGAAAGCGCGCTTATAGTCTTCCGACAGCGCCGCGTGCTGCTCGGCGGGAAGATCGGGCAGCAGAGCCCCCATCGCCTCGTTGAGACTGAGCCCGATGATCCGCCGACTCGCAGCGATCGACGGCACCTCCAGCCCATTCTGCTCGAAGCTTGTCGCAAGCGCGGCGTGGATCGTCGCCCCACTGTCCACCAACGTGCCGTCACAGTCGAAGATCGCGAGCCGGTTCATCGCCGCTTCGGCTTGCCGGACTTGCTGGGTTTTCCTGAGGGCGAGCCGCGAGACCGGCGTTCCCCGCGGCGCTCACGCCGCTTCGTTTTCGCGGCTGCAGCAGCCTTGCGTTGCCGTGATTCCTTCGTTGGCGCGGGCGGCGCCTCCATCGGCATCATGTCACCGGCCATCGGGCTGAAGCCAATCGTGCTCAGGCTCTCGGCGAAGTGTGTCGGCAGCTCCGCCGTCACGTCGATCTTCCCGCCCTCGGGCGCGTCGATCCGGATCCGCCGCGCGTGGAGGTGCAGCTTGCGGCTGATGCCGCCGGTCAGGAAGGCTTCCGCACCGCCGTACTTCGCGTCGCCGACGATCGGGTGACCGATCGCAGCCATGTGGGCGCGGAGCTGGTGGGTACGGCCAGTCAGCGGCTGAAGCTCCACCCAGGCCGTCCGGTTGCCCGCGCGATCGATGGTGCGGAACTTCGTCTTCGCCGGAAGACCGTTCTCCTCGTCGATGTGCATCTTCTCGCCGCCGGTCCCCGGCTGCTTGGCGAGCGGCGCGTCGATCGTTCCCTCGTCGCTATCCGGCACGCCGACGACCAGAGCCCAATAGACCTTTTTCGCGGTGCGCCCCGAGAATGCCTTGGCGAAATGCCCGGCCGACCGAGCGGTGCGAGCCACGAGCAGCGCACCCGAAGTATCCTTGTCGAGCCGATGCACCAGTTTCGGTCGCCCGCGGTCGTCGTCCGCCAGACCGTCCAGCAGGCGGTCGAGATGCTGCGTGGTCTTCGTCCCGCCCTGCGTCGCGAGGCCGGGCGGCTTATTGAGTACGTAGGCCCCCGGATCCCGATAGATCACCATGTCGCGAACGAGTTGGATTTCCTCGTCGGTAAGCTGCTCTCGCTTACGCTGCGGTCGCGCCGTTCTCGACGGCGTTGCATCGGCAGGCGGAACCTGGATCTGCTGACCTGCTTCGACGCGATCGCCCGGCACGGCTTTCTTGCCGTCGAGCTTCAGCTGCCCCGTCCGGGACCAGCGCGAGACGATGTTGAAGCTGACGTCGGGCATGTGCCGCTTGAACCAACGGTCCAGCCGGATTCCGTCGTCGTCTTCCTGGACTTTGAAGGTGCGGGGTTGGGACATCGAGCCGCGCCTCTAGCGAATGCTAGCCGTCTCGTCCTGCCCAAAACTCGAATGCCTGCTTCTGCAGCTTCCGGATCAGCTTCGCGGCCTTCCGCCCTTCCCACAAGCCGGTATAGCCGTGCTTCTTCGCGCCCCCGACCCACCAGCCCTGACCCGGCAGCCGGTCGGACTGACGAACGACCAGCACCGCAAGCTCAGGCTCGCCGCGCTCTTCAGCCTCATCATCGACGTACGCCAGCACCTTGCACAGGGCGCGCATCTTCGGCCGGGTGAAGTTATGACCGAGCAGCCCGAGCACCTCCGAATAGCTGATCGCTTCGCCGGCTCTGGCGGACGCAATCAGGATGGCCCGAACCTCGACCGGGTCGGCGAGCAACCCCGCGGTCTCATTCATTCCTTCGGCTGCTCGGCGACCGGCGTCAGCTCGAACACGTCGAGCTTGGAATTGCTCTGCGGCCAGGGGATCACGAGGCGCCATTTGAACGGTGCGATGCGCTCAAGGACGCCGGCCATGTCGCGCTTTGGGTCGTCGCCATAGGCCAGCGGCTGTTCTTCATCACCGAGCGTGAGGCTGCCAAGGAAGATCAGGCGGTCGGGATCGTCATCCTCCCACAAGCGTCCGGCCGGCCGCTGGCTGCCCGTCTGCTTGACGATCGTCAGCAGGTCCCCTTCGACCTCGACGTAGCAGAAGAACGGCTTGAAGCTCTCGTAAGCGCGCGTCTTCGGGGTCGCCTTTCCGAGCTTGATCAGGCGGCAATTGTAGCTGCCGGGAGTCGGCGCGGGCCGCGGCAGCGCGGCCTTCGGCCTCAGCAACAGTCCTTCCTTTTTGATATCGGCGGCGTTGCTCTTGCCGGCTTCGGTCAGCGCCTGCTGCCAAGCCGAATCCAGCCGCGACAGCCGGTCTTGATCGGCCACCGTTGCGAGCTTTTTCCAGACCTCAGATTTTGCCGGAGGTGCGACCTCGACCATCGGCCGAGTGCCCGGCGGCGGCTTCGGCTTGGTCTCGCAACCGGCAAGCAGCAGCATTGCGATCAAAGCCGCCGCTCGAGTGCGATTGTTAACCAGATTCGTGGTGAAGGGCACCATGTTCTCCCTGCCACCAAGAGTGGCAGCCCTCCGATTAAAAATCCACTAACGCGGGGTTAACCAACCCCTTTAAGCATCGGCACACCGCCGCTACGGGCGCGGCAGATGAACAGCCCCGACCAGCGTCATGACCTGCATCACCGCCACGGCTCCGCTCGGGGCTTTGCATACGGGCTTGCCGCCTACGCGCTGTGGGGTGTCCTTCCCATCTACTTCAAGGCGCTCACCGGTATTCCGGCCGTGGACATTGTCGCGCATCGCGTACTCTGGTCCCTGCCCTTCCTCGCCGTTCTGATCGCCATCGCCAAAGGCTGGCCGCGAGTGTGGATGACGATCGCTCAGCCGCGCACACTCGGCATCCTCGCGATCACCGCGCTGCTCATCGGCGGCAATTGGCTACTCTACGTTTACGCGGTCACCAGCGGCCACATCCTAGCCGCGAGCTTCGGCTATTATCTCAATCCGCTCGCGAACGTGCTGCTCGGCCGCTTCGTACTGCGCGAAAAGCTCAACCGCTTGCAGTGGGCTGCCGTCGCGATCGCTGCCGCCGGGATTTCGGTGCTGGCAGCCGGCGCACTTGGTCAGTTGTGGATCAGCCTCACCTTGTGCGCGACCTTCGCCCTTTACGGACTGCTCCGCAAAGTGGTCGCCGCCGAAGCACTGACCGGTCTGGGCATCGAGACTGCGTTGCTTTTTCCCTTCGCCATCGCCTGGCTCGCGTGGCGCGGCAGCCAGGGTTCACCCGTCATTGGACCGACCGGGCTCGACACAGCATTGCTGCTCTGCGCCGGCGTCGTCTCCACTACGCCCCTGCTCTTGTTCACCGCCGCAGCCCGCCAGCTCGCTTATTCGACGCTCGGCATGCTGCAGTTCGTCGCGCCCACGTTGCAGTTTCTGATCGCGGTCCTGCTCTACGGCGAGACCTTCACCACCGCGCATGCCATCGCCTTCCCGGCAATCTGGCTAGCGCTCGGTTTGTACGTCACGGCATTGCTCCGAGCACCCCGGCTGCCGCAGCCGCCGGAATGATGCTACGGCTGAAGCCATGTTCAACCTCGTCTCCCTGATCATCGGCGCCGTTGCGCTGATACTCGCGCTGATCGCCTTCATCCCGCTGCTCGGCTGGGCGAACTGGTTCATCATTCCACTGGCGATCGTCGGCGCGGTCGTCGGCATGATCTCCCGCAGCACATCGGGCCGGAACCTGAACCTGTTCGTCATCCTCGTCGGCATCGTCCGCCTGATGCTCGGCGGAGGCATTCTGTGAGCCGCGACCCGCGGTTCGATGCCTATATCGCGAAGGCTCCACCCTTCGCTCAGGAGATCCTTAGCCACGTGAGGGAGCGGGTACATGCCGCTGCTCCCGAAGCCGAAGAAGTGGTGAAGTGGAGCGCTCCGTCCTTCACCGTCGACGGCAAGATCCTGCTGGTCATGGCGGCATTCAAAGCGCACGCCGCGCTAAATTTCTGGCGGGGGCAGGAGATTGGCGACGGCAGCGCCAAGGCGGGCGCCATGGGGCAGTTCGGCAAGCTGACCAGCCTCGCCGACCTGCCTTCGGACGATGAGCTGGACAACATCATCCGGGAAGCCGCGACCCTGGCGAAGACCGCGCCCGCACCGCGCAAGACCAAGCATGAGCCAAAGTCCGCGCCCGAGCTTCACCCGGAATTTGCGGCCGCGCTCGCAAAGGCCCCCAACGCCAAGGCAACGCTCGACGGCTTCCCGCCCTCGGCGCAGCGCGACTATTTCGAGTGGATCAGCGAAGCGAAGCAGGACGCCACGCGCCAGAAGCGCATTGCCACCGCCATCGAATGGCTGAATGAAGGCAAGCGCCGACACTGGAAATATCAAAACTGTTAGCGTGACATCTTGAACGCCGGTCCAAACCGCGTCTGGGTCTCGCCCTCCACCGACAAACCACAGCTTTCATAGAATAGCCGTGTGGCAGGCGCGGCGATCACGGTGAGAGTCAGTCCCTTGTTCCGGGCCTCTAGAACAGCGACGTCGACCAACGTCCGCCCAACCCCGCGGCCCCAAAGGTCCGGTTCAACGAACAGTCCGTCGAGTTCGCCGCCGACAAGCGCCGCGAATCCCGCCAGCTTCCCACCAAGCTCCGCGACGATGACCTGCCCGTTCGCGATCTGCGCCGGAGGCAAGTGAATCGCGTCCGGATTTTCCATCAGCTGATCGCGATACTCAGGAAGCTCGAACGAAGCGCGCCACTGAAGCGCCTCCAGCTCCTCATGTTCCTCCGGCTCGGCCAGCCTCACGTTCAGCGTGTCAGCGCGCTTTGACATAACTCCCCGGAGCGTCCTCGATCGCCTTGAGCTTACCTGCCCCCGGCACCCGCGCCCCCTTGGCCTTCACCGTCTCCCCATCGAGCTTCTTCAGCCAGGTGAGCCAGTCCGGCCACCAACTGCCTTTATGTTCCTGCGCCGCCGCGATGAACTCGTCGAGCGTCGCGGCATCTTTGTCGTTCACCCAATACTGGTACTTCTGCGCCGCGGGCGGGTTCACCACCCCCGCAATGTGCCCCGATCCGGCGAGCACGAACCGCTTCGGCCCGGCGAAATGGTCCATGATCTTCCACACGCTCTGCGGCGGCGAGATATGGTCCTCGCGCCCCGCCTGAACGTAGGTGGGCGTCGTCACCGTATCGATGTCGACGCCAACGCCGGCGACGGTGATGCCGCCCTTCGTCGCGAGCTTGTTCGCCTTGTAGAAGCTCTCGATGTAATCGCGGTGCCAGGGCGCCGGCAGATTCGTGGTGTCGCTGTTCCAATGAAGCAAATCGAACGGCGCCGGCTCTTCGCCGAGCAGGTAATTGTTGACCACGTAGCTCCAGATCAGGTCGCGGCCGCGTAGCAGGTTGAACGTCGCAGCCATGTAACGCCCGTCGAGATACCCTTTCTCCGCCGTGAGCTGGTCCAGCAGCCCCTGCGTTTCCGGCCCCGTGAACAGCTTGAGATCGCCCGCCTCGCTGAAGTCGACTTGCGCCGTCAGGAAGGTGGCGGACTTGACCTTGTCCTGCTGCTTCTTGGTGGTGAGGTAAGCTAGCGTCGCCGCCAGCGTGGTGCCCGCGACGCAATAACCGATGGTGTGCACGCTCTCGACACCGAGCAGCTCGCGGATGGTGTCGACCGCGTCGATCTGACCTTTGAGCACATAGTCGTCGAGCGTCGCGTCCGCGATGCTCTCGTCCGCCGACTTCCAGCTCACCATGAACAGCGACACGCCATTCTCGACCGCCCATTTCACAAAGCTTTTCTCGGGGTTGAGATCGAGGATGTAGAAGCGGTTGATCCAGGGCGGGAAGATCACGACCGGCGTCTTCAGTACATCGTCCGTCACCGGCGTGTACTGAATCAGCTGATAGAGCGGAGTCTGTTTGACGACCTTGCCCGGCGTCATCGCCAGGTTGCGTCCAACCTCGAACACGCCGGGCTGCGTCTGCGTCAGCTGTCCGGACGCAATGTCCTTCAGCATGTTGGCGAGGCCCTTCAGCAAATTCTCGCCACGCGACTCGAGCGTCTTCTTTAGTACCTGCGGATTCGTCACCGCGAAGTTCGACGGGCTCATCGCATCGACGAAGCTGCGCGTTGTGAACCGAAGCTTCTCGCGGGTGTCCGTATCCAGCCCCTCGATCTCGTTGACGGTGCCCAGCAGCTGGTCGGAAATCTGCAAATAGGTCTTGCGGATCGTATCGAAGATCGGGTTCTCGCTCCACTCGGGAGCGGCAAATCGGCGATCTTTCTTTTCCGCAACGTCAGCGCCGGGCGTCGCGACACCCCCGAGCACCTTGCCCCATGTCTCGAGCCCCTTGGCCCACGCCTGCGCACCCGCACTCATCAGCGCCATCGGATCGGCCGCAGGCGCGCCCTCGCCTAAACCGAAAGCCGCGGGCGACCAACCGGGCATCGGCTGGCCAGTCTTCACCTGGTCTGCCCAGAACTCCATCATCAGCTGCTGGGCCCGGCCCATCACCAGCGTCCAATGCTGCCAATCTTCGAGCGTCGGCATCGCGCCCATTTTCAGATCGTCCGCCATCCCCTCCATGTAATGCTCGACGCTCTCTGATGGAATTGCTTCAATCGCAGCGCCGAATCGTTGGGGGGTTAGCATGCGTCGGTTGTTGTCGTTGGCCGTTTCTTTCGCTTTGGTTCCGGCGTCCGCGCATGCCGAGTGGCTGGAAGCGCGTACCGACCATTTCGTCCTGACGATTAACGAGACTCCGGACAAAGCGCGAGCATTCGCCGAGCGGCTCGAACGGTTCGACCGCGCATTGCGCAAGCTCTATGCGGTGCCGGACGACCCCGACCAGCATCTGCGCCCCCTCGCCGTCTACGCGTTGGACCAGAAGCTGTTTGAACGGACATGCAACTGCGGCTTCGTTCTTGGCTACTACCAGCCGCGCACGCAGCAATCGACGATCTTCAGCATGTACGTGCCCCAGATCGACAAAAAGGCGAAGGACGGCTCATTCAGTTCGCAAGTGGTGCTGCTGCACGAATACAGTCACCATTTCACCTACAACAACTTCCCGATAGCCTACCCACGCTGGTTTTCGGAAGGCTTTGCCGAGTTCAACGCGACGGCTCAGTTTCCACCGGACGGGTCGGTGGAGATTGGCTTCCCCGCCAACTATCGATCCGAGGCGATTTGGACGGGCGGGATGACGGTTTCGGACCTGTTCGATCCGTTTAAGGCCGGGATCGGCTTCGGCAATATGGACTCATTTTACGGCCGCGGGTGGTTGCTCACACACTATCTGATGCTAACCCGCGGGCCGCGGCAGGGCCAGCTCGCCCGCTATCTGGACCTCATCAATCACGGCAAAGCCGGCCTGGACGCCGCGCGCCTCGCGTTCGGTGATCTCAATGTGCTCAATGCCGAGGTGAACAACTACGCGCGCAAGGGTCTTGCTGCGAAGTTGCGAATCCCGATGGAGACCAAGCCAATCACGGTCACCATGCGCCAGCTTAGCCCCGGTGAAGCGGCCTTCCTCCCGACCTATGCGCAAGTGCGCACCGGAATGCCGAAATATTGGAATAACGGCGTAGCAGCCGGCGCGGAAAAGATTGCCAGCCGTTATCCCGATGATCCCGTCGTCCAGAGCGAGCTGGCGGAGGTTGAATTCGCTACAGGCCGCTACGCCAATGCACTCACGGCTGCGGACGCAGTTTTGCGTGTCAAACCACAGATGGTGGACGCGCTAGTGATGAAGGGTCAAGTCGCGGCCGCCGTCCTTTCGAAGACCGGCAGCAAAGACCACGCGGCGTGGCAGTCAGCGCGGGCCTGGTTCCTAACCGCGAACCGCGCCGACCCGAATGCCGTAACGCCTTTGGTTGGATATTATCAGAGCTTCGTGCTGGAAGGCGTGCAGCCGACGGACAGTGCCGTGAAGGGGCTGATGCGCGCCGAAGTCCTGGCGCCTGAAAGCCCCGGCGTTCGTGGCCTGCTCGCACGGCAGTTGCTCCTGACCGGCCAGGCGGCATCAGCCCGCGCGACTTTGGCGCCGCTCGCATATGCTCCCCACACACCCCGGGCTGAAAACGTACCCCTGCAACTCATCCAGCTGATTGACGCGGGCAAGACCGAGGAGGCCAAGCAGCTCCTCATCGCCAAGACCAAGCAAGACCTCGACAAAGAGAAATGACGCCGTTGCCGTCACCAATCCCGCAGATCCCCCTCGCCTTCGCCCTGCTCGATTACTTCGGCATCTTCGTCTTCGCGATCTCGGGAGCTCTGCTGGCGGCGGAGAAGCGGCAGACGCTCGTCACATTCATCTTCTTCGCGGCGGCCACCGGTGTCGGGGGCGGAACGCTGCGCGACCTGCTCATCGGCGCGCCCGTCTTCTGGGTCCGTAGCAACGCGGTGCTCGCCATCTGCATCTCTGCCGCAGTGCTGGTGTGGTTCACCAGTCGCCAGCGGTTCGCGGGGCAGGCCCTTTTATGGTTCGACGCGGCGGGTCTCGGTGCATACGCGACCTATGGTGCAGCCAAGTCGCTCCTGTTCGGCGTTGCGCCAATTCCGGCGTTCGTCATGGGCGTGCTCACCGCCTGCTCGGGCGGCATCATTCGCGATATACTCGCCGGAGAGCCGTCGATCCTGATGCGTCCCGAGCTATATGTGACCGCCGCAGCGCTCGCTTCGGGCTTGTTCGTCGGGCTTGTCCTGCTGGGCACACCAGTCTGGATTGCAGCGAGCGTGTCGGCCATCGCGGGTTTCACACTGCGCGGCGCAGCCATCGCGCGAGGCATATCGCTTCCCGCCTACCGGGATTGATGCACCGCAACATCGCCGTCATGAATGGCGCGATGGACAGTGACTTCTACCGCATTCAGCGTCTGCCGCCCTACGTCTTCGCCGAAGTGAACGCGATGAAGGCGGCCGCGCGCGCTCGCGGCGAGGACATTGTCGATCTCGGCATGGGCAACCCCGACGGTACGCCCCCCAAGCACGTCATCGACAAGCTTGCTGAGGTCGCGAACAAGCCAAACGCGCACCGCTATTCCGCGAGCCGAGGCATCCCAGGCCTTCGCAAAGCGCAAGCAGCCTATTACCAGCGCCGCTTCGGTGTGAAGCTGGACCCTGACAAGGAAGTCATCGTCACACTGGGTTCAAAGGAAGGTCTCGCCAACCTCGCTCAGGCGATCACCGCACCCGGCGACGTGGTCCTCGCGCCCAACCCGTCATACCCGATCCACACCTTCGGCTTCATCATCGCCGGTGCCGCGATCCGCTCCATCCCCGCCGCCCCCGGCGAGGAGTTTTTCGAGCGCCTCACGAACGCGATGCGCTTCACGGTTCCGCGTCCGAAGGTGCTGGTCGTCGGCTATCCGTCGAACCCGACAGCCTATGTTGCCGACCTGCCCTTCTACGAACGCCTGGTCGCCTTCGCGCGCGAGCACGACCTGATCATCATCTCCGACCTCGCTTATGCAGAGATTTATTTCAGCGACACGCCGACTCCATCAATCCTCCAGGTCGAAGGCGCGAGAGATGTCGCCGTCGAGTTCACCTCGATGAGCAAGACCTATTCCATGGCTGGCTGGCGCATCGGCTTTGCGGTTGGCAACGCCCGCCTGATTGAGGCGCTTGCACGCGTGAAATCCTACTTGGACTATGGCGCCTTCACGCCCGTCCAAGCCGCCGCCGTGGCCGCCCTTAACGGCCCGCAAGACATCGTCGAGCAGAACCGCGCGCTATACAAGAAGCGCCGCGACGTCCTTGTCGACAGCTTCGGCCGCGCTGGCTGGAACATCCCGGTGCCCGAGGCCTCGATGTTCGCCTGGGCACCCATCCCCGAGCGCTTCCACAATCTGGGCTCGGTCGAATTCTCGAAGCGCCTGCTTACTGAGGCCCATGTCGCCGTCGCGCCCGGCGTGGGCTTTGGAGAAGAGGGCGAAGGCTTCGTCCGCATCGCCCTGGTCGAAAATGAACAACGCCTCAGGCAAGCCGCCCGCGGGGTGAAGAAGATGCTTGGAGCGTAAGCCCGCTGAAAGCTCAAAAATCGATCGGATCGCGAGCGATCGGGCAGGTCATGCAATGACCGCCTCCACGACCCCGGCCCAGTTCCGATCCGCTGATCGTGATCACCTCTATGCCCACCTTGCGCAGCAACGTATTGGCGTACGTGTTGCGGTCGTAGGCAAACACCACCCCGGGTGAGGCGCAGACTAGGTTCGCTCCTGAATCCCATTGGGTGCGCTCACGCGTGTAGTCGTTTCCGCCGGTTTCGATAACGCGCAGTTGCTTGAGCCCGAGTGCCTCCTTCACCGTCTCGATCAGCGTTCCGTCGCGGTGAAGCTCGATCCCGCCATTCCCGTCCGGCCTGTAAGAGAAACACTCGATCCCATTGGCGATGTCGGGATAGAGCAACACACAATCGCGATCCGCGAAGGTGAAAACCGTGTCGAGATGCATCGCCGCGCGCAGCTTCGGCATTGCGGCCAGGATCACGCGCTTCGCCGCGCCTCGTTCGAACAGGGCCGCGGCAAGTTGGCTGATCGCCTGCCGCGAGGTGCGCTCGCTCATTCCGATCAGTACGCACTCATTGCCGATCGGCATTACATCTCCGCCCTCGAGGGTCGCCATGCCCCAATCCTCCGTGGGGTCGCCCCACCAGACATTCACCTTGCCCGCGAAGTCAGGATGGAACTTGTACACGGCCGTCGTGAGGATCGTCTCTTCGTGGCGTGCCGGCCAGAAGAGCGGGTTCAGCGTCACGCCAGCGTAGATCCAGCAGGTCGTGTCGCGCGTGTAGAGCGTATTCGGGAGCGGCGGCAGCAAATACTCGTTCACGCCCGCCGCATCACGGATCATCTGCAGCGTTTCACTGCCGATGTGCTCCGGAAACTCGTAGGTCGAAAGACCGCCGAGCAGAGTCTCTGCAAGATCGCGTTCCGACAGACCCTCGAGGTATGACCGAACCTCGTCGACGAAGCCCAATCCAACCTGGTTCGGCACCACTTGGTTATCTAGAATCCACGCCTTCGCTTCCGGAATCGCGACCGTTTCCGCGAGCAGATTGTGCAGCTCCAGGACCTCGATGCCGCGATCGCGCATCTTGTTGATGAAGTCGAAATGATCCCGCTTCGCGATGTCGACCCAAAGCACGTCATCAAACAGCAAGGCGTCGCAATTCGTCGGGGTCAGACGCTGATGTGCACGCCCTGGAGCGCAGACTAGGACCTTCCGCAGCTGCCCTACTTCCGAATGGACGCCGAAATTGCTGTCCATGACGCGCGCCTCCTTCAGGGTGTGATCAGACCAGTCGCCAGTCCGTAGGCACCGGCTAATGCAGCGAGGATGATGAGCGAGAGGATGCCCATTTCGATGGGCGCGAACATGCGGGCCTGCTGTTCCTTGCGTGCCCAAAGATAAAGGACGGTGCCGGGCGCAAATAGCATCGACAGGAGCAGAACATATTTCAGCCCCGCCGCCAGGAACATGAAGAGCGTATAGACGATCGCGATCCACGCGAAGGCAGCGGCAGCGGGCCGGCCGCCCTCCTGTCTAGCTACGAGCGCTCCATATCCCGCGACCAACAGGTATGGCAGCAACGCTGCGACGCTCGTCATGTCGAGCATGATGTTGAATGCGTCGTTCGACCAATATGTCGAGACGATGAAGAGGGAGACGACGATGTTGGTCAGCCACAAGGCGTTGGCGGGCACGCCGTTGCGGTTCTGCGCCGCGAAGATCTTAGGCATGTCGTTCGACTGTGCCGCCGCAAACATCACCTCCGCGCAGATCAGCGACCAGGCGAGATAGGCACCAAGGACCGACACGAGCACGCCGAGGGAAATGAACACTGCTCCCCAATGCCCGACGACCAGCTCGAGCGCTCCGGCAAGTGATGGGTTCGCAACGCTGGCGATGTCCGCGCGAGGCGCAGTCGCGTAGGGCAGCAGGGTGATCGCGACCATGAGGGCGGTGACGCTCAGGAACCCCATGATCGTCGCTGCGCCCACGTCGGAGCGCGTCTTCGCGTAGCGCGAATATACGCTGGCGCCCTCGATGCCGATGAACACGAACACGGTGATCAGCATGGTATCCCGCACCTGCGCGACCAACGTCTTGTCCGGCATGCCGATGCCGCCAAAGAAATTCTCGGCGAACTGCCGGTATCTGAAGAAGATCAGGAAGATCAGAACTGCCGCGAGCAGTGGCACGACCTTCGCGACCGTGACGATGCTGTTGATGACCGCTGCCTGCTTGATCCCCCGCAGGATCATGACGTGAAATAGCCAAACCCCGATGAGCGACACGATGATCGCCGCGACCGTGCTCCCGTCCCCGAAGATGGCCGGGAAGAAGCGTCCGAGCGTCGAGCCGATCAACACCCAGTAGAAGACGTTGCCGAGGCAGCTGCCGAGCCAGTAGCCGAACGCGGAAAGGAACCCGACATAATCCCCGAAGCCCGCCTTCGCATAAGCGAAGACACCGGAATCGAGGTCCGGGCGCTGCTCCGACAGGATCTGGAAAACGCGCGCCAGAGCGAACATTCCAAAGCCGGCAATTGCCCACGCGACGATTGCGCCGAAGGGTCCCGTCGCCGCCGCGAACCGTCCCGGCAAATTGAAGATGCCTGCTCCGACCATTGAGCCGATGACCATCGCGGTCAGTGCGGACAGAGACAGCTTGTCGACCGGCTTGTCGGTCATCATCGGCCCCCAATGATCACGGGCTGCGTGGCGTGACTCAGTGACTCAATCCCGGTCGGAAATTCATGTCACGCACGGCTGCGTTGAGGTCGGCGGTGAAGAGCAGCGACCACAAGCCCTGGATCACCATGCTGACCCCGACGACGTAGCCAAGGAATGCGAATGCGGCGCCCGGCTGCAGCATGACCATGAAGACCCCAAGACCGATATTGATAATGCTCACAAGGATGAGCCAGCCGCGGCCGATCGACAGCTTGAATCCGATCGCCAGCTCCAGCAACCCACCAGCGATCAGCCACGCGCCCATCACCCAGACGAGCGTCGCAGCAGATGCCCTCGGCGCCTCGATGACGATGAGGCCGGTGACGAAGCTGAGCAGGCCGATCACTGCTGCGATCCAGCTGCCCCGGTGCTTCAGGTTCACGACGCCGCCAAGGAACATGAACGCGCCGGCGACGACCAGCATCGCACCGACGTAGAAGGTCGCGGCAATGCTGGCGAGCGGCGGTTCGGCGATGGCGACGATGCCGATGACGACGAAGGCGACGCCCGGCAAATAATGCCAGCCGGGCCATTCCCGGAGCGAATTTCGGCCGGTCTCGTTCGCTCGCATGAGCCGCTCAGCCGCAAGGGTGTCAGCCATTTAGCCCCTCCTGTCTTAGCGTCCCTCCAAACGGATCCGCCCCCTCGCGACTCCTACGCTCGACGCCGTCACTTCCACCGAGCGCACGTTCCGACGCACGCCCGGTAGCGCGATGGAGTTGGAGCAGCGTCCGCTGCTCACTTGCGAAGGCACGCGTATCGTCTGAGCGATTCCATTTCCGAAACGCACCCGTGCGTGATGGAAACGGATGGCGGTACTCTCTGCACAGAAGCGCAAATCTGATAGAGCGGGCTGCCCGCGGGCGTCGATCGTCGCGTTGACCCAGCCTAAGCGGTAGACGTTCGTCCGACCGATCTCCCGCCAACCGCGGCTCATCTGCCGCGCGCTCTGCACGCGGCGGTGCCCCATATTGCTGCTGTTCGATGAGAGGATCAGGCAATTTCCCTGGTAATTCGGGCGTTCGCAGAGTTGCCAGCTCCCGCCGTGGATTCGGGCGGAATTGACGGACCATCCGATGCGCAGGTTCGGCTCATCCCGGCGCACCGTGACCGCTGGCCCCCTGAAGTTGCGATCGCGATAGATGACCGCTTCCTGCCCGGTCCCAGGCCGATGATGCATCGCCTCAGGCTGGGCGTGCATCGCTTCCGCCTGCGGTTCCGCCTCCTGAGCTAGAACCGCCGTGGGATTTAGAAGAAAACCAACAACAAGCGCCGACATGGCTGCACGCATGGCAACCTCCATCACTGCAAGCTCGACTCTCCGGGTCAGAAAGTCATAGCACATAAGCTGCAGCCGAACCTCCGGGTTTCTACTGTACGGCAATTGCGGTCGGGCTTATGATTGTCTCTGACGACCTTAAAACAGTCTTGGAGGAACTTCGCGATGCGCATGTTCCGTCTTGCCGCTGCGTTCGGTTTTATTTTCGGGCCACTCGCAAGCTGCACGACGCCGGTGCAGACCGACGCGACCAGCCCCGCCGTTTCAGGAACGCTCGCCGGCACCAAATGGCAGCTCGTCCAGTTCCAATCGATGGACGACGCCATCGGCACCATCGAACCCTCTGATCCGTCAAAGTACACCATGGACCTAATGTACGACGGCAAGCTTGCGATGCAGCTCGACTGCAACCGCGCGACTGGGACATGGAAGGCGATGCCGGCAAGTCCAAGCGATGGGCAGATCACCTTCAACGCCCCCGCGATGACCCGCGCCTTCTGCGGTGAACAGTCGATGGATACGCGTATTGCGCGCGACCTCGGCTTCGTCGTGTCCTATAAGCTGGTCGGCGATACGCTGAACCTGGCGCTGAAAATGGACAGCGGAATCTATACCTGGCGACGCATTCAGCCCTGAGAGCGGCGATGGAACGGATGCGTGCGCTCTGAAGCCCGATTGATGACTTCACGGTTAGATTCCATCCGCGCCCGTTGGCGTTCCATAACTCGGCGCGCCGTGTCTGACGCCGCCTTCAGTCGCCGCTGGGCGAGCTCGATCAGCCGGATCGCGTCCTCAGACATGACCCGCGAATTATGATCGAGCGGACAGGCTGTCGTCCTTAATCCAGATCAGGTTATCGGCGCTCTAGCGGCTCGCGAGGCGACGGAAGTGATATCGACCTCTGACCGGAGATGCCCGATAGGATTGGCCGGACGTGCAGGTTACGTCGAACACGCCCGCCTGTCCGTCGACTGGGCTCGCCGATGCGACCTGGCCGCAGGAATAGCCAATACGACCGATCGTCCGCGCGATCACGGCGTCTGGTAGCGGCAATTTCGCCAAGGTGGGAGCGATAGGCGCGGCGTCTGCCACCGCGGGTTCGATACTTGCCGCATCCGTCGCGGCAGGTGTTGGCTCGATTGCGACCTCTCGCTGCTGCTCAGGAACGGCCGGTAAGCGCACCATCCGCCGATCCGAGGCACGGGCTGGCGCAATCGCAGGCTGAGCATCGATGAAGCTCGGCTCAGCTACCGCTGCCGATACAACTGGAGCAGGCGCAGGCCTCGCCTTGGGCAACGCCATCGTGACGCTGTTTCCCGCCTCCGCATGACCGCCGACGACAGTCCCGGCCCAAGCCCCAACCAGGGCCACGCTCGCGACGACGCCACCAATGATCACCGCAGACCTGTTCCGATATCGAGGCCGAGCTTCGTCCTCGTTCAACCGCTCCTCGACAGCGCGGAAAAGCACATGTTCGACATCCACGGGATTAGAGGCACCGGCTTCGGGGTGAGCTTCGGGTTCCCGCCGGGGTTGAGGTTCCGGGTTCGATTGGGGCTGCGGCTCAGGACGGCGTTGCTCTTCCAGTCGGCGGAGGAGTTCCTGCGCACGTGTTTGCGGTGCTTCGGGGCGAACCGCCTCGCTCGGCGAAGCAGCGATGAACGGCGCGTGCTGAGGGTCCAGCCGGGGCTGCGGCCTCGCCCGGGTCGGAGGAGGCGGAGCGAAGTTCCGGCCACCTTCTACGGAGACGTTCGCTCCGGCCGGCGTGACGAAAGGACTTCCGTTCCACCGTGCTGCGGCGGCTGTCCACTGAAGCGGCGCCGTCTTCTTCGGCGCGATCGCTTCGTCATAAGCGCGGCGCTTCTCGGGATTGCGCAGTGTTTCGTATGCCGCGTAGATCTGAGCCGCCGCGGCCATTGGGCGCAGGCCGATCCCGCTCATCTTGGCCGCGAAGGCGCGCGCAATTTCATCGACGCTCGCGCCGAATTCCAACCCGAGCGTTTCGTAATGGTTCGGCCGCGTTTGAACCGTGCTGGCCATGGCTTCCCTCCCCGAGAGATCGGCCCCGCGCCGACTCTAAGTGCCGGAAGCATCTATCCTTTTCGGGAGAAATCCAGTTCAGGCCGCCGCGATTACCGGGCCATTCACGGCTAACGCCCACACGATTGTACGAACGGTGAATGGCTCATCAGTCAATGCGGCGCAATCGATCCCCGCTCTGCGACCTGCAGACCCGACGCGCGGGTCACTTATCCTCGCTTGCAGCGAAGAGAAAAGCGTGGGGCTGCCGCCAGCTTCCGCATTGGCTGGACTCGAACCGCCGCTGATTTCTTTCGAATAGCCGTTACCGACTTAAGCGACCCCGGTAACCGGGGAGCCAAGGCAGCACCGGTGCGTAGCGCCAGTCGCATGATGAAACCGATCCTCCCGCCCTGTTCGGTGCGGGACTGTAAGCGTGCTGCTGGGGCAGTGATCAACGGGGTGCTCCTCTGCGGCGATCACGCCGTGGAGGAATTCGAAAAGATCCGTCTCGCGCGAAGGCGCGAGGGTGACCACCCTTCGCGTTGAAGCCCCGGACCGAACTCACTCGGCCGGGACTGGCTCGCCCACTTGATGCGCCTCTTGGCCGATGACGCGATGGAAGATGCGGCCGATGCGGGTCTCGATCGAGATGGCGATCGAGAAATACGCCGGCACCAGGAGCAGCGTCAGCATCGTGGAGAAGATGAGGCCTCCGATCACCGTGATCCCCATCGGTGCGCGCCAGCTAGCGTCGCCGGTCAACGACAGCGCGATCGGGAGCATACCGGCGACCATGGCGACCGTGGTCATCACGATCGGCTGCGCGCGTTTGTGCCCGGCTTCATAGATCGCCTCATCCTTGGGCATCCCGTGGTTCATCATCTCCACCGCGAAATCGACGAGCAGGATCGAGTTCTTCGCGACGATGCCAAACAGCATCAGCAAGCCGATAAACACCGGCAACGACAGGGGCTGCCCGGCGATATGCAGCGCGAGCGCCGCCCCGAGCGGAGCTAGCCACAGCGACCCCATGTTCACGAATGGCGACAGGAACCGGCGGTAGAGCAGGACCAACACCGCAAACACCAGCAGGACACCCGCGAACAGCGCGACGATGAAGTTTTGGAGCATCTCCGCCTGCCACTTTGCCTGGCCGAGATTGAGACGCGCCACACCCTCGGGGAGGTTGGTCACTGACTTCAGCTCGTTGATTTTCTTCCATGCGTCGCCCGAGACGAAGCCGGGCGAAAGGTCGGCGCCGATCGCGATGCGGCGCTGCTGAGCTGTGCGCTGAATGCTCACCGGTCCTGCGCCGAAGCTGATCTCGGCCACGGCGCGCAACGGCACGGAGCCGCCGCTCGACGTCGGCACAGGCAAGTTCTCGAGCGTCGTGATGTCCCTCCGTTGGTTCTCCGCGAGTGAGACCTGGATCGGGATCTGCCGGTCGGAGAGCGAGAACTTTGCGCTATTCTGCTCGATGTCTCCCAGCGTCGCGATGCGGATGGTTTGGCTCAGCGCCGCAGTTGTCACGCCGAGATCCGCCGCCAGGTCGAAGCGCGGCTTGATAACGATTTCCGGCGTAGCGAGGTCGCCGGCGACCCGCGGTGCATGGAGCTCAGGAAGGGTTCCCATCTCCGCGGCGATCTTGTTGGCTGCGTTGAGCAGCTTCACCGGATCGTCGCCGCCGAGATAAAGCATGATGTCGCGCGATGCTCCGCCGGGACCGCCGCCATTTTGGCTTTGGAAATTCACCCGGGCGTCCGCGAACTCCGCCAGCTTTGGCGCGACCGAGCGCTCGAACTCGGTGCTGGTGACCTTCCGGTCTTTTTTCAGCTTCAGGTCGACCGACCCGCTACCGACATTGATGCGTTCGAAAGCCTGCTCGACATTGGGGTTGCCCCGAACCAGGTCGGCGACCCTATCCAACACATCTTGCGTCTGCTGGAGAGTGGCCCCGGGAGGCAGGTTGACCTGAACCGTCGAAGTGTCCTGGTTGATCTCCGGCTGGAATGTCATCGGCAGAGTCGCAATCAGCACTCCCGTCAGAAGCAGCGCGCCGACGCCGACGCCGACCATGTACAGCCGGTGATCCAGAACCAGGCTTTTGATCTTACCCCAGCGACCCCGGTGCCGCTGCGCATAGGCATGTGCCTTCGACGTATCCATCGACCAGCTGAGAACGCGCAAATATGCGTCCATCGCGGCGCCCGACGCGTGCGGCTTGATGCCTTTGCTGCGGAGGAAATAAGCGGCAATCAGCGGCGTGATCATGCGGGCGACGAGCAAGCTCATCAGCACCGCGACGACGACGGTGAATCCGAACGCCTTGAAGAACTGGCCCGAGACGCCGGGCATTAGCGCAACTGGCAGGAATACCGCGACGATCGCCATGGTCGTGGCAAGCACGGCTAGGCCGATCTCGTCCGCTGCGTCGAGCGCCGCCTGATAGGCGGACTTACCCATGCGCATGTGGCGCACGATATTTTCGATCTCGACGATGGCATCGTCGACCAGCACGCCCGCGACCAGGCTCAGGGCGAGCAAGGACAAGCCGTTCAGGTTGATGCCCAGTAGGCTCATGAACCAGAAAGCAGGAACTGCCGACATCGGGATCGCCAGCGCCGAAATCGCCGTCGCGCGGACGTCTCGGAGGAAGAGAAGCACTACTAGAACCGCGAGGACCGCGCCCTCGAGCAGGCCCTCCATCGCCGATTTGTACTGGTTCTTGGTGTAGTCGACGGAGTTGTCGATCTCCTTGAACCGAACGCGCGGGTTGGCTTTCTCGATCTTGTGGAGCTCGGCCCAGGCAGCGTCGTAGACCGACACGTCGGACGAGCCCTTGGAGCGCTGGATGTTGAAGCTGATCACTTGGCGGCCGTTGAGCTTCGCCAGCGTTCGCTGCTCCGAATAAGCGTCCTTCACCTGCGCGATGTCCGCCAGACGCACGAACCGTCCGTTGGAAAGCGGCAGCTGCACTTGTGAAAGGTCATAGGCGGTCGGTGCATTTCCGAGCACGCGAACGCTCTGCTCCGAACCCGCGATCTCCGCGCGGCCGCCCGCCGCGTTCATGTTGAGCTGACGAAGCTGCTGGTTGACCTGCGCTGCCGTGAGGCCCTGCGCCTGAAGGGCGGCCGGATCGAGGATCACGCGGATCTCGCGATCCACCCCGCCTTCGCGCGACACTGCCGCCACGCCGGTGATGCCGCGAAGCTGCTTCGCGACATTATTGTCGATGTACCAGCTCAGCTCTTCGAGCGTCATGTCGGTGGTTTCGGCGGCGATGAAGACGATCGGGTTGCCCGACGTATCAAAGCGCGAGACCGTCGGCTCGAGAATGCCCTCGGGAAGGTTCCCGCGGACTTGGGAGATGGCGTTGCGAACGTCGTTGACCGCACGATCGATCGGCGTCCCGATTTGCAACTGGACGACCGTATTGCTGTAGCCTTCGCTCACCGAGCTATCGATTTCGTCGACGCCGGTAACGCCGCGAACCGCCGCTTCGATCTGCTGAGTTACCTGCTTTTCCATCTCCGCAGGCGCTGCGCCCGGCTGGCTCACGCCAACCACGACCACTGGGAAGTCGATGTCGGGATTTTGCGTGACGGTCATCTGCATGAACGCGACGATCCCCGCGAGCGTCAGTCCGATGAACAGGACGATCGGCGCGACGGGGTTCTTGATGCACCAGGACGAGATGTTGCGAAAATTCATGAGGCCTCGAAGATTGGTCCTGTTTAGCTACGCACGCTAGCCCGAACTGCAATAAGCACGGACTACATCAATCGAAGCCTACCGTGCGTTTGCCGACTAATCCCTGACACGAGCGGCAAAAACGCCTCCGACGCCCTGATCGGTCCGGATCGCCGATTTCACTAACATATGTTGAGGTCGCGTGTTATCCTCTTCTCAGGGCGACAATCAGAACAGATCGATGAAGATGCGGGAAGATCCCTTTCGGGATGCGACCAATGAATGCCTTGCGGCTTTGGAAGAAAGCGTGCGGAGGCTGCGAGACAATGCGGCCGACGGCCAAGCCGAGCTGCTCCGCGAGCTTGAGCAGATCCTGGTCGAAATCCGCCAGTCTACAGGCGGTGTCTAGCCGTCGTCGCCTGAATCGCTGACCAGCCTCAAGTTAGGCCGCACCGGCTGCGGCTCGGCGGCTTCGTATTGCGATCCGCGGTACCACATGATCGCGCGCGCTACATGTTCCGTGATTGTGCGGATGGATTCGAGTTCTTCCGCTGTCGGGCTGCGCGGCCTCCGGTGGTAGACCGCAAAAGTCCCCAGCAGCTTGTTCTCCGAGTTCCGGATTGGCGTCGACCAGCAGGCTCGGAGGCCATGCGGAAGCGCCAGATCGCGATAATTCGCCCACAGCGGATCGTTCGCGATATCAGAGACATACACAGGATGGCCCAGAAACGCCGCTGTCCCGCAGGACCCTGCGACCGGACCGATCGTCAGTCCGTCGATCGCCTCGCGATACTCTTGCGGCAAGTGGGGACTAGCTCCGTGCCGAAGTGTCGTGCCGTCGAGAAGCAAGATGGATGTGACCGTGTCGGACTCAGCCGTGGACTCAACCACCAATAGATCGCGATCCAATACCGATTCTAAGGGCTCGCCGTTGGCGAATTCAGCCGGCACCAGATTCTCTCGAGCGAGAAGCAAATCTCGAAGTGCTTGTGCAAATGCCATCTCTACCCCCTAACAACTCCGCTCTGGGGCTTAGCGGCCGGACAGCCGCACAATAACTCACCGTAGGCCGCTGGTATAGCGCGATGTTTGGCTCCTGCTTTGTCGCCAAGTGCAACGGCTGATGGGCCCATTTTCCCGCAGAGGCGTTTGTTCTCTGGGAAGGCGTTCAAAAGCCGGGATTGCATCCGGCAACTGAACCAGAGGGAAAGGTGCGCGGAGCGTCGTGAAAAGTGATCTCAAACTCTACCTCGAACGCGCCGCGAGCGCCCGAGATGAAGCTGCGGCAGCTACATTGGAAAACGTTCGTGAGCGTTGTCTGCGAGCGGCTTCAGCTTGGAGCGAAATGGCAGCCAGGATCGAGCGCGGAGACAAGATGCGTATCGAGAACGAAGTCGCCAAAGCCGCAACGATCGGCGCTCGATGACGGGTCTTTCCAACGGCACAATTGCCGCTAGTCTCGCGCCCATGCACAGCGCTTTCCTTGGCCGTTCGGTGCAAATCGCGATCGCGGGAATTCTCTCGCTCAGCGCGGCGTCAGCGTCGGTTCCCCGCGAGCCCGACGCGCTACAGTTCTTCGTTGGGCGGACGGAGTCCCACGGCACGGTCAAAGTACTGTTCAAGAAGACCTACCGCTCAAGCAGCATCGGCAATGGGCGGATCGAGGGCGATGGAAGTCTGGCGCTCATTCAGCGCGTCGTCGACGAAGGCGAACCGCCGGAGATGCGCCGCTGGCACATCCGCCAGGTTGGGCCAGGGCGCTATATGGGCACCATGTCGGAAGCCGCCGGCCCCGTGACGATCGTGCAGGACGGTGATCGCTACCGCTTCTCGTTTAAGATGAAGGGCAACCTCAGCGTCGAACAATGGCTGACGCCGCAGCCCGGCAACATGTCCGCGCGAACGACGACCAAGGTGCGCCGCTTCGGCTTAACTGTGGCAACGGCCGAAGCGCTGATCCGCAAGATCTAACGCGGGCGGCGGGCTCCGCCTTTAGGAGACGCCTTCGCTGGCTTTGGGTGCCTTGGCTTCTTCCGCGGCGTTGGCCTTTCGTGCGCCATCTCGGGGCGATAGCTCGACTTGCCCTCGCGCGGCTCGGCAAGCTCGATAACCAGTCCCTGATCTTCGGGCGCGATGGTGGCGCGGCGCAAAGCCTTGATGAAGCCCGGAGTTGCACGCTCGCTCACCTGGAAAAAACTCTCGTTCGCAGCGACCCGGATCGCTCCGATTTCTGCCCGGGTGACATGCCCGTAGCGGCAAATCAGCGGCAGCAGCCATCTTGGGTCGGCGTTGTGGCGGCGTCCGGCGTTCAGGCGGAACCAGCTTGCGCCTTCGAATCCCGGACGCGGCGCGCCATCATCGCTGCGCCCCTCCTGACGGCCGGATCCGAGAATGTCCTCAGGTGCCGGCATCTTCGTGCGCAGTGATTTCACCAAAGCCGCAGCCACCGCCTCAGGGGCGAGCTGCTCCATCACCTGCCGCACTAGCTCCTGATCCTCATCCTCCAGCTCCACCGGAGCCATGAGGGTGGCGAGAAGACGGTCGCGATCGTTTGTCCTGATCTGCGCTGCAGTCGGGACCGAGATCCAGTCCGCGTCGATACGGGCGCCGCGCAGTAAACCTTCGATCCTGCGGCGGCGCTGGAACGGAACGATCAGCACTGCAGTGCCTTTGCGCCCTGCGCGGCCGGTGCGTCCCGATCGGTGCTGAAGAACTTCAGCGTCTCGCGGCAATTCGACGTGGATCACAAGGGAAACTGACGGAAGGTCGATGCCTCGCGCGGCGACGTCGGTGGCGACGCACACTCGAGCGCGCTGGTCGCGTAAGGCCTGAAGGGCCTGATTGCGCTCGTTCTGGCTATGCTCTCCAGACAGAGCGACCGCGTCGAAGCCACGTTCGGTCAGGCTTGCGTGCAGCCGGCGAACAGCGTCGCGCGTGGCGCAAAACAGGATGGCCGTCTCCGCCTCGTGGAAGCGTAGCAGGTTGACGACCGCATGCTCGATGTCGGTCGGCGACACGGCCACTGCCTGATAGGCGATATCCTGGTGCGCCTCGCTCTCGCCGAGCGTCTCGATGCGGAGAGCATCCTTCTGGTAGCGCTTCGCCAACGCAACGATCGGTCGAGGCATGGTCGCTGAGAACAATAATGTCCGGCGGCTTCGGGGCGTGGCGTCCAGGATCTCCTCAAGCTCCTCGCGGAAACCCATGTCGAGCATCTCGTCGGCCTCATCCAGGACTGCCGCACGCAAGGATGAAAGATCGAGAGCGCCCCGTTCGAGGTGATCGCGAAGGCGGCCCGGCGTACCGACAACGATGTGGGCACCATGAGAAAGAGCGCGCCGCTCCTTCATCGGGTCCATGCCGCCGACGCAGGTTACGACGCGAGCGCCGGTACCTGCGTAGAGCCACTGTAGCTCCTTGCTCACCTGGATCGCTAGCTCGCGGGTCGGCGCGATGACGAGCGCAAGAGGTGCGTGTGTAACCGCGACGGAATCGCCCTCGAGGAGCTCGGGCGCGATCGCGAGGCCAAAGGCGACTGTCTTGCCTGAGCCGGTCTTAGCGGAGACGATTAGGTCGCGGCCCTGCGCCTCCTCAGCGATTACAGCGGACTGGACGGAGGTGAGCTTCTCGTAACCACGAGCGTCGATAGCCCGCGCGAGGGCCGGATGCGGCTTGGGATTTGGCATTGCGGCGCCCTACTCGCCCCCGGCCGGTGCGGATAGCCCCGAGATGCTACGACGTCACTTCGACCCGAAGACGACGGTCCCACATTACCCTGATTTTGGAGACGTGATGACCAGCCTAATCCGCGGCGCCTAGCAGGGAGCCGTGCCGCATACGGACAACGGCCCCCGCAACTACAGCCAAACGGGGGTCCGATGCACCATTTCTTCAAGATTGTGACTTGCGCCGCGGCTGCGACGTCCCTCCTCTCGCCTTCCTTAGCCCGTGCGCAAAACGGCCAAGGCATGGTGCTCCGCAACCCCTCCAACAGCGTGCATGTACGCATCTATCCGTGCGGAAGCAGCCGGTGCGGTGAAGTCGTCTGGGCCAACGATAAAGCCAAGGCGGATGCGGCACGCGGCGGCACACGGAATCTAGTCGGAACTCAGCTCTTCCGGGAATTCAAAGAGGTAAGCCCGAAGGTCTGGAAGGGGAAGGTGTTCGTTCCCGATCTCAACAAGGTCCTCACCGGCACCGGAACCGTCAAGGATCAGAACACGATAGTTGCGCGCGGTTGTGTCCTCGGAGGCCTGGCCTGCAAGTCACAGGTTTGGACCAGGGTCCAAAACTAAACGCCCGCCGCTAGCCACTTGGTGGTTGCGAATTTGACGCATGCGGCAAGCCCGAATTTCGGGATCGGAAAAAACCCCGATGCAACGACTATTTCTCAACAACTAACGTCCCCCGAGTCCAATAGGGGGACATCCGATGACTAAAAGACTTACGTTGAAGCAATGCCTTATGCTCGGAACCGTCTTGACGGGGACAGGCGCATTACTTTCACCCAGTGCAGCTTATGCGGACTGTCTCCCGGATGCGTCGGGCACGACCGTTATCTGCCAGACAACGTCGCCGAATGGCTACCAGTCGACCACCAACGACCTCACGATCAACGTGCTGAACGGGGCTACGGTTGGTACTGGCGGCGCAACGCCGTCACCCCTTCTCTCCGGCGGCACGACAAGCACCCTTAATAACGAGGGTGCGATCAATTCGGGCGCGACTGCCATCTCGCTCGGCGGCGGAAGCACGGTCAACAACGCCGCCGGCGCACCATCCGGCACGATCGTCGGCGACATCCAGTTCGGTGCTCCGGCTGCAGGCGCCGTCAACACCTTCAACAACCTGGGCGGCACGGCCAGCCTGGTCGGCGACATCGTCTCAGCAGGAGCGCTGACGGTCAACAATGCCGCAGGGACGACAATCACCGGCGACGTCACCGCGGCGGGTGCGCTAACCGTCAACAACACGGGCGGCACGATCAACGGGTCGATTAACGGCTCTGGCGCGGGCGACAGCATTACCATCTCCAATGGCGGCATCGTCACTGGAGCGATCGGGCTGGGTGCAGGGGATGACTCGTTCACCCTCGGCACCGCAACGACCTACACGGGCGACATCGACCTGGGCGAAGGCGACAACACGCTGACCAATGCCGGAACGCTCAACGGTAACGTCTCCGCCGGATCGGGTGATGACACGGTCACGAACAGCGGGACGTTGAACGGCAATGTCTCGCTGGGCGACGGCGACAATTCGGTCGACAATAGCGGCACGCTGGCGGGCAATGTGACACTCGGCGCCGGCAATGACTCGCTCAACAACAGCGGCATCCTGAACGGCGACGTGGACCTCGGGGCAGGCGATAACTCCGTCGACAATAGCGGCACCGTTACGGGCAATCTGACCGCGACCGGCAACAACACGATCGACAACAGCGGCACCTGGAACGGCAATTTCACGCTCGGCGCCGGCAACGACACGATCACGAATAGCGGCGTCCTCAACGGCAACGTCGACATGGGCGCCGGCACGAACGTGTTCAACGCGGATAGCGGCACGCTATTCCCGACGGGTACGCTGACGGCCGATCCTGCTGGCAACAGCACGTTGAATCTCGGAGCCGGCGGCGGCACCGTTGGTGCGGTGACCAACTTCGACGTGATGAACGTCAACGGTGGCACCTGGACCGTGGCTGCTCCGGTCGTGTTCGACGATCGGATCAACGTTGGTCACGCCATGCTCGCAACGCCTGACGCTGATTTCCTTGGCGCCAATACGATCGTAAACAACGGCACTGTCCTTGAGGACGAAGGCGTCTGGTTCCAGAGCAACGCCGCCGGCACTTACAGCGGCAACATGTCCGGTGACGGCATTGTCTATGTCGGCTTTGGCGGGACTGCAGTCACGACCTTCTCGGGGGTCAACACCTACGCTGGTGGGACTTACATCGACGGCGCTACGCTCCAAGTCACCGGAGGCTCCGCGCTATCCGACACGGGCGAAGTGCAGATCTCGAATGGCGGAACGCTGGACGTCGCCGAAAGCGAGACCATCGGTATCCTCAACGATGGACTGCATTATGGCGGCACCGGTTTCGTCACGCTTTCGGGAGGTGACCTCACGATCGGCAGCGGATCGTTCAGCGGCGTGATTTCCGGTGCCGGCGGCATCGGCAAGAACACCACGGGTACGCTGACGCTGTCCGGAGCGAACACGTACAGCGGCCTGACGACGATCTCCGATGGAACGCTCGTACTGCAGGACGCGGCCATCAATAACGGCAGCGACATCGTCAACGATTCGCACCTGATCTTCGACGACTCGCTCGGTGGAACCTACACCGGCGACATCAGCGGCAGCGGCGATCTCACCAAGATCGGCGCTGCGATGACGACGTTGAACGGCAACAACACCTATACAGGTGCAACCTTCATCAACGACGGCATCCTGGCCGTTGGCGGAACCGGGATCGGCGATACGTCAGCAGTGACGGTCACGGCTCCGGGCTCCCTCCAGCTCAACGCCGACGAAACCATCGGCAGCCTCGCCGGCGACGGCGCGCTGAACGGCGGATTCACGCTGACGACCGGCGGCAATAATGCGTCCACGACATTCTCGGGCCCGGTCAACGTAGCGGGCATCACGAAGGAAGGGACGGGCCAGTTCAGCCTCACCGGTAGCGGCACGCTGACGAACGGCTTCACCGTCAACGCCGGCGCGTTGGTGATCGGCGGCACCTACACCACGACGGCGAACAGCGTCGCAAGCGGTGCCACGTTCAACATTCTTGGAACGGGCAACCTTACGGGCAACCTGACCGCCGCGGCTGGATCGACTTCGATCATCAACGGCGTTCTGACGGGCAATCTCGACAATGCCGGCGCCCTTTCAGGCACCGGATTGGTCACGGGGGCAGTCGTAAACAGCGGCACGCTAAGCCCCGGCAACGGCGGCACGGGTATCTTCCACATCGATGGGTCATATGCCCAGAATTCTACCGGCACGCTCGCGGCGGACATCACACCGCTTGCAACACCGGGAACGGGCTATGACCAGGTTTTGGTGGTTGGCACTCCCGGAACTGCGTCGCTCGACGGAACGCTGGCAGTCAATCTCGCAAACGGCCTGGGAACGCCGGCCGGACCCTATGTCGATGGCGCTACGTACGACGTGGTCCACGCGACGGGCGGGATTTCCGGCGACTTCGAGACGATCACGGGGACGACATTATCCCCCTTCATCAGCCTCGAAGACACTGGGGTCGTTACGATCGCCGGGACAGATCAGGTCTATCGCCTGACCGTGGTGCGTACGGATTATGCGGTCGGCATCGGGCCGAACGCGACACCGAACCAGATCGCCACGGCGAACGGCTTCCAGGGCCTTGTTCCAGGTGCGACCGGCGATGCGGCGGCCCTCGTTTCGGCTGTCGATGTGATGACGGTCGACCAGGCGCAGCTGTTCTTTGATGAAGCCAGCCCGGAGCCATACGGCGCTTATGCCCGTGCATTGCTCAACCAGGGTGAGCTCTTCTCTCGTCAGGTGCATCTGCAGACCCATGAGAATCCGAACGTACTACCCGGGTTCGACCTGTGGCTGCGCGGCTACGGCGGCTGGGGCAACGGCAAGAACAGGTCCTACCGCTTCGGCTCCGACATCGACACCTGGGGTGTCGCCGGCGGTGCAACCTATCGCTGGACCGACTTCTACATCGGTGCCGCGGTTGGCTGGTCGAAGGACAAGATCGACTACGCCCTCAACAACAGCAACGGCCATAACACCAGCTGGCAAGTTGGCCTCTACGGCGGCTGGCAGGGCGGGCCTTGGAGTGCCGATTTGCAAATCGATTACGCTCACGGCAAGGTCAACGCGTCCCGCTCGATCGAGGTGGCGACGGTCTCTCGCCAAGCCAATGCTGACACCAACGGTCACCTTTGGAAGTTCATCGTCACCGGCGGCTACGACTTCGATCTTGGCGGGTTCAAGCTGAGGCCGTTCATCGGCTTCGACTACACCACCGGGAAGCAGAGCTCGTTCACCGAGACTGGTGCTGGTGCCGCCAATCTCACCGTTGGCAATATCGACGCGAAGCGTTTCGACGGCCTGCTTGGGCTCGATCTAAAGTCAAACCCGAACAAGACGATCTCGCCTTATGGCCGCTTGGTCTACCGGTACAACTTCAACAACCAGTCCGGCCGTATCAACGCATACTTCAACGGCGATCCGGACAGCAGCTTCTCAGTTCAGGCTGTCACGCCCGGCAAGAGCGAGTTCGATGTCGATGCGGGCATCAACTACCAGGCGAGCCCACAACTGGCGATCTATGCCGGATATCAGGGGACGTTCCGCAACGACCTGAACCAGAACGGCATCTCGGCAGGTTTGAGCTACAGCTTCGGCGCTCCGCCAGCCCCGCCGCCGCCGCCTCCCCCACCTCCGCCTCCGCCTCCGCCTCCGCCTGCGACGCAGACGTGCCCGGACGGTTCGGTGATCGAGGCAACGGCGACCTGCCCGGCGCCGCCTCCGCCTCCGCCTCCGCCGGAACCGGCGCCAGAGCGCGGCAAGTAATCAGCGCTGCCTGAACCTGAGGATCGTGCGGCACCCCGGTGTCGCACGATCTTCTCGTTTCGGCGGTTCGATTCCCGCCGTCAGCTTTCCCTTCCCGGTGACCGCGCTAAGAGCGGTAGGATGGACAAGCCTTCCACTCTCCCATCACCGCCGTCAGCCGAGCAGCGTCCCTACAGCTACGAACGCCACGGCGTGACGATCGAAGATCCGTGGCATTGGCTGCGCGATCCCAAATATCCCGAGGTCGATGATGCGGACGTGCTCTCGTACCTCAAGGCCGAGAACGCCTATTTCGACGGTTGGAAGGCGCAGCACCAGGGGCTCCTCGACCAGCTGTTCGAGGAGATGAAGGGCCGGATCAAGGAGGATGACAGCTCGGTCCCGATCCGCGACGGCGATTATCTCTACTGGTGGGCATTCAAGCCGGGCGGCGCGCAATACCGGACCTGGTACCGCAAACCAGTCGGTGGCGGCGCCGACGAGATCATCTTCGACGAGCCGGTGGAAGCCGAGGGCAAGGAATATTTCCGCTTGGGCGCGATCGAGCCGAGCCCGGACGGCAAGCTGCTCGCGACCCTGGTCGACGACAACGGGTCGGAGCGGTTCCAGCTGCGCATCCGCGACATTGCCTCAGGCAAAGACATCGAGACCGTCACCGACGTCGGCATCGGCCAGCCGGTCTGGACCAGTGACAGCGGCGGGATCGTCTTCACCGAAGTGAACGACAATTGGCGCAGCTACCGCGCCCGCTACCACAGGCTCGGTGCGAATGCGGATGAGGCGGTCACGCTCTACGAAGAGACCGAGGAGCTCGGGTTCAGCGTCGGTGTCGGAAAGTCGCACGACAAGAGCCTGATCCTCATTGCCACAGGCGACAACGCCACAAGCGAGGTGCGGTTCGTCTCGGCCGACGATCCATCGCAGCCGCTCACCCTCATCTCCCGCCGCAAGCCGAACCGCGAATATCATGTCGATGCAGCGCACGGGAAACTCTGGATCCACACCAATGACGACCACGTGAACTTCCGCCTGGCAGAGGCCGACGTGTCCAATCCGGAGGAGTGGCGTACGGTCATTCCGGGTTCGGACCGCGTCTATCTGACCGGCGTTACTTCCTATCGCGATCACCTGGCGATCAGCAGCCGGGTCGATGGTCTCGATCAGCTGGTGCTGCGCACCTACGAGGGTGACGAAACACGTCTTCCTTTCCAGGAGGCGAGCTACAGCGCCTTCTTCCTCGGAAATCCGGAGTTCGCGCCGGAAGGCTATCGCGTCGGCTATTCGTCCATGGTCACCCCGATGACGACCTACGACTATCATCCGGGTAGGGGCGAGCTCGAGGTGCTCAAGGTCCAGGAAATTCCGAGCGGCTACGACGCTTCGCAATATGCGACCGAGCGGCTGATGGTGGACGCGCGCGACGGGGTGAAGGTGCCCGTCTCGGTCGTCTATAAGAAGGGCTTCGAGAAGAACGGCCAAGGCAAGGTCTTCCTCTATGCTTACGGCGCCTACGGCCATGCGATCCCGCCGGTGTTCAACTCGAACCGCATCAGCCTGCTCGATCGAGGCTGGGCCTGTGCGATCGCCCACATCCGCGGCGGTGACGACCTTGGCTACCAGTGGTTCCTAGACGGCAAGCTGACCAAGCGGACGAACACGTTCAACGACTTAGTCGATGTCGCGAAAGGGCTGATCGCGGAGAAATTCACCAGCGCGGGCAAGATCGCGATCAACGGCGGCTCGGCCGGCGGCGAGCTGATGGGCGCGGTCGTCAATTCCGATCCGGAGCTGTGGGGCGCGGTCGTCGCCGACGTGCCCTTCGTCGACGTGCTGAACACGATGCTAGACGACACGCTTCCGCTAACGCCTGGCGAGTGGCCGGAATGGGGTAACCCGATCACCGACAAGGCGGCGTTCGACTATATCCGCAGCTACTCGCCCTACGATCAGGTCAAGGCGCAGCCCTATCCGCCGCTGCTGATCACCGGGGGTCTAACCGACCCGCGTGTAACCTATTGGGAGCCCGCCAAGTGGGCTGCGAAGCTGCGCGCGAACAAGACGGATCAGAATCCTCTGTTCCTGAAGACCAACATGGGCGCTGGCCATGGCGGCAAGTCGGGCCGCTGGGAAAAGCTGCACGAGGTGGCCGAGACCTACGCCTTCATCCTGACGGAGACGGCTTGAGCCACCCGACCTTCGAGATGGCGCTGACCGCGGGGCCGGAGCACATCGACGAGCTCGGGCACGTCAACAATGCCATCTGGGTTCAGTGGATCCAGCAGGTCGCGGTCGCGCACTGGGACTCGGTGGCCGATGCGGCACACAAGGACGCTTACTACTGGGTCGTGGTGCGTCACGAGATCGATTACCTACGCGCCGCGCACGAGGGTGATGAAATCCGGGCGAAGACCTGGGTGGGCGACGCGCCGAAGGGAGCGCGGTTCGATCGCCTGATGGAGTTCACGGGACCCGACGGCAAAGTCTGCGTCCGCGCAAAGACTCAATGGGCGATTATCGACAAAGCGGCGGGGCGGCCCATCAGAGTGCCGCCGGAAGTCATAGCGCCGTTCGTAGCCGACGTGTAACGGCAGGGCATGGCCCGTCCTATCCTCTACGATTACTGGCGTTCCTCCGCCGCCTACCGCGTCCGCATCGCCCTCAACCTCAAGGGCGTCGATTACGAGAGCCGGCAGATCGACCTTCGCGAGGGCCAGCAACGATCGGACGAGTATCGCGCGCTCAACCCACAGGGCTTCGTGCCGATGCTGGAGATCGACGGCCACCGCCTCACGCAGAGCCTCGCGATCATCAACTATCTCGACCTTCGCTATCCGAACCAGCCGCTGATCCCGGCTTCGGCAGCGGACCGTGCCCACGTCGTGGCGATGGCAATGACGGTCGCCTGCGACATCCATCCGCTGAACAACCTCCGCGTCATCAAATATCTGAAGGACGAACTCGGCCACTCACAGGAAGAGACCGACGCCTGGTACGCTCATTGGATCAGCGAGGGGCTCCCAGCGCTGGAAACCATGGCAAAGCCGCACGCGGGCAAGTTCCTGTTCGGCGATGCGCCGACCGGCGCCGACATTTGCCTCGTCCCGCAGCTCTTAAATGCGAGGCGCTTCAATGTGCCGCTCGATGCTTATCCGACGTTGCTGCGCGCCGATGAGAATGCGAACAAGCTCGAGGCCTTTGCAGCCGCCCACCCCGACCGCCAACAGGTGCCAGCATGAACCGTGTCGATGACATCAACCGCGGCATGACCGATCTGAAGCCGCTGGAATCCGTCGAGATCCCGTCTCTAGAGGGCAAGGTTAGCGACGAAGAATGGGCGATCCGCGTCGACCTCGCCGCGGCTTATCGCATGGTCGCTTATTACGGCTGGGACGACCTCATTTTCACCCATCTTTCGGCGCGTATTCCAGGGCCGGAACATCACTTCCTGCTCAACCCGTACAATTTGATGTTTGAGGAGGTGACCGCCTCGTCGCTCGTGAAGGTCGACGTGAACGGCAATCCGATCGAACCGACGCCGTTCATCACCAACCCCGCAGGTTTCACGATCCATTCTGCAATCCACATGGCGCGGGAGGATGCGCATGCGGTGATGCATTTGCACACGCCAGCCGGACAGGCCGTTTCCGCGCATCAGGAAGGGCTTCTCCCCCTTACCCAAACGGCGATGCTGATCCGCGGCGAAGTTGCCTTCCACGAATATGAGGGCGTCGCGGTCGATCTCGGCGAGCGTGAGCGCCTCGTCGCGGATCTTGGCGAGAAGAATGCGATGATCCTGCGCAACCACGGTACGCTCGCTGTCGGCAAGAATGTCGGCGAGTGCTTCATCCGGCTCTATTATCTGGAGCGTGCCTGCCAGGCGCAGATCATGGCGCTTTCGGCCGGCGATAACCTCAACACGCCGCCGCAGGGATCACCCGAGATCACTGCGCAGCAGGGCGCGGTCGGACTGCCCATGGCGGCGAACTTCCTTGCGTGGCCGGCGCTCAAGCGGAAGGCTTATCGGCTCGATCCGAGCTTCGCGAGCTAGTCACTTTCCAACTCGGAAACTTTTCACTTGCCAAGGTGGAAAGTCGCACGTAGTGACTTTCCTATCTGGAAAGTGAAGGGGTGATCATGGAAACGTTGGACGCACGCTCGGCGCTCGAAGCCAAGCATTATGCCGAGGCGCAAATGGCCAAGGCTGCAAACTGCCCGCCGTGGCGGCATGCCATTTTTGGATTGATGATGGGTGGCCTGGTTGCGACGCCGGCGTTTGCGTTGCCCGTGCGCATCGCGATCCTTGTCGCGCTGCTCGCCCTGATCCCGATCATCATCCAATCGGATCGCAAGCGGATGGGCATGTTCATCAACGGCTATCGTCGCGGGAAGACGCGGATCGTCGCGCTCGGCATCCTTGCGATCGAGCTCTCGCTTTATGCATTCGCAGTCGTTCGCGGGCTCGATCACAACGATCACACGACGCCACTGCTGCTGGGCGTTGTGGGCGCGATCATCGGCGTTTGCGGAAGCATGCTGTGGCAGCGGGTGTTCGTGCGCGAAATGGGCGCCTGACGATGGACGTACCGACCGGCTTCGATGCGGTGTTGCACGCGCCCGCGCGCTTGCAGATCGCGGCGGTGCTCGCTCAGGCGCAGGACGCAGAGTTCGCGCTGCTCAAGGACATCACCGGCACGAGTGATTCAGTCATGTCGAAACATCTCTCGGCCCTTGCCGAAGCGGGTTATGTCTCGCTGCGCAAGGCGAATTCCGCCGGGCGGCAACGCACCTGGGCCAGCCTGACGGCGAGCGGCAGGAAAGCTTTTCGTCAGCACGTCAAAGCGCTTGAAGCGCTGGCCGCGACCGTGGCCGGCACTGACGAAAGCACGTCCGGTTCGCCCGGCTTCGCGACCTAGGCGGGCTCGGGCACCTTCGATTGGGCATGGAACTGGGCGCGGTCATATTGCGCACGTGAGCTGATCGCGATCCGGTTCCAGGTGTTGATCAGCGCGGCCGCCATCGTGAGCCAGCCGATTTCCTCATCGGAGAAATGCGGCTTCAGCGCATCGAAGCTTTCCTTGTGCGCATGGCCTTCGGAAATGAGCGTGATCTCTTCGACCCATTGAAGCGCCGCGCGCTCCTTGTCATCGAACAGATTGCTCTCGTGCCACGCGTCGAGCATCAGCAGCCGCTCCGGCTTTTCATTGTCGCGGAGCGCCTCATCGCTGTGCATGCCGATGCAATAAGCGCAGCCGTTGATCTGCGATGCGCGCAGCTTGATCAGGTGCAAGAGCTTGCGATCAACGTGCGGCGCGATCGCCGCTTCGAGCTGGAGAAGGTGGCGGTAAGCATCCGGCGCCAGCTTCGTGAGATCCATACGCAACGGTTCGACCATCGGGCTTCTCCTGCGGTTTTCGTTGAATCGATTCGCGATATGTGGTCGCTCGCATCAGCCGTGAAGGGGTTCACGATGAGCGGAGCGCGCGGATGAGGCAGGCAGCATCGGTCAGCGACTATCGCGCGCTCGCCAAGGCGCGGCTGCCGCACTTCCTATTCGAATATCTCGACGGCGGTTCGTACGACGAGGAGACGCTCCGGCGGAATATCGGGGATCTGCGCGGAATTGCGCTGCGTCAGCGGGTCCTGCGCGATGTTTCGTCGATCGATCTTTCCGCTGAACTGTTTGGCCAGCGTTGGACAATGCCGGTTGGTTTGGGACCGGTCGGCCTCTCAGGACTCTATGCAAGACGCGGCGAGGTTCAGGCGGCACGGGCGGCCGCCGCAGCGAACGTGCCTTTTGCTCTTTCAACCGTCGGCGCCTGTTCGCTGCGCGAAGTCGCTGAGTCCGGTCACGTGCCTTGGTACCAACTCTACTTCGTCAAGGATCGCGGCTTCGTTAGCGCCATGATCGAGACCGCGAAGGAAGTGGGCTGCAGCGTCCTAGTTCTAACTGTCGACCTCGCGGTGCCGGGGTCGCGATATCGCGATGCGCGCGCCGCCGGTGCGGGACTGAAGAGAAACCTTCAGCTACTGGCTCGCCCCAGATGGCTTTGGGATGTCGGCATCCATGGCCGGCCGCACAGTCTGGGCAATCTCGAGCCGATCGTCGGCAAGCGCGCACCGCTCAGCGATTTTCAAACGTGGATCCACCGCAACTTCGATGCCTCCGTCAGTTGGAAAGATGTCGAGTGGGTGCGTCAACAGTGGAAGGGCGCATTGATCATCAAGGGCATCCTCGATCCTGACGACGCACGGGTGGCGCTCGATAGTGGTGCGAACGGGATCGTCGTTTCCAACCATGGCGGACGCCAGCTTGATGGTGCGTCATCTTCGGCACGCGCATTGCCGCGTGTCGCCGACGCTGTCGCTGGACGCTTGCCGGTTCTGGTCGATGGCGGCGTGAGGTCAGGCCTCGACGTCGTGCGCATGCTCGCGCTGGGCGCGGACTTCGTATTGATGGGTCGTGCCTGGGCCTATGCGCTGGCGGCTGCAGGTGAGGCGGGCGTCACGCACATCCTCAAGCTGATCGATGCGGAGATGCGCGTCGCGATGGCTCTCACAGGCGTTACCAAGATCGCTGAAATCGACAATTCGGTCCTGGACCGAAGCGGAAATCAAGCGACGTTCTGAGCTTCCTTCGCGTCGCGATGGAAGAGTTTCTCGACATCCGACGCCGTCATCGGCTCGGCGAAGAGGAAGCCTTGCACTGACGAGCAGCCGTGCGACCGGAGCTCGACGAGCTGCGCCGTCTCCTCCACCCCTTCGGCCGTAGTTTCTATGTTTAGCGCGTGCGCCAGCTCGGTGATGGCGCGGACGATGGCGCTGGCGCCGTCGCGGGTCAGCAAATTCTGGATGAAGCTGCGGTCGATTTTCAATTTATCGAACGGGAAGCTCTGAAGGTAGCTGAGCGACGAGTAGCCCGTCCCGAAGTCGTCGAGCGCGATGCGCACGCCCAGAGACCGCAACGAGTGAAGGAGGCGAAGCGTCGTCTCGCCGCCCTCGAGGAAGATCGACTCCGTGATCTCCACCTCGAGCCGCGCTGGAGCGATCCCGCTGTCGGCGAGCGCACGCAGGATGGTCTCGTGGAGCGCGCCGCGATGGAACTGTACCGCCGAGGCGTTGACCGCGATGCGGATGTCGTCCGGCCAGGTGGCAGCACGAGCGCAGGCCTCACGCACGACCCATGCGCCAATCGGAACGATGAGACCGGTATCCTCCGCAACCGGGATGAACTCGCCCGGCGAGACGAGCCCGCGGGTCGGGTGGTTCCAGCGCAGAAGAGCTTCGAACGAGCAGATCTTGTTCTGCTCGAGGTCGAACAACGGCTGGTAATGAAGCTCGAACTCCTCGCGCTCGACGGCAAGGCGTAAGTCGGACTCGAGCTGCCGCCGCTGTTGCGCGCGCTCGTTAAGGCTCTCCTCGAAGAAGGCATAAGTGCCGCGCCCAGCCTCCTTGGCGCGATAGAGCGCCAAGTCCGCATTGCGCAGCAACGTCTCACTGTCCTTGCCGTCTTCGGGAGCGATCGCGATCCCAATGCTGGTCGACGGTACGCACTCGTTCCCATCGATCATCAGCGGCTGAGTCATCGCCGTGAGGATGTCGCGCGCGAGCCGGTCGATGGCATCACGCTCACCGCCGACGACCGTTTGCAGGACGATGAACTCATCACCGCCGAGCCTCGCAACGAACTGACCGCGCGCGGCCTGCTGCACGCGATGCCCAGCCTCTATGAGCAAGGCGTCGCCTGCGGGATGCCCCAACGTGTCATTGATCACTTTGAACTGATCCAGATCGAGGCAATGCAGCGCGAACATGCCGCCATTGCCTTCGGACGCGCGGAACAGATGATCGAGCTGCTGCTGGAACATCGTTCGGTTCGGCAAGCCGGTGAGCACGTCATTAAACGCGAGCTGCGTGATGCGCTGCTCACGCTCGGCGATTTTCCCGACCATCTCGTTGAAGCTGGTCGCCAAGCGCGCGAGCTCATCGGTGCCGCGCACTTTCACCTGGACGTGCTCGCCCGACGCCAGTCTGCCGGCCGCATCATCTAGCCGCGCCAGCGGTTGTGTGATCCGTCCCGCTGCGCGCCACGTCGCGAAGGCCACAAGCAGCAAGCCCAGCAGCGTCATTATTGCGAGCGCAAGCTGCAGCTTATGCGCGTCCGCAAGCGCTTGCGCCTTGGGATAAGCCAGCAGGAGGATTGCGCGATCGCCCTCGACGAATGCGGGGAGTGGCTTGGCGAGCGCGATCGACTTCTCATCGCCGACACGCATTTCGAATGCCGCGTCACTGCCGACGTGGCTTTGCGCCAAGGCCGCGGACTCGCGGCTTAGCACGGACATGCTTCCCGCACCTTCCGACCAACGACCCTTGCTGTAGGCGAGGACGGCCGCGTGCAGCGGAATGGCCGACAGACGCTCGAGCGAGCGCATTTCCGGTCCGTCGAGGTCTGCAGCGAAAACGACCCAGCCAATCAGCGTCGGCGCCATGATCGGAGCAGCGACAAGCTGACGCGGGCGGCCGTCGAGCATCGAGACGCCCGTCAGCTGGCCGGCGTCCAATGGCTCCCATAGCTGAGCTTGACGGGGCGAAGTGCCGATAGCCGAGACCTTCCCGTCTGCAGTGACGATGAAGGCCGTGCGGACATGCAGGCGGGACGCCGCATTGCCGAGCGCGGACTGCATCGTGGCCCGGTCGCCGGTCGCGACCGCCGCCCTGAACCCGAAGTCGCGAGCAAGCAGCTGCGCGGCATTCTGCAATTCATGCGCGCGAGCCTGCCAGAGCCGGTCGTAAACCGCGCCGCTCGATTGAAGCTGGCTTTCGACCTCACGCGAAGCCGAACCCGCGATAAACGTCGAAAGCGCCGCCGAGACGGCGAGCATCGCCCCTGCAAAGAGCAGCGCGAACTGGACCGTCAGGCGAGCGCTCAGCGAGCGGAAGGACCGCATCGGCTCAATAATCTCCCATCGACATCTTCGGCGGAGCGCGAAGCCGGACGGAGAAGGACGCCATCTTCTGAGCGGGTGCCAGTGCCTGCTGCGTCGTCCCGTCAGGTGTCCGAAGATAAGGGTGCCAGACGGTGATGCGGCCCGGTGCCTTCGGTGCGTCGGCGAAGACGGCAATTCCCTGCGCGTTGGTGCGCGCCGTCCAGCCGTTGTTCGTCACATAGATGAAGGCGCTCATCCCGTCATGAATGTTGCAACCCAAGGCCACCACGCCAGGCTTGTCGAAATGCACCGTCCGCGACTGGTCCTTCGCGAACAACTTCAGTTCGAACCGCTTAGCGGTCGAGAACGAATAAACGTGGTGCTTCGTCGGGTCGAAGTTCGGGAAGGACACGTCGGCGCCGACCGGTACGATGGTCAGGAACGGATGGAATTGCAGGCCCTTCTGCGAGACGACGTAGCGGCCGCCTGACCGAGGGGCGCGCGCCGCACTTCCGTTCGGATTGAGCGACACGACTGCATCGGGAACCGGCCGCCCAGACGAATCCGCCACGCGCACGCTAAGGGGCGCCGCGACAAGCGGAGACGATGCGCTGGCAACCGCCAACGCAGCCAGGATGATACGCATCATCCTTCGAGATTAAGCGTCAGACGGTAAACGCCTCACCCTGTGAGGATGGTTACCAATGCGTTCGCAATAAAGCCTGGACCTGCGTCTGCTTTTGGCGAGGCGCGAGGCCAAACTCCTCGATGTCCTCACGGCGGCTCGAAACATGGAGCAACTCGACGAGGCCGGTGAAACGCTTCCAGTCGCGTCTCGCGGCGATCATTGCGGACCAGCCGTTGTCATCGTCATATTCGCTATCGATCAGGCTGCCGCGATTGCGCGTATCGAATACATCGGCACGGGCCGAGAAGCCGAACGGTCCGGCCGAATGAACGAGCATGACGTATGCAGCCCGGAAGCGGTTATCGACCAGGCGGCGGCCGCCCATGGCGAAGCCCATCAACGTGCGGCCCGTTAGAGCTTGCCCCTTGAACTGCGTGTCTGAACCAAGATCGGCAACGATTCCGAGGTTGTTGAAGCGGGTTCGCCAGCCCCATTCCAAATCGGAATTCACATCCATCGGATCCGCAAGATTGTCGTACCGGAATAGCTCGACCCGGACCGGCGCGGGAAGCTGCCAAGCAAGCTTCGCATAATAGCCCGGTCGGTGCGCGAAGCCCCTGTGGATGTCGAGCAAGGGGTGCGTGAAAGGTGCCTGGTAGTCCAAGACATAGGGTTCCAGAGGGGGCAGCGGTTGGCGGCGGAATCCTAGCGTCGTGCGATCGTGGAGCGCCCAGCCGCGGAAAGTGAGCAACGTGCCCGAAGTGTCGTTAGCGACCATCACTGCGGCCGTCGCGCGGAGCTTGTTTTCCCCCAGCGTTGCGGTGACCGTCCCCTCTGCGGCCAGCGGGCGGACTTCCTCGCCGATCCAGCTGTTAATTGCCGACGGTGTCATCGAGTCCTTGACGTGCCAGTCAGCGCCGGTGTGCTCCAGGCTGATCGGCGGCCACATCAGCCCCGCGCGAGCTGAAAATGCAGTCTTGGTGCCGCGCATGGGCCGGAAGCTCAGGTAAGCCTCGCTAAGGCCCGCCTCCGTACGCTGGCCGCCTTGCAGGGAACCCACCACCGTCGCGGAAAGCGACCAGGTGAACTGCGGCTGCCAGATGAGGTTTACGTTGCCGAGCTGCGGGCTGAGCTTCCATTCGTGATGGTCGCCCGATCTCAGCTTTCCGAAGCCGCCTTCGACCCAGCTCTTCTGGCCGTCGATGGCTACCAGCCGGACGTCTCCGGTAAGCTCCAGCGTGTCCGGGGTAAACAACTTGAAGTCGTCCGCAAGGGCCGGCGTGGCCCATAGCGCAGCAAGCGCGCACCCGAGCGGGAGCGCGCTGCCAACTCGCAGGCGCAAAACAGCACAACCCATGTGCGCGGGTTAACTGAAGCTGGTTAATATATTGATCAGCATAAAGCGCCGGATTACGGCGCCGTTCGCTCGGCAAATGAAGTGGTCGGGGAGAGAGGATTCGAACCTCCGGCCCCTGCCTCCCGAAGACAGTGGAAACAGGCGTGTTCCCCCGTCGCCGAACCTTTCGCTCTGGGAACTGTAGGCCCCTTAGCGTTCCGAGGAGCCTTTTGCCGCTAACAAGCCGTCGGAACAAGCGGGTCGTTGTGTCATCGTTGTGTCAACTTGCGCCACCTAGGGGACGACGCGACAGCTCACTCGACGGAGCCTCCCCACGACCATTTAATTTGGCGGTTTCGTCACGCTCCTCGGGTGGTAGGAGGTAATAAGAAAACTCCAATATCCGCCCGTCCAACATTTCTTATGAGTATGCTCTCGACAGACCCTCGGCTTACCTGGGCTCAGGCTCGTGGAGGTAGAATATAGAGGTATCCACCTCGACTACCCGAGGTTGCTAGAACGCTTCACGCTCACCCTGGGCCTGATCTCCAAGCCTCGGAAATGGATGAGGAAGGCCTTCTCCAGAGCCCTAATTCCCTCCGCCACCTTAGATGCTGGAACGATCAAACTGTCGTGGACAGGAAGGGAAGCGACTCCCCAATGCCTGAGCACCCCCATAGCCACTCCTATGAGCTCACTTTCTTGGAACTGGAGGTCTAGAGCTGTCAGCCCTGTGGCCGAGAGTTCGCCCAAAATCGGGTGTTTACTCAGCGCCATTCGCTTGATTTCGGCATAGGAGTGGTCGTCAGCCAAGGTCCGGCCTGGGTTTTCCTCGCGGTAGAGGATACCGTTTCGCGGAGACCACCTTGTTCCTTCGATTGTGCCTCTTCCAAAGGCGCTTGCGACCAAAAGTTTCAGAGGAAGGCGTGTCGACCCTGACCCGTATGGGTCTGCTGTCGTCGCATCAAAGGGGAGCCGCATGAGGCCGTAGAGGATCGTGAGATGGGCGGCTGAGATATCGACCTCAGCTACCCTCTCGTCCCTGATCCTTAGGAGGGAGCGCCGTTCGTCTCCTCCCATGGCCTCGTATCGGTCGCCTCCCCGAAGTGAATAGTAGCGCCCCCCGCGCCTCCAACGTTTCCCGGCGACGTCCCCGTCGTTGAACACTCGCTTCAACCCGATGCACGTTATGCCGCCAACGTCGGCCTCTCGGAGGAAAGCGTTCAGTTCCCTGAGGTCCTGGAGCCTATGTTCGACGCTCGGTTCTGACTCCTCGTAGGGCAAGAGGAGGCCTTGACGTTGCCCCCCAACCTTCGCGGCTCGGAGCTCCAGGAGGGGACCCCTGGAGGTCGCTGACGGTCTGCCGGTTCGCCAGTGTTCCTGAAACGGTAACGCCCCATGGTTGTCCGCCAACTCAAGGAGCGTCGGCGTAGCACGGAAGAACGCGTAATCTCCTCCCGAACGGAGGGTGAGACCAGGAGTATCGAACGCGTCCCTTGTGACGCGCTTCCAACCACCCCTGAACTGTATGAGGCCCAAGGAGACGAATCCGTCTCTCACCTTGCGGAAGACGTCGTAGCCGAACCCGTCGTCCTTGAGGGAGAAGTCATTAGCGCTCATGCTCCTCTTCCCGCCCCGATGCCGAGCCGCAACGCTTAGGAGGTCGGCCACGAAGGCCCCGGTAGCCCTACGGTACCGCTCGACAAGGGCGGGCCGACCAAAAGCCGACGCTGGCGCTGCAACTTGAACGAGCCACTCTACGAGCTTCTCCGCCTCAACTGTCTTGGGGCCGCCACGGAGCGGCATGACCGCCGCCCGCCCCCGATCTTCCCAGGAAATGTCGTCCACCTCGGTCGGCTATCGGCGACGACGGTCTAGAGTCAAGTCATTGAAAATACTGAGATATTATCGTCAGCGAGGACGTCCTCTTTGGCGAGAACGTCTATACGTCGGAGACGTCACCGAGACCTTGCGGCCCATCCCCCGGACTGCGAAGTCTTTTGGCGGAGGGTTCCAGTGTGATTGTCGATTGCCCCAGCGCCTACGTAGTCGATGGCGACACGCTCCGCTGTGGTCACGAGCGCATACGTCTCCTCGGCATTGACGCCCCCGAGATTGAACCCTGTCCGCGCTGGCGGACTTGCGTCCCAGGCGACGCCCAAGCATCCAAGCGGAGCCTCATCGCCGCGATGCGCATGGGTCCTATTCGCTACCAGCCGGTCACGAGGGATCGCTTTGGTCGTCAGGTTGCCGTGGTGTGGGCGGGGGGAGTGAATCTGTCTTGCTGGCAGCTCCAGCGGAGCCAAGCGGTCTACAAGGCCAACTGGGACAATGGGCGGCTGGTGGGTCGGGCTTGCCGTTAGTCAGGCGGTTGGCCCAAAGCTACCACGAGGAAGGCGATAACTCAGCCTAGTGCGGACAAAGCGGACAGTTCGCTAATACGGCCGATATTCCAGCGGCAGCGCTGAACAGTAGCGTCACAATCGCAATCTTCATGGTCGCCCCAGACAAGTTGCTCGACGGGGCTAATAGCACATCGGAGCCGAGGAGGAAGCGGACGCGCCGAGCCGCGCCCGTCCCCCTGTTCGCGACCAATCGATTCGGCTCGCTCCCAGACTTGCTGGCGCGACCAATCCTAGAAGGCAAGAAAAAGGGCGGCCCGACCCTCCACCTCCAGACCGCCCTTCTACAAGCCGGACTCGCGGGAGGGGGGGTCCGACGATTTCCCACAAACAACCCTGGTGTCTTTGGGTTCCTAGGGCTGTAGAACGAACACAGAACAGATTCGGGAACGTTGAACTCGATGCTCCACCTTGACGACCCCGACGACAACCGTGGCAGAGGCTGGGTTCAGCTCACCGACGACCAGCTCATCAGCCTGTTCTACCTCGGCCTGAAACTGTCCAGGCGAAGCCACCGTAGCGACCTCACGCACCGCGACGCCACGCGGTCAGACGCGGCGGCTCAGGCCATCGCAAAGCATCTAGTGGAGCGGATGCGGTTCTACGTCGTATTTGGAGCCGCCCGACCCCTTAGCGGTCCTTCGTGCGGGACTGGGCCGCCTAGCGCCCCTAGTGGCTACATGCCTCCGTAGGGTTCACAGGCGACGCCATCACCGTCCGCGTCCAGCTCCTGACGGTAGCCAGGTTGACCCTCGTTGATGGGAGCCACTCCAGCCGCCCGAGCTGCGGCACAGTTCGGGTAGTAGACCGGGAGCCCGAGAGCCCCCGTTGCCGCTGGTCCATCAGGGCCCGAGCGAACCTTGGCGGTGTTGACGATGGAGACGACCGCGAGGAGCAAGCAGCACCCGGCGAACAGCGGATAGGCGCTCAACGACCCCCGACGACGATAGGGGCGATGGTTGCCGCGTCGGCGTGGCTTGAAGGGGCGAAGGTTCGACATGGGAAGCGCCGATACCCGACTTGGGTAAATGGTCGGTTGAGCGCCGGAGGCTAATGTCCGTTTACGACCCATTGCGGACGTTAGAGCCTCACTAAAACTACAGTGATCTTATGTCTCCGTGCCCACAGCTCCATGCAGGTGCGACTGACTTCCGATTGGTTGCTAAGCAGGTCGAGCCTGCGAGATTCCGGAAAATACCAGCCCTCCACGCGACGCAGGCCATCCGGCGCCGGATCAACCTGCATTCGGCATGACTGGGCAGCCTGTTGAAACTCAAACAGCGACGGAGGCGGATGCCGATCTGTCGATATCAATGCCGATAAGATTAGTGCGAACATGCTCGGCTTTTAGTTCATGGTCCTTAAAGTCCGCTTTCGACCCATTGCGGACATTAGCCACCTAAGCGATGCTCCCCCGATGAGCGCCCTCCGTCGCATACTCCTCGTAGTGGCCTCAATCGGATGGATTGCGCCCCTATCCTATGCATTTTGGGCCGAGCATGACTTCCTGTTCAACATTGTCTGGGGCTCCGTAAGGTCGGGCGAGAGGTGGGGTGGGAGTTTCCACCCAATCGCCTACGCGCCTCGCGCTTTTTGCTTCTCAATGGCCTGGATTGCGGCGGTTATAACCGGCTGGGTTTGGCGGCTTACGCGACCTCAGTGACGCGGCGGCGTAAGGTCCCAAACGGTCGTGTAGTCCGGGTTGATGACGTCCTCTCCCGTCGCCCGTAGGCGGTATGTCCCCGGCTTGGCCGGGTTGAACGCCCTGAGGTCAGGCGGGAGCGTGTAGCACTCTCCCGAGCGGCTCCCCTCCAGCCTCAACGTGACGCCTTCCTTAGGGTCGGCGCTCATCACCCTTCCGTAGAACTGTTCTAACCGCTCCCCGGATGGCTCGTTGTAGGTCATGCCGACGAGGACGGTTGCCCCCATCAGCTTCTCGGCGCGGGCGTGTTCCCACTCGGGTTGGTCGTGGTCGTTGTCTGAAGGAGAAGGCATGGAGGGAGCCTAACAGGCAAATGTTGGGTTGCCAGCCGTTGACTCACCAGCGGTAAACGGTTCTCCTGTGGGCGCTCGGTTAATCAGGGGGGTTCGATGCGCGTTCCGAGCGTGTTGATGATGTTCGGCCTTACGTTGACGATAGGGGGCCTACCGGGCACGGCTCG
This sequence comes from Sphingomonas sp. SP4, assembly GCF_058313375.1. Classification (NCBI taxonomy): domain Bacteria; kingdom Pseudomonadati; phylum Pseudomonadota; class Alphaproteobacteria; order Sphingomonadales; family Sphingomonadaceae; genus Sphingomonas; species Sphingomonas sp. SP4. The sequence goes on from NZ_JBZFLE010000002.1 coordinate 424,868, forward strand.
CGCCCATCCAGGCGGCCTCAACGCCGAGGGTTGCCATAACAATCGAAAGACTGGCGGCTACCACTGTCACCGTGGGCCTAGCTCCACGCCAGCAAAGGCCCTGCGAGCCGTATCGACCAGTTCGGGACGGGTGTTCGCCAACTGTGCGCAAGCTCGCGCGGCTGGAGCCGCTCCAGTTCGGGCAGGCGACCCCGGTTACGGAAGGCATCTGGACCGTGATGGGGATGGGATAGGGTGCGAATGAGCACGAACTCACGTTGGCGCTTGGCCCCGACAGTCGTCCTTATCGGGCTCGCAAGCCCCTCCCTTGCATCCGACTGGGCGACCCTTCCGTGGAAGCCCAATGCAAACAGTGGAGTCATCGAACTCCAAGTTGACCTTGATAGCGTGACCACGGACTTGGCGAACCAATACCACGGCGTCCGCAAGAACTTTTGGTTCCAGCGCCTAAGGTCGGGCGGGGCGAAGGATATGGTGCATGTCACGATAGACTGTGACGCCAGAACTTACGTCTTGGACAGCGCTAACAGCTATGACAGGACCGGCTCCGCAACGACGTCCTACTCGGGCGATTTTCGCTCGGCTCCGATACCGCCCGATACGGACTTCGATGCTATGCGGACAATGTTGTGCTTGTGACGCGGGCCATTGCGTTCCGAGCGGCAGAGTCCTCCGACAAAGCCCGCCAAACGCTTGTCCTGCCTACTTTCAGCTCCTTAGCAATGGCCGAGGGCGTCATACCTCCCGCACGAAGCTCACGCACCTTGGCGGCATCCACGGAGGGCTTACGGCCCTTGTATTTCCCATCGGCCTTGGCCTTGGCGATCCCCTCCATCTGACGTTCCCGACGCAGAGCCGTTTCGAACTCCGCAAACACGCCGAGCATTTGGAGGAAGGCCTTACCGGCTGGCGTGGACGTATCGACCGGCTGTTCTATCGCCTTGAGGTGGACGCCCTTGGCCTTGAGGTCCCTCACGATTGACTCAAGGTCGAGGAGGGACCGCGCAAGGCGATCGATGCGGCTTACCACAATCGTGTCGCCGGGACGGGCGAAGTCGAGAACTGTCTCAAGCTCCTTTCGCCCCTCGCGGCTGGTCCCGCTCCTTTTCTCCGACCGGATGACCGTGCAACCAGCGGCTCGCAACGCGGCCTCCTGAATGGTGCAATCCTGGTCGTTGGTGCTGACGCGGGCGTAACCGATGAGACTGGACATTGAGCAACCCCTGTTCCGATAGGTCCTTAGACCATGGGGAGCTTACGTTCCAAAATGCGGAAGGCAACCCTATTTGAACGCCTATAACGTCCCAATACGATGCACCGTTAGGCTATACCCTAACGGACAGCCCGGCTGGAAGGACAGGGTCGGGACCACTATGTGGTTGGAATGTCGCCTGTCGATCTCATCAAGTTTCGTGAGGAGTTTCGCCTGGCCTTCGCTAGGGCGCGCGATGAGCGCGAAGCCCGAAAAGATGCCGCCCGAGCGGCGATCTTGGACGTCCTGCGTAGCTTTAAGACTGCTCCGATGGAGGCTGAAGGCGCGACGAGGCTAGATAAGGCCTTACGGGGTGCGGACGACGAAATCCTGGGGACCATATGGCGAGAATGGCGTTCCGCTGGTCGGCACGGCCTCCGACTGATGGCCGAGGAAGAACTGGAACGTAGGAGGAAGCGCCGACCGGTGGGCCACTGAGCACATTCGATCTGCACCCCTCTGCCGCTTGATGGGTCCCATGCCGACCACTCACCCGGTTCCATCCGACGCCCTGCCCCGGTGGTTTCAAAAATTTCCGGTAAACACGGACGGTTGTTGTTGTTGATTGGGCAAGCCGTCGCCGGTGGCCTCGTGGATAGGTTCTCCACAGCTAAACGCGTTATTAACGCGGCCACTTCACATTCTGCTTCCCATCACCATCTTTTGGCGTAGAAGGATGCGCTCATGCGGCAAATCCAAAATCCGTTCGTGGACAAGGCGCCAGACGAGGTGCCTTTGCCGAACGCGCCCCTCGTCCGAGTTCTAATGCAGACCCAGTTTTCCTCCATCCTCCGCATAGGTGAGGTTTCTGGCATCATCTCCTTCCAGGACGCCATACGAGCCGACTACCCGGAACTTACGAGCACCCAGTCCGAAGCAATATCGCTTACCCTTGGCCCAAACGGCGTGATGCACGCACCGGCCCCGACTGCAACGCGAGTGTGGCAGTTTACCGATGCGGAGCAGAACTGGCGGGTTGGGTTGAGCACAGACTTCGTTAGCTTAGAGGCACTCAGGTACAGCAGCCGGACAGAGTTCCTGAGCCGATCGAAGGCGGTCCTCGACGCAGTCTTTGAACACTTCCACCCGTCCCAAGCGCACAGGATTGGCCTACGATACATCAACGCTCTTGGCGCAAGGTATCTGGACCAAATCCAGGACTTCATACGCCCAGAGCTGTCCCTCCTTCTGACGCCCGAAATCGTAAAGTCCGCCACCCACGCAATCAGTGACGTGCGAGTGACCACTGAGGAAGGCAATCTCCAGATGCGCTACGGACTAATGCCGCCATCGGGAACGGTGGATGCGAGCATTATGCCGCCCGTCGATGAGGCAAGATGGTTCCTAGATATGGACGTGTTTCAAGAAGGTGCGCGCCCGTTCAACAGCTCTAGCATCACCAAAATGCTGACGTCTGCGGCAGAACGAATCTATACGGTATTTCGTTGGGCAGCATTGCCAGCGCTGCTAGACGAGTTCAGGAAGTAAAAATGGTCACACCCACCGGGCACACGAGAGCAGACAAGTTGGCATCGTATTACTACGTGCCGACGAAACCTTTGTCGGCGGTATCGCTATTGATTGGCAGTATGGCTATCATGGGTTTCAGTGCACCGCCAACTAACGGCGTCACGAGTCATACTGGCGCCAACTTGCCTTTGTTCGGCACGTCGCCGCTTCGCACTCAATCCTACGCGCTCGTGGAGGAGCCGTTTTCGGTTCCGGTCGCGCTCTCGACCATTAGGCGTCTGACGGGGTTCAGGTGGGAAGAACTGGCGGGACAGTTCGGTGTGAGCCGTCGGGCTATGCACGACTGGGCTAGCGGCAAACCTCTGTCCCGTAAGAACGAGGAAGCCGTTAAAGCGTTACTGGAGCAAGTCCATGCTCTCGACACCGGCTCACCCGCCGCCACTCGATCGTTAGTCGTTGCGGCGGAGGCGGGACAAACGGCGCATCCACTGTTCCAGCCGGAAACGAAGCCAATCGGGCCGCTTACGGGACGCGCCCGCGACAAGATCCGCGTGGCCGGAGGACCCCTACTGGGAGCGGATCAATCACCGTCCGAGGCCTCGGCTCCAAAGCTTATCAAGCGGGTGCCGATTACGGTCAAGAAGACCTGACGTAGTGAGGTACGGTCTTATTGGACGGGCAGTGTGACGAGAGTTGTGATTGGGAACAGGGTGACGCCGCTCTAGGCGACCTACCCTTCGTCACGCTTAGCCCAGGTACCGGTGACGAGGCTTACGACGCCTCCTTTTACGAAGTGCCTGGGTTCGCGCTGGTAACTCAAACTTGTGACGTACTCCGAAGGGATGAGGTCCAGGTGGCTGCCCTCCGAACCGTAACGCCGGAGGACCTGGAACTGACGCGGCGGCGTAGAAAACCGCGCTTCGCCTACCTTCCCCAGCTCGCGCCCCACTCAATGGTTGTCGATCTGGACCTTGTGATGACAGTCCAAAAGTCGATCCTGACGGCCTCCGAACGTATCAACTGGGACCCATCCGACCAGGAACGCCGCCTGTTCGCGGACGCGCTTGCCAGACACAAGGAACGGTTCGCGTTCCCGGATGACTTCGTGGAGGCGATGCAGCCCCTCAGAAAGCGTCTGGACGACAAAAAGAACAAGGATAGCCCTGAAGGGCGCCTGATACGTCAGGCGACCGAGTTGCGGGTGGCCGCCAGCCCCTCGTGGGACGCCGACGCGGTGGAGGTTACACTGTTTTGCATCTTGGAAGACGACGCCCATTCCAACGACCGGCAAGAGTGGGTCAAAACACTCAGGGCATGGGAAGGCATTTGTAAGCTCCCTGGTAGGATGGCTTTCGGCGGCTCGCTCCTCTCCACGTATGGTGAGATGACCGCCGCCGATTACCTGGGAAGCGACAAGCTGGACTTGGACTACATGAGCGCCTGAGCTGTGGCGAGCCGAAGGGCCAATGCGCTCGGGCTTATGTGTGTGTACCTAATCAGCATCCGCACATCCTTATGGCCACTGATGACCGCCAGTTCTGGGGTATTCAATCCCAACTCACTGAAACGCGAGAGAGCCTCATGGCGGAGGTCGTGAACGCGCAGCCCCTCCACCCCAGCTCGGCTGCAGAGCCTCTCCCAGGCCCGCCGTAGGGCCATAGGAGTCAGGTTCAGCACGCGCTCCCCTTTTCGCTCCTTAGACCCGAGTAGACGTACGGCTTCGGGCGACAGCGGGATGGTTCGGGGATGGCCGGTCTTGGTGTCGGGGATGTGGGCCACCCGCCGCTCAAGGTCTACATGACGCCAAAGGAGTGCAAGCAACTCTCCGCGACGGAGGGCCGTTTCCAGAGCCAGGCGCACGAAGGGCTCAACCTCCTTGTTGCGGGTAAGGCTGAGAGCCTCCTCAAGCCGTCGCCATTCCTGTCCCGACAATCGCCTGTCCCGAGCATCGCGGGCGATTGGACGCTTCACGTGGTCCACCGGGTTCTGGCGCAGCTCCACACCCCATTCGCGCCTCGCTACCTCTATGGCTGTGCGGAGCAAGGACAGCTCCCGCCGGACGGTTCCAGGCTTCACCGTTTCCAAGCGCCAGTCGCGGTAGGCGGCCACATGGCTCGGCTGGACCTGGGCAAGCTCCAGTCCGCTGATGGAAGCTCTAAGCATCTTTGAAACGCGCCAAAACTCGCTCTCCGCGCTCCGCTTGCTCGGGGTGACGCTGACCAGGTATCGTCTCAGGAGAGCCTCTACGGTCATCCTGGGGGCCTTCTGCGCCGTGTGGGCCTCCAAGCCCTGGAGAGCTACCTCCTGTTCTGCTGCCCAGGCTGCCGCTTTCCGCTTCGTGGCGAAGGTCTGGAATCGCGCCGGATAGCCCTTGCGCCGGACCTGAACATACCAGCCGGTCCCGCGTCTTGTGATTGTCGCCATTTTGCTCCCCGTTGTGCTTTCGTTGTGCTCTGGAGCGCCACGAAGGCCGAACGGAGCGACCCGCCCCCGAAGGGTGAGCGGGGCTAACCGTCAGTTCTTAAAGCGAAAGGATAGATGGTCGGGGAGAGAGGATTCGAACCTCCGGCCCCTGCCTCCCGAAGACAGTGCTCTACCAGGCTGAGCTACTCCCCGACCGGAACCCGCGGAGGCGACATTCAGTCGCGGCGGGAGCCAAGGCTGCGGCTAGATAGATGCGGGTTCTCAGGAACGCAAGCAGCGTTCAGCGGCCAACCGTTTTCAGCCAATGCTCGACCCTCACGAACTTCTCGCGAGGGCTGCCGGGACGAGCGTTGGCGACCTCTGTTTCCTCTATCTTTCGCCAGTCGTCATAGTCGGTCGCCATGACCCCGCGGCTTTCGAGAAGCTTCTTGAGCCCCTCGGCCCCTGCCCGTTCCTGCGAGCTTCCGGGCGGCATCTCGGCGGCGACTTGGTCGGCTACCTCGTAGCCGTCGGGCCGGTTCGTTCCGATCGTTCCGGTCGGGCCCCGCCGGGCCCAGCCGACAGCGTAGAGCCGATCGGCTATCCGCCCGTTTTCATTGCGGAATTTAGTGCCATGCTCATCGTAGGCGACACCCTCGATAGGCGGTGTCGAATAGCCGATTGCCGTGATGATCAGCGACGCTGGAACTTCGTAGGTATTCCCCGTGCCGCGAGCCGCACCCCGATCGTCAAGCTCGGTCCGCTCGACGATGATTTTCTCCGCTTTGCCCTCCCCTTCGATCCGGAGCGGCTTGGCAAAAAAGTCGAAGACCATGCGCTTGGGCTTACTCGGATCGGGCGGCGTAGCGGCGAAGCCACGCAGAATGGTGATGGACTTGCGATGCCCGGGCTCGAGGGCTTCGTCGGCTTCGACAGGCGGGAAGTCCGATTCTTCGACCACGGGCGATGCTTGCTCGAGATGGCCAAGTTCGCCCAACTCCTTCGGGGTCATCGCGATCTGGTGCGGCCCGCGGCGGCCGAGAATGGTGATCGTCCGGATCTCGGATCGCTCGAGTGCGTCGAGCGCATGCCCGACAATATCCGACCCCTCAAACTCCGCGCGCGTCTTCGACAGGATCCGTGCGCAGTCCAGCGCGACATTGCCATTGCCGATCACCGCCGCATGCGTGCCGTCGAGCGGTGGATCGAGATCGGCAAAATCGGGATGACCGTTATACCAGCCGACGAACTCGGCTGAGCCCATCACTCCAGGAAGCTCCTCGCCCGGAATTCCGAGCTTCCGATCATGCGGTGCGCCCGTGGCCAGGATGACCCCATCATAGAGTTCGAGCAGCTCGGCGACTGAAACATCGCGCCCAACGTGGACGTTGCCGATGAAATCGACACCGGCGCTCTCGACGACCTTGTCGTAGCGTTTGGAAACGGCCTTCAGCGACTGATGGTCCGGCGCGACGCCGAAGCGGATAAGGCCGTAGGGAACAGGGTAGCGGTCGAGGATGTCGACGCGAGCATTGTCGCCGTACGCTCGTTCCAGCGCCTCCGCCGTATAGAAGCCTGCTGGACCCGAACCGACCACTGCGAAATGCCGCATGCGCGCCCTCCTCGTCGTGGAGTTGCTTAGCGGCTCACCGGCGAGGCGTCAGCCCTTCGAATGATCCTCGAGCAGGACGTTGCCTTTCTTCTGCAGCGCGGCCTGGATCACGCCGGAAAACATGCCGAGCATGCCGGGGAGAAGCATTTTTACCCGTACTTTCGTGTCTTCGACGTCGATCGTGGATTGAACCGTCTCGCCGAGCGCCTGGATACGCAGGTTGAGCTGGTCGCCGGCCCAACCAGATTCGACCTGGGCACCGCCCGGAATGTGCTCTTCCAGGCGATGGACATTGTTGGCGATCCGGCGCCGGGCCTCGTCCTTGCCGAGGCTGTGCGGGAGATCGACTTCGATTGGCTGTGACATAGTAGTAATACACCTGGCGTCGCTTTCGGAGCTTTTCAAGCTCGCTGAACGTATTATCGTTCCCGAGATGCGTCGGGTTGCCCTGCTGTTGCTCGCCACCGGGTCTGCCGCGGCGGCCCAGCCGCCGGTTTGGACTCCCGGAATGCCGTGGGAGCCGCTGGCGCCTTACGTCACGGCGGGACAGGACGAACCGGGCTATCGCAACTGGTATCTGGCCTCCCCCTCCCATCCGCCCGCGGTGAAGGCGCTCAACGACTTTCTGACTACCTGGGGTGTCGCCGGGATCGTCCCGACGTGGCAGCTGCTGCGGACGGCAAGCGACTGGCAGAAATGCGGCCAAGCGCCATTCGAAGTGCCACCCTCGGCAGACTGGCCGAACGTGGTGCAGACGCTCCGCTATATCCGCGACGAAGTCATCCCGACCGTCGGCGCAGTCGAGCCCGTCTCCGTGTATCGTAACGTGCCTCTGAACCAATGCGCACAGGGTGCGCCCGAGAGTGCGCATCGCTTCATGCAGGCTGTCGACCTGGTGCCGCTGCATCCGATCACGCGCGCTGAGATGATGGATCGGCTATGTATCGTGCACGCGCGTACGGGAGACCGTTATGGCGTAGGCCTGGGCTTCTATGTCGGGCTGCGCTTCCACATCGACTCCCGCAAATTTCGGACCTGGGGCGTGAATGATGAGGGCACAATCGCCTGCGCTCGGAGTTACGAGCTTGCCCATGCCAAAGACGCGGCTGGTTTAGAGGCCCAACAACCGCCTGCAGGGACGGTGACGAACTCGCAGAATCCTTGACCCGGGCGCCTTGTGTTGCTGAACTGCAACACCATATCGACCCTAAGGCTAAAGGGGTAAGTATCAATGGATTTCGAAAAGCTCACCGACCGGGCGCGCGGATTTCTACAGGCCGCGCAGACTATCGCCGTCCGGGAGCACCAGCAACGTATCACGCCCGCTCACCTGCTCAAGGCGTTGCTCGACGATGAGCAGGGCATGGCGGCCGGGCTAATCCAGGCTGCGGGCGGCGATGCGAAGGCCGCCAAACGTGAAGTCGACGCGCTCGTATCGAAGATTCCGACGGTGACCGGCAGCGGCGCAACGCAAGCGCCCGCAATGGACGGCGACACGATCCGCATCCTCGATCAGGCAGAGCAGATCGCAACCAAGGCGGGCGACAGCTACGTCACCGTCGAGCGCATTCTCCTGGCGATGGCGCTGGCCAAGAACACCGACGTCGGCGGCGCGCTGGCTAAGGCGGGCGTCACCGCGCAGAATCTCAACGCTGCGATCGAAAAGCTGCGCGGCGGGCGCACTGCAGACACGCAGGGCGCGGAAGACCGCTACGACGCACTCAAGAAATATGCTCGCGACCTGACCGCAGCTGCGCGCGAGGGCAAGCTCGACCCCGTGATCGGACGCGACGAAGAAATCCGCCGCACGATCCAGGTGCTCGCGCGCCGCACCAAGAACAATCCGGTGCTGATCGGTGAGCCCGGCGTTGGCAAGACTGCGATCGCGGAAGGCCTCGCCCTGCGCATCACCAACGGTGACGTTCCCGACGGCATCAAGGACAAGCGCCTGCTTTCGCTCGACATGGGTGCTCTGATCGCGGGCGCGAAGTATCGCGGCGAGTTCGAGGAACGGCTCAAAGGCGTGCTCGACGAGGTCAAGCAGGCAGCCGGCGACATCATCCTGTTCATCGACGAGATGCACACGCTCGTCGGCGCCGGGAAAGCCGAAGGTGCGATGGACGCCGGCAACCTGCTGAAGCCCGCTCTGGCGCGTGGCGAGCTGCACTGCATCGGCGCGACGACCCTCGATGAGTATCGCAAATATATCGAGAAGGATGCGGCGCTGGAGCGGCGCTTCCAGCCGGTATTCGTCGGTGAGCCGAGCGTTCCCGACACTATCTCGATCCTGCGCGGGCTGAAGGAGAAGTACGAGCTTCACCACGGCGTTCGCATCACCGACGCCGCGATCGTTGCCGCGGCAACTTTGAGCAATCGCTACATCACCGACCGCTTCCTGCCGGACAAGGCGATCGACCTGATGGATGAAGCCGCGAGCCGCATCCGCATGGAGGTCGAATCCAAGCCCGAGGAGATTGAGAATCTCGATCGTCGCATCATCCAGCTCAAGATCGAGCGCGAGGCGCTAAAGAAGGAACAGGACAGAGCGTCCAAGGACCGTCTCGCCAAGCTGGAGGAGGAGCTCGCGAACCTCGAGCAGCAGTCGGCCGAGCTGACGCAGCGGTGGCAGGCCGAGAAGGAAAAGATCGCCGGCGAGGCCAAGATCAAGGAGCAGCTCGATGCTGCGCGGCTCGAACTCGAGCAGGCGCAGCGCAATGGCGATCTCGCGAAAGCTGGTGAGCTTCAGTACGGGCGGATCCCGCAGCTCGAAAAGCAGCTCGCCGACGCGCAAGCGGCATCGCAAGGCGCGATGCTGCGCGAGGAAGTCACAGACCAGGACATCGCTGCCGTCGTCAGCCGCTGGACCGGAATCCCCGTCGAGCGGATGATGGAGGGCGAGCGCGAGAAGCTCCTCCAAATGGAAGCGCTGATCGGAGCTCGCGTCATCGGTCAGGAAGATGCCGTGAAGGCCGTCGCCGCCGCCGTCCGCCGTTCGCGTGCCGGCCTTCAGGATCCCAACCGTCCGCTCGGTTCGTTCCTGTTCCTAGGCCCGACCGGCGTCGGCAAGACCGAGCTGACCAAGGCACTCGCCGAATTCCTGTTCGACGATAGCTCCGCGATGGTCCGCATCGACATGTCGGAGTTCATGGAGAAGCATGCGGTCGCACGGCTGATCGGCGCACCTCCGGGCTATGTCGGCTATGAAGAAGGCGGTGTGCTCACCGAAGCCGTGCGGCGCCGGCCCTATCAGGTCGTGCTGTTCGACGAGGTCGAGAAAGCACACGGCGACGTCTTCAACGTGCTGCTTCAGGTCCTCGACGATGGCCGCCTCACCGACGGCCAAGGGCGCACGGTGGACTTCAGCAACACGATCATCATTCTGACCTCGAACCTGGGATCGCAGTATCTTGCGTCACTCGGCGAGGATGAGCCGGTCGAAAAGGCCGAGCCGCAGGTGATGGAAGTGGTGCGCGCGCACTTCCGGCCGGAGTTCCTCAATCGCCTCGACGAGATCATCCTCTTCCATCGCCTGGCGGCGGGACACATGGGGCCGATCGTCGATATTCAGGTCGCCAGGCTGCAGAAGCTGCTCGAGGATCGGAAGATCAAGCTCGAGCTAACCGATGCGGCCCGGGCATGGCTCGGACGCGTCGGCTACGACCCCGTCTATGGCGCTAGGCCGCTCAAGCGGGCCGTGCAGAAGTATCTGCAGGATCCTCTAGCGGACAAAATCCTGGCTGGTGAGATTCCGGACGGATCAACGGTTCGGGTCGACGAAGGCGACGGTCAGCTCGTGCTGACGCCCGTCACCGAGCGGGTGCCCGAAGCTGCGGAGTAAGGCGGCAGCAGACCTGCCGCCGAGTACTTCTTTCTGCGGGGATGGCCCACAGATGATGCTCAGGCCTAGCGGCCGAGCCCTCGTGCCTCGAGCCGTGGCTCAGCAACTCCGCTCTATCTGACACTGTGTCGGCGAGTTTGCGTGCTGATTGCGAAACCAGTCGGAATCCGACTCATTCGCCCGGGTAATCGCGTCCCATTGCTCTCGCGTCAGGCAGAGGCGCTTCGGCAGTATGCTCCCGAGCTTGGCCTCCGTGCGGCAAATCTTCTTCGCGCCAGGCGCTGCCCCAGGGATCCCGGCGACTTCATCTTGCAGGCTTGGTGGCTTGGTCGCGGTCGGTTGATGCGACTGTAAGAAGGCGGCTGCTAGAATGCCGATCACGACGACCTCCGGTTCGATCGAGATGCTGGCGGATTATAAAGCAAAGTAGCTGACTCAAAAAAGAGGCGGCGCGAGCGCCGCCTCTTCCCTCCCCTGGCAAACAACTAGCCTCGCTCAGGTACCGCTGGGGGCGGAGGTGGAGGAGGCGGCGCCGGACAGGTCGCCGTCGCGTCGATCACCGTTCCGTCCGGACAAGTCTGCGTTGCCGGCGGCGGAGGTGGCGGCGGCGGCGCTGCCGGTTCAGGTGCCGGACGCTCCTGCGGCCGGAAGCTGTAGTTGACGCCCAACCGGAAGAAGCGGCCCACTGCGCCCGACTGAGTATAGGTCGGGTTATAGTTGAAGGCCGCATAGTTCGGCGGGTTCACCGGCGCCTTGGCATCGAACAGGTTCAAAACGTTGCCGTAAACCGTGAATGCGTCATTGATCTTATAGCTTCCGACCAACTCGACCCACACGAAGCTCTTGGTGTGGCAGAGCCTGTCGTCGTTGTAGAGGTCGGCGCAATTGCGCTGTCCGGGGCCGCTCTGGTCTTCGGCTACGTTCTTATAGCCGCTGACATAGTAAGCGGTCGCAGTCATCGTTGCGGGTCCCCACTCGAAGGTGTTCGACCAATTTCCCTTCCAACGCGGAGTGCCGGCTCCAGAGGACAGGATGTATGGCCCTTGCGTGCCCACATATTGCTGCAGTCCGCAACTCGGATCGCTCGTGTCTGAGCACGCCCGGAAGTCGTACTTGCTGATCAGCGTCGCTTCGAAGTTGCTTGTCCAGCGGACCTTGTTGAACAATTTGAAGTTCGCTTGAGCCGCGAAGTCGAAGCCCGAGGTCACCAGGCTCGATGCATTCTCATACGGTCCGACGATGATTCCGACGGACCTGATGCCGGTCGGGAACAGCGGATCGATTGGATTGAGAATAACGTCGTACCCTGCGGGGAGCGGCGTACCCGCATAATAGGCGGAGAGCGCCGAATTCGACAGGGGGCCTGCCGTGATGATGTCCTTCTTCTTGATGTGATAATAATCGATCGTGAAGCTCACCTCCGGAATCGGCTGCACGACGATGCCTGCGGTGTAGCTCTCCGACTTTTCAGGCTTCAGATCAGGGTTGCCGCTGTTGCGGAAGCCAAGCGCTTGGCCGGCGCGGGTGTATGGACTGCCGCCGTCGCAGGACTGATCACCCGTGTTGAACAAGCCTCCGTGCTGCTCGCAGAGCGATTGGAAGCTGCCCGGGGTATAGGCCGTGAAGCCGGTGATCTGACCCGACGTCTCAGCGAAAGATGGCGCTCTGAAGCCCTTCGACCAGGTGCCGCGTAGCGCGAGCTGCCGGATCGGCGTGAACTTGACGCCAGCCTTCGGAGAGAAGTTGCTGAAGCCGGTGGAATAATGGTCGTACCGGCCCGACAGCTGCAACTCGAGCTGCTTCACGACGGGCGCCGAGACTTCGAAGAAACCGGCCCAGATGTCACGGTCACCCTGCGCGTTGGCCTGGTTGAAGCCGATGAAATCCGCAGTGGGGTTTCCATCCGGATTATCCAGCGACTCATGCCGGAAGTGCGCTCCGACACCAAGCAGCAGCGGTCCGCCTGGAAGCTCGAACAGGCTCTTCGTTACCTGCCCTTGGATCGCGTACAGCGCCGAAGTCGCGGTGTAGACGTTTCGCAGGATGACCGAATCCCTGACGGCATCGCTGTTCAGCGTCGGGTCGAACAGGTTGTACTGCCCGGTCGCAATCGCCTGCGAGAAACCTTCGAGGCTCACCACATCGGCGCTTAGCCGCAGGCGGCTTTGCGAAGCAGTGGCGTCGACGCGGAAATCATAGCCGTCGCCGAACGTGCCGTTGACGCCCACGACTCCGCGCAAAACTTCGTTGCGGAAGCCCGCGTCGCGGTTGAGGCCATCACGCTCCGAGAATCGATAATAAAGCTGCGCGGCATTCTGCAGCGGATCACCCGTTGCCGAAGCGAAGGGATTGTACGGGTTGAGCTGCCGATCGGCCGCCGTGTCGCAATTGACCCCGGCCGAGCAGACCCAGTTCGGCAGGACAAATGTGGTCGTCTGAATTGGGTTGTTTTGCCGGAGGGCGAGCGGCGGAGCGGTCCCCGCCACGAGATTGTTCCGGTACCAACTCAGCCCCATGTACGCTTCGATGTCGTCGTTCAGGCGGACCTGTCCGTGAGCGACGATACCATAGCGCTCGGTCTTGGGCTGGATCTCCCCGTAATTCGCGACAAAATTCTCCTCGCAGCTTTGACCCAGCTCAGGATCACTCACGATCGTTCCGTGGACTTCATCGCATTGCGCGGGGTTTAGCAGCAGGAACTCTTGCCCCGTCGGAATCGCATCCAACAGATTGTTGTTCTCGAGCTGCTGCGCCCGACGCACTTGCGCGACGTTTGGCGTGATTCCGGAGTCGATCAGGTTGGCGTTGAGGTCCAGGCCGCCATTGAGCCGCGATAGATCGTTCGTGTTGAACGGAAATCCGCGATCCCGCGCGTAGATCTTCTTGTTGAGCTCATACTCGGCGCCCACGTAGAAGTTCAGGCCGCGGGTGTCGTAATCACCGAAGCCCGCAAGGACGGAGCCGCGATACTCGGTGCCGCCGCCATGTTGGGACGTGCCGGCCTCGACCGTTGCATCGACGCCGTTGAAGGTCTTCTTCTGGATGATGTTGACGACACCGGCGATTGCGTCCGCTCCGTAGGTCGAGGATGCGCCATCCTTGAGCACCTCGATGCGGTCGATCGAGACGCGCGGCATTGTGTTCAAGTCGACGAACGAGCGCTGTCCGTCGTCGCTGAGCGGATAGTTGGCGACACGCTGCCCATCGACCAAGGTCAGGGTGGAATTGACGGTAAGTCCGCGGAGCGACGGCGCTGAAGCGCCTGCGCCGAAGCCTGCCGCGAAGGCATTCGGGATCGACCCGCTGCTGTCTGCCGACACCGATCTTACGGCATCCGACACGTTGGTGATGCCCCGCCGTGCCAGACTTTGAGAAGTCAGAACGGTGACTGGCGACGGCGTTTCGGTGTTGGTGCGGCGGAAGATCGACCCGGTGATGACGATAGCTTCACCAGTTGATCCTGGATTCGCATTCTGGACCGGCTGCGGGTTTGGTGCGCCGGGCTGCGGCGCACTGCTCGTCGACTGGTCTTGAGTAGTTTGATCGGTGGGTTGTGCCGCAGCCGCCTGATCCTGCGCATAAGCAGGATCCGATGCCAAAGCCGCGACAGCTAGCACAGTGAGTGCGCTTCCGGCACGCAACGCGGTGCCAAGGCGCACATTCCCTTTGTGGAACGCTTGCATAAGGACAGCTCCCTCCGCCGACGCAAGCGTCGGCACGCCCTGAGCTTCCTTATTCCAGCGGCATGAAGCCTATTTCGAACAGCAGTCGATACGCAAGAGCAACGGACCGGCGCGGCTCACTTCTTGCGACACATGTTGCGAATCCATCACATTAACTGCGGGCAATCATGCACGTGCTGCCACCTGCAATCGCAGAGGGGCGGCACGCAAGCACCGCCCCCACAAATGATATGTCAGCCTTTTCTAGTTGGTGCTGCCGGGCGCCGAACGAGCGCCTTGTCCCCGGCGCAACGCGTCTGCGTCGTTAGCGGTCGCTGCAGCTCGAGCATCCCACTCCTGTTGGGTGAGGCAGGTGCGCTTGGGCAGAATGCTGCCGGTTCCGACCTCCGAACGGCAGATCTTCTTCGGCTTGGCTGCCTGAGCCTGAGCCTGGACCTGAGGAGCAGCGCCGACGGCGGGCTGCGGATCGGGCGCGCCAACGCCCATAAGCAACGCAGAAGCTACAAGAGCGAGCATTAGAGACTCCTATTTAATGCAGATCAGCTTTTTGGCGTCCCAACTGCTGAAAAGCAATGTCGGCTACCCGCCGTTCGTCGAAAATCGAGCCGCTAAGTCCCTGAAAAGAAAAGGGGCGGCGATTTCTCGCCGCCCCATCCCCTTTGAACTCAAGCTTGACTTAGTAGCCACGCTCCGGAGCTGCCGGCGGCGGCGGAGCCGGAGGAGCTGGCGGCGGCGGGCAAGCCGCACCAGCCTCGACAACCGTGCCATCAGCGCAGGTCGTGGTTGCCGGCGGCGGCGGCGGAAGGACCGGAGCCGCAGCGGCTACGCGACCTTCACCACCACCGAACTCAACCTTCGCGCCGACCTTGAAGTAACGGCCGAAGATTCCGTAATCGCCACCCTGAACCGGGTTGTACAGATACGCACCGTAGGTGACCGTATCGAGCGGCGGCAGCTTGTTGAACACGTTCAGGACGGTTCCGTAGAGCGTGAACTTGTCCAGGAACTTGTACTGAAGGTTCAAGTCGAACGTCGTGTAAGAACGGACGTCGCAAGGCTGGATGCCGCTGCTCAGGCCGCACTCACCAGCGGTGTTCGGACCAGTCTGGTCCTCAGCCGACAGGTTGTAGCCGCCGAAGTAGTTCACGGTACCGGTCAGAGACGCAGGTCCCCAATCGAACGTGTTCTGCCACGTCGCGCGCCACCTCGGCGTACCCGAACCTGCGGTCAGGTTGAAGTTGCCGAGAGTGCCCGCATACTGCTGCGTGGTGCCATCCGGGAACGACGTGCTCAGGTTGATGATGTAGCTGGCGTCGAGCGCCGAGCTCCATTTAACCGGGCCGAAGTTGCGACGGATATTGGCGCCAAAATCGAGGCCCGAGACCTTGATCGTGTTCGCGTTGATGTACGTACCCGAGACGGTCGAGATACGCGGCAGGGCGTTCGGGTTCGACGGGTCCGGAGTGTCCGGCGTGACCGTGAAGCCCGGGACGTTGCAGAGACCGGCATTGAAATCGGCAACCGAGGCGCAGCCATAGTAAGCTGCGATGGCGGCCGAGAACTGCGGGTTCGAAATCGCGTCCGTCTTCTTGATGTTATAGTAGTCGACGGTGAACGACACGTTCCGGATCGGCTCGAGGATGACGCCGAAAGTGAGGCTGCGGGCCTTCTCCGGCTTCAGGTTCGAGTTGTGCAGCGTCGTCAGACCGACAGCAGCGTTGGTCAGGTACGGCGTACATCCGGTGAACTGGGCGCAACCATACTGAGCCAGGTAGCTCGCGGGATACAGCGCCGACGTGGCCGTGACGTAGCCGGTGGTCGGGAAGGAGTTCGCCTCACCGAATGACGGGATACGGAAGCCACGCGAGTAGGTACCACGAAGAGCAAGCTCGCGGGTCGGAGTGAACTTCACGCCGACCTTCGGCGAGAAGTTGCTCGGACCGGTCGAGTACTTGTCGTAGCGACCCGAGGCGTTGATCGTCAGCTGACGCAGGATCGGAGCTTCGAGTTCCGCGAACGCCGAGTAAACCGTACGATGGCCGATCGCGCCGAAAGCGTTGAGGACCAGATAGCGGTTGAACGCGCCGTTGAAGTCGGGGTTACCCGACGGATCGTCCACTGCCTCGTAACGGATCTGCGCACCGAGGCCGAGCTGCAGCGACCCGCCCGGGAGCTCCATGAGCGACTTACCGAGAGTGCCCTGCAGCGCGTACAGGTCAGACGTCGCGGTGATGTCCTGATCCGGAGCGATACGGTTCAGCTGAGCCGTGGTGTTGGACAGCGGATCGCGGAGGCTGATCTCACCACGAGCAATCGCTTCGAGCAGGTTGCTGACGAAGACATAACCGTGGCTGTGAATGTCGAGGTCAACGTGGCTCAGCACGCCTTCGACATTATAGTCCCAGTCGCCGAAGACGGTTCCCTTGACGCCGGCGGCGCCGCGGTACGAACGCTCCTTCGTTGAGTTCGACGGGGTCAGCTGCGGGAAACCACCCGAAACCAGGGCAGGAACCGGCACTGCGTCACCCGAGAATGGGTTGTCGGGGTTCAGAACACCGTTCGACGCGTTACAACCCGTGTTCAGGCCGCTCGGATCACCCACGCCGGTCGGGCAGACATAGACAGGGAGAGCCAGCGGCGACGAACCCGGAGCGAAACCGGCCGCGTTCGACGACAGCGTTCCCAGCGGGAAGTCGATCGGCGCGGGCAGGTTGCGGTTCAGGCGGTAGCCGAAGCCGGTGTAGAAGGTCTTGCTGCTGAGGAAGTTCACCTCGGCATAGGCTTCGTTGCCGCCGCCAAGGTCAGCCGTCACGCGACCCGAGACGCCCCAGCGATTGATCTTCGGGCTGATGACGCCGAAAAGATTCTGGAAGTCGGTCTGGCAAACGGTCTGGCCGACAAAGAAGCGGCTTCCGATGCCCTGGTTGGCCTGGATGTTATCGATATCGGCTTGCGTGATGACGTGCGTCGGCAGGTTGCCGCACGATGCGTTCGTGTACTGGCCGATGCCAGCACTGGTCGGGCTTGCCAGGTTGCGGCGGCGGAACGTGAATCCGAGGCCATTCGGGGTGTAGAAGTCCACAACGCCCGCGCCGTTCAAGCCATTGAAGATGTTCTGCGAACCGCAGGTGCCCTGGTAGCAGATGCCCTGGTTATCGGAGGTCGCGTACTTTCCGCCAATCTCGTCAGCGGTGACCATCTTCGAGTGATAGAGGAAGCCGCTGATGTAGGCGTTGTAGCCGTTGGTGCCGAGGTCGCCCTGACCGGCGGTCAGCGAGAGGCGATACTCAGGACCCTTGCCGTGCTGCGAAACGCCATAGTCGGCGCGAGCGCGGACGCCCTTGAACTCGCGGCGGGTGATGATGTTGACCACGCCCGCGATGGCGTCGGCGCCGTAGGACGACGAAGCGCCGTCACGAAGGACTTCGACACGCTCTACAATATCGTCGGGGATGGTGTTGAGGTCGACGAAGTTACGCGCGCCGTCGTCGGCGAGCGGATAGTAAGCCGAACGCTGACCGTCGAACAGGACCAGCGTCGAGTTGGTGGTCAGACCGCGCAGCGAGACGGCCGATGCACCGCCGGCGAACGCGCCGTTGGCGGTGAAGCTGTTGGTCAGCGCAGGACCGTTGTTCGAAGCAAGCGACTGGATCGCGTTCTGCGTCGTCAGAATGCCGCGCTGATCAAGCGATTCGGCGGTGACGACGGTGACCGGAGAAGGGGTCTCGGTCGTGGTACGACGAAGGATCGAGCCGGTAACGACGATTTCGCCGCCCGGAGTCTCGTTGCTGCCAGCGCCAGTGGTCTGCTGATCAGCGGTCGAGTTCGTCGTCGGAGCAACCGCAGGGTTGGTCGACTGGTCGGCACGAACGGCCGGAGTCGAGCCCGGGCCCGGAGTCGCTGGCGGCGGGGTCTGCGCATCTTGCGCATACGCCGGAGCAGCGACCGCCATGCCGGCAATAACCGTCGTGGCGAGCAGCGAGCCCTTCAAATTAAATTTCGACATTTCATTCCCCTCATGCGGGCGCTCCCCAGAGCGCCAAAACAGGAACGCCTAGCCCCCCAGCGGGCTCGGCAGTGGGGTGACGTATGCCGAAAGCAGATTGCCGTGCAACGGAAGTCAGGGAGATCGAATCAAATCGTCACGCACCTGTGACAATTCGAACACAGAACCGATCCCGGCATGAATTAACCGTCGTTTCATGCAGCGAGGTGCCAAAAGCTCCCTCGATTAGCCCGGATGAAATGAGGGCGGCACGAGGGCCGCCCTCATCTTTAAGCAGGCCTTAGAGACCGCGCTCCGGGGCAGCCGGCGGCGGCGGCGGAGGCGGCGGCGGGCAGGTTGCCGTCGCTTCGATCACCGTGCCGTCCGGGCAGGTCTGCGTTGCCGGCGGTGGCGGGGGCGGCGGCGCAGTCTCGATCACCGGAGCAGCCACAGGCCGCGGGTTGATGTCGAACTTCGCGCCGATGCGGAAGTAACGGCCCATGATGTTCGGGCCGGCCCACGCCGGGTTGTAGTTGAACAGCGAGTACGCAGCGCTCGGATCGAACGGAGCGTCGATGTTGAACACGTTCAGGACGTTCGCATAGACCGTGATGCTGTCGTTGATCCTGTACGAACCCGTCAGGTCGACGTCCCATACAGGCTTCGCCTTACAACGGACCGGGGTACCATCCTCGTAGCTGATGACTGAGCCGAACTCCTGGCCGCTCGCGCAATCGCCCTTGGTAGCGCCGTAGTCAGTCGACTCGTTGCCGTAGCCGCTCGTGTAGTAAACGGTCGCGGTGATGGACGCCTTGCCGAACTCGGCAGTGTTCTGCCAAGTGGCGCGCCACTTTGGCGAGCCAGAGCAGGACGTGATGTTGCAGGGGCTGAGCGATCCTTCGTAGTGGATCTTCGTTCCGGCATCATCAAGCACGTACCGATGGAGGTAGGATGCTTCGACGTTGGTGGTCCACCGGACCGCACCGAAGTTGAAGCGTCCGTTAACACCAAGGTCGACGCCGCTGACGGTCTGGCTGTTCAGGTTCTGGAACAGCGACTGGATGAACCCGATCTGAGGCAGCGCAAGCGGTGCCGAAGGATCCTGAACACCCGGAAGTACGGTGATGCCCGGAATGTTCACGACGCCATTGTTCGCATAGTATTGTTCGAACGCGGCCTGCTGCTGCGTCGGCGACGATCCAAGGATCAGGTTCTTGATCTTGATCTTGAACAGATCGACCGTGAAGCTGAGCTGACGGATGGGCTGGAATACCAATCCCGCTGTCAGGTTCGTTGACTTCTCTGGTTCAAGATTGGGATTCCCCACCTGCGTCAAGCCGAGCGGGAAGGGATTGGTCGCATACGAGTTGCCACCGTGCGCTGCGCAGAACGCGGCGTAGGTCGCATTGCTGCAGTCGACCGAGCGGGTGACGTAACCCGTGGTCGGCGTTCCGTTCGCGAATCCTTCGTTAAAGCTCGGGATGCGGAAGCCCTTCGACCAGGTGCCGCGCAGCGCGAGTTCGCGGATCGGAGTGATCTTTGCGCCGACCTTCGGCGAAAAGTTGCTCGGGCCCGTGCTGTACTTGTCGTAACGACCGGAAATGTTGGCTTCGGCGCCGAAGCCGTTCGTCGAAAGCGTCCAGAACGGCGCGTCGATTTCGAAATAGGCCGACTTCACATTACGGCTGCCCGTGGTCGAAACGGCGTTGATCGAGTAGTAACGCAGATACTGGTTCTGTGTCGGATCGGGGTTGCCGAACGCGTCGTTCAGCGGCGCATTGGCGCTCGGATTGTTGACGCTTTCATGGCGGTAAGAGAGCCCTACCGCAATTCCGAGGTCACCACCCGGAAGCTTAGCCACGTCCTTCGATACGGTGGCGTTCGCCTGCCAAAGATTCGACCGCGATACCACGGATTGAGTCGGCGCGATGTAGTCCCAGATATTTTCTGGAGTAGCTTCGGGATCGTTGAAGTTGAACTCGCCGCGCGCGACGACGTCCATGATGCGCTGCGGAATCAGATAGCCGTTCTGCACCCTCTTCAGCCGAACCTCAGAAGCAGCCAATGCGGCGGTGTAATTCCAGTCATCGAGGAACGTACCGTTGGCACCGATTACGCCACGAAGCGCACGCACGTCGGTCTTCACGTCACGCGGACGCGTCGAACGCAGGAGCGTCTGGGCGGTCAAGCCGTCAGCGCCGTCGCCGTCGCCGTTCGGATCAGCGAACGGGTTGTACGGGTTCAGTATCGCGTCCGGCGTACCTGCCGTACATCCAGTGTTCGTGCCGGTCGGAGTGCCGGCGCCCGTCGGACAGACATAGATCGGCTGCATGACGTTGTAGTTGGCTAGCGACACTGGGTAGGGGGGTGTCGGCCTGCCGTTGAATCCGATCGGCGTGAATGCCGCCCAGGTGCTGGTCCAATAAGCATTGCCCTGAATGTAGACTTCATGACCCTCCGCAGGGTGGAAGGTCGTGCGTGTAGTCACACCCCTGCGAACGATCTTCGGCTGGAGCATGATATAGTCGCGTTGGAAGTTGACTTCGCAGGACGTCAGCTCGCCGTTGACGATTGGGGTGCTGGCCGTTGAGGACGCTGGCGCATCAGTCGGATGAACCACGTCATAACCGCGGCAGAGAGCGGCTTGATTGAGGAATTGGTAGTGTCCTGAGCCTCCATTGGCTCCCGGTGTCGCGGGACGGACCAGCGTTACTCCGGGGATGCTGATTAGGCCGTTGTAAGCGCCGCTTTCGCTAATGCCGTTCCAGTTCAGATTCGACATGCACGAGCCGGAGCTATTGCAGATGCTGCTCAGATCCTGGGTATTGAACGGGAAGCCCCTATCCCGGGCCCAGAGCGAATCGTTCCGCTGATACTCAGCGGCCACGTAAACGTTGAAGCCACGGTTAGCGAGGTCTCCGTAGCCATAGGCGACGTCTGCGTGAGTCTCGGGAGCGTCACCCTGCTGCGAAATGCCGTACGACAAGTTCGCGTGCAAGCCGCGGATTTCCCGCTTGGTAATCACGTTGACCACGCCCGCGATCGCGTCCGCGCCATAAGTGGACGAAGCACCGTCGCGCAGAACTTCGATGCGATCGGTGATCGCATTCGGAATGGTGTTCATATCGACGAAGTTGCGCTGGCCGTCGTCGGCGAGCGGATAAACGGCCATGCGAAGGCCGTCGAACAGAACAACCGTGTCCTGCACCGTCAGGCCGCGCAGCGAAGGGGCCGTGGCACCCGTGGCGAAATTGAAGCCCGTGTTCCAGCCGCCTGTGATCGTACCAGCGTTATTGGAGGGAAGGCGCTGCGTTGCTTCCGCAACGGTGTTGATACCGCGTTGAGCTAGGGTCTGAGCCGTAAGAACCGTGACCGGCGACGGCGTCTCGGTGGTCGTCCTGGGCAGCAGTGAACCGGTAACGATGATTTCCGGCCTGCCCTGCGGCTGATTCACGTTTGTCGTGGGGGCCTGCGCCGTCTGCGTTCCCGGATTCGGAGCCGTCGAGACTTCCGTGGGCGGCGACGTCTGCGTGCCGGGCTGATTGGTTGCGTCTTGCGCGTAAGCAGGCGCAGCAATCGCGACGCCAGCGATGATGGTCGTCGCAAGCAGCGACGCCCGGTAGGCAAACTTTGGCATTCAATCCCCTCTCAGTAAGGCGCTTCCCCAAGCGCAAATAAGAAGCCCCACAGCCGTTCATGCTGTGTCGGCACGACGACGTTGCCGTCACGATAACGGAACTGCAACGAACCGTTCACAAAAGGTTCATTTTGGTGAGAAGGCGTGGCTTTAATGTCACGCCTCGGGCAGATTCGATAAACGGCGTTAAGTTTGCGACACACGACGGCGTCGGGTCAGGATTAGTACCGACGTCGACCTAAGGCTGTTCATCCGACCTTCAGCTTACCGATTCGGCACAGCGCCTGTCATTCGTTGCGTCAAGTCTAGACGGTGACTGCACTCGCTTAATGAGAATCAAGCCAGGCGTGTGTCGGCAAACGACAGATTTTTCGCAGTTGGCGCCACAGTCGAACTGGCCGAGCGTGACGACCTAGAGCTAAAGAATCGCAGCCTGCTCGGCCTTGAGGCTGGCTTCAGCGTCGACGTACGGCTCCTGCCGGGCGACGCTCCAGTAACGCAATTCATGCAGAGGGATCGGCGTGCCGGTCACGGCGCAGACGACATGGTCACCATCCGACAGCAGCCGGAATGTGCCAGCCAGATAATGGACCCGCGCGGTCTTGCCGCCGCCGCTCATCAACATGCGTCTACTCCTCCGCCTCGTCGAAGAGGCCGGGTTGAGGTGCGATGTAGGATCGACGCGGCGTCCGCTCAACCCGGGGCGGTGCGGCGGTGCTTCCGACGGTCGCGTCCACTTCGCCGTCGCCGAAGCGCAGCCGCAGTTCGCGCGCGGCGCGCGCGTCCGCTACATGCGTCAAAGTCTTGCCGGCGCGATCGGTCACCCGCACGAATCCCCGGCTCAGCGGCCAGTCCGGATGTACAAGCTCGGCCATCTTCCAAGCCGCGGACAAGCGCTCTGACAAGCGAATGATCTTTGCATCCATCAGCTCTCGCCGAAGTCGTCCGGAGACCAGGTTGAGGTCGGCGCGCGCGTTCCCAGCGCGCGCAGAAAGCGATCGTGGCAGTCGTTCGCCCAGCTCATCGAGGCGCTGGGTTACAGGAGCGAGGATCGACTGCGGCTCCGGCCAGCGGCAAGCAGCCAAGTCGAAGCGCTCCCGGCTCCGCTCCACTCGCCGTGAAAGGCATTGCTGCGCCCGGTGTGCGAATTCGCCCAGCTGCGCGAACAATTCCGAGCGGACCGGGACGGCAATTTCCGCCGCGGCCGTCGGCGTCGGCGCGCGCAAGTCGGCGGCGTGATCGATGAGGGTCGTGTCGGTTTCATGGCCGACCGCGGAGATCAGCGGGATCGGCGAATCGGCTGCCGCTCGGACGACCTCCTCCTCGTTGAAGGGCCACAGGTCTTCGATGGAGCCACCGCCTCGCGCAACAATGAGAAGGTCGGGTTTCGGCTCGACTTCAGGGAAACCACGGATCGCGGCCGCGATGCGGGCCGCTGCCCCCTCTCCCTGCACTGCGACGGGCCAGACAATCACGCGCGTCGGACAGCGATCCTCGAGCCGGTGAAGGATATCGCGAATGACTGCGCCAGTCGGCGAGGTGACTACGCCGATCACGCGGGGCAGGAACGGAAGCTTGCGCTTGCGGGTCGCGTCGAACAGCCCCTCGGCCGCAAGAGCCTTGCGACGCCGTTCGAGCAAGGCCAGCAACGCGCCTTCACCCGCCAGTTCCATCCGGTCGATTACGATCTGGTACTTGGACCGCCCTGGATAGGTCGTGAGCTTGCCGGTCGCGATGACCTCGGCGCCGTCTTCCGGCCGGAAAGCGAGTGCCCCTGCCCCGCTACGCCAGATGACTGCATCGATGCAGGCCGTCTCATCCTTGAGCGTGAAATAGCAGTGACCGGAAGCGTGGCGCTTGAAGCCGGAAATTTCGCCGCGCACCCGAACTTGGCCAAAGGCGTTCTCGATCGTCCGCTTCAGCGCTCCCGACAGCTCGCTGACGCTGAGCGCGGGCGAATTGTCGCCGGGAGCGACGTTCGCTAACAGGCCGGCACGCGTGTCGTCAGGGAGATCCATGAACATTCTACTGTTGGGGTCGGGCGGACGTGAAGATGCGCTCGCATGGCGGCTTAGGCAATCACCGAGCTGCGATCGGCTGATCGCCGCACCCGGAAATCCGGGCATCGCTCGTTGGGCCGATTGCATCAGGTTGGACCCATGCGATCCGCAGGCGGTCCTCGATGCAGCGCGCGAGAATTCAATCGACCTGGTCGTCGTAGGTCCCGAAGCTCCCTTGGTCGCGGGCGTCGCCGATGTATTGCGCGACAATGGCATCGCGGTATTCGGGCCGAATGCCGCCGCTGCTCAGCTCGAGGGGTCGAAGGGATTCACCAAGGACCTGTGCCAGGCCAACGGGATTCCGACCGCTGATTATGTTCGGGTCAATCTCGCCGCCGATGCGCGAGCGGCCCTCGACCGCTTCAGCATACCGGTCGTCATAAAGGCCGACGGTCTCGCGGCCGGCAAGGGTGTCACCGTGGCCATGACCCGCGCGGAAGCGGAAGCCGCGATCGACGCGGCAGGCGACGGACCTATGGTCATCGAGGAGTTCCTGGAGGGCGAAGAGGCGAGCCTGTTCGCGCTGGTCGATGGCGAGACCGCCGTGTCCCTCGCTTCAGCCCAAGACCACAAACGTGTCGGAGAAGGCGACACGGGGCCAAACACGGGCGGCATGGGAGCTTATGCTCCAGCGCCAATCCTCACGCCCGAGCTCCAGCGACGCGCGATGGATGAAATCGTTCTTCCGACAGCCAAGGCTCTGGCGGATGTGGGAACTCCGTTCAGCGGTGTTCTTTACGCAGGCCTGATGTTGACTACCGATGGCCCCAAGCTGATCGAATATAATGTGCGCTTCGGCGACCCCGAATGCGAAGCCATCATGCCGCTCATCGAGGGCGACTTCGCCGAGCTGCTCGCGGCTGTGGCCACGGGCCGCCTCGCCAAGATCCAACCGCCAAAGCTTGCGCCGAAACATTCGATGACCGTGATCGTGGCTGCGTGCGGCTATCCCGGAACGCCAGCCACCGGTGGCCTGATTCGGGAGATCGAGGCAGCTGAGCAGGTCGAAGGGGTTACCGTCTTTCATGCCGGGACGGCCCAAGCGGATGAAGGGCTAGTTGCGAAGGGCGGCCGTGTCCTTGCCGTAACCGCCGTCGCAGACACATTCGCCAACGCGCGGGCCGGTGCCTACCGGGCGGTCGACCAGATCGATTTCGCAGACGGCTTCCATCGCCGCGACATTGGCTGGCGAGAGCTGGAACGGGGCCACGCATGAGCACCTTCTGGGCTTATTTCTGGCCGATCTTCGTTGCCGGCCTCATCGCTGGCTTGTTGGGTTCGACGATTGGCTATCGCAAGCCAGCCAAGCGGCGGACCTTCTTGGCAGGAGCGTTGGTCATCGCGCTGGCCGCAACCGCGCTGTGGCATGGCCCATTCGGTGCTGCCGATCGCTTCTCGGCCAAAGTCGAAAGCGATGTTCGCCTGTCGCTCGATTCATGGGAGATGCAGAATGTAAGCGGCCATCTCCACCACGGTCCGCTTACGAGGCGCGTGATGCTTTCGGGGCCGGGCGACGATTTCCAGCGCGACTATCTGGTGCGGATCATGAAGACCGTCCCGGGTGTCAGCAGTGCGACCTGGTCGGACAGAGGCGGGATTCCGCTGATCATCGAAGCGCTGTTCGCCGCCGTGCTTGGCTTTCTTTTCGGTTTGGGGCTCGCCTATCTCATCGAGCTTCACCGTCGTTACAACGCTCAATGGAATTGGTGATCAGTAATGGATCTTATCCGCGAATATTGGTGGGTCATTGTCATTGTCGTCGCGCTGGTCTTGGCGTTCATCTTGCTGCGTCCGCGTCAGCGGGTGCAGCTGACGGACAGCGCTCCCATCCGCCCTCATATGACGAACGCCGCGCCGCCTGAAGGGCGCGGCCTTCCGGGCGAAGTCGCAGCTGCGACAAGCGACGTCACGGGCGAATTGATCGGCGCTCCGGTCCACGAAAAGCTCGACGGGACGAAGGCCGAAGGCGACGACCTCTCCAGGCTCAAAGGGGTAGGCCCGAAGTTTAGGGACCGGCTGCAGAGTCTTGGCTTCAGCCGGTTTGATCAGCTCGCTGCCCTGACACCGAACGAGATCGAGCGTCTCGATGGCCAGCTCGGGCCCTTCAGCGGCCGCCTGACCCGCGATCGCGTCGTCGAGCAGGCCGACTATCTCTCGCGCGGAGACACCGACGGGTTCGAACAAAAGTTCGGAAAGCTCTAGCCGACTGCTTCAGCCTGCGCTTCGGCGGGCCGCTTGCGCGGGCGGGAGGCGATCAACTTGTCGATCTTGCGGCCGTCCATGTCGACGACCTCGAAGCTCCAACCGTCATATTTGAAGGTCTCCCCAGTCTCGGGAAGGTGCTTCAGAACCGAGAGCGCAAAGCCCGCGATGGTCGAATAGTCGCGATCGGCGGGGAGGTTCACTCCTAAGCGGTCGCCGAGCAGATCGGCGCTTGCCGCGCCCGAAACCAGCCAACTCCCGTCCTCGCGCTCGACGAGCGCGGGCTCCTCGCTCCTATCCAGATCGCTGGCGAACGTGCCGGCCAGGGCCGCGAGGATGCTTCCGGGCGTCACGATGCCGTCGAGATGTCCATATTCGTCGTGAACGAGCGCGAGCGGCACATCGGAGTTCCTGAGGACCGCAAGCGCGTCCATCGCGTCCATGAGGTCCGGGATGACAGGTGCCTTGCGGCAGACCTTCTGCAGGTCGATCGGCCGGCCTAGCAGCACTTCCGCTAGCACGTCGCGCGTCTGAATCACGCCGACGATATTCTCGACGGAACCATCCGCCACCGGGATGCGATTGTGGGCCGTCTCGAGCAGTGAAGAACGAACTTCTTCAGGCGTCGAATGGATGTCGATCCAATCGATCTCCGTCCGAGGAGTCATTACCTCTCGAACCGGCCGGTCGGCCAAGCGGACGATGCCGGAAATCATCGCCCGTTCGTCTTCTTCGAGGACGCCAGCGGTCTGCGCTTCTGCGACCACCAAGTGCAGTTCCTCGGCCGTCACCTGATTCTTCGATTCCTTATCGAGGCCGATCAAGCGGAAGATCAGAGAGCTCGACTTATCGAGGAGCCACACGAATGGAGCGGTAATCTTCGATAGCCAAAGCATCGGTCGGGCCATCACTGCAGCGATCGGCTCGGGCGAGCGGAGCGCGATGGTCTTCGGGACTATCTCACCAATCACGAGCGAGAAATAAGTCGTGAGAACGATCACCAGTCCAAAGCCTACGGTGTGCGCCGTTTTCGGATCGAGCCCGAGCGCTTCCACACGCTGCGCCGTTGGCTCGCCAAGGCTGGCCCCGGAGAAGGCTCCGGCAAAAATGGCGATGAGAGTGATCCCCGTCTGAACCGTGGACAGAAAGCGACCTGGGTCGGCGGCGAGATCCAGGGCGGACTGCGCGCCGCGGCTGCCACTCTTGGCCAGGGCTTTGAGACGCGCGTCTCGGGAGGACACGATCGCCAGCTCGCTCATCGCCAGAACGCCGTTAAGGCAGATCAGGGCGAAGATGATGAGGACGTCGATCCAGGGAATGGGAGATAAATGATCGCTCATGGGCGTTGTGAACGTGTTGTAACCTTGGCTGATGCTCAATCACAAGCGCCGGCATAAGCACGGGCTCAGTTCACAGGCGGAACCATCCCGACTAGATCCGGTTTCATCGACTTGTCTGCTGGGCTTGGGAGCAACGACATTATGCACATTCGCCGTCCGCTTGCAGCGGCCATTCTGGGTTGTTCCATGCTCGCGATCGCGGGCTGCGAGACGGCTCCGCCGCCGATGGTTCGGCCCGCAGCGTTCACGCCACTGGGTGTCAGTGCGCCTTATCTCTCAGGAGCTCCGACGGGCGGCTACAAGGCGCGTTCGGCAAAGATGCGCGCCGCGAAGATCAAGCCGCTCAATCCCGCCGCCGCAAACTATTATATGATGACCTTGGCCCAAGAACTCCGCCAACAAACTGCCGGCATCGGGCTGGACGTCCTCACCGTCGGCAATAGCATTGTGATTCGTATTCCCGCGACTTTCACGTTCGACGCGGGAAGCTCGGCCGTGAAGCCGTCGACGGACGCGACGCTTCTGGAAATCGCGCGGACCGTGAAGACCAAGAACCAGACCTATGTGGACGTCCTCGCTCACACCGACACGACGGGTACGCCGCAAGGCAATCTCGCGCTTTCGGGGAAACGTGCGGCTGCCGTTGCAACCTATCTCGCCAACCATGGTGTTTCGAAGGCCCGGATCGGCTCGCATGGATTCGGCGAATCGGCCCCGCTCTACAATCCGGACGAGACCGAGATCGAAAAGGCGGGCAATCGGCGGATTGAAATCCGACTGATTCCCTACGTCGGCTAGCGTCGTTCGGCGAAGAACCGCTTGAGCTGCTCGGCGGCCTCGGCCTCTCCGATACCTCCAAGCACGTCCGGTCGGTGGTGGCAGGTCGGCTGCGCGAAGATTCGCGGGCCGTGCACCACGCCCCCGCCCTTCGGATCCTCCGCCCCGAACCTCAGCTCTTTCAGGCGCGCTATCGAGACGGCTGCGGCGCACATCGGGCAAGGCTCCAGCGTTACCCAAAGCGTGCACTCGTCCAGGCGTGAGGTTCCCAGCGTAACTCCCGCGGCGCGGATCGCCTCCATCTCCGCATGCGCGGTAGGATCGAGCGAACCCCGCATAGCATTGCGCGTCTCGGCGACAATTCGCTCACCCCTCGTCACCACCGCGCCCACAGGCACTTCGCCGTCAGCCGCAGCCTCGGCTGCAAGCTCCAGTGCGCGCCGCATCGGAGGAGGAAGGGGAAAGCTCACGCGCTCCGGCTAGCGGAGCCGAGGCTTCAAGTCACATCGCGTTGTTGGTTGTCGCTGCCGTCTGATTCTGCGGAGGCACGACCTCGAGCGAAGGCACCTTCACATTCGCGTCCCTGGTCCCGACCTTGACCGAGCCTGTCTCCACGTCGAACGCGGGCGCCTGGCCGCCCTTTGCAGTGATGCCGTTGTGCGTCGCCGCCACTTCAGGCGCCTGTGCAGGGCGGACCTGGTTGATATTGACGAAGCCGGTACCGACCGCTGCGAGGATCGCGACGACGGCGACGATCAAGACGAGGATTAAAGCGCGCATACGCCCCTAACGCAGATATGGTTGTTGAGTTGCCGCGTTCCCCGGCTGAAACGTTGACGCGAAAGCTTGGACCCGCTAACGGGCGGCGCTCTTCGGGCCTTTGGCTCGTCCAAGAAATCAGGATTAGATCATGTCGCGCGTTTGCGAGCTGACCGGCAAGGGCCGGCAGGTGGGTAACAACGTTTCCCACGCCAACAACAAGACCAAGCGTACGTTCCTGCCGAATCTGCAGAACGTAACGCTGATTTCCGACGCCCTCGGACAGAGCGTGAAGCTGCGCGTTTCGACGCACGGCCTGCGTTCGGTCGAGCATGTCGGCGGCCTCGACAACTGGCTGCTGAAGACGAGCGACGAGAAGCTCAGCACGAAGGCTCGCAAGATCAAGCGCGAGATCGTCAAGAAGGCTTCTGCCCAGGCTGCCTAAGCCTGTCCTAAGCTTCTGAAGATCAACGGATTTTCCTGAACGTAGGCTGTAACCTGCGTTCAGCATCCATTGGCCCCGAATCGGTCATAAGCCCTGCTATCGACGGGGTTTTCCCCTTTTCCCCGTCATGTCTGGAAACAGACGTTTTCCCTCGCGTCGCGTAACGAGGGGGGCCCGATGCGCGTGTGTGCATCGGGCCCGATTTTTTATGGGGTCTCGAACAGCTGCGCCAACTGGTCGACCATTGCACCAGCGAGCTGGTCCGCATCCATGATGGTCACCGC
This sequence comes from Sphingomonas sp. SP4, assembly GCF_058313375.1. Taxonomy (NCBI): domain Bacteria; kingdom Pseudomonadati; phylum Pseudomonadota; class Alphaproteobacteria; order Sphingomonadales; family Sphingomonadaceae; genus Sphingomonas; species Sphingomonas sp. SP4. The sequence goes on from NZ_JBZFLE010000002.1 coordinate 454,615, forward strand.
ACGGCTGTAGTAGCGCGTCACGTCATGGCCGATGCCAATCGCGATCAGCTCCACCGGCGACTTCCGCTCGACCCACTCGATCACCTGTCGTAGGTGGCGCTCCAGATAACTTCCGCCGTTTGCGCTCGCGGTCGAATCGTCGACCGGCGCGCCGTCGGAGATCACCATCAGGATTCGCCGTTCTTCCGGCCGAGCGATCAGGCGATTGTGCGCCCAGAGCAGCGCCTCGCCGTCAATATTCTCCTTGAGAAGCCCTTCCCGCATCATCAGGCCGAGATGCCGGCGTGAGTGGCGGTAAGGCTCGTCCGCGCGCTTGTAGATGATATGCCGAAGGTCGTTCAGACGGCCCGGGCTCGGTGGTCGTCCCGCGGCGAGCCACGCCTCGCGGCTCTGGCCGCCCTTCCAGCCCCGGGTCGTGAATCCCAGAACTTCGGTCGCAACCCCGCACCGCTCTAGCGTGCGGGCCAGGATGTCGGCACAGATTGCGGCGATGGCGATCGGGCGTCCGCGCATGGATCCTGAATTGTCGATCAGCAGCGACACGACGGTGTCGCGAAATTCGGTGTCGCGCTCGACCTTGTAGCTGAGCGAATGACCTGGGCTGATGACCACGCGAGCAAGCCGCCCGGAGTCGAGCAAGCCTTCTTCCTGATCGAAGTCCCAGCTTCGCGCCTGCTGGGCCATGAGCCGCCGCTGCAGGCGGTTGGCCAACCTTGTGACGACATTTTGCAGGCCACCCATCTGCTGGTCGAGGTAGGCGCGCAGGCGCCCGAGCTCCTCCTCGTCGCAAAGTTCCGCCGCCTCCACGATCTCGTCGAACCGCGTGGTGAAGGCCTTGTAATCGGTCTCGGGTGAGAGCTCCCAATTGCGCCGTGAAGGCGACGCAAACACGCTCTCCGCCAGATCGTCGCCGGGAGCCGCTTCTTCCTCCCCGGCCTCCATTTCCTGCCTACTGTCGGATTCGCCTGAGGAGTCCTCCGTCTCCTCACCGCGCATTTCGACATCGCCGCCGCCCGGCGTCCCTTCGTCGCCCTCTTCGGCGGCATCCTCGCTGCCCCCCTCGTCGCCCTCTTCGTCATCGCCGCCTTCGTCCGGCTCTTCTTCGAGCGGATCTTCTGCCGACGCGAGCTCGAGGTCCTCGAGCAACTGCCTCGAGAGCTTCGCGAAGGCAGCCTGGTCGTCGAGCGTCAGTGCAAGCAAATCGAGCTCGGCGCCCGCTTTCTCTTCGATCCAGGACGAAACGAGCCTCAGTCCCTGAAGGGCCGATGGCGGCGGAGCGTCACCCGTCAGTCGCTCGCGAGCGATCAAGCTTACAGCTGTCGCTAGCGGAACCTCCTCGGCATTCCGTGCCCGAACGATCGCGTCGCCGCGGACACGCGCGTCGGTCAGATGTGCGAGATTTTCGCGAACGCCGCCCATCGAGCGCGCCCCGAGCGCCTCGACGCGGGCGGTTTCAAGCGCATCGAACACGGCCCGAGCATCGGCATCGAGTGGCGCGATCCGTGAGTGCAGCCGCGCGTCATGGTGCCGAAGCCTCAGCGCTGCGGCGTCGGCCGCTCCCCGAGCTTCCGCGACCAGCTTGGGTTCGAGCCCCGCGCCGGGTGATGGCACGCGAGCGATCTTGCCTGGCGACGTCGCCGGCTCCGAAGCGAATGCGACATCCAGCTCCGCATCCTTCGCGATCGCCCGCGACGCGCTGGCGAGGGCGCGGCGGAAGACATCGATGCGTTCAGTCAAACTTACCGCCTCCGTGTCGCGAAGTTTTCACTGCCAGAGTAAGGCTCATGATCGAGCCTATAAGCGCCTGCCGATGAGCCAAGAAATCCTTTTATGAGACAGCGCAGGCAAGCATCGTGCGCCCCAGATCGGGACTCACCCGAAACGTAAACGGCCATTGACACGCATGAAAAATGCTTGAGAAATGAAGACATTAACGTTCGCTAACCATGATTCGGGGGCAACGTGGTGTATCGTAAGGCGTTCACTTTGTTCGTGTTTGTAGCGGGGGGAAGCATGGCCAAGGCGGAGGTCCCCGCGCGAGCTCTGATGGGCGTCGAACGTGTAGTCATCACCTGCGATGCCGATTCAACCCTGACCAGCGTGGAAGTGCGCGAAATCTGCGGTCAGCTCGTCAAGAAGGCGCAGTCCGCTACCCGTCTTCCAGTCGCCGCCGCAACCGCGACGGACCTCGATCCTTCAGAGCCTCGTCAAAGCGACCAACTTCTGCTGCGCGTCTCGCTTTCGGCCGCTATAGCGAAGTCCGATCGCGGCGCCCTGACGCTGACCGTCACGCCATCGCGCAACTATCCGAATTTCGAGAAAGGCAATCCGATCAAGTCCGAAGCGCAACTCGCGCGGCTTCAGAACAAGTTGGTTGTTCAGGGGCCCGTCGATGCGTTTGCAGCCATTCTCGGATCAGCTCCACCCAAGCTGCAACGACCGATCAGATCAGATCTCTAACTGGGTCCCAAACAATTTTGTAACAGGGGTATGTGTAATGAAAACCAGTACTACGCTTGCTGCCGGCGACGCTCCGGAGAACTTTGCGCCGGACGTTCTCGAAATTCACACGAACAGCTTGTCAGCCGACGGCCCGGTGTCCTTTGCTCCGACCTTGGACGTGTCTGCGGATCCATATGCAGGGACCACGGCGCCAAACGGTAAGGAAATCTGGGACGTTGAGCACGCTGCCGACAACCTGAATCGTACCGGCACGACTTGGACCGAGGGCAACTATGGCGCCCTGAATGACGGCGTACTGACCTACGGCTTCTGGACCTACGATCAGTTCATGGAGAGCTATTTCCATGAACTGCGCGACACTGACGGGACAGCCTATAACGCGGATGCATACTACGCCGAGACATACAAGATGTTCGAAGCGTTCCGCGCCGACCAGCAGGTCGCCGCGGCAAATGCGATCAGCTCGTGGGACGATCTGATCAACGTGAAGTTTGAGCAGGCCGCCCCGGGAACTGAAGCCGACATCATGTTCGGCGCCGTCTACATGAGCACCGCTGCCGGCGCTCATGCCTACTATCCGCAGGCGGAAGCGATCGACCAATATTACGGCACCGAAGAGTACGGGAAGATCAGCGGCGACGTGATGATCAACTGGTACTACAATGCCCCGAATGGCGGCAATGGCGGCACCATCCTGAACCGTCCGGCGGACAATTCCTTCTCCAATTTCTCGTACGGCTCGTACGGCAACTTCGCGATCACGCACGAGCTGGGTCACAGTCTCGGCCTGTCGCACGGCGGCGATTACAACGCCAGCAACGGCAGCCCGATCACGTACGCGAAGGATGCCTACTTCTACCAGGACTCAAATCAATACACGATCATGAGCTACTTCCTGGGCAACGTGACCGGCCAGAGCGCTGCTAATCTCGACAACCTGACGATCCTCTACGCGCAGACCCCGGCGGTCCATGACGTCTACACCGTTCAGCGGATGTACGGCGCCGATATGACCACGCGTACCGGAGACACGGTGTACGGGTTCAACAGCACTGCAGGTAAGGACGTTTTCGACTTCACCAAGAATGACCACCCGGTGCTGACGATCTGGGATGCGGGCGGAAACGACACGCTCGACCTGTCCGGCTTCAACTCGAATTCGGTCATTGACCTCAACGAAGGCGCCTTCAGCAGCGCTGGCAATAAGGTGACCGATGCGGTGAAGGCGCGGGACATGGCCGCACTGGGCATCACGACCGAAACGCAATGGCAGAACTTCCTGGCCAAGTATGCGCTCAATCCAGACGGTTCGCTGCACGACAACATCGCCATCGCTTATGGTGCAAAGATCGAGAATGCGATCGGCGGCGTCGGCAATGACACGCTGAAGGGCAACGCCCTCGGCAACCTGCTCGTCGGCAATGCCGGTAACGACACCTTCATCACGGGCGACGGCTTCGACGTGGTCAAGATGGGTGCAGGCAACGACATCTTCATCGCCGAGCAAGGCACGAAGAGCGCATCCAAGGCCGGCAGCCTTTCTTGGGATGTGATCACCGACTTCACCAAGGGCCTAGACAAGATCGACGTAAGCGATCTGGACCATGTCATGCACTTTGGTGGTTCCGGCAGGTCGGCCGGCGACCTGACGTTCAAGGTCTACGACAGCATCAATGGTGCCGAGAACGCGTTGGGCATCGATATCGACGGCCACTATGGTGCCGGCGGTGTCAGCGGCCCGGTGACGGTGGTCTTCGCGAACACCGACACTAGCACCAGCGCCGACATCGGCATGATCCTGCTGAACACCAACGGAGTGACGGCGAACGACTTCCTGTTCGCCTGATCGAAGTCAGACGTGAAAAGGAAGGCGCCTCGGGAAACCGGGGCGCCTTTTCTTTTGGGGGCTTAAGCCTTGGAGACGACGCTCTCCGGCAGATCATTGCCGAAGACGCGCTGGTAATATTCGGCAATCAGCGGCCGCTCCGCCTCGTCGCACTTGTTGAGGAACGAGACGCGGAAAGCATAGCCGACGTCGCCGAAGATGTGTGCGTTCTGCGCCCAGCTGATCACGGTACGCGGGCTCATCACCGTCGAAATGTCGCCGTTGATGAAGCCTTGGCGGGAAAGTTCGGCAACCTTGATCATTTTGTCCACGATCTCCTTGCCACCCGGCTCGTCATATTCGCCGGACTTGGCGAGCACGATCTGCGCTTCGACCGCGGCGGGCAGGTAGTTGAGCGTGGTGACGATGTTCCAGCGGTCCATCTGGCCCTGATTGATCGCCTGCGTGCCATGATAGAGACCGGTGGTGTCGCCGAGGCCAACCGTGTTGGTGGTTGCGAACAAGCGGAACCAGGGGTTCGGCCGGATCACGCGGTTCTGATCGAGCAAGGTCAGCTTGCCCTCAGCCTCAAGCACGCGCTGGATCACGAACATGACGTCCGGGCGACCCGCGTCATATTCGTCGAATACCAGGGCGACCGGATGCTGAAGCGCCCACGGCAGAAGGCCCTCGCGGAACTCCGTGACCTGCTGGCCTTCGCGAAGCACGATCGCGTCACGGCCCACCAGATCGATGCGGCTGATATGCGCGTCGAGATTGATGCGGATGAGCGGCCAGTTCAGCCGTGCGGCGACCTGTTCGATGTGGGTCGACTTGCCCGTGCCGTGATAGCCCTGGACCATCACGCGCCGGTTCTTCGAAAAGCCCGCGCAGATCGCGAGCGTGGTGTTTGCGTCGAATACGTAAGTCGGATCGAGATCGGGAACTCGCTCGTCCGCCTCGCTAAACGCCGGCACCTCCATGTCGGAGTCGACGCCGAACAATTCGCGCACCTTCACGACCTTGTCGGGTGCGGCGAGCAAGGTTTCGGCGCGGCTCTCTGGCTGGACGTTGGATAGATCGGTCATGAGGGCGCCTTACGGGATGGGACCGCCGGTCTCAACGTTCATCCGACCTTTTCGGGCAACGGAAAGAGCGTTCGGAAGCGCCTCGCCAACGCCTGGTCCCCCTCGATCCCGATCATTTCAAGCGGCGCGCCGCCATGGATTACGGCAGCAATTTCGGTCGGCGTTCCGACGAAAGTCACGTCGCAATCCTTCGCCTCGCCGCGCTGCACCTCGAGTTTACCGTCAGCGACGGTCGTGACGTACGAGGTATCGCCAAAGCGAAAACCAATACGTGCATCGAGGCCAGCGGCACGCTCTGCCGAGATCAGCGTCTGCAGCGACATGACGATCGAGACGTGGCTCATCGGCAGCGCCGGGTCGTGCAACGGGCTCCGGGCAGCCCAGCGGCCGAGCGAGGCAATGACAGGCACGGCCTCCAGACCCCACGGGGTCGCCTCATAGACCTGGATCGACGCTGGCGGGGGAAGCTTCGCTTTCCTCACGAGGCCGCGCGACTCCAGCTCCGTAAGCCGCTGGGTCAGCACGTTGGCGCTGATCCCGGGAAGGTCACTCTTCAGGTCCGAAAAGCGCCGGGGTCCGTAGGCCAGCTCACGCAGGACGAGCATCGCCCAACGTTCCCCGAGCAGGTCGAGCGCATGCGCCAGGCCGCAAGCGTCCTCGTAGCGCCGCTTTTCCTGTCTAGTTAGTTTTTCTAACTGCATAGTTGCAATTTATGACTCAGGACGGCAAAAAGCAAGCGAATCGAGTCGCGTTCAAAAGGGAGAATGAGAATGTCGCGCATGATTTTCGTGAACCTGCCGGTGGAGGATCTGCAGCGATCCAAGGCGTTCTACGAAGCCATTGGCTTCCGCAACGAACCCAAGTTCAGCAATGACGCAGCGGCGATGATGGTCCTGTCCGACACCATCTCCGTCATGCTGCTCACTCATCCCTTCTATGGCACGTTCACCCGCAAGCCGATTGCGGATGCGCACAGCAGCAGTCAGGTGCTCCTGTGCATTTCCTGCGACAGCCCGGCTGAGGTAGATCGCATTACCGACGCCGCGGCCGCTGCAGGCGGAAAGGCAGACATCGCACCCAAGCAGGAGATGGGCGACGCGATGTACGGGCGCAGTTTCGAGGATCCCGACGGTCACCATTGGGAGCCGATGTGGATGGACCCGAGCTTCGCCGAAAAAGGCGCGCATCCCGTCGATGAGGCCACCGCCGCGTAACAATGCGAGATTAGGAGGGTGAGATGCCAGTCGATCCCAATGCCGAGATCGAGATTACGGCGTTCCGCTGGGTCCCAGAGTTTGCGCAGGGCCTCGTTCGAGACCTGCGCATCCGCTGGGCGCTGGAAGAGATCGGACGCCCCTATCGCGTCCGTCTTCTCGACGCGACCAAGCCGCGCCCCGAGGAATATTTCTGCGAACAGCCGTTCGGCCAGGTGCCGATCTACAAGGACAATCAGGTCGAGCTATTCGAAAGCGGCGCAATCCTGATCCACCTCGGAATGCAGGATGAGCGCCTGCTTCCGTCGGACCATGCGGCCCGCATGCGGGGAATCGCCTGGCTCATCGCTGCGCTCAACAGCGTCGAGCCCGCGATCCTCCCGCTGTCGATGATCAACATCTTCAACAAAGGCGAAGCCTGGACCGAGGGAGCGCGGCCCAAATTCGTCGAGCGGCTCAACTATCGCCTGAAGTGCATGTCCGATGCGCTCGGCGACAAGGAGTGGCTCGAGGACCGCTTCACGATCGGCGACTTGATGTTCGTTGCCGTGCTCCGCCAGCTCAGGGGCACCGGCATCCTCGATGGCTATCCCAACCTTGCCGCGCTGGTGAAGCGCGGGGAAGCACGGCCCGCGTTCCAAAGGGCCTTGTCCGATCAGCTTGCGGTGTTCGGCGAGCATCAACCCCAGGGAGAGGCAGCATGACCTATTTCGAAGGCTTTATCGTCCCGGTTCCGGAAGAGAACCGGGAGGCCTATCGCAAGCACGCCGTGGAGGCAGAGCCCCTGTTCCGTCAGTTCGGCGTGAGGCGCGTCGTCGAGGCTTGGGACAGCGACGTGCCCGAAGGGAAGGTCACCGACTTCCGCAAGGCGGTCGACGCGCAACCGAATGAGAAGGTCGTCTTCTCCTGGTTCGAATATCCCGGCAAGGAAGCGCGCGTTTCCGCCACCGACGCCATGACGAACGATCCGCGCATGCAGGAAATGAGCAAGGACATGCCGTTCGACGCCAAGCGCATGATCTACGCTGGTTTTGACGCGATCGTCGAAGAAGGCGCTCCCGGCGGCAGCTACGCGGACGGCTTCGTCGTTCCGGTGCCCGAGGGCAAGCGCGAGGCTTATCGCGAGCTGGCGTCAAAAATGGCCAAGGTCTTCCGCCAGCACGGCGCCAGCCGGGTCGTGGAAGCGTTCGGCGACGACGTGAAGCACGGCCAGGTCACCGACTTCTACCGCGCGGTCAAAGCCGAAGATGGTGAGCAAGTCGTCTTCTCGTTTATCGAATGGCCCGACAAGCAGACCCGCGACGAAGGGTGGGCCAAGATCATGTCGGACGAGAGTCTGAAGCCCGAAGGCGACATGCCGTTCGACGGCAAGCGCATGTTCTGGGGCGGCTTCGACAAGATCGTCGATTCGGCCGGGCAGCAGACCGCTCAGCAATCCGGCACGCCCGTCTCAGCCTGACGCGGCCACTATTCCAATCTGCAACGAGGAGGTCGGACCATGACCGACGTTCGTGACACCACTGCGCCCACGCAAACCACCGGTTCCGATCAGACCGGAGCGTATATCTGGTACGAGCTGATGACCCCGGACGCCGAAGGCGCGAAGGCCTTCTATGACGCCGTCATTGGCTGGAACATCGGCGAAGGTGCCCCCGAATATCAGGGCTATCGGATGATCAACCGCAGCGATGGCGGCTTCGCCGGCGGCGTGCTCGAGCTAACCGAAGACATGAAGCAGGGCGGCGCCCGTCCGACCTGGCTCGGCTACATCTACGTGCCCGACGTCGACCAGGCGATCAGCAAGATCCAGGCGGCCGGCGGCAAGGCCATGATGCCCGCGATGGACATCCCCAGCGTCGGGCGGATCGCGATGGTGACCGACCCGCAGGGAGCGCCCTTCTACATCATGAAGCCACAACCGCCGCAGGGCGATCCGAACGCCCAGAGCGACGTCTTCTCGCCGACGGCAGAGCAGCGCGTCAGCTGGAACGAGCTGTCGACCTCGGACCCCGCGGGAGCTCGCAAATTCTATGACGGTCAGTTCGGCTGGAGCAGCGACGATTTCATGCCGATGGGCGAACTCGGCGACTATCGCTTCTGGGACCATCAAGGTCAGCGCATCGGCGCCTTCTGCGGCACCATGCCCGGGCACTCGACCAGGTGGCGCTATTATTTCCGTGTGCCGTCGATCTCAAAGGCCAAGGAAATCGTCGAGCAGAAAGGTGGAACTGTCGGCATGGGTCCGCATCAGGTTCCGACCGGCGACTGGATCATTATCGGCAGCGATCCACAGGGCGCGGAGTTCGCGCTCGTGGGCGGCGAGTGAGAGGGGAGTGGCGAAATGACCAATAAGATGACGACCTGCCTTTGGTTCGACCACGGCGAGGCGCGCAAGGCGGCGGAATTCTATGCCTCGGTTTTTCCCGACAGCCACGTCGGCAAGGTCAACAAGGCGCCCGGGGACTTCCCGGGCGGCAATGAAGGCGTCGAACTCACGGTTGAGTTCACCGTGCTCGGCAACTCATTTGTCGGGCTGAACGGGGGGCCGAACTTCAAGCCCAACGAGGCGGTCAGCTTCATGGTCGTGACGGAGGACCAGGACGAGACGGACCGCTACTGGAACGCCATTGTCGGCAACGGAGGCGAGGAAAGCGCCTGCGGCTGGTGCAAGGACAAGTGGGGCTTCTCCTGGCAGATCACGCCGCGCGTGCTGTTGGATGCCACTACGAGTTCAGACGCGGCGGCAGCCAAGCGCGCGTTCGAAGCCATGATGACGATGCGCAAGATCGACATCGCCAGGATCCAGGCCGCGCTGCGCGGGGAGAGCGTCGATGCCTGACGTATCGGACGCCCTGCTCGACCGGGCCGGCACGAGTGGGCTTAGGCCCGCGATGGACATGGCCCGGCGCGGCAGCCAACCATTCCCGAACGAAAGTCCGGAGTATCGCGAGGCGCGCACGGAATTGTTGGCGGAGGAAATCGAACTTCGGCGCCACATTCAGCGCGTGGCGGAGATGCGCCGCGCTTTGCCGGACGGAGGCGAAGCCAGTGACCGCTACAGGTTCCTGGACGCGGACGGAAAGGAGCATCGTCTCGCCGACCTGTTCGGCCGGCACGACACGCTCTTTACCTACTTCTGGATGTACGGTCCCGAGCGTGAGCGCCCCTGCCCGATGTGCACGTCATTCGTCGGTTCGCTCGACATTCCGGCGGTGGACATCGAACAGCGGATTTCGATGGCGATCATCGGGCGTTCGCCCGTCGCACGTCAGCTCGACTTCGCTCGCGAACGCGGTTGGAACAACCTCAAGTTCTACCAGACGGTCGGCGACGACTTCGCTCGCGATTATCGCGGCCTCCAAGACGACGGAAGCGAGTGGGCGATGGTTCAGGTGTGGAAGCGCGAGGGCGACAAAGTGAGGCTGTTCTGGGCCGCCGAGGGTGGCCCCGAGACCGCCGACCCCGGCTTCGATCCGCACCTTGCGCCCGATCCGACGCCGCTCTGGAACATCCTCGACTGGACGCCCGGCGGGCGTGGGACGGATTGGTATCCGAAGCTGGAGTATAATGCGTGAGCCTGGAACTCTTCGGTCACCCGTTCAGCAGCTACACGCAAAAAGTCCTGATCGCTCTTTGGGCGAACGAGACGCCCTTCGAGTACCGCTTGCTGGAGCGGGAGTATCCGGAAAACGCGGAGATCCTGAAACGGCATTCGCCGTTCGGATTGTTTCCGCTTCTGCTGGATGACGGACAGCCGGTGATCGAAAGCACGCCGATCATCGAGCATCTGCAGGCCTACTATCCGGGCAAGAACGTGTGGATCCCTGATGGCGAGCTCGGCCGGCGCGTTCGCCTATTGGACCGCTTCCTCGACCTTTACGTCATGGGCAACATGCAGGTCCCGGTCGCCGACAAGCTTAGACCCGATGGCACCCAGGATGCATTCGGTGTCGAGCGGGCGCGGCAGAAGCTGCACATCGCGTACGACTGGCTCGAGGGTCAGGTCGGCGAGCCTTATGCCGTCGGCGAGCAGTTCACGATGGCCGACTGCGCGGCGGCGCCGTCGCTCTTCTATGCGGACTGGGTCGAGGAGATGGGCGACAGCAGGCCGAAGCTGAAAGCCTATCGGCAGCGGCTATTGGCACATCCCGCCGTCGCCCGCGCGGTCGATGAGGGACGGCCTTACCGGCATTACTTCCCGCTTGGCGCGCCAGACCGGGATTAAGCGAAAGCCGGCGCCTTCTTCAGCAGCTGGTAGGCTTCGATCACTTCGGTGAGGCGGCCTTCGTACGACCGGTCGCCGCCGTTCTTGTCGGGGTGGTATCGCCGCACGAGGCCCGAGTAGCGCTGGCGGATCGAGTGACGGTCGGCGTCCTCGCCGAGGCCGAGCACCGACAGCGCACGCTGCTCATCCCGACTGAAGCGCGACGGCCTCTCGGACTTTCGGATATGTCCGAAGCGCCCGGAGATTGCTTCGAGGGGGTCGGAGAAGTCGCTCCATTTGGGCGGCGGGTCGGCGCCGTTGGAAGCGAAGCGCCGGCTCGGACGCTCCCATCCGGCCAGTGGGGACTGGGCGTGGTGGATCTCGTCCGGGCTCATGCCCTCGAAGAAGTTATATTTGGAATTGTGTTCCCGGACATGGTCCAGGCACAGGAAGCGCCAGGCTCCCGGACCATCGAAGTTGGCGGGCTGAAGCGGCGCCTTGAACTCGCCGGGCGCATCGCAGCCTGGGACGGCGCACTTCGCCCTCGCCCCCTCGACCCGTCCGTGCATCCTCGCGTGTTTCGAAGCCATAGAACCTTTCTATATAGGTCCAATGAACGCTCAAAAAACCGGTCCGGTGGCGACTGAAATGCTCGCGCGGCTCAATTCGGCGCTTTCGCCCAGCAGCATCGAGCTGGTCGACGATAGCGAGCAGCATCGCGGCCATGGCGGCTACAATCCGGCGGGCGAGAGCCACTTCAGCCTGCGCATCGAAAGCGCCGCGTTCGCGGGCAAGTCGCGTGTCGAGCGGCAGCGCATGATCTACACCGCGCTCGGCGACCTCATGCGCGAACGCGTCCACGCATTGTCGATCCGCGCGACGGCTCCAAACGAATGAAGTGGGGCGACCCTTAGGGCCGCCCCTTCAGAGGTTAGAACGCGAGCGAGACGCCGATCCGGCCGCCCACAGAGACGTCGCCCTGCTGCTGTTCAGCGTTGACCTCCGCGACGAAGTTCATCGAAGAACCACCGCCAACGACGCGCAGTCCGCCACGCCAGCCGCTGGTGCGGTCTTCCGGCACGAGCGTGAACTGCTCGCCGTCCTTGAAGTTGGCCGTGGTGTTGCCGAGGCTTCCGCCGATAATCTGACGGCGGCCGCCTTCCAGCTCCACACGCGCCCAGCCGTCGTCGGGGTTCATGCTGAGGAAGTCGTATCCGACGGTGAGCATGCCCGTCGCAGCGGCTTCGTTGCTGTTCCGGCTCTGGACGGTGAGGTTGAAGGCATCGCTCTCACCGGTCTCGGTGTAGCCCTTCTCGTTGAGCTTATAATATTCGAGCCAGCCGTTTGGGCGGAAGGTGAAGCGTCCAGAACGAACGTCGTACGAGACACCCGCGGTGCCCGAGTAGAGCGTGCCGTTCCACGAGCCCTTGGCAGTCCGAGTGATCAGGTCTGCCTCGTCGACCGTCGTGCTGAAGAAGCGCTTGTTCTCGAACTTGATGAAGCCGACCGTCGCGCGCGCCCAGGCGTGAAGCTGCCCGAACGTGCCGCGCCAATAGACGCCGCCTTCATAATGGTTGCTGGTCAGCTCGTTATTGTCGTGGCCGTCCTTGCCCCAGAGATAGGCTGCAGTCAGGCCGACACTGCCCAAGTCGCCCACGTCGATGTCGTAGCCTGCCGTCGCTCCCCAGCCCTTGAGGTTGTAGCCGGACGTGTCGCCGATCGACTTGGTCGATCCCCACGCGACTTGCTGGATCCAGAGACCGGACATCGGGCGCGGGTCGGCGAGGATTTCAGCTGCGAGCCTTGACCCCTTCGTCGCCGTTTCGAACGTACCGCCAGCGTGGTCGGGCATCAGCTGCTGCAGCGTGTTCTTCACATCCTTGTCGTTCTGCGCTGCGAGGAACGTCGCAGCAACGATCGAGTCCGAATCCGCAGCGTCGAGTGCCGCATCGAAGATCGCGCTTTCCGAGCTGTTGAGATCGAGCTCACTTGCGCTCTTGCGCTGAAGATCGAGCGTCACGGTCCCCAACGTCGCGTCCGAGGACAGCGTCCCGTCGAAGAGGAAGGGCAGGTTTACAGCGGAAAGGTTGCCGGCGCCGGTAAGCGTACCCGCATCGATGATCGTATAGCTGCCTTCCTGCGTGCCAACGCGGTCGAGCGTCACGACGATGTTCGAACCAGCTGCGAACGTCGCGGCGCCCGCGACGTTGTAAAGCGTGTGTCCGGTGTCACCGATGGTTACGCCAAGGTTCGATCCGGTACCTGCATTCAGGGAACCGAGGTTCACGGTGCCGAGCGTCTTCACGTCGAGCGTTCCGCCGTTGCCGATATTCACTGCAAGGTTGCCGCTGTTCGCAAGCGTGCCGCGGAATAGGCCGGTCCCCGAAAGGCTGAGCGTGTCCGCACCGCCGCCGAAGTCGATCTTGCCCAGGACGGTGCCTGCCTGAACGTCGAGCGTGTCCGCACCGGCGCCGAAGAGGATGTTTCCGGAGATCGCCGGAGCTGTGGCGCCGGTAGCAACTGGAGCGACCTGACGGATCGTGGCGCCCGAAACCGAACGCACGTCAATCGCCGTCGCAACGTCGCCGAGCGTCGCCGCATCGCTAACTCCGATCACGCCACTGTTCTGGATCAGCTTCAGCGTTCCGGAATTATCGACGATGGCCGTCGCCGAACCGGCGGTGCCGGAGCGGATGACGTTGATCGTGCCGCTGTTGGTCAGCGAGTTCACCGTGGCACCGGCATCGATCAGGATGCCCTGCGAAACCGCCGTAGCCGCTCCGCCACCTTGCGCATTGATTGCGCCCGTGTTCGTGATCTGCGGCACGTTGGCGCCAGCACCGATGTGGATCGCCGTGGCGCTGGCGGTGTTGCCGGTGGCGCGAATGTTGCCGCTGATCGTCATGCCGCCAGCGATGTTCACGGCATGGCCGGTTCCACCGATCTGCAGGCCGGTCGAGTTGATCCCGCTGTAGATACCGTTGCCGGTGATGTTGCCACGGACGACGAGGCCAGCCGTCGTCCCGGCGACAGTGCCGACGTTGATGTCCTGTGTCGTAGAGCCGACGACCATCGCCGGAGCCGAACCATAACTGGCGATATCCGCACGGGTTTCAGCTGCGTCAGCGATCCCGTCATTGTCCTCGTCGGTCTTGTTGGGATCGAGGTCGGGCGGCGGAGCGTCGAGCAGAATGCCGCCTGCGACATTGCCGGCCACGACTACCGCTGGGCCGCCTTGGAGCAAATCGTCAGCGTCGAGCTTGGACGGATCCGCCGGAACGGTAAGGGACCGGTATCCGGTCGTATTGACTACGCCCTGAAGGATAAGGCCGCCACCGATGTCGCCGCCGATCTGGACGCCGATTGCGTTGGCACCCTGCACCTTGATGCTGCCGCCACTGCCGATGCTTACGTTGCCGGTGACATTCCCCGTCCGGACGCCGACACTGTTGTCGCCGAGCACGTTGATCGCACCGGTGCTGCTGAGCGAACCGTTGAGCGTGCTGTCGAGCGCGATACCCGCCGACTGATTACCCTCGATCGTGATCGAACCCGTGTTCACGAGTGCGCCGGTGAAAGTGCCGCCTGATAGCACGTGGATGCCGAAACGGTCGGTTCCCTGCGCGAACGGTCCGTCGAGGTCGCCGTCCTTATCGGTATCCGTGGCGGTGTAATTCTCGTCGATCGTGATCGAGCCGCTGTTGGTGATGTTGCCGGTGAACCCCGGGTTGGCGACGATGCCGGCCGAGTTGTTCGCGCCGGTGATCTGGATCACGCCTTCGTTCTTCACATTATTGTTGCTGTTTATGGTCACGGCGACGCCGGTCGTCGGCTTCACTGAGCCTGTCGAGCTGATCCGGAGGTCGCCTGTCGTGCTGGTCAGCTGAGGCGTGGTGACAGCAGTGCTGATGACGGTTTCGGCGTTGGCAGGCATGGCGAGAACTGCCGCCAGGGCGCCAAGCCCGGTGGACGCGAGGAGAAAGCGCATCGAGTAGATCCCTTTTTGTCCGGCAGCCCCCGGCTACCGGTGGTTGTCATGCGCATCCTCGATCCGCGCCGCACGCCAGCGCAGAGGGATGCTTATGTTATTGAGGAGCCGGACGCGGCGAACGCCACGGCCGTTGAACCCCCGGAACGAGGCCCCGTAGGCGCTTTTACAGCTGAAGCCAAGATGAACAGCTGTTAAGCCGTTGAAAGGGCATTGGAACCGGTATCGCGCTTCCTCGCAACGCTCGGGAAGGTTAAGGCGGAACCATGGACGAAGCATTCGAAATGACGATTTCCCCGGTCACGCATGACCTCGGGGCTTTCAAGGTCAATCGCACCCTCCCCTCGCGGCAGCGAACCATGGTCGGCCCCTTCATCTTCGTCGACGAGTTCGGCCCGGCGCGGCTCCCGGCTGGCCAAGGCATGGACGTACGCCCTCACCCGCACATCAACCTCGCGACGGTCACTTATTTGTTCGAAGGCGCCATCGAACATCGCGACAGCATCGGGTCCCACCAGGTGATCGAGCCGGGCGCAATCAATCTAATGACAGCAGGCCGCGGCATCGTTCATTCCGAACGCTCGCCGCAGGCGCTGCGGCCCGGCGGACCAAGCCTTTACGGGATGCAGACGTGGCTCGCTCTTCCCGACGGGCGCGAGGAGATCGACCCGGCTTTCGACCATGTGCCGGAGGACGGCCTACCGTTGATCGAGGACGGTGCAACCAGCGCGCGCGTGCTGATGGGCACCTTGTGGGGCTCCACCGCCGCGACCCCGCAGCATAGTTCGACGATCTATGCCGACATCGAGCTCGGCTCGGGTGGATCGATTCCTGTGGAAGCGAACGCCGACGAGCGCGCCATCATGCTGGTCGGCGGCACGGCCGAGCTCGATGGCGAGCGGCTCGACCCCTTCACGCTCTACGTTCTGAAGCCAGGACACGAGCCGCGTCTTTCGAGCATCGGCGGGGGACGCGCGATGCTGCTGGGCGGCGAGGCCTTGAAGACGCCGCGCCACGTCTTCTGGAACTTCGTTTCCTCTTCACGCGACCGCATCAACCAGGCGAAAGACGACTGGAAGGCGCTTCGTTTCCCGCTCGTCCCTGGCGATGAGCAGGAGTTCATTCCCATTCCAGAGGTGCCGAAAACGGTCAGCTATCCGTGACCCAGTTCAGGCGGATCCCGCTTCGTACAGGAGTGACGCTCAACGTCGCACTTGCAGGGGATCCCGCCAGTCCTGCAGTAATCCTGCTGCACGGTTTCCCGGAGTCGCATCGCACCTGGCGTGAAGTCGCGCCGCGGCTGGCTGAGCGATTCTATCTCATCATGCCCGACCAGCGCGGGTTCGCCGGTTCCGACCGGCCGCAGGACGTGGACGCGTACAAGACCGACACCTTGATAGATGACATGTTCGCCCTTGCCGACGCCCTAGGCCTTCAGGAATTCGCTCTTGTCGGCCACGACTGGGGCGGCGCGATTGCCTGGCCTTCGGCGCTACGCAACGACCCACGGCTCAAGCGGCTCGCCATCATCAATGCGCCTCACCCGGTCATCTTTCAGAAGAGTCTGATCGAGAGCAGCGATCAGCGCGCCGCCTCCCAATATATCACGGCGTTCCGAACACCCAACTTCGATAAGGTCGTCGAGAAGCAGGGGTACGACTGGTTCTTCGACAAGACTTTTGCTGGTCACGTTGACGTGACCAAGATTCCTGAGGCGGAAAGGAAGCAATTTATCGCTGAATGGTCGCAGCCCGGCGGCTTCAATGCGATGCTCAACTGGTATCGCGCCGGAAAGATGATCGTCCCGCCTCCGGGTATCACGGTGCCATTGCCCGATTGGTTGCTGCGCGCTTTCCCGAAGGTGACAATCCCGACGCTGGTGATCTGGGGCATGAAGGACAGCGCGCTTCTTCCCCTGCAGCTGGATGGACTGGATGAGCTGGTCGACGACCTGACTGTGGTGGAGCTTCCGGAGGCCGGTCACTTCGCACCTTGGGAAGCGGGAGAGGAAGTCGCGAAGACGCTGGAGCCCTTCCTTGCGGCACCTGCGGACGCTAGGGCCAACTGAACATGACCCAGGCCCGTTCACGTTCCCGTTCTGCCGCACGGCTTGCGGCAGTCCAGGCGCTCTACCAGCATGAGATGGAGAGCACGCCGCTGCCGCGCCTGCTCAAGGAATTCCACGACCATCGCCTCGGCGCGACGATCGAGGATGAGCGTTATCACGATGCCGAGCGCGACTTCTTCGACGATATCGTGACCGGCGCGGATGCTCGGCGCGAGGAAATCGATATTCTGATCAGCGGACGGCTGGCGGAGGGCTGGAGCCTCGAACGGCTCGACCGGCCCATGCGTGCTCTCCTCCGCGCAGGCGCATATGAGCTGATCGCCCGGCCCGACGTTCCGGTCGGCTCCGTCATCTCCGAATATGTCGATGTCGCGCACGCCTTCTACGACAAGCGCGAAAGCGGATTTGTGAACGGCCTCCTCGACGCGATCGCGAAGGAGGCGAGGCCGGCGCGGGCTGAGTGATGCGTGAGCGGGAGGTCATCGCGCGGCTTCGTCGGATCGCCACGTCCCCCGAGGCGCGTGGCCTGCTCGACGACGTAGCGGTGATGGGCCGCCTGGTCATCACCCACGACACGATTGCCGAGCACGTCCATTTCCTGAGCTCCGACCCCGCTGGCAGCGTGGGCTGGAAGCTTGTGGCAGTGAATCTGTCCGACCTCGCCGCCAAAGGCGCGAGCCCGGCTGGGGCTCTTCTTTCCCTGACAATCACAAGCTCCGGCAAATGGGAGCTCGACTTCCTGAGCGGCATCGAAGCCGCTTGCGAAAGCTACGGCTTGCCACTGCTTGGCGGCGACACGATTTCGCTGCCGGACGGAGCGCCGCGCGTGCTGGGCCTCACCGCCATCGGTCACGCCGGCAAAAGAGTACCCGACCGCGCCGGTGCCAAGCCAGGAGATTCCCTGTGGCTCATCGGAACCGTCGGCGATGCCGCCGCCGGGTTGGCGCAGCTGCAGGCGGATCGCCATGCGACCGGGCCGCTGGTCGAAGTCTATCGCCGCCCGGTTCCGCTACTCAGCGCGGGCCAAGTACTGGCCCCCCGCGCCAACGCGATGATGGACGTGTCAGACGGCCTGCTCCTTGATGCGGAGCGGATGGCGCAGGCCAGTGGCTGCCGCGTGCGGATCCACCTCGACACGCTTCCGCTTTCCGCCGCATTCATAGAGGATCGCGGTCAGGACCTGAACGCCCGGCTATTCGCTGCCACCGGCGGCGATGACTATGCGCTCCTCGCCGCGCTCTCTCCGAAGGTCGACCCGTCAACACTTTCTTTACCAGAAGGGACGACGATTGAGCGCATCGGGAGCCTTGAGGCCGGCGCGCCATCGGTCCGTCTGCTGAATGAAGGCCACCCCGTTCCGTTGCCGGAGAGATTGGGTTTTGAGCATTCGTTCGATCACCGCCGGGGGCTTTCCGTACCGCCAATGGGCGATCGGCATTAGCGGCCTCTTGTCAGGCGTGATGGTCGCGCTTTTGCTTCACTGAGGCATTAACCCAGCGCGGTTGCCAGCCGCGAAAACGCTTCCTACAACCTCCGCACTTCCGGGTGGCCAACCAGTTCCTCCGGCCAGGCCGGCTTGCCTAAAAACAACGGGGAAGCGTGAACGCATGAATTCCGGCATCAATCTACTATACGTAGCAATCGTCTGCGGCCTCTTGGCCGTGCTCTACGGTATTATCACCAGCCGCCAGGTGCTCAGCCTCTCGGCCGGCAACCAGCGGATGATCGAAGTCAGTGCCGCGATCCAGGAGGGGGCAGCCGCCTACCTCCGGCGCCAGTATACGACGATCGCCATCGTCGGTGTCGTCGTTGCCATCATCATCGGCGTGTTCCTGGGCGCACTTTCGGCGATCGCATTCGTGATCGGCGCAGTGCTTTCGGGCGCTGCCGGTTTCATCGGCATGAACATCTCGGTGCGCGCCAACGTCCGCACAGCCGAAGCTGCTCGCAGTAGCCTCCAGAGCGGCCTTACCACGGCGTTCCGCGCCGGCGCGGTGACGGGCCTGCTTGTCGCCGGCCTGGCGCTGCTCGCGATCTCGGGGCTGTTTTGGTACCTCACGGGTCCCGGTGGATACGCGCCCAACGACCGTCCGGTCGTAACCGCGCTCACCGCCCTCGCACTCGGCGCTTCGCTCGTTTCGATCTTCGCGCGTCTCGGTGGCGGCATTTTCACTAAGGCCGCCGACGTCGGCGCTGACCTGGTCGGCAAGGTCGAGGCCGGAATCCCGGAAGACGATCCACGCAATCCGGCCGTCATCGCCGACAACGTCGGCGACAATGTCGGCGACTGCGCCGGCATGGCTGCCGATTTGTTCGAGACCTATGTCGTCACCGTCGGCATCACCATGGTGTCCATCGCACTGGCCCTCGGTAACTCACCGCTGCTTCTGCCGCTGATGATCCTTCCGCTGCTGATCGGCGGCGTCTGCATCATCACTTCCATCATCGGCACCTACATGGTCCGCCTCGGCGCCAAGGGTTCGATCATGGGCGCGCTGTACAAGGGCTTTTGGACTGCGACGCTGTTGGCCATTCCGGCCATCTATCTGGCGGCCAAAGTCTCATTGGGAGACCTCAACCAGACCATCACCACGACGTCTGGTGCCAGCTTCCCGGCAATGAACCTGTTCTGGGCGAGCCTGATCGGCCTCGCCGTCACGGCGCTCATCGTCTGGATCACCGAGTACTACACCGGCACCAACTATCGCCCGGTCCAGTCGATCGCTCGCTCGAGCCAGACCGGCCACGGCACCAACATCATCCAGGGCCTAGCGATCAGTCTCGAATCCACCGCCCTTCCGACCATTGTGATCATCGTCGGCCTTATCGCCAGCTACCAGCTCGCGGGCTTCCTCGGTGTAGCATTCGCGGCATCGGCGATGCTTGCGCTTGCGGGCATGGTCGTCGCACTCGACGCTTACGGCCCGGTCACCGACAACGCCGGCGGCATCGCCGAAATGTCGGGCCTCGAGGAGGACGTGCGCACCCGCACCGACGCCCTCGATGCAGTCGGCAACACCACGAAGGCGGTCACCAAGGGCTACGCCATCGGTTCGGCCGGCCTTGCCGCGCTCGTTCTGTTCGGCGCTTACACGGCCGACCTCCACGAGTTCGGCAGCTCGATCGGCATTACCACCGATCTCGACAAGCTGTTCAGCCTGTCGAACCCGTACGTCATTGTCGGCCTGCTGCTCGGCGCGCTCCTGCCCTACCTCTTCGGAGCAATGGGCATGACGGCCGTCGGCCGCGCTGGCGGTGCGGTGGTAGAGGAAGTCCGCGGCCAATTCCGCGATAACCCGGGGATCATGGATGGTTCGGTCCGCCCGAACTACGCGCGCACGGTCGACCTCGTCACCCGCGCCGCGATCCGCGAGATGATCCTGCCGTCGTTGCTTCCGGTGCTTGCCCCGATCGTCGTTTACTTCGCGATCGGTGCAGTGGCAGGCAAGGAGAACGGCCTCGCTGCTGTGGGTGCCTTGCTCCTCGGCGTCATCGTCTCCGGCCTGTTCGTCGCCATCTCGATGACTTCGGGCGGCGGCGCTTGGGACAATGCCAAGAAGTATATCGAAGACGGCAATTACGGCGGCAAAGGCTCGGAAGCTCACAAGGCTGCCGTGACTGGCGACACCGTCGGCGATCCCTACAAGGATACCGCCGGTCCCGCCGTCAATCCGATGATCAAGATCACAAATATCGTCGCTCTGCTGCTGCTTGCAGCACTGGCTGCGCACGCCGCCGTCTGAGCCACTCAACTACTGAACTTCAGCCCCGCCGCGGTCCGCCGCGGCGGGGCTTTTCTTTGTCCCCCTTCGCGCCCATCTGCGCGCCATGCCTTACGCGATCCGCATCCATGAAGTCGGAGGGCCGGAAGTCCTTCAGTGGGAAGAAGTTCAGGTCGGCGAACCCGGCCCCGGGCAAGTTCGGCTCCGGCAGGAAGCGGCGGGCGTCAATTTCATCGACGTCTATCATCGCACCGGCCTCTACAAGCAGGACTTGCCGTTCACGCCAGGCGTCGAAGGCGCAGGTATTGTCCATGCGGTAAGCTCTGATGTCACCGATCTTAAGGTCGGCGATCGGGTCGCTTATGCCGGATCCATTGGCGGCTATGCTGAAGAACGGCTGATCGACGCGTCTCGCGTGGTGAAGCTCCCGGACGCCATCTCGTCAGAACAGGCGGCCGGCATGATGCTGCGCGGCCTGACGGCGCACATGCTTCTGCGCGGCGTGCACCGCGTGCAGGCGGGCGAAACTATTCTCGTCCATGCCGCTGCAGGCGGCGTCGGCCTGATCATGTGCCAATGGGCGAAGGCGCTGGGCGCTACCGTCATCGGGACGGTCGGCAGCGACGAGAAAGCGGCGATCGCCCGCGCCCACGGCTGCGATCATCCGATCGTCTACACGCGGGAGGACTTCGTTGCCAGGGTCGACCGCATCACCGACGGCGAGAAGCTACCCGTCGTCTACGACGGTGTAGGCCGCGACACCTTCATGAAGTCGCTGGACTGCCTGCATCGGCGGGGGATGATGGCGAGCTTCGGCAACGCATCCGGACCCGTCGACCCCTTCCCGCCAGCGCTACTCGCGCAGAAGGGCTCGCTGTTCCTGACACGACCGACGATGAACGACTATGTGGCCACGCGTGAGGAACTCGAGCAGGCGGGGAAGGACCTGTTCGATGTCGTCGCCAGCGGCGAGGTGAAAATCGAGGTGAAGCAGCGGTTTGCCTTGAAAGACGCTGCCGAGGCCCACCGCGCTTTGGAAGCGCGGAAGACCAGCGGATCGACTGTCCTGACGATCTAAGCGGCGCCACCTTCCCTTTTTGGGGCCGCACCGCTAAGGCTCCGCGACTTTTTGCACTTGAACGGAGAGGAATCGCTTGGCCAAGGAAGAACTACTCGAGATGCGCGGACGGGTTGTGGAGCTGCTGCCCAATGCGATGTTCCGCGTCGAACTCGAGAACGGCCATGAGATTCTCGGCCACACGGCCGGCAAGATGCGCAAGAACCGTATCCGCGTGCTCACCGGTGACGAAGTGCTCGTCGAGCTGACGCCCTACGACTTGACCAAGGGCCGCATCACTTATCGCTTCATGCCCGGCCGCGGAGGCCCGCCCGGTTATCCCTGATGCGCCTGGTTCTCGCTTCGGCGAGCCCACGCCGCATCGACCTTCTTGAGCGGATCGGCGTCACACCCGACGCGGTCGTTCCTGCCGACATCGACGAAAGCGTTCCGAAGGGCGAGTTGCCGCGGCAGCATGCGCTGAGGCTTGCACGCGAGAAGGCGCAAGCGGTGGCGACGAAGGAAACGGGCGCGCTCGTGCTCGCAGCCGACACGGTCGTCGCAGTAGGACGGCGGATCCTTCCGAAGGTGGAAGACGAAGGCACCTTGAGAGCTTGCATGCACCTGCTCTCCGGACGCCGTCACCGCGTGCTCACTGGCGTTGCGCTTGCCATTCCCGGCGTCGGCATCCGCGAGCGGCTGGTCGAGACGATGATCGCGATGAAGCGCCTCAGCGAGGAAGAAATCGACTATTATGCCGGCCATGGCGAGTGGCGCGGCAAGGCGGGTGGCTATGCATTGCAGGGGTATGGCGAGGTCTATGTTCGCCAGATCGCCGGCAGCTATTCCAACGTCGTCGGCCTCCCGCTCGCCGAAACGCGCGTGCTGCTGAAGTCGGCAGGATATGACATCGCCTGAGTGGCTGATCGAGCGCGGGATCGGCGAGACCCGCGCAGCGCTCGTCCGGGATGGCGAGATCATCGAGGCGCGGATCGGGCTGGACGGCGTCGTCCCAGCTGGGAGCATCCTCGCGGCGCGGCTGGCAAATATCGGCACCAATGGCCGCAATGCTATCGCGATCGGTGAAGGCGGCGTGGAGTTTCTGCTGCCCAAGGGTGCTCCAAAGCTCACGCAAGGCGCGACACTGATCGTCGAAGTGACGCGCGAGACGATCCCCGGCCGGGAGCCGTGGAAGCATCCCCTCGCCCGGATCACCGACAAGCAGCCTCAGATCCTTCCGCGGATGGGTTTGGATGGGCAGGCGCGTGAGCTGACCTTCCCCGCGCCGGATGACGAACTTGAGCGAGCGGGCTGGGACGACCTCATCGCTCAAGCGCGCAGCGGGATCGTCGCTTTTGCCGGCGGCGAATTGAGAATAGCCGCGACCCCCGCGATGACGCTGATCGACGTAGACGGCTATCTCGCGCCCGAAGAACTCAGCGTCCTCGGGGCCACGGAAGCCGCACGGGCGATTCGCCGCCTCGACATCGGCGGGTCGATCGGCATCGATTTACCCACCGTGGCCGGAAAGTCAGCCCGCCAGACTGCAGCGGCGGCGATCGATCATCTGGTGCCCCAGCCGTTCGAACGGACCGCGGTCAACGGCTTTGGATTCATTCAGATCGTTCGGCCTCGCCGAAGGGCATCGCTACTGGAACTGGCGCAGGATCGCGCCGGTTTCGAAGCCCGCGCTTTGCTTCGGCTAGCTGCTTTAGAAGAACCCGGACCGAAACGTCTTGTCGTTCACCCGTCCGTTGCCGAGTTTCTTGGACGCAAGCCACAATGGCTCGACCTCTTGGCGGGCCAGGTCGGCGGAGCGATCGAGTTGCGAGCAGACCCTTCGATCGCCATCTATGCCGGATATGCCGAAGCAGTCTGACAAGTCGAAAGTGTGCCCCTTGTGCGGGAAGCCTGGGTCGCCCGAGCACGCCCCTTTTTGCAGCCGCGGATGCAAGGATCGCGACCTCCTGAAGTGGCTCGGTGAGGGCTATCGTATCCCCGGCCCACCTGCCGATCCCGAAAGGGTGGACAGCGACGGGAGTGACGGTTAGTGAGCGCGCTCGCTTGAACGGGCGCCCCGCCCGTCACGAAAGCCCAGGTAGCTCAGTTGGTAGAGCACGTGACTGAAAATCACGGTGTCGGTGGTTCGATCCCGCCCCTGGGCACCATTTTCGACATCCCAACCCCTGCCCTGCTTCTCGACCGCTCGCGGCTCGAGCGGAATGCTGTGCGCATGCGGGAGAAGGTTCAGCAGCTCGGCGTGACATTGCGCCCTCACGTGAAGACGTCGAAGTCGATCGACGTGTTGGACGTGCTCTCGGGTGGCGAAGACGTTTCGATCACTGTCTCCACGCTCGCGGAGGCGCGATACTTCTTCGAGCGCGGCGTGAAGGACATTCTCTACGCAGTCGGGATCGCCCCCGTGAAGCTGCCCGAGGTCGCAGAGTTGATCCGGGCCGGGTGCAAGCTGCGCCTGATCCTCGACACGCTCGAAGCGGCGAACGCGATCCGCCAGTTCGCCGAGGCTGAGGACGTCCCGATCGAAGCGCTCATCGAGATCGATAGCGATGGACACCGCGCGGGCGTGAATCCCGGCGATCCATTGCTGATCGAAATTGGCCGAGCGCTGGGGCCGAGCCTGGCGGGCGTCATGACTCATGCGGGCGCATCTTACGGCTGCCGCTCCCTCGACGAATTCGAGGACATGGCCGAACAGGAACGCTCGATGACGGTCGGCGCCGCCGAGCGGCTGCGGTCCGTCGGGCTTCGCTGCGACATCGTCAGCGTGGGGTCGACGCCGACTATCCATTACGGCCGCGATCTCGACGGTGTGACGGAGGCGCGAGCGGGCGTCTATGCGTTCGGTGATCTGGTCCAGACTGAGCTTGGCACCTGCGGCATGGACGACATTGCCATCGGCGTGCTTGCCAGCGTGATCGGTCACAATCGGCACCATGGGCGGGTGCTGATCGACGCAGGCTTCCTGGCCCTTAGCCGCGACCGTGGGACGTCTGACATGCCGCTCGATTGGGGCTATGGCGCCGTTAGCGACGCTGCGACCGGCGAGGTGATGGAAGACGTCACCGTCTCATCGACCAACCAGGAGCATGGGATCATCACCAGCCGATCGGGCGAGATCGACTTCGATCGCTTCCCGGTCGGCAAGCGCTTGAAGATCCTGCCCAATCACGCCTGCGCTACCGCGGCCGCTTACGAGCGCTATTTCGTCACTGACGGCGGCGAGCAGGTCGTTGCGACCTGGGACCGCGTCAACGGCTGGTAGGCTGAGCGGGAAGAAAACGGGTGCGCTGTTTTTGGGACGATCGGCAACGGGCACACATGCCCTCCGGCGAGTTCTTCAACGGTGCGATGCACCCTGCAGCGGAACATTCGGGACGCATAGACGCCATATTGAACGCAATCGGCGAGACCGACGACGCAACCGACTTTGGCGATGCACCGCTCCTCGAGGTCCACTCCGCGGAATATCTTCAGTTCCTGCAAAGCGCCCATCAACGGTGGCTCGATGCAGGCCGCTCGGGAGATGCGTTTCCCTATACTTTTCCAATCGTCCATCGGCGCAGTGCAAATCTTCAGCGCGTGGATGCGCTCCTTGGCCAATATGGGTTCGACACGTCGACACCGATCGGGCCCGGCACTTGGAAAGCGGCCTATTGGAGCGTCCAGACGGCGCTGAGTGCGCTCCAGGCCATCCTCCATGGCGAACGCAGCGCGTTCGCATTCTGCCGCCCGCCGGGGCACCATGCCGGAGCCGATTATTTCGGGGGATATTCATATCTGAACAGCGCGGCGATCTGCGCTGTCGCGGCGAAGAAGCGCGTCGCGGTCCTCGACGTGGACTATCACCACGGCAACGGAACGCAGGATATTTTCCTCGGCCGCGAAGACCTATCGTTCGCGTCGATCCATGCCGATCCTTCGACCGACTATCCCTTTTTTTGGGGGCATGCCGAAGAGAGCGGCGAGAACATTCTGAACTTGCCGCTGCCCCGAGGCACCGACTGGAGCGGTTACGCTCCGGCACTTACGCAAGCCCTCGACTGGATCGAGAAAAGGGAGCCCGAGCTGCTGATCGTCAGCTATGGCGCCGACACGCATGAGGCCGACCCAATCAGCTACTTCAAGCTCAAGACGACCGACTACGCGCCGATGGCGCGCCGCATCGCGTCGCTCGGCCTACCCACCCTGATCGTGATGGAGGGCGGTTATGCCGTCGACGCGCTGGGCGCGAACGTCGCGGAGTTCCTGAGCGGCTTTTAGAGCTTTTCGGTCAGCTCGGGCACGATTTTGAAGAGGTCGCCGACCAGGCCGATGTCCGCGACCTGGAAGATCGGCGCTTCCTCGTCCTTGTTGATCGCGACGATCGTTTTCGAATCCTTCATTCCGGCGAGGTGCTGGATCGCGCCGGAAATGCCGATCGCGACATAGACTTCCGGAGCGACGATCTTGCCGGTCTGGCCAACCTGATAGTCGTTGGGAGCATAGCCCGCATCGACTGCCGCACGGCTCGCGCCGACCGCAGCGCCGAGCTTGTCGGCCAGCGGATCGAGGAGCGAGTGGAACTGCTCCGACGAACCAAATGCGCGGCCGCCTGAGACGATGACCTTCGCGCTCGTCAGCTCCGGACGCTCGCTCTCTGATGCCTCGGCCGAAACGAAGCTGCTCTTGCCGAGATCGCCCGATGCATCGGCCTGCTCGACCGAGCCTGAGCCGCCTTCAGCGGCGGCCTTCTCGAACGCCGTCGTGCGAACGGTCAGCACCTTCTTCGCGTCCTTCGACTTCACGGTCGCGATTGCGTTTCCGGCGTAGATCGGGCGCGTGAACGTGTCCGCATCTTCGATCGACAGAACGTCGCTGATCTGCATGACGTCGAGCAAGGCTGCGACGCGCGGAGCGATGTTCTTGCCGGTGGTCGTAGCCGGAGCGACGAACGCTTCGTGGCTCTCCATCAGCTTGGCGGCGACCGGCGCAACCGCCTCGGCTAGCTGATGCTCAAGCGCTGCCGAACTTGCCGTGTAGACCTTGCCCACGCCGGCGATCTTCGCGGCCCCCTGCGCAACCGCATCGACATCGTTGCCGACGACGAGCGCGTTCACTTCGCCGAGCTTGGACGCTGCGGTGACGGTCGCAAGCGTCGCGTCCTTGATGGCTTTGCCGTCATGTTCGACCAGGACCAGAACGCTCATTTCGCAATCCCCAAACCCTTGAGGCGTTCGACCAGTTCGTCGACCGACCCGACCTTTATTCCCGCCTGGCGCTTGGCCGGCTCAACCACCTTCAACGTCTCAAGCCGGCGGGCGACATCCACGCCGTAATCGGCCGGCGCCTTGGTCGCGAGCGGCTTCGACTTGGCCTTCATGATGTTCGGCAACGACGCATAGCGCGGCTCGTTCAGGCGAAGGTCGGTGGTGACCACCGCCGGAAGGCTGAGCTTGACCGTCTCGAGACCGCCGTCGACTTCCCGCGTTACGTTGGTGCTGTCGCCCGCAACCTCGACCTTCGACGCGAACGTGCCCTGCGGCCAGCCGAGCAGAGCGCCGAGCATTTGACCCGTCGCGTTGTTGTCGTCGTCGATCGCCTGCTTGCCGAGAATGATCAGCTGCGGCTGCTCTTCTTCAGCGATCTTCGCGATGATCTTCGCGACGGCGAGCGGTTCGACCTCTTCGTCGGTTTGGACGAGGATCGCGCGATCCGCACCCATAGCGAGCGCCGTGCGTAGCGTCTCCTGCGCCTTGGCCGGTCCGATCGAGACTGCAACGATCTCGGTAGCCGCGCCCTTCTCCTTGAGCCGGATCGCTTCCTCGACGGCAATCTCGTCGAAGGGGTTCATGCTCATTTTCACGTTGGCGAGATCGACGCCGGAGCCGTCCATCTTCACGCGCGGCTTCACGTTGTAATCGATGACGCGCTTTACCGCGACCAGGACCTTCATTCTATTACCCCTTCTTCGTCATGCCGGACTTGATCCGGCACCCGCCTGCCTTTTCCTCAAGTGCCGAAGAAAAGGCGGATCCCGGCTCAAGGCCGGGATGACGGAATATCATGCCGCAACCGGCGCCTTCACTTCAGCAACGATCTTCCGTGCTGCGTCGCCGAGGTCGTTGGCCGGGATGATCGGCAGCCCGCTCGACGCGAGGATGTCCTTGCCCTGCTGCACGTTCGTGCCCTCGAGGCGGACAACCAGCGGGACGTGAAGGTTCACTTCGCGCGCGGCGGCAACCACGCCCTCGGCGATGATGTCGCAGCGCATGATCCCGCCGAAGATGTTGACGAGGATGCCCTGCACCGCGGGATCACTAAGGATGATCTTGAACGCCGCCGTGACCTTCTCCTTCGAAGCACCGCCGCCGACGTCCAGGAAGTTGGCGGGCTCGCCGCCTTCGAGCTTAATGATGTCCATCGTCGCCATGGCGAGACCGGCGCCGTTGACCATGCAGCCGATGTTGCCGTCGAGCTTGATGTAGGCGAGGTCGAACTTCGACGCCTCGATCTCCATCGGATCTTCCTCGGTGAGGTCGCGCAACTCTTCCAGGTCCGGGTGCCGGAACTCGGCATTGTTGTCGAAGCCGACCTTGGCATCGAGCACCATCAGCTGACCCTTGTCGGTGACTGCCAGCGGGTTGATCTCGATTTGCGAAGCATCCGTGCCGATGAAAGCCTTGTAGAGGCTAGCGAGCACCTTGCCTGCCTGCTTGGCGAGATCGCCCGACAGCCCGAGCGAAGCCGACACTTCGCGGCCGTGGTGGGGCATGAGGCCGGTAGCCGGATCAACGGTGATCGTGCGGATCTTCTCCGGCGTCTCGTGGGCGACGTCCTCGATGTTCATGCCGCCTTCGGTGGAGGCAACGATGGCCGGACGGCCGGTCTCCCGGTCGACGAGGATCGCGAGATAATATTCCTTTTCGATGTCCACGCCGTCCGTGATGTAGAGGCGCTGCACCTGCTTGCCCGCGGCACCCGTCTGAACCGTGACCAAGGTTTTGCCGAGCATCGCGGCAGCGTGCTCCCGAACCTCATCGATCGAACGTGCGAGGCGAACGCCGCCCTTGGCGTCGGGGCCGAGTTCCTTGAACTTGCCCTTGCCGCGGCCGCCGGCGTGGATCTGCGCCTTTACGACCCACAGAGGTCCGGGGAGTCGCTCGGCGGCTTCGACCGCTTCCTCGACGCTCATTGCCGGATAGCCGGCGGGCACCGGCACGCCATATTTCGCAAGCAGCTCTTTGGCTTGATATTCGTGGATGTTCATGGCCCGCGCCCTTAATCAGAACCTCGCCGCGATGCAAAGTGACGAGCGCCCGCCAAGGAAGATCATCCATGTCGACATGGACGCATTTTACGCGTCCGTGGAGCAGCGAGATGACCCGGAACTGCGCGGCAAGCCGGTAGCGGTCGGTGGCCAGCATCGCGGAGTCGTGATGGCCGCGAGCTACGAGGCGCGGAAGTTCGGCGTTCGGTCTGCCATGCCGTCGGTCACCGCCAAGCGGCGCTGTCCCGAGATCATCTTCGTGAAGTCGCGGTTCGATGTTTATCGCGCGGTGTCGCAGCAGATCCGGGCAATCTTCCTTGACTATACCGACCTCGTCGAACCGCTGAGTCTCGACGAAGCCTATCTCGACGTGACGGAGGACCGACACGGCCTGGGCAGCGCCCGCGCCATCGCCGAGGACATTCGCCGCCGCATTCGCGAGGAGACAGGGCTCACTGCTTCTGCCGGCGTCTCCTACTGCAAGTTCATCGCCAAGCTCGCTTCCGACCATCGCAAGCCCGATGGGCTATGCGTGATCACGCCGGAAAGAGGGCCGGAGTTCGTGGCCTCGCTGCCGGTGTCTCGCTTCCACGGAGTCGGACCGGTTACCGCGAAGAAGATGGAGCGCTTGGGTATCCTGACTGGCGCCGATTTGCGCGAATGGAGCTTGCCCGCACTGGAGGCGCAATTCGGAAGCTCAGGCAACTGGTACTGGCGTATCTGCCGCGGGATCGACGAGCGAGAAGTGAAGCCCGACCGGCCATACAAATCGGTCAGCGCGGAGCGAACCTTCGACCAGGACCTGATCGATCCCGAGCGACTCTCGGAAGAACTAGAGCGAATCGCCGGCTATGCCTGGGTCCGCGTCGAGCGTGCTGAGGTCGCCGGGAAGACGGTGACGCTAAAAGTAAAATTCGGCGACTTCACGATCATCACTCGATCGAAGAGTTTCGCCGCGCCGGTGCCAAACTTGACGGCCTTTGCAAACGCAGGTCAATCGCTCCTCTCAACGCTTCACCCCTTGCCCAAGGGCATTCGTCTACTCGGCCTGGGCCTGCATAACCTGAGTGAATGCGGCGCAGAGGAACCCGTGCAACTCGGACTCGCAATCTGAGACCCGTTGTGATATAAAATTGTCACATAGGGGCCGCTGCGATTCAGCCGCGGCCTTATACTTTAAGGGAAGCCACAGGAAACTGGCTGGGGAGCCACGACCAACGGTCGCTTTGGGGGGCGGCACTTCGGTGCTGGCTCTTCTGCCGCAAATTGGAAAGGTGTCGCGAATGGCTACGAAGGCGCTTAGCTTCGACGTCGGTGATTATGTTGTTTACCCCAAGCATGGCGTAGGCCGCGTCGTTGAGCTGCAGAGCACCGAAATCGCCGGAGCAAGTCTTGAGCTCTATGTTCTGCGTTTCGAAAAGGAAAAGATGACCCTCCGCGTTCCGGTCCTGAAGGCCGACTCGGTGGGCATGCGCAAGCTGTCGTCCGACAAGACCATGAAGGACGCTCTCGAGACGCTGAAGGGCAAGCCGAAGGTGAAGCGCACCATGTGGTCGCGCCGCGCCCAGGAATATGAAGCGAAGATCAACTCGGGCGACCTTACGTCGATCGCCGAGGTGACCCGCGACCTGTTCCGCCCGGACGATGCCCCGGAGCAGAGCTATTCCGAGCGTCAGATCTTCGAAGCCGCTTCGTCGCGCCTGGCGCGCGAGCTCGGCGCCATGGAGCAGACCGACGAGAAGGCGGCTCTGGCGAAGATCCTCGACATTCTCAACAAGGCCTGGCCGATCCACAACAAGGCGAAGGAAGTCGCGTAAGCGCTTCCGGATCGACCGGCTCACAAACAAGGGCGCCCCTCACCGGGCGCCCTTTCTTTTTGCGCCTTGCGGTTGCTATCCTGCTGGTGTATTGCCGAGATAACACAGCATAGCAGGAGGTGTCATGCGCAAGTTGATCGCCGCGGCGGCCGTCGCCCTTTCCGCTTCGGCCTGCGGTTCGAGCCATGCCGAGGACGGCGGGCCTACTACCTCCCGCAATTATCCGGTTGGCGGTTTCAAGCAGATCGAAGTCGCGGGCTCGTACAATGTCGAGGTCCGCACGGGATCCAAGGCTAGCGTATCCGCGCAAGGCTCCGAGAAGCTGCTCGACCACACGACTGTCGAAGTGAAGGGCGACAAACTCGTCATCCACTCCAAGAAGAGCGGCGGTTGGTTCGGCGGCGGCTGGTCGGGTGGCGGCGACGCCAAGTTCATCGTGACAGTGCCGCAGCTTAGCGGAGCCACCCTCGCGGGCTCGGGTGACATGCAAATCGACCGCGTCCAAGGCGGCGATTTCGAAGGCAGTATCGCTGGATCCGGCAACCTCAGCGTTGCCGCGCTCGACGTTCAATCGCTGAAGCTCAACATCGCCGGTTCGGGCAGCGCCAAGGCCGGCGCAGGCAAGGCGCGGTCAGCCGAATATTCGATCGCAGGATCCGGAAACGTCGATGCCGGCGCGGTCGCGGCGCAGGACCTGAAGGTCTCCAGTGCCGGCTCTGGAAACGTCCGAGCCCAGTCCAACGGAGCCGCCGAGGTCAGCCTGATGGGATCGGGCGACGTGGAGATTGGCGGTGGCGCGAAATGCCACGTCAACAAGATGGGCTCCGGCGACGTTCGCTGCTCTTAAAGCGCCCTTAACCATGACGATGGAAGGTGGGCCAATGCGCACCTTCCTTCTTACCACCGCCGCTCTGACCGCTTTCGCCGCGCCCGCTAATGCGGCGACGCGAAACTTCGGGATCACCGGCTTCGAAAAGGTCCGGATCGAAGGACCATTCACCGTCACGCTGAAGACGGGCGTTGCGCCGTTCGCCAGCGCGAGCGGCTCCTCAGCGGCGATCGACAAGGTCGCGATCGACGTGCGCGGAAATACGCTTGTCGTTCATTCCAACCTGTCGTCCTGGGGCGGTTATCCGGGCCAGCAGTCCGGTCCGGTCGAAATCACGCTCGGGACGCACGACCTCAGCTCGGCGTGGACGAGCGGCTCCGGCTCACTGACCATCGACAGGGTCCGTGGCCTGAAGTTCGATCTCTCGGTTCAGGGATCCGCGACGGCGACCATCGGGCAGGCCGATGTCGATCAGCTCAGCCTAAACGTGGTCGGCACGGGCAATGCAAAGCTGTCCGGGCGCGCGGGCATGCTGACGGCAGTCATCCGCGGCGTTTCGAATCTCGACGCAACCAATCTCACGACGAAGGATGCCACGATCGGTGCCGAAGGTGCGGCGACGATCGCGGCCAATGTGTCCAACTCAGCCAAGGTCGACACCAACGGACCCGCAACCGTGCGATTCACCGGTGGGCCCGCCTGCACGCTCCGGACGAGCGGCTCGGCGAGCGTCACCGGCTGCAAGTCGACGTCTCAGTGAATTGGGGCGCGAGCCTCGACGCCTGACAGGAAGTTCCAAAGCGCACCGGCGAGCTCTTCGCCGGCCGCGATGGCTTCCGCTTTCTCGTTTTCCGGCAGCCGATCGAGCAGCGCGCGGCAAACCGAGCTGTGCTCGACGTCGGCGGTTTCATGAACGCGGAAGAAGCGAAGCGTCTCCTCGTCCTTGATCCCGTAACGGTCGATCAGGCCTTCGATCTTGGCGCTGGCGACGCCCGGGAACTGGCTCTCGTAAGCGTAGAGCGCGCCGAGGCCCGAAGCGTAGGACTTCTTCGACAGCCTGCGGAAGGTTTCGATCAGGCCCTGGGTCTCCGGATTGAGCTCCTGCGCACGGACCGCGTCATCGCTTTCACCAAGGCCTGTGGCGAACATCATCCACAGGCTAGCGTGATCCTGCTTGCCGGCTTCGATGCCCTCTTCCTCGGCGAGGTTCTCGGCGAGCATGCGGCGGCCGTCGCGGTCGGGGCAGGCGCTGTGCACAGCGCTCACCGCGCGCGGGAAGGCTTCGACATGGTGAAAATATTGCCGCGCATAGTCGCGTAGGGTGTCGAGCGGCAGGCGGCCTTCGGTCCACGCCTGATAGAAGGGATGCTTTAGCATGGCGCGCTCGGCGACCTTCGAATCGATGATCGAGGATGTGGTCAGCGTGGTCATGAGCGTCTCCCTGAAAGTTGCAGGAGACGGATTAGCGTCGGGCAGCCGACTATAAAAGAGCAAGCGCGGCGAGTTGCCCATAAAGCCGCGGCGGAAGGGCGCCGAGGCCGCTGCCGTCGTCGTCCTCCGAAGGCGCGTCGCCTTCCTCCAGATAGCGCCAGCCCTGGTGGGCTCGACGCGGCCTTGGCGAGACTGTCACCAAATCTGCAGAGCAGACGATGTCGATGCGACCGTCCTCACGATCCTCGAAGCGCAGAATCTCCTGACAAGCGATCAGGCGATGCTTCACGATCCAATACAGCGAGCCGCCAACCAGCTCCGCCATGCGCTTGGGCCGCATGCGCGTGACCACGCGGACCTCGCCGCCGAGAGCACGGCCGGCGATCCGCCGCTGCAACATTTCGAGGTCGCGACAGGCGAACGCCACCTTGGTCATGTGGAGCTTCGGCACAATGGGGATCTGGCGGCGAACCGCCATACATTCAAGCGCTTAGCGCGTCAGGATCAAAGCCGCCAAGCCGAGGAAGCTGAAGAAGCCCATCACGTCGGTAATGGTCGTAACGAACACTGCTGAGGACACTGCGGGATCGATCCTGAGCTTATCGAGCGTGACCGGTACGAGCACGCCCACGAGCCCCGCTACGAGGCTGTTGATAACCAGCGCAACGGCGAACACGACCGACAACATTGGATCGTGCAGGACAATGAACGTCCCAATCGCGCCGACTATGCCCAGCGCCAATCCATTGGCGATTGCGATTCGAAATTCGCGGAACAGCATCCAGGCAGTGTTGGAGCTGGTCAGCTGATTCGTCGCCAGGGCTCGGACCACCACGGCCAGCGTCTGGGTCCCCGCATTGCCGCCGAGGGCCGAGACCATCGGCATCAGCGCCGCGAGGATGGCATATTTGCGGATCTCGCCCTGGAACAGTCCGACCACCGACGCCGAGCAGATCGTCGCGCCAAGATTGATGATCAGCCATACGACACGCGTGCGCACGGTCATCCGGATCGGCTCGTTGATGTCGCCCTCACCCGCGCCGGACAGCAAGGTGATGTCCTCGCCCGCTTCCTGCTGGATGATGTGGACGATGTCGTCGACGGTGATCATGCCGACCAGACGGCCGGAATCGTCGGTGACCGCTGCGGACACGAGCGCGTATTTCTGAAAGCGAAGCGCGACATCTTCCTGGTCCATGTCGACCGGGATGAGCGTCTGCTCGCGCTGCATGATGTCGCTCACCAGCGTCTTGCGCGGCGTGCGCAGGATCAGCGACAGCTTGCAGGTGCCGACCGGGTGGTGGTTCGGAGTGACGACGAACACTTCCCAGAAATCGTCGGGCAGGTCCTTGGTCGAGCGCAGGTAATCGATCACCTGTCCGACGTTCCAATGCTCCGGCACCGCGCACAGGTCGCGCTGCATGAGACGGCCGGCGGATTCCTCCGGATAGCTGAGCGCCTCCTCGACCGCGGCGCGGTCATCGGGCTCCATCCGCTCGAGGACGGCCTGCTGTTCCTCGTGATCCAGGTCCTCGATGAGCGCGACCGCGTCGTCGGTCTCCAGCTGCCCGGCGATGTCCGCGACCTGCTGCGGCTCCAGCTCGTCGAGCAGGTCCTCACGAACGTAATCGTTCATTTCCGCGAGCACGTCCGGGCTGACGATTCCCGCCAGCGCCTTCACCAGTCCTTCGCGCTCATCGGCTCGCGCCAGCTCGATCAGGTCGGCGACGTCGGCTGGGTGAAGCGGCTGAACCAGCTGGCGCGCAGTCTCGTCGTCGCCGGCCTCGACGGCGTCGAGAACCCTGTTGACGAATTCGGGACGCAGCCGGGTCTCTTCGTCCATCACCGCATTGGGCGTGGAATCCTGAGGGGGCGCGGCGGCGATGTGCTCGCTCTCGCTCACGACTTACTCCCTCGAATTGGACCCGGTGCGGCACTCCTATGGTGGCACTTGCTCTGGCGCAACCACCCTAGCGCTCCTAAATCGCGCTTCTTTCGAACCTTTCTTCCGGAGTTTCTCTTATGGCCGACGCCGACCGCCTGACCCTTTCCCTCTCCAGCGGCGGCGACGTCGTCATCAAGCTCCGCGCAGATCTGGCCCCCGGTCACGTGCAGCGGATCACCGACCTCACCAACAGCGGCTTCTACGACAATGTCGTGTTCCACCGAGTGATCCCGGGTTTCATGGCGCAGGGCGGCGACCCGACGGGCACGGGCCGTAGCGGCTCCGACCTGCCGAACCTCAAGGCAGAATTCTCGAACGCTCCGCACGTTCGCGGCACGGCCTCGATGGCGCGCACGCCCGATCCGGACAGCGCCAACAGCCAGTTCTTCATCTGCTTCGACGACGCGCGCTTCCTCGACGGCCAGTATACTGTCTGGGGTGAGGTCGAGAGCGGCATGGAATATGTCGATGCACTCCCCGTCGGAGAGCCGCCGCGCGAGCCCGGCAAGATCGTCAAGGCCACCATCTCGAAGGCCGAATGAAGAAGGTTGCGCTGATCACCGGCGCCTCCGCTGGTCTGGGCGTCGACTTCGCTCGACAGCTTGCCAAGCGGGGGCACCGGCTGGTGCTGGTCGCCCGCCGCAAGGACCGGCTGGAGGATCTTGCGAAGGAGATCGGCAATGCTCGCGCGGT
This sequence comes from Sphingomonas sp. SP4, assembly GCF_058313375.1. NCBI lineage: Bacteria > Pseudomonadati > Pseudomonadota > Alphaproteobacteria > Sphingomonadales > Sphingomonadaceae > Sphingomonas > Sphingomonas sp. SP4. Next base: position 490,226 of record NZ_JBZFLE010000002.1, read on the forward strand.
TGCCATCGATCTCTCGAAGGCGAACGCCGCGGGGAAGCTGATGGCGGACCTCGAAGCCGCCGGCGAAGAGGTCGAGATCCTCGTCAACAATGCGGGCTTTGGGCTGATCGGCCGTTTTGCCGAGCTCGACGCCAAGCGGGAGCGGCAGATGATCGACCTCAACGTCGGCACGCTGACCGATCTCTGCCGGGCAGTCGCGCCGCATATGATCAAGCGCAAATCGGGTGCGATCCTCAACGTCGCCTCGACTGCGGCCTTTCAGCCCGGACCGAAGATGGCGGTTTATTTCGCCACCAAGGCCTTCGTTCTGTCCTTGACCGAGGCGCTCCACGAGGAGCTTAAGCCCCACGGCGTGCACGTGACCTGCCTTTGTCCCGGTCCCACGCGCACCGAGTTCGGCGACGTTGCGGGTTTCGGCGGCAACGGGCTGTTCGACCGCGTCGCGATGGAATCGCCACAGGTGGTGAAGGCCGGGCTCGACGCCCTCGACCGCAATCGCGCGGTCGTCGTGTCCGGACTGGTCAACAAGATCGGCGCGACGAGCACGCGTTTCGCTCCGCGCTCCGTAGTTCGCAGGATTGCCGGTGCAATCAAATATTGATCAGTAAATTGAACCCGGCCGCGCCGAGCGCCGTTAGGCCGGGTACTTAAGCGGGGTTAGGAGCAAGAATGCCTGATACCGATACGATTGACCGAGTGAAGTCGCGCAAGGTTCAGGTCGCGAGCCTGCCCCCGGCCGACAGCGGACGCGGGTTCGCCCGTCTCCCAGACCGCCTGATGGACGACCTCGGTCTCAGCGAAGGCGATGTGATCGAGATCGTGGGCAAGCGCTCCACGGCAGCTCGCGCCATTCGCCCCTATGGCGAGGATGAAGGCATCGACATCATTCGCCTGGACGGCCTTCAGCGCGCGAACGCGGGAGTCGGCTCGGGCGATTTCGTCGAGGTTCGCAAGGCCGAATCCAAGCCTGCCACTCGGGTCGTATTCGCTCCTGCACAGCCTAACGTCCGGCTTCAAGGCTCGTCGGACGCGTTGAAGCGCACATTCTCGGGCCGTCCGCTGGTCGAAGGCGACACGGTCGCGACCACCGGTCATCAGCGCATCAACGCGGACATGCCGGACAACATTCGGCAAATGCTCAACGCACCTGCGTTCGCGCTTCAGGAGTTGAAGCTGGTCGTCGCGTCGACGAGCCCCAAGGGCATCGTCCACATTGACAGCACGACCACGGTCGAGCTGCTGCCGGAATATATTGCCGGGGACGGCGAGCGTCGCGCGGACGTAACCTACGACGACCTTGGCGGCATGAAGGACACCATCGACGCATTGCGCGAGATGGTCGAGCTTCCGCTGCGCCATCCCGAGCTGTTCCGCCGCCTCGGTGTCGATCCGCCGAAGGGCGTCCTGCTCCACGGCCCGCCAGGCACCGGCAAGACCCTGCTTGCCCGCGCAGTGGCCAACGAGAGCGATGCGAAATTCTTCCATATCGCCGGGCCGGAGATCATGGGTTCGGCCTATGGCGAGAGCGAGCGGCGCCTGCGAGAGATTTTCGAGCAGGCCGCACAATCGGCGCCGTCGATCATCTTCATCGACGAGATCGACTCGATCGCGCCCAAGCGCAGCCAGGTAACTGGTGAAGCGGAAAAGCGTCTGGTCGCGCAGCTGCTGACGCTGCTCGACGGCATGGAGCCGCGGCAGAACACGGTCGTGATCGCCGCAACCAACCGCCCCGAGGCCATCGACGAGGCGCTTCGGCGTCCCGGCCGCTTCGATCGCGAGATTATCGTCGGCGTACCCGACGAACCCGGCCGCCGCGAAATCCTCGGCATTCACACCCGCGGCATGCCACTGGCGCCGGACGTCAATCTCGACGAGCTGTCGCGCCGCACGTACGGCTTCGTTGGCGCAGACCTTGGTGCACTCACCCGTGAGGCCGCGCTCGAGGCGGTTCGGCGGATCATGCCGAAATTGAACCTCGCCGAGGACACGATCCCGACGGAGGTATTGGATACTCTGTCGGTCGAGCTCAACGACTTCGACAATGCCCTGAAGCGCGTCCAGCCGTCGGCAATGCGCGAAGTCATGGTCGAAGCGCCGACCATCCGTTGGGACGATATCGGCGGGCTCGACGAAGCCAGCGGCCGCCTCCGCGAGGGCGTGGAGCTTCCGCTGAAGCATCCCGAAGCCTTCCGTCGTCTTGGCATTCGCCCTGCCAAGGGCTTTCTGCTCTATGGTCCTCCGGGCACCGGCAAGACCTTGCTCGCCAAGGCGGCCGCTCGCGAAAGCCAGGCCAATTTCATCGCGACCAAATCGTCCGACCTGCTCAGCAAATGGTACGGCGAGAGCGAGCAGCAGATCGCGCGCCTGTTCAATCGCGCCCGGCAGGTCGCGCCGACGATCATCTTCATCGACGAGCTCGACAGCCTGGTGCCCGCGCGTGGTGGCGGCCTCGGCGAGCCGCAGGTCACCGAGCGGGTCGTGAACACGATCCTGTCGGAGATGGACGGGCTTGAAGAATTGCAGAATGTCGTCGTGATTGGCGCGACCAACCGGCCGACCCTAATTGACCCTGCGCTGCTTCGTCCCGGGCGGTTCGACGAGCTGATATACGTCGGCACGCCGGACACGGCCGGACGTCGGCGCATCCTCGCAATCCACACTCGCCGCATGCCACTGGCCGACGACGTTGACCTGGAATCGCTCGCGCAGCGCACGGACCGATTCACCGGTGCCGACCTCGAAGATCTTGTCCGCCGGGCGGGCCTCACGGCCCTGCGACGCGGCCTCGATACCGGCAAGGTCTCTAAAGCGGACTTCGAGGTCGCTTTGGGCGAAACCCGTGCCTCCGTCACGCCGGAGATGCTCGAAGAATATGAGCGCATTCAGGAGACGCTGAAGAGCGAGGCCACGCGGCCGCTTGGCGGCATCGGATTCGTGCTTCCGGGCATGCTTCGGCCGAAAGCGGGGGGCAAGGAAGCCTAGGCGTTCAGCCTCCGGTAGCCAACGGCGGCTAGGCCAACGAGCAGCAGTGCGAATGCGCCGAACGGCAGATTGTGGTTGAGGCCATAGAGGCTGATGCCGATCGTCGGCGCGAGCACGTAGCTGATGCCATTGGCTGACGTGATCACGCCCGCGACGGCGCCCTGCTCCGCGAGCGGCACCGCTAACGACGCACCAGCCGTGAAGCCCGGCCTCGTGAACCCGAAGCCCAGCGACGTCAGCGCGAAGCCGATGGTGATGCCGTAGAGATCACGCGATCCCATGGTCCACACGAGGCCAGCAGCAGCGATCAGCGCGCCCCACAAGATCAGCGCGCGAGGCGCCAACCCAAGCCGCGGAATGATACCCCACTGCGCGCCGAGCGTCGCGACCGCGCCCGCCATCATCACGATCGAGATCGGCCCCTCCGAGCCCCACGGCTGCAGGTTCAGGCGATCGATCACGAAGAAGCCGAGACAGGTCAGGGTTGCCGCCTGGGCGTGACCCGCCGCGACCCCCGCTATGATCCACGGGCGGATACGCTCATCGTTCCATTTGAGGCGGGAACGGCGATGCGGAGACGTAGCCGCAACAATGCTTGCACCGGTGGGCGGCGTCGCGAGGGATGGGTAGCTCATCGCCGCGCCTCGCCCGACTTTGCGCCCGGTCTTGTCATCCGGAAGCCAACGCAAGATCGCGAGGACCACCACGAATGCGATCGCCGCAAAAGCGAACAGCGGCCCAGCGAGGCCTACGACCGGGAGTACGAACAGCGGCGCGACCGCGGGTCCGATGATCGTCCCAAGCGCGAACGATGACGACAGGGCGGAGAGTGCGGCGACCCTGCCGCTCCGCCGCGTCTTCGAAGCGAGATACGCCTGCGTCGCCGAGGGAGTAGCGCAGCCGAACCCGCCGTAAATCGAGCGGAAGATCGCGAAGAGCCCGAACGTCAGCGCGCCGCTGATCCAGCGTTCGAGCCCCGCGTAGAGCACCATTCCGCACAGCAGCATCGAGATGATGAACCCGCTGACGCCCATCTCTGTCAGCGCCTTGCGGCCGTGGCGGTCGCTCTTCTCGGCCCAATAAGGCGCGAGGGCGACCCACAACACCGCCGACCAGGTGTAAGCTACCGCGACCCAGAAATCGGCGATCCCGATCTCGCGGCCGATTGCCGGCATCACCGACTGCAGTGCCGTATTCCCGGACGACGCGACGAGCATTGCCGCATACAGCAGCAGAAAATGCGTGTTCGTCAGCGCGGTGGCGCCGACGCTGCGTTTCTTGGCGATGGATGCCACGGGCCAAGGCTTAAGCGGCCCGTCACCCGAGCGAAACCTCTTCGTCGCACGAATGGCGCAGTTTGCAGATGGGGTGGAACCGAGGGAGAACTACAAACGATCCGCAACTTGCCAAGCGGCGGCGCTTTTGCCAACGCTCGCGACCTTCGCTTACCCAAGCACCGACCGACGGAGCACCGATGCCAACTTCCACCGCGCGAACGATGAAGGGACCGAAGCGGCTCGCCCGCCGTCGTGACCGCCGCTCGCCGAGCCCGCGCTGGCAGTTCCTGCGCGGTTTCCTCAAGAATCCGGTGATGGTCGGCTCGATCATTCCGTCGAGCCGGGTGCTGATCGAAAAGATGCTTGGCCCGGTCGATTGGAAAAACACCAAGCTGTTCGTCGAATATGGGCCGGGCGTCGGCACCTTCACGCGGCCTGTGCTGGACCTGCTCCCGCCAGACGCGAAGTTGGTCACCATCGACACCAACCCCGATTTCACGCGCTATCTCAAGGAATCGATCGACGATCCGCGGTTCGTGCCGGTGACCGGCTCCGCGGCAGACGTCGAGAAGATCCTCGCCGAGCGCGGACTTGGCTCCGCGGACTATGTGCTTTCCGGCCTGCCGTTCTCGACCCTTCCGCCGGGTGTTGGCGACGCCATTGCGCATGCGACGTCAAAGGTGATCCGACCGGGCGGCGCATTCCTCGTCTACCAGTTCAGTCCGAAGGTGCGCGACTTCATCGCGCCGCATTTTGAACCGATCAAGCGCGGGTTCGAATGGATTAACGTGCCGCCCGCGACACTGTTTTGGGCGTATAAGGGCGAGCCCAAGAAGTAACCCTATAGGCGGAAGTTCAGCCGCCGGGTCACGCCATAATCCATCACGTTCACGAGGAAGTGGGAGATCGCCCACTTCACCCGCTGCAAGAGCGTCGCGCGGCGCCGATGCACCTCGGCCGTAATCCACTTGCAGTCGGCCAGTTCGCGCTCGAAATAGCCGCGCATCGCGTCGGCGAACGTCGCATCCTTGATGCGGAGCATGATCTCAAGGTTGATGTAGAAGCTGCGGTAGTCGAAGTTCGACGACCCGATGTGGACGATGTCATCCACGATCGCGAGCTTGGTGTGCAGCTTCGCCCGCTCGTATTCGTAAATGTCGACGTGGCGGCGAATGAGCCGGCTATAGCTGTGCCGCGCGGCCGCGACGGTTGCGCTATTGTCGGACTTGGCCGCATTGATGATCCGCGCCTGACCACGCCGGCCGACCCGACCAATGCGCCGAATCATCGCGCCTGGCGGCGCGAAGTAAGCGAAGACCATGTCGAGCCGGGTTGCGCGCTTCATGTCTCGGCCGATGCTCCGCCACCAGCTGTTGCGCATGCTTAGGGGGCCGCTGAACTTCCACTGCAAGGGACCGCGCCACTCATTTTCCTCAGCGACCATTCGCTTCAGCGAACGGAGCTTCGACTTGGGCCGCTTCGACCAGCGGAAAAGACGGTCGAAATAGCGGTTCGGAAGCGCCGCTTCAGGTCCATCCAACCGCAGCCATAAATCGCGCCACCGGCTGGGACTGTCGTCCTCGAGATATTCGGCATCGATATTGGCGCCGCCGATCAGCACCGTCTGGCCGTCGATCACGATCAGCTTCTGGTGGTTGCGCAAGAGGTAGCGCCGTCCCCAGCTCGGGTTGAAAACGCAGTGGCTTCCGCCGGCGCGCGCAAGATCAGTGAAGAAATCCGGCGTTGCCGCCGATCCGAAGCCGTCGATGAGCAGCTTGACGTCGACACCGCGCCGCGCCGCTTCCGTCAGCGCGTTCCGCACGGCATCACCGTCGCGGTCGGGATTGAACATGTACATCAGCATTTTGACGCTGACCTGCGCCCCCGCAATCAGCTCCAGGAGCATCTTGAAGCGCTCCTCGCCGGACTCGATCAGTTCGAGCCGGTTGCCCGCGATTTCGGCCGATATCGGCTGACTATTTGGGCGTGGAGCAGGTTTGGCAGGCATGCCTGCAGCTTTCCTTGACTTTTCGGAAGCCCGCAAGCTATTGGCGCCGCCTTCCTTACATCCCATATTCCTTTTGCCAGAATGGCATTTGGAATGGCTTTGCGGAGCGACTGATGGCGCGCGTTACGGTAGAAGATTGCGTAGACAAGGTTCCGAACAGGTTCGATCTCGTCCTGATTTCGGCTCAGCGCGCGCGCCAGATTTCGGGCGGCGCCGACCTCACCCTCGATCGCGACCGGGACAAGAACCCCGTCGTCGCGCTTCGCGAGATCGCTGAAGAGACGGTGAAGCCGAAGGAGCTTCAGGAGGCGATCGTCACCAACCTGCAGAAGGTTCGGGTCGACGAGGAGGACGAGACGGAAGAGCTGTCCTCGCTGAGCGAAGCCGCCGAGGCGCTGCGCCTGACGGCTGCTGCTCCGCCGCGTCCGACCCCGTCGGGCGGCGACTACGAATAAGCCTCTAGATTGACCATCGGGCCGGCGTTACACCGGCCTCATGGTTCCCCTTTCGTTCGCAGGCGAAACGTTCTTCGCGACGGTTGACGGTGCGCTCTTCTGGCCTGCCCAGAAAGCGCTGCTGGTCGCAGACCTGCACCTCGAAAAGGCCAGCTGGTTCGCACGCTTCGGGCAATTCCTGCCGCCCTATGACTCGGACGCTACGCTGGTGGCGCTCGCGAAAGCGGTCGATGAGACCGGCGCGACGCGGCTCTTCTGCCTGGGCGACAGCTTCCACGACCGCTTCGGCTGCGACCGCCTGCCGCCTAACGCGCGCGAGCTCCTGACCGAGCTGACCACGCGCCTCGACTGGACGTGGATCGTCGGCAACCACGACCCGGGGTTCGCCGACCATTGCGGCGGCCGCCTTGCGGATGAGGTGGAGATTGCCGGCATCGTGCTCCGCCACGAAGCGGTCCGCGACGATCCGCGCCCGGAAATGTCGGGTCACTTCCACCCGAAGCTAAGGCTCAACCTCAAGGGCCGCCACGTCTCACGCCGCTGCTTCGTGGTCTCCCAGACGAAGATGATCTTCCCGGCTTTCGGTTCGCTGACCGGCGGTCTGGACGCTCACCATCCCGAAATCCTGCGCAGCATTGGCACCAACGCCGCGGCGCTCGTGCCCGTGTCGGATCGACTTCTGCGTTTCCCGCTGGCGGCTTAGCTCTCGGTCTTCAGCTCGATCGCCATCGCACCGGTCGGCGACAACAACAGCCGCGCGACCGCGACACCGCGCCTGCCGAAGGTCGCGGCCTGCAGTTCATTTCGCGCCGCGTGGCGGTCGAACTTGAAGCCCTGGTTATCCGCGGCCGCCTTCAGCCGGTCGAGATGCTCATCCAGGTTCGCGATGCCCTCATCGGGATCGAACCGCATCGTTTCTTGAAGATCCCCCATCACCCCTCATTCATCAACGGCTGAGCGCCAAAGGACAAGCCCCCACTGCTGTCACGCAGATTGCGCGCGCGAATGGCTGTTCCTAAGCATGGAACATGACACTCCGACGCATGCTCTTGCTCGCCGCCGCAACCGCGCTCATTCCATCTGGCGCCATGGCGCAACCCATCGATGCGAAGACGCAGGCCCGGATCGACCGCATCCTCAAGGCGACGCCGCTGATCGACGGCCACAACGACCTAGCCGAGCAGTTGCGCGAAAATTATCAGGGCAAGACCGAAGGCCTCACGAGCGGCACGGACGCGTGGAAGAAGCCGCTGATGACCGACATGGCCCGGCTGCGCGCGGGACGAGTGGGGGGCCAGTTCTGGTCGGTCTTCATTCCCGCGGATGTCCAGGGCGATCGCGCGATCCGCAACACGCTGGAAGAGATCGACATCGTGAAGCGGTTCATCGCAGCTTATCCGCGCGATCTTGAGCAAGCCTACACAGCCGCCGACGTCGTTCGCATCCACAAGGCTGGCAAGGTAGCCTCGCTGATCGGCGTCGAAGGCGGGCACCAGATGGCGCACAGCTTCGCCGCACTTCGCCAATATTACGACCTCGGCGCGCGCTACATGACGCTTACCCACTTCAAGACGACGGACTGGGCCGATTCCGCCACCGATGCTCCGCAGCACAACGGCCTCACGGACTATGGCAAGAGCGTGGTTCACGAGATGAACCGCATCGGCATGCTGGTTGATCTCAGCCACGTCAGCGAAGGCACGATGATGTCGGCGCTCGACGTGTCGAGGGCACCGGTCATCTTCTCTCACTCAGGCGCCAAGGCGGTTGACGGACACCCGCGCAACGTAAGTGACGCAGTGCTTCAGCGGCTGGCAGCGAATGGCGGCGTCGTAATGGTCAACTTCGCTCCCGATTATGTGAACGAAGCCGTGTGGAAATGGTCGGCGGAGCGCGACGCCAAAAAGGCGCGCGTCGCGCGCATGCTCACCGGCCATCCGACTGCAGAGCTGGAGGCGGCGATCGCTTCGTGGGTCAAGGCGAATCCGGAACCCAAGGCCACGATCGCGCAAGTCGCCGATCACGTCGACCATGTCGTCAAGGTCGCAGGCCATGACCATGTCGGCCTCGGCGGCGATCTCGACGGAATCCCGAGCACGCCGGTCGGCCTCACGGGCGTGCAGGATTATCCCAACCTCTTCGCTGAGCTCATCCGCCGCGGCTGGTCCGATGCGGATCTTGCCAAGCTTGCAGGCGGCAACACCCTGCGCGTGCTCCGGCAGGCCGAGGCGGTCTCCAAATCGATGAGCAATGAGCCGCCCGCAGCCGACCAGCTTACGCCCGACTACCAATGAGCGATCAGCCCCTCAAAGCGGCGATCATCCCGGTCACGCCGCTTCAGCAGAATTGTACCCTGCTGTGGTGCACCGCGACGATGCGGGGCGCTTTCGTCGATCCCGGCGGCGACCTCCCGCGGCTGAAGGGGGCCGCCCAGCAAGCCGGCGTCACGATCGAGAAGATCCTGCTCACGCACGGCCATATCGACCATTGCGGAAACGCAGGCGTCCTAGCGGAAGAGCTCGGCGTTCCCATCGAAGGGCCTCACGAAGAGGATCGCTTCTGGATCGAACGCCTCGCCGAAGACGGCGCGAAATACGGCATCAACGGCAATCCGTTCGAGCCGACGCGCTGGCTCAATGATGGCGACCGGGTGACCGTCGGCAATCTCATCTTCGGCGTTCGTCATTGCCCGGGACACACGCCCGGCCACATCGTCTTCCACAATGCGGAATCGAAGCTGGCGCTGGTCGGCGACGTGCTATTCCGCGGCTCAGTCGGCCGCTGGGACTTCGAACGGGGCGATCAGCAGCAACTGATCCGATCGATCACCGAGCGACTGTGGCCGATGGGCGACGACACCGCGTTCGTGCCCGGGCATGGTCCGATGTCTACCTTTGGCCATGAGCGCCAAACCAATCCATTCGTCGGGGACGCTGCTCTCAGAGCCCAATCATCTGTCACTTGAGCCGCGCGGCGATGAGAGTAGTCTGCGCGGCTTTCGCACGGGGGTGTGATATGCGCAGAATCGTCCTCGCGTATCTGTTCGCCGCAGCATCTCTTTCAGCACAGTCCGCTCTGGCTCAGACGCATGATGCCCATGCTCCAGCTACGCCGGAAACGCTCGCTGGCTGGGCTAAGGGCGCCCAGCTGTTCGACGGGCTTGGCACCTTCCATCGGAAGATCACGACGCGCTCGCCTGTCGCGCAGCAATATTTCGATCAGGGCATGCGCTTCATCTGGGCGTTCAACCATGACGAGGCGACGCGGTCCTTTGCGAAGGCGGCGATGATCGATCCCAAATGCGCGAGCTGCTATTGGGGCGTCGCACTGACGCTCGGGCCCAATTACAACATGCCGATGATGAGCTCGGCGCGGGCGCGCGTCGGGTCGCAGGCGCTCCAGAAAGCGCGGGCGAACGAGCGGCGGGCCACACCGGTCGAACGTGCGCTGATCGAGGCCGCGGCAAAGCGCTACGCTGGTACGGAGCAGGTGGATCCTACGAACAGCAAACCTTTGCTCCTCGCCTATGTCGAAGCGATGAAAGCCGTCGCGGCCAAATATCCGAACGATCTCGACGTGCAGACGATGTACGCCGAAGGCCTAATGAACACGAACCCGTGGAAGCTGTGGAACGCCGACGGGACGCAGAACCCGGGCACGCAGCAGATCCTCGATGCGCTTCAATATGTCCTGAAGCGCGATCCCAAGCACCCGGGCGCCAATCACTATTACATCCATGCGGTCGAAGCCTCGCCAAATCCCGGCCAGGCGATTCCTTCCGCCGAAGTGCTGGTCGGCATGATGCCCGCCGCCGGCCATCTCGAACATATGCCAGCGCACATCATGCAGCGCGTCGGCCGCTACGAAGAGTCAGCCGAAGCCAATCGCAAGGGCGCGGCCGCTGACCTCGCTTATCTCAAAGAGACGGCGCCGCCCGATTATTATCCGATGTACATGATCCACAATTTCCAGTTCCTCGGCAGCGCTGCGGGAATGGAGGGGCGACGGTCAGAGACGATCACCGCCCTTCGCGATGCGCGGCAACACATTCCTGACGAGTTGCTGTTCGGTATGCCCGGCTTGGACTGGACCGCGAGCTTCATCTACGACGGCTACACCAAGTTCGGCATGTGGGACGACATGCTGAAGGAACCGGCGCCGAACCCCAAGCTCACGGGCGCCACGATCAGCTATCTCCAGTCGCGCGCCACTGCGCTCGCCGCGACGGGAAAGGTGGACGCGGCCAAGGCGGAGCTGGCCAAGGCGGCGACATTGATCGCGGCGGTGCCCGCGGAAGCGACGCAGGGAAACAATGCCGCCAAGCCGCTATACGAAATCGGTCAGCTGAAAGCGCAGGCGCGTGTCGCGGCGGCCGAGGGCAATCGCGACGAAGCCATCCAGCTTCTGACGCAAGCGGTCGCTACCGAGGACAAGCTTGCTTACAACGAACCGGCGGACATGATCTTCCCGACGCGACATTTGCTGGGAGCCGAACTGCTCGCGGCAGGAAAGCCCAGCGAAGCGGAAGCGGTTTATCGGGAGGACCTGAAGCTCCATCCCAACAACGGCTGGTCCTATTTCGGTTTGAGCCAGGCGCTCGCTGCCCAGAAGAAAGACCAGGAGGCCGCCACCGCGACCAAGGACTATGAGCGCGCCTGGCAGAAGGCCGACGTGCGCCTTACGTCAACGGCCTTCTGAGGAGGTCGAGAGGGCCAGTCGGTCCACATGCCTTGCGCTCCTCTGCCATTTCGCTATAGGAGCCGCGGTTCGCGACGATCCAACCGCCGCCGCGGGTTTCTGCCCGCCGAGATCAGGTGGGAGATCGTCGCAATTTTTATTGATCCTATTGTTTTCAAAGGTGCCGCATGGCTGTCCCGAAGAGAAAAACATCGCCGTCCAAGCGGAACATGCGCCGCAGCCATCACGCGCTGAAGGCCACCACGTTCCAGGAGTGCCCGAACTGCGGCGAACTGAAGCTGCCGCACAACCTGTGCTCGGCTTGCGGCCACTATAACGGCCGCGAAATCGTTCCGACCGAGGCCTAAGCCCGGACAGGCCCGATGAATTCAGGGCCAACAATCGCAATCGACGCAATGGGCGGCGACAGCGGCGCAACGGCGATGATTGCCGGTGCGTCGAAGGCGCTCAAGCGCGACCACTCACTGCACTTCGTCATCTATGGTGACGAGAAGCAGGTTCGCGCGCATGTCGATAACCACCCGAATCTCGCCAAGGCAGTCACGCTGATCCACTCGCCCGAGGCGATCGATGCAAGCGAGAAGCCGAGCCAGGCGATCCGCCGCGCCCGCACCACGTCGATGGGCATGGCGATCAACGCCGTCAAAGAGGGCAAGGCGGACGCGGCCGTCTCCGGCGGAAACACCGGCGCTCTGATGGCGATGTCGAAGCTCGCGCTGCGCACCATGCCCGGCATCGACCGGCCTGCACTCGCGGCGCTGCTGCCTTCGCTCGGCGAGCAGGATCTGGTGATGCTGGATCTTGGCGCGAACACCGAGTGCGACGCACAGAACCTGGTCCAGTTCGCAGTGATGGGCTCGGCCTATGCCCGCACCGTGCTCTCGATCCCGAAGCCGCGGGTGAAGCTGCTCAACATCGGTACCGAAGAGTTGAAGGGCACGGACGAGCTGAAAGAGGCCGCCGGCCTGCTTCGCGAGGCCGACTATCTGCCCTTCAAGTTCGATGGCTTCACCGAGGGCGACCAGCTGTCGCGGGGCAATGTCGATGTCGTGGTGACCGACGGCTTCTCGGGCAATATCGCGCTGAAGACAGCTGAGGGCACCGCCCGCTTCGTCACCGACCTCCTTCGCCGCGCCTTTAAGAGCTCCCTTCGGTCGAAGGCCGGCTTCGCGCTCTCCCAGCCCGCCCTCAACCTGCTCAAGGTCCATCTCGACCCGAACAACCATAACGGTGCCGTCTTCCTTGGCCTCAACGGTTTGGTCGTGAAGAGCCATGGCGGCGCCAATCCCAAGGGCGTCGCCAATGCCATCGGCGTCGCTTGCGGCATGGTACGCAACGACATCATCCGGAAGATCGGCGACGATCTCGACAATTTCCGTGCCCACGCATTCGCCAATGAGGCTGCTCAGTGAATCTTCGTTCCGTTGTGTTGGGTGTCGGCAGTGCGCTTCCGAAACGTAAAGTCACCAATGACGAGCTGGCAGAGCGGGTCGACACGTCCGACCAGTGGATCGTCGAACGCACCGGCATCCGCAGCCGCTATGTCGCGAGCGAGGGTGAAACCACAGCGAGCCTCGCCACCGACGCGGCGCGTCGCGCCCTTGAGCACGCCGGTGTCGATGCCGCTGATGTCGAGCTAATCGTCCTTGCAACGGCAACGCCAGACCAGACCTTTCCGTCCTCTGCGACCAAGGTGCAGGCTGCGCTCGGTATCAACGACTGCATTGCCTTCGACGTGCACGCCGTGTGCACCGGCTTCCTCTACGCGCTGTCCGTCGCGGACTCGATGCTGCGTTCCGGAAACGCCAAGAAGGCGCTGGTGATCGGCGCGGAAACGTTCAGCCGTTTGCTCGACTGGGAAGATCGCACGACCTGCGTCCTGTTCGGCGACGGCGCGGGCGCCCTCGTGCTCAGCGCCGAAGAGACCGACGGGGGCATTCTCGCCACAAAGCTCCATGCCGATGGGCGCCACAACGACCTACTGTTCGTCGATGGCGGTCCGTCCACCACCGGCACCGTCGGCAAGCTTCGCATGAAGGGCCGTGAAGTCTTCCGTCATGCGGTCGTGAATCTCGCCGACGTCCTCAATGAGGTGCTGGCGGCGTCAGGTCTCACGTCAGAGGATGTCGATTGGGTCGTTCCGCACCAGGCGAACGCCCGCATCCTCGACGCCACGGCCAAGAAATTGGGACTTCCACCGGAGAAGGTGATCGTTACTGTTGATGAGCATGCAAATACCTCCGCCGCATCCGTCCCGCTTGCCTTCGACAAGGCAGTGAAGGACGGAAGAATCCAAAAGGGGGACATTGTCGTGCTTGAAGCGATGGGCGGTGGCTTTACATGGGGTGCGGCGGCGCTCAGGTATTGAAAAACTTAGGCAATCCGGCGAGAGTCGAATTGTCGACAAAGGCGGATTTTGTTACGATAGTGAATCGACGATGGGGGGCCTCGTCGCACGAGACGGGAGAATATGATGGCCGATCTGGGAATTGCGCGGCTGAACAACGAAGCTGAAGCGAACGGCACTCTGACGCGCGCCGATCTGGCCGATGTCGTCCACCGCAAACTGGGGCTTTCGCGCGCGGAATCGGCAGGCGTCGTCGAGCGCGTTCTTCATCACATGTGCCACTCGCTGTCTGAGGGCGTGAACGTGAAGATTTCCGGCTTCGGCACCTTCATCCTGCGCGACAAGGGCGAGCGCGTTGGCCGCAATCCCAAGACGGGCGTCGAAGTTCCGATCGCGCCACGCCGCGTCATGACTTTCCGCGCCAGCCAGATCATGCGCGACAGGATCGTCGGGTAAGGAGCGCGAGTGGCGACCGCCGAAAAAGCGCCGGACGCCCTCAAGACCATTGGCGAATTGTCAGCGGAGCTGGGCGTTGCCCAGCACATCCTGCGTTATTGGGAAACCAAGTTCCCGCAGCTGAAGCCGATGCAGCGCGCCGGCAACCGGCGCTACTATCGCCCGGGCGATGTCGACCTGGTGCGGCGGATCAACCGTCTGCTCAACGAAGAGGGTTACACGGTCCGCGGCGTGCAGAAGCTGCTGCGCGAACGCGGGGGTCACGGTGACCCCGCGATTGCGCCGGCGCCCGTTGTCGCTCGGCCTGAACCCCAGGCGGTATTCAACAATGCAACTGTCGAGGAGGATGAGGCTGTGGGCGTCGATGTCTTCCGGCTGATTGCACTCCGCGATCGACTTGCGGACGCGCTGAAGGATTAATCCAGATCCCTCGGAAGGATGAGCTCGACGAGCTTGCCGCTTCCAGCCGTCACATCGCTCCATCGGTCGGCCGGCAACTCGATAAGGGCGAGCGCGGCGGTCGGAAATTTCTCCTCAACGCGATCGTGCAATTTGCCCTTTCCCGTGAGTTCGACAACCAATCGTTCCAGGCCGGGATTGTGACCCACTAGCAAAGCACTGTCGGAGTCTTCCGGCAGCCCCTCGACAAGCCCGAGCAGCGTTGCGGTGTCCGCCAGATAAATCTCGGGTTCGAACTTCACCGGGAAGTCGAAATTGCCATATTCCTCCTCAACGCCGTCCAGCGTCTCGCGCACGCGTGCAGCCGGACTGGCGAGCGCGAAATCGAACTTCGTCTTCCGTTGCTTCAGCTCGCGGCCGATCCGCCGAGCCGCCTTCCAGCCGCGCTCGTTGAGCGGCCGATCGAAGTCGTCGAGGTTCGGCTGATCCCAGCTCGACTTGGCATGCCGCAGGACCGTGAGGCGCTTCACGTGACCAGCTCAGTGTTGACCGGTGCAGGCGCCCCCGCTGCAAGCCGTTGCTCCACACGCGCGATCGCCACGTCCAGCGGAACCCGGTTGATCGCAACGCCAGGCGGGAATGCGGAAAGCAGGCGCGAGGGCATCGCGGCCGACAATATCACGAAAACGCCAGTATCGCCCTGCCGCCGGATCAGCCGCCCAAATGCCTGCGCCAGACGCGCCCGCACGACGCGATCGTCATAGGCGCTGCCGCCCCCCGCCATCCGGCGCGCGGCATGAAGCACGGTGGGGCGCGGCCAGGGCACGCGTTCCATCACGACCAGCCGCAATGATTCGCCCGGCACATCGACGCCGTCCCGCAGCGCGTCGGTGCCCAACAGCGACGCACGAGGATCGTCGCGGAAGATATCGACCAACGTACCCGCGTCTATTGGATCGACATGTTGGGCCAGCAGCGGCAGGCCCGCCCGCGCGAGGCGGTCTGCAATTCGCGCATGCACGGCCTTCAACCGCTGGATCGCCGTGAACAGCCCGAGCGTCCCGCCACCCGCAGCCTCGATCAACCGCGCGTAGGCGCCGGCCAGCGAGGCCGTATCCCCTGGCTTCACGTCGGTGACGATCAGCACTTCCGAACAGCCAGCGTAGTCGAATGGACTCTCCGCTTCGAAATGGCTGGCCGCTCCGGGAAGATGCAGCGCTCCGGTCCGGGCCTCCGCGGCAGGCCAGCCCTCTCCACCGCGCAGCGTGGCAGAGGTCACGAGCACCCCATCCGCAGGCGCCAGCACGGCCCTAGCGAGCGGTTTGGTCGGGTCGAGCCAGCGGCGGTGGATCGCAACATCGAACTCGCGCCCATCGATGCGGTCGACGGCGAGCCAGTCGACGAACTCGGGATCGGCTTCCCCGCCAATCCGCGCGAGCAATGCAATCCACGCTGACAGAAGTTCGCGGCGCCAGGACAGGCCGTTGATCGCGCCGTCGACGCGGGCACGCGCCTGCGAATCGAGCCAATCAGGCGCATCCTCGAGCACCGCTTCCAGCCGCCGCGACAAGGCAGCGAGCGGCTTCTGAAGCTGCTCGAGAATCTCGGTGGCAACCGCCGCGCCGGAAACCAGCGCACCGTCCGGCTCGGCCAGTTCCGTCTCCAAGCCGTAGCCAGCCTCCTGCGCCTTAGCCCGTGCGTATACGGTGCCGCGCACCTCGGCGAGCAGCGCCTCGATGGGCCCAAAGGGCGAGCCCTCGACCAATCGCTGAAGCCAGCCGTCGGACGGCAGCGCCTTCGCCGCCTCCACCGCCGCATCCAACGCCAGCGCCCCTTCCTCGTCATAGGACGCGACATCCATCAGCCGTGCCGCCAAGCCTCGGCGGCGCCCGCGCGAGCGCCCTTCCGGCCCGACGATCCACCGCCGAAGCTCGATCGCTTCCTGCCCCCCGAACGCCACAGCGAAGGTCGAATCGGAGGCATCGAATAGATGATGACCCTCATCGAACAGGATGCGTCCCGGCGCGTCCTCGCGAGCGCGCGCCGCATTGACCATCACCAACGCATGATTGGCTATGACGAGGTCTGCCTCTCGGCTTGCCCGCTCGGCCCGCTCGATGAAGCAGCGGCGGTAGTGTGGGCAGCCCGCGTAGACGCATTCGCCGCGGCGGTCGGTCAGCGCGGTAGCGCCGGCACGGCGGAACAGGCTCGGCAACCAGCCCGGCAGGTCGCCGCCGACCATGTCGCCATCCTTGCTGTACGCAGCCCAGCGGCCGACGAGTTGGGCCAGCACTGCTGCACGGCCCGAGAAGGCGCCCTGAAGCGCGTCCTCCAAGTTGAGCAGGCAGAGGTAATTCTCGCGACCTTTGCGCACGACGATCCGCCGCGCCCGTTCCTCGGCATCTGCGAACAGCTTCCGCCCTTCGGCATCCAGCTGGCGCTGCAGGGCCTTGGTGAAGGTCGAAACCCAAACCGTTCCGCCCGACTGCTCCGCCCACAGCGATGCCGGGGCGAGATAAGCCAGCGTCTTGCCGATTCCGGTGCCGGCCTCAGCCAGCAGCAGGTTCGGCGTGTCCTTCGCGCGCTTGGGAGCGAACACGGACGCGACTGCTTCCGTCATCGCGCGCTGACCCTCACGCGCCTCGGCACGTCCGGTCAGCCGGTCGAGCTTCTGCCGTGCGTCCCCGGCATTCACGCTGACGGCGCGCGGCGGCGCGCGATCGCCGCCTTCTTCCCATTGCTTGAGCCGTGAAAAGAGCATGCGTTCGCCGCGCTCGGGGCGCTCCAGCCGCGCACCGATCAGCGGCGCCCAACCCCATCCCAGACGATGCAGCGTGGCGTTCGACGTCCAGGCGCCTTCCCGCTCTTGCCAGGCCGGTTCGGCCAGCGTGCCCAGAAGCCGTTCGGCAATTTGCTTTAGCGCTCCGGCGGCGTCGGATTCGTTGGCTGGGGGCTCCAGACCAAGCGCTCGGCTCAACCCCGCCGCCGTCGGCACCGCGAATTGCGCCGGATAGATAAAGGCATAGAGCTCAAGCAGGTCGAGGCCGCTCAGCTCGGGGTAGCCCAGCCTTTGCCCGACCAGGGGCGCGTTGAGGATGATGTGCGGCGTCTCTGCTGCACGGGCGATCGCTTCGCCGCGGCTCGCCTCCCGCACTTCGCCATCGCCACTGGCCAGCCAGATTCCGGCATGAGTCGCGTGGAGGGCTGGCAGCGGGAGCATCGATCGACCTTAAGCCGAACCAGAACGGAAGTGGAACAGCGAATTAGCGGCTAAGCACGTGGATCAGCAGCTTTTTCACACGCTCCACCAGCTCCGGAGTGCGCCTGCCGAAAATGCCGCGCGCCTGTTCCGGGAGGTGCTCCACCGGATCGCCATTCTCGCCGAAGATGTAATGGTCGAACAGCACGCGCCATGCCGCCAGCTCATTCGGCGGCAGGTTCTTCATCGTGATCGCCGAATGATAGAGCGCGTTGAGCGGCGTCAGCAGCGGCGGCTCGGCGTCACGCCACCAGAAATTGATCATCGCCCCAAGCTCGTCGAGCGAGGCCACCGCGTGCCACCACAGGCTCGGGATGTAGAGAGCGTCGCCAGGTCCGAGCTCCGCCGTAAGCCCCGCCTCCATCGCGTGCGCGAAGCGAGGATGCTGCCGCAGGTCCGGAGCATCGACGTCGACCAGGCTGATCGGCTGCCCCGCAAGGGTGAAGTCGAGCGGCCCAACATAAAGGTTGGCGATCTGATCCGTGGGGAAGAGCGTGAAGCGCCGCCTCCCCCCGACTACGCAGGCGAGATTCTGCGGCAAGTCCCAGTGCGCCGCTGTCCGCGTCCGATTGCCCAGCCACAGCGAGATGAGCGTTGCCTTGCTCATGTCGAGCATCGGCACTGGGATGGTCTCGAGCAATGCGGGCAGATGCCGCCGCACCGGAATGCCTCCCGCGTACATCGAATATGGCCACTCATGCCCCTTCTGGCGGAGCAGCAAGTCGAGCAGCTGATCGACGGTCGCCAGCTTGCGGTCATGGTTGAAGCCGGAAAAGTCAGCGTTGTAGCCGAAGCGGCCCTCGATCTTGGGGTCGCCGAACCAAGCCTCGAACGGCTCATCCGACGCCGCGCCGCTCAGCGCCTCGGCAATCGCCTCATCGCCTTCCTTCGCCGCCCGCACCAGCGGCCAGTCCGCGACGAGACCCCGGATGACCGCCGGCTTACCTTTCGCCACGGTCTCGCGCTCGAAGGTCGGCCGGTCCATCGGCTCATATTCGGATATCGGCCGCATCCCCTCTCGGCTAGCAGTGCCGCCGCCCCTCCGCTAGGAGCGCGCCGATGAATGACGTGCCCGATATTCGCGCAGCCGCACTGCAGTCCAAGGCTTGGCCCTATGAGGAAGCGCGCAAGCTTCTGAAGCGCTGGCCGGAAGGCAAACCTGCTGGCGAGCCGGTGATCTTCGAGACCGGTTACGGTCCGTCGGGCCTGCCGCACATCGGCACGTGGAACGAGGTGGCGCGCACCACCTTCGTGCGCCAGGCCTATGAAGAGCTGACGAGCAATCCGACCCGGCTGATCGCGTTCAGCGATGATATGGATGGGCTGCGCAAGGTCCCTGACAATGTGCCCAACCAGGAGATGCTTGCCGAGCACATCGGCAAGCCCCTCACCAAGATCCCCGACCCATTTGGCACGCACGAAAGCTTCGCGGCGCATAACAATGCGATGCTAAGGACTTTCCTCGACCGCTTCGGCTTCGACTATGAGTTTATGTCCGCGACGGACTGCTACACCAGCGGGCAGTTCGACGACGTGCTGCGCAAGGTGCTGCGCGGATTCGACGAGATAATGGGGGTAATGCTTCCGACACTCCGCGAGGACCGCCGCAAGACCTATTCTCCCATCCTGCCGATTTCGCCAACGACCGGGCGCGTCCTGCAAGTGCCGGTTACAGTCGTTGATGCTGAGGCTGGCCTCATTGCGTTCGACGATGAGGACGGCAGCCGGATTCAACAGTCAGCGCTAGGCGGCGCGGCGAAGCTGCAGTGGAAAGTGGACTGGGCGGCCCGCTGGGTAGCGCTCGGCGTTGACTATGAAATGGCCGGCAAGGATCTGATCGACAGCGTCACGCAGTCCGGCAAGATCGCGCGCATCCTCGGCGGCCGCCCACCCGAGGGCTTCAACTATGAGATGTTCCTCGACGAAAAGGGCGAGAAGATCTCCAAGTCCAAGGGGAACGGGCTCAGCCTCGAGGAGTGGCTGCGCTATGGCAGCGAGCCGAGCCTCGCCTTCTACATCTATCGCGAGCCGCGGAAGGCGAAGAGCCTGCACATCGGCGTCATCCCGCGCGCGGTCGACGAATATCTGCAGTTCCGTGGCAATTATCCGGCGCAGCCGGTCGAGCAGAAGCTCGGCAACCCGGTGCATCACATTCATGCGGGCAAGGTGTCGACGGACACGTTGCCGCTGACCTACGGGCTGCTGCTCAATCTCGTCAGCCTGCCGGGCGTGGCCGACAAGGACACGGCATGGAAGTTCGTGCAGCGTTATGCGCCGGGCACCTCGCCTGAATCCAATCCAGAACTCGACGAGCTGATCGGCCTCGCCGTGAACTACGCTCGGGATTTCGTGGTGCCGAGCCTGAAGCGCCGAGCGCCGACTGAGGTGGAGGCCGAAGCCCTGCGCGATCTCGACTCAGAACTGGAGAAGCTTTCGGCCGATGCCGACAGCGAAGTTATCCAGCATGCCGTCTTTGAAGTAGGCAAGCGCCACCCGTTCGAATCGCTCCGCACCTGGTTCCAAGCCCTCTACGAAACCCTGCTCGGATCCTCGCAGGGTCCGCGCATGGGCAGCTTCATCGCACTGTACGGAATCGACAACAGCCGCCGATTGATCGCCGAATCGCTGGAAAGCGTCGCAGCCTAGGGCATCAGGAAGGACGAACCGCGGCCGATCGCGAAGACCGATCCTTCACCGGGTACGTCTGCCGGAGCAGTACCGGCGCGGGAGCCCGATGGGCCGCCAGCCTTGCGATTCGCGTCGGCCTTTGCCGTCGTCGTCGCTGCCGCCGCTTTCGCCTTAGCCTTCGGGCATTCGCCCTTGGCATGTTGCGTTGCAACCGGGCCGTGCGCGGATAAGGGCGCCACCCAAGCAAGCGTCGCAATGACTAGCAGACTACGCCTTCGCATCATCGCCTCCTTAGTGCCATTGTAGCACCGGAACGTTTCAAATTACAGGCAATCTACGCACCGTCCCTGCCAAAATTTGGCACACCTATCTCGCTCGCAGCTTGTCTGCGTGGACCGGCTCTGCCGGCACCTCGGTGCCATCTAGCTTCACGGCCTCTTCCTTGCTGAGCCCGGCTTTCTCGAGCGCGACTACCAAAGCCTGTTTCGGATCCACGGGAATGTCGGGAGCAACGCCGTCGCCTTCCCAGTCCTTGCCGGTCTTGATGTCGAAGGTCCGGCCGACGGGCATCCAGACCATGAAATGATCGTTCAGCGGCGCTCCGCCTCCGAAGTGGTTCGCGCCTGCGGTCGCCTCTCCGATCAGGGTCGCACGCCCGGTGGACTTCATCGCCAGCGTGAAGTGCTCGCCGGCCGATGCCGTCTTGTTGGAGATCAGCAGATAGACTTTCGCCTTGCGGAGCGGCGTTGCTTCGCCCGGCAATGCGTAGTGCGTCGCCGTGATCTTCTGCGGATCCTTCGCGAACTCCAGCGTCGGGGCGTCTCCGAACGGCGATCCGTGCTCGTCGAAGACCGACCGCGCCATCTGCATTCGCACCAAAGGTGTCTTGGTCGCGAACAGGTAGGGGAAGATGACATCCATCTCGCCGAGCCGCCCGCCGTGATGGTTGCGCATGTCGAAGATGATCGTCTTCGCCGTCTTGTGCTCGCTCATAAAGGTGCGGAAGGCCTGGATCTCCTCGTCGGTGGAGAAGAAGGCCGACGGCCGGATGTAGGCGATCCCGGGAGCGATCCATTTTGCCGACTGGATCAAGGGCGGAAAGTCGCTGGGCGGTCCGCCGGCCCCGCCGCCTTGTTCAGGCTCGGATACGCCGACGTGCAAATGCCCATCCTTGTGCACCGCCATCAGGTCATCCGTCAGGCGATCGGCCAACGCACCTCTTGTACCCGTGTCATACCGGCCTGCGGCCGCATTCTTGCGGAGCATCGCCGCATAGGCCTTCGCCTGGTCGGGAAGCACGAACGTCTTTTCCAAGTCGTTGGCAAGCTTCAGCGCGACCGCTTTGCCTTCACCGGCATCGAGCGGAACCGACTTGTTATCCGCTTTGGCCGTGGCAGCAACTGGCGCTGCGGGAGCTACGGCCTGCGCAAAGGCGGCGACCGGAAGGGCAGCGGCGACAAGCGTTACGATCTGCATACGCACAATGATGCTCCAACTGTATGAGTTGAGCAACACACTAACAGCAATCCGCGCGCTTTGCGTGCAAAGTTGATGCGCCCCGCGCCAAAATTTGGCAACGTCGTGCTCGTGCTCGACCGTTTTGATCTCGCCCTGTTGAACCTCGTGCAGCGTGATGACGCGCGCACGGCCGATTCGCTGGCCACGGAGGTGTCGCTATCACCCTCCGCGATCGCTCGCCGCTTGCGCCGATTGCGCGGCGATGGATGGATTGCGCGGACGATTGCACTCCTCTCGCCGAAGCTAACCCAGAAGCGGTTGCGCGCCATCGTCTTGATTCAGCTGAGCGAGCACGCCGACCTTGAAGGAAAGAACGCGCTCGAACGCCGCATGCTCGCCGCCGACGAGGTCCAGTTCTTCTACGAGATCGCCGGCCCCCACGACCTGCTCGCGTTGATCGATTGCGCGAGCATGGACGATTTCAACGCCTGCGCCGACGAGCTTCTCGTCTCGTCATCAGCCGTACGTCGTTATGAAACGCATTTCGTGAAGCGGGAGATCAAGTTCGCGCCGTTCGTCCCGCTGGGCGAGAAGGCCTAGCTCGCCTTTTTGGCTGCGATCCAGCGGTCGATCTTTTGCTCGAGAATGCCGAGCGGTAGGGCGCCACTGTCGAGCACCTGCGCGTGGAATTCGCGGATGTCGAACTTTGGCCCGAGCTCCGCCTTCGCCTTGTCTCGCAGGCGCTGGATGGTCAGCGCGCCGATCTTGTATGATGTCGCCTGGCTCGGAATCGCGATGTATCGCTCGACCTCCGCGGTCGCATCGGTGCGGCCCATGCCCGAATGCGAAAGCATATATTCGATGGCCTGATCGCGGGTCCAACCCTTGGAGTGGATGCCGGTGTCGACGACCAGCCGCATTGCCCGCAGCATCTCGTCGTTGAGCGTGCCGAAGCGCGCGTAGGGATCCTTGTAGAAGCCCATGTCGTAGCCGAGCGTCTCGGCGTAGAGCGCCCAACCCTCGACGTACGCCGTATTCCCGCCGAACCGCATGAATGAGGGAAGCCTGCTGTCTTCCTGCGCCAGGCTGATCTGGAAGTGGTGCCCAGGCTCGCCCTCATGCAGGAAGAGCGTAGTCTCCTCCCACGTGCTGCGCGACGGCAGATCGTATGCGTTGAAATAGAAAGTACCCGGCCGCGATCCATCCGGCGTGCCGCTGTCGTAGCTTCCGCCTGCTTCGAACTTCTCTCGGAACGGCGGATAGGGCCGGATGACGAGCGCCGTTTTCGGCACCTTCAGGAAATAGTCCGGCACCTTCGCGTCGACAGCTTTCTTGATGCGGTAGAAGTCCTCGGTGAGCGACTCCCGGCTTGCGGGCTGAAACTTCTTGTCGGTACGCATGTAGTCGAAGAACCGGTGCAGATCGCCCTGAAAGCCGACCTCCTGGCGGATCTTCTCGAACCCTTCGGTGATGCGCGCGACTTCCTTCAGCCCGAGCTGATGGATCTCGTCGGGCGTCATGTTGAGTGTCGTCGTCGATACGATCTCGGCCCGGTAAAGCTCGTTGCCGCCCTTCATGTACATGAGGCCGACGCCCTCGCGGGCATGCGGCAGATACTCGTTCTGCAGAAAAGCGCGCAGCCGCGTCAGCGCCGGATAGATGACGGTCGAAATCGAATTGCGAAACTCGCTGGTCAGCTGCGTGCGCTGGGCTTCGCTGAGCCCAGCGGGGAAGTTCTTGATCGGGCCCCAGTAAGGCGATTCTTCCGGCTTCAGCTTCAGCTGGGCATCCAGCTGCTCGATCATGTTGCGGACGGTCAGCTTCGAATCGACGATGCCTTCCGCCATTCCCTTGCGCCATTGGCGGATCGCTTCGTCGATGTTCCGGGCAAAATCGACGTTGCGCTTCAGGCTGTTTTGATAGTCGACCACCCGGGTGAATGACGATCCGCCCTGCCCGCTCGCAATGGTCGGATATTCGGTGTGCAGGCCGTAGAAATGATTCATCGGACGCGCTTCGATCAGCGGCAGCAGGTCCGGCTGCAGCATGCGCAGATCGTCCTGCCTCTGAAACAGGAACACGTCGTACGCGATCTGATCCGTCGCGCTCAGCTGCTCGCGCGGAATCGCTTTCAGGGCAGCCAGGTCACGCTCGGCCGCGGCCTTCTCGTCCTGGTAGTGGCGATCGCTGAAGAGGTCCCCGAGTTGATCCGCATAGCGCAGGTCACCGCGGTAAAGCGCCTGAAGCGGATTGCGGCGAAGATACGCTTCGTCGCTGTCCTTAAAGACGCGAAACAAGCGATCGTGCGCCGCAGCCTGCCTCGAAGCGCTCGGCTGAGTTGGGGTTTGCGCCAGTGCCGGAGCTCCAATCGCCAGAAGCGAGCAGGACAGGATAAGCGGTCGGACGAACTTCATTTTTCCCAGGCCCCCTCGGCAGCTAGCGCCGAATGCGAGAAGAGGCGCCGCAGCTAGGCTGCAACGCCCCTTCGATCAACGGTGAGACGTACTCTACCAGAAGAAGTTATAGATCACGTCGACCACTTGGCCGCTGTACATGTCGACGAGCAGAGCGTCGTTGTAGTAGCGCACCCACTGCGTTCCCGGAGCCGGGTAAGGCAGCCGGTACTGCCAGGGATCGTTGATCCAGTAGTTGCTCGAATAATAGTTCGGCCACAGGCGCCACCCGATCGAATAGGGCTGATAGCCCCAGCCGAACGGATCGAAATACACTCCGAGATGGAAATTCGAACGATGGCGACGACGCCAATCGTTCCAGTCGTAGCGATGATCATTGCGCCAATTGGTGTTCCAGTTGGAGCCGTTGTGATGATGATTATCGCCGCGAGGCGGCGGCTGCGTACCCGGACGCGGTGTGTCGCTCACAATGGGCGCGCCGACCACGCGACGAAACGGGCTCGTTAGGCGTCGCCCGTCGCGGGGTTGCGTCGTCTGAACATCTTCAGCGTTCCGAACGCGGCGGTAATTGCGCGTGCCGTTCGACCCCTCATTCGCTCCTGGCTGCACATTCAGCTGGCTGTTCTGCCGACGAACATATTGCGTCGGAGCGCCGCCGTTGTTCCCGCCACCGCTGAAGTTGTGCTGACCTTGGACATTGCCCTGGCCTTGTCCGCTGAGCTGCGGGCGCTCGCGCGGTGCGCGGTCTTCGCGCGATTGCTGGCGCTCTTCGCGGACCTGCTGACGCTCGGCCTTCGCGGCACGACGATCGTTATCGTCGTCGCGCGGACCGGCGAGCGCTGGAGTCGCGGCGACACTTGCCAAAAGTAAAGAGAGGAGGAGTCTACGCATGAACACAAACCTTTCCTGTTCGTGCCACGCAAATGCTCTCCTGCATATGAGCGATCGCTTAACCGTTTCGGTAGCGTATATTCATCTTTGTAAGTTGGGATTGGGCGCCGCCGGCATTGCCTGAGCAGCCCGCGCAATCGCCATCTGTATACGCGGATAGGCGCCGCAGCGGCAGATGTTCGGAAGCGCCGCAATCGCCTCTGCGCTAGGGGGACCGGCCTGGAGCATCGCGGCAATCGCCATGATGAACCCCGGCTCGCAATAGCCGCACATCGTCACTTGCTCGGCGAGCCACGCCTGCTGCACGGGATGCGACCGGTCCAGCGACAAGCCCTCGATCGTCGTCACCGTAGCACCTTCCAGCGAGCCGATCGGGACGTTGCAACTCGTGACAGCGCGCCCGTCGACGATCACTTTGCAGGCGCCGCAATCGCCGCTGTCGCAGCCATATTTGGTTCCGGTAAGATTCGACGCATCGCGCAATGCCCAGAGCAAGGGCGTCTCGGGGTCGAGCTTGTAGTCGAGCGGTTCGCCGTTGACGATCATTCGGGGCATGCGCGTGGGCTAGCAAGCCAGCCCTACGGCTGCCAAGATGGGGAATGGCTCGGATCACCACCGCGACGGGGGTAACAATCGGCGTCGCCGACGCCGGCGTGGGCGACGCTACGCCGATCGTCTTTCTCCACGGGGTCGGTTCCGACAAGTCCGTGTGGCGGCCGCAACTCGACCACTTCCGCGCAGAACGCCGGGCGGTCGCGTTCGACTATCCAGGATACGGGGAAAGCGATCCGGCGCCTGTTGGCATGACGCGCGACGATTATGCGACGACGATCCTCGCTGCGATGACGGAGCTGGGAATTCAGCAAGCTCATGTCTGCGGCCTGTCGCTGGGCGGCGTAGTGGCGATCGCCATGCATCATGCCTGGCCCAAGCGCATCGCGTCGCTGATCCTTGCCGACACATTCGCCGTGCACCCGGATGGTCAGGCGATTTACGATCGCTCCATCGCCGCCAGCAGCGACTTGCGGGCGTTGGCCGAGAACCGCGTCGACGCCCTCCTCGCCCAGCCCGGCGATCCAGCAGTGCGAAGTGAAGTTGTGGACACGATGGCCCGCATCGATCCCGCCGCCTACCGCACCGGTGTGGAAGCGGTTTGGCTGGCGGATCAAACTAAGCGCGCAGCGGCGATCCGCGTGCCGACGCTCGTTCTCTGCGGGGCCGAGGACCGGGTCACGCCGCCGTCCCTATCGGCGAGCCTGACCAAGCTTATTCCCGGCGCGCAGTACGAGACGATCAACCAGGCTGGGCACTTGTCCAACTTCGAGCGCCCCGACGAATTCAACCTTCTCGTCGGGGCCTTCATTCGCGGCGTGGATTCGCGATCTTACTGATCGCGGCGCTCACTTCCCGTTGAGAGCCGCCGCGACCTCCGCCGCCTTTGCCTGCTTCAGGATGCCGCAATTGCGGACGGACTCGACCGTCCGCTGGAAAGAGAGAAGCCCTGTTTCAGCCTTGCGGACCGAAGGCCCAAGCACCTTTTCGATGCGCGCCGACTGCTCGACGCCGCATTGCGTGCCGAGCGCCTGCGGAAGGCGGCTCGTGATGAAGATCCCGTTCCCGCTGGCCGCCAGCTTGTCGTAATTGCTGAGGATCCAGTCGCCTCCGAGGTCGCGGGTTTCCGGCGTCCCGGCGATGTTGAAGATCAGTCCGAGCCGATCGAAGCTGCGCAGACGCTTGTCCTTGAGCGCTAGGAGATAACTGGCAACGTCAGCATGACCGCTCGACGCAGCCGCGCTAAGCGCCGCGTCGCGCACAGTCGGGTCTTCGCTCGACAGCGCGGTCTCAACCAGCTTCTTCGCAATCGGAAGACCGCCGTCCGACGCGTAAACGTCAAGAGCCGTCGCGCGGAATCCCGGATCGACGGCTTGCTTATCGCCCGCCAAATACTTTTCCGCTGCCGCTTTGAGGGTCGATCGCAGCTTGGCATCCCTTCCCTCAAGCGCGAGCAGTTCGACGAGCTGCTGCCTCAGCTGCTGCTTGTCGGGAGCATCGGCGGAATGCGCGCCGAATTTCGGATCGAAGCCGATGGCCGCAAGGCGCGGCGCATAGATCGAGTTGATCAGCGCCCGATAGGCAGGCTCAGCTTCCGTACCTATGAAGCCGCGAATGCGCATGCCGCGCAGACGCATGCCGGGATCGACACTCACTTCTGAACTGGGGTTCGCGGACATAACGCGCGCTTCGTTGACCAGCCAGGATGCTGGCGCCTTGCCTGCCCGAAACGCGGCCCAGAGGCTGTCCGTCGTCGCCAGCGCTTCGCCGGGCGAAAGCTGCGCGGACGACGCGATCAGCGACTGCCAGTCGGCGGGCTCCAGGTTGAACCGGTAATAGCCCGTGCCGCCGACGTTCGGCATGATCGTGCCGGAGGCCGGGACGGCGATGCTTGCCGTCTTCTGGCTGAGCAGCTGGCACTGCTTCGCGGCGCCGACGCGAACGCACAGAGGAATGGTCCACATCTGCGCCGGCGCGTTGGTGCCGAGAAAAGCGAAGCGCGACTGCGTGGCAGTCAGGCTGCCGCCGCTCCGACGCAGGTCCACGACGGGCACACCTGCCTGGTCGACGAAGCTCTTGAACGCCGCGAGCACCTGCGGATCTTTCGCCGCATCCGCGATCGCTTCGAAGAATTGCTCCGACGTCGCATTGCCGTAGCGATGTCGATTCAGGTGGAGGCGCACGCCTTCCTTGAACTTCTCGTCGCCAAGATAGGCGGCGATCATCGCAACGACCTGCCCACCCTTGCCGTAGGTGATGTTGTCGAACGCGGAATCGATCTCGCCGTTGGTTGCGATAGCCTGGTGTATTGGACGGCCGGCAAGCAGCGCATCCGTGTTCATTGCGCCGAAGCCCTCGTTGAGCGCGCCCACACCGATATTCAACTCAGGACGCCACTCGTTGCCGATGCGATAGCCCATCCAGTTGGCGAAGCTCTCGTTGAGCCAGATGTCGTTCCACCACGCCGGAGTGACCAGGTCGCCAAACCATTGGTGCGCCAACTCGTGCGAGACGACCATTCCGAAGACTTGCTTGTCACGCGTTGTCGCGCCCGGCGCGAGGTAGATGATGGAATCGCCGTAGGTGTCGGCGCCCGCATTCTCCATCGCGCCCGGCATGATCGGCGTTCCGATCTGATCGAGCTTCGGGAACGGGAATTCCTGGCCGAAATAGGCTTCGAGCAAGCTGACGATGCGCGGCGTTTCCGCCATCACATAGGCCATCTTGTCCTTCTGAGCCTGGGTCGCGACCGCGCCATAATCCATCGCCCAGTTGCGATATTGATTGACGGGGATCTTGCCGGCCTCACGCTTGAACGGTCCCGTATCGACCGCGACGAGGTAAGTTGGCAGCGGCTTCGTCGGCGCAAGCTGATGCTTCACCAATCCGTTGGCGGCCTTCGTCACCGAGATCACCGGCGCGTTGCCGACGACGAGAAGGCCGGGCTTTGTCGTCACTGAAACCGTGAAAGGCGTCTTGAAGCCCGGCTCATCGAAGCCCGGGAAGGCGGCGCGCGCGTCGATGCTCTCGAATTGCGTCCAGGCGTACCATTTGCCGTCGACCTTGACGTGGAACATGCCGGACGCGCTGTCGCCGAACGGCGCGCTGTAATCGAATTTCAGCGTAGCGCCTCCCGCCGGAATTTCCTCGGCGAAATCGAGGCGCGCCGTGCCCGTCTTATCGACCTGAGTCCACTTCCCAGCGATCGCCTTTCCGCCGACAATTGCGACCGCCTTGGCGACGTTTAGTGCCTTGCCATGAAGGTAAAGCGACTTCGTCGGCTGCTTCAGCGTGACGTCGATCTCGTCATGCCCACTGAACCGAGCGGCTGCGGGATCGATCGTGAAATCCAGCCGGTAAGCCGTCGGCGCTGCGACATCCGGAAGTTTACCCTTCGGCGCTTTCGCGTCGGCGACGATTGCCGGCGCCTTCGGTGCTGGAGGGGCGGCAAGTGCCGACGTGGAAAGCAAGGCCAGTGAAAGTGCAATCGCGCGCATGGAGGACCCCTCAAGCTGTATCGCTCGACTAATACAGCGACGCGGAAGAATGACAAGCGCCTAAAGGGCTCACAAGACCTATTGCAATAAGTCTGGTCGAGACCCCGGCGAGTTGGCACAGTGAGCGCGTGTCAGTCACTAAAGTTGCAATGCTTACCGCGGGCGGTCTCGCGCCCTGCCTATCCGCCGCCGTCGGCGGGCTGATTGAGCATTATACCGAAGTCGCACCGGACATCCGGATCATCGCATACCTCAACGGATACGCCGGTCTGCTGACCGGCAAGTCCGTGGAAGTGACTGACAAGGTTCGAGCCAGTGCCGGCCGCCTGCACGCGTTCGGCGGAAGTCCGATCGGCAACAGTCGCGTGCGGCTCACCAATGTCGAGGACTGCGTCAAACGCGGCCTCGTCGAGCCCGGTCAGGATCCGCTTCACGTGGCCGCCGAGCAGCTAAGGCTCGACGGCGTCGATGTCCTGCACACGATCGGCGGCGACGATACGAACACCACTGCCGCCGATCTGGCAGCGTACCTCAGCAGTCACGGTTACGAGTTAACCGTCGTCGGTCTGCCGAAGACCATCGACAATGACGTGGTGCCCATCCGTCAGACCCTTGGTGCATGGAGCGCCGCGGAGCAGGGCGCGCTTTATGCGCGCAACATTATCGCCGAATGCTCGTCAAACCCGCGGATGCTGGTCGTCCACGAGGTGATGGGCCGCAATTGCGGGTGGCTCACCGCCGCGACCGCTCTCGCTCATCATCAATGGGTCCACGACGCTTCCTTTGCCGAGTGGTTGGAAAATTCGGCCGCGCGCTGGGATGTGCACGGTGTGTTCGTACCGGAGCGGCCGTTCGACATTGGCGACGAGGCCAGACGCCTGCGCAAGATCATGGATGAGCAGGGCGGCGTGAACCTCTTCATTTCCGAGGGTGCCGGCGTGCGCGAGATCGTCGCCGCGATGGAAGCGGCGGGCGAAGACATCCCGCGCGATCCTTTCGGTCATGTTCGGCTCGATAAGATCAACCCCGGCCAATGGTTCGGCAAGCAATTCGCAGCCGAGCTGGGGGCGGAAAAGGTGCTGGTTCAAAAGAGCGGTTACTTTGCACGCTCAGCGCCCGCGAATGACGCCGATCTCGCGCTGATCCGCGAATGCACGACCTACGCTGTGGACGCCGCACTACGCGGCGAATCCGGCGTGGTTGGTCAGGACGAGGAACGCGGTGACGAGCTCCGCGTGATCGAGTTCGACCGCATCGCCGGCGGCAAGCCATTCGACACGTCGGTGCAATGGTTCGTAGACTTGCTGCGCGCCATCGGACAGCGATGACTTAAGCGGTCAAAATCTGTCCGGATCGTCCAAGCTGATCATCACTTCCTGAGCGAACCTGATCAGAGCCACCCCGAGGAAAACGGTGGCGATCAGAAACAGCAGGGCTGCGCCATACGCATGCTTCAAGCCCAGGAATTCACTGATGAACAAATCGGCAAGAAGGACTGTCGCGCAAACACCCGCGCCCAGGGCGGCGATAATCCCGCTCCTCAGCAGGCGAGCGCGCCGAAGGAGCCGGGTAACGTCCGCTTTCAAATGAGCGCGCTCCTCGTCCTCATCCTTGATGGAATTCAGCATGCGGACACGATCCATCGCCACGTTCATTCGCGACGTCATCAGTGATGCGAATGCGGCGACCGCCCCGAGGAAAAACGTCGGCGCGGTCGCCGTGGAAAAGATGTGCGCAAGCCGTTCGGCGTCCGGCAGATTCGGCGGCACCAACGGCTGCAACACTTTACGATTTGACCACCGGTGGCGGCGACCAGGTGCCGTCGAGTATCGACGGATTATTCGGCTTCGGCCCGTACATCCTCATCATTGGAATGAACTGGCCCTTAGGCGCGGGCAGCCAATTGGACTCCTTGTCCTTACCCGGCGAGTCCGCCTGGAGGTACAAAGTGATCGAACCATCTGGATTCGGCTTCAGATTGTTCCGCGGGCTTACCGTGAACTTGTTGAGCGGGTTCGGCACGAACCACCAACCGCCATCGACCATATACATGGTGATCGACCAGAATCCGCTGACCGGCGGCGTCTGTCCCTTCGGGAAGGTGATCGTGTATTTGTTCGCGCCGGTCAGCTGCTGCCCGTTGCTGTCGACTTCCGTATAAGGATAAACGGCATCGTCTTGAAGGTTCGCTGGCCAGCCAAACGCCGCGACAACCGCCCGCTTCATATAATCGGTGCCGTAACGGCCCAGACCCTTCGAAATGATCCAGCCGTTCTCGATCTTGCCCATGTCGTTCTTGTGGGCCTCGATGTCGGCCAGCGCCTTCTTGGGAAGCTCAGCCTGGATTGATGCATCGAGCTTGGACTCGTCGAATGGCTTGCAGGGCTCGACGCCGATCGTCGCCATGCGCTTCAGAATCGGAGCGTCTTCCGGTGCGGGCGGCGCATCCTTGCACATCAGCTTGGCCAGCAGGTTGAAGTAACCTGCGGTGCCCATGTCGAGGATCGCCTTTTGCGGTTTGTCGGTCATCGAGAAGCCGGGGTTCGGATCGACGGGAGGCGCCTGATAGGTGAACGGCTTCCCGTACGACGAAAGCGGCGTGAGCGAGTATTGCGCCTGGAGCGCGTTGACCGCCTTGTAGTCGGCTTCCTGGCCGTCGGCGTAGGTACGCCCAAGGATGACCATATATCGGGTCGGAAATTTGATCTGGGTCATGCCCGCTGGGACCTGACCGTTCCAACCCGGGCCGGTGAGGAGATATTTCGCTGCTTTTCCACCCACGGTTCGCGAACCGGGCGTCTCGGTGATTCCCATCCACAGATCGACCATCTCGAACAGGTAGAATCGATTGCCCATGTCCGGATGGGAAAAGACCACAGGTTCCTTCAGATCGACCCAGGCGAGCGAATATAGCGTGTCGGCGTTCGGCGCGGAAACGCCGCGATAATTGGCAGGCGGATAGCGCGGAACATTGGTGAACATTCCGATAGGACTCTTGAGCCCCTCTTGCTTCGGCACATTGCTCATCTGCTGGCGCGTCACGTCGGTCGTGATGAGCGAATAGCCGTAGACATAGGCATCCTTCGCGATGGTCGCTGGATCGTCGGCGCCGGCGGCCGCTGCGCCCGTATTCGAATCCGAGGCCGAACCCGATCCCGGCTCCGAGCTCGCCCGGTTGCATCCGCTCAGGGTTGGAAGCGCGAGGGCAATGCCCGCAGCTGTCAGAAACTTGTAGCGACGGGAGAGCTCACACTTCGTACCCATAAGATGCTTCCTTCAGTTGCCTTAGACCGCTCGCAAATGCGGGGGCCCTGAGCGCATCGCCATCAGGTAAAACCACTGCTGTTTCTCAGAGCGCGTTGTAGTGGCCAGGCGATCAGCAGTGTGAGATCGCTGGAGGGCCGCCTGAGCTAGGATCCACCAACTTGTACGAGATGCATCGTCACGACCGAACGCTTCGAGACTGCCGCAGATGAGTGCTTTCCGAACTCGCGCGGTCTTCCGTTGGTGATCAGCCACCCGGTCAGTGAACGGTTGGAGGGGGATCGAAACTTTCTGGCGGGTTCGCGCGCATGAACTCGACCACGTCGATCATCGGCTGCTGCGAAACCCTGATCCATCCCGTCGTTGGTCGATCGAGGTCGATCACGACCAGCAACGACAAGCCGAACAGCAGGAACAGGAATGCCGCCGCCTGGCGCCCGCGGTCTCCAGTGAGCACGTAGCCTACCACGCCTGCGGCGACGAGTTGGTAGACGATCAGCAGGAGGAAGACTTCGCGGGGGATGGTTGCCCGTCGCGCCGCGCGCCGAGACGCATCCATGTCGATCATAGAATTGATCGACGAGACATACGTGCTCGAAAAGTCGTAACCCTTAACGGACGGGAACGCTGCAACCATCGCCTGCCAGATTGCGGCTACCAGCCGGTCGTTCGTCGCGAGTGCTGTGTCCGTTTCTCTCCCGGGCCTCGTCTTGGAAAGCACTAGCCGGTTGGAGGCATAATCGTCGAGAAGCTCGCTCAGCTTGTCGCGGTAAGGCTGGTCAAGCAATTGCGTCTGTAGATAGGCCGTGCCGATGGTATTGGCCTCATCCAATACAGCCGCGCGTCGCGCATCAAAGCGATCGAGCGCAAGCGAAAAGGTGAAGCCCACCAATAAGGCAAGGAGGCCCATCACCGACGATACGACCAAGCCCTCCTTGTCGCTGCCCTTGTCTTCCTCATCCGTCGACTGAGATCGATCGTGCCGTCTTCGCAAACCCGACCCTACCAGGGCCGAAACGAGCATCCCGCCGAACAAGATGATCCCGAGAAGCCAAATGGTCGTGATCGAAAGGAGATGAGTAAACCACGCGATCATTTTGCGGGGATCCGGCGACCTTTTGGCTCCGGACCAAGGATATGATTCACGGGCATGAGCGGCTCCTCTTTGAGTGAGCGTGCTTCATCCCTCCTTGCTACCGATCACTATCGGGAATTTACCCGGGTAGCCGGTTCTTGCTGAGCTTTTGGAACGACCGCTTACGACCCATTGCGGACATTAACTCACCCTGCGATGTCGTCCGCGCCGGGGGACTTGTATGCTCAAGACTATCGTCGCTGCGTTAGCGGTCAGTGTGATTTGCCAGCCTTGTGTGCCCGGCATCGCGGCCACGGTCGAGCCGGCAGCTGTGCCCGTTTACACCCCTAAAGCGTCACGAGATCTGACCGGGGTTTGGGAGGGCACGGTCGGAGATCAGAAGGTGATGGCGTGCTTCGACGGTGACATCGGGTCCTATTATCGGGTCCAAGATAAGAAGAGCATCTGGCTTTGGGCAGAAAGTTCTCTCCAGCTTGCCGAACAGGATGAGAGAAACCCCAAGAACCCGAGATGGCGCCTGAGGCTCGAAGCTTCCGGGCGGGTTGTCGGGCAGCGCGTGGATGGCGGCTCTCAGCAACCACTTGAACTGAGGCGCGTGTCGCTACCCCAGGCCACTGCAGATGACGATGGATGTAACAGCATCGCATATCTGGGTAAGCGCATTGAGCCTCTATCCGTCAGCGAGGAGCCCTTTAACGTGGGTTCGATCAAACTCACTCGTTTGATCGCGAGACCGCCTCATAATCGGGACGACTACGAGTATCGGACTTTTCGCCTCCCGGGTGTCGATCCCGGCTCGATAGCACTCAATAAGCGCTTGGCATCGTATATCGATTTGCGGGGCCCCAGCGAAAGCGGCTGGACAGAGTGCCTGCTCGGAGCGGGAAATGCTGGGGGCACGTTCTACCACTTGCTTGAACCGACGCGGATCGGCCGCCGCTTTGTCATCGCGAATGAACATCGCGAACAAAGTTGCGGAGGACCGCATCCAGACAGCTCAAACTATCCTCGCATCTTCGATCGCAAAACTGGAAGCGAGGTCGAGATCATCAGCTGGCTCCTTCCTCGGGCGCTTGATCAGGAAACGCTTAAGCTGATCAGTCCCGTCAACTTCGATGATGAGCCAAATACGCTGCCCTTGTCAGCTGCATTGGCGAAGCAAGTCCTCAAGCGCGCAGACCGGCTGAAAATGGAGGATTGCTCTGACGTGTCCACAAACTTCTGGTCGGTCGGTGTTGGTCGTCGCGGTTTTGTCTTCACACCCAGCCTGGGACATGCGGTTCAGGCGTGTGGAGATGATGTAACCGTACCATTCGAAACTCTGTCCCCATTTCTGAGCGTTAAGGGGAAACGGGCTGTGCAGATTCTCCGCTCAGAGCCCGCGCAATATGCGCTTTGGCCTTAAGTTCGCAGGAAGAATGTCTGCTTTCCACCCAAAGCGGACATTCCACTGTCCTACATACGGGCGGCTGTGGCATGCTGGGGCGATGCGGCTCCGTTTGTCTTGCCCGAATACCACGACCTGGTCCTGCACGCAGCGAACTCAAGGACGCGCAACTGCCGTCGTCACTGCGAAGATCAGTGAAGATTGGAGCGACACGGCGTGAAGATCGCCTGCATCGGGGCCGGGCCGGCGGGGCTCTATTTCGCGATCTCGATGAAGCTGCGGGACCCGCGCCACGAGATTGAAGTGTTCGAACGCAATGCGCCGGGCGTGACGTTCGGTTGGGGCGTGGTCTTCTCGGACCAGACCGTCGAGAACCTCACTGCAAACGATCCCGCTTCGGCCAGCATCATCGCCGACGAGTTCGCGCATTGGGACGACATCGACGTCCACCTTCGCGGCGAGACGATTACCTCATCGGGTCACGGCTTCATCGGCATTGGCCGTAAGCGACTGCTCGAAATTCTTCAGGACCGGGCGCGCGAGCTTGGCGTCGTGCTGCACTTCGAAGCCGAATGCGATCCCGCAGACCCGAAGTGGCGCGATTACGATCTGGTGATCGCATCCGACGGTGCCAACTCCCAATTCCGCGATGCCTATGCGGACGCGTTTGGCGTCGACATCGACGTCCGGAAGAACAAGTTCGTATGGCTCGGCACGTCGAAGGTGTTCGACGCTTTCACGTTCGCGTTCGAAGAGACCGAGCACGGCTGGATCTGGGCGCACGCCTATCGCTTCGCGCCGGACTGTTCGACCTTCATCGTCGAATGTTCGGAAGAAACATGGCGCGGGTTCGGATTCGACCGCATGTCGCAGGACGAAAGCATCGCAGCCTGCGAAAAGCTGTTCGCCAAATATCTCGACGGCCATTCGCTGATGTCGAACGCGACGCACCTGCGTGGCAGCGCGGCCTGGCTCAACTTCCGCCGCATCAAGTGCGAGCGGTGGAACAGCGGCAATGTCATCCTGCTCGGCGACGGCGCGCACACCGCACACTTCTCGATCGGCTCGGGCACCAAGCTCGCGCTCGAAGATGCGATCAAACTGGCGGAGGTGCTTAACCGTCCCGGGCTCAGCCTCGAAGCGGCGATGGACGAATATGTCGCTGAACGGAATCTAGAAGTACTGAAGCTGCAAAACAGCGCGCGCAATTCGACCGAATGGTTCGAAACGTTGGACCGCTATTTGCATTTCGAGCCCCTGCAATTCGCTTATTCACTGCTGACGCGGAGCCAGCGCATCAGCCACGAGAACCTGCGCCTGCGCGACCGCGAGTGGCTCGAGGGCGTGGAACGCTGGTTCTGGAAACGCGCGACCGAAGGCCGCTCGAACAAGACGGCGCCGCCGATGTTCGCGCCGTTCAAAATGCGTGAGATGCAAGTTGAAAACCGCATCACCGTGTCGCCGATGGCAATGTATTCCGCGGTCGACGGAACGCCGAACGACTTCCATTTCGTTCACTATGGCGAGCGCGCAATGGGCGGCGCGGGGCTGGTCTTCACCGAGATGACCTGCGTCTCGCCGGAAGGGCGGATCAGTCCTGGTTGCACCGGCATGTGGAACGACGAACATATCGCCGCGTGGAGACGCATTGTCGAATTCGTGCACGCCAATTCGAAAGCGAAGATCTGCCTCCAACTCGGTCACTCTGGGGCGAAAGGTTCGACCAAGCTCGGCTGGGAAGGCAATGACGTGCCGCTCGACAGCGGCAACTGGCCAGTCATGTCGGCGAGCGACGTTCCCTGGTCGCCGGTCAACCAGAAGCCGAAGCCAATGACGCGTGCCGACATGGACATGGTGCGCGATCAGTTCGTCGCTGCAGTCCGCATGGGATTGGAGGCCGGCTTCGACATGGTCGAGCTGCACGCCGCGCACGGCTATTTGCTATCGAGCTTCCTCACGCCGCTGCAGAACAAGCGCTCGGACGAATATGGCGGCTCGCTTGAGAACCGGCTGCACTATCCGCTCGAAGTGTTCGCGGCGATGCGTGCGGCATGGCCGAGCGACAGGCCGATGTCGGTGCGAATCTCAGCGACCGATTGGGCCGGAGAAAATGGCATCACGCCAGACGACGCCGTGGAGATTGGCGAAGCTTTCGCGCGCGACGGGGCGGATTTGATCGACGTCTCGGCGGGCCAGACCTGGTCAGATGCGCAGCCGGTGTACGGCCGCATGTTCCAGACTCCGTTCAGCGACAAGATCCGCAACGAAGGCCGCCTCGCGACGATGGCGGTCGGCAACATCTACGAGCCCGACCACGCCAATTCGATCCTGGCCGCGGGCCGCGCGGACTTGGTTGCGCTGGCGAGGCCGCACCTGATCGACCCGTTCTGGACGTTGCGCGCCGCTGCCGCGCTCGACTACCGCGACGTGCACGTGCCTCCGCAATATCTCAACGGGATGTCGCAGCTGGCGCGCAACCTGAAGCGCGAGGCCGAAGCTGCGGCCGCGTTGCGGGTGTAATCTAAAGCGCGATTGCGTCCAGGAACACGCCGCCGGATTCCTCGCCGCAGCACCAGCGGATCACGCCGCGCACCGGCTTCAGCTTGTCTACTTCAAGCGTGATTTCCAGGTCGGGTTCGAGCTCCTCAACAGTCCACACACGAAAGCCCTTGCTCGACACGTTGAGGATCATCGCTGCGATCTCAGTTTCCTCGAACCGCAGCAGCGCATCATACCGAACGTCGATCCGCGCATTGCGCGGCATGATCTCGCGGCCTTGCAGCCGCCCTTCGAATTTCATCTCCGGTCGCCCCTCACACGGATGGCCACGCGGCGCCGCGTTACCCACGCTGCACCTGCCAACCAGGTTGATGATGAAGGCAGCGTCCACTCCGCCAACATCTGGTCCCACTGCCTGCCAGCATGCACGACGGAGATTAAGCAGCATCTAAACGGCGATGGTCACCGCCATTTTTACCTTCCAGCGAACACTCGGAAGCTGTGTGGCGGAAGATCCACTTGAGTGGTCTTGCCGGACGCCGAGACACGTATTGATGCCGCAACGTCACGATAGTTCTCAACCACATAGGCTCCGTTGTCGTACGTGAAGAGGGCCACGTGATCCGGTGCGTCAATCTGAACCGGCGAATCCGGGAACAGATATTGCTTCATCCGAGTGATCATCGGCTGCGGCAGCGCATACAGGTCGCCGAAATTCGCCGGCATCGTCCAGAGGTACAAAGTGCCCTTCGAATAGTGGTTCATAAGAACCAGCGGGAAGCCCTTGGCAGCTGCCACGCCGCGGACGATCCCCCAGCTGTCATTGGTGTAGAACTGCACTTCCGGAAACAGAACCGGCTGCATTTTACCGGGCTGCTTCAGCTCGGTTCCGTTGCCCGCTCCGAAGCCATCGAAATATTGATTGATCGCGATGGTGTGACCGGTGACCTGCCATTCGGCTAGCCGCTCGAAGCCCTTGCCTTGCGTCGCCTCGACGAATCCAGAAGTGACAATCACCTTTGCTCCGCCGCGAAGGCTGCGGTCGATCTTGGCGATGATGTCCGGATCCGTTGCGGCTGCCCGCGTCAGCAGGATCGTCCGCGCGCTGACGGGGTATTCCGGCGAGAGCTCGATCGGCACGCCGAGATTGCCGATGTAGTTGTGCAAGAAATCCTCGCCAGTCGCATGCGGTGGGCGATAGCTCGCTATGCCGATCGGCTTGCCGAGACGGTCAAGCGCCTTGTCCGCCAAATGTAGCGCCTGGTTGGCGGCGCTCGCCCAGCCGTCACCAGCCTGCGGCCAACGAAAAGTCGTGACCTGCTTCGCCCAAGGGCGCTCACCAGCCGTCGCGGGTTTTGCTTCCGCCATCGGGCTCCAGTTGAACAGCATGATCTCCGGCGCCTTGGCGAACAGAGTATCCCAAAGCTGCTCTGCATATCGGTCGATCGAGCGCGTGCTGTAGGTATCGACCCATCCGCCCAAGTTCGCGCCGGGACGAACGTTCGAAAGATAACGATAGATTTCGTAGCTTTCGTACTGCTGCAGCAGCTGGTCGGTGATGATCGGATCGCGGGTCTCGGTGCCCGTGTAGATGGCGTCGAACATGTGCGCCTGGCTCTCGAGGTCGTAACCCAGGCCGTGGAAATGCTCGTACCAGTTCGGATATTTGATGATCACGCGGACGCGCGGGTTCTCCTGCTTGGCAGGACCAAGGACGAGATTTCGGCTCGCCTCGCGCATCTTGTCGATGCGGTATTCCGTCCAGCTGCGGCTACCCTTGGCCGCAATGTCGGCGTCGCTTTTCGAGGTATAGAAAAAGAAGTCGTCGAGGATCACCTCGTCGAAGTGGCGCGCGATCAGGCGAATCGCGCGCTCGCATTCTGCACGGTCAGCAGGGTTTTCGTAGTCGAACGTGCCGAATTGTCCGCCGGACCCGCCTGCGGCCAGCGTCACGCCGCCTGAGGTGAGGATGCCCTTTGATGCGAAGTTTCGCTTCACCGCCTCGAGTTCTGCATCGGTCGCAAACTGGCGATCGCGATAGGCCTCGACATAAACCTTATCGAACTTGAGCTGGGAGGACACTCGAGCGAAATCGCGTTCGAATGTCGCGGGATCGGCAAGACGCTTGGTGTCGTGCACGGTGACGTAAATTGCCGCTCGGAAATTCTTATAGGCCCGCGCTCCCGCGGGCGCTGCGCCGAACAGGCATGCAAGCATTGCGACGATGAAGCCGGTCAACCGCGAACGCATACTCTCCCCTTTCGCCCTGTTAGCGTTATCAATAGCCGCAGCCGGACGCGGAGCAAGCGCAGGCGCCAAGGCGTTCTCGCCGTGATGGTGTGGACGCCGGAGCCGACGTACGAGAAGCCCGAGATCAGCGTCCGGGCGACGACGCTTTACTATCAGATCGTCGCGCCGATCATGCTGCCGTTCCTCGAGGGACGCCTCCTCAACCTGTTCCGCTGCCGCGAGGGCAAATGCTACTTCCAGCGCAACCGCGAGCATCCGCCTACCGGCAAGGAATTCGACAAGCTGGTCCACCTCGAGGCGGTCGCGCAGAAGAACGGTCGCACGGAGGACTATCTGTACGTCCGCTCGGCCGAGGAGATCGTCGCCTGCGCCAAAGTGCAAACGGTGGAATTCCACGGCTGGGGCAGCCGCTCTGGAGCGGTGGAGACTCCCGACCGGCTGGTCATCGACCTCGACCCCGATCCCGAGCTTGAGTTCGAAGCGGTCAAGTCAGCGGCGTTTCAGGTCCACCGATCCTTCGAAGCGCTTGGGCTGCAAAGCTTCGCGCTCCTATCGGGCGGCAAGGGCATCCACATCGTGGTTCCGCTCGAACCCGTCGCGAAATGGAGTTCAGTGCGGGAGTTCGCGAAGACGTTCTCCGCCACCCTCGCCGAGGCGGCTCCTGACAGTTTCACCCTCGCCCTGCCTAAGAAGGAGCGCCGCGGACGTATCTTCCTCGACTTCCTGCGCAATCAGCGCACCGCGACCGCGATCCAGCCCTATTCGGCCCGTGCTCGCGCCGGAATGCCCGTGGCGGCGCCAGTCGCATGGGACGAGCTCGCGGAAATCGAGCGCTCCGACGCATTTTCCATCGAAGACGTCGAAACGGTGCTCCAGCGCGCGAAGGGCAAGGCGCTGAAAGGATGGGGAGCCGGAAAACAGATGCTGCCTACAATCAGCTAGGATTCATTGCGTCGAAGCCCAATGGCGGCGATGCTGCGGGCGTGGGGACAGAAACGATCGCCGTCAATTCCGCGCATGTGCCCAAGGCGCGCTTGCTGCTGTTCGCCTTCGGTGACTTCGCCTTCAACCTCTTCTGGCAGAGCATCATGCTCTTCCTGCTGTTCTATTATACGGACGCGCTCGACCTGCCGATTGAGGTAGCGGCGACCACCTACATGGTCGCATCCATCTGGGATGGAATTGCCAACTTTATTGCAGGCACGCTGGTCGACCGGAAGCACGACAGCTTCCGCTATGGCCCGCTTTTAATCGCTGGAGCAGTGCCGCTCGGGCTGACGTTTGTGCTCACCTATTTCCCGCCGATGGTCAGTGGAGGCTGGGCGATCGCCAGCATATTCGTCGCGCACCTCCTCTTTCGCACCGCCTATGCCGGCGTGAACGTGCCTTACCTCGCGATGACCGCACGGATCAGCGCGGACTTTGGCGACAGGGCATTTGTCGCCGGGATGAGGATGCTGTTCGGGACTGCGGCCGCGGTGACAGTCGCCTTGTGCACAGTTCCCGTCGGCCGTTGGTTGACTGGATCGAGCGCTGCGCAAGCGTATTTCGGGGCGGCCATATTGTTCGCGATCGTTGCGGCGATCATCCTGATCCTAGTTGGTGCAACCTATCGGGAAACGGCGCCGCCCCATCGCCCATTGCCGGCAAGCCTGAGGGCGGCGTTGTTGAGCCTTATCCGCAATCGCGCCTTCGTTGCGCTGACTGCGGCGATGATGGCGATGATCGTCGCCATCACGGTGCTCAACAAATCGGTCCTCTATTATTTCAAATATCTGCTCAACGACCCGGAGGCCGGCCAGCTTGCGCTGGCGTCCATGGGATTGGTCAGCGGAATCGCTATTCCATTGTGGATGCTGCTGGGACGCTTCGTCGGGCTGCGAGCATTGTGGCTTATCGCCGCCGGTTTGGGCATGTGCGGTCTACTCGCCTTCGACTTCATCCATTTCGACGGCC
This sequence comes from Sphingomonas sp. SP4, assembly GCF_058313375.1. Taxonomy (NCBI): domain Bacteria; kingdom Pseudomonadati; phylum Pseudomonadota; class Alphaproteobacteria; order Sphingomonadales; family Sphingomonadaceae; genus Sphingomonas; species Sphingomonas sp. SP4. Next base: position 531,999 of record NZ_JBZFLE010000002.1, read on the forward strand.
CGCACACGATGCAGCTGTTCCTCGTCGGCATGCAGGTGGTCAGCGTCGGCCTCAATTTCGTGTTCTGGGCGATGCTTCCGAATACGATCGAATATGGCGAGCGGGAGACCGGGCTCCATGTCGAGGGGACGGTATTCGGCGTAGCGGCGCTGCTGCAGCGGATCGCGATCGGCGTCGCGACTGCCATCCTCGGGTGGAGCTTCGCATCAGCCGGCTATGTTGCCAACGTCCGGCAGAGTGCCGAGACGCTCGCGGGGATGCGCGCGACGGTTGCGCTGGTCCCGCTGGTCTTCCTCGCCTTGTCCTGTGTCGCGATGGTGGCGAACCCGCTCGGGCGGGCACGTCGGAGGCTAGGCGGTGAGGTCGAAGGTCCCGTTGACTCCGTCAGTCTCAGCTGACGGCGCGATCCAGGCCTGGAAGGTGCCGGGCTCGATCACTGGTCGGTTATTGCGGCCGATGAACGACAGGTCGCTAGCGCGCAGCGTGAATCGGACGACTTCCGACTGACCCGGAGCAAGTGCGACCTTGCGGAACGCCTTGAGGACACGCACCGGCCAAGTGACGGTTGCAACCTTCTGGTGAACGTAGAGCTGCACCACCTCTTCCGCTGCACGACGGCCGCGATTGGTGATCGTCGCGGAGATTTCGATCGTGCCGCCCATCGGCATGGTTGGTGCGCTGACTCTGAAGCCGCTGTACTCGATCTTGCCGTACGTCAGGCCATGACCGAACGGGTACAGCGCCATATTTGGAATGCCGCGGAAATGCTCCTTGTACGGCTCCAGCATGTCGGTGGTGTTCGGGCGTCCGCTCGACTTGTGGGCGTAATAATAAGGCTCTTGCCCCGAACGGATCGGGAAGCTTGCTGGCAGGCGCGCGGATGGACTGTACGCGCCGAACAGAACGTCGGCGATAGAGTTGCCGGTTTCGGTCCCGAGGAACCAAGTTGCGAGAATGGCCTGCGCGTTCTTGACCGCGCCTTCGAGCGCGAGCGCGCGGCCATGCTTGAGCACGACGACGATAGGCTTTCCTGTTGCTGCGACGGATTCGGCGAGGCGCTGCTGCGGCTCGGGCACGACGATGTCAGTGCGTGACTGAGCTTCGCCGGACATGTTCGCGCTCTCGCCGATGGCGAGCACGACAACGTCCGCCTGGCGAGCAGCAGCGATCGCTTGTTCGATGCCGCCCGCGAGCGGTTCTTCGACGCCCGAGCCCTGCGCGATGATCAGTGAATTCTTATCGGCGATTGCACCGCGAACGCCGGTCGCGAGATCAACCGCCTTCGCGTCGTCACCATAGACCACCCATGGCCCGACGAGATCGTGCTGGCCGCTCGCAAATGGGCCGATCAGCGCGATCTTCTTGCCCGAACGCGGCAGTGGCAAAAGGTCGCCTTCGTTCTTGAGAAGGACGATCGATTTGCGGCCCGCCTCACGTGCCAGCGCACGCGTTCTTGGCAGCATCGAACGGGCAGTCTCACGCTTCTCGTCGATGCGCCGGAAGGGGTCGTCGAACAGGCCCAGCATCGCCTTTGCAGCAAGCACACGGCGAACCGATTGGTCGACCACAGCCTGCGGCACGGCTCCGCTGCGCACGAGATCCGGCAGATATTTGCGGTAAAGTCCGCTCTGCATGCTCATGTCGACGCCGGCGAGGATCGCAAGCCTTGCGGCGTCCCGCCCATCCTTGGCGAAGCCGGCAGCGATCATTTCCTCATCGCCGGTGTAGTCGGAAACGACGAAGCCCTGGAAACCCCATTCGCCGCGCAGCAGCTCGGTGATCAGCCAGCGGTTGCCCGTCGAAGGCACGCCGTTGATTTCGTTGAACGAAGCCATCGCCGAAAGCGCCCCGGCTTCGAACCCCGACTTGTACGGTGGCAGATAAACTTCCCGCAGCCTGCCTTCGGACATGTCGACCGCGTTGTAGTCGAGGCCCGATTCCGCACCGCCGTAGGCTGCGAAATGCTTGATGCAGGCAAGCATGCGTTCGTTGGATTTCAGGTCAGCTCCCTGAAAACCGTGGACGCGAGCTACAGCGAAGATGCCGCCGAGATACGGGTCCTCGCCGCCGCCTTCGACGCCGCGGCCCCAGCGCTGGTCGCGCGCCACGTCGACCATTGGCGAGAAGGTCCAGTCGATTCCCGAGCCCGCCGCTTCGAATGCAGCCGCCTCGGCGGTGCGGCGAGCCAGATCGGGCTCGAAGCTCGCCACCTCCGCAAGCGGCACGGGGAAGATGGTGCGATGGCCGTGGATGATGTCGGCGCCGAAAATCAGCGGGATCTTGAGGCGCGATTCCTTGACGGCCGCACCTTGGAGGATGCGCGCCATGCGTGCGCCGTTGCCGTTGAACACGCCGGTCAGCTGACCTTGGCGCGCCTCTTCAACCTGCTTCGGGAAATTGGAATCGCCCTGCGGAGGATTGAGCGCCAGCGCGGCTCCTCCGCCCCAGGCAGAAGCCATCAGCTGGAGCTGGCCCGCTTTCTCTTCGAGCGTCATGCGCGCGATGAGTTGGTCGACAAAGGCGGGAACATCGAGCCGTCCCGCAACCTGAAGGAGCGCCCGTGCAGGGCTCGCAAGCCATGCCGCTATTGCGCCCGCTCCCATCAGCGCTGCCCGCCGCGAGATGCGCGTATCCAACATCCTCATCCCCTCCAAAACTCAACTTCAACCGAGCAGCGCCTGTCGCTGTAGCACATTTTTTCGGCTGTGCTTGACGCTCTGTGTAACCGGTTACATGACTTGCGCAACGGCATTTGCAATCGCTTACGGCTGTTCCCGTTGATAAGGAGGCTGATGGCCGAAGCTACCATCCGTGACGTCGCCCGCCTCGCACAGGTTTCCGTGGCCACCGTGTCGCGTGCGCTGAACCGATTCGAGAATGTGAGCGAGGACACGCGCAACCGCGTGTCCGAGGCCGTGCGTGAGCTAGGTTATATCCCTCACGCCGGCGCTCGCAGCCTGAGCCTGGCCCGGACCAACGCGATCGGCGTCGTGCTTCCGGACCTGCACGGCGAATTCTTCTCCGAGATCGTGCGCGGCATGGACCGGGAGGCCAGCAGCCGCGGTTATTTGCTGCTGCTGTCCAACATCCACGGCAGTGGACAGCAGGCCGCCCTCGCATTGCAGGCGATGCGCGGCCGCGTGGACGGGCTCGTCGTCATGGCGCCGCATCTCAGCGCCGACGAACTGTCCGTGGCAATTCCCCCGACACTTCCATCGATGCTGATCAATACGCGCGATGCCAGCGGGCGGCCCTCGATCCATTTGGACAATCGAGCGGGCGCGAAGGCGGTGGTGGATCATTTCGTCGCGATCGGCCGCAAGAATCTCCTCCACATTGCGGGCCCGGCGCAGAACATCGACGCACAGGAAAGGCGCGACGCGTTCAAAGATGCGGCGGAAGCGCACGGCGTGGCCTGCGAAATCGTGGAGGGCGATTTCGAAGAAGAGTCAGGCGCGTTGGCGATCGCCGACTTGCTTCGTTCGGGTCGGCGGTTCGATGCGGTCTTTGGCGGAAACGACAATATGGCGATCGGCGCGATTCAGGCCCTCCGCGAAGCGGGCCTACACGTTCCCCAGGACGTTGCAGTGGCCGGTTTCGACGACATTCCGCTGGCGAGGCACATTGGCCTCACCACTGTGCGGGTCCGCATTGCCGAGCTTGGGCAGCGCGCCTTGGATCGGCTCCTCTCCGGCATCGCCGAGCCTAATTCGAGCGGTGACGAGCTCCACGCACCGGAGCTGGTCGTCCGAACCACAACGGAACCAAAACTGTAGCCTAATGATCATCGAACGCCGTCAATTCCTGCAGGGCTCGCTGCTGCTTGCGAGCGCTTCTCTGTCGACTTCGCCCGCTGCCGCCTTGGCGCCGGCGGGCCACACCCTTCCCGCTTTCTATGAAGAGATCGAGAAGCGCACTTTCCGCTGGTTCTGGGACACCGTGAACCGCAAGAACGGGCTCGTTCCCGACCGCTGGCCGACGCCATCGTTCTCGAGCATCGCGTCCGTCGGATTCGCGCTTCCCGCCTATGCGATTGGTGCGGAGCGCGGCTGGTGCGAGCGCTCCGAAGCGCGTGACCTGACGCTGACCACATTGCGCTTCTTCTGGAACGCGCCGCAGGGTCCGCAAGCCACGGGCATGATCGGCCACAAGGGTTTCTACTATCACTTTATCGATATGGAGACCGGGGCGCGGTATCGGGATGTCGAACTGTCGAGCGTCGACACAACCATCCTGCTGATGGGCGTGCTGTTCGCGGGTCAATATTACGACCGCGCAGACCCGCGTGAGGCCGAGATCCGCCGCCTGGCGCAAGCGCTCTTCGATCGAGCGGACTGGAATTTTTTCCGCTCCGACGGACGGGCGGCAATTTCCATGGGCTGGCATCCCGAGAAGGGTCTGATCGACGCGAACTGGGTCGGCTTCAACGAGGGCATGTTCGTCAACGTGCTTGCGCTTGGGTCCACGACGCATCCCGCGCCGCCAAATCTTTGGGAACAGTGGACAGGGACTTACGAAACCTTCTGGCGTGGGGTGGGTCCGACGCACCGCATTGCTTTCGCCCCGCAGTTCCCCGGTCAGTACAGCCATATTTTCATCGACTTCCGCGGCATTCGAGATGCGGTGATGCGCCAAGTCGGCTTCGATTATTTCGAAAATAGCCGCCGCGAGACTTACGCCCAGCGCGCCTATTGCACCCTCAATCCCGGACGTTGGCTGGGTTATTCCGACCGGTTGTGGGGACTGGCGGCTTGCGACGGGCCCGGCGACTTCCGGCTGCCTTACAAGGGCGGGGTCCGCGACTTCCATGGCTATGCCGCACGCGGGCCGGTTGGTGAGCCTGACGGCCTGGACGACGGCACAATCGCACCAGTAGCGGCGCTCGGGTCACTGCCCTTTGCACCGGAAATCGTCATCCCCTGCGCCGAGACGCTGATGAAGCAGCCGGGGGTGTTCGACGCCCATGGCTTCCGCGATAGCTTCAATCCGAGCTTCACCTACACCAACGTGAAGAGTGAAAGTGGTTCGATCGATGCGAAGAATGGTTGGGTCGCGCGCGATAATCTCGGCATCGACCAGGGGCCAATCCTGCTGCAGGCGGCAAACTACCGCAACGACTTCCTTTGGCGCCGCATGCGCAACGTTCCGGCGATCCGGCGCGGCCTGAAACGCGCCGGATTCACCGGAGGCTGGCTCGGCTGATCAGCGGATCTGAACGACGCGGCTGAGCTTCGAAACGCCGCTCTCGTTGAACGATTCGATCGCAGCGTAATAAGGCACGCCGGCGTTCAAGGAGCGCAGCTCCTTGCTCAACGTAGCTCCATTGCCGAGCTCGTCTGCCCAAAGCTGATGCGTCAGCGTCAGCCGATCAGGCCGGATACCGAAGCGAATGTTATAGCCCACTGCGCCCGGCACCTTCGTCCAGCGAATCGTAGCATCGCGCTGGTCCTGATGGCGATTTGCAGCGACGTCCGATGGTGGGGAAGGCGCAGACCCATCTGCATTGCCGAAAACGCGAATGTCGCTGATCGCCAGGTTCGCGGCGCCGACATGCCCATGTACATAGCGGATGAAGCGTGTGCGCACCGGCTGCGGCAATTCCAAATAGGCATTGGGCCGGTCACGGCGCGGGCGCTCGGTGCGCGCGAGCGGTTTCCAGTTCCGACCGTCGAGCGACTGCTGCAGTTCGAACTCGGTGTAGATGTCCGGCGCGTCTGCGAAGCGGCCGGACTTGTAGTCGGCGAAATTGACTTGCACCGCGCGCACCGTCTTCGGCGCACCGAGATCAAGGGTCAGCGTCTGCCCCGGCGCATTCTTCGCTGCCACCCAGAATGTCTGCGGATTTTCGTCGGTGACCTTGGAAGCGGTGAACTCGCCGATGGTGGAAGAAGCGACCGCGGGCTTCCGGTACGACAACAGCATCCATCCCGTGAACAGGCTGTTCGGATCGCTCACCTTCTTGGTGGGAACATAATAAGGAAAGTCGCCGAAGCGCGATGACGACCAGAACTGCCCGTCTGGCTCAAACTTGGCCGGGAACAGGTTGATGCGACGCTCGAAAGTCCAATTGTAACCGATCCACGGCGTGCCCGTGTTCCAGAAGTTCCCGTAATTGTCCTCAAACGTGGAGCCATGGCCAGCACCATGAACGAAGCCGCCAGGCTTATAGGCGATCGGATTGTACTCAGCGTACTTGAACGGGCCGAGCGGCTTGTCGGAAACGTAAGTGCCGTTCGCGTATGCGTTGAATTCGGTGCCCGGCGCTCCGTACTGAAGGTAGTAGCGGCCGCCATGCTTGGTCATCCAGGCGCCTTCCTGGTAGGGCTTGGTCGGCTGTCCGTTCGCCAGAAGGCCGCTGTGGTCCTGACCGAAGCGCTCCCAGCCATGCTGCTCCGGATGGAGGGTGAAGAGCTTGGTGGCGTGCCCCTTGTAGATGAGCTTGCCATCCTTGAACGCGATCTCGATCGCATAGATCGGGAAAACGTTGGAGCTCCCCCAATAGAGGTACCAGCGCCCGTCATCGTCCTTGAAAAGGCCCGGATCCCACGGGCCGGGCGGGATGTCGCTCGGCTTCATCTTCGCGAGGTCTTTGTCGTCGACCGCATCCGGCAGCGGCGGCATCGACCGCACCAGATAATCGAGCTTGCCCGTCTCGGGCGCAGTCGAAACCAGGATGGAGCTTGGGCGCGTGAACGAGGTCGACGGCCAGATGATGAGCCGGTCGCCGTCGGAAATGACCGCAGGAGCGACGATCCCGCCGTTCGGCCACATGCTCGGCGTGATGAAGGTCCAGTGGATGAGGTCGGTCGAGCGCCAATAGCCGTCCGCCAAGGTTTCGAAAAGGTAATAGGCGCCCTTGTGGCGGACCACGGCTGGGTCGGCTCCGGTGCGGTAGCTGATACCCTCGTTCGTCTGCTCCCAATTGTAACGGTAATCGATATCGATCGGGTTGATGTACGTGCGCGGCTGCGCAGTCGCCGCGCTCGCGGAAAGCGCTGCGGAAACCAACAACATCAACTTGCCATTACGCATGCTTGAACCTTTCAGTGGGCGCGAATGAAGAGGTTCGCGGTGAGCCGTCCCTCGCGAGGGTCGGCGCTAAAGCTCATGCCCTCCGGAATGATGCCCGAATGAAGGAGGCTTCCTTGATAGATGATGAGCTGGTCGGGAATGGCTTCGACCGCACCGATCTCTTCGAAGAAATCGTCGGATCCTCTCAAGTATCCTGAGTCCTTCGAAAGCTTCGCCGCGTCCGCTTTGGCCGTAGCCACAAAGCGAGCCAGATTTTCTTCAGTAACTCGTTCGATGCCTGTCGATCGCTGTCGATAGAATGCAGTGCCGGTTCCCGAAGGCACCTGCAGGAAATGCAGTAGCGCGAGATACTTCTGGTCGGTTGAATCGAAATGTGGTGCCCGCTGTGCGGGACTGAGTTCGTGCGGCTGCAACGTCACCATCGAGAAGCTCGCCTCGATGAGGTCGAAGCCATTCGTTTCGAACGCCCCCGCGATGAACTGCGCGGCTTCTTGGCAGGTACGTTCAACGTATGAGTCGGCGTCGGTGTCGTTGCGCGAAATGATCCTGCGAAGGCCCGGATAGTAATTGTTCTGCAAGCGCGGAAACGGTGCGAGCTGTTCAGCAAGCCGTACGACCGCTTCGGGCGAGCCAGTGAATTCGTCGATGACCACGACGGGACTTTGGCTGTTTCCGAAACGGCGCAGCTCAGGCTTCAACTCGTGGCCTCAAGAAAAAGGAGGGAGACGTTTCCGTCTCCCTCCTTCGAAATACACTCTCTTAGAACTTGAACGACAGACCAGCCTGGAACTGACGCTGGTCGTTGGAGATCTGGCTGCGGTTGTCGACGAACGTCGGGTGATCGCCGCCGCCGGCGCCCCACGCCGAGTAGGTGTGGTTGATCCAGTCGAATGCATTGAAGACCTGGAAGTCTGCCGTGACCTCTGTCCCGTATGGCAGCTTAAAGGTCTTGGCGAGACGAAGGTCGAGGCGCTTAAATCCGAACGTCTTGTGCGGGAAGTAGACGCCCGCGAGGTTCGCATAACCCGTGGCACCGACCGGCACCGGGAAGGGGCCGGTTACAGGCGTACAGCAAGGCGCGATCAGATGGCCGAAAGCAGGACCGCCAGAGAGCGTCAGAATGCCGGAGGCAGTGATGCCCCAAGGAGCGCGCCAGTTGACCGAAGTGACAGACCGCCACTTCTCGACTGCCGGAACATAGTTCCATCCATAGGTGTCGAGGTTAGGACCATTGAACATCTCGTCGCCGAAGAAGTCCTGGCCAATGTTCTGACGAGCCCACTGCAGGGTGAAGGACTGAGTGAAACCCCAGACGCTCCTATCGTTGAACGGCTTTTCAATCTGTAGATAGAAAGCGTCCAGCTTCGCCTGGCCGTTGTTCTGCAAGCGATTCAGCTTGCCGTTGAAGCCAGTCAGTTGGCCGTTGGTGGCGCCCGGACATCCTGCAACGCTGTCAGGCGTGTTATCGATGATCCACGTGTCGCCACCATTCATGCAGTTAGGGAAGACGGTATAGTAGCCGTTCGCGTAGAAGTTGGCGCGCGTGTACAGTGAGATATTGCGCGATTCCACGTGGCTGTAAGTAAGCGACGACTGGATATCCCCGAACCGCTTGCGGATGCCCAGATCGAACTGATCCGAATAGGGCATCTTCACCTTGTTCGGGAGCACCCAAACCGCGCCGCCCGTGTAGCCCAGGCTTGCCAGATAAGTGCGCAGAGCCGCCGGATCGCTACAATATGTCGGCGGCGTTCCGCTTGCGCAGGCGGCCGCGAATGGTGCCCCGGTTGTTAGCACTGCGTTGCTGTTCTGCAGCGTCTCGAGAACGCCCTGGATGAACAGCGGCCGGTCATAGTAGCGACCCGCGCCCGCGAAGAGCACGATATCGCGGTCACCATGCACGTCATATGACGCGCCAAGCCGCGGCTGGAATTCGCCCCAGAACGGCTTACGGTTGTTGCCGTCGGAGATGTAATCCTCAGGATTGATGCCGCGGGCAGCCCAGCCCGGATACGAGCGCAGCGCCGCCGCGATTGCCGCCGGAGTTACATAATTTTTGTTGTTGGGATTGCTTTCGAAATCCCAGCGCAGGCCGGCATTGACGGTCCAATGCTCATCGGGCTTCCATTCGTCCTGAATGTAGAGTCCGATCTGCGTGTCCTTGCCCGCAACGAGGGGCGAGGGCGCAACATTGATGCGACCGGCAGCCGGCGTGGCCGTTGTGATGTCGAAGTTGCTCGGACACACGCCACCGGTGACGGGGTTGAGAGGGTCGCACGGATTCGCGACGAAGTACGTTCCGTTGAAGCTCGAATTTTCCTCGCGCGACAGCTTGTAAAAAGTGATCTGGCCGCCGGCCTTGAACGTATGCTCGCCGTGGCGCAGCGTTGCATCGTCCTTGACCACCCAGGACTTCTCGATGTCATTCTGCTGGAAGCTGTTCGCCCCGAGTTGTGCGACCACGTTACCGGTATTGACGGTGCCGTCATTATTGAAGCCCACGAGAAGGTACTCGGGCCCCTGAGTGATGTTGGGCGTGCCTTGGTTTGCCTTGTCGTAAGCAATGTTCAGCAGGTTGAGGAAGTTGCCGGAACTGTGCCGCCACTGCAGCTGACCGCGCGTCTGCTCGGTCGTCAGATAGTGACCGTGACTTTGCGCCGCATTGCCACCGTAATCGCTGACGTTGCTCTGCTTACGCTTGTAGCCAATCAGGTTCACCGTGTCGTTCGGGGTGGCGAACCATGTCAGCTTTCCGAAGTATAGGCGCTGCTTGAAGTCTTGCGGAGCAGATCCGCTGATTTCAGAGGCAATATTGCCCGGCACGGGAACCGTAATGCTCAGATTGAGCGGTGGCAGCGTCTGATCTGTACCTTCGAAGGCTGCGTAGAAGCTGAGCTTACCCGGGATGATCGGACCGCCAATGTCGCCGCCGAATTGCTTGCGGTTATAATCCTGCTTCGCACCGCTCGAGTAGGCGCGCTTTCCGATGAATGCTTTCGGCTGCCAATCGAAGAACAGGTCACCGTGGAAGTGATCGCCGCCGGTCTTGGTGATGGCAGTCAACACGGCAGCCGCGGACTGGCCGATTTCAGCACCGAAGTTCTGCGTAGAGAGCTGATATTCCTGAATCGCGATCTGGGGGAACGGATTGCCGAAAGAGCCGAAGTTCTGACCGAACATACCGCCGTGATTGATCGGGTTCTTGAACGTCATCCCGTCGAGCAGAATGTTCGAGTTCGCGGGACTGAGGGCGCCGGCCTGAAGCTGCACGGCACCGCTCGGGTTTGTTAGTTGAACGCCCGGCGCAAGGGCTGCGAAGCTCAGGAAGTTGCGCTGGTTCTGCGGCAGGTTCTCAATCTGAGCGGGCGTGATGTTGGTCGCGACGGTCTGAGCCTGCACCGGTTGAGCCGTGCGGCGGCCGGTGACGACAATGGAGCGGCCACCGGGGGCAGCGGGGGCAGCGGCCTCAGCGAAGTCGACCGCGACGGTTTGACCGAGGTTCAGCGTCGTGTTCTGCGCTGCCTTACCCTCGATCGATACCGTATAATCCGACGGCCGAAGTCCGAGGATGACGTAATTGCCTTTGACATCAACCGTACCCGTGAAGCGCTGGCCTGTATGCGTGTCGACCGCGACAACCTGCGTGCCGGCCTTGGCGCCGTCGACATGTCCTTCGATCGAGCCGAACTCCGACTGTGCGTAGGCAGGCGTCGCGAGACCGATCGTGGCCGCGATCGCAAAAGCGGAAATGCCAGATGCAAGCTGACGCTTGCGAATGATGGTGCTCACTTAACCCCTCTCCCTAGGCGAATGCCCGTGTAACCGGTTACATATACAGATCGGCCATTTGGCTCTTTCGGCGCGAAAGAGCGCGCGGAATCGGGATGTGTCAATTACAGGTGTGGGTGAAGACCCTCACATTTCCGGCCATTGTGACTTTCACGCCACGAACCTCAGTCAACGCGGCCGTTCGTAACTGATCTTGAAATTGACGTCCGGTGCGGTCGTCTGTTGCGGTGGCGTGTTCGGCGGCAAACGCCTCAGGAAATCGCCGTGATCGGGAAGGCTGTCGGCGACTTGCTCGATCGTCTCCTGCAGGTCGTCCAGAAAACCGAAGAGCGTGTCGTCATCGACAAATTCCGTGACGGGATCGGCATGCATGTCGAAGCCTTGGCCGATCAGGCACTGGACCCAGCTTTCCTCCGCAAAGAGCTCGGCAGCGCCTCGCTTGAAGAAGCGGCCTGACGAGCGGAAGAGCTCGAAACGTTCGTTCAGTGAGTCAGGCACATCCATCTCGCGCACATAGTCCCAGAAGGGATCTTCCGTGCGCCGCGTCACCTTATAGTGCGCGATGATGAAGTCGCGCACATCTTCATATTCGAAGCGCGATTGGCGGTTGTACTCGTTGATGTCGGCTTCCGAAAAACCGAGCGACGGGAAGATGCCGAGCAGCCGCAGGATGCCCGTCTGGATCAGGTGAATGCTGGTCGATTCCAGCGGCTCGAGAAACCCGGAGGCGAGACCGAGCGAAACGACATTCTTGTCCCACGCCTTGAGCCGCCGGCCCGGCGCGAAACGAACCGGGCGCGGATCCGCCATGGCTTCACCGTCGAGGTTAGCGAGAAGCGATTCCGCAACTTCCTCGTCGCTCACCAGGTCCGAGGAATAGACGTAGCCGTTGCCGATCCGGTGCTGCAGCGGGATGCGCCATTGCCATCCGGCCTTCCGCGCCGTCGAACGCGTGTAGGGAGTGACCGGGGAGACGCTAGCGCAAGGCACGGCTTGTGCACGGTCGCAAAGCAGCCACTGCTTCCAGCTTTCGTAGCCGACTCCGAGTGCATCGCCGATCAGCAACGCGCGCATGCCGGAGCAATCCACGAACAGGTCGCCGCCGACCTCGCGCCCGTCGGTGAGCTTCACCCTTTCGACGAAGCCATTCTCCGGATCCTGAATGACTTCGACGATCCGACCCTCGACGCGCTGTACGCCTCGAGCCTCGCTCTCGCTCCGCAGGAAGCGCGCGAACAGCGACGCGTCGAAATGGTAAGCGTAGTCGATGTCGCGCAGCGGTGAATTGGGCGTCCGCGTATCCGGGAACGCGAACCGGTTCTTGAGGCTGGCGACGCAGTTGATCGCATACGCATCGAACGGCTTCACCTTCTCGGCTGCACGTGCCCGAGCCGCGAGCCAAAGCTGATGCGGGTGCAGCCAGAGCATGTCTCGGCCGATCTTGCCGAAGCCGTGGATGTACATCTCACCTGGAGCACCCCAGTCGACGAACTGGATGCCGAGCTTGAAGCTCGCCTTGCTTTCCGAGATCATCTTGAGCGGATCGATGCCCGCGAGCGTCATGTAGTTGCGGATGTGCGGGATCGTCGCTTCGCCGACGCCGATCGTTCCGATCTCGTCGGACTCGATCAGCTTGATCTCGACCTTCGTGAGCCACTGCGAGAGGACGGCTGCTGTCATCCATCCAGCGGTGCCACCACCCACGATCGTTACCCTGCGAACGGGTTGATCCGGCCGAGCCATTCAATCTCCCACACTCCGAGTCCGCGGCCGCTTACACCAACGCAGGGCGTTCGTCGCAAGGTTGCGTTTAATTGGGTGAGATTTGGGCGTAAGTTGCGGCATGCGCATTACGCCTCTCATTATTGGATCAACGCTGTGCGCTTGCGCGGTCTCGTCCGGACCCGCTCCGCAAGGCCAATCAGCGACACCTTCCGGCACTGCGGGAACGCCGCAGCGATGCGTGCTGATCGTGCCGTCTGAGTCGCTTCGAGTATCCCCAAGCGATCCGCGCGTCCTGCTATATGGTAGAGGCCGGACGACCTGGGCCAATCACCTCAACGACTGCAGCATCCGCCCAGACGCGACCTTGGTCGTTCAGCCAATCGGATCATCTTATTGTCGCGGCGATCTCGTGCGGTCGTTCGACCCGATCACACGCATCCAAGGCAACGCCTGCGTGCTTGGCGACTTCGTGCCCTACGCGCGCTGAAGATCCGCGGGGTCGGTTCGGGCCGTCCACCGCGACATTGCAAGCAAGCTGAAGCTTGCGAGAAGTGTCGTCGCCGCGCCCAGCGCGAAGAAAGCGGCAGGCGGAATCTTCAGCCAATATGCGCCCATGATCCCGGCGAGGAGGCTGCCGAGAAATTTGGCGATGTACCATCCGCCCATCGCCATCGAGGCGAAGCGCAACGGCGCCAATGACTCGACGAGTGTCAGGCCGACCGGGATCACGAACAGCTCGCCCAAGGTGAGGAGCACGAAATAGACGAATACCCAGAGCGAGCTGACGCGAGCGCCTTCAACGCCACTAGCTGTTGCCGCCGAGACCATCACCAGCATTGCAGCTGTGGCGATCAGGCAGCCGATCGCCATTCGCCGAAGCAGATGCGCGGTTGTTTCCTTCGCCTTGCGCCGCCGCCAGAAGCGGATGAGCAACGGCGTTCCGATAATGATCAGAAGCGGATTGATCGACTGGAACCAGGTCGCGGGGATTGAGACCTGCCGGCCGAACAGGTTCAGGGATCGGTCGGTGAAATCCGACACCCAGAGCGCAATCACGTTGCCGCTCTGCTCGTAGCCGACGCGGAACAGCACAACCATCGCGATCATCAGTAGCAGCGTCACGACATGCTCCCGGATCACCGGCGTCGATCGCGCTTCAGTGGCGAGCTCGGCGCGGTTCGGTTCGGGAGGGAGCAACCTCAGGAAGCTGCAATAGATGACCAGCCCGATAGCCATCCCAATGCCGGCGGCAGTGAAGCCCCAGTGCCAGCCGTAGATCTCGCCCAGCGTTCCGCACACCAAGGGTGCAAGGAGGCCGCCCAAATTGATGCCCATGTAGTAGGCACTGTAGGCATAGGCCTTTCGCGGGTCGTCGTCGGCGTAAAGGCTACCGACCTGAATCGCGAGTGGCGGGATGAAGAGGCCGTTGCCCAGCGCGACCAGCACCAGCGCCGGAAACAGCAATGCTTCGAAGGCCATGGCGAAATGGCCGAGCATCATCATCGCACCACCGATGATCACACTCACCGTACGGCCCAGCCATCGGTCGGCAATCAACCCTCCGAAAAAGGGGCTGAAGAACGCGGCCGCACCATAAGCGCCGTAGATCAGCGACGACTTGGCCTGCGAAAAGCCGAGATGCTTCGTCATGTAATAGACGAGCAGGGCCTGCAGTCCGAAGAACGAGAACTCCGCCCACATCTGGGTCGTGAACAGAACCGTCAGGCCGGGGGGATGCCCGAACAAAGTCCGGGCCGGCACGTCCCCTCTCCTGATCGTGCCGGCCCGGGTCACGTCGTCAGTAGTTCAGCGAAGCGGTGAGCAGTCCTGCGTCGAGGCAGACCCACGCAAGGAACAGAGCTGCCACAGCCACAAGGATTGCCCAGATTGTCGCGACCTTATGCTTGCCTGGCGAGCGAGCCACGATCCAGGCGTTCCACGCGGCGATGAACGAGCCGATGATCGCAAGGATCAGGACAAGCTGGAGCAAGCGCATCCAGATGTCGGCTCCGCCGTTCAGGAACGTCAGGTCCTTCTCGATGACCGACAGGATGATCACCCAGCCCATGACCACCGCGAGATAGAGCCAGGCCGTAATGCGCGTGGCCCGATGCAGCAGCAACGGTCGGCCGCTCAGGGTCGCCGCAGCCTTGTACTTCCTCCGAACAAGCGCAGAGATCGGCCATGCAAAGGCGGCGACCAGCATGATGAAAAGCGCGAGCCCAGCGGCCGGCAAGATCCAGCCCGCGTTGAGCGAGCCCGGCGCCGGAAGGAACTCGATGATCGCCGCATAAGGCGTGATCGAGAACATCTTCACGCGACCATTGCTGTCGACGACGGCTTCGAGCTTGTCGCTGCCGTTGACCTCCTGCCACACCCAAGGCGCGACTTCCCGCCACTTGCGCGGTGCGCCCGACGGGTCCGTAACCGTGGAGACGGTCAGGATGCCATCCTGATCGACCGACACCTTGCTCTCGCCGAGCAGCGCCAGCATGCGGAAGAAGTTGAAGCCACCTGCACGGCTGCTGACGTAGTGCCCGGACAAGGCCTGACCATGCGCCTTGGCGGTGCTGGTGGTCGGCAGCTTCTTCTCGGGGGCCGGGAAGTAACGGTCGGTGAAATCCTCGAACAGCTGCTCGCGAAGCGGATGCACGGCCGTATTCTTGCCCGCGCTGTTCATCGATACGTACAGCCCGACATTCTTGTCGAGGAACAGGTGCAGGTCGGAATGCATGAAGATCGTGTCGCCGCCATGACCGACGATGTTCAGGCCGTTCCGGTCCTCATGATAGAAGCCGAGCGCCATCGACGGCAGCGAAGTGTAGAAGTGGTTCGCCGGCGCGTGCATCAGCTGCGCCGTCGCGGGATTGAGCAAAGGTCCGCCGTTGTTGAGATGGGCAATCATGAACTTGCCCATGTCCGAACCGGACGCCGCCAGCGCGCCGGCCGGAGCCAGCGGGATGATCTCATATGGCTGGGGTTTGTCCGACCCATATTCGTAGCTGTTCGACATGAACGGCTTGAAGTTCGCTGGAAGCGGCTGCTCGAAGGTCGAATGCGCCATTCCGAGCGGATCGAAAATGTGCCGCTGGACATATTGGTTGAACGGCTCGCCCGAGACGCGCTCGACGATATAGCCGGCCAGCGATGCACCGTAGTTGGAATAAGCGGGCATCGTTCCCGGCGGATAAATGCGGCCAGGGACCCAGCGCTTGAGCGCGTCGCCGAGCGACACGGGCTTCTTGTCGTAATCGATCAGGAACTTCGCCGTTTCCTCGAAGCCTGCAGTGTGCGTCATCAGGTTGCGAAGCGTGATCGGCTTTCCGAACTTCTCCGGAATTTTGAAGTCGAGGTAGGTGTTGACGTCCTTGTCGAGGTCGAGCTTGCCAGCCTGGACCTGCTGCATGACAGCCGTCCAGGTGAACAGCTTAGACACAGAGCCGGGACGGAACATGGTCGTGGCGGGATCGACCGGCTTCTGGTCCTTCACGTTCGAATAACCGAAGCCGCGCTCCGTCAGCGGCTGACCGTCCTTGACGACGACCACGACCGCGCCGGGGATGCCACCCGCCTTGAGCGCATACGGCATGAAGCCGTCGAGCCACGCGTCCACGTCGGCCTTGGTGAGCTCACGAGCCGTCGTTCCGGTTGCGGAAGTCGCCGGCGTTTGCGGCGCTGGAAGTACCGCCGTATTGGACTTGGTCGGCTGCAGTTGCGCAGGCGATTGGGCGGAGGCTGGGATGGCCGCTGCAGCAAGCGCCGCGAGAATCCACTTCATCGGTCGCATCTTTCCTCTCCGACCCTAGTAGTTCACGCCGAGTGTGACGCCGAAAGCCCGTGGACGGATGATGCCCGTGCCGACGGCACCGCCTGGATAGAGCTCAAGCGGCGCTTGCCCGGGTCCTGCCACCGACACCACACCATGGCTATTGTTGAGATTCTTCACGTAGGCTTCGACATCGAAACGACCAAACGAGACGCCGGCGAAGAGATCTAGGACACTGTAAGGGTCAACGTGGCGCTGATGCCCGTAGGCAGCCACGAAGTCTGCGTCATAATCTGCAGTCTGGCTCGACAAATGCCGGAGTGATGCGCCGACATGAGCTCGCGCGTTTGCTTTCAACTGCCAATGGTAATCGCCATTCAGGCCCACGCTGAACTTGGGGGTAAACGGCAATTGCTCTCCGGCGAACCCGCCGACGGTTGCAGGAGTGTCGGCAGTCAAGCGCGCGTTGGTGTAGGCCCCGTTGATGGAGAGATCGAGGCCAGACAGAGGGCGCGCTGTTGCCGTGAGTTCGAGCCCATCACTCTTGGCCGTCGAACCATTCGTGTTGATGTTATACGGAAGCCCATCCGACCCAAAGACGGTTGCGAAGAGCTGAATGTCCTTCCACTTGATATGGAAAGCCGCGGCATCGACACTAAACCGATGATCGGCCGTCTGAGCCTTCACTCCCGCTTCCCAACTGGTCACGGTATCGGAATTGAATGTCTGAAGATCTGCAGGCGCATCGGGCGCAATGACGTTCGGACCGCCGGGACGGAAACCCTTGGCTACCCTCGCGTACACGCTGATGTTGGAGTTGATCTTATACTTTGGCGCGAGCGAATAAGTGAACACGTGCTCGCTTGAATGGTTTCTGGTGTCTGATTCTCCAACCAGTAGCCCGCCCGGAGGGGAGGATTGATGAGCCGACTGATCATTCCCGCTGTAACGACCGCCCAGCTGAAGGTCGAATTGGGGCGTGATGTGGAATGTCGCGTCGGCGAAGCCTGCTAGTTCCTTATATTTGGAAGATAGCTGCAAGCTGCCCGGGTCAACATCAAGTGGGGTCATCGTACCCGGCTCAACCGCCACCAACTCCTGCGCGATCAGACCTTTCTCATGAGTATAGAAAGCGCCCACGAGCCAGTCGACGATCTTCGTCTGACCCGCGAGCCTGAGTTCCTGAGTAAATTTGGTTAGATTGGTGTCCTGTGGCTGGAAGAAGTTGTTGGGCGGGAATCCGAATGCGATTTGTAGAAGCGCGCTATAATAGTTCGTGAAGTCTTCGCGGCGATTTTGGTTCTGCTTGCTGAAGCTCGTCGAACTTGTCAGTGTCCCGAAGCCGAGATCGAAAGAACCTGTCGCATTGTACAAGCGATAATGCAGGTTCGAAAAGGTTGGCACGAACTGCGATTGCGACATGCCGTGTAAAGGCTTGAGCGTGACCGGATCCGCCTCAACGAGCGTCGGTGCATTCGCATCGATATTCTGAGCAATTGCGGACAGCCGAATGGAGACCGCCTTGCTTGGCTGAAAGAGGAGCGACGCGCGACCACTGTAGACCTTGTCGCTATTGATGTTCTTAGCGATGTCGGACGGGCCAGGGCCAAAGCCGAGGCCGAAGAGATCTGTGCCTACGGTGCCGATCGAATCGATGAAGCCGCCGTCCTTGCGGAAACTTCCCGAACCTCGAAATGCTACGTTTTTGCCGAGGGGCACGTTCACTGCCAAGTTGGCGTTATAGCCGAGGTCACCACCAGCGACTGTCTCGAGCCCAACGCGGCCACGCACGATCACACTGTCAGTCGATGGTGCGTTGGTGACGAAGCGCAACACACCACCGAGAGAACTTGCGCCGTAAAGTGTGCCCTGCGGCCCGCGTAGAACCTCGATGCGGTTTAGATCGAATGTATCAAAATCGCCTGCGAGGACGCCGCCGTTAACAAGTGCGGTGCTCGACCCGAATGGGCTTTCATCGACATATACGCTGACCACCGACGCAACGCCGCCAGTATTGATGCCGCGAACGATCAGTCGCCCTTCACCAGTTGTCGCCTGGTTCAGTTGGAGGCCTGGAATAAGTTTTAGATAGTCCTGGAAGTTGGTCGCATGCTGCGACTCAAGCGTTTTGCCTGAAACTACCGAAACCGACTGCGGAACGTCGATGAGAAGCTGCGGACGCTTCTCCGCAGTGATCACGATATCGTTCGGATTGCCTAATTGCGCCGGCGCCGGCGCCTGCTGATCCTGCGGTGACGCTGCCGGTGCATTCTGCGCCGACGCCCCCGAAGCCATGGCTGTTGCGCACGCACTGGCCAGCCAAACAGCGACTGAGCGTTTCATCATAGGACTAGCCTCCCCAAGCAGTGTCGTGCAAACATCATTGCCGATCTGTTTCAGGAATGGCAACAGGTTTCTAAGTGGGGCGACCATGGTAGGATCCAGCAAGGAAAACGGCGAGGTCGATCGCCTGATTGGGAACAATGACGACGTGCCGGCGCCAAGCCGCGCGATACGACAGGCGCGGATTGCGCAGGGGCTAAGCCTTCGCGCCTTATCCGCTCGCGCGGGCTTGCCTTATTCGACGCTGTCGAAGCTCGAAAACGGCAAGATGGGATTGACCTACGACAAGCTTATCCGGCTTGCGCAGGCGCTCAACGTGGACCTCAAAGACATCGTCACAGATGCGGATGAGCCGCCTGCCCCTGTCGCCGTGGGGCGTCGAAGCGTCACTCGTGCCGGAGAGGAATTGGACGCCGAATCGGAGCGTCACGTCCACCATTATCCGGCCGCCGATCTCCTCGGAAAAATGATGATTCCGATCATTATTGACGTGCAGGCCCGCAGCGTCGAGGAGCTGGGCGGCCTGGTCCGTCATTCGGGCGAGGAATATCTCTACATCTTGAGCGGAGCGATGGAGTTGCACTCTGACCTCTACGCGCCGCTCCCCCTAGGACCGGGCGACTCTATCTATTTCGATAGCGGCATGGCGCACGGGTACGTGCGAACGAGCAACGAACCTTGCAAAGTGCTCGCAGTTTGCGCCGGCCAGGGCATTCAGCATCTCGCCGGGGCAGCCGGGAAGAGCTGGCGCCTCACGGACGACCACGCACCCGAACAATAGTGTGTTTCAGTATTTGAAACTTTGTTTCGTGTTGCTATGCCAAGGTCATGGCAACGACCACCACTCGCACGCTCAACGTCGAAAAGGCCGCGATCCGCTTCGCTGAACCGTTTCGAATCGCTGGATATCTTTTCAACGCGATGCCGTCCGTGGTCGCGACCATCTCCGATGGCGATAGCGTCGGCCGCGGTGAGGCAGCGGGCGTCTATTATCTTGGCGACGACCAGGACAATATGGTCGCCGCGCTCGAGAAGGTCCGCGCTACGGTCGAGATCGGCCTGTCCCGCGAAGACCTGCAGGTGCTCCTTCCGCCCTGCGGCGCTCGAAACGCCCTCGACTGCGCCCTCTGGGACCTCGAGGCCAAGCTCGCCAGGATCCCGGTTTGGCAGCTCGCGTCCATCTCCAAGCCGAAGCCGCTCACGACGGTGTTCACGCTTCCGGCAGATGACCCGTCAGTCCTAGCGGCGAAAATCCACCGCCTGTCATTCGCCAAGGCGATCAAGCTCAAGCTCGACGGCGACGCCGCCGCAGATCGCGAGCGTATCAGGGTCGTGCGCGAAACCCGCCCGGACGCGTGGATCGGAGTCGACGCCAATCAGGGCTTCGTACGCGAAAGTCTTGAGGATCTCGCCCGCGCGGCCAACGACTACTCCGTCTCCTTAATCGAGCAGCCTCTTAAGCGTGGCGCCGAAGCTGACCTTGAGGGGTGGAAACCCGGCGTTCCTGTGGCGGCGGACGAAAGCATTCTCGACCTCACCGAACTCCGCGAGCGGGCTTCCTATTTCGACGTCATCAATATCAAGCTCGACAAGTGTGGAGGACTGACTGAAGCGCTCAAAATGGCGCGCGCCGCCCGTATGTTCGGCAAGCAGGTGATGGTGGGCAATATGGGCGGGTCGACGCTCGCGATGGCGCCCGGCTTCATTCTCGGTCAGCTATGCGACTTCGTAGATCTCGATGGCCCATACGGCCTCGCCGACGATCCGCTGGCGGAGCGGATTTATTCGGACGGCAACATCTTCGTTCCCGAAGACATTTGGGGCGGAAGCTGACCTGAAGCCGCGACTGAGTTCGATCAATAGCTCAATCAACCATTGGAAGGTACCGGTCCGCCGTCTGGAGATATGGGCGTCGAGCCGTTTACGGGTTCAGGCGCTGTCGGCACTCCATCCACCATTGAGCCATCGTTACCCAGCGAGAGCTGATCGATGAGGCGCTGAACCAGTACGAATTCTTCGCGAAGTTCCTCGAACTGATCCCTGCTCAGATCGTCAGCATTCTCAGCCAATCGCGCCCGCAACTCTTCGAGCCGCTCCAGCCAAGCTGCATATTCTTCAGAGGCGTCCATGGTCCCCTCCGTGGTGGGGGCATAGGGTCGCGCTGGACCGCCGCAAATCAGGACAATCCCCTGCGCTTCGGAAAGGCGAACGAGAAAGCTGGCGGAGACGGAGGGATTCGAACCCTCGGTACGGGAATCCCCCGTACGGCGGTTTAGCAAACCGCTGGTTTCAGCCACTCACCCACGTCTCCGGATGCGGCGATCGCCTGGGGCTATAAGGTCCGGTTTCCGATCCTTCAACCTGCCGCCCCTCGGGAATTACACCTTTCGGCGTTCAGGTCGGCTCGGGCAAGGGATGCCAGACTTACATAAGACAGCACCCGGAACCGGGCCAATTC
This sequence comes from Sphingomonas sp. SP4, assembly GCF_058313375.1. Classification (NCBI taxonomy): domain Bacteria; kingdom Pseudomonadati; phylum Pseudomonadota; class Alphaproteobacteria; order Sphingomonadales; family Sphingomonadaceae; genus Sphingomonas; species Sphingomonas sp. SP4. The sequence goes on from NZ_JBZFLE010000002.1 coordinate 553,112, forward strand.
CGGACATTATAAAGTTGTCTATAAGAATGATTCCCGCAAGACGGACGATTCCATAATAGCCTTTCCCGAAGGTTTCCCGTTCCGACGCGGTAGTCCACGGGAGCTTCTATACTTCGAGTTACCCGTGGAAGCCTAAGTAACCGGTATAAGAGCAGTTCCGTAACACTTGTGGAACGACTGCTCAATCACCACCTTTTGGGCATGCAGGATGGGAATATCCAGTCACTGAAAACAGAGCCGATACGCTTGGGCGATGGGCTGATTCTCTATAAGCAGCCGAAGCGGCCCGGACGTGGCAGCCCCAATTGGTACGCCAGGGTTACGATGCCGGTGGGCAGTCGGAGGGTGCACACGAAGAGCACCGGAACGTCCGATCTAAACCGAGCCAAGCAGCAGGCGCAGGATTTCTATGGCGACATGCTGGTGGCGAGGCGGGGCGGCGTTCTGCCCGAGGGGAAGCTCAGCGATAGAGCGTATCGGTTCGATGTGGTCGCTGATGCTTGGTTAGACGGCCTTCTTACTTCAGCAGGCAACGATGAGCGGAAACTGCGTCGCTTCCACGATCACCGGAAAATCTTGAGAGCCCCGAACGGTCTCCAGTCCTTCTTCAAGAGGCGGGATATCCGAACGATCACATCGAAGATGATCCGTGACTATCTCGATTTTGCCGAAGCCAACAGCAAAGCGGGGGCGTTCAGGCCGACGACGAAGAAGAACCATCTTTCGACGCTGTCGGGATTACTCAACTCGGCAGTCGATTGCGGACGCCTCGATCGGATTCCCCGCCTCCCTACCATTTCGATCAAGGATCGTGCTCGACCAGCTTTCACGGCGGACGAGTATCGTAAGCTGAATCTCGTTTGCTGGTCCTTCGAAAGACACTTCGCCCGGGCGGCTGATCACGAGCAGCTTCGTCGGATGCAGGAGCTTCGCGACCACATCGTCTTCATGGTGAATTCGTTCCTTCGACCGAGCGAATGGGCAGATCTGAAGCAGAAGCACATCGAGGTCGTGGGCAATTGCGAGAACCCGCATTTGAAGATCACGGTGCCGGGCGGGAAGACGGGTAAGAGGGTGGCGGTCACGATGCCAGGTGCCGTTCGGGCTTACCTGCGGGTTCTGAAGCGCTCGGGCGTGGATCCCGAGCGGTACCTCTTCATGCCTGAGTACGCTAATCGGAACACCGCGAAAGAACGGATGGCAGACCGGTTTAAGGACCTCCTAGAGCAGGCCGGCTTCACGCACGACTCATTGGGGCGCAAACGAACGCTCTACAGCCTAAGACACACCGCGCTGATGCTACGGGTGCTGCAAGGTGATGGAGTGGACCTCCTCGCCCTTGCGAAGAACGCGGGCACCTCGCTGGAAATGCTCGAGCGCTTCTACTGCAGCCACCTTCGAGCGGAGCAGAAGATCGCCAATTTGCAGAGCTTCAAAGCAGAGCGACCATCGACCCCTGGACTGGATCGACCGCTCCTCCAGTGGCGCCAAAAAGCGAGCGTCTAAGCGCCCATTGCTAATGTCTGCTTTCGACCCAAAGCAGACATTGGCAGCTTAGCTTCTTAACCGGTTCGTCTTAGAGTGCGGGCATGGACTACCGCCTGAACCTTTATTCCAACGGCAAACTCGTCAGCACCGAGCTGATGGACGCATCTCTCGAGGAATCTAAGCGCCTGGCGTGTGCTGCGCTCGAGAGAAGCGGCGCGCATAGAGCAGAGTTGCTAGCCAGCACGGGCTCAATACTCTTTCAACGCTGGGCAGTCCTGTAATCACGGCAAGCGACTCGTTGGTCGGCGACCGCTCCCAATGTCCCCAATGGCTGGAACCGGACATTGGGCTTTTGTGCGCATCAGTTACTCGTAGGTCGTCGATGCCAAATGGGCGGTCGCGACCCATTGCGGACATGGCCGGATGGACGGAATCAGCTCAGGCTTTCTTGTCCGCCGTGAAATAGCCAATACCACCGCCAACAAGTGCTCCAATGATCGGACCGACGAATGGTAGCGGGATGGCCACGACCGCGCCGATTGCTGCACCGATCGCCGCTCGCTTGTGGACTGGATTTTCAAGCATCGCCGTGCTCCTCATTAGTGTATTATAATAATAGTACACTATGAAGTCCATACGGTCTTCAAAGGGTCCACTTTCGACCAAACCGGGCGTTAGGTCGCCCGCGCTTGATCGTTATTGATGACGGGTGCGGAAAGGCGCGCTTCGGCCTCATATTGGTGTGCTAAGTCTAGGCAGACAGCGACCATCACGTTGTCGCTTTCGGATTCAGCGAGCCTGCGGAATATGCGGGCGAGAGCGGTACACTGATCCCTGCGCGTGAACATGCGAGACCAATGCTCTCAGATGACGTTCGTTGCGGAATCCCACCTAGGTTAGGAACGCGCTCTCCAGCACCTAAGCCCTTGGGCGAATGTCTGCTTTCGACTCAATGCGGCCTAGCGCGCCTGCCAGCCCGCCGGCGTGAGCGTTCCAATCAGTCGGTTCTTCAACCACAACTCACACTTGTGCGCGTCTGCCTTCAACGCGCGGGCCTTTTCGATGGCTTCGTCGTCGCTGCTCGCCTCGATCCAATCCGCCAGACCGATACTTCCGTCGGCGTCCAAGCAATAGATTCGGTAGTCTGCCATTGCTTTCGGCCCAGCTGCCGAGACCGCTTATACGACACTTCTGGATCGAAATCGAAGCCGGGCGCTAATGTCCGCAATGGGTGGAAAGCGGACATTCGCGCCGCCCATCAGGTTCACGGCGAGGAGACCTGGCCAGAGTCGCTCAAGGAGGAACTTGCACGGGCCAAGGCCCATTTTGGATTTGTTCTACGCCAGCGCCCGGGCTTCTCTCGTAGCATGGGAACACCGCACCGGGCACAAACGCTCCGCCATTGCCGGCTGTGCTCGTCGTATGATGCCCGGCTTTTCGACCGGCGATGGCCTATAATCCAACAAAACATCGTCCGTTCCAAACTCGAACCGGCGGGCGCATACAAGGGTCGGGCTGAACGCAGCATTATATCAGCGCGAGCATCGGGCTTCGATACCTCCGAAAAGCATCTCTGATTTCATTCGCAGCAGGGAGTTCGATCCGGACGATTACGCCGCTCGTGTCGAACTCGAGACGCAGGCAACCGATTTTCCTGAAAGCACAGTGGCTTAGACCGGGAACAATTCTTCCGTACGTACGCTTCAGCGACCGGAGCAACCGGGGCTCATAGAGGAGTCGTACGGTGAAACAGACGCTTCTAATCGCCTTTCCGATCGCACTGACTCTCACTGCCTGCGCAAGCAACCCGTACGGATCGCCACCGGGCGCGGGCACGCGCGCCATGTACGGCGCCGCCATAGGCGCGGCCGCCGGCGGCCTCGCCGGGGCAACGATGGGAGATCCGTTTAGCGGAGCGGGTCTAGGAGCAGTGGCTGGAGGAACGGTCGGCGCGCTGGTTCCTGGTTCGACCTCGCATGGTCGCAGGTATTACCGGGATTCTCGCGGATACTGCTATTACATCGATAAGGACGGCAATCACCACTACAAGCAAAAGGTTAAATGCTGAGACTGCGACAGGCGTCGCAAAGCCGCGGATCCAGGCGGTCGCAGCAACTGTTGCGGCCGCCTTCATCTAACCATTGGCCGCGCTTCCACGATGTCTGCAACGGGTCGGAAGTGGACAGAAGTGCCACCCCCTTCTGAATCGGTGGCAAACTAAAACGCTGATTTTATGGCGGATTTGAAGAAACGCTGCTGGATTTAGCCACTCATTTCATTTAACAGCGGTTTAACGATTCCGGGGGGCCACTCTGCAAAGGAGTACCGGACGTGAAGCAAGTCCTTGCACTTTTTGGCATCGCAAGCTCGGCAGCGCTCATTCCCGCGACTGGTGCGTTCGCTCAGATTGCGGATGGCAGTTTTGAAACCCAGGCGCCCGCCGAGATAGGCTCAAATCCGGGCTATTGTTATGGCAATGGCGGCGGCGGCGGGTCATTCGAATGCACCAATGGCAACTCACCCTGGTTCGCTGCTTCCGGCGGTGGCTACCAACTTGAGACCAACACCGCGTGGCCGGGAACGCCCACTCCTGACGGGTCTTATTACGCGTTCATCCAGAACGGCGGATCCGTGAACCAACAGTTCATAGCCTCCGCGACAGGTATGTTCGCGATCGATTTTCTAGTCGCGGGGCGCGATGGTACCGTCGAACCGGGCAACGAAGCCTACGAAGTCTTGCTCGACGGTAATCCGATCTTCACGGACGCAACCGTAACCGGACAGCCGTTTACTGCGCGAACGACTAATCCGTTCTCGCTTGTGGCGGGCCAACTCTATTCTCTTTCATTCCACGGTTTGAACTTTACCGGCGGCGACAACACAGCCTACATCGATGCAGTCAGCCTTACGCCGGCGGGCGTCCCAGAGCCGGCAAGTTGGGCAATGATGTTGCTCGGGTTTGGTTCGCTTGGCGTCGCGCTGCGCAGGAGCCGCAAGCGCTTCAACCTCGCACCGATGCGTAGCTCCTAAAGCCCCTAGCGGAGCACGCTACGACAAGGCGGTCGCACAATATTGTGACCGCCTTGCCATTCCCATCGTCGGGCACGCGAGCTGCTGGTCTAAGCTAGGAGATTTATGGTTGCTCAAGCCAGGGGGACGAGGCTGCTGAAGGATGCCCAATTCCACGTTCTATTTGGGGAGATAGTGATTGGAAGGGCGCGACCCGATCGATTCGATCCTGCCGCATTTACGATGATTGGGAAGTTCATTCCGACCGCGGAGTATGTTCCACAACGCGACGCGGCTGACATCGACGGCAAGTCTAGACCGCTGGTCGAGCGGGCCGAGTTACATGTACGTCACGACGGTGGCGAGATCCTCAAGACGCTCGACGTTTGCATTTACGACTGCCGAAGCGCGGGCGGTGATGCACTGAGAGATGTGTACATCATTGGCGTAGAGCCTAAGGTCTTTCATGCTTATGCCGATGCTGCGGAGCACCGCCTGTAAGATTAGCCAGAACCTTTGCCTGGCTATGCTCGGCCGGGCTGCTTCCGAATGTCTCCGATGGGTGGAAAGCGGACCTAAGAGCCGCTCTTCTTCCTTGTTGCCTTCGTTGGCCATGCCGCTCGGAAAGCCGTGTAGTCATCACTGCTTTTCTTGATCAGCCATGTGATGAGCGGCAATGCTGCGATTGCGACGATCGCGAAGCGCTTCAGCGCCTCCACCTTGCCCAACTGCGCAGCAAAATCCGTGTAGATCATCAGCGCGCCGGTGCCGGTCATCATAACGAACCAGACGAGTAATCCCCACTTAGACGCAGTCTTCCACTTCATGCGCGTGTTGTGCAGGCACGGTGGAATGTCCGCAATGGGCGGAAATCGGACGCTGGGCGAGGTCGCGTGGCATTTGATTGCGAAGCGAGGAAAATAAACAAACTCAATAAACCAGTAAGTTACGTGATGGTACTGCTGTCAGTGATTGTAAATGAAAAATTATCAGCATATAGACGCTTTGCTGCCTGACGGTAGTGACGGTCCCAGCGATCAGCAACCGCTTTCATCCATCATTAGCGCCTTTTAGCCAAAAAGAGAGCCAATCATGGCTTTCTCGGCAATAAGGACTTATCATGAGACGATTTTCATTAAATGGTGTTGGAACACTATTATTAAAATGCGCTGCTGTTCCTGTGGTGCTCGGCGGCCTTTCCCTCTCGATGCCTGGTGTAGCCAGAGAAGGTCCAGTGCTTGTCGTTGCAAACGCGGACACGGTGACGAGGCACATCAACTACGCAGATCTCGACCTAGCTTCGTTGACCGGCAAGTCGGCTCTCAATCGACGTCTCGGCGGTGCAATCAATAGCCTTTGTTTGGAAACGACTGGTGGCGGCACCTTTAGCTTTCTACCGAATGTAGAGACCCGCAAGTGCCAGGCCTCCGCATGGAGCCAGGCCGATCCGCAGGTCGCACAAGCCGTTCAGCGAGCGCACGAAATTGCGTCGGCAAGCAACTCTTCAATTGCCGCGGGAGTGATCACAATCACTCTCGCGAAGTAGCGCCCCTCCCCAGCCGCGCTACGGTGGCCCCCTGAAACGGGGGCCACTAGCTTCCTTAGTGTCGTATCGAGGGCGAGGCGATCCTTACCGCGCACAATGCAGTTCATCGAATGTCCGTTTAGGGTCGAATGAAGACAGTGATGTGCTAGAGGGACACGGGAAAGCGAGGCTGCGATGCGTGGCGGATCAAACCCTTCTGCAAATGTTCTGAATGGCGATCAGTGCGTCGTCGTAAGTGGCACGCACGCTGGGAAGTCTGGGGTAGTCAGGGATCGCAAAACCAGCCCGACCGGTCACGTCACCATCACCGTCGAACAAGCTGACGGAGTCAGGTTCAAGACGCTTGCTCGGAACGTCTCCATCTCTCCCGCGTAGCCGCGGTCCGGCCTTGGATGAGAAGCGCAAAAGCGACCGGGAGACCTAAAGCCCGGCCGCTTCGCGCGTGGTTGGTGCCCTAGGTCGGGGCAATAGGCCCACACATGCGGATCTAAACAGAAGGCTCAGTGCAGAGTTCCCGCGCTCGTGATGATCAAAGGCGCCGGTGGGACGTCCAGTCCGGAATACTCCGGAGTTAGGGTCTGCAATGGGTCGAACCTGACCTAAGCTCCTAAGGTCGCATTTGGGTGGAAAGCGGACACTTCGGGCTGCGCTTACCGGCTTGCGTCAAAGAGGTTGGTTGCAGCGGGGGCACTCATCGAACGGAAAGAGCAATCCGCTCGATCGAGGAACATCCACGAAGGTATCACCGGCATACACGGCCTTTTTGCACTGACCGCAGCGTTGCGATGCGAGATAGGCTCCCGCTGGCGCCGCTAGCAGGAAGATGGGCATCAGCACGATCCAGCCCGACACGCCTGCGATGCCAAGCACAATACCCAGCACACCGTAAATGGGTGCCAGTCGCACTATTAGCAGCGCCAACGTTGTAAGCGTCCGTCTCATTGTCTCATGGGTTCCGACGAGAGTTTAGTAGCCGACTGTCAAACGTCCGCAATGGGTCGAACTCGGACGTTCGCAGCTTAGGTCGCATTTGGGTGGAAAGCGGACCTTTCGTGATTTAGCACAGGCTCTGCTCGGCTACGTGGAGTTCGTATGGCTGAACCATGGTTCCGTTGGCGACGAGCCGACGAAGGTCAGGGATACACTGTTGCGAGCCGTGAAGGTTGGGCAACGGCAGGCATCTTCATTGTGGTGGCCACCGTCGCCGCCGTTGGTCCGCCTCTGATCGGACATGGGTCGACAGCCTCATTCGTGCTCGCAGCGTTCCTGTTTTGCGCATCAGTTGCCGCGCTCTTGGCGATCATAAGACAGCACAGCGATTGGAATGGTTAGGTCTGCTTTGGGTGGGAAGCAGACATTTCGCTGGCGCGGATCGACTTGCTTAGCTGGTCCTCCGGAATGCTTCACGGAGAGCTAGCAGCAACCTTGGGACGGCTGCCCCAAATGCGACCAAAACTGTGGGGGCGACCGCTCGCTGCGATACGCCGAGACCGATCATTACTAGAGCTGCGGCGGCAAGACCCGCAGAAGCAAACCCCGAGAGTTTGATAAGCCGGTCGCCGCTCCACATGTGCGGAGAAATGCACCCGAGCCCACACGGGGAGCAGCTCGCAACTAGTCACTCGCAACCCCATATGGTGACCTGAGCTTAGGAGAAGTCTCATGCATGATCCCGCCGGTGCCAAAGACAAGAGCTTCACTGCTTTTCGGTCAGCGGCCGAGGAGGCCGACACGAAGCGCGAGAACGACGCAATTAAACGGCAAGAGCAATCCTGGGACAATGAAGGTGGCCACATGAGCTCGACCACCGGCCGGGTAACGCGCGCCCACCGGACCGACCTGCCGTATGTCGTTATCTTGGAGCATCCCGAAAGCGAAAGCAGCGAACACGCTTTCGCGACGATGCGAGAGGCCGAGGCGTTCATCAAGCGGAACACACCAGTGCCAGGCGCCGTCCTTGCCACAACCTATGACCGGCCGCCCTCCGCAACAACGCCGACCGAAACGAACAGCACCCTGAGTGATGAGAACATTCTCGCGCGGCTAAAAGTCATTGACAGGCGGTTGCGTCAGATCTCGACAGAGGACGCGGCATCTGTGCTGGCTGGTGGCCTAGCAAGGGCAGGCATCAATGAACAAGAACGTCTGAGGCTGGTCGCTGAGACGGAGCGCATCCTCGACGAACTCGACGGGAAGAGCGATAATTGAAATTTGCATGTGGATGTCTTCCTTTCCCGCGTCCCACTGCGGCAAGGAACAGCGCTCTTTTACCATTGTCGCGAGCTGGCGCTCGTTCGTGATGGGCGATGCATGGAAGCGGGTGAGGAAGGACCCGCGCGCCCGCGCGTGGGCCATATACCCTGATTTCGGACGATGGTTTCTGCGCTATCGGCGTTAGTAAAGCCGAACGTCGTCTTTCTCCGCGATAAGAAGCCACTATGATACGGCGCAAGGGCGGTGATAAAACCACTGGGCGATCGGAGACTATTATTATCGACTATTGCCGACGCCGCGTACTTATATTTCATGGCACAGCTTGTTTAAATGATCGCCAACGCCTATCTCTTCGTTGCTACCAGTCGCAATCGACGGTTTTGGGCGCTAAGCCGCACCTCTCTCCATCTTTGACGTCTCCTAGCGGCAGAGCGCCATTCCGGCGCATGCCAACAAAGGAACTCACCATGAAGTATTTTGGAACCGTCAGTTCGTTCGACACAAGCAAGGGCCACGGCGAGATCAAGCCGGAAACCGGTAGCGACATGCTCCGCTTTGAGCGCGGCGCCTTCCCCTCTGAGAATAGGGCCGCCCCGACGGTCGGTCAGCGAATCTCCTACGATGTAGGCACCAACAGCGAGCGACAGCCCTGCGCGTTGAACCTGCAGACGATCTAATATGGTTTGGGGCGGAGGCGAACATGGCTTCCGCTCTACCTCTTCAATTCCGATTGCTGCGGCAGGTCCATTTGCTGCCCGTAGCGTCCCCAACCAGGGACATAAGGAGAAATTCAATGCGTCCGATTTACACCACAATGGCAGCCGTCGCCGGCCTTTCTGTGGCCGCGCCTGCCTCCGCACAGTGGGCCCATGAACCTACGTACAGCAATACAACGGCCGCGCCTGAACCTACGCAGTGGAGCCATAGCCGGACATACAGTCAACAGCTGCAGCTTCAGATCGATGCTGGCGTCCGCCAGGGCACGATCTCAAGGCGTGAAAGCATCGGCCTTCGCGAGGATCTCAGCCGCTTGGTCAGCCTCGAACGACGATTCAGCCCGAATGGGATAAGCGGCCGCGAGCACGCCGAGCTGCTGCGGCGCAGCACGGTCCTCGACAAGGACATCCGTGATGCGAGCCAGTCATATAGCAGACGCGGCAACAGCAGGGCGACTTGGGAAAGTGGGAGTGTCAATGGCCATTGGGTGCCAGACGCTCGGTTTGCTGGGTTGCATCCCGGCGATCGTTTCAACGGGGACGCGAGGATTGGCCAGTTCGCTACGTCTCGCATCGTGAGCCTGCCAGCGGAGTATCGCGGCCAGTATGTCGATGATGCGCGGGTCTACTACGGTTATGACAATGGTCGGGTCTACCAGATCGACCGACAGTCACAGATGATCCTGGCGCTGCTCGACTTGGCGCGCTGACAAAAGGGCTTGTTACGCGAAAAGGCGCTCGGTTTCGGCTGGGCGTCTTTTTTGGGTTGCGACTGCCTACGCTACCTTAGGCAAGCGGGACTCGAAGGTCGCTTTCGTCACCGCGACAGCCATGCCCTTGTTCGACGAGGTTTCTGAAACCTGAGCTTTCTGCTGCTTAGCCAAGGCAGCAACGAGGAGCCGTGCTCAGGCCGGTCGATACACTCGGTTCGTCAGCCGCGACCGTCAACTTCCAGTCGGCTTTGCCATCTCGAACGTCACTCAGATGCGCGCCACTGTAAAAGGAGTAGCAACTCTGTCGCCATTAGGCCCCGGAGACTGGCTGCTCTTTTCCGCTAAGCGCCGATCAAGGGGGGAAGTTCCGACGCGAGTGCCGAACCCGCCAACGGCGTGGAGTTCCGTTGTGGCCGAGCCGTTTTAGTCAAAAGTGCGTGGCCGCGGCACGTCGGTGCACGTGAGAAATGCCAATAGCTTAGGAACATAGACCTTTCGGCAAAGGTTTCTAATGCCATGAAACCCGTCACCCAGATCAATCGTGTGCTGCTTCAGCGATGTCGCGAGCGCTTGGCGCGAATGGAAAAGATGCTCCAACGTCGTTACGCGACCGCCGTGCCCGCCAACGATTGACGTTCCTCACTGCGTAAGGCCGAACGCTCGACGCCAAGCGAGTGCCATCCACTCTTTCACTGATGTCCGAATGAGTCGAAAACTGACCGATGTCGCCAAGTGCGGACTTACAGGAAGATCCACCCGCCCACGGCCAGTAGTGCCGCAGTGCTGCTTAACCCGGCAGCCCAAAAAAGTAGCTCAGAGGCAAACTCGCCTTGAGCCGAATCCCTCCGAGCGCGACCATCGGTTCCTTGCATCAACGGACCCCGGAGAAAGCTCCGCCATGCGATGAGAGCTCCGAGGAGCAGAACGGCTGCGAACACCCCGAGCACATTCGAGGCCTCAACCATTGTAATCGCACCCAAGAGTGCCGCTCCTGCGGTTCGCGAGGATCGGCGCAGGCAAGGAACCGGCGAGGTCGATGGCCTGCGTCTCCGCAGACACGGCTTTCAAGCTATAGCGCCCGGCAAGATCGTAGTGGACCAATCGGGCTCGAGAACTGGACGCTCCTTGAGCCAGCTTCAGCGAGGCCCTCTTGCGGCTCAGCCAGTATGCTTTTTCCATGATCGATCTCCCGCGAGCGAGAGCACTGGAGTGTCTCTCTGTCACAGGGCGCTCGGTTTGCGATCTCAGGTGATGAGCCCTTGTAGCACATTCCAATGTGAACCGTGCATGAGGGGCGCCTAATGTCCGCAATGGGTCGAAACCAGACATTAGCCGTCGTCCGCAAATTCGGACCTGAGCGGGCCTTGCAGGACCTGCCCGTGGCTCGTTAGCCTTCCGCTGAGCGGGGGATGAATTGAAATGCCTGATCGAGAGCGGATCAGCTTCTGGGGACACGACCACCAGCAGCTTCTAGAAAAACGATGGCGCAGAAAGCGCCTTAAGAGCGTGCTGGGATTCGGAGCGGTCTGGATCACGGCCGCACTAATAGGCACGGCCTACGGGGCCGGATGGATTGTGCTGCCTACGATAGCGAAGGCCGAGACCGGCTCACAAGCAGAAGGCATACGGACGCAATTCTCGCTCTGCTTCACCGGCGGCGGATACAATTGTGTCGTCGATGGAGACACGATCTGGCTCCAAGGTGAGAAGGTCAGGATTGCTGATATCGATGCACCGGAGACCCACGATCCCCGATGTTCGAGCGAGAAGGAGCTGGGCGACCGAGCCACGCTCCGGCTTCAGGAGCTACTCGATGCCGGGACAATAACGCTTCAGTCGATTGACCGTGATCGCGATGTCTACGGACGAGAGCTGAGAATAGTCTTGATCAACGGACGAAGTGTCGGTGACATGCTCGTAACCGAGGGACTAGCCCGATGGTATGCTGGTGGTCGCCGACCATGGTGCTGACACCGAAGCGCCAGAACGATGGCGCTTTCAATATTTGAAACGAACAAATAACGAATAGAATATCCACCGGCCTAGCTATTGAATCCGGTCGGTCTGATTTCCATTTTCACAATCGGATGAAGGAGGTGCTGCGTATGACTACAAACTAGAAGTGAGACTGAATATGACTGCAAGTGCCAAAGAGTTCGTCGACGGAATCATCGAAACCGTCAGGACGTTCAATACCAGTAACGATGCCGCCATCACAAAAGGCCGTCGTCTATATTATGAGTTGATCGGGCAGGTATTTCAAGCAGGCGTCGAGATCGAAGCCGATCCAGAAGCTGAGTCTGAATTGCGAAGGCAGGCGGAGGCCCTATCGGAAATCAAAGACAATAACGTCGCATGGATTGCCGAAGGCAAAACGGTCTTCGAAAACATCCTGGTCCTGGCGCTCGGCTACAAGAAGACGTTGGCGAAGCGATACTATTACAATCTCGCCTGCGAAAAAGCGAAGGAGGCCGGCAAGAAGACGGCCCCAGAGTTCGTGAAATTCGTCGAGGACAGTGGAGGCCTATCGAGACTCTATAAGCCGGTACCTTCGACAAGAACTGGAGGCGATACGCCAGCGAAAGTGATCAAGAGCTTCCTGAAGCGACGTGAAGATGACAGCGGGGCATCGGAAGCAGAGGCGCTTCCGATGGGAGTATCGCCAGAGGCCGACGCCGAGGACCTCGTGTTGCTCCTTGTGCGAAAGACCGGTGATACGACATCGGAGATCTTGGAAACGGTAACGTCGCCGAAGGTAATTGCTTCGGTGATCGAGGTCGTGAGCCCGAAACTTTCGGATGCCAAGGTCGATCGGATTAAGCGCTTAGCGTTGTGGGACCTAAACCGCTTCGTCCAGATCAGGGCAAAGATTCGGCGAGACGCGACCGATCCCAATAGGAAAGCGACGGTCGACGAGTTCCAAAGCGCCGTCGACGACCTCGCTAGGCAGCCAGATCTTCTCGCGAAGCTATTCAATGGCAAACCAGAGGTGGTCCTCCGCAAGGCCCACAATGCTGGTGAGATGGAGTTGGAGGTTCTGAACGGCGAATTCCACGAGCTGGATCCGGGTCGTTACATCAGGAATGCTAAGCCGTTCGCTCTGGTGCCGTTTAGTCTGAAGCAGGATACCGTCGTGTCGGCAGAAGCATTGAAGGCGGTGCCCGGGTATCGCCTGTGGAAAGCCAGCCCACCTAGAACCCGATAACGGCTGGAGCATTGATACAATTAGGCCCCCTTCCTCACGGTCGGGGGCCTTTCTTTTTGCCTGAATTAATACGTGAAACGGCTTCGCCGTTTGCCTCCCTACGGTCGGCCAAACCGCCTTAAGGGGAACATGCTCCTGTCGTCCTTGGGGTCTTCATGGACGTAAGGGAACTGGTCAAAGCTTAAGTAGCTTTCCATCTTGGTCCAATCGACTCTGCTTCGGTTCTGATTGTTTCGTTGTGCTTGGTTCTTCATATTCAAGTTCTCATTCTCTTTCAGGTAATAGCGTAGCTAAGGCCCGTGCCGAACGTGGCCGGTACCGAAGAGTGTTGTCGGGTTCAGTTTGTTGAACGGGGCGTTCCTTCGCCCAGCAGTCTCAGAAGCCCCCTGCTGATAGCAGTGCTTCAGAACCTTCCTTTAGAATATAGCCGGACCAATTATCGGTGATCGGCTCAATCTTGTTGTCCTTCATCCGCCAGGGCGACTTCATCCAGTGGAAACCGATCGCCCGAATGAAAGCGTCGACCTCAACGTGTTCGGGGCAACGAAATGCAGCATGAATGTGATGACGTTTCACGTCGCCATCGCCTTCGAGGGTGGCGAAATAAGGTACGAGTTTCCGGTATCGGCGATAGGCCCGACCAAGGTAGCGACCGCTTAGATCATGGATGAGGTTATCAAAGGTCCAGCGATACTCGTTCGGGTCGCCCTTCAGCCAATGACGGACACCACCATCGTGAACAGTCCGCCACGGCAGCAGCGAGAATGTAGCGGCCACGTTGGGCCGGACCTCACTTCGTAACCAGTTTGCTGTTTCCTCGGAGGCCACGACGTTCCGTCGCCGACCATAACAATCGAATTCTGTCATCGTTCTATTTATGGTTTCCAGCAGCACGACGGCCGCCGGAAGTAATTCATTATGGAATTATGATTTCCACATGAGCTCGTCGTTCCCGTTGAAGAACAACGGGAAATATCTTGCGGCCCGAAACCTTGGCCCAGAACTCATTGGAATATATAATATTTGCCACATTCTGCTATTAGTTCAATGGACATTTTCGGATGCTGCAAAAGCAGGCGAAGATCCTTTCGAGTGCACAGGTGCGTGCCGTTGAAACCCACCTTCGAGGGACGAGACACCCGCACCGAAATCGAGTGATCTTCCTCCTGTCCGTTAGGGCAGGTCTTCGTGCGAAGGAGATCGCCGGACTGACCTGGGGAATGGTCACCGATGCCGAAGGTCAGCTCACCGACACGATCAGGCTGACGAACGGAGCAGCCAAGGGCAGCAGTGGCGGCGTGGTCCCGATGGCGAAGGAATTGCGGCAAGCCCTCTTAACACTGCAACAATTTTCGTCAGAGCCAATCGGGCAAAATCATGTGATCCGTACAGAACGATCACCCCGCACCTCACCTCAGGTGATCGTCAACATGTTCAAGGAGTGGTTCACGGCGCTGGGCTTCGAAGGCTGCTCCAGCCATTCGGGCCGAAGAACCTTTATCACAATGTCGGCCAGGCACATCGGTCGCTTCGGCGGAAGCCTAAGGGATGTGCAAGCGCTAGCTCGACATCGATCGTTGGCGATGACTCAGCGCTACATTGAGATCGACAGCAGGGCGATGCAGCTCGTGGTGGACGGTTGGTGATTGACAACCAAGAGGAGGTCCACAACGACGCTATGCAGCTTCTCGCAATAGCGACCTTCAATGGCGTTTGCCGGGTGATTGCTGCGCTTGCCCAAAATGGGTTCTTGGAGCCCGAGCAGCTGAACGGAATTCACGACGCGATGACGACTCCGCTGGACGATGCCGCCTGGCGAGACGATGAATTCATTGTCTACCTAAGAAACACGACTGATCATGTTATCGCCCGTGCTCTGTCCGATGCCAGTGAATAATCACTGCTGGTCTCGAGCAACGACGGGGTCGGGCCAGTCCTCGAATATTATCTCGTCGTCGATCTTCAGCGGATGATCTGTCGGGGCTCCTTTGTCCAAGAAGTTGCGCGCAGACTCCTCGCTCCCAAAGAATGCGACGGGATTGAACGGGTGATTTGTGATCAATCGATTGAGGTCCGGCTCAGCCCGCATAACGTCGGCCAATAGTCGCGAGGCCTTGTCGCTGCGCTCGGCGACGAGCCTCTGCGCGATCGGCAGTACCTCCTTCACCAGCTCACGCATGTCCCTCTCGAGATGCGCCTGGAAAATGATCCGCCTGTCAGCAAAATCAAAGCGGTTGCCGCCTCCCTTTTCAATGACCAGAACTAGCGTCTCCTCGGCGAATTGTTTGTCGCCGAAGGGTCGGTTCTGATCCAGATGAGCGATCGATTTGTTTCGCAATGTGTCGAGCTGATCATGCAGTTCCTGCTGCTTTGGCGAGAGGTACTTCTTTACGTTAAGGTGCTTACGCCCCTCCCCTCGCCGTTGTGGACTTGGCTGAGTAGCGCGAGCGTACATAAGAATGGCGTTCTGCAAGAATGCTCCGCGAGCCGATGGCGGAAGCACGCGAGCTTCGTTCTTCCGGGGATCTTCACTTGCTAGAAAGTCCAAAAGTTCCGAGACCCAAGCCAAATCGTGCAGCGCGGATCGGGCGTCTTTAAGCTCCTTCAAGGCGTTGCCAGCCGCAACGGCCAAGGCTTGCTTACGGCGCAACAGCGCCCGCATCAGTGGCCCGAGATCAAATGACGGCATCAACCGATTTTCGTCATAATCGGTCTCGTCCAGCTGCGACACCTATCCACACGCCACTGTTAAGATGCGTTCAGCGACTGAGTCAGGGGCAATATCTCTCGACTCCTGACTATAAGTCGGAATTTGAGAGGAGCTCACAACGACCCCGTCCGCTCGATAGGAAATTGAGTTGAGGAATGTGTAGGTTCGGCTGCCACAATCATAGCGCGCATGCGCCAAGGTATATGAACTTCCATTCCGGCCAACCTTCGCGAGCACGATCTTCTGCCAGATTGTCCGAAGATTGCCGTTCGCGATGATACTGCTCGTGTCGATATAGTTCTCGTCGCCCTCGATTGATGTTGAAGCCAGTTGCCAATTTGCCGCTAGCGCCTCACTCGGAACAGCAGCGAGCAGAAACATCCCTATGATTGCAAAACGCACCGAATTTATCTCCCCTTTACGCTTACAAACCACATGCTCACTGAGCATTGCATTTGTAGATGAGCTTCTCGTTCGGTGTGCCTGGCAGCGAGCCAATCAATTGCTGCATCGTCCCGGACAATTGATCGATCGCTGCAGCGTCTGACGCACAGCTGTTGCCAGAGGCCGCTCCCCGAACTGCCCTAAGGCGCTCCATGTCGGCTTGCGGAAGGTGGTATCGGGTCGACCGATACTCGGCCTTCGCTGGAATGAATTCTTGGACGGAAACGGTCTCGCTTCCGTTAGGCACGAGAACCTTCCGCCAAACCTCACCATCTTGCACATATTGAGTGCGACCATTCATGCACCCAGTGGTCGTCCATTCGATCGGGAGGTCATCCGTCGAGGATACCGTCACCCGACTGCGATCAAGTTGAACTTGGCAGAGGAGCTTTCCGTGAACGTCGACCGTATCTGCTG
This sequence comes from Sphingomonas sp. SP4, assembly GCF_058313375.1. Taxonomy (NCBI): domain Bacteria; kingdom Pseudomonadati; phylum Pseudomonadota; class Alphaproteobacteria; order Sphingomonadales; family Sphingomonadaceae; genus Sphingomonas; species Sphingomonas sp. SP4. Next base: position 569,574 of record NZ_JBZFLE010000002.1, read on the forward strand.
CAGCTTTGGTGGTTAGGGATGGCACCTTGATCTGCAGGCTGGGCCTGCTGAAGAATTCATAGCCCGCACCCATCAAGCCAAGAGCTGCGACGGCCCCAGCAACACCTGCGGGTTTCACGCGATCCTTCAGGAACAATGCCGTCGCGAACGCGCCAGCAACTAGCGTCAACAGTGCTAGCAATCCCGCTCCAACAGCGTGATTTGCGCGCTCATCATTCAGGCGTGCAGTCTCGGCTTCCGTCCGCTGGCGCACCTCTTCATCCTGCCGCTGCTGAGCAAGGGCGTCCGCTCGACGAGCAGCTTCTGACGCCTGCTCTTCCTTCTGCTGTTGCGCGGCCATTGAGATGCATGCGGTACCGACCTGCTGAAAGGTTTCGGCGTGGTCACGAAGGAAAGACATCAGTTCCTGACTCACGACGGCAAAACCAAAAGGTGCGTCGCCTGACTCAGAATTCGTGGTGTACGTATTTACGCCAACTACCCGACCACACTCATCGACAAGCGGTCCACCGCTGTTTCCGCGAGCAATGGCAGCTGTATGTAAGAGGGCCGGCAATCCGTTGACCTGGCGCTCACTTGAAACACTGCCCTCTGACCGTACCGGAGAGGTCGGCGTGATGAGGTCATACATCGACCGGACAGTCGCCATGTCGACATTCCCTGGATAGCCGAGGGCTGACATGTGCGCCCCGGATTCCACCGGACCAGAGTAAATGGCCAACGGCTCCAGTCTGGGCTCCACTTCAATTAGCGCCAGGTCGCGGCTTTCGTTGACAGCAACGATGCGACCTTCGATTGCCTTGGTTCCTTCAGCGGGAACAATTGCAACAAACGAGTCCGCCAATGGATTTGTGGCGGCTTCAAGCACGTGGGCATTGGTGATGATGCGGTGCGGGCTAATTGCGAAGCCGGTGCCGAACGTAACTGAACTATCTTCATAGTTCTTCGCCACCGCGATCACCCGAACAACGCCCCGTGCAGCCGCAGAGACATCGTCCGCCTGCGCTTGTGCAGTTGGCAGTATCGCAACTGTCGCCGCAACGACGACAAGCAAGAACCTGGCGGCAAAACGCCGCCCTGGAAACGCAATAAACGCGCCGAACATTATCCCCCCGTTCGACCTGCACCGAGCGCAAACAGTCCGACGAAATTAGCTTCCGTTTGTCAATGCTCGGTAAATCGGAAGCGGCTCAACGCTCCATTTACCGATGGCGACTATCGAGCGCTCACGGCAACCAAAGTCGCTCCATCCGGAGCACTTGTTCTTGTGGTCGCCGGGTCATCTGAAGGGAACAGTATGCGTAAGAGTGTTGGCGTTCGTGCGGACAAATTGATCCTCAAAATCGTGGCGCTCGCGCTAGCCTCGTCAGCCACAAGTGTCAGGGCCGCGACACCTGATGAAGACCTTCCACTGCTCGTAACAACAAGTCGGCTGTCGCAGATCACAGAGGACGCCAAAGTCATTTGTCCTATGGCGTTGGAAACAAGCGACCGTATCGGTGAGGTTCTAGACCGCGAGACTACTGCACGAACCTACAAAACGACGGAGAAGGTTTTGGTCGCCAGCATGTGCCTCGTCTATTTGGATGCTTTCTACGAAGGCAAAACGTCAAAGACGCACTGACACGGATTGTCGGTTATGCCTCCGCTGGCTCCTGGCAGCCGAGGCACCGTCCCGATGCAATCGACTTTGTAAGCTTCCGCGGTAATGTCGCATTGCCGAGTCAGGGGGAAGTTCATGCGTAGCTACATCGTGGGAGGGCTATTCGGCGCCCTCCTCTCACTCACGGCAAGTGCCTCAGCACACCCAGGCGGATTGAACGCCCAAGGGTGTCACAACAATCGGAAAACAGGTGAGTATCACTGTCATCGAGGAAGCAGCAGTTCGGCTCCTCGTTCCACGACGGTGCGTACCTTGGGAAGCTTTAGCGGGGGCCCTTTCCCCAATTGTGCAGCTGCACGGGCTGCGGGAGCAGCTCCCGTTCGACAAGGCGATCCGGGCTACAGTCGTCGGCTCGACCGAGATGGTGACGGAGTGGGTTGTGAGTGAGCGGTTGCAGGCTCGACTCTAAGCGCTCTCGATCGAAGCACTGAGTCTTTCGAGTTGCTACTTCTCGGTGCAGGGAAACGCCTCGATAAATGAGTCAGCCACGAGAGCCGATGCAGACAGGTGACGTTTCTCCGCGTGGCGCTGGAGATATGCGACGAAAACATCCTTGAGCTGCCCCGATGTGGCACCGCCCGGCAAGCAGTAAAGCGGCTTCTTAAAGGCCTCAGTGAAGAGCGTTTCGCCATCGACCGCACCGACCACATAGCCGACGCAATATGCTTCGTTTTGGTAGTAGGTGGCACTGCCTCGCTCTGAAGTGCACTCGGGGAGCATATCATTACCCGATTTGAATCCCGCCACAGCTGGCGCCGGAACATTTAGTGCCAGTCCAAACACACCGAGCAACACGACCGCACACTTCATACACGCCCCCTCGGCTGCGCTCACTCCATTCGCCGGAAAGCCCTAGAAGCTTACGGACGCCACGCAGGTCCAACATTAGTTAATTGTATGACGGTAAATATAAGATTAATAAGCATTGTTTCGACTCGGATTGATGGGGAAGCACAAGCAGAAACGGGGGTAAGCCATGGGGCGAATCGCACTAGCGACGACGGGAATCGCGTGGACAGCTTTTGCTGCTCTTTCACTCGCAGCCTACCCAGCGATGGCGCAAAACCTTCCTCCGGCTTACGGCGCTGCGGCGTCCGTCAACCTCATCCTTCCCTCAGGTAATTTCAACGACGAAACCTGTGTCGGTAATGGTGGGACCTTCAACCCCTGCGTAATCCTGCAAAACCCGGCGCTATCGGGCGACGGGACCGCCGCTTCGGCGTTGCTCGAAGGCGATTACCCCTTCCCGGCTACTGGCGGCATCATCTTAAGGCACGAGCGCGCCGCAGCTTCAACTGACTTGGCAAACGGCGAGCTGCATATGGATTTCAGCGGCCCTGGTGGTCATACAGCAGCTGCTCGCTACTCAGATGTGCTCTATTTCGACCCGGCGTCGTTCTCCGGCGATAGTGCGACGGTTCAGTTCACGCTTACGCTCGACGGAACATATCAGGACGCGAACCTCGCCTATCTTTTTCAAGCTCAGAGCCTGACCGACACTTTGGTCGTGAGTACGTTGTATAGTGGACAAGGTAATAGCCAGGTGCAGGACATCGCATCGCCTGCAGCTTGGCAAATCACCGCGCAGGCAGGTGATTGGAGCACTGTCGGACCGAACGTCTTTACAGGTGACGTAACAGTATCAGCGGCGAACCCATGGCTCGAAATTCAAAGTGAGCTCAACGGCGGGGGACTGTTCGCTGACTTCGCTCACACCGCTCATCTGAGCTTGCTGCTTCCGAACGGCCTCACTTACACCTCGGCATCGGGCGTGTTCCTCACGGCTCCGACAAACCCGGGAGGCGTTCCAGAGCCCTCCACGTGGACCGAGATGCTACTTGGTTTCGGCGCGCTCGGGTTCGCTTTTCGCCGCCCCCTCAAATCGGCAGGTTTTAACCAGCGGAGCACGGAATAAGCCTCACGGAGGAGCTGAAGGATGTCGATTCGAAGCGCATCGATGCTCGCCATTGCAGCGAGTGTGTTCGTCGGAACGCCAGCTATTTCACAGGTCCGGTTAGATTCCTGTTTGAATTCCGGGCTCGTTCAAGCAGCAACGTACGCGACATGTTCAGAGTCGCAGTCGGTCGGTTCGCATACGATGTCGACGTTTGGTGAAGGCAATCTCGCAACTGGAGTTTTACGTTCTGCAGTGGAGGGTGACGACGTAGCTGGGCATCCAGCCATGTCTGTCGTGCTGAAGGATCATATCACGATCGTGGGTGACTGGATCGGGACTATTCAGATCCCAATCACGATGTCCGTTCATGGCACTGTGTCCGCCAATCTCGCTGAGGCGTCGGCACAACTATTCTTGGCGCAGATCAATGACGGCGTCGACATCGCACGACTGGATGGTTATGCGCCAGGCAATGGCGAATTGGGCCTGCTTGGTCCCTATTCTGCGGGCAACTATTCCGTCGAAGTGATTTCGCTTGATCCAACTGACATCATGGCAAGTCTGACAATTTGGGTGGCTCTAACGGAGCAAAGCCCCGCATTCGATCTTACTGCTCAATTGTCGACGTGGGCTGGTGCAGTCGGTTACTCATCTGTCGATTTTGGGCAAACCGCTCATCTTGGTATGTTGTTACCCGACGGGCTGACATACACTTCTGAATCGGGAGTGTTTTTGAGCCAGGCAGGCGTGCCGAATGCGGTGCCGGAGCCTGGCTCTTGGTTGATGCTGTTAATTGGTTTCGGCGCGATTGGGGCCTTGTTCAGAACAAACAAACGCTCGCCTCTTGCCAAGGCTCCTGCCCAAGGCTGACACACCTCCACGCTGGAGGGTCCGCTTTCCACCGATTGCAGACCTAACCAGCTACTGGCACGGTCGTCGCATGAGTGACCACTGCTGCGAAATGATGTCGGCAAACGTCAACTCGACGTGCGAGGAGCATCCGAACCGCTACGACTGTCCTGACTGTCTCGTGGATTACTGGCCGACGTCCCGAACCTATGGGCTCATCATCCACGACGGCGGCGAATCCATAATCGCCATTTCGCATTGCCCATGGTGCGGCACCAAGCTGCCCGAGCGACTCCAGTAAGACTGGCGAACGTCTGCTTTCCACCCGTTGCAGACATTCGCAGTGGCGGTACCCTCACGGCATGGAGACTGCACTTGGGAGAGTAGCGTGGTGCGTAACTTACTTCTCGGTATCGCTGTTTGCGTTGCAGCGGCGTCAGGCGTTCACGCGGAGAGCCCGACGGACTACGCTGGTCCGTTTACGACCGAAGCTCTGTATACAATGTGCTCCGAGAACGACGCGGTCTCAAGAGCCAAGTGCGACCTGTACCTTCAGGGTCTGCTATATGGGTTGAATACAGCGAGATCGATGCAAGAGCAGGGAATGCCGGTCTGCTTGCCGAAAATGACGCCGGAGGAAGCCCGGGTCCGTGTACTTCAATTGATCAACGCAACGACCGGTCGGAAGCCGTCCACGAACAAAGACGGGGGCGATTGGATAGCGTTCATGAGCGTCGCGTCTGGGAACCTTTGCAAGAAGTAGATCGCGCGGCCCCTGAGCGGCTTCACGGGTTCAGACAATTAACGGCCGCCGTTTCGCATGATTGGGTCATAAGGACGGACGCTCATGTTCGGGTCATCGCATGTGAAAATCAGGCTGTAGCTTACGTCCATCGGCGATTTGTTGTCGTTCCTGTTCTTGAATTCAGCCGAAGGTTTCCCGTGGGTCGGGTCATTGTCGACCTTCCACTTTCGAACCTGCGTGTTCGGTTGCGTCTTATCAGGCGGACAGGTGGAGCAATTGTCGGCCGCAATGTAGTATAAGAACTCCACGCTCTTGCCGGTTTGATCGTCGAGCTCAAACCTGAAGTGATGCGTACCGCTGCCTTTATCCAATTTCGTGGGACCAGAAGGACCAGTGACGCTGATCTCGTTCGTTCCGGTTACGATCTTGGCTGTCAGAGTGATTGTGTGATCATTTGGCATTCTGTTCCTCCTTCCCGGCATAACTATCTCGGAGGACCCGGTTCTAACGACGTGCATCTGGATGCATCTTAAGGGTCGGCTATTACGACAGTACCACATGGGCCCTGGCAGCTAAATGTCGGTTTCGATCGAATGTTAACCACTAGGGTTGGCGTTGGCTGGTTCGCCACTTCCCCCAGCTGGTTCGCAAGAGCCCTTTGCTGCGGTTGATCTTCGTCTGCGGACAAGATTGGGGCATCCTATCGGGGCCTCAGCGCCCCTGCCTCGTCTATTTGGATGCTTTCTACGAAGGCAAAACGTCGAAGGCGCACTGACAATCCTTTGCAATCGACTTTGTAAGCTTCCGCGGTAATGTCGGTATTGCCGAGTCAGGGGGAAGTTCATGCGTAGCTACATTGTGGGAGCGCTATTCGGCGCGCTCCTCTCACTGACGGCGAGTGCCTCAGCAGCACATCCGGGCGGATTGAACGCCCAAGGGTGTCACAACAACCGCAACACAGGTGAGTATCACTGTCATCGAGGGAGCAGCAGCTCGGCTCCTCGTTCGACGACGGCGCGTACCTTGGGAAGCTTTAGCGGGAGCCCATTCCCCAATTGTGCAGCTGCACGGGCTGCTGGAGCAGCTCCCGTTCGGCAGGGTGACCCGGGCTATAGTCGCCGGCTCGATCGTGATGGTGACGGAGTGGGCTGCGAGTAGGGCATGTTTGTCCAACTACTGACCTTCATGATGATTGTCCTTTGGGCTTTGGTGCCTCAGACAACCATACCGGCCCTGAGGCTCCTTATACTTCTGTACGGGTTGGGGATTGGCCCCTAGCGAACTGCTGACCCCATTATGGCCGCTTCATATCAACTCGATTGGAACCCCTCCCGAAAGCCGCTAGGCCAGCAAAGTGCGGCTGCCTGAACGACAGTCCCAGTATCTGGATGCTTGGCGCGGCGGTTCTGCAATCGCCGTCCTAGTCGGCCATTCCTTTCAGATATTCGAGACCAATCCGTCTCCCATTTGGGCAGCGCTCGCCAATGGTGCGGTGATGGTCTTCTTTGTACTCAGCGGATTCTTCATTCGAAGGTCGCTCGACCGTTGCTTGGCACTCGGCAGTCCCGCTTCATTCGTTGCCGCGAGGGTGAACCGCCTGGCATTGGTCTTTGCGTTTTCGATTACCCTAACCGCGGCGCTTTGGGTCGTTGCGCCGTACACCTTCCAGACCGGCGATCGGTCATTTGCGTTGCCCACCGCAAGAACCGACTTCTCAATCGCTGGAATTCTGCCAACCATCCTTTTGCTGAACGGCTTCTTCGGACTCCCAACGATTTCAGCAAATGGACCGCTTTGGTCACTAAGCTGCGAGATTTGGTATTACGTTCTCGCTCTACTTCTTGCTCTTCCCAGATGGCGTGCCCTTGGCATCGTTCTGGCCGGCATCCTGCTCATCGGAAATCACGGATATTTTCCAATTCTCGGAACGGTCTGGGCACTCGGATTTCTCCTACCGAGGCTTCCGAAATGGCTAATTATCATCCCCCTTCCCGCATTCGCGGCCTACATGATTTGGCCCGAAATCGGAAAGCTACTGATGTTGTGGCAACTCTCAGTCGGCATTGCGTTTGCTGCGCACATATCGAACCTACCGGAAGCGCCAGCGCGACTTTGGATCCATCCCAGCGCTGCTTGGTCATACACACTCTACGTCATCCATTTCCCACTCCTGCTGTTCGCTTACGGAAGCATTGGAGTGAACTGGCTCATCCCCTTCCTGATCCTTGGTTTGGCTGCCTTGGTTGGCCCACGAATTGAAAAGGTGCGTCTCTTTCCCGTCGACTCGTCCGCAAGGATTCAGACTTCGAAATGAGGACCTCGAACATCCGGACATCCCAGCTGCTCAGAGGTTTGAGCGTCGCCGTGATGGTCGTTTCGCTGATGGGCTGCGGCCCCTCACAGTCTGATAGCCGCAACTTGGGTAGTGGATTGTCGGACGCGACCCATGATCCGGGAGAGAACCCCGTCCCAACTACAAGTGAGTCCTTCGAGTTGATGAAGGATGCTCAAAGTCGCCGCACATTCTTCATGGCGCTACTCGTGCGAGCTGGCAAACAGTGTCCGCTCGTAACTGAAGCTGTTCTGAAAGGGGGCTTCGACGGCATCGACTACTGGCGGGTAAAATGCCTCGAAACTGGAGATTGGTTCGTCGCACTGCATGACGATGCAACCGCCTCGACAATCACCAGTTGCAAAGTTTCACCAAACGACTGCCGTGCTGCGTGGCAATCAGTCAGATGGCAGGCGTAAGGAGCACTTCAATGAGAGCCCTCTGTCCAGTTGCATCGACCATCTGCTAGGCACCTAGAATGTGGTGGTTCAGACGCAGTGAGCGCGAATTTCGGCCGGTGGGCTGGAAACGTGCTCAATGGGTCACTTCGGCAACTGACCCCGCAACAGGCAACGTTTACACCTTTAGCCGTCCAATAAGCGCTCAACGAGCTGTGAACGAAGTATTCAAAGCGAAAGACGCCGGACTTCCTTCAGGGTCCGTGATCGAAATCACCTATTAGGCGGAGCGAACCCTTCTGTGATTTTCTATTGGGTTCTGTTCGGCGTGTTCGCCTTCGCAGCGATCTTTTACCAACCCCAAGCAGCTCCCGCGCATATTGCCCTCGGAGGCCGTCGGGAGTTTCCGGCAACACGATCCGCAATGCCATTATTGGCAGCTCTGATGCTGATCCTGATAATCGGATTCAGGTATCACGTAGGCGGCGACTGGCACAATTATGAGGTCGGTTATGAGGAAGCCTCTCGCTGGTCGCTGATCTACGCATTTGGGCATTCGCGATACGAGCCCGGTTATTTAATTCTAAATTGGGCTTCGGCCCAGCTCGGAACCGGCGTTTGGCCGGTCAACCTAGCCTGCGCAATTCCGTTCTGCTGGGGTCTCATGCGACTCTGCAAGTTGCAGCCAAACCGATGGTTGGCGATGCTTGTTGCGACGCCGTTCCTCATCATCGTTGTGGGCATGGGTTTCACGCGCCAGGCTGCAGCCATTGGTTTTCTGATGCTGGGGTTGGCCGACTATATTGAGACCAGGTCCCTCAGAAAATTCGTGCTTTTCACCATCCTCGGCGGGCTCTTCCACCGATCCGTATTGGTCTTCGCTCCAGTCATGATGATTGCCGGAGGTCGCAACAAATTCGTCACGGCCTCGCTTACCTTGTTGGCATGCGTAATCGCATATTTCACAATCTTTTCCGGGAGCGTGGAGCAATACAGCCAAGGATATATGCAGGGGCGCTACGACGCCGCCGGCGCTGCCGTTCGGGTGGCGATGAACGTTCTGCCAGCCCTTATTCTATTGCTCGGAAAGGATCGTTTCTATCGATCTCGCGAAGAGAAAATCGTGTGGAAGACCTTTGCGATCCTGAGCCTCGCAACAGGAGCAGCACTGTTCCTGGTCTCGTCCTCGGTCATCGTTGACCGCCTCGGAATGTACCTCATCCCGATCCAATTGTTCGCCTTCAGCAGGATCCCCTACGTCTTCACTCGAAGCGCCGATTCGAGGGTGGCATGGCAGGCCATGGTGATTGGCTACTCTGCCGCAGTCCTCTTCGTTTGGCTCAACTTTGGTCACTACGCTGCTGGCTGGATGCCTTATCGGACGTACCTGTCTGCTTGGGGATGATGCGCTCGTTGAATGAGAAGCCGTCATAATTCGAGTAGCCATGAAGTAGACCTTTGGCCCAGGCATTCAGAGGCGCCGAATTACCAGGCACAGCCCAGACGAAGAGCGCTGGAGGGTTCGCTTCGAAGATTTGTTCAAACCAGCGCTCATGGCGTGGCTCTGGACCCCCTGCCCACACGCTAGGCCATCTCATTTCATACCAGTAGTAATGTGCATCGGGCATGCAGATCGGATGTGCCTGCCAGACCGCAAGAGTCGTCCCCTGGATGCGCTTGCAAACTTCCTCCCGGATCATGAGCTGGTTGCTGAGCGACTGTTGATTTCGACCACTTATCATGGCTGCGACGAGCTTCTCGTTGGACAGTCCGCGCACCTCGTCGGGCCTGAATGGTCGATCGAGGAACACGCGATAGTTCGAGCCAACGGGCGGTTGATGGCCTGCGACCAATGGGTAACCGAACGTGGCGAGCGTCAGTGACCCCGCGAATACCGTTCCGGCTGCGACCACAGCCTTCGTAAAGCGGCGATCCAGATCCTCTCTAACTAAAGTGAGCCCGACGAGAGTCGGAATTGCAGCCCATGCGTAAACGTAAGGGAACGGAGAGGGGTCGAGGAAGATCAGGGCCAACTGCGAAACCGTAGCGGATGCAACCACTATGGCTTGCTGCTTTTGCCTTCCCTGCATCGCGGAGCTCACCGCAAGCGCCAAGGCAACGATGGTCATTAAGATCTGCGGTGAGCGATCGAAGCCCACAATTCGACGCACGAAGCTAAGGGGCGCCAGCTGATCGGTAGTGTTATCCAGCAGAGCGGATTGGACTAGCGTTTGGCTGTATTGTGGAAACGCTACGTAAGCCAACGCAGTTGCGGCGCAGAGCGCTAAGCCGAACGCCATCAGGACTAAGCTTGTCCGGAGATCGCGACGGCTAATCACGAGAACAGCAACGGCCGCCGTGAACCCAATTCCCATAACGAGGCCGCGCGCTGAGAATATCGCGCCCAGCGTAGCTAGAACTGCCGCAATTAGGATTGATCGAAGGGAATAGCGATGGAGCAAGGACGCCCACGCCCCATTGAAAAGCAGAAGCCCAAGCGTGTCGGTGCGTACCTCGATCATACGACTTGTGATGATGAATGTGAGGAGCAGCGGAAGCAGAAGTAGCGCTCGGTTGGGAACGACCCAAAGGAGCAATCCGACGTAGCCCGCTAGCACAATAAGGTTCGAGAGTCGCACGAACCAAACGAATTGAAGACCGAAAGCTTCGCTGGCTGGAATAATGGCTTCGTACAGCTTGAAGTACGTCGGAAAGTGGTGGCTGTAGAAATCCACATATTGGACCTTGCCTTGCAAGGTCAGCCAAAGGACGTGTGAGAAGTAAATCTCATCGACGCCGAGGGGGCCCAGGATTGAGTGGAGAATGAAGTAGGTCAGGAGGCAGGCTGAAGCGACCAGTGAGGCAATGAGCCATGGCCACGTCCACCGACCCCATTCGACTTGTTCGTGACTGTGAGGAAGCGGTGTCAGCCGAAGCTCGCTGAAGTTGTGGAGCCACAGAGTCGGGCGACATAGCATGCAAATTCTGCGGCCTTGGCTTTGTCTCGCTCGGTCGGCACGCCCTTCGCTATCCCGAGAATGTGCACGGAATTGGACCGATCATTTGCGAGGTGGACTGCGACGAAATTGACGTCGCGACCTGCAGCCCATGCATTGAAGTCGCCTAGGCGAGGCTCATCACGCGAAACTACGAAGTCCATCCCGTGGGCGTTAGCGAACTGACCTACGGAGCTCACAAGGCGGTTAGACTCAGCTGACTTGTAGACGATCGTCTGTTGGAAATACGGTTGCCCATCGTGAATGACGTTTCTGCTGCTGTCGTCTGCACATGCGACTAGCAGCAGCGCCAAGCTACAAGCGCCCGTTACGTGAAAGATCGATCCCACCAAAGGAGATTACGCGACTGCCTCATGTCCGCAATGGGTCAGAGGCCTTCAGTCCGGCAGTGCGTGTCCGGTCAAACAAGTCCGGAGTGTAATCAGCGAGATTGCACATGCGCTCAACGTTGCTTTCTTGCCTCGTTGTTACCTACAAACAGCAGCAGTGCTCGGTTTAATCTATGACATCGGGCTCCACGCCGGTGAGGACAGCGAGTTCTATCTGCGGAAGGGCTTCCGCGTAATTGGCGTGGATGCTGACCGAGACATGTGTCGGGCAGCAGCCGAGCGGCTCAGGGATTATGTCGAGAGTGGCCAGCTCGAGATCGTTAACGTAGCCATAGCGGACCGTGCTGGTCCGGTGACATTCTACAAGAACGGAAATACGCAGTGGAGCACCCTGGTCCCGGGTTGGCGTGACCAGAACGCTGCACGAGGTTTCCCCTCAACAGAATTCAAGCTCGCAGCGGTAACCCTCGCTCAGCTCATCAAGAAATACGGCGATGCGTTCTACGTTAAGATCGACATCGAAGGCATGGACTCGCGGGCCCTGGATTCCCTTCGTCACGGTCATCTGCGGCCACCGTTTCTATCGATCGAATCCGCATTTCCCCGAAATCCATCTCTTAGATCCATGGAAGCGGAGCTACAGACTTTGGTGGAGCTGGGTTACGACAGGTTCAAGATCGTTCCGCAGCATTACGTCGAAAATCAGTCAGCGCCGCATCCGCCTTTGGTGGGCAAATACGTGCAACATCGGTTCGAACCGGGATCCAGTGGATTGTTTGGGGATGAAGCTCCGGGACGCTGGATGTCTATTCTAGATGCTCAACGAGCATGCCGATCAATCGCTCGACGAGCTTGGTTTCCCGCCCTGCTGCACAGGCGGATCGTTCTGTACGATTATTATTGTAGGTTTGTGGAGCGCTTGACGGGCACGTATCCGAACATCGGTTGGTATGACATTCACGCCACTAGGGCCGACCATAACGCGATGGCTGAAGCCAACAGCGAAAAGCCAGCCCGATCATTATAAAATGCTCTATAGACGCCCAGATTTTGCTTTGAAATCAAAGCGTCCAGACAATTAGCAAACCGCTGGTTTCAGCCACTCACCCACGTCTCCGGATGCGGCAGAGCCGCGGGCTATATAGGCCGGATTTCGAACCTTCAACCTGAAGGGCAGCTATTTCGCGATAACTTCAAGGCGCATGTCGAGGCTCATGGTTTCGCCCGGCGCGAGCACCCGCATGCCAAGCTCCTGCCACTGGTCTTCGGGGGCGTTCAGCGCGGCATTGGCGTGGGTCACCGGTTCCGCAACGAAGATGGCGCCGATTGGCGGTGAATAGACCTGGAAGAAGCGAGCCTGCGGTGAGGATAGCTCGACCGAGTATGGCCATTCCGGATCCGTCATCCGCGCCGAGCCGTCCCAGCCGCCCCAGCCATGGTCTAGCTCCTGTCCACAAATTAGCCGCTCGCGAAGGTCGTAGCGGCCGTCGGCGACTACCTTTTCGACCGGGAGAACATTCTCGTCGGTCGTCCACGCATGAGTCGCCCGCGTATCGATCTGCGTTTCCGGACCGCAGGGAAAATAGGGATGCTGGCCGAGGCCGCAGGGCATTAGATCTTCGGACGTGTTCCGGCACGTCAGGCGAGCGCTGAGCCCGCTTTCATCGAGCGAGAATTCCTGCCGGGCGTCGTAGGACCAAGGCCATTCTCCGAACTCATGGCGATAACTGAGCAACGCCGCGGTCTCGCTAGATTCCTCCACTGTCCAAGGGTTGAGCCATCCCTGCCCATGCAGCGGACTGATGTCGCCGACCATGTTCGGAGCGATCCGCACCTCGCGCCCGCCGAAGGTGAAGGCGCCGCCCCGGATTCGGTTGACGTAGGGGACTAGCGGGAAGCTCGAACCCTGCAGGGCGTTTTCGAGCGGATTGTTGCTCTTGCGCAATATCGGTCGTGGCGAGCCATCACCGATCCACTCGAAGGCAGAAATTGCGCCGCCAACAGAAGGGCTTAGCTCCAGGCGCAACTTGCCGCAGGAGAGAGTGATCAGTGTTTCTGAAGCCATTTCTGCACCTTCGAGGTCAAACCAATTCACAGGCCGACAACTTCCTTGGGGATAAACCGATATTCGACGTTGCGTGCGGAATCCGCGCTGCGGTATTTAACCCCTTGGGGCCGGGGAGGGTCACGAATGGGTAGACGCGTCAAGGAGTTCGTCGAAATCGGCGAGCATGCCTCGTTGGATGAGCTCATCGCAAAGCTCGTGGAAGTGCGCGACGGCCTTCCGGAAGATTCGGAGGCCGAGCTGAAGTTGCGCGGCGACGAAGTGTTCGGCCGGCGAATCACGATTTCCTATCTCCGCGAGCAAACCGCGGAAGAAATCGAGTGCGAGCGGCGCTACGCTGAGCAGACGAAGGAAGCCAAGGAGCGAGAGCTTCGGCGGCTTCAGGAAGAGCTCGGCGTCGTATGCTACGCCGCGCCCGGAAAGCGTGGAACGCTGCGCATCGTCGCCTGAGGTTCGGTTCAGGCGGTCCTGAACTGGAGCGCCAGTCCGTTCATGCAATACCGCAGGCCGGTCGGCTTCGGCCCGTCGTCAAACACGTGCCCAAGATGCCCGCCGCAGCGTGCGCACAGAACCTCGGTTCGCTCCATGAGCAAGCTGTGATCCGCACGCGTCACGACCGCATGCGGCAGCGCGCGCCAGAAGCTCGGCCAGCCTGTCCCGCTCTCGAACTTCGTTGCGGCGTTGAACAGCGGCAATGCGCAACCCGCGCAGGTGAACACGCCCTTGCGATGCTCGTTGAGCAGCGGGCTGGTGAACGCATACTCGGTCCCGGCCTCCCGGAGGATGTGATAGCGTTGCGGCCCGAGGATCTGGCGCCATTGCGCCGGTGAGTGATTGACGGTGAAGCGAATGCTCGCGTCCGCACCGCCGGACCGGCCGAACAGCAGCAGCGTTGCTACTGCTGCACCCCCCAGCCCAAGCAGCGCCCTCCGATCAATTAGGTTCGTCGCGTCAGCTTGCGGTCGCATGTTTGAGCACTCGCTGCTTCTCATCGACGACAGGCTCGTAGCGGCGCGTCAGGGAGCTCCCAATCTCGGCAACTAGGCTGACGCCATAGAAGCCGAAGGTCACCAGCATGGCTGCCGGGCGCTGCCAGACGGGCAGATCGACATCTCCGCCCTTGGCGATGATCCGGCCCCAGGATTTGCCAACCTTGCCGCCGAAGAATTCGAAGGCGTAGCCGAAGCGACCGATCCGCGATCTCGTACCCGTCTGAAATGCTTGATAATCCCGATCGAGGCCCATGGTCCAAGCGCGCCAGGCGAGGAACTTGTAACCAGGGTGCGGAGCGTGAACCGTCATCGCATCGGCGGTGCGCGTGTATTTGAAGCCGCGCGCGGAAAGGTCCCGCAACCAGAAGCCGCACTGCTTCTTGAACGCCGGCAGGTCGGGGAACGGATTCTGGCGGAAGAAGTCAGTGCGCACCGCGCAATTGTTGGCGTGGATCTTCTCACGCTTCACCGTCTTCGAGCGCTCTGTCGCGAGGTCGAAGATCCAGCTCAGCGCGAAGGTCTTCGACAGGAAATCGTCATAGCCCAGCACGGTGAAGCCGCCGACCGCCATGATCTCCGGATCTGAGAAGGGCTTGATCAGATTCTCGAGCCAGCCCGGCTGCGGGGCCGCGTCACTGTCGAGCATGATCGACAGCTCGGTCTTCGCACGGCCGATCCCGAAATTCTTGAGCTTGTAATAGGTCAGGCCGTCCGTCGGCACGATCTCGACATTGGCCAGCTGACGCAGCTTGGGCGCGGTCGATTCAAGCGCTTCCTCGATCGTTCCCGCGGCAACGGCATTCTTGTCGTAAAGATAGGTGACGCGGGGCTTGGCGCTCATCTTCGGTGCAACGGACGTGAGTTCATTCTCGAGCGCCGCCATTGCGACCTTGGTCCATTTGTCCTCGACGTCGATCGCATTTTCCCACTCGATCACGATCGTAACCGGGGGCAGCTTCGCCGCTTTCGTCGCCGCCTTCGCAGCAGGTGTCTTTGCTCTGGCCATGGCTGCTAACATAGGGTCCAAGGCGGCCCTCTGCCACCCATTGGCAACCATGGTTTGACGAGTGGCTGCAGAGGGCTAAGGCGCTTGCCCGTGCCGAAACAATCGATCTCGCCAAAACCTCGCCGCAGGCTACGCGATGCTGCCGCTCGCGCGGGCGTACAAATGTTGAGGTTGATCCCGGGCGCTCCTGCCCTCCGCATCCGCCGCGACCTGCGTGATTCGGCGTGGCTTCGTCACTCGGACGCGGTGGTGATTTCCTTCCCTAAGTCAGGACGAACGTTCGTCCGGGCCATGTTGAGTCGCCTGTTCCAGCGACAATTCGGAATTGATGAGCGGCATCTGCTGGAATTTCCGCAACTGCAAAGAGCGGCACCCGAAGTCCCGCGCCTGCTGTTCACCCACGCCGGCGATGCGATGCGCCGTCCTGACCAGATCCATCTGGACAAGAAAGATTATGCGCATGCACGCGTCGTTTTATTGGCGCGGCACCCTGGTGACGTCGCCGTTTCGCGCCACCATCACCTGAAGCACCGAAGCCGCGGCCGCGCGCGTCGCAAGCTGGCTGAGCAGCCACTCGAGCTTTTCATTTGGGATGAGCATGGCGGTATCCCATCGATTGTCCGGTTCTTGAACCTGTGGGCCGAGCTGGCCCGCGAGCGGAACGATGTCGGCATCGTCCGTTACGAGGACTTCCTCACCGATCCGCACGCTACTCTTCGAAGCCTTGCGAAACAGGTCGGCCTGAAGTCGACGAAGTCGGACATCGACGATGCCGTCGAGTTCGCCAATTTCGGCAACCTGAAGGAACGCGAGAAGGAAGGCTATTTCAGCTCGGCGCGCCTGCAGCCCGCCAAGAAGACGGATAGCCGCTCATCCAAGGTGCGTGCCGGAGGCAGCGGCGGCTATCGCAAGCGTCTGGAAGCACGCGAGGCGAAGAAGGTCGACGCCTATCTCGCGGAGCACCTCGATCCGGTGTTCGGTTATTCAGCCGACTGACTGATCGAAGGGCGCGGAAAGAGCGCCTCGAACAACAAGCGGCTCGCTTCCTTAGAGCCGAATGCCCGCCCTAACTGTTTCACGTCGCTGACCGCTCCTGAAAGATCGGCTTTCTTCAATCTCCGCCAGAGCGACAGCCGCAGGATATAAGCGAGCCCGGGACGATACTCGCGCACGCTGAGATATTCGGGATGGCGTCGAACAAGCTCGACATTCGCGGGAATCATGTTGTCCTGAATCGAAATCGCGTTCGCGTCCCAATATTTGTCCCACAGGACTTGGTCGGTCGAAGCACAGTTCGCGACCTCCGACGCGCGGATCAGGAAGTCGAAGTCCTGCAGTCGTCGAAGCGTCTCGTCGAACATCACCTTGAGCATGGTGTCGCGGCGCACGGAAATCGACGGCGTCGCCTTCCAGAGGACTCGCGTGAAGAGCGCCTTCCGTAACAACTCACTATCGTTGATCACCGGATTCTTCCGCACGATCCGCGGCTTAGCTGAGCCGGGCGCAGGCATTTTCACGAAGCTGTCGACGAGCAGTTCCAGGTCGGGCCGCCGAGCAAATTCCGCGACGACCCACTCGAGCTTTTCGGGAAAGTAGGTGTCGTCACTGTCGAGGAATGCGATCAGCGGCGCCTTTGCAGCGCGTACACCCGCGTTCCGGGCGGCGTTGCCACCGCGGTTCTGGCCCAGCTCGATCACGTTGATCCGGGCATCCTCGAAGGCCTTGGCCACCGCGACACTGTCATCGGTCGAGCCGTCGTCGACGATGATCAATTCGAAGTCTTTCAGACGCTGATCGAGCACGCTTTGAATTGCACGAGGAAGAACGTCAGCGCGGTTGTGCACCGGCAGGACGACCGAGATTGCCGGGCTCATATCTAGGCGAGTACTCGCGCAGGCGCCCTGCGCTTGGCGGAAGCAGCGGGCCGCTGATCTTTCCACCAGCAGCTGAACATCGCGATCGCGTAGAGCATGCGTCCATGGTCGGCGGCACCGCTGCGATGCTCTTCGAACAGACGATCAACGCTGGCCTTGTCCAGAATTCCGAGTTCAGCTGCGCCGGAGGAGGTCCAGGCCTGTCTCGCGAAATCGTTGAAGCCGCCCATGAACCAATCTGCCAGCGGCAGTTGGAAACCGATCTTTCGCTGGTTTAGCTGGCCCGGCGGAAGCCATGGCTCGACGGCTTGCCTCAGCACATACTTGCCAGTGTTCCCCTTGAGCTTGAGGTCTGTGGGAACGGTCAGGGCAAACTCCACGAAGCGATGCGAGAGGAACGGCACGCGTGCCTCGAGCGAATGCGCCATGCTCGCGCGGTCCAGCCGCTGGCACATCGATGCCGGCATGTGGACGGTCAGGTCGCCCATCATGAATTCTTCGATGTCCGACAGCTTCTGCCGGTCAGCTTGTGGGAAGAATGCTTCCGCGCGCGCCTCGACGCTGCTCCGCTGGGCCTCGCGCTGGAAGAAGTCGGGACGGTAGATGCGCGAGCGCAATTCGGGCGTGCTGATCGACACCGCCGAGAAGAAGCGCTCGTACCCATCTTCGAGCCGTGCCCCCTGACGGAACCGGCCAGCAAGTTGGCGAACATAGTTCCATTTGCGGATCGGAAGCTCCGGCAGGCGTTCGAGCACGCCGGCCGGACCGGCCAGCGCATTCCATTTCGCCATCCGCTTCGCCCAACGCTGACGATTGTAGCCAAGGAACAGCTCGTCCCCGCCCTCGCCACACAATACGACCTTCACATGCTCTGCGGCGGCGCGCGACAAATACCAGAGCGGAATCGCGCTGTTCGCCGCAGTCGGCTCGTCGAAGCTAGCCTGCACTGAAGGCAGCACGTCCGCAGCCGTTTGAGGCTGCATCGGCAACACGACATGCTCGCAGCCGAGATGCTTCGCGATCCGCGCGGCCGCCTCGGTCTCGTCGCGCGGCGAGCCCGGAAAGCCGGCCGTGAACATCTTGAATGGCTCGGACGACGTTCGAGCCATTGCCGCCGCGATTGCGCCAGAATCGACGCCGCCCGACACGAAAGCCCCGACGGGTACGTCCGAAAGCTGATGTTCCTTAACCGTCCGCAGCAGCTCAGCGCGTGTGCGCTCGACCCAATCGGCTTCAGAGATGCCGTCCTCGACCTTCAGCCGCGCTTGCCAGAAACGGCGGATCACCGGCTCGCCGACCGCTCCGATATGCAGCACATGGCCGGGCTCGAGCGGCCGAACCTGCTTGAAGATGGTGCGCGGCGGGAGCGTGTGACCGAAGCAGAAGAAGTCGTCGACCCCGTCCTCGTCGAGATCGAACTCGAAGCCCGGCAGCGTTCGCAGCGCCGTGATCTCGGACGCAAACGCCAGGCCCCCAGCCTGCTCGGTGAAGAAGAGCGGCTTGATGCCGATCGGATCGCGCGCGAGCGTCAGGCTCTTGGCGTGCTTGTCCCAGATCGCCACCGCATACATGCCTTCGAGACGCAGCCAGGCATCGTCGCCCCACCTGATGTACGCCGCGAGAATGGTCTCGGTATCGCTATGGTCGGTCTGGAACCGGTAGCCGCCCTCAAGCTCACGCCTGAGCGCCGGATGGTTCATGATCTCGCCGTTGAAGACGATCGCATAGCGGCCGTCCGGGCTATGGATCGGCTGGTGACCGCCTTCGATGTCGATGATGCTGAGCCGCCGCATGCCAAAGCCGAAGTCGCCCTCGACCAAATAACCTGCGTCGTCCGGGCCGCGGCTGATCAGGCGGTCGCACTGACTGGCGACCGCGTCGAGCGCGACGGGACGCCCTCCGCGCCTGTACCAGCCGGCAATTCCGCACATGGGAAGCTCCTCAAACCTCGGCTTAGTCGGGCTTGTCTCGACGCCGCCGCATTTCCGATTACATGATCGGCAGCCGATTTGGGAACCGGGGACCGAAGCCACAATGCCGTCCGAGCCCACCCCGCGCGTTTGGGCGCTTCTCGGTCCTCATCGCGGGGACAACAATCAGGTGCTTGCCCTCTCGGAGGCGCTGGGTTTCCCGTTCGAACAAAAGAAGCTCAGCTACAATCAGTGGCGGCGGCTCCAGCCCGCTTGGCTCGGTGCAACCTTTCGAAGCGTTGATCGAAAATCACGGGCGCAACTTGAAGGTGACCCGCCCGACCTGACCATCTCGACCGGCCTGCGCAGCGTCCCCGTGGTTCGTGAGCTCCGGCGCCGTTCGGGTGGGCGGACGCGCTCGGTACATCTTGGCTTTCCAAGAATCTCGCCGAACTACTTCGACCTCGTCGTTCCGACTCCCGAATATCCGGTGCCGGATGCGCCCAACGTCCTGCGAATCCCCTTCGCGCTTACACCGCACGGAGCCCGCGAGATCGATCAGTCTGATCGCCAAATGCTCGAAGCCTATCCGAGGCCGCGGCGGCTGTTCCTGATCGGCGGTCCTACGCTCTACTGGCAGCTGCCCATCGCCGAGATGACGGCAGCGCTATCGCAGCTGCTTGACGCGTCGAAACGCGATGGTGGATCGTTGCTCGCACTCGGCAGCCCGCGAACGCCGGTGGAGTTGCTCGGCGCCATTCGCGAGACGCTGGAAAGCTCGTCGGTGCCATTCCTGTTCGAGCCAGGCGACGGTCCACCGGCCTACCCGGCAGTCATCGAGGCCGCGGACCAAATATTCGTCACCGCAGACAGCGTAGCCATGACCGCCGACGCGGTCACGACAGGGAAACCGGTCGCCATCATCCCGATTTCAAAGAGCCGCCTAGGCGAGGCTGTTATGTGGGCAATGGACCGGCTGCGGCCGGGGAAGCGCCTTTATCCGCGCGACCTACGCTTCTTCTGGAAGGCTCTGGACCAGAACGGCTTCGGTGGAGCGCTTGCCTCACCAAAGTCGAGCAACCCGCCCGACTATGCCGAGATCGTCGCGGAGCGCGTCAGGCAGCTTTTGGCGCAGCCTGCTCCGCCGGCCAAAGATGGCCGCGATAACGGTCGATAAGCGCGAGCGAGTCCGGCCTGACATGGCCTAGCCGCACTTCCTTTTCGACCTGCTCCTCGGCGATGGAGCCGGTGTCGAGGCCTTCCGCCAGCAGCGCGTAGAAGTAGGTCTCCTGGTTACGGTCCGGATGCCGAGTGTAATTCGGCGCAACCATTCGCACGATCGGTAGCGCGAGGTTGAGCAGCCCCTTCCGCTCGCGGAAGGTAAAGTCGATCGGCAGTCCCGTCTTCCACGGCTGCGTCCGGCGCTTGGTGTTGTGAAGCAGCTTCGTCTGCGGGGTCAGATGATCGAAGTCGTTCCACTCCGGCTCCAGGATTCCGATCGTTCCAAGGTCCTCGCGCTTGAGGTTGATCCAGTCGAGGTAGTCGATCCGATGGCCCCAAAGCGCCTGGATGTCCTCCTTGAAGCGCCAATGCGGCAGCTTCGAACAGTCCAGCAGCATGACTGAAGTCGCGAGCGGGTCGGTGATCTTGTCGTACCCGGGTCGCGGGCGGCACCAGATCGCCTTGCCCTGCAAATCGCGCGTGAACAGTTCGCCGACATCACCGACCGCGAAAACATCGGGATCGGTCACGACGGCGAGGCCCTGATGATCCATCAAGTCAGGCACAGCAAAGCGCAGCGGAGTGAAGGACTGAAGGTCATCCGGGTCCCAGGCGCGCTCGATCCCGCCGCGCATCAGCGTACGGCCTCTTTGCTGCAGTTCGGGCTCATCCTCGGCCCGGAGGACGCGCACCTCGAATGCCTCAGGATCGCGACTGTTTCGCCGATAACTGTGCGCCGACACCAAAGCGCCGAGCATCTGCTTGTCGTTGGTGTGGATAATGACGACGGGCTTCATGATCCCACATGTAAGACGGGACGCTCTCTCGCGCAAAGCCGTCCGGTGAGTGCCGAGCCTAAGCTTAGTCGAACCAATCCCAGATATTGTTGCTCGTGAAGGACCATTTGAAGGTTCCTTGAAGCCGGATGTCGGTTCCCCTGTCGCCGTCGTTGTCGATCCGCTTGCCCCACAGCAGCTCGGCCCCCGTCAGGACATTGTCGAACGGCGCCCACAGCAGGTTTGTGGATGCATAATCGCCCCGGTGAAATGCTTCGGGTTCCTGGAAGTTGGTATTGTGGACCTTATCGAAGCTGTAGCCGATCGCCGTGCTCAATTTCTTCGACCAGTTGATATCGACGTAGGCCGATAGGCCGAACAGCTTCACTGCTTCGGCGCGAGGCACGATTATGAAGCCATCCGGGCCAATAATGGTGCGAACTGCCGGCGCCAGGTCCATGCCGCCGTCGTTCATGTAAGTCGCGATTCCGCGGCCGTAGACGGCGCCGAGCCGAAGCGTTGCCGGGCCGAGTTTTGCGGATCCCGTCGCGTTGACGCCCCAGCCGGTATTGTGGCCCGCGGGCTCGTTATTCGTTGCGGGGTCGCGGGTCTCGTACCCGATTTTGCGCAGCAGGCCTGCAAGTCGAACGTGTCCCCATTTGCCATAGTAGCCGACGGCGGCGGTGAGATCAGGCAGCGTCTCGTGCGGCTGGATGTTGGCGGCGACATCAGGATCGATCAGTCGGATGCGCCCCGGATCGATGTCGTCACTTGGATGCTCGAGCGCCACCGCCGCGGTCCAACCGTCACGGTCGACGAAGGTCCATCGGATTTGCGGATTCCGGACGAAGACCATTCCGTTCGGACCCCAATAGTCGACCACGTTCGGGAAAATGTCGCCGTCCATGAATAACGTGTTCGTCTGGCCGGCAAGAAACGGCCCCCACTTCGCGTAGATGTGTCTTACGCGGAATGTCGTCTGCCCCGCATCGACACCGGTTCCGAACAGGTCGAACTCGAACTTCGCCTCGTAGGGTTTGCCCCCAAGATCGCCGGTCGCCTTCACCCCGAGCCGCGATTGGCGCACGCTGAACACTGAATCGCCGTTCTTGCCGAACTCTCCGTCCTGAGTCGGAATACGCGACGGCCTAAGAGTTGCTTCCCAATCGGGCGCGACTCGTTTGAAGTCCTGGATCGCGTCGAGCTGGACGAAGCCGTAGAGTTCGAGGTTCCGATCCTTTTTCGGCTTTTCCGCTGCCGGCGTCACTTGCACGCCTTGAGGGGGAGCCACGCCCAGCCGGCTTTCAAGAGCATTGAGGCGCGCTCTCAAGTCTTCCAGCTCCTTGAGGGCCTGCGCGCGCTCTGCCTCCGTAAGCGGTGCATTCTGTTGCACGCCAGCGCTCGATGCAGCAGCTGTTTGAACCGCAGCGCCCGGAGCCGGAATCGTGTCAGGAACCGTGCCGGCCAATGCCGGGGAAGCGATCAACGCTGCCGACGCGGCCATCAGGTTTTTGCGTATCATGACCCAGCCCCCGCCGAGATGATTCCTCAGCGAGTATGAGTGATTCGGCGCGTTTGGGGCTCAGGAAAAACCTTAGTTGCCGTTGTTGGCCAGCCTCAGGATGCGTCGAGGCCCGCGCCCCGGAAAATCGCAACGGCTGTGGCGACTCGCTCGCGCGATGGGGGGTCTATGTCGGCGAGCTGATACCTCAGTCCAAGCCGCTCCCATTTGTACTTGCCCATTTGGTGGAACGGCAGAATCTCGACGCGCTCGACGACACCCAGCGAGGCTCCAAACTCGGCCATCGCTTCCATCTCCTCCGGAATGTCGGTCAGCCCCGGTACGAGCACATACCGCAGCCACACTGGACGCTTGAGCTCAGACAACCGGTTGGCGAATTCGAGCACGTCTTCATTGTGCATTCCGCCGGTGACGAGCTCGTGCTGGGTACGGGTGAAAGCCTTCATGTCGAGGATGACCAGGTCGATATTCCGGACCTCGTCGTCCGACAGCCGCTCTCCGAAATAGCCATTCGTCTCGATGGCCGTATGAACGCCCATCTTCTTCACGGCTTCGAAGAGCCTCGCGGCAAAGCGGTCCTGCATCAGCGGCTCACCGCCCGAAAGCGTGAAGCCGCCATGCATCATCTTGAGGCCATTGGCGTATTTGCGAACCTCTTCGATCGCCCTTTCGAGCGTCACCGGGATACCGTTGCTGAGCGTCCAGGTGTCGGGGTTATGGCAATATTGGCAACGGAACATGCACGCCGTCGTCCAGGCCACGAGGCGGATGCCGGGCCCATCCACTGCAGACCCAGTCGTGAACGAATGAAGGAACCCCATGTCACCGGTCTTGAGCGCGGTACGGACGTCCGTCTCGGGCACGCCGTCTCCCAAATGAACCCGCATCTCGAACGGCGATTTCGCTTCGAGCGAGACCTTCTCGGGCGCAACCGCCGGAGTCGGCTGAGTCTCCATCTTACTCTCCGTGGAACGTGCGGTTGATCACATCCATCTGCTGCTCGCGTGTCAGCCGCACGAAGTTCACTGCATATCCGGACACACGGATGGTCAGGCTCGGATACTTCTCCGGATGATCCATCGCGTCCAACAAGGTGTCGCGGTTCAGGACGTTGATGTTCATGTGATAGCCGGTCGTTCCGAAGAAACCGTCCAGGATCGAAGTCAGGTTCGTGATCCTCTCATCTTCGGTGCGCCCAAGCCCCGTCGGCACCAGGGTAGTGGTCAGTGAAATACCGTCCTGCGCATCGCGGTACGGGATCTTCGCGACCGATGCAGCCGAAGCGTGAATGCCGTGGCTGTCGCGTCCGTGCATCGGGTTGGCACCCGGCGCGAAGGGCTCGCCCTTGCGACGTCCATCCGGCGTGTTTCCCGTGGCCTTGCCGTAGACCACGTTGGACGTAATCGTCAGAACCGACTGGGTGTGAAGCGCATTCCGGTAGAGCGGATATTTCCGCAGCTTGGACATGAATGTGCTGACCAGCCAGGCCGCCATTCCGTCGACGCGATTGTCGTTATTCCCGAACAGCGGGAATTCGCCTTCGGTCACGTAATCGGTGATGAGGCCGGTCTCGTCGCGAACGACCTTCACCTTCGCATATTTGATTGCTGACAGGCTGTCGGCGACCACCGACATGCCCGCAATCCCGAACGCCATCGTGCGGAGCGGCGCATAATCGTGCAGCGCCATCTCAATGCGTTCATAGGAATATTTGTCGTGCATATAGTGGATGACGTTCATCGCGCTGGCATAGGTCCCCGCGAGCCAATCCATCATCTTGTCGAAGCGATCCACGACATCGTCGAAGTCGAGATAATCGCCCTGCACCGGCTCGCTCGCCGGCGCGATTTGCTTGCCGCTGACTTCGTCGCGGCCGCCGTTGATGGCGTACAGCATGGCCTTGGCGAGGTTGGCCCGCGCACCGAAGAACTGCATCTGCTTGCCCATCGCCATCGGCGAGACGCAGCAGGCGATCGCGCCATCGTCGCCCCATGCCATGCGCATGATCTCGTCGCTCTCGAACTGGATCGAACTCGTGTCGATCGCGACCTTGGCAGCGAAACGGCGGAACCCTTCGGGAAGCAGCGGCGTGTACCAGATGGTCAGGTTCGGTTCGGGCGCCGGCCCCAGATTGTAGAGCGTCTGCAGGAAGCGAAAGCTGGTCTTGGTCACCAACGGACGACCGTCGTCGGCCATGCCCGCGATGGATTCCGTTACCCAGGTCGGGTCGCCCGCGAACAGGTCATCATATTCCGGCGTCCGCAGGAAGCGAACGATGCGGAGCTTGATGACGAAATCGTCGATGATCTCTTGCGCCTGCTCCTCGCTCAGCGTTCCATTCGCCAAGTCGCGCTCGAAATAGATGTCGAGGAACGTGGATACGCGCCCGAGCGACATGGCCGCGCCGTTCTGCTCCTTCACCGCGGCGAGATAGCTGAAGTACAGCCACTGCACGGCTTCCTTGGCGGTCGAAGCGGGACCCGAAATGTCGAACCCGTATTTGGCCGCCATTTCCTTGAGCTCGCCAAGGGCGCGAATCTGTTCGCTGAGTTCCTCGCGATCGCGGATAATTGCGTCCGTCGACCATTCGTCATCGAGCGAAAGCTTTTCGGCCTTCTTGGCTTCGATCAGGCGGTCGACGCCGTAAAGGGCCACCCGCCGATAATCGCCGATGATGCGTCCGCGCCCGTAAGCGTCCGGAAGGCCGGTCAGAACGTGTGAACTGCGGCATCGCCGCACATCTTGCGTGTAGGCGTCGAATACACCTTCGTTGTGCGTTTTACGGTACTTCGTGAAGATCTCGACGACCTTGGGATCCGGCTTGTAGCCGTAGGCCTCAAGGCCGTTGGTCACCATCTTCAGACCGCCATTCGGCATGATCGCACGCTTGAGCGGCGCGTCTGTCTGAAGCCCGACGATCACTTCATTCGCTTTGTCGATGTACCCGGCATCATGCGCGGTGATCGAGCTCGGGATCTGCGAGACGTCGAGCACGCCCTTCTCACGTTCGACCACGAACAGGTCGGTCAGCTTCTTCCAGATGCCGACCGTCCGCTTCGTCACGCCGGCGAGGAAGCTCTCGTCGCCGTAATAGGGCTCGTAATTGTGCTGGATGAAATTCCGGACGTTGATTTCCTTCGTCCACAGGCCCGGCTTGAACCCGTCCTTCCTCTCAGCGGCCTGCTGATATTCCGGCTCCATGATCAGGGTCGTCGACATCACGTCCTCCGTTAGATTTCATTCGGCCGGAAGCCCAGTTCCCCGCGGGCGAGCTTCGACGGCATTGCGTGCTTTCGGTCCGGTTTCCCGCAGCAGGAGCGTCAGAAGAATCGCGAGTGCGACCCCGTACAGCAGGGGCAGGAACGTCGTCTGATAATGCGCGATCTCTCGCTCCCCGCCGCCACTTGCCGCAGTGAGCCGGCTGGCGAAAATCGGTCCGAGGAGCGCTGTGAGCGCGAAGTTGAGGAAGTTGACCACGCCAGTCGCGGTCCCGGCATGCTCCGGACGATTGGCCTCCTTGATCACGGTGTACGGGATCATGGCTGCGCCCGACGCGACGCCCGCGAGAAGGCCCAGGGTAAAGGGTGGGAACAAGCCGCTCGGACCAAACAGGATGAGCGCGAGCACGCCCAGCAGAACCAATGCCGCGCCGATGATGACCGGCCGGCGAAGCCCGATGCGATCCGTGAGCCAGCCGAGCAGCGGACAGCCGATGATCCACCCAAATGGCACAGAGGCGGAGCGAAGGACCGCGACCGAGTAGGGCATGTCGTGCGCTTCCTGGAGGTAACGGACGCCCCACACCATGTCGAAGATGGTCGTCGGCACGAACAATAGTCCGGCGATCAAACCGCAGAGGATTGACTGGGGGTTGGTGAAGACCGCGGCCATCGCTCGCGCGGCCGGTCCGAGCCCAGCTGCTGCCGCCGAAGACTTATCGCGCCGTGGGATGAGGAAGAGCAGCAGCGCGGCAATCGGGATGCCGACAATTCCCATCAGCAACCAATATCGATCCCAGGGCAAGCCACCGGCAATCAACGGACCGACGGCGAACTGTCCCGCAGAGCCGCCCGCCATTCCGAACATCTGCGTCGCGCCAATCATCGTCGCGGCACGGGATGCGGGCATATAGCTGGTGACGAGGTAAGCCGCGCCAATCAGCGCGAACACGCCGCCAGCTCCCTGCAGGAAGCGGCCAATGCTCGCGATTAGCGGATCGCCCGTCGAAAAGAGAATTGCGCCGATCGCAACGGATGCGGCGCCGAGCGGCACGACCTTGCGTGGCCCGACCTGGTCCATCGCCACACCGGCCACGAGGCTGAAGGGAGCGTATCCGTAGTAGAAGAGTCCGACTAGCGATGCGATGCCGACGGCTGTCAGGCCGAACGCGCTCGTCAGTTCCGGCACCATCACGGCCGGCGCCGAACGCATAGAATATTGGTAGAAATAGAAGATCGAGGTCAGCAGCCAGGCGGCGATAACGATTCGTGTCGATATCGCCGCTTCCGACCGCTGAACCGGCGCCGTCACAAGTGCCCGCCTCTCAGCAGAGGACGAGGGACTGCGCGAGACCCGCTTCCGACGTCTCCTTATACTTCGGGTTCATGTCCTTGGCGGTCTGCGCCATAGCCACGATCACTGTGTCGACGTCGACGCGCCGGTTGGCCGGGATCTCGTTGTTCGCGATGAGATAGCCGGTCCAGGCCTTCACCGCGCCGAACGCGCAACGCTCAATGCAGGGGACCTGTACGAAGCCGGCAACCGGGTCGCATGTCATCCCAAGATGGTGCTCGAGCGCGGCCCCTGCCCCGTTCGCCGAAACCTGTGGCGGAGCTCCATGCGCGGCCGCGATAGCCGACGCGCCCATTGCCGACGCAACGCCGATCTCAGCCTGACATCCCCCTTCAGCGGCCGACAACGTCGCGTTGTGCTTGCAGAGGTATCCGATGATCGCGCCCGCAAGGAGCGCTTCCCGCTGCTGCTGATCCGACATCTTCGCGCCTTCCGGTCCCAGCGAATAGATGATCGCCGGCATCACACCCGCCGATCCGCCGGTGGGTGCGGTAATCACCAGGTGACCCCGGGCATTCTCTTCGGAGCCAGCTAGCGCTGCCGCCGCCACGAGGCCGATGCCCTTCCGCGCGGGCTCCTGGATGTTCTGGGCGTTCTTGTAGACATCGCCCGCCTTGGTCTTAAGCTTGATCGGTCCGGGGAGCGTGCCAGTCGGCGCGTTGAGCCCTGTCTTCACGGTTGCTCGCATCGCACCGAGGATCTTATCGAGGAAGGCGTTTATCTCCGCCTGATCCCTGCCCGAAATCGCAAGCTCGTTCGCGTAAGCGAGTTGCGCCAGCGTGATGTTGTCGCGCTTCGTATGCGCGAGCACCTCCGCCATGGTCGAATAAGGATATTTGGGCGGGTTCTTCTTGGGCGGTGTGTAGCCCTTCCATTCGATGAAGCCGCCGCCGACCGAATAATATTCCTGCTCCAGCAGCACCTTGTCGCCTGCGAGCAACGAGACCTTCATCGTGTTCGGGTGGTGGAAGTCGCCCTTAGTGGCGTCGTATATGATGTCCTTCAGGCTGACGTTGATCGTCTTGTTGCCGAGCTTGACCGGGAACGTCTTGTTCGGATTCGCGGCCATTTCGTCGAGAATCTTGGTATCGATTGTCGCGGGCTCGTAGCCCGCTAGGCCCGCCAGGGCCGCGCGCTCCGTCCCGTGTCCTTTGCCGGTCGCACTAAGGCTGCCGTACAAGTTCACGCGAAGCGCCGTTGCCTGCGCGAGCTGATCTGCCGGCAGCTTCGACGCGCGCTGGTAGAAATCATAGGTGATCCGCATCGGCCCGATCGTGTGCGACGAGGAAGGCCCCGGTCCGACTTTGTAGAATTCGTCGACCAAGGTCATCACCGGCCCTTTGCTGTCCTTGACGACCTGAAGGT
The DNA here is from genome assembly GCF_058313375.1 of Sphingomonas sp. SP4. NCBI lineage: Bacteria > Pseudomonadati > Pseudomonadota > Alphaproteobacteria > Sphingomonadales > Sphingomonadaceae > Sphingomonas > Sphingomonas sp. SP4. Next base: position 598,107 of record NZ_JBZFLE010000002.1, read on the forward strand.
TCGGATCGAGCGGCTGAGACCCGAGCGGCGGCCCAGCAGGCGTTTGCGCCCATAACGGATTGACGCGGCCGCCAAGGGCAACGACCGCCGCGGCCATCGCACTTCGCATCATGAATGATCGACGATCGGATCCAATGGGCGGCTCGGTGAAATCGAGCTGCGGTATCGCGAATTCGCTATGATCTGAGTTGTCCATCTCGTGCCCTCCCGGACTTCACAGCCGACGCGCACTCTCCGCCTCTTCGAAGGCGAAACCCCCTTAGGTATTTGGTGGGAGGATACGCTGGCGGCGACCCCCGGGTATCGGGACCAACCCGGACCGGTCGCCCATAGAATTGCTGAGAAACCCTTGCCCGATCTGCGCAGGTAATTCGGCCCCTGCGTCAGGATATTTGCGGATTGGAGGATTCGGGACCTCTCCTATTCTGCACCTGCCGATCTCGACGCGGCCGGGAGGGGGCAAGTCTTGGCTCGCTGTGAGATCGTCTGCGTCACTCAGATGTGAGCGATCAAAAGGAGGGCAGGGATGTCCGTGCTGGAGGCACCGGCAAGAGCCGAAACTCACGATCACGATAAGTTCCACAGGCTGGTTGCAACCGCGCTTAAGCACCCCCCGGCCATTACGGCCGTCGCCCACCCTTGCGATCGCGTCTCGCTCGAAAGCGTCGTCGAGGCGGCTAGACTACGGTTGATCGAACCGATCCTTGTCGGGCCAGAGGAACGCATCCGGGCCGTCGCCAAGGAATATGATCTCGACATCAATGGCTTCGAGATCGTCAACGCCGAGTACAGTGAAGATTCTGCGGCTAAAGCGGTAGCGCTCGTCCGCGACGGCCGTGCCGATGCCTTGATGAAAGGCAGCCTCCATACCGACGAATTGATGGGCGCCGTCGTCAAGCGCGATACGGGGCTGAGAACGTCGCGCCGCATTAGCCACTGCTTCGTGATGGACGTCCCACATCACGATCAGCCGCTCGTGATTACCGATGCGGCAGTCAACATCGCACCTGATCTGAAATGCAAGGTCGACATTGTGCAGAATGCGATTGACCTGGTGCACGCGCTCGGCACCAAAGACGTTCGCGTGGCGATCCTGAGCGCGATGGAGAGCGTCAATCCCGACGTTCCGTCCACGCTCGAAGCTGCTGCTCTGTGCAAGATGGCGGACCGGGGCCAAATCACCGGCGGGATCCTCGACGGCCCGCTCGCACTCGATAACGCAATCAGCACCGAGGCGGCGGCGATCAAGAAGATCAATTCGCCAGTCGCGGGTCGCGCCAATGTCCTCGTGGTGCCCGACCTCGAAGCCGGCAACATGCTCGCGAAGAGCCTCTCGTTCCTTGCCGGCGCAGATGCGGCGGGTATCGTCCTGGGTGCGAAGGTGCCCATCATCCTGACGAGCCGGGCCGACGAGGAGATTGCCCGAATTGCGTCGTGCGCGGTGGCGCAGCTGCTGGTAGCCGCCCGTAAGGCGAATGCTTCTGCGGCGATCAGGTAGGGAGCGCGACATGGCTCGGCAGATCGCGGTCATCAACGCCGGCTCATCCAGCATCAAGTTCGCGGTCTTCGACGTCGACCGGGAGCAGTCGCTCCGCTTTCGCGGGCAGGTGGAAAAGATCGGGGTGGCTCCGCGCCTGAGCGTCGAGGGGCGGGAAGGCGAAACATTAGCCGAGAATGAGTGGGGCGCCAAAGATCTGGACCATCGCTCCGCCACCAAGATCATCCTGCAAACGGCCATCGCGCTTCTGGGCGGGGAGGCTGTCGAAGGTATCGGTCATCGAGTTGTGCACGGCGGAACGAAGTTCACCGAGCCGACGCCTGTGACCAGGTCCGTAGTCGAGGAGTTGAAGGCGCTCATACCTCTGGCGCCGCTGCATCAGCCCCACAATCTGGCGCCGATCGAAGCGATCATGTCGGAAGCGCCGCACATTCCCCAGGTTGCCTGCTTCGATACCGCTTTCCACCAAAGCCAACCGCATCTCGCTCAAGCGTTCGCGCTCCCCCGCGAGATCACGGACGCAGGGGTGCGCCGCTACGGCTTTCACGGACTTTCATACGAATATGTCAGCGGGAAATTGCGCGAGGCGGCTCCCGACTATGCCGACAAGAAGATCATCATCGCGCACCTCGGGAATGGGGCAAGCCTCTGCGCGCTGGACCAAGGCAAGAGTGTAGCCACGACCATGGGATTCACTGCCGTCGAAGGCCTCATGATGGGAACCCGCTGCGGCTCGATCGATCCAGGGGTGCTGATCTACTTGATGGACGAGCAGAAGCTGAACGCCCGCGAGCTCGAGAATCTCATCTACAAACGGTCGGGCCTGCTGGGCGTCTCAGGCATCACATCCGACATGCGCGAGTTGCGACTATCCGAGAAACCGTCGGCCAAAGAGGCGATCGACCTCTTCGTCTATCGCATCGTCCGCGAAATCGGCTCGCTGGCCGCCGCGCTTGGAGGGCTGGATGGCATCGTCTTCACCGGAGGCATCGGCCAACGCGACGCCAAGACGAGACGTGAAGTCATAGCCGGTTGTAAATGGCTCGGCGCCGAGATCGACGAGCAGGCGAACACGCTCGGCGAAGGGCGCATCGATGCGTCCTCGTCCAGCCTGCCCATCTGGGTTCTGGCTACCGACGAAGAGCGAGTCATCGCCCGTCATACGGCCGAAGCTATTGATCAGGTGAGCGACCGTTCCACGCAGGTAATCGAACCCGCAATGCCGCCGGTTCAAGGCTGAAGTCGCAACATCAGAAGGTGGCGGAGCGGGAGGGATTCGAACCCTCGATACGGTTTTGCCGTATACTCACTTTCCAGGCGAGCGCCTTCGACCACTCGGCCACCGCTCCGCATATCGCTGGAAAGCGGCTCCCTTAAGCGGCGACTCCCGTTCGGGCAAGGTTGCGGCTTGTGCCCGGCAGCCCCTATGCGATGACGCCATGCGCAGCTTTGGACCGCCGCCTTCCGCAGAAGAGATTGAGGCACTCGCAAGGCGCGCCCTGAACGGACTGCCGAAGCCTTTCAGCGAGAGCATCGGCGACATAGTCCTGCTGGTCGAGGAATTCGCCGACGACGCAACGCTCGGCACATTCGGCATCGAGGATCCGTTCGAGCTGAGCGGCGTCTATGAAGGCGTTCCCCTGACCGAGCGCAGCGTCGATCAGTCGGGCACCCTGCCCGAGCGTGTCCGCTTGTTCCGCCGCCCGATCCTTGATGAATGGGCAGCAAGCGACGACACGCTCGAACATCTCGTCGCCCACGTGCTGGTCCATGAGATAGGACACCATTTCGGACTCAGCGACGAAGACATGCACGCGCTGGAAGACAGCGTAGCGTGACATCGTTGCTGCGCTTCGAGGGCGTCACGCTGCGGCGCGGCGGGCGATTGCTGTTCGAGGAGCTCGACCTGGAGCTGGAGGCCGGACAGGCGCTCCAGGTTGCCGGACCCAATGGGATTGGCAAATCGAGCTTGATCCGGCTTGCGGCCGGCTTGCTTCGCCAGGACGGCGGCAGGGTTGAGCGCACGCCACTCGCCCTTGCCGATGATGCGCTCGCCCTCGATCGCGAGCTGACGCTGCGCCGCGCCCTTCAGTTCTGGCGCGGTTCAGTCGATGAAGCCATGCGGGTGCTCAGCATCGATCACCTCGCCGATGTTCCCGTCCGTCTGCTCTCATCCGGCCAGGCGAAGCGCGCCACGCTCGCTCGCGTCGCGGCATCGGGCGCGCGCCTGTGGCTGCTCGATGAGCCGCTGAATGCGCTCGATGCCGATGGCGTGCGGCGGCTTGGCGAACTGATCGAAAATCACCGTTCGTCCGGAGGAGCGCTACTCGCCGCGTCGCATCAGCCATTGCCCGGCAATTGGTCGCGGCTGGAGCTTTCCCGGTGATCGGCGCGCTCATCGTTCGCGATGTCCGGCGAGGTTTCACCGGTGCGGCTTGGCTGCCAATCGCATTCTTCCTGCTCGTCGCGACGCTGATGCCTTTCGCGATTGGCCCTGATGCCCAGCTGCTCGCTCGTGTAGGGTCCGGCGTACTATGGATCGCCGCATTGACCGCGGCTCTGCTGCCCATCGAGCGGCTGATCGAGCCCGACCGTGCGGATGGCGTTCTCGACCAGTTGGCCGTTCACGGGGTCGCAGAAGAGAGCTCGGCCATTGCCAAGATGGTTGCGCATTGGCTCACCTTCGCGCCGCTCCTGCTGTTGGCGGGTGTCTTCGCTGCTCCGCTTCTGGCCATGGATGGCTCGTCGCTGCTCAGGACCGAGCTCGCGTTGGCGGTCGGCACGCCGGGCCTCGCGGCGCTTTCCGTGGCTGTTGCCGCCGTCACAGCGGGACTGCCGCGGGCGGGAGCCCTGGCAGGGCTTCTCCTCCTTCCGCTGGCGGTTCCGCTGCTCATCTTCGGCGCAGCAGCGAGCGGAGACGATGGATCAGGGGCGCTCCTGCTCGAAGCGGCGATCTCAATGATGCTGATGGCCGGCGCGCCGTTCGTCGCCGGGGCCGCCATTCGAGCCGCTAGGACTTAGACCAGCGCGCGAAGATCGCCGTTGGGAGCAAGAGCCCGCGGGCTTCCTCGCGCACCGACATCTCTCCCATTTCAACTGTGCCTCCGAGGTCGCTCAGCGTCTGCTTCACGAGCTCGCCAATTGCGAGCGCCGACATGCGGACTGCGTAGACCGTCAGGACGAGGAAGCGACTGTTCTCGTCCAGCAGCTTCCGACAGTCGGCGAGCAGCGGAGCGAGGTTCTCCTCTAGCCGCCACACCTCTCCATCGGGCCCCCGTCCGAACTTCGGCGGGTCGAGCAGGATGCCATCGTAGCGTCTTCCGCGCCGCACCTCGCGCGCAGTGAACTTGCTGGCGTCGTCAACGATCCAGCGGATCGGGCGGTTGGCAAGCCCGGATAGATCGGCATTCTCCTTGCCCTGCTCGACCGACTTCTTCGACGCGTCGACATGTACCAGCCGCGCCCCGGCGTCGCTCAGTAGAAGACTGCCGACGCCGGTGTAGCCGAAAAGGTTGAGCACATCTGCTTCGGCGGAACGCCCACGCATCCAATCCCATTGAGGCGCCATGTCGGGGAAAAAGCCGAGATGGCGGAACGGCGTCAGCGAGGCATCGAACCGCACCGCGCCACGCGACAGCTCCCAGCTTCGCGGTACAGGACGATGCTGGACCCAGCGCCCTCCACCCTCTTCGTTCGATCCGGGAACGAAGGTCGCATCCGGGTCCCAGTCGTTTCGAGCTGGGTGCCACATCGCCTGTGGCTCCGGCCGGACCACGCGATATTTGCCGTAGCGCTCAAGCTTCTGACCACCGCCGCTGTCGATCAGGCCCCAGTCCTCCCAGGGCTCTGCGACGATCGTCTCGAGGGCGCTCACGCCGCGAGCGCGAGCTTCGCGCCCACCGACGCCACTGCTCGTGGCCCCGCGAGCATACGCGTACCCACCTCCCGCACCTCGTCGAGCGTGACGGCGTCGAGCCGCTCCACGATTTCATGCGGTTCGACCAAGCGGCCGTCACGCAGCAGCCGCGTGGCGAGGTAGCTCGCCTGGCCCCAGCAGCTTTCGAGACTCATCATCATGCCCGCCTTGGCGAGCGCTCGCGCCCGTTCGAGCTCCCGCTTCTCCAAGCCCATTGCCGCTTCTGAGAGCACGCGTTCGATCTCGCGGTGCACGAGTTCTGCATCAGCGCGGTCGGCGGCCACATAGGTCCAGAACAGGCCCGCATCGGCAAAGTTCTGCGCACCGGCAGATACGGAATAAGCCAGGCCCTGCTCCTCGCGCAGCTCCTGGAACAAGCGCGATGAGGAGCCAGCCCCGACCACATCCGCGAACAATTGGGAGGCATAGGCGTCGGGTGCAGCCCACTCAGGCGCGCCCATCGCAATCGCGATATGCGCCTGGTCGCTCTTCCGCTTCCCGAAGCGGCGACCGCCGACGAAATGGGCCGCCTCAGGCTTCTCATGCAGCGATGGCTTCATGTCGCCGAGCGTTTCCTCGGCGAGATCCACCAGCTCCTGATGATGCAATTTGCCCGCGCCAACCAGAAGCAGGTCCGAAGGCGCATATTGCGTTCGCAGCCAATCGTGCAGGTCTGCGACGGTGATGGCGCGGATCGTCTCTTCGACACCGAGGACCGAGCAACCCAGTGCCTGGTCGGGGAATGCCGCTTCCTGCAGTTGCTCGAACACCACGTCAGAGGGCGTGTCCAAAGCCTCGGCCAACTCTTGCAAGACGACCTTCTTCTCAAGCTCGAGATGACGCTCTTCGAAATGTGGGCGCCGGATCATGTCAGCGAGCAAACGCACCCCGAGCGCCAAATCGGGCGCCAACAAGCTGGCATAGAAAGCCGTCAGCTCGCGATCGGTCGAGGCATTGAGGTCTCCGCCGACACTTTCGACCAAATCACTAATTTCCCGCGCCGACCGGCCGCCGGCGCCCTTGAACACCATATGCTCGAACAGGTGCGCGATGCCGTTCAGGGGCCGTTGCTCGTGTCGTGAGCCAGTCGCCGCATAGAGGCCGACCGCGATCGTCTCCACGCTTTGCATTGGACGGCTCGCAACGCGGAGGCCGTTGGACAAGGTGGTCAGCGTCATCATGGCGCGGACGCTTCCTGCCCCAGCCGCTTCCGAAGGGCCAGCGCGTAAATCACGAAGGCGATGGCGGCAAAGCTGAACCACTGGATCGCATAGGATCGATGATTATTCGGGATGGAACGGACGGACGGCGCAGCGCTCGGCTCCAGTCCCGGGGGAGCGCCGGCCGCAACCAGTCGCATCTGCGTCTTGCGATCAGGCCCGATGATGCCGCTGACCAGCCCACCTTTCCAATTCACCTTCGCATTGGGGTCCTTCGACCAGCCCACTTCAACGCTCATGCCCGGTCCTTCGGCACCGGTCGAGCAATCGATGATGTGCACATATCCGGGCTCGCCCGCGCGGTTCTCGCCGGCGACGGCACGCTGCGTGACGGGCCGCATGCACATCCCCGTCGCATGCCGAAACAGGGGCAGGTGGTCGGCACGCAATGGCTCAGTCGGCCAAGTGATCGGCGGGAGCCGGTCGGCCGCGGCATATTGCGCGATCAGAGCTTCCTTCCACTGCGCACGCTTCAGCTGCCAGATACCGAGGCCGATCATAATGCCGACCGCAACCAACACGATCAGCGTCGGGATGATGGGAAGACGACGGATCATTTGGCAATGCGCCCCTCTCGCGCGCGGTGCCGGTATTCCTGGCCGAGCAGCCAGGCCTTCGACACGCGCAGACTTCCGATCGTCAGCGCAGTCGCGACCGGGATCCAGACGAGGTGCACCCACCAAGGCGGAGAGAAAGCGCCGTCGACGACCAGCGCGCATACGACCACGATCGTTCCGACGAAGAAGATCAGGAAGGCGGCCGGTCCGTCACCGACGTTGAAACTGTCGAAGTCCAGGCCGCAGGCCGGGCACTTGTCAGCGAAGCTCACCCAGCCGCGAAAGAGCGTATGCGCTCCGCACTTAGGGCAGTCGCCGGCGAACGCAGCCTTCAACGCTGAAGGCTCGGCGGCCGCCGGCGGTAGAGAGCTCACCCCGCGTGCGGCGCGCCCCAGCCGCCCCAGACGTAGATCGTCGTGAACAGGAACAGCCAGACGACGTCGACGAAGTGCCAGTACCAGGCGGCAGCTTCGAAGCCGAAGTGCTGCTTCGGCGTGAAGTCGCCCTTGTAGGACCGGATCAGGCAGACGATCAGGAAGATGGTGCCGACGATCACGTGGAAGCCGTGGAAGCCCGTCGCCATGAAGAAGGTCGAACCGTAGATGCTGCCCTTAAACGCGAAAGGCGCATGGGCATATTCCCAGCCCTGCACGAAAGTGAAGGTCAGGCCCAGCAGGATCGTCAGCCATAGGCCGAGCTTCAAGCCATTACGGTCGCCGTGAATCAGCGAGTGGTGCGCGTAGGTAACCGTCGTGCCCGAGCAGAGCAGGATCATGGTGTTGAGCAGCGGGAAGCCCCACGGGTTCAGCACCTCGATACCCTTCGGCGGCCAGTGTCCGCCGACCGCCTCGACGGGGGACGGGAACAGCGAGCTGTCGAAAAAGGCCCAGAACCAGGCGAGGAAGAACATCACCTCCGAGGCGATGAACAGGATCATGCCGTAGCGCAGGTGCAGCTGCACCACCGGCGTGTGATAGCCCTCGTGCGCTTCCTTGATGGTGTTCGACCACCAATTGTACATGGTGACCAGCACGCCGAGCAGGCCGAGCGCGAACACGAACTTGCCGTACGGGTTCGCATGCCACCACATCACCAGACCGCTGAACAGCACGCCGCCAGAAATGGCGCCGATCAGTGGCCAGGGATCCGGTTCCACCAAATGGTAATCATGGTTCTTCGTCGCCGCCATGTTTGTAGACGCTTTCCCTCTTTGATTTTGCGAAGGCTCTAGCGAGCCGCGGTGACGGTTTCCACCGGATAAAATGTATAGCTGAGCGTAATCTGGTCGATGTCCTTCGTGTCAGGGTCCTTCTTGATCGCCGGATCGACGAAAAACAGCACGGGCATATCGACCGTTTGCCCGGGCTGCAGCGTCTGCTCGTTGAAGCAGAAGCATTGGATCTTCTTGAAATATTTGCCGACCTGGTCGGGGCTTACGTTGTACGCTGCCTGGCCTGTGATCGCGCGGGCCGAGAGGTTCTGCGCTCGGTAGAAAATCTTCGTCTGCGCACCCGGCGCGACATTCACGGTCGTTTGCTCCGGCTCGAAGCGCCACGGCAGCCCTGGATGGGTGTTGGCGTCGAAGCGAACGCTGACCTGCCCGGCAACTGCCCCGGGAGCGCGCTCTGCCCGCAGCGGCGTCCCACCAAAGCCGGTGATGGAGCAGAAGGTCCGGTATAGGGCAGGCGATGCGAAGGCGAGGCCGATCATGGCCGCGACGATCAGGCCCATCCACATCGCTGTGCGAGCATTTTTCTGCGCTACGGCAGTCACCAATTGATCCCTGTCTTGGCTAGGGTGATGAAGAAAAGAAGGATGACGAAAGCGCCCAACAGCCAGGCCATGACCCGGGCGCGCTCGCGCTGCCGCTTACGGATCAGCTCGACTTCGCCATCCCTGAGCTTCGGCACTTCGTTGGTCACCCGGCGATCCACCGATCGGCAACCAGCACAGTGAACAAGGCGAAGAGGTAAAAGACCGAGAAAGCGAAGAGATGCTTCTCAGGCCCCATCCCGGCCGGCTCGGCCGCGCGGTTGGTGAGCACCCGCGCGGCCAGCGCGACGAACACGAAATTGAGAATGATAGCGCAGACGCCGTAGACCGGACCCGTCAAACCTAGCGGCCAAGGCGCGATCGCAGCAGCGGCCATCGGCAGGCTGTAGTAGAAGATCTGGCGGCGCGTGGTCTCGGTGCCCGACACGACCGGAAGCATGGGGATTCCAGCCGCGGCATAATCCGAGCGGACGAACAGCGACAGCGCCCAGAAATGCGGGGGCGTCCACAGGAAGACGATCGCGAACAGCAGCAGTGGCAGCGGCGCGAAATGCCCCGTCGCGGCCACCCATCCGATCAGGGGCGGGAAAGCGCCAGCGGCGCCACCGATGACGATATTCTGTGGCGTCCGCGGCTTCAGCCAGATCGTATAGATGAAGACGTAGAAGAGGATCGACGCCAAAAGGAGCGCGGCAGCGAGCCAGTTGGTCGCGAGACCCATCAGCAGGACGGAGAAGCCCGCGAGCCCGACACCGAAGTGAAGCGCGGACTGACGGTCCATCCGTCCATCTGGAAGCGGTCGCTTCGACGTGCGCCGCATCTTTGCGTCGACGTCCACCTCGTACCACTGGTTGAGCGCACCGCATGCTCCCGCTCCCAGCGCGATGCACAGGATCGCCGTGAAGCCCAGCGCCAGCGGCGGCAGATCCGGCGCGGCAAGCAGACCGGCGAGGCCGCTGAACACGACCAGGCTCATGACGCGCGGCTTCGTAAGCGCGAGGAAATCGCGCCAGTCGGCGGGAAGCGCGGCTGGATTCGTCATGTCCATGGCGGGCATGGCCGCGCCTATAAGTGCTCGGTCCGCAGAGGAAAAGCCTCAGCTATCGAGAGTTCATGCTGGGCTGCTATGCGGATGGTCATGAAGCACCGAATCCTCGCTGCCGCGCTGCTTGCGGCCTGTTCCGCCCCATTGTTCGCCCAAGCTGCGCCGAGCGCTCCGTCGGAAGCTCCGGCAGCCAAGGAAGATCTGGTTCCTGTCGCAATCGACACGAACCTCGGAAGGATCGTCATTTCTGTGGACCGCGGCCGTGCGCCGATCACGGCGGGCAACTTCCTGCGCTACGTCGACGCGCACCGGCTCGATGGCGAGACCTTCTACCGCGCGATGCACATGCCTGCCGCGAACGGAGCCGCCGGCGGCCTGGTCCAGTTCGGTGTGCGCAGCGACACGCGCAAGCTCTTCCCGCCGATCGCCGATGAGCCGAGCACGAAGACAGGCATCAAGCATGTCGCCGGCGCCATCTCCATGGCCCGCAACGAGCCCAACAGCGCCCGCGCCGATTTCTTCATCTTGCTCAGTGACACGCCCGGCTTCGACGCAGGCGGCAATGCGGCGGATGCCAACGGCTTCGCCGCCTTCGGCCACGTCACCGAGGGCATGGACGTCGTGAACAAGATCTTCGCCGCGCCCACGTCACCGACGAAGGGCGAAGGCGTGATGAAGGGCCAGATGCTCGAACCGCCGGTGAAGATCATCAAGGCGACGCGGGTAAAGTAGGGAATTCGGCGCTTCCTTAAGGGGGAGCTATCACGCCTTACGTGGCGTAGCCGACATCACCGAGGCCGCAGCAGCCTGATGCTTGCAAGCGGGTGCTTCAAGCGAACACGTGGGGGACGAAGAGTAGCTGATAGCCGGTGGTCAGCGTTGCAAAGGTCAGCGTGGTGGTCAGCGCCATGATCCCGTAAACCTTGGCCGTCATCTTGGCCGATTGACGTACGGCGGCGGGCTCTTCCTTATGAGACGCCTTACGCATTGGCGACCACGCGCGAAGGTGCGTGGGCGGCCTGTGCCGGACCCACGGCTGCGCCGACCGCTACGGTGCTCATGGCGATTGCGGCTGAGATGGCGACGAGTGTGCGCTTCAATGAGGAATTTACGAACATCTTGTTTCTCCCTTTTGTGGTCCGCGCAGTTCGCGGCCTCGGTCGAAACTATTCAAACAACGTGCCAATGCCGGAAATCTGCCATTTCCAGCCTGGAGTTTGCGGAACGACGGGCGAGATTGCACCAACGATGGGTGAATCCTCCCACGTTCGATGCGAGAAGTTGGGAAAGCGTCTCGCGCCCCCGAGGGCCCCGTCCTGCAAACAAAAAGGGCTCCGGTCACACGGAGCCCTTCTCGTCTGAATCCGCGTCGAACTAGTCGATCTTTGGCAGGGTCGAGAATTGGTGGAACGGCGGCGGACTGGAAAGCGTCCATTCCAGCGTCGTTGCGCCCTCACCCCATGGGTTGGCCGGCGCCTTCTTGCCCGCCGCGAGCGACAGGAAGAGGTTGACGAAGAACACAGCGACACCCGCCACCGTGATCATGTAGCCAACGGTAGCGACATAGTTCCACCCGGCGAAGGCCGGCGTGTAGTCCGGGATGCGCCGCGGCATGCCATCGAGGCCCAGGAAGTGCATCGGGAAGAAGATCACATTCACGCCGATGAACATCAGGAAGAAGTGAACCTTCCCGAGGAACTCGTTGTACATCTTCCCACTCATCTTCGGGAACCAGTAGTAGAAGCCGCCGAAGAGGGCGAAGACCGCGCCCAGGCTTAGCACGTAGTGGAAGTGCGCCACCACGTAGTAGGTGTCGTGCATGTAGTTATCGACGCCGCCGTTCGCCAGCACGACGCCGGTGACGCCACCGACCGTGAACAGGAAGATGAAGCCGATCGCCCACAGCATCGGCGTCTCGAACGTCAGCGAGCCTCCCCACATCGTGGCGATCCAGCTGAAGATCTTCACGCCCGTCGGCACCGCGATGATCATCGTCGCGGCGGTGAAGTACATCTTCTCGTCGACGCTCATGCCCGTGGTGAACATGTGGTGCGCCCAGACGACGAAGCCGATGACGCCGATCGAAACCATGGCGTACGCCATGCCGAGATAACCGAACACCGGCTTGCGGCTGAACGTCGCGACAATCTGGCTGACGATGCCGAAGCCCGGCAGGATCATGATGTACACTTCGGGGTGACCGAAGAACCAGAAGAGGTGCTGGTACAGCACCACGTTGCCGCCGCCAGACGCGTCGAAGAAGGTCGTGCCGAAGTTACGGTCGGTCAGCAGCATGGTGATCGCGCCGGCCAGAACCGGAAGCGACAGGAGCAGAAGGAAGGCGGTAACGAGCACCGACCAGACGAACAGCGGCATCTTGTGCAGGGTCATGCCCGGCGCGCGCATGTTGAAGATGGTCGTGATGAAGTTGATCGCGCCCAGGATCGAGCTGGCGCCCGCCAGGTGGAGCGAGAAGATCGCCATATCGACCGCGGGACCTGCGGACCCCGATGTCGATAGCGGCGCGTACACCGTCCAGCCGGTGCCGGCGCCGAGGCCCGTTCCGCCGCTGACGAAGGTTGACCCAAGCAGCAGGGTGAAGGCCGGGATCAGCAGCCAGAAGCTGATGTTGTTCATCCGCGGGAACGCCATGTCCGGCGCACCGATCATGAGCGGGACGAACCAGTTTCCGAAGCCACCGATCATCGCCGGCATGACCATGAAGAAGACCATGATCAGGCCGTGCGCGGTGATCAGCACGTTCCAGTGGTGGGTCCATTCGTCGAAGTTCGCAGTGCCGGCACCGATCGGCCAGGCGCGGTTGAGGACCTGGATGCCCGGCTCCATCAACTCCCAGCGCATGATGCCGGAGATGCCGCCGCCGATCACTCCCGCGATGATCGCGAAGATCAAATAGAGCGTGCCGATGTCCTTGTGGTTCGTCGACATGAACCAGCGGACGAAGAAGCTCGGCTTGTGGTCCGCATCGTGATGCGCGTCATGCGCTTCATGAGAGCGGAGATGAAGTGCGTCAGCAGTGGTGCTCATGAGTCTACTCGTCCGATCGACTTATTGGTTCGCGCGGTTGGCAACGTTCGGGTTCTGCGGTGCGGGTGCCGGATTGCTGGTCGCTGTTCCGGCAACCGCTGGAGCAGGTGTAGCATTCCCACCTGCGTTGGTCTGCGTATTGGGAGCAGCGGCTGGGGGCGTCTCGGCGGCGGTGGGCTTCTTCGCGCCTGGCATCGTGCCGCCCTTCTGGCCGACCCACTGCGCGAACTGCGCGGCGGGCACGACTTCGACGGCGATCGGCATGAAGCCGTGGCGGGCGCCGCAAAGTTCGGAACACTGGCCGAAGTATACGCCCGGACGGTCGACCTTCACCCACGTCTCGTGAAGCTGACCGGGGTTGGCGTCCTGCTTGATCCAGAATGCCGGGACGGCGAAGCTGTGGATCACGTCGTCGGCGGTGATGATGAACTTAACGACCTTGCCGGCGGGGATCACGAGGCGGTTGTCGACCGCGAGCAGCGGCGGACCGTCATTGTCGGTACGAGCGCGCTGGTTGGCCTGGCGCGTCGGATCGTTCTTTTCCTTCAGCATGTAGCTGTCGAACGTCACACCATAATCAGGCAGTTCGTAGGACCAGTACCACTGGTGGCCGGTCACCTTCACTGTCACGTCCGCAGGCGGCGGGGTGTACTGGTGGCGGAGCAGGCGGATCGACGGGATAGCGATCGCGACCAGGACGAGGACCGGGACGAGCGTCCAGATCACCTCGATCAACGTGTTGTGCGAATTGCGCGATGGCGTCGGATTAGCCCCACGGCGAAACTTCAGGATGGCCCATACCAGCAGCACAAGGACGAGGATGCTGATGACCGCGCAGAGCGGAAGCAGCCAGTTATTGTGGAAGGATGCAGCTTCCTCGCCGATTGGCGTGACCTGCATCTGAATGCCCTTGCGGCCGTCCGGCTCGCCGATGCCCGGCGTCGGGATCATGTGGCCGACGGTGCCGGGGACGACAGTTTCGGGCTGGGCCGCGTCGGGCTGGCCCGGATTCTGAGCTGTGCCGGCGGGCGGGGTCGCCATTGCGGCATGGTCGTGCGTGGCTTCAGCCGGAGGGGGCGAACTCGCCTGCGCTTGCGCGGCTGCAGGTGTAAGCCCGGCCGCGGCCAGGGCAATCGCCCATCCAATCAATCTCATCTTCACCCCGGTTGGCATGCGTTTGGGACCAAAGACGCAAGGATCGCGTCCTGTGATTTGGCCGCTCTATAGGCAAGGCTTTCCAGACCCTCAAGCGGCACTTGGAACACTTGTCGAAGCGGCTTAATGGCACGGTCCCAATGATGACCGACGACGAAATCCTCGCCGAGTTCCGCGCCGCCGATGCGCTGCTCGAAGGCCACTTCATTCTTTCATCGGGTCTGAGGAGCCCCCGCTACCTGCAATGCGCGCGGGTGCTGATGGACCCTGCGCGCGCCGAAAGGTTGGCGCAGGCCCTCGCCGCGATGATCCCAACGAAGCTGCGTGAGAGCATCGAAGCCGTCGTTTCACCAGCGATGGGCGGCGTCATCATCGGCCATGAAATGGGCCGCGCGCTAGGCAAGCCCGCAATGTTCGTTGAGCGGCCGCAAGGCGTCTTCGAGCTGCGCCGCGGCTTCCACCTCGACCCGGGCACCAAGGTGTTGATGGTCGAAGACGTCGTGACCACCGGCCTGTCGTCCCGGGAAGCGATCGAAGCCGTCCGGCAGTCCGGCGGCGACGTTATTGCCGAAGCTGCGCTCGTCGACCGCTCGTCCGGAACTGCTGACCTCGGCATCCCCTTTTTCCCGCTGATCCGCATCGACGTACCAACCTATGAGGCCGATGCCGTTCCGCCGGAGCTCGCCGCTATCCCAGCGATCAAGCCGGGGAGCCGCGCTGCCGCGTGACCGGCAAGCTCCGCCTCGGCGTCAATATCGACCACGTCGCGACGATCCGGAACGCGCGCGGCGGCGATCATCCGGATCCGGTGCGCGCCGCACTGATCGCTGCCGAGGCGGGCGCTCACGGGATCACCGCGCATCTGCGCGAAGACCGCAGGCACATCACGGATGATGACATCGATCGGTTGATGGCTGAGATCGCGCTGCCGCTGAACCTTGAAATGGCTGCGACCGAGGAAATGCTGGACATTGCGCTGCGCCACAAACCGCACGCCGCCTGCATCGTCCCGGAGCGCCGCGAGGAACGCACGACTGAGGGCGGGCTGGATGCTGCTGGGCAGCACAATCACCTTGCTTACTACGTCGACAAGCTCGGCTCCGCGAACATCCGGGTCAGCCTGTTCATCGAACCGACGGAGGAGCAAGTCGCGGCAGCCGTTCGGCTCGAGGCGCCAGTCGTTGAGTTTCACACCGGCCGCTATGCCCACGCGGCAGGGGAGGAGCGCGCGGCCGAGTTGAAACGGATCAGCGACTGCGCGGCGCTGGCTATCAAGAACGGTATCGAACCGCACGCCGGCCACGGTCTTACCTTCGACAATGTCGTACCAGTCGCCGCGATCCCGCAGATCGCCGAGCTCAACATCGGACATTTCCTGATCGGGGAGGCCATTTTCACCGGCCTGGACGTGGCCGTTCGTCGCATGCGCGAACTGATGGATTCGGCGCGATGATCATCGGTCTCGGCTCCGACCTCTGCAACATCGAGCGGATTCAGAATTCGCTCGACCGGTTCGGTGACCGCTTCCTCAATCGCGTCTTCACCGACATTGAACGCAAAAAAGCTGCGTCGCGTCCGCACACGATCGCCGGAACGCTCGCCAAGCGCTTCGCTGCGAAGGAAGCTTTCTCAAAAGCCGTCGGTACCGGCTTCAAGCGCGGCGTTTTCATGAAGGACATCGGCGTCGTTAATCTTCCGTCTGGCGCACCTACGTTACATGTCACCGGTGGCGCGAAGGCGCGGCTTGACGCTCTTGCGCCGGAAGGCCACGCCATCGACATACATTTGACGATGACCGACGATCATCCCTGGGCGCAGGCTTTCGTGATCCTGACCGCCCGCAAGTTGGAGCCCTGAGTGAGCGATACTATTCCGGAGGTGACCATGGACGAACAGGCCACACCTCCTGCCGACGAAAACCCATCCGTCGAAAGCAAGGAAAAGAAGGGGTCCGCTTTATGGCGAGAGATCCGCGGCCTCGCCTGGGTGCTGCTTGCGGTACTCGCCTTCCACAGCTTCGTCGCCAAGCCATTCTACATTCCCTCCGAATCTATGATGCCGGGGCTTCTCACCGGCGATCGCCTTGTGGTGACGAAATATCCTTACGGTTGGTCGTGGGTGTCCCCAAGCTTCCACGTGCTGCCGCCGACGTCGGGGCGCTTTCTCGGCCGTCTGCCGGAGCGCGGCGACATCGTCATCGTGACGCCTCCGGGCACGCGGACAGACTATATCAAGCGGGTGATCGGCCTTCCGGGCGACGTGATCCGAATGGTGGACGGCCAGCTATACATCAACGGTCAGGCCGTGAAGCGCGGCGAGGAAACGCAGCGCCTGTTCCCGGTCGACGTCAATTCGCCGTGCGGATCGGAGCATGATCCAGCGCTCTACAATTTCCGGGTTAAGGGCGCGGACGGCAAGATGTACTGCAAGGTGCCTGTGGTGCGCGAAACGCTTCCGAGCGGCCGGACCTATGAGACTGTGGAGCTCGGCAAGTCGACCGAGGACAATTTCGGTCCGATCACCGTGCCGGCCAACCATGTCTGGCTGATGGGCGACAACCGCGATGACAGCGCCGACAGCCGAGTGCCGGAATGGCAGGGCGGCCTCGGCGGACCCGTGCCGTGGGAGAATATCGGCGGCCGCGCGGAATTCATCACTTTCTCCCTCGACGGCTCAACGGTGTGGTGGAACCCGCTCACCTGGTTCGAGGCGCTCCGCCACGGCCGCGCCGGGACTTCGCTGCGAAATAGCTGATGCCGGATCGTCCGCCGACCACTGAGCCTCACATCGAGCGCCCGGGTCCGGCGGAGTTCCGCGATCCTCTCGTTCGCCGAGAAATGGCGAAGGCCGCCGTGTGGTTCGGCATGGCCCTGCTCATCGTCGGCGTGGTCGTTCTCGCGCAGCCGCTTCTGCTGATCATTGGCGGGGCGATCTTTGCCGTGTTTCTCGACGGCGGCACGCGCTTGCTCGGGCGGGTCCTTCCGATCCCGCGGCCCTGGCGGCTGGTCCTTACTTGCCTCCTCGGCTTCGGCTTCCTCGGTTGGGTCTTTTATTTCGCGGGCACGACAATAGCCGCGCAGTTCGAGGACCTGCGCCAAGTGGTAACCGCGCAGTTCGACAAGCTGATGGTTTTCGCAGAGTCGCTTGGCCTGGTTCCTCAAGGCCCGCCGGGCAACATCGGCTCAGAGCTCCTCGGATCGGTTGGCCGGCTCACCAGCGCGGTCGGGAGCGCGATCGGCGCAGTCACCAGCGTCATCGCGATGATCGTGATCGGCATCTTCCTCGCCGCCGAGCCGCGCATCTACGACCGTGGGATCGCATGGATGCTCCCGGTTCGACATCGCGCCGGCTTCTACCGTGTTGCGGCGCACGTCGGCTTCACGCTCCGTCGCTTGTTGTTCGGGCGGCTCGTCGGAATGATCTTCGAAGGCTTCTTTACCTGGGCGATGCTGACGATCGGCGGAGTCCCCATGGCGGCGTTGCTCGGCCTCGTGACCGGCGTCCTCGCGTTCATTCCGAATATCGGCGCCATCACGTCGGGCGTGCTGATGGTCGCCGTTGGATTCAGCGCGGGGCCGCATCAGGGTGTCTACGCGATCTTCGTCTATTTCTTCGTCCAGAACATCGACGGCTATTTCGTCGTGCCATACATCGCCCGCCGTACGGTCGATCTCGCACCCGCGGTGGTACTTGCGATGCAGCTGCTCATGGGCGCGCTGTTCGGCATCCTCGGCGTACTCTTCGCCGACCCGATCCTCGCAACGTTGAAGGTCGTTCTGATTGACCTCAGTCGCCAGCAGGCAGCGAAGGAAGGCGAAGGACCGGAGGTGGTCGAGCCGACTTAGGTCAGCGCTGCTGGGGCATCTGCTGCATGAGCTGAGCACCGCCACGAACGATCTTCTGCACCTGCACTTCGAAGGTGAGGTTGCTGTTCGGCGGGAAGCCCTGGGGACGCTGTCCGTTCGGGAAAGCCAGCTTCTGCGGCATGGTGAAGCGGTACTGGCCGCCTTCCTGCATCTTGGTCATCGCCTCGGCGAAGCCCGGGAAGACGCCCGCCATCGTGAATGGCTGCGGGCCGCCGTGGTTCTGGCTGGCATCGAATACCGTGCCGTCATCGAATGTGCCGACATAGTCGAGCATTGCAGCGTCGCCGGCTTGGATCGGCTCGCCGGTGCCGGCTCGCAGAGTCCGGAATTGCAGGCCGCTGGCGGTCACCTCGGGACGAAGGGAGCCAGCGCCTAGCCAGGCAAGTCCGATGCCGGCGGCGATGATGACGATGAACGCCAGCCAAAGCGCAACGGCCCGGCCGGAGTTGGCGGGACGGTGAGCGGCTTCGGCGACGGACACTTTTGTGTCGCTAAGGCTTAGCGTGAGCCTTCGCGCTCGGCGCGCTTGCGCTCGAGCTTGCGGGCGCGGCGGATTGCAGCGGCACGCTCACGGGCACGCTTCTCCGACGGCTTCTCATAATGGCGGCGCAGCTTCATCTCGCGGTAGACGCCCTCGCGCTGCAGCTTCTTCTTGAGCGCGCGCAGCGCCTGCTCGACATTATTGTCGCGAACGATGATCTGCATAAAGTCCCGTCAACTCCTAGTATTTGTTCGCGCCGCCCCAAATCGCTGAAAACGCGGAGGTTTTCCTAGCGGCACGCCAGCGGCCTCCGGAGGATCAACCTGCGGCGGCGAGGCGCCCCTTAGCAGTGGTTCGAAACCCGTTCAACCCATCGAAGAAGACCACTCGTCTCTCGGCCGCCCACTCCTCTTCCAGTGGACCTTTCCGAATATGACCTTCCGCGCCACATAGTTTGCACTTCGCGCCCAAACCATTGAAAAACATAGTACATTTACCATATCTAGCCAGCTAGAGCGGGGCATCGAAGCCAATCAGCGCGATACTTAACGCTATGCACATTGGGTCCGTCATTGAGTGCGACCAATCTGGGCGTGTCAAAGTCAGCCATTTTGACGCTGAGACACTTCGAGGGTCTATGCACTGCGATGAAACGCCCAAGGGACGCGGTGGAACGCGAAAACCAGGGATATGGGTTATCCACCGTTAACTCATTGAATGTTACAACCATCGTTCGTTTCGGGAGGGTAGTAGTGACGTTGAATCGGCGTGAAATATTGCGTCTGGGGGCCATGGGGGCAGCCGGGGCAATCATTTCTTCTTCAGCAAGTTCGAGCGTTCTGCCCATTCTGGCACCGACGCAGCCGAACCCTGCCGCGCCTAATCCATACGCTACCGTGCCGCAGCAGCCGGTCGTCCCGACCGCTCCGGGCGGCATCGATCCGCAGCTTTTCGCGAAGGCCAAGGCCGCGCTCGACCAGCACAAGATCTGGGCTCGTGATTCGGTCGGCATCGTCGACTTCTCGCGGCCTTCCAGCGAGCCGCGCTTCTACGTCGTGAACCTGGTGGACGGTTCGGTTGAATCGCACCGCGTTGCGCACGGCCGCGGTTCCGATCCCGATCACAGCGGTTTCGTCGAGCGCTTCTCGAACAATTTCGGCTCCTATGCGAGCTCAAACGGCGCCTACACGACAGGCGACTATTACGACGGCAAGTACGGCCTCTCCATGAAAGTCCGCGGTCTCGACTGGTCGAACTACAATGCCGAACCGCGCGCGATCGTCATTCACAATGCGTGGTACGCCGAAGACGACATGATCCCGATTCACGGCAAGCTCGGACGCTCCGAAGGCTGCTTCGCCATGTCGCGCAAGAGCCAGTACGATGTGATGCGCAAGCTCGCGGGCGGCCGCATGATCTACGCGGAAAAGCTCGCCTAAACACTCGTCTAGGATTCGGTGGTGGTTTGAAGGATGTCATCCTTCAGCAGCCCGTTCGCTGCGTGCACGAGCGTTTGCAATTGCGAGCTCATCATTTGGCTCGTCTGAATGGCACAGGTGTAGTCGGGGCTTAGCCGGATCGACCCCTTCTCGTCGGCAAGCAGCATCCCTGCATTGAGTAGCGCTTGAACCTTCCTGCGGGTCGTTTCCCGATTAAGGCCGGTGGCCGCAGCGATCGAACTCACGTTGCATTTGGTGAGTAGCTTGGGCGGCATGGGGTTTCGCACGTCCTGATGCGCCTTATCGAAGTCCAGCCTGGTGAACTTTTCCATGGTGATCGCCGCGGTCGCAAGGATGATTAGTGCGGAATCATGATCGAGCCCAAGGTGCGAGCGCCAATTCTCCAAAAGGCGTAATGTCATCAACGCCAGACGCAGCCCTGCCGGTCTGGACTTCGCTGATACTTCCCGTTTTTGAATGCTAAGAGATGAAGCAGGCACTTTGAGTAATATTCTCCGCCTGACGCACGAATGCGCAAGTAGGAGTGATCAGCCGTTCGGCGGTTAAAGGGATAACCCCATTCCCTATAATTGGCACTTAGAGCTGCGCACGAAGGGATCAAGGCTGGGTTATTGCACAATTTGTGCAGTTGCGACCCGTTCGTCGCGCATCGAGAGTCTAGTGTAGTTGAAGGCTCGCCGGCTTTTGGCCCCCAAAGCAAATCCGGAGAGTTCAGGAAGGGCGATCAACCGAGTGCCCTTTTGGTGCAACGGTCCCATGGTCGCCCCGTGGGCCGTTGCATTCGCTGCTAGATCGAGGCGATCAGACCCGGCCGAACTCGAGGCGCACTCCGCGATGGTCTCCTGCCTCCCAGGCGATCCGGCCAGCAAGCGAGCGAGCGCCAACCTTTAGGGTCACATCCGTGCCGGCCTCTGGAAGGTCCCGCCCGAGCAACTTCGCTCCCGAAATCGAGAGATCCTCAATGAGCGCAGGTTTTGCATCGCCTGCGAAGATGACGGAGGCAGATATCCCGACCCGCTTCCGTTGAATCCATCGGCGTCCACCAGGACCGTCCTTGCGCTTACCGAAAACTGACACAGCCCAACTCCTCGATGTCAGGAGATACGCTGCACGCGTGTGATCGGCACACAAGCTTCCTTGCGGCGCATGTACCAAGGCGAGACGAATCGCTCGCGCCGCCGGAATCAGCGAAACAGACAAGGCAACTCACTTGGTAACCACTCGGCAAGGTGTCGAGCATAGGCTTCTTGTCGAGGTCGCCAATGACCTCCGCAGGAGGAGTAGCGCGACCATGCCCGACGTTCTCGTCTATGAGCGAGCGACGCCATCCTTCGCTGCTGGGCTCGCTAAGCGTGGCCATCACATCGTCTACCGCGTGAACGAGTCCAACCACTGTCCCGGGTGCGGGCGGTCGCAATGGTATATCGGGCGGATGAGTGCAGAGTGCGGCTTCTGTGGAACCGCCGTGCCCCTAGCCGAAACGGGCGTTCAGGAAGCTGTTACGTCGGGGCCGCGGCCGCGCAACGTCGGCACGGCGGATCAGCGGCGCTTTCCCCGCATGCCTGCGAAGAACCGGAAGCTGAAGCTTCTGGTCGACGGTTCGCCCGCGAATTTCGCCATCCACGACATCTCCGAGGGCGGCGTGAAGGGCGATCATGTTGCCAACCTCGTTCCCGGCTCGAAGGTCCATGTCCGCTTCGAGGGCGGGATCCTCGTGCCCGCGGTCGTGCGTTGGACCGAGGACGGAATGGTGGGCTTGGCCTTCATCGACCCGATCATCCTCGATCGGTCCAGCCAGCCCCGGAACTAGCCTTAGCGGGTCGCGACTTGACCGGCCGGTTTCGGCTTGGGCTTAGGCTGTTGACCCGCAGCTTGCTCCTCAGGCTTCGCCTTCGGTACCGTCAGGCTCGCACCGCCATCCCTCATCTGGAGCGCGGCCATCGCCTTTGAATCGCGGCCGTACAGATCCTTGTAGTCAACGATGGTGCCGTCAACGAGCGCTGCCGAGCTGAAGTAGACGATGTAGACCGGAAGCGGCTTCACGAAGTTCGCCTGCACGGTCTTCTTGCTGTCGAGCGCCGCCTGGATCTTGTCCGCCGTCCAAGGACCGTTGTCGTCTCCCAGAAGTTCGGTCGCGAGATCGAGGATGTGCTGGGTACGGACGCAGCCATGACTGAGCGCGCGCGTCGAATCGTTGAAACGGCTCCGCGCGTTGGTGTCGTGAAGGTAGATCGCCTTGGAATTCGGCATCACGAACTTGACCTGGCCCAGCGCGTTGGTGGGTCCCGGCGGCTGCTGCCAATACATGACCTTGCCGCCCGGCCCCTTGATCGGGATGAAGCCCTTCTTGCCTGCAGCTTCGCGTTCGATGCTCTTGGGGACGTTCCAGGCAGGATTGAGCACCACCCCAACGGCGGTCGCATTGAGCTGAGGCGTCGGCGTGGAGAGCTTGCCGGCGATGGCACGCTGCTTCCAGCGGTTCACGCCATTTTCCACCAGCGTCGCATGGAAGCCGGGCACATTGACGATGATATATTTGTTGCCGAGGTCGCGCGGCAGCCAGCGCCAGCGGTCCATGTTCAGGCGGATGCGGTTGATCTTCGCGGTCTGATCGGCCGGAGTCATCGCCAGCGCATTCTTCAGCGCCGCATATTGCGGGTGGGTCGGAAGAAGCCCCTCGAGCGAGGCGCGCATGCTGTGCGTCGCAAGCGCATTGCGCAGCAGCGCATCCTGCTTGGCCGGGTCCAGATCCTTGTCGACCACCCACCAATCGATGCGGCCGGCCTTCCTCACGTGACCTAGCGCAAGATCGTTGGACAGGCGGTTGAACCGGTCAGTCGCGACCGGTGAAATCAGCGCGGGATTGCCGGTCTGAATCGCGGCAGCGAGCTCAGCCGGCTCATAGTCAGCGGGGTTCAACCCCTCCTTACCGACCTGCTGAATGTAATAGAGCAAGTCCTGCGCGCTCACGACGTCCCAGATCGCGGGCGGAAGGGGCGGAGGCGGCGCAACGGGCGGCGGAACCACGCCAGTCGCCTGAGCAGGTGCGTAGTCGGGATTTCCAGGCACCGGAGCCTCTGGTGTCGCCGTCGGCTGCGTTGCCTTCGGCTGAGCCACCGGCGGCTTGGCAGCCGGCGCGGCCTTTACCTGCGTTGCCAGCCCCGTCTTCACCTGTGCCCCTGCGGAGCCGGCGGCGAGCGCAGCCGCTGCAGTGAAGACCAACAGTTTCGAGAACCCCCCGTTCATCGGCACCAACCCGTTCATTTTAAACGAAACTCCGCGACCCTGTTGAATCCATACACGCGATGCAAAGCCCCCGCCAGTCGTACAGCAGCAACAGTAGCGGCCGGATTCGCAAGCTCCTGTTTTGCAAACCAATCCTTAAGCGACGCTGGCTACAACCCACTGTTGCCCGAGATGGGGAGGCAGTGCGTTGGCGTCCAGTTTTGCCCTAGAAGGATCCATGATTCCGCGCCACGAGCGGCGCACGATCGACGAGCGCAATGAAACGCGCCACGCCGCACTCTCCAGCACAGGCGTTCTCGAATTCCGCGGCCGCAAGCATGTGGTCCAACTCATCAACGTATCGAAGTCCGGAGCCATGGTCGTTTTCCCGCATGTTCCTAACATAGGTGAGCGGTTACCGTTGCAACTGCTTGACCATGGTTTCGTCTGGTCACAGGTGCGCTGGGTGAAGGATGGGCGGATCGGCCTGTCGTTCGCGTCCCCGCTGGAGTAGGCGGCGGATGGAGATGAGTTTCGCAATGATCAAGGCTCGCATCGCCGAGGACGTGACCGAGCGGCGGCGCCTCGCGCGCCTGCCGATCGAGCTAGAAGCCAAAATGCGGGAGCTCGGCGCCGAGGGCGTGGAAGCCAAGATCCTGAATATTTCCGAGAGCGGCTTCATGGCTGCATCGGACGCGCAGTTCGAGGTTGGTTCGCGCGTTTGGCTCATGCTCCCGGGTCGCGAACGGGCCAACGCGGTCGTGAAATGGACGGCCGGCGACAAGCTCGGCGCGGAGTTCGCAGCGCCCATATCGCTCACCGATTTCGGACTATCTCCCGCGAGCAACTAACCGCTGTTGCCAACCGGCTCGCCGCGCCCTCCCCTCACATCCTGACAGCAACCTAGATAATCCTTCGCAACCGGCTGCCCCGTCGGTCGTTGGGGCTTTCCTGAAAGGAAGGTCTGTCATGCCGATCACTTCCAGCGAAGCCTGGAAGCCCTATGAGCGGGGCTATCACGCCGTTTATCGCGAGCATGAGGTCAACCACTGCCCCGGCTGCGGCCGCACCCATTGGATCATTGGCCGACTGTCTGCAGAGTGCGCATTTTGCGCCACGGCGCTTCCGCTCGCGGAAGCGAGCATGCGCTCACATAATGCGCCGGTGATCATCCAGCACAAGAACCGCGAAGGTCACGCCTGGCCGGCCTAAAGCCTACTTCTTGTTCCGCACCGGCACGTTGACGTTGCAGAGGTCCACGCCGCCCGCTGGCACCTGATAGAAGTCGTCGTGCCGGTTCGCCTTCACCTGCAGGAACTTGGCAAAGCTCGCGCTGTCGGTGTCGAGATACTCGTAGGTCGGGCGTTCTGCCGCCGGTATGTCGCTCGCCAGGCGCAGCTTTGCGATGCCGACGAATTGCGATTTTTCGGGATAGAAGCCCATCGGCGCCGGTCCGCGCGGCAGTGAGCTCATGCGGTCGATGCCCTCGATGACCCGGCCGACGAGTGCGATATTGCGATCCAGCTGGCGCGGTGCCTGGCCGATAACCGCATAGAGCTCCCCGCCCGTGCCCGTGTCTGGTGCGAGGTCGCGACCCACGCCGACGCTAGCGTAGCAATGGGTCAGCGTCGCCCATCCAGCCTTCCTGTCGTAAGCGACCGGCCATCCCTGCCAGAAGCCCACGCCTGGAGCATAGGCATCGGGATAGCCGAGCGGCTTGATCTGCAGACCCGTGAGCGGGCGGGTATATTCCGCCGGGGGCTTGGCGGCGACGCCCTTAGGCCAAGGGCGGTCGCTCTCGTTCAAACCCCACTGAGCGACATAATTGTCCTGCAGCCGGTAGATTGTAGCGCCATCCCAATAATTGCCACGCGCAAGCGCCCGGATGTTTGCGACGTGAACCGGAGCGAATTCGGGAGCGAGCTGCACCACGACGCGGCCGCCGTTCGCCAGGTCCATCACCAGCAAATCGTCGGGGGAAATCGTCCGCCAGTCGCTCGCGGGCGCAGCAGAGACGATATCTCCCGGCGTCGGCAGTTTCTTCGGCGCCGGCGCTGGCACCGCACCCATCGCGATCGCCGCAACCGCCAACAATAGGAATGAACGCATGCCCTTCTCCCCCGGATTTTCCCCGGTCTAGCCGAGCAAAGGCAGCGCCGCTATCGCCTAGCCATGTACACTGCCACGTTGATGCTTTTGGGTTCCGGCGAGCTTGGCCGCGAATTCGCGATCGCCGCCAAACGTCTCGGCTGCCGCGTGATCGCCTGCGACCGTTACGAGAACGCGCCTGCCATGCAGGTCTCCGATGCGTTTGAGGTCTTTCCGATGCTCGACGGCGACAAAATCCGAGCCGCCGTCGAAAAGCACAAGCCCGACGTCATCGTGCCTGAGATCGAGGCGATCGATACTGTGGCGCTCGGCCAGCTCGAGCAGGAAGGCTGGCGCATAGCGCCGTCCGCGAGAGCCGTGCAGCTCACCATGAACCGCGACGGCATTCGCGACTTCGCGTCGCGCGAGCTGGGGCTGGTCACCTCCAAGTACAAATTCGCCGAAAGCCGCGACGAAGCCATCGCAGCCGCAAACGAAGTTGGCCTACCCTGCGTAGTGAAGCCAGTGATGTCGAGCTCCGGCAAAGGCCAAAGCACGGCCAAGGAGCGCGAGGACGTCGGCAAGGCCTGGGACTACGCCGTCGAGAATATGCGCGGCGACCGTCCGCGCGTGATCGTCGAGGAATTCATCAAGTTCGACAGCGAGATTACGCTGTTGACCATCGCGACGAAGGACGGCGTGCTGTTTTGCGCTCCGATCGGGCACCGGCAGGAAGCTGGCGATTATCGCGAAAGCTGGCAGCCGGCAGGCATTCCGCAGGAAGCACTGCAGTCAGCACGCTTCCAGGCCCGAAAAGTCGTTGAGGCTCTCGGTGGACACGGCATTTTTGGCGTCGAGTTCTTCGTGCGCGGCGACCAGGCGATCTTCTCCGAGCTGAGCCCGCGGCCGCACGACACCGGCATGGTCACGTTGATCAGCCAGGTCCCGAACCAGTTCGAGCTTCACCTCCGCGCCATCCTCGGCCTGCCGATCCCGTCGATCGAACTGATCGGCCCATCAGCGTCTGCCGTGATCCTCGCTTCGCAGGAGAGCGACGACATTTCCTACGAGGGGATAGCCGAGGCACTTGCCGTTGGATCGCCGCGCCGCCCCGTCGATCTCCGCATCTTCGCCAAGCCGAAGTCGCTCAAAAACCGCCGCATGGGGATCGCGCTCGCGCGCAACGAAAATGCGGAAGATGCAGTCGACCGCGCCAAGGCTGCAGCCGCGAAGGTCAAAATCCGTTATTGAACGCGAAGGAGGAACCATGCCCCGGAAGCTTTCCATCGCTCTTCTCATCGGCCTCGGCCTTACAGCCTGCGACAATAATCAGGCGCAACAGCAACCCAACAGGCCGATCCAGGTCCGCGGCTCGGAACAGAACCAGATGCATGAGCTGACCGCGCTTAACCTCGGCATCGCCCTGAAGCGCGCGATCTATGACGCCGGCTACACCTGCAAGCGCGTCGCCGACGGCGGTTTCGTGGGGCAGTGGAAGAACCTCGATATGTGGACGGCCCATTGCGAGTACGAAAAGGGACCGGCACGCGACTGGGCGATCTTCATCGGCCCGGACGGCAGCGCGCAAGTCCGCGACTGCAAGGACATCCCGGGCTCGGGGCTCCCGGACTGCAAGATTACGAAGCGCCCGCAGGGATCATTCACCGACATCAAGACGGCGGGGACGCAGGACCCGAAAGCCACTCAGACATGGGCGGAGGAGAAGCCCTCGCCATAAGCGGCAAGCTGCACTAGTTCGCCCGGTCATGAACATACTGATCACCGGAGCAAGCCGCGGCATCGGCGGCGCTGCGTACGCCTTGCTGAAGTCCGCGGGGCACAATGTCGCAGGCCACTCCACCCGCGGTAGCGACGAACTGATCGCCGGCGACCTGGCGGAAGCGACGGCTCCGAGACGTATTTGGGAGGCGGCGCTCGGCCGCCTCGGCGGCAAGATCGACGTCCTCGTCAACAATGCGGGTATTTACGAAAGCGTCGGCGATTATGTGTCCGACGAGGATTGGCACGCCGCGTGGGAACGGACGATGACGATCAACCTCCAGGCTTCGGCGGACCTGTGCCGGCTCGCCGTCAGCCACTTCCGCGAGAACGGTTCGGGGCGGATCGTCAACATTGCCAGCCGCGCTGCCTATCGTGGGGACTCACCGCAACATTGGCACTATGCCGCGTCCAAGGCGGCGATGATTGGCATGACCAAGACCATCGCACGCGGCTACGCCTCACAGGGCATCCTCGCCTTCGCAGTCACGCCGGGCTTTACCGTTTCGGAGATGACCGAGGAATATCTGCAGGGCCGTGGCGGGGCGCAGATCGTCGCCGATATCCCGCTGGGCCGCGTCGCCAGCACAGACGAGGTCGCCGAGGTGATCCGCTGGCTGGCGATCGATGCACCAGCCTCAGCAACCGGCAGCGTAATCGACGTTAACGGCGCCAGCTATGTTCGCTAGCGCAATGGTCGCGGCGACTTTCGCCGCGACCGGACCGGCCACGATCGTCGACTGGAAGGCGGCCTGCGCGGGAAAGGATGGCTGGAGCGATCCGGCACCTCCGCTTCACGTTTTTGGCAACGTCTATGACGTCGGCACGTGCGGGATCACGGTGCTGCTTATTACTTCTCCCAAGGGCCATGTCCTCCTCGACGCCGCCACGGTTGAAGCAGCACCTTCGATCGCTGCAAATCTCCAGAGGCTCGGCGTCCGACTGAAGGACGTGAAGCTGATCGGCACCAGCCACGAACATCTCGATCATGTCGGCGGCGTCGCCGAGCTGCAGCGGCTCACAGGCGCGACCGTGATGGCGATGCCTGGCGCCTATGTGCAACTCCAAACCGGCGCGGTCGCCGATGAAGACCCGCAGCGGGGACTGATCAAACCTCCGCCGCCTGCCAACGTGGGTATCATCCTGACGAACGGCTGGGAAATCCTGCAATCCCCTTTCCGCCTCTGGGCCTGGGCGACGCCGGGCCACGCGCCGGGAAGCACCAGCTGGTCGTGGCGGTCGTGCGAGGGGAAGCGCTGCGTGACCGTCGTCTATGGCGACAGCGTCACCGCGGTGTCGGCGCCGTCCTACCGCTTCTCGGACCACCCGAAATATGTCGCTTCGTTCCGCAAGAGCCTCGATCGCATCGCAAAGCTTCGCTGCGACCTGCTGATCACCCCCCACCCGAGCGCCAGCCGTTTCATCGAGCGGCTCGAGGGCAAGGAACCGCTGATCTCAGCGGGCCAATGCGCAAACTATGCTGCCGAGGGGCGTCGCAACCTCGACGCACGTTTGGCCGAGGAGCAGGGCGGGAAATGAGCTGGCGCGTCACCATTCCCTGCTCACGGGCGCAAGGCGAAGCCATGGCGGAAGGCGCCGACCTATTTCCAGGTACGGAGAATCCGCCCGTCCTCGTCGCGGATGAGCCGGACGAATCGAAGCCCGATGAATGGCTGATCCACGCCTATTTCGATCACCAGCCGGGCACCGAAGACTTGCAACTCCTTGCCAGCCTGGGCGGCGGCGAACCGAGGCTGGAACAGCTCGGCGAGGCGGACTGGGTGACAATGAGCCAGGCCGGCCTCCAGCCGATCCGGGCCGGCCGCTTCTACGTCCACACGCCGATGTACCGGTCAGCGCCGCCGGGAACGATTCCGTTCGAGATCGATGCGAGCCTCGCTTTCGGCACTGGCCAGCACGCGACCACGGCCGGATGTCTCGAAGCGCTTGATAACCTTCAACGCGACGGCGCGACGTTCAATAATGTAGCCGACATCGGCACCGGCACCGGCCTCCTCGCCTTCGCCGCTTTAGCTCTGTGGCCAAATGCGAAATGCATCGCGACGGACATCGACCCCATCGCCGTCGACGTTGCCTGCGACAATGCGGCGATCAATCAGGTGAAGCTCGGCCACGGCGCGGGCGAACTCCTGCTCGGCGTTGCGGACGGAATGGACTCGCCTCTTCTCGCCGCGCGAGCGCCCTTCGACCTGATCATCGCCAATATTCTCGCCGGCCCATTGATCGAGCTGGCACCCGATTTTGCAAAAGCGCTGGCGCCTGGCGGAACGGTTGTGCTGGCGGGGCTGCTCGACAGCCAGGCGGAAGGCGTGGCTCAAGCCTACGGGACTCTGGGACTGAAGCTCGTGGGTACTGGCCGAGGGGAATGGCCTGTGCTCGTCCTTCGGTCTTAAGCGGCCGCTACAATCTCGGCCCACTCGGCTTCGTCGATCACGCGAACGCCGAGCTCTCCCGCCTTCTTCAGCTTCGACCCCGCCCCAGGACCTGCAACCACGAGGTCAGTCTTCGCACTAACCGATCCCGCGGCGCGCGCGCCGAGCCGTTCCGCCTGCGCCTTGGCTTCATCGCGGCTCATGGTTTCGAGGCTGCCGGTGAAGACGATGGTCTTGCCGCTCCATTCGGTCTGCTTGGCGTCGCTGACGTAAGGCTTTGGAGTGACCTCCGATAGCAGATCGTCGAGCGCCTCACGGTTATGCGCCTCATGGAAGAAGTCGACCAGCGCCTCCGCGACGACGAGACCGACGCCCTGAACCGACGACAGCTCCGCCTCTCCGCCTTCCGAGAGGGCCGCACGCCGCAGCTCTTCGACCGTGCCGAAGCATTTGAGCAGGTCTCTGGCCGTAACGATTCCAACGTGGCGAATGCCGAGGCCGAAGAGGAAACGCGGTCCGTCCGGCTCGCGCTTCGTTTCGATCGCGGCGAGGAGATTGTCGACCGATTTCTCCTTCCAGCCTTCGCGGCCGAGCAGGTCCTGCCGGTGATCGCGCAGGCGGAAGATGTCGGCGGGCGAGTGGAGCCAGCCGAGGTCGATGAACTCGGCGATCGACTTCTCGCCCAGCCCTTCGATGTCGAGCGCACCGCGGGAGACGAAATGGCGCAGCCGCTCGAAGCGCTGAGCGGGGCAGATCAGCCCGCCGGTGCAGCGGACGTCGACCTCGCCTTCTTCGGCGACGGCTTCGGAATCGCACATCGGGCAGCGGGTGGGGAAGGTGTAGGCAGGCCGCGGCTCGTCTCGAGTGAGGTTCTCGACCACCTGCGGGATCACGTCGCCGGCGCGCTGGATGCGGACGCGGTCGCCGATGCGCAGGCCCAGACGTTCGATTTCGTCGCGGTTGTGAAGCGTCACGTTTGATACAGTGACTCCGCCTACGCTTACAGGTTCGAGCCTCCCGACTGGTGTCAGCTTGCCCGTGCGGCCGACTTGGATGTCGATGCCGAGGAGGGTCGTTTGTGCTTGTTCTGCTGCAAATTTATGAGCGATCGCCCAGCGTGGCGCTCGCGCGATCTGGCCGAGACGCTTTTGAAAATCGAGACGATCGACCTTATAGACCGCCCCATCGATATCATAAGGAAGAGATGAGCGCCGAGTCTCCAAATAGTGGTATGCCGCAAGTGCTTCGATGAGGCTTTTTGCAAGACGGACGTCAGAGTTTGTTTCTACGCCCCAACCTTGCATGAGTTGCAGGTTCTCTGACTGGCTATTCGTAAGCGGTTCCGAGACATAACCAACGCCATAGGCGAAAAAGCGGAGATTCCGATCTCGAGTGACTGACGCGTCTTTCTGCCGAAGGGAACCTGAAGCGGCGTTTCTAGGGTTGGCGTATGGCTTCTTTTTTTGCCTGACCATTCGCTCGTTCAATAGAAGGAACTCATCCTTGCCTAAGTAAACCTCTCCTCGGACTTCAAAGACTTCAGGTGGACGGTTGGCTCGTAATTGGCGCGGGACGCCGTGCACATAGGCAACGTTCCGAGTGACGTCTTCGCCGACCCGGCCGTCACCACGTGTGACGGCCTGTGAAAGCTCCCCGTTCACGTACGTCACGCCAAGCGAAAGCCCGTCGATCTTTGGCTCGACTATGAGATCTATGTCGCCTTTGACATTAAGGAAGCTCCTCACGCGATCATAAAATCGTGCGACTTCTTCGTCGGAAAACGCGTTATCAAGGCTCAACATCGGCACGCGATGTGAAACTTTGCGAAACGCGCCGCTCGGCCTCGAGCCTACAAGATTGGAAACGTTGAACAGCTCTTCCGCAGCATTCAGCTTCTCTTCTAGTTGATCGACCCGACGCTTCAGCTCATCGTATTCAGCATCGGTGATTTCTGGCTTGCTTCTGACGTCGTACAAATAGCGGTGGTGAACGACTTCATTGCGAAGTCGCTCAAGCTCCTCGAACAGCTTGCGCTTCTCGAGCTTGTTTAGTGTCTCAGCCAAACAGTTCCTCAAGCAGGTTGATGAAGCTCGTCCAGGACCGCTCGGCGGCCAGCTGATTGTAAGCGACGCCTTCGATCTGCAGCGTGCTCGCGTGCGGGTTGGTGAAGCCATGGCCTACATGGCCGTAAGCGTGGATTTGCCAGTCTGATCCGGCCTCGGTCAGCTCCTGCCCCAATTCGACAACCTTTTCCGGCGGCACCATGGGATCATCCCAGCCGTGGAACGCCACGACCTTCGCCTTGATCTTCTCTGCAGGCAGCCCCGGCGGATCGAACAAGCCGTGGAAGGAGACCGCCGCAGCAATATCGACGCCGCTCCGCGCAAGATCGAGCGCGCACAAACCGCCGAAGCAATAGCCGGCAACGACGATGTTGTTCTCCTCGACCTCGTCGAGTGCCTGCACGATGTCGAGCACATGCAGCATCCGGCGGCGGAGCGCGTCGCGGTCACTCTTGAGACGGTTCATCTCGCCGAACATCGTGTCGCGCGGAGCACCGCGGAACTCCTTGCCGAACAGGTCGGCGACGAAGGCATTGTAGCCAAGCTCCACTAGCTGGCGGCCGAAGCCGATCTCCAGGTCGGAAACGCCCATTACCGTGGGGATGAGAATGACAGTCGGACGTGCCTGCCCGTCGCGGCGGCCGACGAAGACGCTTTCCAGCTGCTCGCCCTCGAATTCATGGGGGACTGCCCGATCCTTACTCATGCCAACTCCCTTGCCAGCTCAGCCAGCTTTCGAACCGTGTTCATGTTGCGCGCGGTGCCGGTTGCAGCGGCCGGAATGGCCAGCCGCGACTGCCCTTGGCCGCGCGGGTAATGCACGTAGATCTCGCGCATCCCAAGCGCCATCCGTTCGCCCTCGACATTCTTCGCGCCATCCGGCGCATCCTCGGGCGGCTTCTCATCGAGAAAGATGGCCACGACATAATTCTGCGGCTCGGCGTTGAAAGGGCTGGAGTTTGCGACGTCTGCCAGTTCCGCGCCGGTACGAAGCATCACGCCGACCTTGGCGCCCATGTGGTCAGCGAGCGCCGCCTCCAGTTCCTTCTTCAGCGCCGCCTCGCTCTTGCCGCTCCGGAAGAGCAAATTGCCGCTGGCGATGTAAGTCTTTGCTCCCTCCAGCCCGAGTTCGGTGGCGACCCGCCGCAAATCCTCCATCTTCAGCTGGCGCTTTCCAAGATTCACGCCGCGCAGCAAAGCGACATAAGCGGTCATGCCGCGTCCAGAAGCCGCGACGCCTGCGCTCGCGCCTCTTCGGTCACCGACGCACCCGACAACATCCGCGCAATTTCCTCACGGCGTTCCTCGGTGCTGAGCTTGCGGACGCTGGTGCGGGTGCCGTCGGACCCGTGGCTCTTCTCGATGCGGTAATGGTGGGAGGCGCGCGCAGCGACCTGCGGCGAGTGGGTCACGACCAGCACCTGCGACGTTTCTGCCAGTCGCGCCAGCCGTTCACCGATCGCGCTCGCGACGGCGCCGCCGACACCTCGGTCGATCTCGTCGAAGATCATCGTTGCCGCCGTCCCCGCCTCTGCAAGGGCGACCTTCAAGGCGAGGATGAAGCGTGACATCTCTCCGCCCGAAGCAATTCGCGTGAGGGCGCCGAAGGGCGCTCCGGGATTGGTCGAGACTTCGAACTCGACGCGGTCAGTTCCACCGGGCCCGGGTTCGGCCGGGCCGATGCTGGTCCGGAACCGCGCCGCATCGAGCTTCAGCGGAACGAGCTCGGAAGCCACGGCGGCGTCGAGCTTCGCGGCGGCTTCATGACGCCGGCGACTGAGTTCGTCCGCTGCGGCGGCGTAAGCTTCACGCGCGGCGACCAGCTGGCGATCAAGTTCGGCAATATGCTCTCCGCCAGCTTCGATTGCCGCAAGCTGCTCACGCATTTGCGCACCTAACGCGGCAAGCGCATCAGGCTCGACCCGGTGCTTCCGAGCGAGAGCGCGAATGTCGAACAACCGAGCTTCCGTCTGCTCGAGGCGGGCAGGATCGAACGCCAGCTCATTGGCCGCGCGCGCGATGCGCTCCTCTGCTTCGCTTGTCTCGATCACGGCCCGGTCAAGCGATGCAAGCGCTTCGCCCAGCAACGGGTGATCCGCCGCGCCACGTTCGATCCGCCGCGCTGCCTGGCGCAGCTGTGCGAGTGCTCCGTCGGAACCCCCGAGCAACTCGTCGAGGCCGATGAGCGATTCACCGGCCTTCACGCCGGCCTGCATCGCCGCGCGCTCTTCGGCGAGCCTGGTTTCCTCACCCTCCGCCGGCGCCAGGCTCTCAATCTCGCCGCTCGCATGTTCGAGATATTCGCGGTCGCGTTCGGCCGCCGCCGCCTCGGCGCGCGCCTGGCCGAGCTCAGCTTCGATCCGCGTGACCTCGGCCCATGCCGCCGCAATGGTTCGCGTATCGAGGCCGCCAAAGGCATCGAGCAGCGTGCGGTGGCCCTTCGGATTAAGCAGACCGCGCTCATCGTGCTGCCCGTGGATCTCGACGGCCAGGGAACCGACATCCCGAAGCAAGCCAGCGGGAACCGAACCCCCCGCCACGAACGCACGGCTGCCGCCATCGCTCTTCAGCGTACGGCGGATAATCAGGGCCTCGCCCGGCTCCGGCTCAATCCCTTGCTCGCGGAGAAGCTGATGCGCCGGATGCGCCGGCTCAAGCTCCAGCTCCGCCGAAACCGACGCACTCTCCTGTCCGGACCGGACAAGGCCAGTGTCCGCCCGCGCTCCAAGCGCGAGACCAAGCGCGTCGAGCAATATCGATTTACCTGCGCCCGTCTCGCCGGTGAGCACGCCAAGGCCCGGCTCGAACTCCAGCTCGAGCCGCTCGACGAGCACGACATTGTGGATCGCGAGCTGCCTCAGCATGTGAGGACCGCCCGCTGTTCGCTCACTTCCGCGAGGCCGTCCGGGGCTGCGTGTGCCGCTGCTCTTCGTCGAGCAGCTTCAGCGACTGCTTGTACCAGTAGCTCTCCGGATAATTGCGACCGAGCACGGCGGCGGACTTGTGCGCTTCTTCGGGAACGCCGAGCGCTAGATAGGATTCGACCAGCCGCTCCAGCGCTTCCGGCGTGTGGCTGGACGTCTGATACTTATCGACGACCTCGCGGAAACGGTACGTCGAAGCAAGCCATTGGCCCGACCGCTGATAGAAACGGCCGACTTCCATTTCCTTGCCTGCAAGGTGGTCGGTGATGAGGTCGAGCTTCAGCCGCGCATCAGCGGCGTAGCGGGTGTCCGGGTAACGGCGGATCAGCTCGCCGAACGCTTCCTGAGCGGACGCGGTCGTCGACTGATCGCGGTTCACGTCCGGGATCTGCTGATAATAGCTCATCGCGATGAGATACTGCGCGTACGGCGCCTCGGCATTGCCTGGGTGGATCGTCACGAACCGGCGGGCCGAGTTGATCGCATCCGTATACTTGCCGGCGATATAATAGTTGAAGGCGCTCATGAGCTGCGCGCGGCGGGCCCAGACCGAGTAGGGGTGCTGGCGCTCGACTTCGTCGAACATCTTGGCGGCCTGCTCATAGTCGCCGTCGTCCATCATGCCTTTGGCGGTGGTGTAGAGCGTGCTGACATCGCGAGCGACATACTGGGTATCACCCTTGCCGCCTTTGCCATGGGCGCAGCCCGCCAGAGGAACAGCGGCGGCACAAGCGACCAGAAGCAACGCGGAACGGGAAATCTTCAGCATGGGGACCTCATTAGCGTGGCCTCAAAGGGAGGCCAAGGCGCGATGGAACGCTTGAGCTTGGGGCAGCAAACCTTGGCCGTGGCTGAACGGATCAGGCCGGCTGAGCCTCGGTCGCGTCTTCCTTGTCGTCCGACTTGAGGAAGCTGTCGGGCTGAACCCCGAGCCAGACCAGCACCGGCGTCGACACGTAGATCGACGAATAAGTGCCAATCACGACGCCGAGGAAGATCGCCAGCGAGAGCCCGAAGATCACTTCCGGACCGACCAGCATCATCACGCCCATCGCGATCAGGACGGTCAGCGATGTGACAACGGTACGCGCCAGCGTCTCGTTGAGCGACAGGTTCAGCAGCGGGATGATCGCCATCTTGCGATACTTTTTCAGATTCTCGCGGATGCGGTCGTAGATGACGACGGTGTCGTTCAACGAATAGCCAACGATCGTCAGGAAGGCCGCGACGACGTTCAAGTCGACCTGCAGCCGGGTGAAGGCGAAGAAGCCCAGCGTCATGGCAATGTCGTGGGCCAGCGTCAGCAAGGCGCCGACGCCGAACTGCCATTCGAACCGGAACCAGATGTAGAGCGCGATGCCGACCATCGCGAAGATGATCGCCTTGGCGCTGTCCTTCGCCAGCTCGCCGCTGACCTTGCCCGACACGGTATCGACCGAATCGATCCGCGCACCGGGGTAATCGCGCGTGATCAGATCCTTGACCTTCGTCGCCGCGACATTGGCGGCTGCATCGCCGCCTTCAGGCTTGGGAAGACGGATCTGGTAGGTCTTCGGGCCCCCGAATTCCTGGATGCTCGCTTCACCGAGATGAAGGCCGAGGACCTCTCCACGCAGCTTCTCCACTTCGATCGGCTGGGCGAAGGTGACGCGGACCAGCTGACCGCCGACGAAATCGACGCCGAGATTAAGGCCGCGATAGGCGGTGAAGGCGAGGCAGGCGATCGTTGCCAGCGTCGACAGGATCACGGCGACGTTGCGCCACCGCATGAAGTCGATGTTGGTGTGATCGGGAACGAGCTTGAGCAGCTTCATGATATGAGCCTCAGATGTGCAGCGTCCGCGGGCGGGCGCGGCGAATCCAGAGCGCAACCAGCATGCGGGTGAAGTAGACGGCGGTGAACACGGACGTGACGACGCCGATCAGCAGGACGACCGCGAAGCCGCGGACCGGACCCGAGCCGAAATAGGCCATGATCGCGGCCGAGACGACGTGCGTGACGTTGGCGTCGAAAATGGCCCGGAAGGCTTCGTGATAGCCCGTTTCAACGGCATCGATCAGCCTTCGCCCACGTCTCATCTCCTCGCGGATGCGTTCGTTGATCAGGACGTTCGCGTCCACGGCGGCGCCGATCGTCAGGATGAAGCCGGCGATGCCCGGAAGAGTGAGAGTCGCGTTGAACACAGCCATGATCCCGAGGATCAGGAAGGCGTTCACGATCAGCGCGATGTTCGCATAGACGCCGAACCGCCCATAGGTGACGAGCATGAAGATCATGATGCCGACCATGGCGATGGCGCTGGCGATGACCCCCTTGTGGATCGAATCCTTGCCGAGGTCGGGACCGACGGTGCGCTCTTCGATCACGTTCAGCTTCACGGGCAGCTTGCCGGACGCGAGCGAGACTGCGAGGTCGTGTGCGCTCTGAACCGTGAAACTACCCGTAATCTGGGCGCTGCCGCCCAGGATCGGTTCGTTGATGTTCGGCGCCGACAGCACCTTGTCGTCGAGAATGATCGCAAACGGCTTGCCGACATTTTCCTGCGTCGCGCGCGCGAAACGGCGCGCACCGGCAGTGTTGAACTTGATGTTGATGTCCGGCCGGCCGTCCTGATCGAAGCCTTGCTGGGCATCGGTGAGCTGATCGCCCGAGACCATCACGCGCCGCTTGACCGCGATGTATCCAGACCCGTCCGCCATCGGCAGCACCTGACTGCCTGGGGGCGCGCGACCCGCCTGAACATCAGCCGGACTTGCGGACTGGTCGACCAGCTTGAACTCAAGACGCGCCGTCTGGCCGATGAGCTTCTTCAGTGCCTCCGGGTCTTCGACACCGGGAACCTGCACGAGGATTCGGTTCCCGCCTTCTGTAATGACGGTGATTTCCTTAGTGCCGCCCGGATCGATGCGGCGCCGCACGACATCGCGCGCAACGCCCATCGCGTCTTTGAGCGCCCGCGCAGTGCCGTCAGCCGTCGGGGTGAGCTGCACCGTGGTCGAATTGACGACCGAGACGTCCCAATCGCGGTTACCGGTCAGTCCCAGCGGCTGCGAAAGCCTGCGAAGCCGCTCGACAGCCGCATCTACCTGCGCCGGATTGCGCACCATGAAGGACAGCCGTCCTCCGGCCGTCGAAATGTCTCCGATGTCGATGCTTGGATCTCGGCGAAGCTCGGTCGCCACCTCATCTTCCTTGGCCTGCAACCGCTGCTTCAGGGCGTCGCGCGCGTCGGCTTCCAGCAGCAGGTGGCTTCCGCCCGCAAGGTCGAGGCCGAGGCTAATGCGGTACTGCGGGAGCCACTTCGGCCAGCTGCCCGCGAGCTGCGTGCCTGCGATCAGGCTCGGGATGGACAGCAGGACGCCGATCGCGATGACGATCCCGATCAGCCAGACCTTCCAACGCGGAAATTCGAGCATCAGTCGTTCGCCGGCTTCGTATTCGGGGTCAGCACTTGGCTGATCGTCGACTTGATCACGCGGACCTTCACACCCTGCGCGATCTCGACTTCGGCCTCATCGTCGCTGACCTTGGTCACCTTGCCGCGAATGCCGCCGGCGGTCACGATTTCATCGCCCTTCTTCACAGCAGCGATGGCCGCCTGATGCTCCTTCACGCGGCGCTGCTGCGGGCGAATCATCAGGATGTAGAAAATGACGAAAATCAGCAGCCAGGGGGCGACGCCCATCAGGATGCTCGCGGTGCCGTCGGCCGCAGGGGCCGTCTGCATCATCATCAACATCGGTTCGTTGGACATCTAGGACTGACGACTTTCCGTGATTTGGTGAAATTCCTTGCCGTCCCTCTACGGCAAGATGGTCGGGGCGACTGGATTCGAACCAGCGACCTCCACACCCCCAGTGTGATGCGCTACCAGGCTGCGCTACGCCCCGACCTCGCTGGCGCATCTAGGCAGGCGCTGCAGTTTGGGCAAGGTGCGGCGGGAGGGCGAGTGGCGCGTCGGCGAAGAAAAGGCAAAGCTGGCAAGTGGGTTGGCCGGATCGCTGCGTCGATTCTGGCCGTCCCTGCGCTGTACCTTCTTGCTGCGCTGGTCGGGTCGCTGATCCCGGTCAATCGAGCGTGGACCGAGCCGACCGAAGGCACGACCGTCTATATCGCCGAGAACGGCATTCACGCCGACATCATCATGCCGGTACGGACGCTCGGTCTCGATTGGGCGCCATTCGTGCCCAAGACCGACTTTGCCGCAGTTCCCGTCAATGCGCAGTGGATAGCCTTCGGCTCGGGCGAGCAGCGCGTCTATCTCGAAACCCCCACGTGGTGGGATATCACGCCGCGCACGATCTGGTCGGCGCTTACCGGCGGCAAGCGTGTGATGCACGTCGAATACGTGCCGGACCCCAGCTATGCGGTGCGCCAGATTCGGCTGAGGCCGGAGGAATATCGCCGCTTGTGGTCGGCGATCCGAGCCGACTTTGTGCTGAATGCGGAAGGACGCCCGAAGCGCATCGCGCATCGCGGCTATGGGTGCTGCGACGCTTTCTATCGGGCCCAGGGAAAGGAAAGCGCCTTTCGCACGTGCAACACGTGGGTGGCGCAATGGCTCAGGTTGGCGGGCGTCCGGACCAGCCTCTGGCCGCCATTCGTCCAGGGGCTGGTCTGGCGCTATCGCAAGGTCGACGCCTAGGCGTTACTTCTTCTTGGCGGCTCCGGCCTGGGCTTCGAACTCGGACTTGGTCATGCCGATGACGAGGCCCTTGCTGCCCTTTCCAAAGCTGGCCATCGGAATTTCGGCACGAGCCTTGCCGGTGCTCACCACCACACCGCTCGAACTATATGACTGGATACGGCCCACTACGGCGCCACTCTGGTCGTAGACCGTGGCGCCATTCTTGAAGTCTGATTCCTCTGGCGCCTCCAGCTGAGCCGATGTCGTTCCGGTCGTCGCGGCAGTCCCAGTCGTCTGGCCCGAGGGGGTGGTACCGGTCACCGCAGGCGTGGTCTGGCTAGCCGCGCCCGGCGTGGTCTGCATCTGGCCAGGCGTGGTCCCCATTTGACCGGGCGCCGTCTGGCTTGCGTCACCCGGATTCGTCTGGGTCGTCCCCGCCGTATTTGGCTGCACCGGTGCAGTCGGACGCGCCGGCGAGTTCGTGGTCGTGGTAGTCTGGGCAACCGCCGCAGCCGAGATCGCAATCGCAGCTGTGGCCATAAATCCGTTCAAAATCAGTCGCATAGAGTATCTCCCGCTTGTAGCGGGGAGATAACGAAGCCGGGCAAATCGAGATGCATCCGAAACGCCCAGTCGTTCGGGAGTCCGGATGGGGCGTACTGCTGTTAGAGAACGTACCTACTGAGATCGGCGTTCTTGGCGATTCCGCTCAATTGCTGTTCGACGAATGCCGCGTTGACGATCAGAGTCTCGCCGCGGCGATCCTCCGCATCGAAGCTCACATCCTCGAGCAATTTCTCCATCACCGTCTGAAGCCGCCGGGCGCCGATATTCTCGACCGATTCGTTCACCTCGGCCGCGATGCGTGCGAGCGCTCCAATGCCGTCGTCCGCAAACTCGATGCTGACGCCTTCGGTACCGAGCAGCGCCTGATATTGTTCCGTCAGGCTGGCGCGCGTGGCGGACAGGATCCGGACGAAGTCTTCCTGCGTGAGCGCCTTCAGTTCGACCCGGATCGGCAGTCGGCCCTGCAGCTCCGGCAGCAAGTCGGCGGGCTTGGCAATGTGAAAAGCGCCGGACGCGATGAACAGGATGTGGTCCGTCTTCAGCGGTCCATATTTGGTCGCCACCGTCGTGCCTTCGATCAACGGCAGCAGATCACGCTGCACGCCTTCACGACTGACTGATCCGCCGCGCACGTCGCTGACCGCGATCTTGTCGATCTCGTCGAGAAACACGATGCCATTGGCTTCGGCATCGGCAAGCGCAACGCGGTTGATGTCGTCGGGATCGACGCGCTTGTCCGCTTCCTCTTCCGTCAGGCGGGCAAAGGCCTCGGGCACTTTGAGCTTGCGCCGCTTGCGGTTGCCCTGACCCATCTTGCCCATGATCGACTTGAGGTCGAACACCTGGGCGCCCATTCCCGGGATCTCGAACGGCATCGCCTGAGCGTCATCGACTTCGATCTCGACTTCGGCCTGGTCCAGGCTGCCGTCGGAGAAGCGCTGCTTGAAGCTCTGGCGCGTCGCCTCGCTCGAACCCTTGCCAGTGAGCGCATCGAGCAAGCGGTCCATCGCGGCTTCCTCGGCAGCCGTGCGCACCTTCGCGCGGCGCCGGTCGCGCTCCAGCCGCACCGCTTCCTCGACGAGGTCGCGAGCAATCTGCTCCACGTCGCGGCCGACATAGCCCACTTCCGTGAATTTGGTCGCTTCGACCTTCACGAAAGGAGCGTCCGCGAGCTTCGCGAGTCGGCGGCTGATCTCGGTCTTTCCGCAACCCGTGGGACCGATCATCAGGATGTTCTTCGGCGTGACCTCATCGCGCAGCTCAGGCGCCAGCTGTTGCCGCCGCCAGCGATTGCGGAGCGCCACCGCAACGGCACGCTTCGCGTCGTCCTGACCGACGATATGCTCGTTCAGCGCGGCGACGATCGCCTTTGGAGTGAGCCTGTCCTTCAACATTTCAGGTGAGTCCCCGCCGCTCTGGGGAATG
Organism: Sphingomonas sp. SP4; assembly: GCF_058313375.1. Classification (NCBI taxonomy): domain Bacteria; kingdom Pseudomonadati; phylum Pseudomonadota; class Alphaproteobacteria; order Sphingomonadales; family Sphingomonadaceae; genus Sphingomonas; species Sphingomonas sp. SP4. The sequence goes on from NZ_JBZFLE010000002.1 coordinate 639,218, forward strand.
GATGTGTGATAGTTCATTTCGCAAGGCTATGTTGGACGCCGCGACTGCCGGTTCAAGCCGCTCATCTGAAGGCAAGTGATGCCAGGTCAAATCCGATCGTTCATGCCGCATCTTTTCGTGCAGGACATGCGAGCCTCGATCGCATTCTACGAGATGCTCGGCTTCACGCTTTCGAATAGCTTCGCTCCGGAGGGCGCCGAGGTGCCGAGCTGGTGCTGGCTCAGCTCGGAGCGCGGTGAGCTGATGCTCGGCAAAGCAGAAAAGCCTATTATCGCCGATCAACAAGGCGTGCTTTTCTACGCTTATTGCGACGACATCGAAGCGACCCGAACCGAACTTGCCGCTGCGGGGCTGGACGTCGGACCGGTCACCAGGCCTTTCTACAATCCGGGCGGCGAGTTTCGGATCGTCGACCCCGATGGCTACGTCATCTGGGTCGCGCAGATCTGAACTACCCGGTGCAGCGGAAGCTTTCGAAGAAACGCTTGTGTGCATTGACGATGCGCTGGATCGTCGCAGGCTGAGGCGTCGTATCCCAAACGTCCCTTTCGAAAGTGCCGCCAAGCAGGATGCCGTCAGCTCGAGGGAACATGTAACCGGGTCCGCCGGTGATCGCATACCGTACAGCTGGTTGAGGCTCCAGGATCGCTAGCTGGCCCCGAATGGGCTGAAGCTCCTGATCGCTGAAAAGGTCGCGCGAGCCGAGGCCCGTGCAGTTGAACACGAGCGCCTCCGGCAGAGCCGCAATGTCCGCGGGCGTGGCGAACTTCCGAACCTCGATCTTGCCGGCCGCGATCTGCACGTCGCGTATCATCTGGCGGAGATAGCGGCCGGTCTCGATGTACATGGTGTCGTACAGGACGACGTTGTCGAGCGGGAACGGGTGCTCGGCAAGTGTGAGCACGCGATTGATCGGCGGGAAGTTGGCGATCGTTTGCGCTTCTGGCGCATTGGCCTCGACGTAGGTCGGCAGCCAACGGATGCCGTAATCGTCACCGACCATGATCTGGTAGCGCCGCCAGCTGTATTCGAGCGCACGTGCGAACTGGGCCTTGAACTCAGGCGTGACCGCGTCTTCGCGAAATAAGCCGAAGGGATGGAACTGGCCGCCGGCAACGTTCGACGTCGTATCGGGCGGCAACGCCGCGGCGTAGATCGTCACCGGGAAGCCCGCTTCCTGCACGAGCCGCGCCGTCGACAGGCCAACCACGCCCGAGCCGATGACGGCGACGGGTCCACTATGCCCCTGCAGACCGAGATCGATGGCGAGCTTGGAAGTACCCCAGCTCATCGTGATGCCGCTGCCGCCGTGACCGTAATTGTGCACCAGGCGCTTCGTGCCGAGCTGTTCGGCCCGGACCACGAAGCCCGAGCGGCGGTATGGCCGCAGTCCCGCAATCGTCCGGATCACGCGGCTGGCGTCGACCTGTACCGGCACCAGAGGCGTGCAGGTCCCGAGCGTCTTCGGACGTCCGCCAACCGTCGCGCAGCCGGACAGCAGTGCGGCAGATCCGGCGGCAAAGGTTCGGCGGTCGAGTAGCACCCGCCGAACCTAGCCGCGGTTGTCGTCAGGCTTCAATCGTCTCGACGGTCACCTGGTCGTTGGTGAAGACGCAGACCTCTGAGGCAATCTGCATCGCCTTGCGCGCCAGCTTCTCGGGATCCTGCTCATAATCGACCAGCGCCTTGGCCGCCGATAATGCATAATTCCCGCCAGAGCCGATAGCCGCGATCCCGCCCTCCGGCTCCAGCACGTCGCCGTTGCCGGTGAGGATCAACAGTTGCTCCGCATCCGCGACGATCATCAGCGCCTCGAGATTGCGGAGATATTTATCCGTCCGCCAATCCTTGGCGAGCTCGACCGCCGACCGCAGCAGTTGGCCATTATATTGCTCGAGCTTGCGCTCAAGCCGCTCGAACAGGGTGAACGCATCGGCGGTCGCCCCGGCAAACCCGCCGATCACCTTGCCGTCGCCGATTCTACGCACCTTCTTCGCATTGGGCTTGATCACCGTATTGCCGAGGCTGACTTGTCCGTCGCCCGCGATCACGGTCTTCTCGCCCTTCTTCACTCCAATGATGGTTGTTCCGTGCCAGCTTTCCAAAACTGTCTCCTTTGAAGAGGAGGTGGGAGGCAGGGATCAGCCTTGCAAGCAGCGATGGCAGCGTGAGCGCGTCACGCTTCGCCGCCCTCGGGCTTTGGAATGAACCTGCGATCAGGGACGAACCAGAGGATCGAAACACCGACGAAGATGGTGATCGATATGTACGGTGACACGAACGCGAGTGGGATCGACGCGACATAGAGAGCGAAGCTGATCAGCTCCTTGGCGCCCACGCCGACGGCGCGTTTGACTTCCGAGGCATCGCCTTCAGCGCGAATGAGCATCCGCTCGAGTATTTGATACGAAATGGCTGAGCCGACGAGCACCACCCCGAAGGATGCTACCGGCCAGGGCGTGATGCCCGCTTCGTCGATCCAGCGGATCATCAACGGAAACAACGTCAGGCAAAACAGCAATGCGTGATTGGCCCACAACACGCTGCCGGTCACTCTTCGTGCGGACTGCATCATGTGGTGATGGTTGTTCCAGAAGATGGCGACGTTGACGAAAGCGAGCAGGTAAGCCGCGAGGAGCGGAAGCACTTCCAGCACCGCCTGAAGCGTTGGCTGGGCCGGAAACTTCAGCTCCAGAACCATGATCGTCATCACGATGGCGACGACCCCGTCGGTCAGCGCATTGAGACGGCTCGGACTCATCCATTCCCCCGGGGTCTAGTCGCCTGCAGGACTGGCTACTGCTGAACCGTTGTTGTCAACCTTGGCCTGCGCCTTCACCCATTTGATCAGCTCGTCGAGCTGGATGGCTTGTTCGGTTGCGGTGAGGGCATCGGCGGCAGGAAATCCGTCTTCGCCGGCGGCTTGAGCAGTCCCGCTGGCGGCATTGGGTAGCCGGGACACTGACGCTCCTGCGCGACCGCCGGAATTGGCTGCGGTGGCTGCTGCCTGGACGCGCAGCTGCTCAGCGCGATTGCGAGCGTCGGCAAGACGAGATTCAAGCGCATTCTCACTCCTTTGATTGATGGCCTGCTGCTCGGCAGCGGCTCGCTGGACGTTCGCGAGGTCGGTCGCACGCGCCGCCTCCGCGGCCGCACGATAGTTCGCGACGGTGGCGGTGCTGTTTGCCTGCGCGGCCCGGTAACGCTGCTCGAACTCGATGCTCTGCTTCTTCCAGCGGCCGGTCTCGACCTTCTGGAAGCCAAGCAGAATCGACAGGCACAGCGACACGGCGATTCCTGCGATCCCCTGCGCGTTGAGGAAGCGGAGGAAACTCACGCTGCATCCGCTTCTAGCGAGGCGCCATCGCGGCTGGCGGAGACTTTGAAACGGCCCACCGGCCCCCCGGCGAGCAGGCCGACGATCACCGCCATCATCGCGACAATGAATCCCCCAAGCGACCAGCCAAAGATCGTGACGATCGTATGCTCTTCGCCGGCGGACCAGCGGCCCCACATGAGCAGTGCAATCATGGCGACGGCGCATGCGCCGCAGAAAATCCCCGCGGCGGACGCGAGCAGCCCATAGACGTAGCGCTGACCCTCGGCGAAGGTCGCGGGTGGCGGGAGTTCCATCAGCGACCGCTCAAGCATTGCTTGCCTCACCAATGCGGTTCGCGAGCCAGCCGTAGAGGAATGCCTCATTGGCTGGTCGGCGTTCGGCGAGGCGCAGGTAGCGCTCACCCTGAAGCGCCTCTAGCGCGCGGAGCAGGACCGTCTCGCCACATCCGCCACGAACCTTCAGGAACGCGTCCAGCGCGGCGAGCGTCTGAGTACCGACACGGCCATCCGGCACGAGATCGGGATAGTCCCTCCCGCCGCGGTTCAGGGCGGTGAGCGCTCGCTGCAGGAAGGTCGCCGCGACGGCAGGCCCCATGTTCACGCCCGCGTCGAACAGCTCGGCGGCGACCGCGGCGCTCCGGGTGCCCACGCGATCGAAAGCAGGCCGGTACCAGTAGAGCCGCTTGTAGATTGCGACCGCCTCCGCGCGCGGCAACTGGCGCATCGGCCCCGCATAGCCGTGGGCCCGGGCAACCGCCTCGGTGATTCCGAAGCACGTCGGCCCGCCTTTGTCGGCCGGGTGGTTCACATAGCCACCCTCACGATCGATCAAAGCGTCGATCAAACTCTCTACCTCATTCATCAGCAACCTCCATCCCGAGTCGTTGCTCGATAACCAGATAGGTTATCTGTAGGAAAGGTTCGCGAACCGGAAATTTAGCCCACGCCTCCCCTTCATAGATAGAGGCGTCCGTTTCACTGGCCACTGCGACTCCCGTGGAAGTGGAAACCTAAGTCTCTACAAAAATCCAACCGCCGATCACAGCTTAACCCCCAATCAACCCCAACCGCCTACCGCCCACCTCGCCGAATCCTCCGACAAGCAGGCGAATGGTGCGTATTCTCAAGATCATTTCCGACGAACGCGGCGCGACGGCTATCGAGTACGGCCTCATCGCCGCCCTCATTGCCATGGCGTGCATCATTGCGTTCCAGACGCTGGGGCTGAACCTGGTCGACATTTTCACGACGATCAGCACGAGCATGCATGGGTGAACGGAGCGTCCTATCTGGGCGACGGTTTCATTTGGAAGCGCCGCTCAGTGTGCAGGCATATTCCTCACGACGAATTCGCGCGTTTCGTTGCTCTTGAACGACTGCAGCAGGTTGTTTGCCGCGCTATTGTCATGGTCGGACCGGATGTATTTCCCGGCTACCTGGTGGAAGCCGGAAACGGATATCTTTCCTGCCTTGATGAGCCGTGCGAGTTCCTGGGCGCGGAATTTCCGGCGGTCTTCAAGTTCGAAGATCACGAACCGCCGAAGCCGGTGTGAATATTCTGCGGACCGAAGGCGCATCATCATCATGGGAACGATGATGACCTGTGCGAAGAAGACCATGTTTCCGTCCACGACGATCACCGAATCCGGCGTGCCGTCTACAGTGAGCTGACCGACGTTCGTATCTTGGCCTAATGCTTCGGAAAGCTGGCCCAGGGCCATGCCAAGCGACGCCGACAGATTATCGCGCAATATACCCGGTGCATTGTCCAGCTGGGCCGCCTTGTTCCAGACGAATGGGACAAGCGTCACCCACAGGCCAACACCAATGGCGGCAAGAAACCCGACGCCCGTGAACAGAAGTGCAGCGGCGCCGATGGTCAGGATCCATTGCAGGGCGCCGTAGAAAATCTCGTCCGAGTCATCGACGTCCACATTGATGCCTGACGTGTCCATCCACATGCCAGTCGTGCCGCGAACCAGGCGCGGGATCGCAATTCCGTTGAAGTCGATGTCTACGTCGGGAGCGATATCGATGAGCGGTGTGTCGATCGCTCGCACGACATGCCCCGTGATATCGATGCCGCTGTCGGCCATGTGCATCTCGAGTGATGTGATCTCCGCGCCATCGATCTTCTCGCCTGATGCGACCTTGGCGTCCGCACCGCGTTTCAGCACCATGTCGAGAAACTGCCTGTCGTAAGCGATCGCCAGACCAGTTAGTTTGGCTACGAAGCTCTCAGTGACCACCGGTTGCGCAGAGGAGCCCGGCGGCCCTGCGACGATGGCGAAGGCATCGACACTGTCAGACGCCGCAGGGGTCAAGACCAGCTGAACCGACCAATCCGAAAGCGCCGGTGGGTTGGCATCACCTTGAAAGCGCGATTGGTTCAGCCCATCAACCAAGGGCTCGGCAAGCGGCAGTTGAGTGCTCATCAGGAAGTTCTGAATCTCGGGGCTCGTCATGAAATCGTCGACATCTGCAGCGGTGACGGGCGCAGTTGGAGTTCCATCCACCCCGTCGTAACGGAAGCCCACTTCTGCAACGGGCTGGGCTGGCACCAGCACGACGGCCAATTTAGCAAAAGCGTCCAGCGGCACGGTCAAAGGTGTCGCATTGGGGTCTGCGGCTGGACGAGCCTCTATCGTGCCAAGCAGATGCAAGCGCGTACGAGGCGCATCGGGGCCGGTCGTCACCATCTCGAACTTAGGCGGGTCGAGCAAGATCGTGACGTGAAACAGCTGTCCGCCGATGTCACGGTCGAATTCCCGCCGATTTGACAGGGCGCCAATGCGCATCAGTTCGCCCAGAAAATCGGAAACGACGTCTAGCGCGATGCCAAGCGCGGCGTCTGCATCACCAAGGTCAACATTCATCGCCTGCCTCCGTGAAGAACACGTGCAGTCAGATTTTGAACAGTCTTAGGTGAAACTCGATTTGCCTAAGACTCACCGAGCAAGAATAATCTACATTAATCTGTGAGTTATAGCAATTCACCCACGGCCCCTGCGGACAACGCCTTACGCGTCATCCCCCATACGCAACGCAGCAATAAACGCCTCCTGCGGAATGCTCACGGAGCCATATTCCCGCATGCGCTTCTTGCCCTCTTTCTGCTTCTCCAGCAGCTTGCGCTTACGCGTCGCGTCGCCGCCGTAGCATTTGGCGGTCACGTCCTTGCGCAGGGCTGCGATCGTCTCGCGCGCGATGACCTTGCCGCCGATCGCGGCCTGGATCGGGATCTTGAACATGTGCCTCGGGATCAGGTCCTTCAGGCGCTCGCACATGCCGCGGCCGCGGGCTTCGGCGTTGGCGCGGTGGACGATCATGCTTAAGGCGTCGACCGGCTCGCCGTTGACCAGGATGCTCATCTTGACGAGGTCGCCCTCGCGATGGCCGATCTGGTGATAGTCGAAGGACGCATAGCCGCGGCTGATCGATTTCAGGCGGTCGTAGAAGTCGAACACCACTTCGTTGAGCGGAAGCTCATAGCGGAGCATCGCGCGGGCGTGGCTGCCGGTCCCGACATAGGTCAGGTCCTTCTGGATGCCGCGGCGGTCCTGGCACAGCTTCAGGATGGATCCGAGATATTCGTCAGGGACGTAGATGGTCGCATCGATCCACGGCTCCTCGATCATCTCGATCCGGTTGGGGTCGGGCATGTCGGCCGGGTTATGCAGCTCGATCGTCTTCGCGGCCTCGTTCTTCGAATGCGACAGATGGATCTGGTAGACGACGCTCGGCGCGGTGGTGATGAGCTCCAGGTCGTATTCACGGGTCAGCCGCTCCTGGATGATCTCGAGGTGCAGCAAGCCGAGGAATCCGCAGCGGAAGCCGAAGCCCAAGGCGGCGCTGCTCTCCATCTCGAACGAAAACGAGGCATCGTTGAGCCGCAGCTTGTAGAGGCTGTCGCGGAGCTTCTCGAAGTCGTTGGCGTCGACCGGGAACAGGCCGCAGAAGACGACCGGCTGGACTTCCTTGAAACCGGGAAGAGCCTGTGCGGCCGGCCTTTTGGCATCGGTGATCGTGTCGCCGACGCGCGTTTCCGCCACTTCCTTGATCTGCGCGGTGATGAAGCCGATCTCGCCCGGGCCGAGCTCGCTGAGCTGCTCGATCTTCGGGCGGAAGCAGCCGACGCGGTCGACCAGGTGCGTGGTGCCGGCGGCCATGAACTTGACCTGCTGGCCCTTCTTGAGGACGCCCTCCATCACCCGCACCAGGATGACGACGCCGAGGTACGGGTCGTACCAGCTGTCGACGAGCATCGCCTTCAGCGGCGCGTCAGGGTCGCCCTTGGGCGGCGGGATCTTCGCCACGATCGCGTCCAGGATCTCCTCGATCCCGATCCCGGTCTTCGCGCTGGCGAGGACCGCCTCGGAGGCGTCGAGCCCGATGATCTCCTCAATCTCCTGCCGCACCCCCTCCGGGTCCGCCGCGGGCAGGTCGATCTTGTTGATCACCGGCACGATCTCGTGGTCGTGCTCGATGCTCTGATAAACGTTCGCCAGCGTCTGGGCTTCGACGCCTTGGGCTGCGTCGACCACCAGGAGCGCGCCTTCGCACGCGGCCAGGCTGCGGCTGACTTCGTAGGCGAAGTCGACGTGCCCGGGCGTGTCCATCAGGTTGAGCTCATAGCCCTTCCATTCGAGCCGCACCGTCTGCGCCTTGATGGTGATCCCGCGCTCGCGCTCGATGTCCATATTGTCGAGCACCTGCGCCGACATCTCGCGCTCCGTCAGGCCGCCCGTCTTCTGGATCAGCCGGTCCGCCAGCGTGCTTTTCCCGTGATCAATGTGCGCAATGATCGAGAAATTCCGTATCCGCTCAATTTTCTGCATTTGCGGGGCGCGCTAGCAGGGTGGCGTGCGGCTGTCAGCAATGCGCAAAAACTGACCTGTTTAACTTCCGCCTCGATTCAATTTTTGCTAAGCGTCGGTCGCTTAATCAATGGGGGCATTGACATGACCAAGTACGCGTTCCTCGCCGGCGCAGCGCTGGCGCTCGTTCCCACTCCGGCGCTTGCCGACCAGAGCTCCGGCTACAAGGACCAGCAGCGCGGCCAGGCCGAGATTCCGGTGTGCACTCACCGCATCGGCACGTTGGCCATCGTCCCTTCGGACAATGAATGGTGGAAGCAATATAACCTCGGCAGCCCCGAGGCGATCATCAAGGTGTTTGTCCAGCAGTCGGGCTGCTTCAGCCTGGTCAATCGCGGAAGCGCGATGCAGAGCCGAGCAATGGAGCGGGCGCTGGCCGAGAACGGCGAGCTGCAGCGCGGATCGAACATGGGTGGCGGCCAGGTGAAGGCGGCGGACTACTTCCTCCAGCCTGATGTCGTGACCGCCAACCGCAATTCTGGCGGCGGCGGCGCAGGCGCCGCAATCGGCGGCATCCTCGGCCACTTCGGCGGCTGGGGCAGCACGGTCGGCGCGATCGCTGGCGGGATTAACGTCAAGAAGGGCGAAGCGAACGTGACTCTGTCGCTGGTCAACGCCCGGACGACCGAGGAAGAAGCGATGACTCAAGGCTACTTCCGCAAGAGCGACCTAAGCTGGGGCCTCGGCGGAGGCGGCGGCTGGTGGGGCGGCTTCGGGGCGGCCGGCGGCTACGGCTATCAGAATACGGAGATCGGCCAGATCATCGTTCTCGCCTACCTCGACGCTTACAAGAAGATGGTCACGCAGCTCGGCGGCGTATCGCCCATTCCGGCTGCTGCACCGGCGCCTGCGCACCGTCGCTGAATATTTGCAACAGGTAATAGCTAGCTAGAGGGCGGGCGCCCTTTCCGGTGCCCGCCCATCGCCCGTGCGGAGGCGATTAAAGGCTGTTGTTGGCTGCCACGTTAGCGGCCGCGTTTGCATCAACAGCGTTGGAGGCGTTCACGTCCGTTGCAGCATTGAGATCCGTCGCCGCGTTGACGTCGGCCGCGTTCACGTCCGTCGTGTTCAGCCCTGCGTCGAGGTTCTCAGTTTCGAGAGATGCATTGGCGTCGACATTGTCGGCCGCCTTGTTGCCGCCGCACGCGGCAAGCGTCGCGAGCCCGGCCGCGACAGCGAGAATCCTGATCGATTTCATTTTTGCTTTCCTCCGAATAGTGACTGCCCCCAGGCACTCTGCGGCGCCCTTCCCGACCGATCCGCGGCCCCGGCATCGCTGCCGGAGCCGCGTCCGTTCTTAGGGAGTTGAATGCGCCCGGCTTAACTGGCTTGCCAACTTAGAAGAAAATTCCAAATCGGTACCCAAGCAATTCCGCCGAACACGGTGCTGAAGTCCCATTTGCTTGCTTCCTGCGCAAGAGGGGGTCGGAAGAAAGCGCAGTCCTTGCCCTCGCTCTTGGCGATCATGCAAGTTTCTTCTAATTTGCGGCGATGAAAAAGCTGGATCGTGTCGATCGGAAAATCCTGGCCATCCTCCAGGAGGATGCTTCGCTCGCCGTAGCTGAAGTCGCCTCGCGCGTTGGACTCTCTCAAACTCCGTGTTGGCGCCGCATCCAGCGGCTGCGCACCGATGGCATCATCGAAGCGACGGTCGCGCTGGTTAAGCCCGAAGCGGTGGGCTTCGGGCTCACCGTGTTCATGGCTGTCGAAGCTCGCGATCATTCCCCTGAATGGCTCGATCAGTTCACCCGAGCCGTGGTTGCGAGACCGGAGGTTCTCGAAGTTCACCGCATGGCAGGTGACATCGATTACCTGCTTCGCGTCGCGGTCCAGGACATGGCGGCCTTCGATCACTTCTATCGAGATCTGATCGAAGCCGTGCCCCTCAAGAATGTCTCATCACATTTTGCGATGGAGCGAGTGAAGCAGACCACCGCCTATCCGGTGACAGTCGAGTAGCTACTCAAACTCCACGATGACCTGATCGACCGCGAGGCTGTCGCCCGCCTTGGCCGGCGTCGCCTTGACCGTGGCCGCCTTTGGGGCGCGGAGGATGTTTTCCATCTTCATTGCTTCCATCACTGCGACTGGTTGGCCGGGCTCGACCTTGTCGCCGACGGCGACGTCCAGCTTGGTGAGCAGTCCGGGCATTGGCGCGAGGAGAAGCCGCGAGAGGTCGGGCGCGGGCTTCTCGATCATGAACTTGGAGAGGTCTGCGACGTGCGGCGAAAGGACCTGAACCTTGTGGCTCGCGCCCCGCGTCTGGAGCTCCCAATTTCGGCCGACGCGGCGGACCTGGACAATGCGCAGCCGTCCGTCGATGACCACCGTCAGCAGCCGCTGCCCGGGCACCCAGCGCCCAACGATATCGACGAGATCGCCGTCGTCCGTCACCGCGATGGTGCCGCCCTTGTAGGGTTTGATGCGAACGCGGTGGCTCACGCCGCCGTCGATCTTGACGATGCGCTCGCACGGGAAGTGCGGCTTTCCGCCTAGCTGGTCGCTGATCTCGACCGCACGCTCGTCAGTGATGACGGCGACCATCCCAGCAATGGCCGTCAGATCCTCGATCAACTGCTCGTCCGCCGGAGCACCTTCGAAGCCTTCGGGATATTCCTCGGCGATAAAGTTGGTCGTGATGTTGCCCTCGCGGAAGCGCGGGTGCTGCATCAGCGCGGACAGGAAATCGACATTGTCGTTGATGCCGTCGATCACAAACTGGTCGAGCGCCGCGACCTGCGCGTCGATGGCTTCGAGCCGGGTCGGCGCATGGGTGATCAGCTTGGCGATCATCGGGTCGTAGAACATGCTGACCTCGCCGCCGTCGGCCACGCCGTCATCGACGCGGACGACGAGGTCGTCGTCGCGCTTCTGCACGGATGGCCAGTAACGGATCAGGCGGCCTGTCGACGGTAGGAAGCTGCGGTACGGGTCCTCGGCATAGACGCGCGTTTCTACTGCCCAGCCGTTGAGCTTCACGTCGTCCTGCGTGAACGCCAGCTTCTCACCAGCCGCGACGCGGATCATCTGCTCGACGAGGTCGAGGCCGGTCACTTCCTCGGTCACCGGATGCTCGACCTGCAGCCGGGTGTTCATCTCGAGGAAGTAGAAGCTCTTGCCGGTGGTGTCGGCGCCGGAGACGATCAGCTCGACCGTGCCCGCCGAGTAGTAGCCGACCGCCTGTGCAAGCGCGACGGCCTGCTCGCCCATCGCCTTGCGCATCTCGGGCGTGACGAAGGGCGAGGGCGCTTCCTCGACGACCTTCTGGTGGCGGCGCTGGATCGAGCATTCGCGCTCGCCCAGGTAAAGAATGTTGCCGTGCTGGTCGCCCAGCACCTGGATCTCGATGTGGCGCGGCTGCTCGATGAATTTCTCGATGAAGACGCGATCGTCGCCGAAGCTGTTCAGGCCCTCCCGCTTCACGCTCTCGAAGCCCTCGCGCACGTCCTTCTCGGACCAGGCGAGGCGCATCCCTTTGCCGCCGCCGCCCGCGGAGGCCTTCATCATCACCGGATAGCCGATGTCGCCTGCGATCTTGACGGCATCGTCCGTGGTCGCGATGTCGCCGAGATAGCCGGGGACGACGTTGACGCCCGCCTCCTTGGCGAGCTTCTTGGACTCGATCTTGTCGCCCATCGCGGCGATGGCGTTCGGCGGCGGGCCGATGAAGGCGATGCCGGCGTCCTTGAGCGCCTTGGCAAAGCTCTCGCGTTCCGAAAGGAAGCCGTAGCCGGGGTGCACAGCCTCGGCGCCGGTCTCCTTGCAGGCCGCAATGATCAGATCGGCTTTCAGGTAGGATTCGGACGCGGGCGGCGGCCCGAGGCGCACGGACTCGTCCGCCATCTTCACGTGCGGTGCGCGAGCGTCTGCATCGGAATAGACCGCGACGGTCTTGATACCCATGCGCTGCGCCGTGCGGATCACCCGGCACGCAATCTCACCGCGATTGGCGATCAGGATTTTCTTGAACATCAGCGGAGCCAAACCCACGCGTAAATAGCAGTCGCGACGCCTTGCACGCTTAACCCCCCCAGAAGAATCCATTGTGCATGTTCGTGCACACTGAAGCAGAAGCTATTTCCTTCGGCACAATCGCCCATCATCGAGCCGATCCACGCGATCAGGGTCAGCGACAGCCACGCGAAGCTCGCGATACCGAAAGCTAGCTTCCCAATCCGCTCGTTCACTCCGCCGCCTCGTCGAGCGGCGGGCGGTTGTGGCCGAGCAGGCGCAGCACTTCGTCTGCCGCGTCTGCGAGGTTCGTACCGGGTCCGAAGATCGCCTGAACGCCCGCGGCCCGAAGCATCGCATAATCCTGCGGCGGGATGACCCCGCCCGCGACCACTTTGATGTCGGCGCGGCCCATGTCCTTCAACGCCTCGATCATCTCCGGAATGAGTGTCCGATGGCCCGCGGCGAGCGAGCTTGCGCCGACCACGTCGACGTCATTCTCGATCGCCATCTGCGCGGTCTCACGCGGCGTCTGGAACAAGGGGCCGGGAACGACTTCGAAGCCGAGGTCGGTGAAGGCCGAGGACACCAGGTTCGCGCCTCGATCATGCCCGTCCTGGCCCATCTTTGCGACCATGATGCGCGGCTTGCGCCCGAGACGGTCGGCGACCGAGCGGGTGCCTTCCTCGGCAGCCTTCCAGCGACCGTCCGCCCGCGCCTTGCCGTAGATGCCCCGCACCGGTTCGGGCTTGGTGCCGTAGCGACCGAACGCCCGTTCGAGGGCATCTGAAATTTCGCCGAGCGTGCAGCGAACCCGCGCCGCTTCTACACTAAGGCGCAAAAGGTTTTCGTCGCCACGTGCGCCCTGCTCCAATGCATCCAGCGCGGCGCGCACCTTGGCCTCGTCGCGGCCAGCCCGAACCTTCTCGATCTTCGCGATCTGCGAAGCACGCACCTTCGCATTATCGACTTCAAGGATCTCAACCTCGGGCTCATTCTCGAGGCGATAGCGGTTGACGCCGACGATGGTCGTCTCGCCCGTATCGACCTTCGCCGCGCGCGCCGCCGCGGCCTCCTCGATGCGATGCTTGGGCAGGCCCTCGGCAACCGCCTTGGTCATGCCGCCATGCGCCTCGACTTCCTCGATCAGCGCCCAGGCTTTCTCCTCCAGCTCGCGGGTCAATTTCTCGACGTAGAAGCTCCCGCCGAGCGGGTCTGCTACGGCCGTCACGCCGCTCTCTTCCGCGAGGATCAGCTGCGTGTTGCGGGCGATGCGCGCGCTGAAATCGGTCGGCAGCGCGATGGCCTCGTCGAAGCTGTTGGTGTGCAGCGACTGCGTGCCGCCGAGCACCGCCGCCAGCGCCTCGATCGTGGTGCGGATGATGTTGTTGTACGGATCCTGCTCGGTGAGGCTGACACCCGACGTCTGGCAGTGGGTGCGCAGCACCTTCGACCGGTCGTTCTTCGCACCCAGATCGGTCATGATCCGATGCCAGAGCGTGCGCGCCGCACGGAGCTTCGCGATCTCCATGAACAGGTTCATGCCGATGCCGAAGAAGAAGGACAGGCGGGGCGCGAAATCGTCGATGTCGAGCCCGTCGGCCTTCGCGCAGCGCACATATTCCATGCCGTCGGCGAGCGTGTAGGCGAGCTCCTGCACCGCCGTGGCCCCCGCTTCGTGCATGTGATAGCCGGAGATCGAGATCGAGTTGAACTTCGGCATCTCGGCCGCGCAGTAAGCGATGATGTCCGACACGATCCGCATCGAGGGTTCGGGTGGGTAGATGTACGTGTTGCGGACCGCGAACTCTTTCAGGATGTCGTTCTGGATCGTGCCGGTGAGCTTGTCGTGCGGGACGCCCTGCTCCTCGCCCGCGACGATGAAGAAGGCCATGACCGGAAGCACCGCCCCGTTCATGGTCATGCTGACGGACATCTCGCCCAGCGGGATGCCGTCGAACAGCAGCTTCATGTCCTCGACCGTGTCGATCGCGACACCGGCCATGCCGACGTCGCCGGCGACGCGGGGATTGTCGCTGTCGTAGCCGCGGTGGGTAGCGAGGTCGAAGGCGACGCTAAGCCCCTTCTGACCGGCGGCGAGGTTGCGACGGTAGAAAGCGTTGGATTCCTCGGCGGTCGAGAAGCCTGCGTACTGGCGAATGGTCCAAGGGCGGCCGGCATACATCGTCGCGTAGGGCCCGCGCGTGAACGGCGCGACGCCAGGGTAGCCGCTGTCGATGCCTGCCGCTTCGTCCGGCCCGTAAACGTTGTCGAGGCGAATGCCCTCGACGGTCTCGCGCGTCAGGTCCTTGCCCCGCGATTCTTTCGCGGCGAGCGTTGCCCAGTCAGATTTCGACACTTTGTCAGTCACGCGAGCGCACTAGCGCCGCCCGCGCGCAATCTCCAGCTTCGCTTATTCTGTTCGTGCTTGCCGCAACTCGCTCCGACGAAGCTTGCCCGTCGCGGTTTTCGGCACGGCTTCGACGAACTCGATCTCGCGTGGATATTTATACGGCGCGATCGCCTGTTTCACGTGGGTCTGCAGCTCGGAGACCAAATCGTCTGAAGGGGTCGCACCAGGCGCCAGCACTATAAAGGCCTTCACCTTTTGTCCGCGCTCCGGGCAGGGCGCGCCGATCACGGCACACTCCGCGACCGCGGGATGCGACAGCAGCGCATTCTCCACTTCCGGAGCGCCGATGTTATAGCCGGAGCTGACGATCATGTCGTCGCTGCGGGCGAGGTACCAGAAGTAGCCGTCAGCATCGCGGCGGTAGGTGTCACCGGTGACGTTCCAGCCGTTCTGCACATAGTCGCGCTGGCGAGGGTCATCGAGGTAGCGGCAGCCCGTCGGACCCTTGATGGCGAGCCGGCCGACACCTTCGTCAATTTCGTTGCCCTCGGCGTCCAGGATTGTGGCCGTGTAGCCGGGCACGGCTCTTCCCGTTGAGCCGGGACGCACGTCGTCTCCCGCGGCGGAGACGAATATATGCATCATCTCGGTCGAGCCGATGCCATCGGTGATCGCGATGCCGGTGCGATCCTTCCACACGCGCCAGGTGGCTTCCGGAAGATGCTCGCCCGCCGAGATGCAGTAGCGCAAGGTCTTGAGCGCCTCGTCGAGCTTCGGCTGCGACAACATCGCCTTATACGCTGTCGGCGCGGTGCCGAGGTGGGTGACGCCAAACTTCGCGATGGCATCGAGCAAAGCGGGGGGGCTGGCCTGTTCCATCGTCGCTGCAGCCGCGCCGAAGCGGAGCGGGAACATCGGGGTGATGCCGAGGCCGAAGGTAAAGGCCATGGGCGCGCTGGTCAGGAAGACGTCGCCAGGCTTCGGATCGACCAGATGCTTGGCGAACGTGTCGCAGGGCGCGAGCACGTCCCGATGGAACTGGACGCAGCCCTTCGGCACGCCGGTCGTGCCACTGGTGAAAGCGATAATACAGGGGTCGTCGCGATCTGTGTCGGCAGCTTGCAGCGGTTCCAGGGACGCGGTGCGCGTCTCCAATTCGCCTCGTCCATAGTCGCCGTCGTATTTGATGATGTGCTTGATGCTGTGCGTCTGCTCGACCGCCTCGCGGAAGTCGCCGATGAAGCGGCTGTCGACGATCGCGTGGCTGATTTGGGCGCGGTCGATCACGGTCGCGATCTCGCCTGGGCGAAGCAGCGGCATGGTGGCGACCACGACGCCGCCGGCCTTCAGCACACCGAGCCATGCCGCGAACATCGTGTAGCTGTTCGGACCGCGCAGCAGCACGCGATTGCCCGCGATGAGGGCGTGCTCATCGACCAGGAGGCGCGCGATGCGCCCGCTGAAATCGTCCAGATCGCGATAGGTCCAGCGGCCGTGATCGTTGACGATTGCCAGCGCGTCCGGGACGCCGCCTTTCAACAGCTCGGCGGCAGCGTTCAGCCGCTCCGGATATTGCAGCTCGGGCAGGTCGAAGCGGAATTCCGGAAGCTCATCGGGCGATGGCAATCGGTCTTCAACGAACGTGTCGCGCATCAGTCCGGGACGACCGCCGTCGTTTCAATTTCGACCTTGGCGGCGCTTTCGACGAGGCCCTTCACCTCGACCAGCGCCATCGCCGGATAATTCGGGCCCATGATCTGGCGCCACGCCGCGCCGATCTCGTCCCGCGAGACCATATATTCGTGGCGGTCGATGACGTAGCAGGTCATTCGGACGATATGCTCGGGACCAGCGCCGTCTTGAGCGAGGATTTCCAGCGTATTCATCAGCGCGCGCGCGAACTGGCCGTGCAGCGTGTATTCCGGGAAGGTCTCTTTCTCGTCCCAGCCGATCACGCCGGCGGTGAAGATCATGCGCCCGCGTGCGCTGATGCCGTTCGAATAGCCCCTTGGCCGAGGCCATGCCGGCGGTTGAAGTATCTTCATGCTCATCCCCCTTTGAGCAGGTCTCGCGCGATGATTTGTCGCTGCACTTCGCTCGCACCTTCATAGATGCGGAGCGCGCGGATGTCGCGGTAGAGCTCTTCGACCTTCACCCCGCGCGTAACGCCTGCGCCGCCGTGCATCTGCACCGCCGCGTCGATGACTTTCTGCGCGCTTTCGGTCGCGTGGAGCTTGGCCATGGCCGCGGCGCGGCGGTTGTCGGTCCCACCCTCGTCCTGCTGCCAGGCGGCGCGATAGATCAGGAGTGCCGATGCATCGATCGCAAGTGCCATGTCGCCGAGCTTGGCCTGGGTCACTGCATTTTCGGCGAGCGTGGCCGAGCCGAGCCGGCGCTCCTTCGCCCAGTTGAGTCCCTCGTCGAGTGCCCGTCGAGCGAACCCAAGGGCCGCGGCGCCGACCGTCACGCGGAAAAGATTCAGCGTCTCCATGCCGATGCGAAAACCTTCGCCGGGTTCGCCGATGATCGCGTCGGCGGGGATGCGGACATTTTCGTACCGCAGCCGAGCAAGCGGGTGCGGCGCGATGACTTCGATCCGTTCGGCAATGCTCAAGCCGCCTGAGTCGGCGGGAACGATGAAAGCCGAGAGGCCGCGCGCACCTTCTCCCTCGCCGGTGCGTGCGAAGGTCACATAGAAATCCGCGACGCCACCGTTCGAGATGTAGGTCTTCTCGCCGACCAGCACCCATTCGTTGCCGTCGAGGAGGGCGGAGGTCGCCATGTTGGCCGCGTCCGAACCGCATTCCGGTTCGGTCATGGCGAAGGCTGCGATTGCCTCGCCACTTGCGACCTTCGGCAACCATTGAAGCTTTTGCTCGACCGTGCCGAACAGCGAGATCGCGCCAGAGCCGAGCCCCTGCATGGCGAATGCGAAATCGGCCAGGCCGGAATGATAAGCCAGCGTCTCGCGCCCGATCGCGAGGCTGCGCACGTCGGGCCTGCTGTCTGCGTCCGAGACGCAGAGCTTAAGGAAACCGGCGCTGCCAAGTTCCTCGACTAAGTGGCGGCAGTAGATGTCGAGATCATTGCCGTGCTCGTCGAGCTGCGCTTCGCACCAGTTCCGCAGACTGTCCGCCAGCTCCCGATGCCGCGGCTCGAAGAAGGGCCAGGAGAGGAAGCTGCGATCGGCCATCAATTGCCCTGGAAAACCGGCTTCTGCTTGTTGGCAAAGGCTTCGTAGGCACGGCGGAAGTCGTTGGTATCCATGCAGCGCGCCTGCGCCTGCGCTTCCATTTCCAGCGCCTCGTTGATGGTCACGTTCCACTCGGCGTCGAGCTGCTTCTTGGTGATGCAGTGAGCGATGCTCGGGCCCTTCGCCAGTTCGTCCGCAAGCGCGTAGGTCTCGGCCAGCACGTCTTCGACCACGCGATTGTAGAAGCCCCAAAGCAGGCCCTCGTCCGTCGTCATCGTGCGGCCGGTGAAGAGCAGCTCGGCGGCCCGGCCATGACCGATCAGGCGCGGCAAGATTGCGCATGCGCCCATGTCGGCTCCGGACAAGCCCACGCGCGTGAACAGGAAGGCCGTCTTCGCGCCGGGCTGGGCGAAGCGCATGTCGCTCGCCATGGCTATGATCGCGCCTGCTCCGGCGCAGACCCCTTGGACTGCGGCGAGGACAGGCTGCGGGCATGCCCGGATGGCGCGCACCAGATCACCAGTCATCCGCGTGAACTTCAGCAGGCCGGCATGGTCCATCTTGGTCAGCGGACCGATGATCTCATGCACGTCGCCGCCCGAGCAGAAATTGCCGCCAGCGCCACGCAATACGACGACTTTCACGGCGCGCTTCTGGCGCAGGTCGTAGAAGGTGTCGCGAAGCTCGTCGTAGCTATCGAACGTCAGCGGATTCTTTTTCTCGGGCCGGTTGAGCGTGATGGTCGCGACACCGTCTTGGAACTCCCACAGGAAATGCTTCGGCTGGAAGTTCGCGGCGTCCCAGGTCACGCGCTGGTCCCTCCGTCGATCGTAATCGCCGCGCCGTTGATGTCGCGGCTGAGCGGCAGGCAGATCGTGGCGACGAGACTGCCGATCGCCTGTGGGTCTACCAGCCGGCCGCTAGCGTTCATGTCGGTGATCGCAGAGCGGGACTGCTCCTGGCTGCGCCCAGTGATCTCCGACACGCGCGCGACCGACTGATCGGTCATCGGCGTGTCGACATAGCCGGGGCAGATCGCGTTCACGGTGAGATTGGTCTTTGCATATTCCGCAGCGAGGCTGCGCATCAGGCCGAGGAGGCCGTGCTTCGATGCCGCGTAGTGGGCTGCGTACGGAACGCCGCGCAGCGAGGCGACGGACGCGATGAAGACGAGGCGGCCGTTCTGGCTGTCGAGCAGGTCGCCGATCGCAGCGCGTGAACATTCGAACGCCG
Organism: Sphingomonas sp. SP4; assembly: GCF_058313375.1. NCBI lineage: Bacteria > Pseudomonadati > Pseudomonadota > Alphaproteobacteria > Sphingomonadales > Sphingomonadaceae > Sphingomonas > Sphingomonas sp. SP4. The sequence continues at coordinate 658,164 of NZ_JBZFLE010000002.1, forward strand.
CCGTCAGGTTGACGCCGATGATCCGATCCCAGCTTTCGCGCGTCATCTTGTGGAAAGGCGCGCTCTCCGCAATCCCGGCATTGACGATCAGCAGCTCGACCGGGCCGTTGGCGGCGCGAGCTTCATCGAAGGCGGCGCGAATGCGGTCTGAGTCGGTCACATCGCACTGAATCGCCGTTCCGCCGACGCTTTCGGCCACGGCTTTCAGGGGTTCGAGACGGCGGCCGAGTAACGAGAGCCTGGCGCCGGCGGCATTGAGATGCTCGGCGGCGGCGGCACCAATGCCGGTGCCCCCACCGGTGATCAGCGCGTGGCGTCCTTGGAGGGCGCTTTCCATTGCTGCGTCTTGGCCGAAGCGCTTCGGAGTGGCAAGGCGTCCGCGCATGAAGCTCGCGATCCTTGAGACGGGGCGTCCCCCCGGCAAACTCGCCGCAGAACATGGCGATTATCCGACGATGTTCGGGCGGATGCTCGGCCCGGGATTCGCGATCGAAAGCTTCGACGTTCAAGGCGGCGATCTTCCGGCGGACGCGGATGACTTCCCAGCTTATCTCATCACCGGCTCACCCGCCGGCGTGTACGAGTTGCTGCCTTGGATCGATCCGCTGTGCAGCTTCGTCCGCGAAGCGAAGAACAGCCGGATGGTCGGAGTCTGTTTCGGCCATCAGCTGATGGCAGAGGCGCTCGGCGGCCGGGTCGAAAAATCCGACAAGGGCTGGGGCGCGGGGCTGCACCACTACGACGTTATCCGGCGAGCGCCCTGGATGGATGATGCGCAGGAGATCGCTGTTCCAGCATCGCATCAGGATCAGGTCGTTGTTCAGCCGCCGAATACGGAGGTCGTCGCCAAGTCCGCGTTCACCCCCTATGCCGCGCTCAACTGGACCGACCGTCAGGCGATCTCATTCCAGTTCCACCCGGAATTCTCGCCGGCCTTCGCCCAAGCGCTGATCGAGAAGCGTTACGATGTCGTGCCCAACCCGGATGCGGCGATCGCAACGCTCGACGCTCCCAACGACAATGCGCGCGTTGCCGGTTGGATCAGATGCTTTCTACAGGCATAGGCGCCGCAAATCAGATTGGAGACTGAAGCATGAAGACCCGCGCCGCCGTCGCGTTCGAAGCCAAGAAGCCGCTCGAGATCGTCGAGGTGGACCTGGAAGGGCCGAAGCAGGGCGAAGTGCTGGTCGAGATCATGGCGACCGGCATCTGCCACACCGACGCCTACACGCTTGATGGGTTTGACAGCGAAGGCATTTTCCCCTCGATTTTGGGTCACGAAGGCGCTGGAGTGGTGCGCGAGGTCGGGCCGGGCGTGACCAGCGTGAAGGTCGGCGACCACGTGATCCCTTTGTACACGCCGGAATGTCGCCAGTGTAAGTCGTGCCTCAGCGGCAAGACGAACCTCTGCACCGCGATCCGCGCAACGCAGGGCAAGGGCCTGATGCCCGACGGCACGAGCCGGTTCAGCTACAAGGGTCAGCAGATCTTCCATTACATGGGCTGCTCGACCTTCTCGAACTTCACGGTGCTGCCGGAGATCGCGGTCGCGAAGATCCGCGAGGACGCGCCGTTCAAGACCAGCTGCTACATAGGGTGCGGCGTGACCACGGGCGTCGGCGCGGTGGTCAAGACCGCGAAGGTCGAACCTGGCGCCAACGTCGTCGTTTTCGGTCTTGGCGGCATCGGCCTCAACGTCATCCAGGGCGCGAAGCTGGTCGGCGCGAACAAGATCGTCGGCGTCGACATCAACCCCGACCGCGAGGAATGGGGCCGCAAGTTCGGCATGACCGACTTCCTCAACACGAAGGGCATGAGCCGCGAGGACATCGTCGCGAAGATCGTCGAGATCACCGACGGCGGTGCGGACTATACGTTCGACGCGACGGGCAACACGGAAGTGATGCGCACAGCGCTCGAGGCCTGCCATCGCGGCTGGGGCACCAGCATCATCATCGGCGTTGCAGAGGCCGGCAAGGAAATCGCTACGCGCCCGTTCCAGCTCGTCACCGGGCGCAACTGGCGCGGCACGGCGTTTGGTGGGGCCAAGGGCCGGACGGACGTTCCCAAGATCGTCGACTGGTACATGGACGGGAAGATCGCGATCGACCCGATGATCACGCACGTCCTGACGCTCGACGAGATCAACAAGGGTTTCGACCTGATGCATGTGGGCGAGAGCATCCGCAGCGTCGTCGTTTACTAGGGAGGACCGGATGTTCAGCCATGTGATGCTGGGATGCAGCGACCGCGAGAAATCGCGGCAGTTCTACAATGCGACGCTGGGCGCTCTTGGGATCAGGCCCGGTACGGACATGGGCAAGTCCGATTGGTGGATGACGCGCGAGGGTGCTTTGGGCATCGGTGCGCCTCTCGACGGCAATGCCTGCAGCCACGGCAACGGCTCGACCATTGGCTTCAAGGCGCCGAGTCCTGAAGCGGTCGATGCTTGGCATGCAGCCGGCGTCGCCAACGGCGGAACGTCGATCGAAGACCCGCCCGGAATCCGCGATGCGGGCTTCGGCAAGATGTACCTCGCTTATTTGCGCGACCCGGATGGCAACAAGCTGTGCGGCTATTACCGGATCCCGGCGGACGCGTGACGCTGGAGATCGTCAGCGAGAACAAGGCTCACGGCGGGCGTCAGCTCGTCGTGAAGCATGGATCGAGTGCGACCGGCACCGACATGACCTTCTCGATCTATCTGCCGCCGCAGGCCGAACAGGGCGGCAGGCTCCCGGTCGTCTGGTACCTGTCCGGGCTCACCTGCACGCACGCTAACGTGACGGAGAAGGGCGAATATCGCGCCGCGTGTGCGGAGCTTGGCGTGATCTTCGTGGCACCGGACACGAGTCCGCGCGGCGAAGGCGTTCCGGACGATCCTGCTGCGGCTTACGACTTCGGTCTTGGCGCAGGCTTCTACGTCGATGCGACGCAGGACCCTTGGGCCAGGAACTATCGCATGTGGACCTATGTCACGGAGGAGCTGCCTGCGCTGATCGCGGGTGAGTTCCCGGTTGACGGCTACCGACAGGCAATCACCGGCCATTCCATGGGCGGGCACGGCGCGCTGACAGTCGCCCTGAACAATCCCGATGCGTTTCGAAGCGTGTCCGCATTTGCGCCGATCGTCGCGCCGAGCCAGGTGCCTTGGGGCCAAAAAGCGCTCGCAGGTTATCTTGGCGAGGATCGCGGTGCGTGGCGTAAGCATGACGCGGTTGCACTGATCGAAGATGGCGCGCGGATCCCCGAGCTGCTGGTCGACGTCGGCGATGCGGACCCATTCCTCGAGAAGGAATTGCGGCCGGACTTGCTCGAGCGTGCGTGCGCGGATGCAGGGATTGCGCTGACGCTGCGGCTGCAACCCGGCTACGACCACAGCTATTACTTCATCTCGACCTTCATGGCCGACCATCTGCGCTGGCATGCGGAGCGCCTGCGCTGATCGGCGAGTGGTATTGGGAGGCTGTCTGCGTCGGAACGGCGCTGGCCTGCGGATTGCTGATCGGCATCGAACGCGGGTTCGACCTTCGCGAGCTTCGGTCGGGCACTCGCATTGCGGGCGTTCGAACGTTCACCCTGGTCGGTCTGGTTTCCGGCCTGGCAGGTCTTGCCGGCCGAGTTGGTCAGCCGTTCGCAGCCGGCGCGATGGTTGCAGGCGCGGTCGCCGTCCTTGCGATTGGCTATGCGCATCGGCCCGAGCTGACGAAGAAGCCCGACGCAACCACTCCCATCGCCGCACTTGCGACGGTTGGGCTCGGCTTCATCGCGGGGTTCGGCGAGCCTGGCTTCGGAATAGCTGGCGCGACGATCGTCACGTTGATCCTGGCGTTGAAGGCAGAGCTGCACGGGTTCCTCGACAAGCTCGATGAAGACGACGTCAAAGCCCTCGCACGATATGCGGTCATAGCCGGCGCCGTCCTGCCGTTCCTGCCGAGCGGTCAATACGGGCCCTTCGGCGCGTGGAACCCGCAGAAACTGTGGCTGGTGGTGGTTCTCGTCACCGGCTTCTCCTTTCTCGGTTACGTCGCGAACCGCATCTTCGGCGCGCGTCACGGGACCATCGCGACGGCGCTGATCGGCGGCGCCTACAGCTCTACGGCAGTCACGCAGTCGCTGGCGCAACGGCTCGGAAGCGAGCAGCAGGGCGGCGCAGAGCCGGCCGGGATCGCCCTCGCGACGGCGGTCATGTACCTGCGCGTGCTCCTGCTGATCGGCATCCTCGCAACGCGGGTGCTGGTGCCCTTCGCGATCATCCTTGCGCCGGCGATCGTCGTCGCATGGGGCGCGGGATTCTGGCTCTATCGCAAGGCGCCCAAGTGCGACGCGCCCGCGCCGCCGGGCAATCCCATCGCCATCCTGCCGGCGCTGGGGTTCGTGGTCTTCGTGGCGTTCGCTGCCGTCGCTGCCAAATGGGCGGCCGGACGGTTCGGCGAGCAAGGCATCGCGGTGCTGCTGCTGATCGTCGGATCGACGGATGTGGATACGGCGATCATCACCTTGGGCGGGTTGTCGGCCGCGGCGATCTCACCTTTGCTGGCCGCAATCGCGATCGCCGGGACCATCATCGTCAATATGGCCGTCAAGATCGGCATCACCTTGGCCTATGCGGGGCGTCGGGGATATTCGGCTGTCGTGGCGATGACCGCGAGTGTGGTCGTTCTCGCCCTCATGATCCTCCTCGCTTTACTGAGGCTGCACGCGTGAAGAACCGCGATCTCGTCGCGGCAGGGGCCCTGCTGGCAGGGCTGGCCGTCATTTTCGGAGCGTTCGGTGTGCATGCCCTTCGCACGCACATCGGACCTGAAGCGCTTGGCTGGTGGCATACCGGCGTCGAATATCAGATGTGGCACGGGCTGGCGGTACTCGCGCTTGGAGTATCGGATAGGCCTTGGGCGCGGCTGCCGGCCTGGCTGATGATTGCGGGCGCCGCGATCTTCAGCGTGACGCTTTACGCAATGGCGCTTGGCGCGCCGCGGTGGTTGGGCGCCGTCACTCCGGTGGGCGGATTGTTCATGATCGCCGGATGGATGCTCGTCTGCTGGCGGGCAGCTAACCTAGAATGATCCGCTGGGGCATCCTTGGCCCGGGCGGAATTGCTCGGAAGTTCTTCGCGGCCGCGCAGCAGTCGAGCACTGGTCAGGTCATCGCGCTCGGTACGCGCGATCCACGTCGTGAGCTTGCCGCGACCTTCCCGGGCGCGCGGATTCACGGAAGCTACGAAGGGCTGCTTTCGGATCCGGATGTCGATGCGATCTACATCGCCACGCCGCATCCCTTTCACGCTGAATGGGCGATCAAGGCGTCACAGCACGGCAAACATGTGCTGTGCGAGAAGCCGCTGGGAATGTCCTCGGCCGAGGCGCGGGCGATGTTCGCGGCAGCCACTGAGGCCGGAACGTTCCTCGGGGAGGCCTTCATGTACCGGCTTCATCCGATGACGCGGTCCATCGTCGAGCTCGTGAAGTCAGGACGCCTCGGTGGGGTGCGGCTGATCAAGGCGAGCTTTGGCTTTGCCGCGGAAGGGCTCCATTCCGGCCACAGACTCATCGACCCGAGTCTGGGTGGCGGCGCGATCCTCGATGTCGGCTGCTATCCGGTTTCGGTGGCGCGGCTGATAGCGGGCTATCAATGCGGCGCGGTCATCGAGCCCCAGGAAGTATGCGGCATCGGCCAGATCGGACCGACAGGCGTCGACGTTCTCGCCTCCTGCCTGCTCCGCTTTCCCAATGGCATCGTTGCCGACCTGAGCTGCTCGATCACGGCAGCACAGGACAATGTGCTGCACATCATCGGGGATGATGGCCGCCTCGAGGTGGACACTTTTTGGCGCGGGACAGGCCACGAAGGGGGGAGAACCGCGCTTCGCCTCTACGACAACAGCGGGACGCTCGAGGAAATCCCATTCGAGGAGCCCGGCAATCTCTACGGCTTCCAGTTTGATGTTGCGAACCGGGCGATTGCGGCAGGTAAGACGCGATTTTCCTACCCGGGGATGACCGAGACGGATTCGATCGGCAGCGCCGACGTGCTCGACCGCTGGCTCAAGCAAGTTCACGCGACGCAGTAAGCGTGGTGACCCCAACGGGACTCGAACCCGTGTTTTCGCCGTGAAAGGGCGACGTCCTAGACCGCTAGACGATGGGGCCTGCGTGGAAGCGCTGAGCCGTTAGGCGAGGGGTCTCGCAGCGTCAAGCAAGTGCGGCGTCTTCGACGTGCATCTCTGCGGCATTTCCGCCGTTCCACTCGTCGCGCTTGATCGTTCCGGCGAGCCACCAGCGCCTGTCGCCGGGGGAAGAGAGGAGCGCCTGGCCGAGTTCGCTGGCTGCGCTGCGGAAGGCGATCCACTTGAATGTCTTGCCATCGTTGCCCGCCGCGAGACCGCGGACGTGGCCGTCTCCCACGACGCTTGTTCTGATCAGCCGAGCTGGGCCTGCAGCCACGCGAGGGCTTGGCCAGCCGGCGCCGTAGGGCCCGGCGGAATCCAGGGCATCGCAAAGGTTTCCAGCGACCCCGCCTGGAGCCAGCAACGCGTCGAGCAGCAGAGCCCGATCATCGCGCGCCTTTTCGACGTCCGCTCCGAGCCGCTCGTTGATGAAGTCCCGGAACGGCTCGAGGCCACCCGGCGCCATGGTCAGGCCGGCTGCCATGGCGTGGCCTCCGCCGGCGACGAGCAGACCGCTTTCCTTGGCGGAAAGCACAGCAGCGCCGAGATCCACGCCAGAGATCGATCGACCGGAGCCCTTGCCCATCCCGTCCTCACCCTCGGCAATGACGATTGCCGGCCGGCCGAACCGTTCCTTGATGCGACCTGCGACGATGCCGATCACGCCGGGATGCCAGCCCTGGCCCATGACGGTAAGAACGGGAGCACCGTTGAGCTTCGCCGCCTGTTCGTCGGCCTGCTCGCAGACGAGCATTTCGATCGCGCGGCGCTCTTCATTGAGGCGGTCGAGTTCGGCGGCGATCTCGCGCGCCTCATCCGGGTCGGTTGAGGTTAGAAGGCGCACGCCGAGGTCCGACTTACCCACTCGCCCGCCAGCGTTGATGCGCGGTCCAAGCGCGAAGCCGAGGTCGCGGCAGCTTGGCGGCTTCACCAGGCGCGCCGCTTCGGCGAGGGCTGCCAGGCCAATGTTCTGCCGCGCGGCCATGACGCGCAGGCCTTGCGTGACGAAGGCACGGTTGAGGCTCTTGAGGCGAGCGACGTCCGCCACCGTCCCCAGAGCAACGAGATCGAGCAGATCAAGGATCTTGGGCTCGGCCAGCGCTTCGAAGAAACCCCGGCTTCTCAGCTCGCGCAGGAGCGCGACGCCGAGGAGAAAGGCCATGCCGACAGCGGCGAGATGGCCGTGTGCCGCCCCATCCTCGCTTTCGTCGAGGCGGTTCGGATTGATCATCGCATGAGCCAGCGGGAGCAGGCTTGCGCATTGGTGATGATCGACGACGATCACGTCGAGATTGGCAGTAGCCGCCTCTTCGAGGGCTTCGAAGGCCTGCGCGCCGCAGTCGACGCAGATCGCGAGAGCGGCTCCGCGAGCCTTCAATTCGACAAGTGCTTTGCCTGAGGGTCCGTAACCCTCCATCAGTCGGTCGGGGATGTAGACGATCGGCTCCGCGCCCAAACGTCTCAGCAGGAGCACGAGCAGGGCCGAGCTCGTCGCGCCGTCCACGTCATAGTCGCCGAAAATCGCAATCGTTTCGCCCTTCTGGACCGCATCGGCGAGCCGATGCGCGCCCTTGTCCATGTCCTGAAAACAGGACGGATCGGGCAGGAAGTCGCGGATTCTAGGGTCGCGGTGACGCGGGAGATCGTCGCGGGCAACGCCGCGGGCGAGTAGTAGTTCATCGACCAGGGTATCCATGCCGATCGACGGATCTGCAGGCCGCCGCCAGCGCCATGGCTGTCCGCTAATGGATCGTTCGATGTTCAGCGCCGCTGTCACAGCGGCAAGGTATGACTCGGGGATTCCGGGGTCTAGAGGCCGCGGTGCGCGAGGTCGTGATATTCTGTGGATACGCGCCGGATCGTGCCCGTGCTCGCGCGCATGACGACGCTTTCCGTGGTCACGCCGGACTTGGAGCGGTGAACGCCCTTTAACAGCGATCCGTCGGTGACCCCCGTCGCAGCAAAGATGCAGTCGCCCTTGGCCATGTCGTGGAGCGTGTAGACGCGGTCCAGGTCCTCGATGCCCCAGCGGCGCGCACGCGCGATTTCGTCGTCGTTGCGGAATACGAGACGGCCCTGCATCTGCCCGCCGACGCAGCGGAGTGCGGCAGCGGCAAGAACGCCCTCAGGCGCTCCGCCCGTGCCGATATAGACATCGATGCCGGTTTCGGGGTCCGTCGTCGCAATTACGCCGGCGACGTCGCCGTCGGGGATGAGCTTCACCCCGCAACCCATGGCACGCAGCTCGGCGATAATCGCCTCGTGGCGCGGACGGTCCAGGACGCAGGCGGTGATCTCATGCGGTTGGACGCCCTTGGCGCTGGCGATGGCGCGGATGTTTTCGCTCACGGAGCGGGTGATATCGATCGTGTCAGCGGCATAGCCCGGACCGACCGCGAGCTTCTCCATGTAAGTGTCAGGAGCGTTGAGCAGGCCACCGCTCTCGGCAATCGCCAGCACCGCCAGGGCATTGGGACCGGCCTTCGCCGTCAGCGTCGTGCCTTCGAGCGGATCGAGCGCGATATCGATCTTCGGCGCGTCGTCGTCCTGCGCACAGCCGACCTTCTCGCCGATGTAGAGCATCGGCGCTTCGTCGCGCTCGCCTTCGCCGATAACCACGGTGCCACTAAAAGGCAGTTCGTTGAGCGCAGCCCGCATCGCTTCGACCGCCGCTGCGTCCGCTGCCTTCTCGTCGCCCCGCCCGATAAGCTTCGATGCCGCAATAGCGGCCGCCTCGGTCACCCGAACCATTTCCAACACGAGGACCCGGTCGAGGATATGGCTGGACGAAGCATCGGCGCGATACATAGAAGACTCCCCTGTGAGCGGCATGAGGAGCCGATAGGAGGGCTAGCCGTCCTCGTCCACCGTGTGCTGGAGCAGCTCGCTGCGAACTCTTACCGCTCGCGAACCCACCCATGTCTCGGCCAGGAAAACGGTGAAGCCAGCGCCGATCGTCAGCATGGATCCGATGAACAGCAACGCGATTGGCGTGCCGTAGTGCCGGTTGGTGAGGCTGGCGAGGAACAGGAGTGCGACCAGCAGGCAGGTCAGCACGGCCGAGACGACCGACAGAAAAATGGCCTTGCTGACCAGGCTCATCCGGCGGTCGAGGATTTGAAGCTCACCGATCCAGCGGTCATGCTCAGCACCTCGGCTTCCGAGCAGCCGCGGCTCGATATCGCGCGAACGGTCGACGATCCGCGACAGGCGAGATGCGCAGACATTCAGGAACGCGCCGATACCGCTCAGCAGGAAAACCGGGGCTACGGCCAGCCGGATGATGTCGGCTACCGTGGAAACGGAAAAGGTCGGCGACGTGTCGAACATGCCGCCTTATGCCATCGGCGGCGGACTGAAGGTCAAGGGCTGGCCGACTGTTCGTGGCAGCTTGCGACCTCAAGCAACATCAGCCCGTTGACCACAAAGCTTGCAGCGAGAACCCAGGCGAAGCTCGCGACCAATTCGGTGGTCGGGCCAAACAAGCTGATGATGAGTGTGGATATTGAAAGCCCTGCCGCCAGGAGCACCGCGAGCAGGAAGTCCATTCCCGCGGACAGGGCAGTCCAGGTGCGGACCGAGCCCCGGGACTCTCGGCTGCCGATGGCGAGGATCAGGCTGCGGATCAGGAGCCATCCGATGATCGGCACGACCATCGGAAAGAAATGAGTCTGCGGGTTCACGATGAAGAGAAGGCCCGCAAGCGCCGTTACTGCGCCGGCCGCCATGGCGAACGGCCGCGCCTCGCGCCGCAGCGATCCCGCGATCAGCTCAATGAACCCTGCCGCGATCAGCAGCGCCCCGATCATGTCCGATGCAATGCTCTTCCCAGCAGGAAGGAATGCGGCACCGATGCTTAGGAGGATGATGGCAATGCCGGCGACGCGAGTACCCCTTACCCGCGCCCGATCCGACCATCCCTGACGAGCACCTGTTGCCAAAAGCCGTTCCTCTGTCGTGCGGCGAACACAGCCGAAGCGCCGGAGTTCCCTGGATCGTTACGGTGCGATCACGCGCAGCGCGCCCTTGCGAATACGATATTCGAGTGGAGAAGTTGCACCGATCACCTCTCCGTCGAGAGAGACTGGAATGACACTGCGCCGGCTCGACACACGCAGGCGCTCGACGCCGTCGATCCGTTCCATATCATCGTCGCGTTCACGGTTGAACAATGCGCGGACGCTCGCGGCCACGAAGCCAGACCGAGTCTTCTTGCGCATCACCATCACGCACAACTGCCCATCCTGCAGGCTCTCGCGGCGACCCGGCGCCCCGAGATCGATGCGGTAATCGTTGTTCCCGACGAACAGCAGCGGCGTGTCGACGCGCTCCTTCTCATCATTGACGGTGAGCGTCAGCCGCTGATGGCCGAACCGCGCGAGCGTGCGGATCGAAGCCACAATCATCGCCAGCTTCTTGCTGCGGCCCAGGCGCTTCCGCTGCAGGTCGCGGTCGATCACCATGAGCGGATAGAGGCCGACAGCGCTGTTGTTGATGAAGATTCGGTCGTTCATTTCCGCCACGTCGACCTGACGTTCGCTACGAGCCGCGATCAGCTTGGCGGCTTCCGTGAGGTCCGTCGGGATACCGAGATCTCGAGCGAAATGGTTCAGCGTTCCGAGCGGCAGAACGCCGAGCAAGGTTTTTGCGCCCACAAGCGCCGAAGCCGCCGCACTGATCGTCCCATCGCCGCCCCCGACGACGAGCAAGGGAACGTTGCGCTCGACTGCTGCGCGGCACCGCACGGCGCACTGCCCTCCGTCTAACAATTCGATGTCCGCGTCCACGCCCGCGGCTTGCATGGCCTCCTTTACCTTCTCATCGATCTTAGGATCGGCAGAGGCGGTGCCGCCGCCCCGATTGATCAGGACTGGAACGCGCACGCTTACGAACGCAACCGTGCAGCGCCTGTCACGTCAGCTTTTCGCGGGCGTGCACTGGCCAACGTTCTTGGCATCGACGCGCATCTTCATCGTCATCTGCTCCTGAGGCGTGCTGCCCTCGTTGGTCGCGGTCATGGTCATGGAATAGCTGCGCGGCCCGTAGGTTCCCGACAGTGCCATCGTCTGCTTCGCATTCGGGTGGTCGCAGAGCATCTTCAGGTCGATCTTGCCCCTGCCCCAGTTGAAATGCTCGTAGCGGCAACTCTTGTCGGCGCCGGTGAAGAACTTCTCTCGCGGACTCTTTGCTTCTTCCGGGGAAAGGCAGACTTCATGAACCTGCGGCTGCTTCATGGCTCGCTGGACCGCGTCCTTGGCTTCTTGCGGCATGCCTGGCGCATCAACCGAAAGGAGCGTGACCGTGCGCTGCCACCGACCAGGATCGATGAACTTGTCATCGCCGCGCTCGCTCATCGCGTTGGCGACCTCTTCGACCGAGGCGTTCTTCATCTCGACACCTTTGTTGTTGCAGCCGGCGAGCATCGCCAGGACGACCGGCACCACGGCAACATGTCTCATCTGCTTTCCCCCTTGTCGCGCCGGGGGCGAGCATAAAGGATGTACCTTCGTAGAACCAGCCAACGCCGCCGCGTACACTGCCGAGGCGGGTATCAGTCGCTTTCGTATGGATAGACTTTGAGCCCCCGAATCTCTCGAGCGCGAAGCCATGCCCGCTCGAGCGAGGCGTAAGCGCGTTCTATTTCGATGGGATCAACTCGGAATATCTTGGGGCGGTGCAGAATGGGGGCAGACATCGCGACGCCCTATCTGCGTGAAATGATAGCGCTCTCAACTGGATCAGGGTTGGGCGAATTTTATTCCAGCTCACCGCCCCTGAAGAACCGCTGGGCGAGAAGCTGCAACGATCGCGATATTGCATCGCGTGAAGAACGGATGTGAGCGTCTGAAGCCACCCTCGACTCAGTGGCCCTGGAGATGTGATCCCTTGTTTCCGCAGCTATGCGGTCGAGATCATTCCTGTGGGAAATAGCCATGTCTAGCTCCCGGTTCATCAGCGGGAGCGCGACGATTGGTCTCTCAGCCACCGGCATGCTGGGTCAGCCCGAGCCGGCGATGCAAGATGAACAGCCGCACGAGCCGTTTGTTCCAGGGTCTATCCCGGAGGCACGCCCTCCCGCCGTTCATCGAGACGGATGCGGAACAACCGTAGAGTTCACGAGTAAATCGGCATCAACCGCAATACCTACTGACATGAGTGAATCGACTCTGCGAAAAATTCGATGAATTATAACGGCATGGCTGACGGGGGGCGGATAGTTGGCAAGGGATCGGGCGCGGCTCCGCAGCCCGACGATCAGCCGCTGCCGCTCGAGCTTCCGCAGGGCATGTTCACGGGCCCGGGCCTCATGGCGCTCGCCGACCTGCTGCCGGTCATGACCGCCTTCGTCGACCGCGACCTCATCTACCGTTTCATGAACAAGCCGCTTGCCGAATGGTTTGAGCGGCCGCGTCGAGACATGATCGGGCACTCGATGCGCGAAGTGCTGGGCGAGAAGGCGTTCGAGGAGCGCAGGGCATTCATCGAGGCTGCGCTCGCTGGTGAACAGGTCAGTTTCGCTGCGACCTTCGACCACCCGACGCGCGGTCTGCTCGCGGCGCAGAGCAACTACACGCCGTGGCTCAACCCGACCACCGGGGAGATCGACGGCATTGTCGTCGTCATCACCGACATCACGGAGCAGCGCGCCTCTGAGATCGCACTGCGGGAGAGCGAGGCGCGGTTCCGGCGCATCGCCAATAGCGCGCCCGCTCTGATGTGGGTGACCCGGCTCGATCGCGTGCGCGACTTCGTCAACGATACCTATGCCGAGTTCGCGCTCGGTCCGGAGTTCGATCCGGACGAGGCACGGCTGCTCGATTGGCGCGATCGGATCCACCCCGACGATGTTGATCGGGTCGTGGCGGAAAGCATCGCCGGTGAAGCATCAGAGAAGCCGTTTACCCTCGAGGCGCGCTACCTGCGCCACGATGGCGAATATCGGTGGCTACGCACTGTCTCACGACCGCGCTTCGGGAGCGAAGGCGATCTGATCGGCTTCATCGGCGTCGGCACCGACATTACGGTGGCCAAGGAAGCGGAGCTGGAACTTCGCCGCCAGGTTGAGGAGCGGACCGCCCAGCTCGCTTCGTCCGAAGCGCAGTTCCGCGCCGTGTTCGAGGCGGCGCTTGAAGTGATGGTGCTGCTAGAGCCTGACGGCACGGTGCTCGCCGTCAACAACCGGCGCGAGCTGTGGCGGCACCCGAACCCGCAGGAAGGCATTGGCGCGAAGCTGTGGGAGGCGCCGACAATGCGTGCCTATCCCCAGCACGTTCAGGTGATGAAGGACGGCATCGCCAAGGCGGCGAGCGGGGAGATCTTCACCACCGACATCAAGATGGAGCGGGAGGGCGTTCCGACCGCCTATCTCGACGTCTCGGTACAGCCGGTTCGCGGGCCGAGCGGAGACATCATCTATCTCCTCTTCGAAGCGCGCGACGTCACCGAGCTCAAGACCGCTCAGGAGCAGCTTCGCCAGAGCCAGAAGATGGAAGCGCTCGGCCAGCTCACCGGCGGCATTGCGCACGACTTCAACAATCTGCTGACCGTCGTCGTCGGAGGCCTCGACATCATCACCAAGCGCGAAAACGACCAGAAGCTGAAGCGATACGCGGAGAATGCGCTGGCGGCGGCGGAGCGGGGAGCGCGGTTGACGGGCCAGCTGCTTGCGTTCAGCCGGGTACAGCGGCTCGAGGTGCGGCCGACCCATGTCGCGCCGCTGATCCAAAACATGAGACCACTGCTCCGTAACGTGCTCGGGCCGGGCATCGAGAAGCGGTTCGATCTCGACGACGTGATGATGCCGGTGATGGCTGATCCGACGCAGCTCGAGGTCGCGGTCCTCAACCTCGCCATCAACGCCCGCGACGCCATGCCGGACGGCGGGATTCTCACCTTCGTGAGCAGGCCACTGAACGTGAAGGACGATCCCGAGCTCGAGGATGGCGAATATATCGAGCTTTGCATCAGTGACACGGGTTCAGGCATGCCGCCCGAAGTTGCGGAGCGCGCATTCGAACCGTTCTTCACGACCAAAGAGGTCGGCAAGGGAACCGGGCTCGGTCTATCCATGGTCTACGGCATGGCGCGCCAGTCGGGCGGAGCTGCTCGACTCGAAAGCGCATTGGGTAAGGGCACGAGCGTGCGATTGCTCTTCCGGAAGGCCGACGGAGTCGTTGCGGACGTCGTCGCCGGAGGATCGGAAGAGATGGCGGCCCCTTCGAGAAAGCCAGCACCTCAGTCAGTGCTGGTCATCGATGACGATCCCGATGTTCGCTCTTTCATTGCCACGACGCTCGAAGAGCAAGGCTATCGCGTGAGCGAAGCTAGCGATGGCCGGGAAGGGTTGGCGAAGATCGCGAAAAACCGTCCTGACTTGGTGGTAATCGACTTCATCATGCCCGGATTGTCGGGCGCAGAAGTGGCGAGCCGGATCCTGGCGGACGCGCCTGAGCAGCCGATCTTGTTCGTGTCCGGCTATAGCGAAACCGAGGCCGTTAAAAGCGCTGCGCCGGACGCCCCGGTGCTGGCCAAGCCCTTCCGCGCGGACGCGCTCGACAAAGCCGTCCGATCCGCGCTCACTCCCCGGTGAACGCGCAGCCGGTTCGCGCGTTATGCGGGCATGTTGGTGTCCATTCTTGCGTTATTTGCAACTGCTGCAGCCCAACCCGCGGCCGCTACAGAGCGGCCGACGCAGGCTAGCATCCACGTCGGGCCGGAAGCGCGCGACCTGTTCGAACGGGACTGGGTGCTGATGAACTGGGCGCTAAAATTCCACGACAGCAACCGCGACATCTTGCTGGAGAGTGATGAGGCGCAAGCCGCGGCCGATGAATTCCGTAGCATGGCCGATACCAACCACGACGGCCGCGTGACGCCGGACGAATATCGCGCCGCAAGAGCCTTCATTCTGGCGCGATACTAGCTTTCAGCCGCTTGCCCGCACTTCCGAAGCTCGCATAGTGCGTGGGTTCGGAAGGAGGTCCGATGACAGCTGCTCAAGAGATCAACGCCAAACTCAAGGCGCTCGGCGACTGGCGGGGTGAGACCCTTTCCCGTTTGCGAACGCTTATCAAGGAAGCCGATCCCGACATCGTCGAGGACGTGAAATGGCGCAAGCCTTCGAACCCGTCGGGCGTGCCGGTGTGGGAACATGCCGGCCTGATCTGCACGGGTGAAACGTACAAGGACAAGGTCAAGCTGACCTTCGCGCAGGGCGCGTCGATCGACGATCCGGCCGGGCTCTTCAACTCCAGCCTCGACGGCAACACGCGACGCGCGCTCGACCTGCGCGAAGGCGATTCAATCGACGAGAAAGCGTTCAAGAAACTGGTCGAAGGCGCTGTTGCGCTCAACCTTGCCAAGAAGCGTTAGACCCTAGGCCATTCCTGCCGACGCCTGCGTGCGCTATTGAACCGCCCTCGAAGCGGCGCGGGGGCGGCCATGCTGATCGCACTTCTGATACCGGTAATTCTTGCGGCCATTGCTTATGCGGTGATCCTGGTGCGTGCAGCGATTGCTCGTGGAGCTTTACCTAAGCTCGAGGCCGTGGTGCTCGGCGCAGTGACCAACTTCTTCGACACGCTGGGCATCGGATCGTTCGCGCCGACCATGGCTTGGTTTAAGTTCAGGCGCATGGTTCCGGATCGGCTCATCCCTTGCACGATGCTTGTCGGGCACACGCCGCCGGCAATCGCGCAAGGCATCATTTTCCTCATTCTGCTCGGCGTCGCGGTCGATCCGTTCCTGCTTGCCGGGTGCATGATCGCACTGCTGATGGGAGCTTTGCTCGGCGCGCCTATTGCGGCACGTGCTCGCGTTTGGATCGTGCAGGCAGTCGTTGCGGTTGCCTTGATCATCGCCGCGGCAGTTTATGCTGCGACCAACCTCAACCTGATGCCGGGGGGAGGTACTGCAGCATCGCTGCCGCCGATGCTGATGACCATCGCGATCGTTGCGAACTTCATCATCGGAGTGCTGCTGAACTTCGGCATCGGCAGCTACGCGCCGACGCTGGTCCTGCTGAGCCTGATGGGCATGGACCCGCGGCTTAGCTTCCCGATCATGGCTGGCGGCGCTGCTCTCGCTGGTGCGGGCGCTAGCGCCCGTTACATTGCGTTCGGCGAAGTCGACCTGCGCGTCGCCACGGGCATTGCCATCGGCGGAATACCGGCGGTTCTGGTCGCAGCCTTCATCGTCAAGAGCATGCCGCTGACGACGCTACGATGGCTCGTCGTGGTCGTAGTGGTCTACGCGGCCATCGTGATGATCAGGTCCGCCATTGCGGGCAGGAATCAGCCGCCATCGCCGAGCTTGGAACGAGCGGAAGCCACATAGCTGCGCTGCAGGTTGGCGGCGTCAGGCCTGGACGGGCTGAATGATCAACTGCTCTTCGAGCGCCGTGACCTCACGCGCTCGATAATCATAGGCGTCGGCGAACTCGAGATGCCGTTGCCGCACGATGCGGTTCGTTGAATTACGCGCCGCCTCACGCTCCTCTTGAGCGCGACGACCAAAGTAGATGCCGTCCTTTTCCATATGCCGCCCCGTCGGCCGAACAGGTCACTCGCGAGTCGGCCTTGTGGACAATGTATGCCCAATCGGAGATTTCGTTAATGCACTTAAACACTTAAGTAGCTTTACTGACCGTCTCGTCAGGTCATGCCCGCCGCGCCACATCAGCGATGGCCTGAGCGAAAGCCGCCGGCGCTTCCTGCGGCAGGTTGTGGCCGCTCCCGCCGGTGATCGTGCGGTGCTCGTAATTGCCCGTGAACTTGGCGCGATATGACTCGGGCGGCGGATGCGGAGCGCCATTGGCGTCCCCTTCCATGGTGATCGTCGGAACGCCGATCGTCGGTGCCGACGCGAGCTTGCGTTCGACGTCGGCGTAACGCGCCTCGCCTTCCGCCAGGCCGAGGCGCCACCGGTAGTTGTGAATGACGATCGCGACGTGATCCGGATTGTCGAACGATGCCGCCGACCGGTCATAGGTGGCGTCATCGAAATTCCATTTCGGCGAGGCCAGCTTCCAGATGAGCTTGTTGAAGTCGCGCCGGTTCTTTTCGTAGCCGAGCCGCCCCCGCTCGGTCGCGAAATAGAATTGGTACCACCATTGAAACTCGGCTTGCGGGGGTAACGGCTGCTTTCCCGCTTCCTGGCTGCCGATGAGATAGCCGCTGACGGCAACCAGCCCCTTCACCCGCTGCGGCCAAAGCGCAGCGACGATGTCCGCCGTTCGGCCGCCCCAGTCGAAGCCGCCGAGGATCACATGTTCGATCCTCAGCGCGTCGAGAAGGTCGACGGCGTCCTGCGCTAGCGCCGCCGGCTCGCCATTTCGCATGGTCTCCGCCGACAGGAAGCGGGTCGACCCATAGCCGCGAAGGAAGGGCATGATCAGCCGAAAACCCTGTTTCGCGAGGATCGTCGCAACCTCCGCGAACGCGTAGATATCGTACGGCCAGCCATGGAGCAGGAGCACTGGAGGACCATTTGCAGGCCCCGCCTCAGCGTAGCTGACCTCCAGCGCTCCAGCTTTGATATTTCGAAGCGGCGCTAGCGTCGCGGCTTCAGCCATGCTGAGCCGTCCGAGCTGCGTTGTCGCGAGCGCTGCTGCAGCGCCGCGGCAGAAGGTTCGACGATCGGTCATGACAAGGCGGGCCATGCTGGAGCGAGGTCGTGCATCGCCGCCCTCTAGCCGATCAGGAGCTGCGCACCGAGCGGAAGGTTTCGCGCATATCCTCGGTCAACAACTGCGGCTGTTCCCACGCCGCGAAATGCGTCCCAACCGGATGCGCCTTGTAGAAGACCAGGTGCGGGTATGCGCTGCGCGCCCAGCTTTCCGGTGCTTGGTAGATCTCCGAGCGGAAGGCGCTGACGCCCGTTGGGAGCGGAAGCCCGCGCGGGTCGAAGAAACCGCCCTTTGCGTTGCGGTTCTCCCAGTAGAGCCGAGCGGAGGAAACGCCGGTGTTAGTCAGCCAGTAGAGCGTAACGTTGTCGAGAATGTCGTCGCGGGTGAGGCCTGCTTGCTTCCCGTCGAATACCTCGGCGATCAGACGATAGCTCTGGATGTCGTGGTCCAGGATCCAGGCCGCCAGACCGACTGGAGAATCTGCGATGGCGTAGAGCGTCTGCGGCCGCTGCGTCATCTCGTTCGCGTAGCCGAGGCCGTGGACGAAGAAGTCGGTCAGCTGATCCCAGGCGTGCTGCTCGTCAGACGAAAGGTTGGCGGGCGGCGGCCCGGCCGGCAGCGCCTTCCGGATCGGCTCGGGGAGCGTCGCCGACATATTGGTGTGAATTGCCAGCAGGCCAGGTGGCTGCTGGAGCGCCATCGTTTCGCTGATCGCATTGCCCCAATCGCCGCCTTGGGCGACGTAGCGGTTGTAGCCGAGCCGGTTCATCAGAGTTGCCCAAGCCTTCGCGATCTGCGGCACATCCCATCCGGGCGTGGTCGGCCTGGCGGAGAAGCCGTAGCCCGGCAGCGACGGGATCACGACGTCAAACGCATCCGCCGCCGTGCCGCCGTGGGCGGCCGGGTTGGTGAGCGGTTCGATGATCTTCAGCTGCTCGATAATCGATCCGGGCCAGCCGTGAGTGATGATCACTGGAAGCGCGTTGGGATACTTCGACTTCACGTGAATGAAGTGGATATCCAGGCCGTCGATGTTGGTGACAAAGTTGGGATAGGAGAAGATCTTCGCTTCCACCTTTCGCCAGTCGTGCTGGTTGGCCCAAAAGTCGGCGAGCTTCTTCATGGTCGCCGTCTGCACGCCTTGCGTGTCGTCATTCACCGTCTCGCGGTCCGGCCACTTAGTGGCCTTGATGCGCCGTTTGAGGTCGGCGAGCTCGGCGTCGGTCGCATGATATTTGAACGGGCGGATCGAGGTGTCGCCGCTTTGCTCCGCTGCGGCCGCCCCGATCACGGATGTGTCCGATATGGTCACCGTTGGCGTCGGCGTTGCTTCGGTGACTGTCTGCGCACCGGGCGGTGGAGATGGCGGTCGCGTGGAAGCGTTCGCGGCGGAGAACGGAATGAAGAGACCGGCCGATCCGATGACAGTCGAAGCCAGGAAATGGCGGCGGGCAATCAGCGGACGGAATCCGTGCATATTCATTCTCCTGAGCAAGCTGAGACGCATCACTCGGCCGTGGAGAATGCTGGTGCGCAACGGAGCACGCGGGCCGGAGGCGGGCCTGCTCTTCGAGCGCGAGTCGGGTCAACCGGGGTAAATCGGGGGTCAGGCGATCAGTCGGTAGCCGACCCCTGGCTCGTTGATGATGAGCGTCGGAAGCGAGGGTTGTTCCTCGAGCTTTTGGCGCAGGCCCCGAATGGCGACGCGGAGATATTCGGTCTGGCCGACATGCGCCGGGCCCCAGACGGAACGCAGTAGGTTCTCGTGGGTGAGGACGCGTCCGGGATGCTTCGCGAGCTCGGCCAGGAGATCCCATTCCTTCGGCGTGACGTGCACTTCGGCGCCGTTGCGGCGGATGTTGCGGGCGAGCAGATCGATGATCACTGACCCCGCCTCGACCACCTGGCGTTCGGCTTCCGATGCGAGGCGTTGGCGGAGAGAAGCGCGCACCCGGGCTAGCAGCTCCTCCGTGTCGAACGGCTTGGTCACATAGTCGTCGGCACCGAGATCGAGCGCGGCGACCTTCTGATCGGTCTGATCCCTGGCGGAGACCACGATCAGCGCCGAGCGTGGCTCCTGGCGGAGCAAAGTCACCAGCTCAAGCCCGTCGCGGTCGGGCAGGCCAAGATCGAGAAGGACGAGGTCGGGCTTGTCTATCGCCTTGGCGTTCAGCGCCTCGCGCGCATTGCTGGCCTCCACGACGGCATAGCCTGCGCGACCGAGCGTCGCCTTCAGGAGCGTTCGAATCTGCGGCTCGTCATCGACGACGAGGACCTTGGCGAGACTAGCCGCCATGCGCCGCTTCCACGGATGATATGACCAACGCTGGTGGGAATAGCAGCGTGAACTTGGCGCCGCTCACCTCCCAGCGGTTGGCGGCTAGAACCTTCGCGCCCATCGCTTCGGCGAAGCCTTTCACAATCGCGAGGCCGAGCCCCGCGCCTCCTTTGCGATCGGAGCCGGCAATGCGGCTGAACGCGTCGAGAGCACGCTCGCCGTCCTGTGCAATGCCGGGGCCTTCGTCCTCGACGGTGAGCCGCACTTCGCTGCCGCCGCTCGTCGCGGCGATCCGGATGTTACCGTCGCCAGAGTAGCGCCAGGCATTGTCGACGAGGTTGATGAGGCAATGATGCAGGAGCTGCGGGTCCGCTCTGACGAGCGGGAGATCGGGCGGAAGATCGATGTCGATCCGTTGCTGCTCAATGTTCCTGAGATCCTTGAGCGCAGCGGATACGGCATCGACCAGATCCACTGCTTCGACATGCAAGGCGACGGCGCCCGCTTCGATGCGAGCCATGTCGAGCAGGTTGGAGATGTACCGCTCCAGCTTCGCGGATTCGCATTCGATGGTCGAGACCAACGCAGGATCGTCCGCGCCTTCGCGGCGAAGTTCGGCGGCCGCGCCGATGATGGATGTGAGCGGCGTGCGGAGATCGTGGCCCACCGAAGAAAGCAGCGCCGAACGCAAGCGATCCCGCTCACGAAGCGATGTAACCTCGTGCCGATCGCCCTCTGCGCGCACGCGCTCAATCGCGAGCGCTAATTGATCGAGCAGGTTGGTGAGGAGCGGCAGATCGTCGTCCCCGACAGGAATCGAGCCGTCGTCTCGCGCGACCCCAGCCAGCGCGAGCACCCGGTCGCTCGCGCGCACAGCATGAAATTGCCACTCAGCAGGTTGGCTTCTGTCGGTACCGCGGCCTGCAGGAGCGCCAGATTCGAAGGTCAGCGCCGCCGCGGCCACGTCGCTCGGCGTCAGGCGATTGCCCTCCGGGACGGCAGCGATCACGGTCGGCCTTGGCGCACCGGACAATATCATCGCGTTACAGTTGAACAAGCGGTTCAGCTCGGCGCACGCGACATGCGCCATCTCCTGCTCGGTGCTGCAAGTCAGGAGCTGACGCGCGAAGCCGGCTATAGTGGCATTACGGGCAGCGTGAGCGGCCGCGAGACGAGCCTGGGCGCGGATCGCCGCCGCAAGCTGGCTCGTCACCAAGGCCACCGCGAGCAGAACGATGACAGTCACCACGTCGGTGACGCGGTCCATCCGAAACGTGTGGACGGGTGCGGTGAAGAAGAAGTTGTAGGCGAGAGCTGCGGCGAACCCGCCGACCAGTCCGGGCCCCAGGCCCCAGAGCGCAGCGGCCGCAAGAACGGCGGGCAGATAGACCATGTCCACCGCGGCCGTTCCCCACCGAGGCGCGATCCAAAGACCGATCAAGGTGGCAACGGCAACCATTGCGAGCGCGCCCGCATAATTCTGGATCACGCGCAGGATATTCGGCTCCGGGCGCTCGCCTAAAGCTGGAAGCGGATCATGTCTCGCCATGGCTGATAAATCGGCCTCCACAGCCTCGAGGTCCATAGCCGAGGGGCCGTTCTTGCCCCTCGCTCACTATTCCTGGCCTGAATCCACATAGAATCTTTATGCGAGTGCAGCCCACATGAGCGCGATGGATGCAAAAGTGTCGAACCCCGCGCCGCACGCCGACAATATGCCTGACCATCACGGGCCGAAGGAAACGCTGCCGAAGCTGATGCTTGGCGCGATTGGCGTGGTGTACGGCGATATCGGTACCTCGCCGCTGTACACGATGAAGGAAAGCTTCCTCGGGCCGCATCCGCTTGCCGTCGATCCGCTGCACATCTTCGGCGTGCTCAGCCTGATCTTCTGGACGCTGATGCTGATCGTCAGCCTGAAATATGTCGGGGTCGCGATGCGCGCGGACAATCGCGGCGAAGGCGGTTCGTTCGCTCTGCTGTCGCTGATCGCGCGCAATCTGGAGGGCAAGAAGAAGTGGGCGCCCACCCTGATCATGCTTGGCGTCCTGGCGACCTGCCTCTTCTACGGCGATGCGATGATCACGCCGGCGATTTCGGTTCTGTCGGCGGTCGAAGGCCTGACGATCGTCCAGGCGCAGCTTCAGCCCGCCGTGATACCAATCTCGATCGCCATTCTCGTCGGCCTCTTCCTCGTGCAGTCCCGCGGCACAGCCAAGGTCGGCAACCTCTTCGGCCCGGTCATGATCCTCTATTTCGCGGTACTCGCTACCCTGGGCGTCGTGAACATCATGGCGCATCCGGAGATCGTCGGGATCCTCAATCCCATCTGGGCAGTGAAGTTCTTCGCCTACAATCCGAAGCTCGCCTTCCTGGCATTAGGATCGGTGTTCCTGGCGGTGACCGGCGCCGAAGCCCTTTACGCAGACATGGGCCATTTCGGGCGCAAGGCCATCAACATGAGCTGGCTGACGCTGGTCTATCCCTGCCTTGTGCTGAACTACATGGGTCAGGGCGCCCTTTTGCTCAGCCACCCTTCGGCGGCGACCAACCCCTTCTACCTGCTCGCTCCGGAATGGGCGCGGCTTCCGCTTGTGTTCCTGGCGACCGTCGCGACTATCATTGCCAGTCAGGCGGTGATCTCCGGCGCGTTCTCGGTGACACACCAGGCGGTGCAGCTCGGCTTCCTGCCCCGGCTGAAGACAGAGCACACCAGCGAGAAGGCACTCGGCCAGATCTACATTCCGGCAGTGAACTGGGGCTTGCTCGCGATGGTCGTTATCCTGGTGATCGGCTTCCGCGAGTCCGGCCGCTTGGCCTCCGCCTATGGCATCGCGGTTACCGGCACCATGCTGATCACCTCGGTGATGCTCGGCGTCATGATGCTTTACGTGTGGAAGTGGAACCGCCTCGTAGCGGTGGGCCTGACTGCGCTCTTCCTGATCGTCGACGGCGCATACTTCGCGTCGAACATCACCAAGATCCCCGACGGCGGCTGGTTCCCGCTGCTGATTGCCGCCATCAGCTTCACCATCCTGACCACTTGGGCGAAGGGGCGGCAGCTGATGCGCGAGCGGCTCGCGACCTCGGCCTTGCCGCTGCCCGTGTTCATCAAGTCGGTAACCAAGTCGGTGCACCGCGTGCGCGGCACGTCGGTGTTCCTGTCGGCCTCATCCGAAGTCGTCCCGGCCGCCTTGCTCCACAACCTGAAGCACAATCAGGTGCTGCATGAGCGAGTGCTGATCCTCCACGTGAACGTCGAGGAAGTGCCTCATGTCCCGCAGGAGAAGAGGGTAGAGTTGCATGCTGCCGAAGAAGGCTTCTTCCGCGTGATCCTGCATTACGGCTTCATGGAGGAGGTTGACATCCCGCGCGATCTCGCCGGCATCAAGACCTGCGGCGAACCCTTCAACATGATGAGCACCAGCTTCTTCCTTGGCCGGCAGAAGCTCATCCCGTCGAAGAAGGTGCCGGGAATGACCTTGTGGCGCGAGAAGCTGTTCGCGTGGATGCTGAAGAGTTCCGAAAGCGCGATGGAGTTCTTCAAGCTCCCGATCAATCGTGTCGTCGAGCTTGGAAGCCAACTCCAGATCTAAGCGCCAACCCGCACTTTCCGATACCTAACATCCTTTAGTGTTGAATGGCCGAGCCGGGCCTATGGTTGCTTCGTGGAAGATATTGAGCAGACTGAATATTTCCGCCGCCGCGCGGAGGAAGAGCGAGCCGCCGCCGAGAAGGCGAGAGACGAGCGCGCTGCGCAGTCCCACCGGGCACTGGCAGCCCGCTACGATGCGAAGGCCAACGGCAGCTCCGTAAGGGAAATCGGCAAGGGTCCGCCGGAAGAAAATGGCGGTACGTTGAGCAACGATTTCACCATCCTTCCCTGAGTTTTCGATAAGTTCAGCTTATCGAATCGCGCGACCGTTTCGTTGGCTCGCACTCGTCTTGTAAGAGTAAGCCGCCCGCAATTCACTGAATTGAGCGGAAGGCTGAACTTATGGACTTCTCTCCGGAGAAGGCGGACTTGGGCGTCCTTGGAACGGGCCGGATGGGAGCGCGGCTCGCCGCAATGTTCGCCCGGGCAGGCCGTAAGGTAATCCTCGGATCGAGGGATTCGGATCGGGCCGCTGGCATCGTCGAACAGCTAAGCATTCCGACGCTGCGCGCGGGCTGCAATTCGGACGCCCTCGAGGCGCCTGTGATCCTTCCCGCCGTGTTCATCCGAGACGGGCTCTTCGACTTGCTCGATCGTAAATGCCGGATGCTCACGGGCAAGCTGCTGATCGACATCAGCAATCCCTTCAACGCCGACTACAGCGACTTCGTGACGCCCTGGGACAGCAGCGGCGCGGAGGAGCTTCAACGCCGCTTCCCACAGGCGCGGGTCGTGGGCGCATTCAAGAACGTCTTCTGGGAAGTGTTCGATCATCCGCAATTCGACGAGACTCTAAGCGATGTGCTCGTCACCGGCGACGACTTGAAAGCGAAGCGCCAATTTCTCCGGCTCGCGAGGGGTACTCCATTCCGGTACCTGGACGCCGGACCGCTGGTGCACAGCCGGACGATCGAGAGGCTGACGTTCATCACCACCAGCCTCGGTCGCCAGCTGAACTCTTATCCGCGGATGAACTGGCGCCTGCTGACGCAGCACGCGCCGGCAGCGGCTTAGCCTGCCATCCTCTTCGCACCGAGGCCGATGACCATCTGATTGGCACGCTCGTAGGCAAGCGGGCGACCGAACAAATAGCCCTGGATCGTGTCGCAACCGAGTTCGCGCATGCGCTCGAAATCCTCGGCGGTCTCCACGCCCTCTGCCGTCACTGACATACGGAAGCTCTTGGCGAGCTGAACGATCGACTGGATGATCGCCACGTTCTCAGGTCGGGATCCGGCTTCGCGCACGAAGCTGCCGTCGATCTTCAGCTTGTGGAAGATCGCCTTGTTCAGATAGCCGATCGACGAATAGCCCGTGCCGAAGTCGTCGAGCGCGATACCCACGCCGAGGGAGCGCAAACGCTTGAGCACATCGAGGGTCGAGCCGTTGTCGCCGAGGAAGACCCCTTCAGTCACTTCGAGCTCGAGGCGATTGGCGGCAAGCTTATGGCGGCCGAGCGCTTCGCTGACGATGTTCGGTAGTGCCGGCAGAATCTGCCGGGGGCTGACGTTAAGCGCGACGGTGATCGGCTCCGGCCAGGTCGCGACGGCGCGGCACGCCTCATCGATGACCCATTCGCCGATTGCCGGCATGAGGCCCGATTCCTCGGCGACGGAAATGAAGACGTTCGGTGGCACATTCCCGCGCTGCGGGTGGTTCCAACGGATCAGGGCCTCGAAGCCAGTCAGCTTTTGGGTCTTGGCGTTGATAAGGGGCTGGAAGACGAGGAAGAATTGCCTTGAGCTGATTGCAGAGCGCAGATCGGACTCGAGGCGCACGCGATCTTCCTGCTCCGACTGAAGCTCGGACGAGAAGTAGCGCGCAACGCCGCGGCCGGCGTCCTTCGCTTGATAAAGCGCAAGGTCGGCCTTGAGAATCAGGTCGTCAACAGTCGCGCCGTCGATCGGGCCAAAGGCGCAGCCGATCGAAACCCCAATCCGGATCTCCGTCTGGTCGATCATGTAGGGTTCGCGGATCGACTTGATGATGCGGTCGGCGAGTTGCTCTACGAGCTTGCGGCTCTGGGCGTCCGGAATGACGATCGCGAATTCGTCCCCGCCCATGCGGCCGACATGGCCGTCTGAGCCGACCTCATCGACGAGGCGCTTCGCGACCGCGCGTAGCACGGCATCGCCCTTCGGATGGCCGAAGGTGTCGTTGACCGGTTTGAAGCCGTCAAGGTCGAGGAACATGATTGCGCAGGGCACATTGCCCGTGGTCGCGTGGCGCAGCGCCTCGCCGAGCAGCTGGCGCACACGGCCGCGGTTAGGCAGGCCCGAGAGCACGTCGACATTGGCGAGGTGCGTCAGCCGCTCCTGCGTCTGACGGATTTCCGTGATGTCGGAGCCGACGCCGCGGAAGCCTTCGAACCGGCCCGCCGTATCGATGATCGGGTCCCCCGCGATGGAGATCCAACGCGTTCCACGCGGCGTCTTCAGCTCCATTTCGAGCGAGTTGAACGGCTGCTTCTCGATTAGCACCCTGCCGAGCTCTGCGTGACCGCCGAGCAAAGCTGGAAGCGAATGTCCGAGGAGCTGGGCGCCTGGGCGGCCTAGCAAGGCACTCATCCGTGAGCTGATGTAGGTCACGCGATTGTCCGCATCGACGGACCACAGCCAGCCCACGCCGCGCTGCTCATATTCCTGCAAGAGCAGACCGGCGCTTTCGCTCCGGCCGCCGAAATCGGCGTTCATCTTCAGCTGGTGAAAAGCCCAGCGAGCGACCGTCAGCAGCCCAAAGCAGCCTACACCGAGGGTGAACAGGATCGACAGCATGTGCTGGAAGGGCACCGTATGGCGGCCTATCAGCAGCGATCCCCCGACAGCGAGCGTGAACGCGACCAGCCACGCCGATACGCACGGCGGAACAACGACCAAGCCGAGCGCGGCGATACCCAGGCCCGCCATAATCGAGGCTGAGATGACCTGCTCAGCCGGGTTCATGCTCGGGAAAAGCCAAAGCGGAAGGCTGAGCCACACCACTGCGCGCACCGAGACTTCGCCAACCATCGTCCACGTCGGGACACGACGGCCGGACCGGCCGACGCACTTGATCGACTGGATCTTGGCGAGGTGCATCGCGGCGAGATTCAGGACCGTGACCGATATCAGCCAAGGAATGATGTACGCTGCCGGCTTCCCCCAAAGGCTTGGGACCATCATCAGCGCCGCGACTATGTTCACAATCGCGAAGAATGGCGCGAGCTGGGCGCGCGAAATCAGCTGAACGTCGCGCAGTGGCGACGTTTCCGAATCTGTCCCGCTTGCCGCGAGACCGGCCGATTCACCACCCGGAAGTCGGGCCGAAATCAAGCGCTTATACCTATCTGGAGCTTCGTACATCCGCCCGCCGTTCCACTACTGACAAGCGGATTAGACAAAGAGAGTTGAAGCGCGGTTAAGGAGTCACTTAATCTAGTTAAACGCACGGCGCCCGCCGCACCGACAAGCAGCGCGCTCGCAAAGCGCGTTTGTCACCTCTATATCCGTGTCGATGGCGACCGACAGCGCGACCCTCGACCGGCGTGAAACGGTGCGGCGGCGCTCGCCGCCGCCCGACGCGATCGTCTCTCCCGCCGCCCCGCTGGCACGCGGAATGGGTCTCGATCAGCCCTTCTTCGACGACAAGAATCGCGCATTCTGGATCCTCCAGTCGATTGGCTGGAGCGGTTACTTCTTCCTGCGCTCCCTGTCCGGCTTCGCAAATTCAATGGGTTGGATGTGGTTGATCCACACCCTGCTGCTCACTGCGACCGGTTATTCGCTGACCCTACTAATGGCGTCGTTGTTCCGGCGGCTGATCAAGATGAAGCCGATCTGGACGCTCGTTCTATCGCTCGCCGCCGTCGTTCTCGCCTCGTCGGCCTTCTCGATTATCGAGACCTGGAGCGTCGTGACGTTCCTCAAGCCGGATCTCCGGCCGGCCGGCGCGCAATATTTCGGCGCGATCCTGCTGAACTTCACCCTGCTCGCGGCATGGTCAGCCCTTTACTACGGCATCAACTATTTTCTTTTGCTCGAAGAGCAGATCGATCAGCGCGAGCGGCTCGAGAATGCAGCCTCGACGGCGCAGCTGGCGATGCTGCGTTACCAGCTCAACCCGCACTTTCTGTTCAACACGCTGAACTCGATCTCGACTTTGGTGCTCCTGAAGCAGACCGAGCGTGCCAATGCGATGCTGGCGCGGCTTTCCTCGTTCCTCCGTTACACCCTCGTTAATGAGCCGACCGCGAAGGTGACGCTCGCTCAGGAAGTGGAAACGCTGAAGCTCTACCTTGAAATCGAAAAGATGCGGTTCGAGGATCGCCTGCGGCCGCACTTCCGCATCGAGTCCGAGACGATCGGCGCTCGGCTCCCGTCCCTGCTGCTTCAGCCGCTGATCGAGAATGCGATCAAATATGCGGTTACGCCGAGCGAGAATGGAGCGGATATCTGGATCACCGCCCAGCGCGAGGGCCAAGCCGTTCGCATCGAGGTTGCCGATAATGGCAGCGGAGAAGGCAGTGATTTCGCCGCCAGTCCGTCGACAGGGGTCGGACTGGCGAACATTCGAGACCGGTTGTCGCAGGCCTATGGCGCCAGCCATCGTTTCGATTCCACAAAGAATGACCGCGGGGGCTTTAGCGTTATTCTCGAAATTCCCTATGAAACCGGAGACAGTGCCTGATGACGATCCGGACCATTTTGGTCGACGACGAACCCTTGGCCACACAGGGGCTGCAGTTGAGGCTGCAAGCCCATGACGATGTCGAGGTCGTCGCCACCGCCGCTAATGGCCGCGAGGCGATCCGGCAGATCAAGACCAATAAACCCGACCTTGTCTTCCTCGACATTCAGATGCCCGGCTTCGACGGTTTCTCCGTCATCCAGGGCCTGATGGACATCGAGCCGCCCTTATTCGTCTTCGTCACGGCCTACGGCGAGCACGCCCTGCGAGCGTTCGACGCTCAGGCCGTCGACTATCTGATGAAGCCCGTGGACGAGGACCGCCTTGCAGCCACGCTCGATCGGGTGCGGCAGCGTCTCGCCGAGCGCAGGAGCGCCGAGGAGGCCGGGCGCCTGAAAGATGCATTGGCGGAGCATGCTCCCGAAGCAGCTGAAGAGCTGGCCGAAGCGTCGCCGGACGCCGCCCCGGCGGCGAACCGCTACGAGAAGATGATCAACATCAAGGATCAGGGCCAAATCTTCAGGGTCGACGTGGACACGATCGAGCGGATCGATGCGGCCGGCGACTACATGTGCATCCAGACGGGCGACAACACGCTCATCCTCCGCGAGACGATGAAGGATCTCGAGAAGAGGCTCGATCCGCGCCGCTTCCAGCGCGTGCACCGGTCGACCATCGTCAATCTCGACCTCGTCCGCCAAGTGAAGCCCCACACTAACGGCGAGTGCTTCCTGGTGCTGGATTCAGGAGCCCAGGTGAAAGTATCGCGCAGCTATCGCGACGTGGTCGCGAGGTTCGTCCACTAACGCCTAGGACGCCAGAGGAAGCCTCACGCTGACGCTGGTGCCGACGCCCAGCGTGCTCTTGATGTCGAGAGCACCGCGGTGGCGCTCGACGATGTGCTTGACGATAGCGAGGCCCAGGCCGGTGCCGCCCGTCTCGCGGCTCCGCGCCGCGTCCGCGCGGTAGAAGCGCTCGGTGATTCGCGGCAAGTGCTCGCGGGCGATGCCAGGACCGCGGTCGGTGACCGTAACCGTGACCCATCGGCCATTGCGGAGTGCATTTACCGCCACGGCAGGGTCGGCAGGGTCGCAGCCATAGCGGATGGCGTTGCTGAGCAGGTTGTCGAAGACCTGAACCAATTGCGCCCGATCCCCGCGAACCGGCGGAAGGTCGGCAGGGATGGTAACCTTGAAGTCGCATTGAGCTCCGCCACGCATGTGAGTGGCATTGGCTACGGCCGTGCCGACGACGTCTTCGAGCGATACGATCTCGCTGGGTGCGACGAAACGGTCCGCCTCGATGCGCGATAGGCTCATGAGGTCTTCGATGATGCGCAGCATGCGCCGCGCTTCGTCACGGATTGTCCGGCCGAAGTTATGTCGAAGGTCGGCCGGAAGGTCGGTCTCGTCGGCCAGCGTCTCGGCGTAACCCAGGACCGTCGATAATGGCGTCCGTAGCTCGTGACTGGCATTGGCGACGAAGTCGACGCGCATCTTTTCCGCGGAAACTGCATCTGAGCGGTCGAACATGCGCACGAGCGCCGCACGATTGCCAATCTGTCGAATGACGAGGTGCCAGGAGCGGCCGAGCTCCCCGATCCCGGTCGCGTCGACTTCCGATGACCGGTGAGCGAGAATCTTCTCAAGCGCCTGAGGATGCCGGATCGCCAGGCGCACGTCGCGACCCTCGATGCCGGAGCCGAGCAACTTCAGAGCAGGGGCGTTGGCGATACCGACGACATTGCCGTCGACCACGAGCGCAGGCTCGTCGAGCGCATCGACAATCGCGCGGCCGGCAGATCCCCAGTTCAGCATCGCTGCTTCTCTAGCGGATTGCTCGGTGGAGGCTATTTCGGCCTTGGAAAAGGCCCCCTCGTCCACAGGACGAGAGGGCGGCCTTTCGTGCCAGAGGGGAGAGAGGGACCGAAAGGCTGATTTGAGCATCGGCTTCAATCAGATCCCTGCCCTCCGGCAGTTGCAGTTTGATGACGCAAGTGCGTCGGAAACGTGTTTAGTGGCTAAGAACGCCCGACTTCAGCGCATCGAGAGCACGCCACGCCACCTCATGCGACGAATAGGTGCCGCCGTTGGCTACGACGATCTGCACATCTTCCTCGTTCAGCACCTGCCGGAACTCACGCTCCGCCTTTGCGGCCTCGCCGGTCTTGGCGAAGGCGATGCCCAGATTGATCGAACGCGCGGGATCGTACGGCGACGTGTCAGAGCTCTGAATCTCTTTCACGGCGGCGGAATAGTCCGAGTTCATGATCGCCGCGGCACCGGGAGCCGGATCATTGGTCGGAGAAGGTTGAGCGAAGGATGCGGTCGGGAACGCCAACCCGACTGCAGCGAGGGTAACTGCGCAGAGAGTCTTCATGGCCAATCTCCCGTCCTGATCTGGAAAACGCAGGAGTAACTCACTTGAATCCGCTGTGCAATAAAACTGTCATAGAAGCTTGCTAGGCTCTGCCTATCGGCGAGGTGCGAGTCGCAACTATCGACTCCATTTCAAACAGATAGCCTTCGTGCGTCTTCGGACCGCCGATGATGCGTCGGACTCAAAAAGAAAAGGCCGCGCCGAACGACTCGGCGCGACCCCTTTTTTGACCGCGCGAGTCGGCTTACTGGCCGCGCTCCGGCGCGGCAGGTGGCGGCGGAGGCGGTGCCGGTGGCGGGCAGACGCCTGGGGCCTGAACCACCACGCCGGATTCGCAGGTGACCGTCGCCGGAGGAGGCGGCGGAAGCATCGGCGCCGGCTCAGCTACCGGGATCCGCGGCGCGCCGATCTTGAACGAGAGCTCCGCGCCGAAGGTCCGCGGCGGGTTCACGTTGCCATAATCGCCAAGAACGCCGGTGTAGCTGAAGGTCCCGTTCGGAAGGCCGTTGGTGAAGTTCGCGGCCGGCACCGAATTCGCGTTCGAACGGCGGTAGTAGTAGGTATTGTTCAGCAGGTTGCGGGCCCAGAGCGAGAAGCTCATCAGCGTGCTTCCCTGGTTCATCTCGATGTCTGCCAAAGAGAAGCGGCCGTTCACGACGAAGCTCGGGTCGGTCAACACGTCTTCCGCCTGGAAGCTGTACTGACGGCTGGCGTAGGCCGCATCCAGGTGGAGGCGCCACATGGCGCCGGCGATACCTGATGGAACTTCATAGTCGACATAACCCGACGCTGCGTTACGCGGCGTGTAGACGATGAAGATCTGCGTCAGCGGGTTACCCGGCAGCAACGGGTTCGGCGTCGCCGGCACCTTGAAGTGGGTGTAGGCGTAGGATGCACCCAGTGTGAGCGCATCCACCGGGCGCAGAGTGAAGTCCGCCTCGAAACCGTAGATCTTCGTGGTGCCCGGGGCGTTGATCGTCTCTTCGGTATGCAGGTTGAACGACGGGCTGGTGTTGTCCGTGTTCACATAGTCGAAGTCGGTCTGAGTCCCCTTGCGGTTCATGAGGTAGCCCGCGAGGTTGAGGCGAGCGCGGTGATCCCAGAAGTCGAACTTTCCGCCGACTTCATAGGCGTGAACCGATTCCTCCCCAAAGGCACGGAACGTAGCGGAGCGGTCGTTCGCGCCGCCCGCCCGGTAGCCCGTCGCGAACTTCGCGTAGACATGCATGTTGTTGTTAATGTCGTAAGCGATCGTCGCCATCGGGTCGATGCGGCTCGAATTGAGGTGGAAGGTGTACGGCGTCGGCTTTCCGTTGACGACGTCCAGGAAGCCATTGCGCTTGTCATGGCTCCAGCGCGCGCCCCCAGTAAGGTGAAGCGAAGCAAGTGGGCTCCACGTTGCCTGGCCGAAAACCGCAAAGCTCTTCGCATCCGCTTCACTGTTGCGCTGGACGCACCAATTCTGCCGATCCCAGCCCTGGTTCGGGACGAGGTAGGGGTTGGGGGTCGCTGGAATGGTGGTGTTCCCGCAATTCGTGCTCGGGCCGTAGATCGGTGACGGGACGCCGTTCCCGTTCTCGCTTAAAATCGTGTAGCCGGTGCCATCCGCGTTCCAGCGATTGGTGCTTGGCGTAGCCGCGGTCTCATGCACATGCTCGTTGAAGTAGAAGGCACCGACGACGTAATCGACGTTGGTGAAGCTGCCGACCGCCTGAACTTCCTGGCTGAATTGGTTCTGGGTCAGATCGGAAAGGCTGTAACGGCTGAACAGGCCCGCCGGCGATGAACCAGTCGCAGTCACACCGGGGTTGAACGGCTGGAAGGTCGTGCGGTGCGCGCCGCCAGAGTTGTCCCATTGATCTGTGCTAACGCCACGCCACGCCGTGATCGACCGGAGTTCGAGATCCGGGAGAACTTTATACTTCACGGTGCCACCGAAGCCGTGCGTCTTGTCGACGCTTAGCTGCTGCGGGACGCCAATTTCCGCGTGGTCCTGACGGCCATTGCCGCTGACGACGACGATCGGAGCAAGGGGACGAATGCAGGGGTTAGGCGCATTCGGGCAAACGAGTGCGCCGGACGCATTGTACGTTCCGACGTCGTAGTGATTGGGGTTGTAGTTGATCAGCTGGCTGAAGTTCGGCGTGTTCTGATCCTTGACGTAATCATAGGACAGATCGACCGTCAGGTTGTCCACCGGAGTCCAGCGAGCCGACACCTTGCCGCCAACTGCGTTTTCGTAGTTCCATCCATATTGGCCGGCCAGCGGGTTCGTCACCGTCGCATTCTGGTGCTCGATCGCCCCGTCGAACTTGATCGCGATATTGTAGAATGCCGGCAGGTCGACGTGGATCAGGCCGCTGTACTGGCCGTAATTGCCCACGCCCGCCGTGCCGCGCACCCCGAACACGCCGGTGGGCGCCTTGGTGATGACGCTGACGGCGCCGCCTTCAGTGTTTCGTCCGAAGAGTGTGCCCTGAGGACCACGCAGCACTTCGATCCGGTCGATGTCGAGGAGCGCCGCGTTCAGGCCCTGGGTGCGGCCCAGATAGACACCATTGAGGTACACGCCGACGCCTTGGTCGCGGGCAGTCTGGTTCTGGTCGAACGGAACAATGCCGCGGATGCCGATCGTCAGCGCCGACTTACGGGCTTCGAAGGTTGCGACGCGAAGGCTCGGAATCGAACCATCGCCGAGGTCGAGCAAGCTTTGCGCGTGTCGGTCAGCGAGCGCCTGAGCATTGGCCACACTGATGGCGATCGGCGTCTTCTGGAGGTTAGTCTCGCGCTTGGTAGCGGTAACAACAATGTCACCAAGACCGCTCTTGGTCGCCTGCTGGTCCTGAGGTCCCTGCGGCGAATTCTCAGCGACGGTCGCACCGCTCTGCGGGGTCACAGCATCGCCCGCCTGCGGAGCCGAGGGCCGGACGCTCGGATCTTGCTGAGTGGTGCTCTCGACCTGGCTGGTGTTGGTCGAGCTTGGAGCCGGCGCCTGGCTCGGAGCGGGCTGCGTCTGCGCGAGAGCGGGAGCAGCAACCGAGCTCAGAAGCAAAGCGGCGAAAGCGGAGCGGCCGAGGCCACTGAAATTAGGAGCAGAGCGAGCCGCGAGCGGCGCGACCTTGGTCATTGTCATTTTAGAAATCCTTCCCCGTGGCCGGAACTGCGGCCGGCTGCCCGCGGGTTAGGATTGGTGCGCTACGGCTGAGTGACGCCTCGGCGGCGGATCAGTGAAGCTCGTATTTCAGAATGAAGACATTGTTGCAGGAGCGTCACAGAATCCGCCAAGTCAGAATTAAACGTCGCTATCGAGCGAATAGCCTGCTGAACGAACGGTCCGAATCAGGTCGGGACGGTCACCTGAATTAAGCGCCTGACGGAGCCGCCGTACGTGCACGTCGACCGTGCGGGCATCGATCTCAGGATCATGTGTCCAGACCGCTTCGAGAAGCCGCTCGCGCGACAAAACGCGGCCCGGATGCTCGAGGAAATGCTTGAGCAGGCGGAACTCGGTTGGCCCGAGGGCAATCTGCTCACCCGACCGCCGAACCCGGTGCGCCGCTACGTCCATTTCCACGTCGGCATAGCCAAGTTGCTCACCAGCAAGCGCAGGACGAACGCGGCGAAGCACCGCCCCTACACGAGCAACCAGCTCGCGGGGGCTGAAGGGCTTCGTCACATAATCGTCCGCACCGGTGTCGAAGCCGCGGATACGATCGCTTTCCTCACCGCGAGCAGTGAGCATGACGATCGGCACGTTCGACGTTGTCGATCGGCGACGAAGCCGGCGGCACACTTCGATGCCGCTGATTCCTTCGATCATCCAATCGAGCAGGATCACGTCCGGCTTGACCTCGTCGACCAGGATCAGTGCCTCTTCGCCGTCGCCCGTGCGGCTGACGTCGTAACCCGACCGTTCGAAATGGAAGGTGACGAGATCCGCCAGGGCGCGGTCGTCTTCCACCAGGAGCATGCGCTTGCTTGCCATTACATCCTCTGTGTTTTGCCGGGCCGGTCGATCATGTGCTCGCCGGTCGCAGCATAGTAGACCATCTCGGCGATGTTCGTGGCGTGATCGCCAATACGCTCGAGGTTCTTGGCGACGAACAACAGGTGCGCCGACTGGCCAATGTTGTGGGGATTTTCCATCATGTGCGTGAGCAAGGTGCGGAAGATGGAGTCGTAAAAGTCGTCCACCGCATTGTCGCGCTCGCACACCCGAACGGCTGCCTGCGCATCTCGCTCGACGAACGCGTCCAGAACATCGTGGACCATCTCGGCCGCGATGCGAGCCATTTCCGGAAGCAGTGACAGCGGCTCGATCTTCGCTACGTTCTCAAGCTGCGGGACCCGCTTGGCGATGTTCTTCGCATAGTCGCCGATGCGTTCGACGACGCCCGAGATCTTGAGCGCCGCAACGACGTCGCGAAGGTCGCTCGCCATGGGCGCTCGGAGCGCAATCAGCTGGACTGCGCGGCGCTCCGTTTCGATCTCGAGCACGTCGAGTTTCTTGTCGTCCTCGACGACCTGCAGCGCTCCGTCGGCGTCGCGCTGGATCAGGCAGCGCATCGCCTCGCTGATCGCATGCTCGGCAAGCCCGCCCATCTCGCTGATGAGCGCGCGCAGCCGATCCAGATCCTGATCGAATGCCTTGAGCGTATGTTCCCGGCTTTGCTGCATGTCGTCTCCCGTCAGCCGTACCGGCCGGTAATATAGTCCTTGGTCCGCTGTTCGTGCGGGTTCGTGAAGATGTTGCTCGTCTTCCCGAACTCGATCAGCTCACCGAGGTGGAAGAAAGCCGTGTTCTGCGAGACGCGCGCGGCCTGCTGCATGTTGTGCGTGACGATCACGATCGAGAATTTCTCGCGGAGCTCATGGATCAGCTCCTCAACCTTTGCGGTCGAGATCGGATCGAGCGCCGAGGTGGCTTCGTCGAGCAACAGGATCTCGGGCCGAACCGCAATCGTACGCGCGATGCAAAGTCGCTGCTGCTGACCGCCCGAGAGTGAGAGCGCGCTCTGATTGAGCTTGTCCTTCACCTCGTCCCACAACGCTGCCTGCTTGAGCGCGTCCTCGACCCGGTCGCTGATCTCCGAGCGGGACAGGCGCTCGTAGTAGGAGAGAGCAAAGGCGACATTTGCCTTGATGGAGGACGGAAACGGCGTCGGCTTCTGGAACACCATGCCGACGAGGCGGCGCAGGTCCGACACCGGGTAGCGGCGGTCGAGCACGTTATTGGCGTCGATGACGATCTCACCCGTCGCATATTGGTCCGGGTACATCTCGTAGATGCGGTTGATCGTACGCAGCAGCGTCGACTTGCCGCAGCCCGAGGGGCCGATGATCGCCGTCACCGAATTGGCAGGCACAGCCATGTTGACGTGCTTCAGCGCGTGCGACTTGCCATAGTAGAAATTGAGGTCGCGGATATCGATCGCTGCAGGTGTTGCTGCAGCGCCCACGTCGGCCGTCGTCGGTCGGATGGCCTCAGCGACTTCGTTCATCGGTTCTTTCCTTTGCGCGCCAGCAGACGCACGGTGATGTTTAGGATGAGCACGAACGCGGTGAGGATGAACGCGCCTGCCCATGCAAGCGTGTGCCATTCCTCGTACGGGCTCATGGCATATTGGAAGATCACGACCGGCACGTTCGCGAGCGGTCCGTTGAGACTTGCGCTCCAGAACTGATTGTTGAGCGCCGTGAAGAGCAGCGGCGCGGTCTCACCCGCAATGCGTGCGACGCCGAGCAAGACGCCCGTGAGGATCGCGCTTAGCGCGGCCTTGTAGAGGATTTGGCGAGTCACGCGCCAGCGCGGCAGGCCGAGCGCAAATCCTGCTTCACGCATCTGGTCAGGGACCAGCCGCAGCGACTCTTCGGTCGTGCGCACAACGATCGGCAGTAGGATCATCGCGAGTGCGACAGCGCCCGCGTAGCCGGAGAAGTGACCTGAAGTGCGTACGACCAGCTCGTACACGAACAAGCCGATGACGATCGACGGCGCGCTGAGCAGGATGTCGTTCATGAAACTGACCACTGCAGCCAGCCGCGTGTAGCGACCATGCTCGGCTAGATAAGTGCCCGCAGCGACCCCAATCGGCGCACCGATGACCAGACCGAGCAGGATCATCACGGCGCTTCCATAGAAAGCATTGAGCAATCCTCCGCTCGCACCGGGCGGCGGCGTCATCTGCGTGAACAGGGTCGGCGTCAGCGCAGCAGCGCCCTGGAGCAGCGTGGTCCACAGGATCCATGTCAGCCAGATTAGGCCAAACAAAGTCGCCGCCGTCGCAAATGCGAACGCGATGACGTCGGCAACGCGGCGGCGTGCGGGGATCGCCATCTCAGCTCGTCCTTCCAAGCTGACGATTGACGCGCAGCAGAAGCAGCTTGGCGATCGTCAGAACGATGAAAGTGACGACGAACAGGAGGAAGCCGAGTGCGATCAGCGCAGAGCGATAAAGCTCCGTGTCGGCCTCGGTGAACTCATTAGCTATGGCGGCGGCGATCGAGTTGCTCGGCATCAGGAGCGATGCCGACAGCTCATGCGCATTGCCGAGCACGAAAGTCACCGCCATCGTCTCGCCCAGCGCACGCCCCAGCCCGAGGAACACGGCGCCGATGATCGCGGAGCGCGTGTAAGGCAATGTCACGCGACTGAGGATTTCCCATCGTGTCGAGCCCAGAGCGACAGCAGACTCACGCAGCGGTGCGGGCACCGCGCTGAACACTTCGCGTGCGACGGACGCGATGAAGGGAATAACCATGATGCCGAGGACGATGCCGGCGGTGAGCATGCCGATGCCGATGGGCGCCCCAGAGAATAAAGGCCCGATGATCGCCTTATTGCCGAGATGCTCGATCAGCCATGGCTGCACATTCGCGGCCATGAAGGGTGCGAAAATGAACAAGCCCCACATGCCATAGATGATGCTCGGAATGGCGGCGAGCAGCTCGATAGCGATGGCGATTGGACCACGGCTCCAGCGCGGCGCAATGTCCGTCAGGAACAAAGCGATCCCGATGCTGACAGGCACCGCGATGATCAGGGCAATCGCCGAGGTAACGAGCGTTCCGTAGATTGGAACGAACGCGCCGAACTTCTCGGCGCCGACGTCCCAATCCCTGCCGGTGATGAAGCTCCAGCCGAATTTCTCGAACGCGAGCCGGCCGCCCATTGCCATCGACAGCGCCACACCGCCGAGCAGCAGCAGCACGAACCATGCTGCCGCTGCCGTAACCAGCTGGAAGGCACGATCAGCACCAGCGCCGCTCTTTCTTACTGAAGGCGGGGGAGAATCTTCGCTGATGCTGACGGCCGTTGCGTTCACTTGAGGTTGGCGCCGATGTAGCTGTCGACCTGCTGCACGAGCGCAGCCGGAAGCGGAACGTAGTCGAGCTTCTGCGCCTGCCCCTGACCCTTCTGGAGAGCATAGCGGAAGAAGGCGACCGCAGCCTGCGTCTTAGTCTTGTCCTTGGCTTCCTTGGGCACGAGCATGAAGGTTGTGGCGGTCAGCGGCCAGGCATTCGCGCCCGGCGCGTTGGTCATCACCAGGTTGAAGTCCTTTGCATTCTTCCAGTCCGCTGATTCAGCAGCTGCCGAGAAGCTTTGCGCGTTCGGTTCGACGAAAGTCCCGGCCGCATTCTGCAACGACGCGGTGTTCATCTTGCTCTGCAGGGCATAGGCATATTCGACATAGCCCAGAGAGTTCGGGATCTGCTTCACGTAGCCGGCAACGCCTTCGTTACCCTTGCCGCCGACGCCGCCCGGCCAGTTAACCGTCTTGCCCTCGCCCGGCCCCGCCTTCCAGGTGGGGCTGACCTGCGCGAGATAATGAGTGAAATTGAAGGTCGTGCCCGAGCCGTCCGAACGGTGGACGAGCGCGATGTCCGACGCCGGGAGGGCGACGCCCGGATTGATTGCCGTGATCGCCGGGTCGTTCCACTTCTTGACCTTGCCCGCATAAATGTCCGCGAGCAGCGGGCCGGTTAGGCGGAGCTTCCCTGGCTGAATGCCCGGGATGTTCACGACGGGCACGATGCCGCCGATGACGATCGGGAACTGAGCGAGCTTGGAGCCGGCGAGCTCTTCGCTGGCGAGCGGTTGATCGGTTGCTCCGAAATCGACGGTGCCCGCCTTGACCTGCGAAATGCCGCCGCCCGAGCCGATCGACTGATAGTTGATGTCGCCCCCGCCCTGCTTCTTGTAGTCAGCAGCCCAGGCCGCGAGGACCGGATAGACGAAGGTCGAGCCGGCGCCGGTAATCTGCGCGCCGGACGCGGCAGTGCCGCTCTCATTTCCTGCATTGCTTCCGCAGGCTGCGACAAGCGCAAGTACAGGCAAGGCGAAGAGCATCTTGTTCATGGAGGTTGGTCCTTGTTAGGTCGGGCCTGCGCGAGCCTTAGCGACAGATCGGCGAACGCTGTGTGACGGTTCCGTTGCACTTTTATGACAGCGCCCACGGACGTTTGCGTCACCTCGCCGACAGTCCTAGTCACACCCGATGGCGAGCAATTTCGAGACCTTCGCCGCACTGCACGTGCCCGGCGATCCCGTGATTCTTTACAACATCTGGGACGTCGGCAGCGCTCTTGCCGTGGTTGCAGCCGGAGCCAAAGCGCTGGCCACCGGGAGCCATCCCGTGGCCGACGCGAACGGCTGGCCTGACGGGCAACAAGTCCCGATGGACTTCGTATTCGAGAACGCCAGGCGGATCATCGATGCAGTCGAAGTCCCGCTGACGGTGGATTTCGAGAGCGCATATGCGGTGGACCCGGAGGAAGCAGCGGCCAACGTCGCGCGCCTGGCCGAGACCGGTACCGTCGGATGCAATTTCGAGGACCAGGTGATCGGCGGCGAAGGATTGCATCCGCCCGATCTGCAGGTGAGGCGCATCGCGGCGATACGCCGAGCGGTTGGCGACCAGTTCTTCATCAATGCGCGGACAGACTTGTTCCTCAAAACGCAGACGTACGACGATGCGCTGGTTGATCAGGTCGTGGAACGTGGCAAGGCCTTCGCCGACGCAGGTGCCAGCGGGTTTTTCGTCCCGCGGTTGGCCGATCCGGCACAGATCGAGCGCGTGGTTCGCGAGGTACCCTTGCCGCTGAATGTGATCGCTTTCCCGGGAGCGCCCGACAAGTTAGTCTGGGCCAGCGCGGGCGTCGCGCGGATCAGCCACGGTCCCTTTCCGCATCGGGCACTGATGAAGCAGCTGGAAGAAGCGGCCCGCGCCGCGATCGGCTAGGCGCTCTTAAGTTTCCACCAGGGGCGCCGTGGACCTGACTTGAGAACGGTCTTGCGGAACAGCCGTGAGCCCCAGCGAATGATCAACGCGACCCACGCGATCTGCCAAATGATCGCTGCGATCTGAGGCCACCACGCAGGGTCTTCCGCAGCTCTGGCGAGCATGACCATTGGCGACGACAGCGGAAAAATCGCGGCGGCGATCGCCTCAGTGGAATCGGGCTGACCAATCGCGGTCGAAGCGAAGCCGAAGATGACGACCTGAGCGAAGGTCACCGGCATGGACAGGGTCTGCACCTCGCGCACAGTCGAGGCCTGCGCGCCTATCGTCAGGAAGATGGAGCCGAGCAGCAGGTAGTTCATAGCGAAATAGACCACTGCGAGAACCAGGAAGCCTGGCCAACCCACTGCGGGGGTAGGAAGAGTCCTCAGCCCGCCCGTGCTGATCAGCTGCACGACCACCGCACCGACGCTGATCCAGACGATGATGCCAGCAACCGAGGCCGCAAGCATCGCGAACAGCTTTCCGATGAACATCGCGTCGATCGGCACTGCGGCCGCGATCACCTCGATGATCTTGTTCGATTTTTCCTCGATCAGCTGCGACATCACCATGCCGGACAGCAGCAAAGTCAGGAAGAAGAGCAGCATCTGTCCGACCTGTGCAGTCATCGCGCGACCTTTGGAAAGCGAGCCTGACGAGACAGCGGTTTCAGTCACCGGCAGCTCCGGCGGCTCTGCGCGCTGATGGCGGGCCTCGTCGAGGATTAGTCTGAGCTGTCCGACGGTTTCGGCATCCTTGGTCACAGCGCCGGTAAGATGCGGTTCCGAAAGACCCCCGGTGAGAACGGCTTTGACTGGCGGATTTCCGGAGGAAAGTAGCCGAGCCTGCTGGGCTCCCAGGTTCGCCTCGGGAGCATAATGCTTGAAGCGAAGCGCCTCCACATTCGGGACCGTGTCCACGACGCGATCACGTGCGGCCGTGATACGCTCGTAGTCGGCAGTCGACGATACCACGGCGACGATCGGTTGCTCGGTCTGATTCGCGACCTTCGCGCCGATACCTCCGAAAACGCCGCCTAGAAGTAGCGGAAACAGCGGGCCGAGCAGGAAGAAGATGAAGGCCTTCGACAGCACGGTCGCAGCGAAGTCGCGGCGCCCGATCACGTACGCCGAACGGAAAAGCCGCATCATTTCGCATGCTCCTGCGTGCCCATCGCAGCAGCGGCCTGGTTGCCGGCTATGGCCACGAACGCGTCGTGCAAGCCGGGCCGCTCGATCGCCAGCGTTTCGATACCCGCCCCTCCGTCGATCAATGCCTTGAGCAAGGGCTCGGGGCCTCCTTCGGGAAGCTCGAACACGAATTCGTTACCCTCGCGTCGAGCGTTCGAGGGAATGGCGGCACGCCATGGTCCGTCCGATGCACGGGTGCCGAGCCGTACGATGGGACGGAGCCGGCCGCGCGCTTCAGCGACGCTTCCGTCGAAGGCGACCTTGCCGGCGGCAACGATGGCGATGCGCTCGCAGAGGCGCTCGGCATGGGCGATGACGTGGGTCGAAAAGAGAATGGTGACACCGGCGCGAGCCTGGGTGCGGATCATCTCTTCGAGGCGCCCCTGGTTGATGGCGTCGAGGCCGGAGAAGGGCTCGTCGAGAACGATCAGGCGTGGGCGGTGAACCAGCGCTCCGAGCAACTGCACCGTTTGTGCCATGCCCTTGGAGAGGCTGCGGATCGACTTCTTGCCCCAATCGCCCAGCCCGTGCTGCGCAAGAAGCTCGTCGGCGCGCTTCCGGCCTTCGCGCATGGGAAGGCCACGCAGAGCGCCCATGAACGCAATCGCCTCTCTCGCATGCATGGAAGGATAGAGGCCGCGCTCCTCTGGTAGGTAGCCGATCTCGCTGGCGGTCTCGAGCGGGCGTTCCGAACCCAGCACGCGGCGCGTTCCACTGGATGGATCGATGATTCCCATCAGCATCCGCAGCGTCGTGGTCTTGCCCGCGCCGTTGGGGCCGAGAA
Source organism: Sphingomonas sp. SP4 (assembly GCF_058313375.1). Taxonomy (NCBI): domain Bacteria; kingdom Pseudomonadati; phylum Pseudomonadota; class Alphaproteobacteria; order Sphingomonadales; family Sphingomonadaceae; genus Sphingomonas; species Sphingomonas sp. SP4. The sequence goes on from NZ_JBZFLE010000002.1 coordinate 700,191, forward strand.
GTCCGTAGATGGAGCCGGTCGGCACCGCGAGGCTGACGCCATCGACGGCGCGCGTCTCACCGAAATCCTTGACGAGGTCTACGGCTTCAACTGCAAGGCCGCTCGTTGCCACACTGTCTGAAACTGGTCGAAGCACTGAAATTCCTACGGAAATCCGACGAGAGAGTGTAGGGCGCGGGCGTGCATAAAGTCCAAAGTCTTGAGGAAGCAATAAGGGCGCAAGCCGAACAGCTCGGTTTCGTGGCGTGCGGCTTCGCTCGGGCTGACGCCGCCGATGCAGCGGGGCTCGACATCAAGCGCTGGATCGAGACGGGACGGCACGGAACGATGGGCTGGATGGAGGAGCGCGCGCACCATCGCGTATCGCCGCTCGCACTATGGCCGGAAGCGAAGTCCGCAATCGCCCTGGGAATGAGCTATGCGCCGGCGTCCGATCCGCTGGCGTTGGGGGCACATCCCGATCTCGGCCGCGTCTCGGTCTATGCGCAGGGCGGCGACTATCACAAGACGGTCAAGAAGGCCTTGAAGGCACTCGCTCGCTTCATTGTCGATCAGGTGCCCTCAGAGTTGAAGGTGTTTGTCGATACGGCACCGGTGATGGAGAAGCCGCTCGCACAGGCGGCCGGCATCGGTTGGCAGGGCAAGCATACGAACTTGGTCAACCGCGAGCACGGCAGCTGGATGTTCCTCGGCGTGATCCTCACTAGTCTTGAGCTGCGGGCGGATGCGCCCTCCGAGCAAGGGATCCATTGCGGCAGTTGCAGTCGCTGTCTCGACGCCTGCCCGACGCAAGCCTTCAATGGGCCGCACCGGATCGATGCGCGTCGATGCATTTCATATCTTACCATCGAACATGAGGGCCCGATCCCCAACGAGTTCCGGACCGCGATGGGCAACCGCATCTATGGATGCGACGATTGCCTTGCGGTCTGCCCGTGGAATCGCTTCGCCGAAGCAGCATCGGCGAACCGCGCCTTCCTTCCGCGTGCAGAACTCGCGGCGCCGCGGTTGGCTGACCTGCTGGCGCTCGACGACACTTCCTTCAGGGAGATGTTTGCCGGGTCGCCAATCAAACGGATTGGTGTGAAGCGGATGATCCGCAACTGCTTGATTGCCGCCGGGAACAGCGGTGACCTGTCATTGCTGAAGTCCGTGCGGAAATATCTGGCCAGCGAGGACCCAGTGATTTCTGAAGCGGCCGCCTGGGCGGAAACTCAGCTCCGCGTCGCCAGCGAGGAAATGCAGGCCGCCTGATTGGCGTCTGCGCCCGATGGCTGGCGCGTTTCGATGTAGGTGACTTTCGCGGGGCCCGTGCCCTGCGGATAGAGATAGGCGTCGAGCACGCAGCTTCGTCCGCGGAACTGAATCTTCAGGCTGTTGCCCTCTCGGATTTGAAGGGCTGGAGCGCCGAGCTGAGCGATCAGCTGCGTGGACGTGAAGCCAATCAGGAGGCCTCCCTGCGGTTGCGGCGCCGGAGTTGGCGCGGGTTGCGAGGTCGGCTGCTCCGGGCGAGGAGCGCAGGCGGAGACGAGCAAGATGAGGGCGAGTACTGAACGGCGCATGCGCGGACGATGCCCCGAGTAACGGCGCGAGGCAATGTTGCGACGGGGGCGGTGCCCGGCTAGGCGGCGCACTTTCCCAACGCTTCCCCGGAGAATTCATGTCCGACACCCGCCTCGATGTGCTCTGCATCGGCAATGCCATCGTCGACGTCATCGCCAATTCGAGCGACGAATTCCTGACTGCCGAGGGACTGGTGAAAGGGTCGATGCGGCTGATTGATGCCGAAGAGGCCGAGCGCCTCTACTCCCACATGGGACCGGCGCATCAGGTTAGCGGCGGTTCGGCGGGGAACACGGCTGCTGGGATTGCGGCGCTTGGCGGAAGGTCGGGGTTTATCGGGCAGGTCGCGCCTGATCAGCTCGGCGAATTCTACCGCCACGACCTGACGGCAACCGGCGTCGAGTTCATCACGCCGGCAACCAACGTCGGAAGCCCCACCGCGCGTTCGATGATCCTGGTCACTCCGGACGGGCATCGGACGATGAACACATTTTTGGGCGCGGCACAGCACCTGCCCGCGAGCGCGCTGGATGAGACGCAGATTCGCGACAGCGCGATCCTGTATCTCGAAGGCTATCTGTGGGATCCGGAGACACCGCGCTACGCAATGGTGCGGGCGATCGAAGTTTCGCGTGAGGCGGGGCGGAAGATTGCCTTCACCCTTTCGGACACCTTCTGCGTTGACCGCCATCGCGAGGGTTTCAATCAATTGCTCGACGCAGGACGGATAGACATTCTGTTCGCCAACCAGGCGGAGGTGGAGGCGCTGGCGGGGGTCGCGCATCTGGAGAGCGCAGTCGCCGCGGTGAAGGAGAAGGTGGAGATCCTGGTCGTCACGCGTAGCGAAGATGGCGCGCTTGCCGTTCGCGGTGACGAGCGCGCCGATGTTCCCGCGGAGCCGATTGAGAAGCTGGTCGATACGACGGGTGCAGGGGACCTGTTCGCAGCAGGCTTCCTGCTTGGCGTGGCGCGGGACAGGAGCCTCGCAGATTCGCTGCGCTTGGGCGCGATCGCCGCAGCCGAGGTGATCCAGCATTATGGCGCGCGCCCTGAGGCGGACCTCAGGGCGCTCGCTGGTGAATTGGCCGCTTAAGCCTTAGTCGTCGCGGTCCTGCGGGGGGACCGGAGCGTGGGGCAGCGGCGCAATGCCGATGGACCCCGGCGCTTCCGGTGCCAGCTCGGGCACCTCGGTCACGCCGCGAGCGACGTGGCTGTGACGGTAGCCGTACAGGAAGTAGATCACGAGGCCGATCAGGGTCCATGAGATGAACAGCAGCTTGGACTCGATGTTCAGGTTGAAGAACAGGAGCGCGCATCCGGCAATCGACAGCGGCGCAACGATGAACACGGCCGGTGTCCGGAACGGGCGAACGCGGGTCGGGTCCTTTTTCCGCAGGATCATCACGCCCAGCGACACCGCCGCGAACGCAAACAAGGTGCCGGCGTTCGAGTAATCGGCGAGCGTGCCGACCGGGAGGAACGCCGCCGCAATGGCGACAAAGATGCCGGTGACGATCGTGACGACATAAGGCGTCTTGAACTTCGGGTGGACCGTCGACAGACGCTCAGGAAGCAGGCCGTCGCGCGCCATCACGAAGAAGACGCGGGTCTGGCCGTACATCATGAGAAGCACGACCGACGGAAGCGCGATCGCTGCCGCAAGGCCCACGAGGTTGCCGGCCAGCGGACTCGATACCTGACGAAGGATGTAAGCGAGCGCTTCCTTCGAACAGACGGTTGGCGCGTGGTTGGCCTGACACATCGCCGAGGCATAGAGCTCGGGTGAGCCTTCCTTGAACGCTAGGCCGGTTGCCGGGTCGATCAGCGGCTGAGCACCGTAAGCGCCAACCACACCGGCAGCGACCAGCAGGTAGAAAACCGTGCAGATCAGCAGGCTGCCGATCAGCCCGATCGGGACGTTGCGCTGCGGATTCTTGGTTTCCTCAGCGGCGGTCGAAACCGCGTCGAAGCCCACATAAGCGAAGAAGATCGATGCTGCGGCACCGAGGATACCGGTACCGGAGCCGCTGAACGGATTGCCCCAGCCGCGCGGTGCGAAGGGGTGGAAGTTCTCGGCGTGGCCGCTGACCATCGGCAACGTGATGATCAGGAACAGCGTCAGGGCGGTAATCTTGATGACCACCAGCACGGCATTGAACGTCGCACTTTCCTTCGTCCCGATGACCAGCAGCGTGGTCACGAAACCCACGACGAGGACCGCTGGAAGATTGATCAGTCCGCCAACTTCACCTCCCTGCAGGAAGCCCCATTGAATCTGAGGGCCAACCTTCAAGGCGTGCGGTAAGTGCACCCCGACGGAATCTAACAGGCCACTAATGAAGCCGGACCATCCGACCGCGACCGCGCTTGCCCCAAGCGCATATTCAAGGATGAGGGCCCAGCCGACCAGCCAGGCGACGATCTCACCCATCACGGCATAGGAGTAAGTATAGGCCGACCCCGCCACGGGAACCATCGAAGCCAGCTCTGAATAGCAAAGCGCCGCGACGGCGCAGACCGCACCGGCAACGATGAAGCTGATCATCATGCCCGGGCCGGCCTTCTGCGCGGCCGTGGCGGTCAGAACGAAAATTCCAGTGCCGATGACGGCGCCGATGCCGAGCAACGTCAGCTGGAAAGCGCCAAGCGAGCGCTTGAGCGACTTCTTTTCAGCCGTCTCAAGAATCGCGTCGAGCGATTTGATGCGTCCGCGGCCTCCGGCGCGCGGTGCTACAGTGGCCATTATACTCCCCTAATGAAGCCGATTTCGTGCCGCGACCCTAACGACTGGTGACCTGAGAGCAATCCCCCTTCGACCAGTGACGCCAGTGCTTTACGCGATGTTGCCGATCGTCATCAACGAGCGAGCATGGGCCCTAGGGCCTTCCCGCCGAAGATGTGGACATGGAGGTGCGGCACCTCCTGGCCGGAGTTCTGCCCGACGTTGGCGAGGAGGCGGTAACCTTCAGCGACCAAGCCTTCGTCGCGCGCGATCCGTCCGACCGTGCGAACGAATCCGGCGATCTCGGCGTCAGAGGCCTTCTCGGAAAAGTCGTCCCACGAGACATAAGGGCCCTTGGGGATCACCAGAATATGGGTCGGCGAAAGGGGGTTGATGTCGTGGAAGGCGAGCACGTGCGCGTCCTCATAAACTTTCTTTGATGGTATTTCGCCGCGCAGGATGCGCGCGAAAATGTTATTTTCGTCATAGGGTTGGGTCGCGTCGATAGGCATAGGTAATGACTCCGCTTGACCGAATGTCGCGCTCCGCTACCACCTGACGTTGTGAGCGACGAGACCCCAGAAAGCCTCATTCCGTACGACGAGATCGTGCAGGACGCCTTGCGTGCCGTTGTCGGCCGCGTGCTCGGCGAGGTGGAGGAGTCGGGCGGCCTTCCCGGCGGACACCACTTCTACATCACCTTCAAGACGCGGGCGCCGGGCGTTTCGATTCCCAAGCATTTGGCGGAGCGATTCCCCGACGAGATGACGATCGTCATCCAGCACCGCTTCTGGGACCTGAAGGTCGAATCGGACCTGTTTACGGTCGGACTTTCCTTTGGCGGCGTGCCCGCGACACTCCGCGTGCCCTTTGCGGCAGTCACCCAATTCCACGACCCAGCGGTCGAATTCGCCCTCACTTTTCATGCTGATGCCGACGATGCTCCAGCCGAAGAGCATGAGCAGGCCGAGAACGACCCGGAAACGACCACCGACACGGCGCCAAAGGAAGACGGTTCCAACGTCGTCAACGTGGACTTCACGCGCAAAAAGTAACAGGAGCGCGGCATGCGAGCGCTACGACGCGATCCAGCCAGCCTGGGTCGCCCGGTCGTTGCCGCTCCCCAAACGACATTCGACTGAAGAGAAATCATGCCCAGCACAGCAACCCGCACCGAAACCGACAGCTTCGGTCCAATCGAAGTTCCCGCCGACGCGTATTGGGGTGCCCAGACCGAGCGTTCGATTGGCAACTTCCCATTCGGCCCTCGCGAACAGATGCCGCTCGAGATCGTGCACGCGCTCGGCTTCATCAAGCAGGCGGCTGCCCGGGTAAATGCGCGTCTTGCGGGGCTGGACCCCAAGATCGCCGAGGTCATCCAGCAGGCGGCTGCGGAAGTCGCCCGCGGCGATCTCGACAGCCAGTTCCCGTTGGTAATCTGGCAGACCGGATCGGGCACCCAGTCAAACATGAATGCCAATGAGGTCATCGCGGGCCGAGCGAATGAGATTCTCACGGGCAAGCGCGGGGGCAAGGACCCGGTCCACCCCAACGACCATGTGAACAAGAGCCAATCGTCGAACGACAGCTTCCCGACGGCGATGCACATCTCGGCGGCACGGGCGGTGCAGTCGAAACTCCTGCCCGCACTAAAGCTTATGTATGCGCGGCTAGTGGACCAGTCGAAGCGCTGGGATTCGATCGTGAAGATCGGGCGCACGCACCTTCAGGATGCGACGCCGCTGACGCTCGGCCAGGAATTCTCGGGCTATGCGCAGCAGATCGAGGACTGCATCGACCGCGTCGAAGGCGTGATGCCGCGTCTATACCGTCTTGCGCAGGGCGGCACCGCTGTGGGCACTGGCCTCAACGCGCCCAAGGGCTTTGCGGAGGAATTCGCCAGTGAAGTCGCGAACCTGACGCGGCTGCCATTCACGTCCGCGCCCAACAAATTCGCGGAGCTAGCGGCGCACGACACCATGGTCGAGCTGTCGGGCGTGCTGAACACGATCGCCGTCGCGCTGACCAAGATCGCCAACGACATTCGTTTGCTGGGATCAGGCCCGCGCTGCGGCCTCGGTGAACTGAAGCTCCCCGAAAATGAGCCCGGCAGCTCGATCATGCCGGGTAAGGTCAATCCGACCCAGGCTGAAATGCTTACGATGGTTGCCGCTCAGGTCATGGGCAACAGTGTCGCCGTGACCGTCGGGGGCATGCAGGGTCACCTGGAGCTGAACGTGTTCAAGCCGCTGATCGGCGCGAACGTGATTCGGTCCATCAACCTGCTGTCGACCGGTATCGAAAGCTTCACCGAGCGCATGCTCGACGGCACCGAGCCGGAAGAGGCGCGGATTTCCGAATTGATGGGCCGTTCGCTGATGCTCGTCACCGCGCTCGCGCCCGAGATCGGCTACGACAATGCTGCGGCGATCGCCAAGCACGCCCACAAGAAGGGCCTGACGCTCAAGGAAGCGGGCCTGGAGCTCGGCCTTATCGAGGAAGCGCGCTTCGACGAGATCGTGAGGCCGGAGAAGATGATCGGGCGCTAAAGCCCGAGGGTCAGCCGAATACCGAGATTGTCGATACCGGGGTTCTCGCCGCTGAACAGCGTCGCGTGGCTCATGTGGACCCAGCTCGCCTCGACGCTGAGGCGGTCGTTGATCTGTGTGCCGAAGCCGAGCTCCGGTTCGAAGAGAACGCGGCTGCCGAAGGCGATCTTGTCGGTGCGGTAGAACTTGCCGTCCGATCCGTTGTGGACAGCCAGGCCGAGGCCCGGACGGATGAAGAGCTTCTTGCCAAGACCGAAGCGGATCGACAGGCCGGCCGCGGCGTAGCTTGTCTCGCCAGCCGTGTTCACTGCGCCGAAGACATAAGGCTGGAGCGGTGTGCCAAAGATTTTTCCGCCACGAAGACCGAGCATCAGGTCGGCGCCGTCCTCCAGCCCGCTCTCGTCGGTGGGAAGCTTGACGTCGTGGACATAGGCGCCGCCGAACAATTCGCCGGCGTGGACAGGCGTCGCCGCCAACAAAAGCAAACAGAAACAAGCGCTTTTCACTCGCGCGACTCCTCCAGCACTGACGCCACCGTGGCGGTCAGCCGCCAGCCTGCCAAGCCTGCACCGCCGCATTAGGCGCAAGAAGCGTCCAGATGTTGAGCGTCAGATTGTCGCGAATGACGAAAAGCGGGACGATCTCCAGGATCAGCACGAGAAGGATCGAAGCCCAGACCGGCAGCTTCCGCGCGAGCAGGAAGCCCAGGCACATCATCACTATGTCGGACAGGGAGTTGATAACGCTGTCGCCCGTATAGCCGAGCGCCGCGGTCGTCGCCCGATATCGGTCGATCACCATCGGCGTGTTCTCGACCACTTCCCACGTGGATTCGATCAGGAGCGCGATCAGGAATCGCCACTGGACCGGCCAACCCCGAGCGACCAGCCACAGCAACGCATAGAAAAGCAATCCGTGAACGACGTGGCTGAGACTGTACCAGTCCACGAGCATCTGACTCGTCTTCGGACTATCTCTCTGGGGGATCCAAAGGTCGATCTCGCCGCACGTGCAGATCGGGTTCCTGCCCATGGCGAGCAGGATCGCGGCTGCGACTAAGAGAATGAGGATGGCCGCGATTGCGGCTCTGCGGGCGGTCATCGGGCAGGAGCCTAGCAGAGCGAAGCAACTTGCAAAGATCAGCCGTTCGTCTGATGCACGCGCCCATGCTGCGCGTTTACGGCCCGAACTGTCACGGGCAGATCATCGAGGCGAAGGCCGAGAAAATCCCGGACGATGCAACGTGGATCGATCTGGAAGAGCCGACGCGCGAAGAGGAGCAGCTGGTCGAGCGCTGCATCCATGTGAACGTGCCGACGCAGGCGGAGATGGCGGAGATCGAACCTTCCAGCCGGCTCTACGATCGCGAAGGCGCTCTTTATATGACGGTCAGCGTGTTGGTCGGAGTCGTGGAGGATCATCCCGCGACCACGCCGATCAGCTTCGTCCTTGCTGATAACCGTCTGGTTACCGTGCGTTATGCAACGCCGAAGCCAATACGGTCCTTTGAAGAGCACGTCCGGCGCGAGCCCGAGTTGGCGCGCGATGCGGGAACTGTTCTCGTCCGAATGACGGATGCGATTATCGATCGCTTAGCCGATGAGCTGGAAAGTCTGATCGCAGAGCTCGAAAAAATATCCTCGCACATCTTCCAGAAGCAGATGGACGACCGGCGCATTCCGGCCCAGCGGCTGACGGCCTTGTTATCAAGGATCGGGCGAGCGCAAAACCTGCTGACCAAGATCCGTTATTCCGCGGTCAGCACGATCCGCATGCTGAGCTTCCTGTCCGGCTCGAACTGGTCGCATGATGCCTCCCACAAGGAAGTACGGCACCATCTGGCCAGCCTGAGTACCGACGTCACATCACTGAGCGAGCATGCCAGCTTCATGGCGGATAATCTGCAGTTCCTGCTTGACGCCTCGCTCGGCCTGATCAGCATCGAGCAGAACGCCGCGATGAAGCTGTTCTCGTGGGCGGCGCTCGTGTTCCTGCCGCCGACGCTGATCGCAGGCATCTTCGGCATGAACTTCCATCACATGCCGGAGCTCGACTGGTATTATGGCTATCCGATCTCGCTGGTCGTGATTGTCGCGAGTGCGGTCCTGCCGCTCTGGTACTTGAAGAAGCGCGGCTGGATTTAGGCCGACTCGGGAAGCGGAATGGCTGGAGTCTGTTCCTCGACCTTCGTCATGGCGGCCCGACGACGCGCAAGCGCGGCGTAGGCGAGCGCCAAGTCTCCGGCGACCTCAACGCTCTCGCCATACTCCTTGGAGGAAGCAGCGGCCCTCGCCTCGGCGGCACGGCGGCGGAAATAGTCGGCGTCGTGAGTCATAATGGTTAGTTAATGCTTGGCCGTAACGGTTACGAGATTGTCGCTGTTCATCTTGGCGCAAGCTTTGTTCCATTGGGCGCAAGTTTGCGGCGTGGAGGCTCGATTGCTAAGGGCCGCGCAACCCCACCTTGCAGGCATTCCTCCATGCCGCTGCACAGCGAAGGACAGCAATGATTCCGACCGGCCAGGACAGCCTACGCACCCGCTCGACTCTCGACGTGGGAGGTAAGAGCTACGCTTACTATTCTCTTCCCAAGGCAGCCGAGTCGCTCGGCGACGTGAGCCGCCTTCCCTTCTCGATGAAGGTGCTGCTCGAGAACCTGCTGCGATTCGAGGATGGGCTAACGGTCACGCGTGACGACCTTCAGGCGATGGTCGACTGGCAGAAGGAGCGGAAGATCTCGCGCGAGATCCAGTATCGCCCGGCACGCGTGCTGATGCAGGATTTCACCGGCGTTCCGGCCGTCGTTGACCTCGCCGCCATGCGCGACGCGATGACGCAGCTCGGCGGTAATCCCGAGAAGATCAATCCGCTCGTTCCGGTTCACCTGGTCATCGACCACAGCGTGATGGTCGACGAGTTCGGAAATCCGAGGGCGTTCGAGAAGAACGTCGAGCTGGAATATCAGCGTAACGGAGAGCGCTATCAATTCCTGAAGTGGGCGACGACCGCATTCGACAATTTCAAGGTTGTGCCGCCTGGCACCGGCATCTGCCACCAGGTCAATCTGGAGCACATCGCTCAGTGCGTCTGGACCGGCGAGGACCAGAGCGGCGAGACCGTCGCTTATCCGGATACGCTGGTCGGCACCGATAGCCATACGACGATGGTCAACGGTCTCGGCGTGCTCGGCTGGGGGGTCGGCGGTATCGAGGCCGAAGCAGCAATGCTCGGTCAGCCGGTCAGCATGCTCATTCCCGAAGTCGTGGGCTTCCGGCTCGACGGCCAGCTGAAGGAAGGCATCACCGCCACCGACTTGGTGCTCACTGTCACCCAGATGCTGCGTCAGAAGGGCGTGGTGGGTCGCTTCGTCGAATTCTACGGCCCTGGCCTCGACAATATCACGGTCGCCGACCGCGCGACCATCGCCAACATGGCCCCGGAATATGGCGCTACTTGCGGCTTCTTCCCGGTCGACGAGCGCACGCTAGACTATCTCCGCCTGACCAGTCGCGATGACGAGCGCATCGCTCTCGTGAAGGCTTATACGCAGGCACAGGGCATGTGGCGCGATGCGTCGACGCCGGAGCCGGTTTTCACCGACACGCTCGAACTCGACATGAGCACGATCGAGCCGTCGCTCGCCGGACCGAAGCGTCCGCAGGACCGCGTGCTGCTGTCCGACGTCGACGACCAGTTCAACGGCGAGCTCGAGAGCACCTACAAGAAGTCGAACGACCCGCGCGTGCCGGTGGAAGGCGAAGACTTCGACTTCGGCAACGGCGACGTCGCGATCGCCGCCATTACCAGCTGCACCAACACCTCCAACCCGTCGGTGCTGATCGGCGCCGGGCTTCTCGCCCGCAAGGCGCGCGAGAAGGGTCTCACGACCAAGCCCTGGGTGAAGACCAGCCTCGCTCCGGGAAGCCAGGTGGTGACCGACTATCTCAACGAAAGCGGCCTTTCCGAAGACCTCAATGCGCTCGGCTTTGACCTCGTCGGCTATGGCTGCACGACCTGCATCGGCAATTCAGGCCCGCTGCCGGAACCGATCAGCAAGGCGATCAACGAAAAGGACCTGGTCGCGGTCAGCGTTCTTTCCGGTAATCGCAACTTCGAAGGCCGCGTTTCGCCGGACTGCCGCGCCAACTATCTCGCGTCACCGCCGCTGGTTGTCGCGTACGCGCTCAAGGGCAGCGTCCGTTCGGACATGGTCAGGGAGCCGATCGGCACCGGCAGCAATGGCGAGCCGGTCTATCTCAAGGATATCTGGCCCTCGAACGAGGAGATCCGCGCTCTCATCGACGCGCACGTCCATTCGGACATGTTCCGCCGCCGCTATGCCGACGTCTATCGCGGCGACGAGCGCTGGCAGGCTATCGAGGTAAAGGGTGGCGCGACCTACGGCTGGCCGGCCGGATCGACCTACATCCAGAACCCACCCTACTTCACCGGCATGACGATGACTCCGGCGCCGTTGTCGGACATCGACAATGCCAGGGCGCTTGCGGTGTTCGGCGATTCGATCACGACCGACCACATCTCGCCGGCGGGATCGATCAAGCCGGACAGCCCGGCGGGTCGCTACCTGCTGGAGCATCAGGTCAGCCGCGCCGAGTTCAACAGCTATGGTGCGCGCCGCGGCAACCACGAAGTGATGATGCGCGGCACCTTCGCCAATATCCGCATTCGCAACCGCATGCTCGACAATGTCGAGGGCGGCTTCACCCGTTACGCGCCGACCTCAGAGACCATGCCGATCTACGACGCGGCCATGGCCTATAAGTGCGACGAGACACCGCTCGTGATCCTGGCAGGCAAGGAATATGGCACGGGCAGCTCGCGCGACTGGGCTGCCAAGGGCACGATCCTGCTCGGCGTCCGCGCCGTGATCGCAGAGAGCTTCGAACGTATCCACCGATCCAACCTAGTTGGCATGGGCGTCCTCCCGCTCCAGTTCCAGGAAGGCCAGAATGCGGAGAGCCTTGGCCTTACCGGCGACGAGATCTTCTCGATCTCCGGCGTTGCGGAGATCGAGCCGCGACAGGATGTCGAGGTGAAGGTCACTCGCGCGGACGGTTCGACGACAACCATCAGCGCCCGCTGCCGCATCGATACCTACAACGAGCTGGAATATTTCCGCTCGGGCGGGATCCTGCACTACGTGCTGAGACGGTTGGCAGCCGCGTGACAACGGAGGCGTCCGGACTGGTCGCCTCCTGCATCTGCGGGCGTTCGCGCATCACACTGCCGCGCGCCCCGGATTACGTGAACCACTGCAATTGCAGCCTGTGCACGAAGACCGGCTTCTGGGGGATTTATTATCCCTCGGAAGAACTTCGCATCCAAGGCGAGTTCGATACCCATGTGCGGGAGGACCTCGACGAGGCCTTCCTCCGCCTCTATCGGTGCAAGCATTGCGGCGCTCAGACGCATTGGACGCTGCTTACCGAACCGCCTTACGAGCGCATGGGCGTAAATGCGCGGTTGTTGGATCCCGCAGCGTTAGTGGACGTCGAGGTGCGGGACGTGGACGGCGCCAGTTGGTGACGCCAGTCGAGATCGCCGTTGAGGTAGCCGGCTGGGTCGGCGCCGCACTGATCCTGCTCGCCTATTTGCTTCTCTCTGCCGAGAAGCTCACGGGCCAGTCGCTTGTCTACCAGGGCATGAACGTGGTCGGCGCGGCGGGCTTCGTCGTTAACGGCTGGTGGCACGGTGCCATCCCCTCCGCAGCGCTCAACGTGCTATGGCTGTTGATCGGAGGGCTCGCATCATGGCGGATCTTGAAGAGAAGAGGATCGTCGACCTCAGCCATGTGATCGAGCACGGTATGACGACCTACAAGGGGTTCCCGGGCCCTGTGATCTGCGATTTCTGGGAGCGAGACAGCACGGCCGCGAATTTCGACGGCGGCGAGACCTTCCAGATCGGTCGTATCGACATGATTGCGAACACCGGTACCTACGTGGACGCGCCGTTTCACCGCTACGCAGACGGAGCCGACCTCGCGGATCTGCCTCTCCCATCGCTCGCGGATTTGCCGGGAATAGTGATCCGTCAGCCTTGGGACAGCGGGATCGAGATTGGGGTAACGGCTTTCGAGGGACGCGATGTCGCTGGCAAAGCGGTGCTCGTCCACACAGGTTGGGACCGGCACTGGCGGACCGACCGCTACCTTTCGGAGAACCCGTTCTTGACGGGTGAGGCCGCGGACTGGCTCGTTGAGAACGGCGCATCGCTCGTCGGGATCGACAGCCTCAACATCGACGACACGCGAGGCCGATCGCGCCCAGTGCATACAAAGCTGCTCGCGGCGGGGATTCCGATCTGCGAGCATATGACAAATCTCAGTAGCCTGCCGGACGAGGGCTTCCGCTTCTCCGCCGCGCCGCCGAAGGTTCGGGGAATGGGCAGCTTTCCGGTGCGCGCCTACGCCGTACTCGGGTGATGCTTCTCACCCTGGTCTTGGCAGCGGCGACCCCGGCGGCGGAGCGTAAGGCTGTGCTAGACGCGCTTCGCCCGACGATCGAAGCGAAGCTGGGTCCGAACATCGAGTTCGTTATTCAGGTCATCCGGGTTGAGGATGGCTGGGCTTTCCTGATGGCAGATCCACAGCGCCGCGGCGGCAAGCCGATCGACGGCAATCGATACTTCGACGATTTCGATAACATGGACGGGCTGCGCGTGGACGCCGTCCTGCAGAAGCGCAGAGGCCGGTGGCAACTGGTCGACCATGCCATCGGCGCCACCGACGTCTGGTACTGTGACGTGGGGCCGAAAAAGCTGAAGCGCGGCTACGGCTGCTGAGGCTTGAGAGGGCTTTCGAGCCAAGGCGGCATGAGGGCACCATCCAGATCGTCGATACGACGATGCTCCACCGCTAGGCCAAGCTCTGGATAGTGAACTTTCGTCCGCCGACCGGGCGTATCGGTCTCAACCACCACAAGGCGCCGATTGATGTTCTGCCGCCAGTTCATCCGCGCGGTATTCTCCTGGCCGACGAAGCAACCTTTGGTGAAGCTGACGCCGTTCAGTTCCGCCGCATTGCATTCCAGCCAGAGGATATCGCCAAGCTCCGCGCGGCCTTCGGTGACGCCGAGGCGGAGCCGGTGCTCTAGCCAGCCCGAGGCGGGTTCATTTGGGACGCCGAGCCATCGATGTCCAAGCTCAGGCAGTCGCGGATCGACCGTATCTCGAGCATCAAGAGACCAGTGAACGGTGATCGATTCATCCTTCTCGATGCGGATCGGCCGCCGCAGACGGTAGATCGATAGGCGCTTGATGAGGTCGTCGGCCGCCTCTGCCTCGCAGTCCAGCAGCAGGTCGTCCCCATCGCTCCAGACGATGAAGTCGAACAGGCATTTGCCCTGCGGAGTCAGCAATCCAGCCCATACCGGAAGCGCCGCAGTTACGTCGCTGGTGACCAGACCCTGCAAGAATCCGCGCACCTCCTCTCCGGATAGGCGAACAACAGCGCGATCGGTCAGGGTGGTAGCAGCCATGCCCCTTAGCTAAGGAGCCGACCGTGGCATCGCAAACGCTGACCATCCGCCGGCCGGACGACTGGCACGTGCATCTCCGCGACGGCGAGATGCTGCGGCTTGTTGCACCCTACACCGCACGGCAGTTCGCGCGGGCGATCATAATGCCCAACCTGGTGCCGCCGGTGACCACGCCTCAGGCGGCGGCCGCCTATCGCGAACGGGTCCGCGAAGCCGCCGGGGCGGGCTTCGAACCACTGATGACTTGCTACCTGACCGATCAGACCGATCCGGATCAGATCGAAGTGGGTTTCGAGGAAGGCGTGTGGATCGCAGCCAAACTGTACCCGGCGGGCGCGACCACCAATAGCGCGAGCGGCGTCACCGAGATCCGCAACATCTATCCCGTGCTCGAACGTATGCAGCGCATCGGCATGGTGCTTTGCGTGCACGGTGAGGTCACAGACGCCGCCGTTGACGTGTTCGATCGGGAAGCAGTGTTCATCGAGCGCGTGCTTTCTCGAGTCGTCGCGGACTTTCCCGAGCTGAAGATCGTATTTGAACACATCACGACCTCGGAGGCCGCACAGTTTGTGGAGAGTGCTGACGCGAACATCGGCGCGACGGTCACACCGCAGCATCTGATCATCAACCGCAATGCAATCTTCGCCGGGGGCTTGAGGCCCCACGCTTACTGCCTGCCCGTAGCAAAACGCGAGCAGCACCGGCTGGCCGTGCGGAAGGCCGCCACCTCAGGATCACCCAAGTTTTTCCTCGGCACCGACAGCGCGCCGCATGCGCGCGATGCCAAGGAATCCGGCTGCGGTTGCGCAGGCATCTTCAACGCGCCCTTCGCGCTGGAGAGCTATGCGACGGTATTCGACGAGGACGGCGTACTCGATAGGTTCGAGGCGTTCGCTTCGCTCAACGGCGCACGTTTCTACGGCTTGCCCGTCAACGGCGGCAGCATCACGCTCGAACGCACCGAAACCAAGGTGCCTGACGAGATTGGCGGGGTCGTTCCCTTCCACGCCGGCGAGACGCTCAGGTGGAGGCCTGTCGACTAACCGCCAGTTCCACTTGCGCCGATCACGGCACCGAAGTGATCCTCAAGCCGCTGGTAACATTCACAGGCACGGCGCTTGAGCCCAGCCCTATCTGCGACACGAACGACGCCACGCCCGGTCGCGATCAAATTCTCGGCCGCAAGCTCGCGAACCACGGCGTTGACCGTGGTGCGCTGCACCCCGAGCAGGCCGGCCAAGGCCTCCTGCGTCAGCTCGATGCGATCCCCTGCCCTGTCCTGTGCGTGGAGCAGCCAACGTGCGGCACGCTCGGGGATGGAGTGATACGCATTGCACGCGACCGACTGCATGACCTGAGCGAGCAGATAGTCGGAGAAGCGGCAGAAGATATTGGCAACGAACTTCGATCGTTGCTTGGCATCCTCGAGCGCTTCCATTGGCACCCGATAAGCACGGCCTGGCACGAGCACTGTCGCTTTTGCGAACGCAGGGGCCTGCCCGCAGCTGATGATTCCACCGACAGCGCCTCTGAGGCCGATGGACGCCACTTCGATCGTACGGTTTCCAGTGAGTTCGACCGAGAGAGAAATCATGGTCGGCCCAATGGGGAAGAGGCTTGCTTCCACCTGGTCACCCCGGCTGAGCACGGTCTCGCCGGCTCTTAAGTCCACTAGCTCGCCGAAGGGCTCGATGAGCGCTCGCGCCTCGCGTGGAAAGGTCGAAAGAAGGCGATTGCCGGAAAAGGCCTCGTCGGCCTGAGTCAGTTCGTCAGTCGTTACTTGTGCCACTTGCGGATTCCCTAAGAGAGCCCGCAGTCGATACTCATTACAAACGCGGGCCAATCGAAGGACAAATGCCCGGCCCGCGAAGTTGCTCCATCAGCCGTAGACGGGCCCGACGGTCTTTCGGCTGCCAGTCAGGAGGCAATCTGCGACAAGCCTGAAGGGGGCGAGGTCAACCAGGCTTTTCCGCTCGTCGATCAGGGAGACAAACTTGGCGTAAATGTCCGGATATTCGCCCGGGCCATCATCTTCGCTCGCGACCTCGTCGATCAGCAGCCGCGATCCGCCGTTTTCTAGGCGGAGGTTCATGCCGTCAGTCGTAGTTATCGTGATGGTCCATTCTTCACCCTCGGTCCGCCGCCAGTCGAGGCTGGCATTTAGAGGCCCCTCGGCCTCAGGGCTGGAGAAGGTCACGTCGGCCGCGATCGGCGTCTGAGAATTCTCGGGGAAGCTGAGTTCCGCGGACCCTACGAACAGACCGCCCGGAAAGATCTTGGTCGCAATCGAAAATGCGTTGATGCCGGGGTCGAAGACGCCGAAGCCGCCAGCTTCCCAGATCCACTGCTGGCCGGGGTGCCATTTGTGCACGTCTTCGTGCCAGAGAATCTCCATCGACCTGATTCGCTTGCCCGCAAGCGCCCGCGAGGCGGCGTCGACAGTCGAATGGTGCTGCGCGTGCCAGGTGGTGAACAGGCTCACGCCCTCGGCGTCGGCCAGACAGGCAAGGTCGTTGATCTGCGCAAGCCCCGCCGCCGGCGGTTTCTCTAGCAGGCAATGCAGACCGGCGAGCACACACTCACGAGCGATCTCGTATCGCGGTCCGGGTGGCGTGGTGATTGCTACCGCCTGGAGGCCCTCCACGCTGCGGATCAGCTCGCGCCAATCGGTGAAAACCGGATCAACGCCATGACCCGAGCGGCTCGAAGTCGCCACGAGCTCGAGCCGATCATTGCTCTTGATCGAAGGCACATGCTGATCTTCGGCGATCTTGCCGAAGCCGAGGATGGCGATCTTGATCGAATTCAACGCTTCACTCCCGCAACATAAGCCTTCGCCTTTTCAACCGTCTCAGCGGCCGTTTGGCCCGGCTTGTACAGACCTGAGCCTAGGCCGAATCCAGCTGCACCGGCGTCGAGCCACGGACCCATGTTGTCTGTCGTGATTCCTCCGACGGCCAAGACTGGGATGTCCTTGGGGATGACCGCAAGCTGACCCTTGAGTACAGCAGGCGTTGCACCCTCCGCGGGGAATAGTTTCAGCGTATGGGCACCGGCGCGAATGGCGGCGAAGGCCTCGGAGGGGGTGAAGTAACCGGGGGAAGAGACGAGACCGGCGGCGGCTGCCGCCGAAATCACTTCGACGTTTGTGTCCGGGGACACAATGATGCGCCCCCCGACGTCTTTCACCTGCGCAACCTGGTCGGCGCGGAGCACGGTCCCGGCGCCGACAAGCGCTCTGTCGCCGAGGCGTTTGGCTAGCAGCTCGATGCTCTTCAGCGGATCGGGCGAGTTGAGCGGAACCTCGATGATGCGGATCCCGCCCTCATAGATTGCATCGCCGATTGCCTCTGCCTCATCGGGCGTCACACCCCGAATGATCGCAATCAGCGGGCACTCCTCGAGATAGCGATTCAGCAGCTCCTTGGCGCTCACGTTCAAATCCTTTCTGCTATCTGCCGAATGCCCGCGAGGAAGCTTTGTTCACCATCGACTTCGATGCATTCGCGCCCGGACTCGTGAACCGCGGCAGCGTAGAGCCGCGTGAGCTCGGGCCGACCCATGGCGGTAATCTGGGCACCGGTCGGTGTGCTGAGGCCGATCCGAACGTCCGTGCCGATGAGTAGCCCGCTGGTGTAGGACGCGGCTTCCTCTTTCTTCGCTTTGCCCAGGAGGACGCGAGCTCGCACCGCGAACAGGTCGGAGGGCAAGTCCTCATTGTCCATCGCGTGGCGAACACCCTCCTTGAAGGCGTCGTTCGGCTCGACTTCAGTCTGCAGCAAGTCGGATAGGATGCTGTGATCCTTGAGCAGGCTGAAGATCTCTCCCGTCATCACCGTACGAAATTCGTGGATCCTGCCGTGACGCAGCAAGGCCCATTTGTTGTGGGTACCGGGGTGGCAGCATAGACCGTCAGGATCGGCCAAACCCGCCGCGACTCCGCCGAGCAATTGCACTTCCTCGCCACGCATTACGTCAGCTCGTCCATCACCGACGTATGAGACGCCCGGAACGATGGCCTCTCGCTCGCCGGCCCAGACCAGGCCTTTGACGATTTCATCGACTCCAGCTGGGCAACGGACGTAGGGAGCCTCGTGCCAGCCGCGGTTCGAACCGACCATCCCGGCCATTAGCAACGGCTTGTCGCCGAGGCGCTGACGAATCTCCGCGATTGCATCGGGGAAGCCCCCGGATGGGACCGAAAGGACGCCCTTGTGATCTTCGAATTCGTCCGTGTGCTTGCCGGACGCGTCGATCAAATAGGCGCGGCGATTGGTTGTGCCCCAGTCGACCGCGATGAAACCATCTGCCCAGCGCATGCTTTTTGTGCCCATAGCGGAAAAACTCCTGAACGCGATTGCGCTCCCGAGGTTTTCTTTTTTACCGGCAGGGCTATCGGTGCGCGCGCCCGATTCCGAGACTCAGCCCGGACGGTGTGAGTATCAATTCGAGGGAGATGAACCATCGCCAACTTCATGTTCGCGACGGGGATCGAGAATAGTTACCCCACGATCAATCACGGCAAGACCCGCGTCGACGAGATGGAGGTCTGCGGCCACTACGAACGCTGGCGCGAAGATTTCGACTGCGTCCAGGAGATCGGGATCAACTATCTCCGCTACGGGCCTCCGATCCATCGGACGTGGCTAGGTCCCGGCAAGTTCGACTGGGAATTCACCGACCTCACCTTCGCGGACCTGAAACGCCGCGACATCACGCCGATCGTCGACCTCTGCCACTTCGGCGTGCCCGACTGGGTCGGCAACTTCCAGAACCCCGATTTCCCGCGTCTGTTCGCCGCCTATGCAGGCGAATTTGCGGAGCGTTTCCCTTGGGTGCAGCTCTACACGCCGATCAACGAGATGTTCATCTGTGCGGTCTTCTCGGCGAAGTACGGCTGGTGGAACGAGCAGAAGAAGGACGACCGGTCCTTCGTCACCGCACTGAAGCACCTCGTCAAAGCGAATGTCATGGGGATGATCGAGATCCTCAAGCGCCGGCACGACGCAATCTTCATTCAGTCCGAATCATCGGAATATTATCACGCGGACTCACCGGCCGCGATCGGGCGCGCGGAGGTGCTCAACCAGATGCGCTTCCTCTCGCTGGACCTCAATTACGGTCGCCGGGTCGACAGCGGCATGTACCAATACTTGCTCGATAACGGCATGACCCGCGAGGAATATGAGTGGTTCCTCGACCACCGGCTGAAACAGCACTGCATTCTCGGCAACGACTATTACCAACTGAATGAGCACCGGGTCTTCGCCGACGGTCACACGGTCGCTGCCGGAGAGACCTTCGGCTATTCCGAGATCACCCGGCAATATTACAACCGCTATCGCCTGCCGGTGATGCACACTGAGACCAACCTGTGGGAAGGCCCCCACGGCGACGAAGCGGTGAAGTGGCTGTGGAAGGAGTGGGCTAACGTCCTGCGGCTCCGAAACGTCGGCATCCCCACCGTCGGCTTCACCTGGTACTCGCTGATCGACCAAATCGACTGGGACACCGCCCTTCGCGAGCAGAACGGCAACGTGAACCCGCTCGGGCTGTTCGACTTGGACCGGAAGATCCGCAACGTCGGCAAGGCCTACAAACAGCTGATCGCCGATTGGCGCGGCGTACTTCCCGCACAGAGCGTCTGCCTGGTCGTCCCCATCAAGAAGATTGGTGAGGGTGAAGAGGACGACGATGCTGCTGGCCGGAGCTACGGCGCCAGCGGCACGCAATCGAAGAAGGCGCAGGCGTGAGCGAACGCAAGATCGCCAAGATCGAGACCTTCTTCGCGCCGCCGCGCTGGCTGTTCGTCAGGGTCGAAACGGATGACGGAGCATTCGGCTGGGGCGAGGCGAGTCTCGAAGGCTGGGCAGAAGCCGTCGACGGCGCGTTTGAAGCTTTCCGTGATCGCTTCGTGGGCACCGATCCCTTCCGCATCGAAGACATATGGCAGGTCGGCTATCGCGGCGGCTTTTACCGCGGCGGCGCAGTGCTCATGTCCGCGCTCGCCGGGTTGGAGCAGGCGCTTTGGGACCTGAAGGGGCGCGTGCTCGGCGTGCCTGTCTGGCAGATGCTCGGCGGTAAGGTCCGCGATCGCGTCCGCTCGTACGCGTGGATCGGCGGGGATCGCCCCCACGAGATCACGGATGCTGCTGAGGTCCGGAAGAAGCAAGGCTTCAACGCGGTCAAGATGAACGCGACCGCCGAGCTCAATTGGATTGGTACCAACAAGCAATTCGACGATGTCGTGCAGCGCGTCGAAGCTGCACAGGCTCAGGGCATGGACGTCGGGCTCGACTTCCACGGCCGGGTGCATCGGCCTCTGGCGAAGCAACTGGCCAAGGTACTCGAACCGCTCGGCCTCCTGTTCATCGAAGAGCCGCTCCTGTCCGAGAACATGGACGGGCTGCCAGAGATCGCCGCACATACGACCACGCCGATCGCGCTCGGCGAGCGGCTTTACAGCCGTTGGGAGTTCAAGCCCTTCTTCGAGCAGGGCGCGGTGGACATCATTCAGCCCGACCTGAGCCACGCCGGCGGCATCCTCGAGGTTCGCAAGATCGCGGCGATGGCGGAAGCCTATGATGTCGCGGTGGCTCCGCACTGCCCCCTAGGTCCGCTAGCGCTCGGGGCCTGTCTTCAGATCGCCGCCTGCACACCGAACCATGCGATCCAGGAAATCAGCCTGGGCATCCACTACAATACGGGCGGACACGATTTGCTGAACTTCTGCGTCAACAAGGACGCGCTAACGCCCGTCGACGGCTATTTGCCGGTGCCCGAAGGTCCCGGTCTCGGCATCGAAATCGACGAAGCTGCCGTCCGCGAGGCGGACAAGGACCGCCACCGCTGGCGCAATCCGATCTTCCGCACCAAGGATGGGAGTTTCGCTGAGTGGTGATGCCGCTCTCGCCTAGTGGCATTTGAAGCGTTCGAACGGCTCCAGGCAGTGTTTGCAGCGCCACTGCGCCTTGCACGGCGTCGCGCCGAAGCGGCTGATTTCAACGGTATCGAGTGAACCACATTGCGGGCAGGCCGCAGTGACTGCCGTAGTCGGCGGCGCGATGCCGTAGGCTTTCAGTCGCTCCCGGCCGCGTTCGGTGATCCAGTCGGTCGTCCACGGCGGGAAGAGGACCCGCTCGATTGCGACGTCGTGAAACCCCGCTTCATCTAGCGCGTCGCGAATTGAAAGCTCGATGGCCACGGTCGCGGGGCAGCCCGTGTACGTCGGCGTGATCCGCACGCGCGGCGGGTCTTCGGCGAAGCCCCGGACAATCCCCAGGTCGAGGATCGACAGGACGGGGATCTCCGGATCCGGCACTTTTTCGAGCACGGCCATGATGGCCGTCTCGTCGATTGCGGCGACGCTGCTCACGCCGAGCAGTTTATACCTTCTCAAGCGCCAGCGCGATGCCTTGCCCAACGCCAATGCACATCGTGGCGAGCGCGAGCTTGCCGCCGTTCCGCTGCAGCTCTTCGGTCGCGGTGAGCGCGAGACGAGCGCCGGACATTCCCAGTGGATGGCCAAGAGCGATCGCGCCGCCATTCGGGTTCACTCGAGCATCGTCGTCCGCGACGCCGAGCTGGCGGAGCACGGCGAGCCCTTGCGCCGCGAATGCCTCGTTAAGCTCAATCACGTCGAAGTCGCCAATCTTGAGGCCGAGCCGCCTCATCAACTTCTCACTTGCCGGAGCGGGGCCGATGCCCATGATTCGCGGCGGCACTCCCGCGACGGCGGCGCCAAGAACACGAGCACGCGGTGTGAGGCCGTTTCGCTTAACGGCCTCCTCGGAGGCGACGATGATCGCTGCGGCGGCATCGTTGACGCCCGACGCGTTGCCCGCAGTCACGGTGCCATCCGAACGAACGATAGGCTTTAGCTTTGCCAGCGCTTCCAGCGTCGTCTCGCGAGGGTGCTCGTCCTTGTCGACGACGACCGCGTCACCTCTCCGCTGTGGGATCTCGACCGCGACAATCTCCGCGGCCAGGCGCCCATTCGCCTGCGCTCTGGCGGCCTTCTTCTGGCTTCGCAGCGCGAAGGCGTCTTGGTCCTCGCGGCTGACCTGGAACTTCTGAGCGACATTCTCGCCCGTGCTCGGCATCGTGTCGTCGCCGTAGGCCGACTTCATCTTCGGATTGACGAAGCGCCAGCCGATGGTGGTGTCGTACATCTCCGCATTTCGATCGAATGCGCTCGTCGCCTTTGCCATGACGAACGGCGCACGGCTCATGCTCTCGGAGCCGCCGGCAATGATCATCTCGGACTCACCACCGCGGATTGCGCGCGCTGCCATCGCCACGGCGTCGAGACCCGAGCCGCACAGCCGGTTGAGGGTCACACCGCCCGAGCTGTCCGGCAAACCGGCAAGCAGGCCCGCCATGCGGGCAAGATTGCGATTATCCTCACCGGCCTGGTTGGCGCAGCCGAGGATCACGTCGTCTAGCTCGCTCCAGTCGACATTTGGGTTGCGGTCGATCAGCGCCTTGATGGGAATGGCGGCGAGATCGTCGGCACGAACCGACGACAAAGCACCCGCATAACGGCCGATCGGCGTGCGGACGGCGTCGCAAATATACGCTTCAGTCATGCGGCTCAGAGCACCCCGCGCCGCATCTGGTCGAGTTCGATGCTCTCGAACAAGGCTTTGAAATTGCCCTCGCCGAAGCCTTCATTGCCCTTGCGCTGGATGATCTCGAAGAAGATCGGGCCGATCACGTTCTGGGTGAAGATCTGGAGCAGCAAGCCCTGTCCCTCGGTGGGCGCGCCATCCATCAGGATGCGCCGCTTTTCGAGTTCCGGAATGCTCTCCTCGTGGCCTTTGATACGCTCAGGCAGCAATTCGTAATATGTATCGGGCGTGTCCTGGAACGCGATGCCGCGGCCACGGATGACGTCGACGGACTCGTAGATGTTCGAGGTGCCCAGGGCGATGTGCTGGATGCCCTCGCCCTTATATTCGCGCAGGAACTCCTCGATCTGGCTCTTGTCGTCCTGGCTCTCGTTGAGTGGAATTCGGATCTTGCCGCAGGGCGAAGTCATCGCCTTTGAGAAAAGGCCGGTCTGCTTACCCTCGATGTCGAAGTAGCGGATCTCCCGGAAATTGAAGAGCCGCTCGTAGAAGTCGGCCCAGAAGCTCATGCGGCCGCGGTTCACGTTGTGCGTCAGGTGATCAATGTAGGTCAGGCGTGAATCTGCTTGCTCCATCCGCTGTTGCCAATCGGGGTGGAAGTCGAAATCGACTTCATAGATCGAGCCGCCGTCACCGTAGCGATCGACAAAGAATAGCCGCGACCCGCCAATGCCTTCGATCGCAGGAATGTCGAGCTCGCCATCGCCGACGTTCACCTGGACGTTGGTCGCGCCGAGCTTCAGCGCGCGTTCGTGTGCAGCTTTCGCATCCTTGACCCGGAATGCCATGGCGCAGGCGCTCGGCCCGTGCGCCCTGGCGTATTCCTCCGCGTAGCTGCCGGGCTCGGCGTTGATGATGAAGTTGCAGTCGCCCTGCTTATGGAGCGTGACGTCCTTGCTCTTGTGGCGGGCTACTTCGGGGAAGCCCATCTTCGTAAACAGGTCGCGCAGCAGCGTGATGTCGGGCGCGGTATATTCGACAAACTCGAACCCGTTGGTGCCCATCGGGTTCTCGAGGCCCAGGATACCTTTATCCTCGGCGAGTTGGGTGGCCATGCGTTGACTCCTTCGCGGCCCAACTGCTCCTGCGGCAATAGCATTTCAAGGGAGACCGAAGATGGACACACCCGAGGGCTGGACTGTCGAGGAAGGCGGCAAAGCTTTGCTTCGCAGTTTTCGTTTCAAGGATTTCAGCGAGGCTTTCGGCTTTCTTACTCGCGTCGCGATGCAAGCGGAAAAGGTGGACCATCATCCGGAGTTCACGAGTGTCTGGAGCCGCGTCGATTTCCGCCTCACCAGTCACGATTCGGCAGGCATCACTCAGCGGGATCACTCGCTTGCTGAGGCGATCAACGGATTATCTCGCGCTTAAATTGTTCCGATAATCAACCGCAATGTTCCATTGTGGCACATGTTGTCGCGCCCCAAGCACATCCCGTCGTGGCGCGCTTGTTAAGGTATTCACGCGATAAAGCATTGGCTTAGACTACGTGATTCGGGAGCCGTGGAAGTTCCGCGGCCTGGGTGGGATTCAAATGTCATTACGCAAAGGCGAGCTGGTTCGCCTCATTCTAGGAGCTAGTCCGTCTGGCCGTCAGCCCGGCGCACAGCTTCACACAATCCAGCTTCCGGCTCGTACGGGTGCGGAACAACAAAGCTCGATGACCATTCGCCTGGCCGATTGCGAAGGCCAGCGAAACCGCGCCAACATGCTGCTGAACCGCATGTACTCCTGGCGTGGCTACGGTGCGGAGCACGCGCTACCTTCTGCGCCGAATTGCATGACGTTCACTGCGAGTTCGCAAGACGAAGTCATCGGTACGGTCACGCTGACGGTGGACTCATCGGCCGGCCTGGCGGCTGACTCCACTTTTGCAGATGAGATCGCGAAGTTCCGGGACGCGCCCGGTGCGAAATTGTGTGAGCTGACGAAGTTCGCTTTCGATACATCAACACCTGCCCGTCCTCGTCTCGGCGCGCTGTTCCACATCGTGTTTATCTACGGCTCGATGCACTTCGACTGCACCGACCTATTCATTGAGGTAAATCCTCGCCATCGGCGGTTCTACGAGGCGATGCTGGGTTTCACCTGCGTCGGTCTCCCGCGGACCAACGCCAGCGTCAACGCACCGTCACAGCTTATGTGGCTGAACGTCGGTGCGATCCGGCGGTCGATCGACAAGCACGTGGCCGAAGGAAGTAACGCGAGCCGCTCGCTCTATGCGCACTTCTTTTCTGCGAAAGAGGAATACGGGATCTACAGGCGGCTCGCCGGCTTGCCCAGCGAAGCTGTCGATCGCCGTGCAGAGCTCGCGACACGCCATTTGGAACGCGCCGCCACTTCAAAAGGATAAAAAGAGGCGACTGCGTGAGCAGCCGCCTCTCTCTTGCGAACGCTCGCGTCGCTTTTAGGCGAACTGAGCGATCGAACCGTTGCGCTTGCTACGGCGAATCTGCCAGCCGATCGCACCGAAGCCGAGGAGCATAAGACCCCAGGTGCCCGGCTCGGGGACTGCCGAACGCGGCGTGAAAGTCAGATTTCCACCGTACGAACCAAGGCCGCGTGAGAAGCCCGACACCTCGATTGTGTTCAACTGACCGCCTGTGATCAGTACGTTGTTTGCAGACCAAGTTTCGTTGGCGCCGCACGTTCCGACACCGCGTGTGGTGCATTCCTTGCCGTCCGCGTCCGCCAAAATGAGGTTCGCCAACACACCGTTCACCAGTACCGACGTGATGTCGAGATCCGTCGTTTTCAGGAAATCCTCAAGGTTCACACCGGTCGTAATGGAGCCGCTGCCTGTGCCGATCGTGCCCATGCCGGCCATGCCGATCGTGAACTCGAAGACATCGGTGAAGTCACCGTTCACGTCGCCGACGATCCCGGTGTGACCAATAGTCGCAGCGATGGGGCCGACGTAAGACGGTGTGATCCCGGTTGGCGCAACGATGAAAGAGGTCAACGGATCGTTAGGTGGAAGCGGTGCTCCCGGAGTAATAACGAGAGGCGGAGCAACCGCTTGCGCCGCGGTCGCCATAGCCAAAGCACTGGCGCCCAGGGCGCCCAACAACAGTTTCCGCATGAAACACTCCCACTTTTTTCCCGGGCCATACGCCGGCCGCACGAGGGTTAATCATCTTTTAATATCTTTGTTCCCATGTTTGTAAGCACTAATTAATGTAGGAACGTCCCGACTTGGGACAGTTGTTTCTGTTTGAAGCGCATTGTTGCGCAAGTCGCGCTTTCACATGAGATCAACAATACTCGCCCCGAGACGTTACCGAGACTGACATTGGCGCCAACAGGCCAGTGTAGCATTCAATTTCGACCCCTCCAGACTTTGGAGGGCTGCAAGCGAACATCGGTTGGTGGACGCCACGGTAGCGATCGTTCAATCGACCTCATCGGATCGATGGTAAGCAGGTATCGAGGACGAAATTTCGATGTGCTGGCTAGGTGAGAAGAGAGTCGCTGAAGCGACAAGAATAAGGCTGCGCCCGGATGGCTGAGGCGCCCCAGCCGGCGGCAATGTGCATGAGGCGCGGACTATCGGTAGCCGCGAATATCTCGCCGACTGCTCCTTCAAGCGACGACGCGAACTCCTCACGATCGACGGCAAAAAGATGCTCCGGCGAGAAGATGCACAACAAGTGATCTTCATCGTAAGCGAGGTCGAAGATCTGTTCGACGTCGACGATGAAATGGTCGAGCGTCGACTCCCGAACTAATTGAGCCTGGAGCAGCAGTTCGCAACAGGTGCTCCACACGTCGGAAATCGCTATGCGGCAGACCTGCTTGCCGAACTGTAGCCGAAGCTGGCTACCGGCGACCCGCTCATTGTTCTGCAGGGCAGTTCCGAGAATTTCAGAGGGCGGCCAAGTCTTGACCTGGAACCGAATGAGCCGTTCGAAACGGAACAAGTTGCCCATCAATCGTGCCCCACCGACTCAGAAGCTCGGCGATTAACATGAAATTAACGACTGTCCACATGGCGCCGCGCTCAGGCTTTCTGACGCAAACGCGTCCTCTTAGCGGAACTGCCACGAGTTGGGTCTGTTGCCGTCCGACCCGGGGCGTAGCTGACATCCGTCATGGTACTGACTCGGGCCGTGCGTAGAACAGTGCTATAGATGCTTCGTCCAATCGACGTACGTGGTGCTGCAAGAGCGGGAGTTAAGTGCCATGATGTTTAAGGAACAAGCCGAGAAGTGCCGCAGGCAAGCCAACGAATTTGCCGGCCGTCCCGAGGGTCCTTTCTTGCTGCGGGTGGCAAGTGCGTTCGACGATCTGGAGTTGGATCATGCCTCGGCGTCCATGCGTGCACGGCGAGTCGAGATACAGCACCTCCCCCGGATTACGGCCTGAACGACGCCCCGGGATTACCCTCAATTCTGACGGATGAACTGTAGCGGTGCTAGCGCCTCAGTGGCGCCCCTTGCCGCCGGACAAGGTGCACGATCAAGAGGACGAGCCCGCAAGTGATCGTATCGGCAGCCCAGTCCCTAATGTCGCTGTCGCGATGAAGTGCTGGAATAGCCTGGAACAGCTCAATCGCCGCTCCGAACAGCGAAAGACGAAAGAGGAGCTGCAAGAGAGCCGTTTCCGCATAGGCCCACGAGCCGAGCAGGCCCAACGTGGCGAACGCTATCATGTGCTGAACCTTGTCGCCGGGTTCCACGGGTAGGTGCGGCGGATGGGGGCGCAAGGCCATGGTGAATGCAAACACCGCGGCCAACCAAAACAATAAGCGACGCAGCCGAACTGGGACCATTCACCGGGACTAGCGCGGGCTTACCCCTCCAAGCAACGCAAATGCGAGAGAGCATCTTCTCCCGCCATTGAGCGTTCAGGCGTGAGCTGCCATAAGAACATCAATGAACCGCAACTTCGCCCTCGCCGTCCTGACGCGCGCCGCCTCGGCTGCGCCGGCGAGCTATTATTATCCGCGGGAGGCTGGAACGAGCTGACGCGCTTAGCGACAGTCAACCAGCCTCCGACCCGCCCGCGCCAAGCTCGGCGGGTTTTTTGTTGCCCTCAAGACCAGCCGACAAAGGAAAGACGAATGCTTCAGGAAGTGATCGCCAAGGACCAGCCGCTCCGGCGATGGCAGGATTACGTAGTTCCGCAATGCTGGGAGTCTTTCACAGAAGACGATCACGCCGTGTGGGACCTACTCTTTGCGCGCCAGGTAGAACTGCTCGGCAGCCGTGTCGTCTCCGCCTTCCTCTACGGGATCGACCTTCTGAAGCTGTCGCACCCCGGCGTGCCCGACGTCGAGGGACTGAACGCCATTCTCGAGCCCCGGACAGGATGGCGCACGGTAGCAGTGCCCGGCTTGGTGCCCGACGACGTGTTTTTCGCAATGCTTTCCGAGCGGATCTTCCCGGTCGGGAACTTCATTCGCACCCGTGATCAGCTCGATTATCTCGAAGCGCCGGACTGTTTCCACGACATGTTCGGCCACATCCCCATGCTTGCCCACCATGACTTCGCGGAGATGGCGGAGCATATCGGCCGCCTGGGGCTCGCTGCGATCGCGGCGGGAGAGGGCGGCCGCGTGGCCCGCATCTACTGGCACAGCGTCGAGTTCGGGCTGGCTCGCGAGCATAACGAGCTGAAGATCCTCGGCGCCGGTCTCGCATCCAGTTTCGGAGAATCGCATTTCAGCCTGGAGAACGACTCTGTCGAGCGCCTGCCCTTCTCCGTCGAGCGGGCAGTGCATACGCCGTACCGCCACGATGCCTTTCAGCCGCGCTATCTTGTTTCGGAGTCGTTGGAGCAGAGCGTTGCCGACGTGCTGGCGCTGACTCCCGAGAGGCTGCTGGCGCTGTAATCCTCTGGCGCTATAGGCTTCCTCATGGCCGATCAGCCGACCAAGGGCGAATATCGAACGGGGCACGATCCTCGCACGCTGCGCGATGCGCTCGGCTGTTTCGCCACTGGCGTGACGGTGGTGACTTGCGTCCACGATGACGTGCCGGCTGGCCTTACGGTCAACAGCTTTACTTCCGTTTCGCTCGACCCGCCCCTTTTGCTGGTGTGCATCCATAAGATGGCGGCTGCCGCAGGACCGCTTACAAGTGCATCGCACTTCGCGATCAATGTGCTGCAGAACGAGCAGCAGCCGGCATCCCTGCGCTTTTCGACGCGGGACGAGGATCGGTTCGGAACCACGCCCTGGAGCTGCGGTGAGGCGGGAGCGCCGATCCTCGAAGAATCGCTATGCGTGTTCGAATGTGAGCGGTACGCCGTCTATGACGGAGGCGATCATCACATTTTGGTCGGCCATGTCACCAAGGCAAGCTTCGACGCCGGCTTGGATCCACTGCTCTATTTCCGCGGACGCTACCGCAGGCTGCACTTCGACTAGTCGACGATCAGCTCTTCCGGGTGCTTGGTGAAGCGCCGGATCACCGCGACGATGATGCTGCCAATGAAGATTCCAACAATGGCGCCGGCGAGCGCAGTAATGAGCCACGTAACTACGCCTGAGAACGCGCCAGAAGCATGCCCCACACGATGCGCAAAGTCGTGGATCATGTGTGGGATGGGGCCCGCGAGGTGCAATTCTTCGATCCCGTGAAGCAGAATTCCACCGCCCACCCACAGCATCGCTGCCGTTCCAATCGCCGCTAGAGCCGTCAGCAGCTTCGGAACGACCCGCACCATGCCGTTGCCGAACGCTTGTGCGGCGCGGCTGCCGCGCGAAGCGAGGTGCAAGCCGATATCGTCCAATTTCACGATAAGGGCGACCACACCGTAAACGCCGCCCGTGATCGCTAATGCCACAGCGACCAGCGCAAGCGCGGTCGTCAGCAATGTCAGATGTTCGAGGCTGGCCAGCGCAATCGCCATGATTTCGGCCGATAGTATGAAGTCGGTGCGGATTGCGCCCTTCACCTGAAGCTTCTCAAGCTCGACCGGATCGACCATCGCATCGACGAGCTGCTCTTCGTGCTCATGTTCATGGAGCAGCTTCTCGAGGATCTTCTCTGTCGCCTCGAACGCCAGATAAGCACCGCCGATCATCAGCAGCGGCGTCGTCAGAAACGGCGCGAAGGCCGTGAGCAGCAGCGCCGCGGGAAGAAGCAGCAGGATCTTATTCTTGAGGCTGCCCCAGGCAATTTTGCCGATGATCGGCAGCTCGCGTTCGGGTGCGAGGCCGACGACATAACGCGGTGTCACCGCGGTATCGTCGACGACCACGCCCGCCGCCTTGGCGCTCGCCTTGCCGGCCGCGCCGGACACATCGTCGAGTGAAGCCGCGGCGAGCTTGGCGATGGTTGCGACATCGTCGAGAAGAGCGATCAATCCTGAGGGCATTGACGCGCGTTAGGCGAACTTGCGGTTACGGCGCAATTCGCGCAGTGCCGCGAACATGCTTGGGCTCGATTTCATCAGGGACAATCTCGGCGCCGTCGAGAAGGCAATCAAGGACAAGGGAGTAACCCTGGACCTCGATGCGCTGATCGCCACCGCCGCCGAAGTGCGCCACCTCAAGACTGAGATCGACCGCCTTCGAGCTGAGCGGAACGCCGTCAGCGCGCGCTTCAAGGATGCGACGCCTGAGGAGAAGGCCGAGCTCGGCCGTCAGGCGAAGGAAGCGGGCGCGAAGGCAGGCGAGTTTGAGAAGGAACTGAGCGACAAGGAAGCGCTTCTGAAGTCATTGTTGATGCGCGTTCCGAACATCCCGTTCGAAGGCGCACCGATCGGCCCTGACGAGACGTTCAACACGGTGGTCCGAACCGAAGGCGAACTGCCCAAGTTCGATTTCGAGCCGCGCGATCACGTCGCGCTGATCGAGAAGAACGATTGGGCCGACCTGTCGAGGGTCGTCCAGGTGTCGGGATCGCGAACCTATTGCCTGAAGGGGCGGCTCGCGCTGCTTGAGACAAAGTTGATGGGCTGGGCGCTGGAGAAGATTGCCAGCGCCGGATTCACGCCGATCACGGTGCCAGCAATCGCTCGCGAGCAGGCCTTCCTCAACCAGGGCCAATTCCCCGGTCACAAGGAAGAGACGTACGAGCTTCCCAACGACGATCTGTGGCTCGCCGGAACGGCAGAGGTCGCGCTCACGTCGCTCCATTCGAGCGAGATCATCGAGGCCGACAAGCTGCCGATCCTCTACGCCGGCT
Organism: Sphingomonas sp. SP4; assembly: GCF_058313375.1. Lineage (NCBI taxonomy): Bacteria > Pseudomonadati > Pseudomonadota > Alphaproteobacteria > Sphingomonadales > Sphingomonadaceae > Sphingomonas > Sphingomonas sp. SP4. The sequence goes on from NZ_JBZFLE010000002.1 coordinate 731,291, forward strand.
ATTCCCCATGCTTCAGGCGCGAAGCCGGTAGCGCAGGAAAGGACGTGCGCGGTCTGCTTCGCGTTCACCAGTTCGTGAAGGTCGAACAATATGTGCTCTGCGAGGCCGACGACGCCCAATCTGCCGAATGGCATGCGCGTCTGCTGGGGCTCGCAGAGGACCTGCTGCGGGCGCTCGAAATTCCGTATCAGGTGATCGAGACGTCCACCGGCGACATGGGTCTCGGCAAATTCCGCATGAACGACATCGACAGCTGGGTGCCGAGCCTCGGCAAGTATCGCGAGACGCACAGCTGCTCGACGCTGCACGACTGGCAGGCCCGCCGGGCGAACCTTCGCTATCGCGGGGCTGATGGTAAGGTGCGGTTCGCGCACACGCTCAACAATACGGCACTGGCCTCCCCGCGAATCCTCGTGCCGCTGCTGGAGAATCACCAGACGGCGGATGGTCGTGTGAAGCTTCCCAAGGCGCTCCAGGAGCTAATGGGGGGCGAGTTCCTCTGAAGCATCAGTTTCAAGGCGATGATCGGCCGCCTCGCGGCCTAAAACGCCTCCGTGAGCTCGGCTGGAACGTGGCGCGTTTCTGGCACGGATTCGGACCCACGCGGCCGATCGGACCGCCGGATGGCCCTGTCGCTCTTGTGATTCCTGGCTTCCTCGCAACCGACAGAACGACCCTCGCCTTGCGTGATGGGCTCGCCAAAGCCGGCTGGCGTGTGCACGGCTGGGGACTCGGCTGGAATGTCGGCGTTCGCGAGAACACACTCGATCGGCTCGAGAGTTGCCTCGACCGCCTGGGATCGCGGGATCCCGTCCTGCTCGTGGGCTGGAGTCTCGGCGGTCTCTACGCGCGAGAATTGGCGCGGCTCTGCCCAACGCGAACGCGGGCTGTCGTGACGCTCGGATCACCCATTTCGGGTGACCTGCACCAGAACAACGTATGGCGTCTTTATGAGCTCGTCGCGGGGCACAAGGTCGAGAACACCCCAATTCCGCGCATCACGGACAAGCCGCCTGTTCCAACGCTTGCGATCTGGTCGCGCAACGACGGCATCGTGGCGCCACGGGCGGCGCGGGGCCTCGAAGGGGAGCGCGATGAGGCAGTCGAACTGGATTGCGCTCACATGGCCTTCGGCGTTTCGAAGCGTGCGGCATCGCAGGTGGTGCGCGAAATCGACAGATTCCTGAAAAAGGACACCTGATTCCAGCGGCTTATTGTTCCGCTAACGCAAAGACCATATCTTGATTCGCGTGAAATGGGCGCGAACCGAAGCAGCCGGGACAGCCGGCACGGTTCACCCGGACGACCTTGCGCCTCCGGGCTGGCAGCGCATGCGCGAGTTTGCCTGGCACCTTCCGCGCTTTCTTGCAGGACTTGGCCCCGTGGGCCCTCGAGGCCCGGAGGACGGGCCGCCGGCTCTCGTCCTCCCGGGTTTCCTAGCCAGCGATCGAACCACGATGGACATCCGCCGGGCACTCGCGCGCGCGGGATGGCGGGTCCATCCGTGGGGACTGGGCCTTAATCGCGGAGCCAAGGCAGACACGCTGGAGCTGCTCGGGCGCCGTCTCGACGAACTTTACGATGGTCGGCCGATCCTGGTGGTCGGTTGGAGCCTGGGCGGCATGTTCGCCCGAGAGCTGGCCCATGTGCACCCGCAGAAGATGCGGGCGGTCGTGACGCTCTGCTCGCCATTCTCCGGCGACTACAAGACCAACACCAACATCCGCGAATTCTATGAGCGGGTCGCAGGTCATGACGTCAACAAGCCGCCTTTCCCTCGGGCGAACGGGAAGCCCCCGGTGCCGACTCTGGCCTTTTGGTCGCGGCGGGACGGGATCGTTGCGCCGAGCGCCGCGCGGGGCCGTGACGATGAGATCGACCGCGCCATCGAGATCGACACCAATCACGTCGGCGCAGTGCTGTGGCGGCCGGCGCTTACGAAAATCGTGCACGAGATCGAGGCGTTCCTGACCGAGATCGAGGGCAAGCCGCCGATCACCAAAAGGCCATCCGAGTCGCAGGATTGACTCTCGCCCCTGAGTCGCGAGACAAAGAACAAAAGTAGAACAAGAACGTTGTGAGTCGTGTGGCTGCAGGCCTTTCCCTGGTCGCCGGCGGCGCAAGCCGTGCGGCCAAAATTGACCAGCTCCCCAGCGGGCTGGGCGGACGATAGCATTTGCCCGTTCCGCCCAGCCCCACCCTGTCCGAACTGTTCGCCGCGCACCCGCGCGACGGCGGCTGGGCAGGGTTCCTGCTGGCGCAGCTGGAAACCGAAAAGCCCTTGCTCTGGGTGCAGGACCGCATGGCGATCCTCGAAAGCGGGCGCGTCCATCCGCCGGGACTTCCAAACCAGAACCTCATCCATGTTGAGACGCGCGACGCCCGCGACGCGCTGTGGACGATGGAGGAAGGCGTAAGGTGCGCCGCACTCTCCGCCGTGATCGGCGAAATCTGGGGCGACCCCAAAGCGCTCGACTTCACTGCGACCCGGCGGCTGGCGGTTGCCTCGGAGCGGACCGGCGTCGGCTGCTGGTTGGTACGGCTTGGCGGAACACCGAACCTCAGCGGCGCGCGAATGCGCTGGCAGATCGCGAGTGCGCCTTCGCTGCTGAACCCGTTCGACCCGCGGGCATCGGGATCGCCCGCATGGAACGCCGACCTATTCCGCGCGCGCGGAATGCCGCCCGGCAGCTGGAGCATCACGCATGAAGCGGGTCTGTTCCATCTGGCTTCCGGCGTTGGCGATCGAGCGCTGGGCGAAAAGCGCCGACTGTCCGCCTGACGCGCCGGTCGTTCTCACCGTCGAGGGCACGCACGGGCTCCTGATCCATGCCGTCACGAAAGCAGCGGCTGAACGAGGGGCAAGGTCCGGCGCCCGGCTGACCGATGCGCGCGCACTGGATCCGGCGCTGGTCGCGGTACCGGCCGATCCGAAAGGCGATGCTGCATTAGTGCAGCGGCTGGCGAAATGGTCGGGCCGCTGGTCGCCTCTTGTCGAGGTGGACGGGGATGGGTTGCGGCTCGACGTCAGCGGAGTCGCTCATCTCTTCGGCGGCGAACAAGGGCTGCTGTGGGATATTCGCCGTTGCTTCACGCGAATTGGCGTTACGCCACGCATTGCCATCGCACCGACGGCCGCAGCGGCCTGGGCACTGGCGCATCATGCGCCCTGCATTTGCGGCGAGGATGTCGCGGGCAAGCTGGCGCCGCTGCACATTTCTGCGCTTCGCATCGATCCGAACACGGTACGGACGCTCGAACGGCTGGGCCTCAAGACCATCGGCGCGCTTATCGACATGCCGCGCCTCGCCATCGCGCGACGGTTTCGAGGGGCAGAGGATGTGGTCGACGCTCTTGATCGCGCACTTGGCCGCAAGTTCGAACCGCTGACTGCGGCGCCAGTCGATCCGCCGCCCCGCTGGGCGCTGCGCCTCGAAGAGCCAGCGACCCATCCCGAAGCGGCGCCGCAAGCGCTGGAGCGGCTGATCCCCTCCCTCGTCCGTCAGCTGCAGGAGCGGCATCTCGGCGCGCGTCGCCTGTCGCTGCATGGCTTCCGCGTCGACGGCAGCGTCGCCACCGCAAGTGTCGCGACGGCGATTCCCAGCCGCGAGCCACAGCATCTTCAGCGGCTGATCGCCGACAAAGCTGCCGCGCTCGATCCTGAGTTCGGTTTCGATGCTTTCGCTTTGGTGGCCGACTGGACCGAGGATCAAAGCGCCGCGCAGGAAAGCCTGGTCGAGGAGCCAAGCGGCGAGCGTGAGCTGGCGCGGCTGGTCGACCGACTGACCGTGAAGCTGGGCCCTCGCGCCGTTCGGCGGCCACAGCCCGAGGAAAGCCATCTGCCGGAGCGGGCTAGCGGATGGATCAGCGCCCTGGCCAAAACTAAGCCGATCGAACTGCCGTCACTTCGACGCCCGGAACGCCTCCTCGATCGCCCCGAAGCAATCGACGTCGTCTACGCCACGCCCGAAGGCGTGCCGCGCCGCTTCATGTGGCGTCGGGCCGTCCACGACATCGCCCGTGTCGAAGGTCCGGAACGGATCGCACCCGAATGGTGGCGACAGCCGTCGAGTACGCGCCTGCGCGATTATTACCGTGTCGAGGACGCGGCCGGCCGGCGTTACTGGATTTATCGCGAAGGCGTGATCGGCGACGGGCGCGGCGGCGCTCCGAACTGGTTCATCCATGGGCTTTTTGGCTGATGCCTGACAAACCCAATTTTTCGCGGCTCAAGATGGTCCGGACGGATGACATGCCGCCGCCACCGATCTCGCCCTCAGCTTATGTCGAGCTTGGCGTCAGCTCCCCCTTCTCCTTCCTGCGCGGGGCATCGGACGCGATCGAATTGGTGCGAACAGCATTGGTGCTTGGTTATGACGCCATCGGGATCGCCGATCGCAACACACTATCCGGCGTCGTCCGGATGCACAGCGCTTGCGATGTCGTGGGTCTCAAGCCGCTGATCGGTTGCCGGCTCGACCTTACCGACGCGCCGAGCCTGCTCGCCTACCCCATCGATCGCGACGGCTACGGCTGCCTCTCGCGGCTGCTCAGCCTGGGCAAGATGCGCGCGGAGAAGGGCGAATGCGAGCTCAGCCTCGCCGACGTCTCCTCGCATGCAGAAGGCGTTGCTTTCATCGCCTGGCCGAACGACGATCTCGATGTTTTCGAAGGAGAATTGCCGCGATTACGTGACGCCGTGACGTCACTTCAGCATGTCGCGGCGAGCTGGCTTTATCGCGGCGATGACAGCACCCGGATCGAACGGCTGGACCGGCTGGCGCGCAAGCATGGCTGCACGATCCTGGCGACCAACGACGTCCATTATCACGTACCCGATCGCCGGCCGCTGCAGGACGTCGTCACCTGCATCCGTGAGAAAGTGACGATCGCGACCGCCGGCTATCTGCTCAATCCCAATGCCGAACGGCATCTCAAGCCACCCGAGGAGATGACCAGGCTGTTCGTCCGCTGGCCGCACGCAATCGAGGCGACGCGGGCCTTCGCTGATTCGCTGCACTTCAGCCTCAACGAGCTGCGCTACGAATATCCGAAGGAAACCGTGCCGGATGGCCGAACCCCGCAGGAGCATCTGGAGCGTCTCACCTGGGAAGGCGCGAAGAAGCACTGGCCAGACGGTATCCCCGAGAAGGTGCTCAAGCAGCTCAATTACGAGCTGCCACTGATCGAGAAGCTCGACTTCGCGCGTTACTTCCTGACCGTCCACGACATCGTCGCCTTCGCCCGATCACAGGACATCCTGTGCCAGGGGCGCGGATCGGCGGCGAACAGTGCGGTCTGTTACTGCCTCGGCATTACCGCGGTCGATCCGTCCGTGAATGAACTGCTGTTCGAACGCTTCATCTCCGAGGAGCGCAAGGAGCCGCCCGACATCGACGTCGACTTCGAGCATGAGCGGCGCGAGGAAGTCATCCAGCACATCTACGAGAAGTATGGCCGCGACCGCGCCGGGATCGCCGCAACCATCATCCACTATCGGCCGCGTTCGGCGATCCGCGAGGTCGGCAAGGTGATGGGCCTTTCAGAAGACGTCACGGCGGCATTGGCCTCCACCGTCTGGGGCAGCATGGACCCCGAGCTGGAGGATGCGCGAGCAAACGATGCCGGGCTCGACCTTTCCGACCCGCACCTGCGGCGAACCATGAAGCTCGCCGAGCAATTGATCGGCATGCCGCGCCACCTGTCGCAGCATGTCGGCGGCTTCATCCTGACCGAGCGGCCGCTGACCGAGACGGTCCCGATCGGCAATGGCGCGATGGAGGACCGCACCTTCATCGAATGGGACAAGGACGACATCGAGGAGCTCGGCATCCTCAAGATCGACGTGCTCGCCCTCGGCATGCTGACCTGCATCCGCAAATGCTTCGACCTGGTGCGGGAACATGACGGCGAGGACTGGAGTCTCGAGACGATCCCGCGGGAAGTGCCGGAGGTTTACGACATGCTTTGCCGCGGGGACTCGCTCGGCGTGTTCCAGGTCGAAAGCCGCGCTCAAATGAACATGCTGCCGCGGCTAAGGCCACGCTGCTTCTACGATCTGGTCATCGAGGTCGCGATCGTCCGGCCGGGGCCGATCCAGGGCGATATGGTCCACCCCTTCCTGAAACGCCGCTCAGGCAAGGAGCCGATCACCTTCCCCTGCCCGGATCCCGAGCACGGCCCACCTGACGAGCTCGAGCGGATCCTTGGACGGACCATGGGCGTGCCGATCTTCCAGGAGCAGGCGATGAAGATCGCGCTCGATGCGGCAAAATTCTCGTCACAGGAAGCGAACGAGCTGCGCAAGGCGATGGCGACGTTCCGGTCGCGAGGGAACATCGACGTCCTTCAGGACAAGATGGTCGGGCGGATGGTCGAACGCGGCTACGACCCCGCCTTCGCTCAGCGCTGCTTCGATCAGATCAAGGGCTTCGGCGAATATGGCTTCCCCGAAAGCCACGCGGCGAGCTTCGCGCACCTCGTCTACGTGTCGAGCTGGCTAAGGTGGAAATATCCGGCGGCTTTTGCCTCCGCGCTGCTCAACTCCCAGCCGATGGGATTCTATGCTCCGGCACAGATCGTGCGCGATGCGCGGGAGCATGGCGTCGAGGTGCGCGAGGTCGACGTCAATCATTCCGATTGGGACTGCACGCTTGAGAGCGGAGCGATGAGGCTTGGTCTCCGCCAGATCGAAGGACTGCAGCGCGAGGCTGCCGACCGGCTGGTAGCTAGGCGGCCTTATGCCTCCGTCGAGCAGCTGCAGTCGCGCGGCCGGGTTCCGGTCCACGCGATCCAGCGTCTTGCGGCAGCGGACGCCTTACGCTCGATGGATCTCGATCGCCGCGCGGCGCTTTGGGACTCACGCGCGCTCAGGCAGGCGCCCGATCTTCCCTTATTCGCTTATGCCGAAGCCCGCGACGAAGGCTCCGAAAGCGACCCCGCCGAGCTGCCAGCCATGCCTTTGGCCGAGCATGTGGTGAACGATTACCAGACCATCCGCCTCAGCCTGAAGGCGCATCCGATGGGTTTCCTGCGCGAGCAATATGCCGCGCAGAAATTCATCACGGCGAGCCAGCTGAAGACTATCCGCGACGGCAAGCGCATGTCGATCGCCGGACTGGTGCTGATCCGCCAGCGGCCCGGGAGCGCCAAGGGCGTCGTCTTCATCACCCTCGAGGATGAAACCGGCGTCGCCAATCTCGTCGTCTGGCCCGACGTGTTCGAAAAGCAGCGCAAGATCGTGATGGGCTCAAGGCTGATTGCCGTGCACGGCATCGTCCAGCGCGATCCCGACAGCGACGTGATCCACGTCGTCGCGCGCCGGCTGGAGGATCACAGCCACATGCTTCGCCATTTAAGCGACGAAACCATGCCCTCGACCCTGAACCAGGGCGACGGCGCGGGAAGCTGGCGCCCACCCGCTTCGCGCCACCCGCGCGATGTCGAAATCATCCCGAAAAGTCGGGATTTCCATTAAGTCTGCCCATCGCGATACGAGTCGCTCCATGAACAGGAGGCAGTATGATCGTATTTGCCGCAGTTCTTACACTGGCCGCCCAAGCCACCGACTCGAACAATATCGACGGGACCTGGCTTAGTCCCGGAGGCAACAGCATCGTCACTATAGCCCCGTGTGGCGCGAACATGTGCGGCAGCGTCGCCTGGGCGAGCGACAAGGCCAAGAAGGACGCTGCGAAGACGACGCCGCAACTGGTTGGCGCTCAGCTGATCACCGGCCTTCAGCAACGTAAGGACGGCAGCTGGCTCGGCAAATTATTCATTCCCGATCGAAACATGCGGGTGACCGCCAAGCTCCAACGCGTGAATTCCGCACAGCTCAAAGTTTCCGGATGCGCGGCGGGTAAAGCGCTCTGCAAGTCGGACGTCTGGACCGCTTACACGTCTTCACTACCCACCGATGGATCGGGTCCCGCTTCCAAATAGCCGAGCGTCGCGTTCATCGGGACGCAAGCTGGGGGCTCCATTTCCGCCGCAAATGCGTTGTAATGAAACGGAATGACTAGGCTTTTCATTGCCTTAACCGTCGTGCTCGGCTTCCTCGCCTCGCCACTGCCAGCGAATGCGAAGAGCAGCATCGAGGGCCGCTGGAAGAACGGGAAGATGGAGATTCAGATCTCCCCGTGCGGCGGCGCTTTGTGCGGCACCGTCGTGAAGGCATCACCCAAACAGCAAGCCAAGGCGGAACGTGGCAGCGGCACCGATCTCATCGGAGCTCGGCTGATCACTAATATCCGGCCCAACGGCCCGAAGAGCTATCGCGCCAACGTCTATCTCGCGGATCGCGACATGAACGCCAGCGGCACCATCCGCCAGGTCGGCGCCAACCGGCTGAATGTTCGCGGCTGCGTTTGGGGACTGATCTGCAAGTCTACGAACTGGGACCGGATCCAGTAAGCAGCGGCTTGGCGAAATCGCCTTTGAGCACCGCTGACTGCAGCGCTGAAATCTCGTCAGCCCAATAGCGATCGGCAGTGAAGTGCGGTGAAATCTCGCGCACCGCGGAATGGATCGGCTGCAGCCTGGTGCCGGTCTTCAAGGGCGCGTGGTAGTCGATGCCTTCGGCAGCAGCCATCAGCTCGACTGCAATCACCCCGGCCGCGTTGCGGGCGATCTCCGTCGCTTTACGTCCAGCGATCGGCGCCATCGAAACATGATCCTCCTGGCCCGCACTCGTCGGAATGGAGTCAACGCTTGCCGGAAAGGCCAGGCTCTTGTTCTCGCTGACGAGCGCCGCGGCCGTAACCTGAGGGATCATCAACCCGGAATTCACGCCGGAATCCTGCGTGAGAAATGCAGGCAAGCCGCTCATCTTAGGATCTACCAAGACGCTGATGCGCCGCTCTGAAATGGATCCAACTTCGCATAGCGCCATAGCGATCGTATCCGCCGCAAATGCTGCGGGTTGCGCGTGGAAGTTGCCGCCCGAAATTGCGATGTCCTCGTCCGGGAAGACGATCGGATTGTCAGTTACGGCCGCCGCTTCGATTGTGAGCGTACGTGCCGCATTCTCAAGCAGATCAAGCGCCGCACCCATCACCTGGGGCTGGCAGCGGAAGCTGTAGGGGTCCTGCACTCGGCTGCAGGCGACATGACTGGTCAGGATCTCACTGCCTTCAAGGAGGCTTGAGATCTCTGCAGCGACACGAATCTGTCCGGGCTGACCGCGAAGCGCCGAGATGCGCGGATCGAAGGGTTTGGCTGAACCTTTGAGCGCATCCACAGAAAGTGCGCCCGCCGCGAGCGCTGCGCCGAGAACGCGCTCGCCTCGAAATAATGCGTCGAGCGCGAGCGCGGCGCTGGCTTGGGTTCCGTTGATGAGCGCAAGGCCTTCCTTCGGACCTAAGCTGAGCGGCTCCAGTCCCAGGCGCGACAACGCTGCCTTGGCGTCGACGACTTCGCCGGCAACATCGATCCGGCCGTAGCCCATCAGTGCTGAGATCAGGTGCGCGAGCGGCGCCAAGTCACCACTGGCGCCAACGCTTCCCTGCGCCGGAATCAGAGGGATGGCGTCGGCGTCGAGCAGCCGTTGCAAGGCCTCAATCACGAGCGGCCGTACGCCCGAATAGCCGCGGCCAAGGCCAAGCAGCTTCAGCACGATCATCAATCGCGTGACATGCCTTGGCAGCGGGTCGCCCAGGCCCGCGCTGTGCGAGAGAATGAGATTGGTCTGCAATTCCGCCAACCGGTCATTCGGGATGCGGGTGTTCGCAAGCAGGCCGAAGCCCGTGTTCACGCCATAGACGGTTTCGCCCGAGGCAACGATCCGATCAACGGAAGCTGCTGCGTTGGCCACCCGCTGCATGGCGGCACTGTCGAGCGAAGCGGGGCAGCCCTGCCACAAGCGCCGCAACGTGGCGAGATCGATCGATTCAGGATTCAAAGTCAGTGTCATGGACCAGCGTCTAGGAAATTTACGCGGTCATGCCCACCGAGTCGGCACGCGACGTTGGCAGGCATTCAAACCGGTCAGCTTACCGGAATGTGCCCTCCAATAATCCCGTGAGACTGTAGGAACTCTACGATGCCGTTCAGCATCAGCCCCATTCCCATGGCCGATACGAAGAAGCCGGTGATGCGGGTGGCGGCGTCAATTCCACTCTGTCCGAACCTTCGAAGTATCGCCTTGGAATAGATGAGGGACAGGTAAACGATCGCCATGGTCGCGACGATCGCGAGGATCGTGGCAGCTACCGTTTCAAGATCCTGGGCTCCCAAGGACATCGACGCGTGAATGGTTGCCGCCATGCTGATCAGCGTGGCTATTCCGCCCGGACCGAACATGATCGGCATCGCAAGCGGCGTAAAAGCGACGTCCATGCCGTCAGCTTGCTTGCTGCCTTCGGAGGGGATGATGCCTGGGCCTGACGTTGGGGCGAACAACTCGAACCCGATTCGGATGAGCACGATTCCACCGACGATACGAACCATGCTCAAGGAAACCCCGAATGCCTTGAGCAAGAGGGTTCCGAAGATGAGAAAGAAGAACATCAGGTAGGTCGCGTAGAGGCACGACTTCTTTGCAACGTGCCGCTGAACAGCCTCGTCCTTGCCTTTCAGCAGAGTGAGGAAGACCGGTATCGCCTCCAACGGGTTGATGATCGCCAGCAGCGTCGTGAACAGGCTGACGAAATGGATGATCGAAGGCCGCATCGTGTCTCCCTCCCGCTCGTTCAGACGCAACCTTGGCGATTGCTCGCCTAGTTGCCGACGAGAGGCGCGGCCAAAATTGGGGTAAACCCGGTCCTTACCGCGAGGGCTAAACGATCATCGGCAGGTCGAGCCCCTGCTCCCGCGCGCAATCGACGGCGATGTCGTATCCCGCATCCGCGTGCCGCATGACGCCCGTGCCGGGATCGTTCCACAAGACGCGTTGAAGACGTCTTGCGGCGTCATCCGTGCCGTCCGCGACGATGACCATGCCGGCATGCTGCGAATAGCCCATGCCGACTCCACCGCCATGATGGAGCGATACCCAGGTCGCGCCGCTCGCGGTGTTGAGGAGCGCGTTGAGGAGCGGCCAGTCGGAAACGACGTCGCTACCATCCTGCATGCTTTCCGTCTCGCGGTTGGGCGACGATACCGAGCCGCTGTCGAGATGGTCCCGGCCGATCACGATCGGCGCTGAAACCTCGCCGTTGCGCACCATTTCATTGAACGCCAGACCGAGGCGATGGCGCTGGCCAAGACCGACCCAGCAGATGCGCGCGGGCAGCCCCTGGAAAGCAATCCGCTCCCGCGCCATGTCGAGCCAGCGGTGGAGGTGTGCATCGTCGGGGATAAGCTCCTTCACGCGCTGATCCGTGCGGTAGATATCCTCGGGATCGCCGCTCAGTGCGGCCCAGCGGAACGGACCGATGCCGCGGCAGAAGAGCGGGCGAACGTACGCCGGGACGAAACCGGGGAAATCGAACGCATGGGTCACGCCCATGTCTTTCGCTTCCTGGCGGATGTTGTTGCCGTAGTCGAAGGTCGGAACGCCCAGTTCCTTGAACGCGAGCATCGCCTCGACATGCTGCGCCATCGAGATTCGCGCCGCCTCGACCACCGCCTGCGGATCGCGCTCGCGCATTTCCTGCCATTTCGCGACGCTCCAGCCGGCGGGGCAATAGCCGTTGGCTGGGTCGTGCGCGCTGGTCTGGTCAGTCAATGCATCGGGACGGATCCCGCGCTCCAGCATTTCGGGCAGGATTTCCGCGGCATTGCCGAGCAGGCCGACGCTGGTCGGCTCGGTCGCAGTGCGGATGATCTCGAGCGCCTCATCGATGCTTGTCGCGCGCTTGTCGAGGTAGCGCGTCTCTAATCGCTTCTCGATCCGGCTTTCCTGGACCTCGATCGCAATGCAGTGCGCGCCTGCCATCACCGCTGCCAGCGGCTGCGCGCCACCCATGCCGCCCAAGCCCGCGGTCAGGATCCATTTGCCCTTGAGGTCGCCGCCATAATGCTGGCGGCCCATTTCGGCGAAGGTCTCGTAGGTGCCTTGGACGATGCCTTGCGTGCCGATGTAGATCCAGCTGCCGGCAGTCATCTGGCCGTACATCATGAGGCCCCTGCGATCGAGCTCGTTGAACACCTCCCAGTTCGCCCATTTCGGCACCAGATTGGAGTTCGCGATGAGGACTCGCGGCGCATCCTTGTGCGTCGGGAAGACTCCGACCGGCTTGCCCGACTGGACGAGCAGGGTCTGGTCTTCCTCCAACCGCTCCAGCGTCTCGACGATCTTGTCGTAACATTCCCAGTTGCGCGCGGCACGACCGATACCGCCATAGACGACGAGGCTCTGCGGATCCTCGGCAACCTCGTCGTCGAGGTTGTTCATCAGCATGCGCACTGCGGCTTCCGTGGTCCAGCTCTTGGCCTTGATTTCGCTCCCGCGGCGAGCGCGGATGTGGCGGCTGTTGTCGCGTCGGTCGGTCAAATTGTCCCCGCTAAGTAGCTCGCGGAGCCTCTAGCCCTTCGCGCGCTTGGACCCAAGTGGCCGCCAGCTGTCGAACCACACCAGCGCATAACCGGCGATGATGAAGCCCAGCGCTATTCCGCCCGCGTTGATGGCGGTCTGGAGCCAGCCGATCCTGCCGACGTCCATGAAGGGATAGGGATAGCGGCCGTCGAAGTGACCGCGGGCCAATGCGTAGACGAAGTAAGCAAGCGGATAGGCAGCCCACCACAAGGGTGCGTTTCGTTTCAGTCGCGCTCGCGGGGCGAAGAAGAGCCACCAGAGGGGCATCGCGACAGGCGATACTTTGTGGAGCAGGATGTTCGCGATCGCGGCGGGCCCAGTTGGATGCTCGAGGTCTCGCAGCAGAGTCGCATAGACGATCCCAACGAGCATAATCGCGAGCGTCCCGCCGCCGAGAACCAGTGCTGAGACGGGCTGGTCGATCGCAACCGCTGTCATCACCACGGCGACGGCCAAGTTTGTGAGGATCGTGAAGAAGCGGGCCAGCACCCAGACCGTCGTGACGAAGTCATGCTGGTTCGCGAAGGACGCCGAGAACTGAATTGCAAGGCCGGCCCAACAGATGATCGCGACCAGTGCCGCGGCAGCTCTATTCATCAATCCCCCCGAAGATGCGCCGACCCGGCCCGGGTAGTCCAACCCAATAGCCAAGCTCCGCAAGCGACTCGATTTGCCAGACGCAAAGGTCTGCCTGCTTTCCCGCCGCAATACTGCCGATGCTGTGGGCGAGGCCCAGTGCGCGGGCGGCGTTGATGGTCATTCCGGCGACCGCCTCGTCCGGCGTCAGGCCGAACAGGGTGCAAGCCATGTTCATAGCGAGCGTAGGAGAGAGCATGGGCGATGTACCGGGATTGCTGTCCGTCGCAACAGCCATCGGCACCTTGTGCTTACGGAGCAATTCGACCGGCGGCTTTCGCTCCTCCTGAAGGGCGTAAAAGGCTCCGGGCAAAAGCACGGCGACCGTTCCAGCTGACGCCATCGCCTTCGCCCCGGCATCATCGAGATGCTCAAGATGGTCTGCTGACAGTGCGCGATACTGAGCGGCCAGCGCAGCGGCATTCTGGTTCGATAGCTGCTCGGCATGCAGTCGCACACGGAGCCCGTGATGCGCCGCGGCCTTGAAGAGCCGCTCGACCTCCTCCGGCGTGAAGGCAATCGTATCGCAGAAGGCGTCGATGCTTGTGGCGAGGCCGGACTTCGCGGCGGCCGGGATCAGCTTGTCGATGATCTCGGTGACATAATGCGCGCGGCGGTCGCGCTGGTCTGCAGGGATGGCGTGCAGCGCCAGGAGCGTCGGCACGATCCGCACGGCCTCGCCATCTCCCAGCCGGTTGGCGATGCGCAGCAGGCGCATTTCGCTTTCCGGATCGAGGCCGTACCCCGTCTTGATCTCGACCGTCGTGCAACCGCCGCGCATCAGCGCGTGGAGGCGGCGACGGCTCTGTTCGATGAGTTCATCGTCGGACGCGGCGGCAGTCTTCGCCACCGTCGACGCAATTCCCCCGCCTGCCTTGGCAATCTCCTCATAAGTCGCGCCCGCACGGCGCATCGCATGCTCGTCCGCACGCGTGCCTCCGAAGACCAAATGGGTGTGACAATCGATCAGACCAGGCGTCACCCAGGCGCCGTTCAGCGCGTCTACCTGCTTCGCGCGGTAGCCCGCGAGCTCGGTCCGCTTGCCGACCCGGACGATCTTGCCGTCTGAAATGCCGATCGCGCCATTTTCGATCAGGCCGAGCGGGCTACCCGGCCTGTCCTCGAAAGTCGCAATGTTGCAGTCTACGAGCAGGCGGTCCCACATGTGCGTGCCTTAGGCGAGCCGAGTTGCTACGGTCAAAGCCATGGCGGGCTGGCCCAATCTTTCCGAGCTTCTTTCGTCTTCTCATCGTGAGGCGCCGGTCGGATTGGTCGGCGCGCCGCTCGCCGCCGGGTCGGTAACGCCGGGCAATTGCGACCTGGCGCCGGGGGTCCTGCGCAGAACCCTGCGGCGTATCGGGCGCTACGACGTCGAAACGGGGCGCGAGCTCTCGACACTCATCGCCGATCATGGTGACGTGGAGATCGCCGGGCTCACCATCGAGGCCGCCACGCCGATCATCCAAAGCGCCGTTGCAACAAGCGCCGAGGCGCATGCCCTGACCCTGCTGGTCGGCGGCAACAACGCCGTCACTCGGCCTGGAGTGCTCGCGCTTGGTGCGAATCTTGAGGACGTAGGCTTGATCACCCTTGATGCGCATTTCGACATGCGCGATCTCGATGCAGGTCTCGGCAACGGTAATCCGGTGCGCGCGCTGATTGAAGACGGCTTGCCCGGTGCCAATATCGCGCAGGTCGGCCTCGCCGGCTTCGCCAACAGCCGGGCAATGCACGAAGATGCAATCGAAGCGGGAAACCTCGTCGTCACGATCGGGGATGTACGTAATCAAGGAATTTCACATTGCATTGATCGCGCCCTGGATCATGTGTCACATTGCGATGTGGTAGTGGTCGACTGCGACATCGATGTGATCGACCGCTCCCAATTCCCTGCCGCGCCCGGCGCACGCCCTGGCGGGATGCGGGTCGAAGACTTCTATTCCGCCGTTCGGCAGCTCGCGTCCGACTCTCGCGTGCGGGTCATCGACCTCACCGAGTGGGATCCGCCGCTCGACTCCACCGACCTCAGCGCTTTGACCGCGGCGCGCTGGGTCGCCGAGTGCCTCGCCGGGTTTGAGAGCCGCTAGACTTCCTGATCCGTTGAGGCGGGTCCGGTGTTACGACGACCTGACGCGGTTCGACCTTGCGGACGCATTCCCAAGGGATCCGCCGCCCTTCACTCTTTGCCGTCCATCGCTCGATCAAGCTGCCTGGCCCGCACATCAGCGCGGTGATCCTCCCCTTCTCGCAATGCACTTCATGCACGCGGCCGAGCGTCTCGCCATCGAGGGTCTTGATGAGCTTGTTCCGCAGGTCGGACAGCCTCATCAGAGCGCTCCCCACTCGGGCACCCACTTGCCCGCGGCGATTTCGCTCGTGTGCAGGCCGAGATCGCGGCCGGGGCATTCGAGATGGACCGCAGTCTTGATGCTGCGCACCTTGTCCATCGGCACACGCGTGATTCTGTCGCCGGCGATCTTCCTTACGATCCACATCGACCAGGATGGCAGTCGGCCCGCGTACGCTCCCGGCCCTACCAGGAGAGCGTTGAGCTGCAGTTCCTTGCCCGGACCACCTTGCAGCTCGACGTCATCGACTATCCCGCAATATTTGCCTTCCATGTCATAGAGCGGGAGGTCGAGCAGCTCGCTGACCAGCTTGATCGGACTGTCCGGCGTCATCCGTTTCCTCCCGACGTGAGAAAGTAGAGGGGCAGTGCGGCGACTGCGGCGACGGTGATGATGACGAAGTAGATCCAGCCCAGCGACTTCGCGACCGGCCCGTTCACGTACTGTCCCATATACTTCCGGTCCCCAGACAGCAGGAGGAGCGGCAAATAGGTGAAAGGCAGCACCAGGATCGAAAAGAGTATCGCGAATTCCACGAGCACCATGACGTCAATACCCGTGAGGACAATCGCAAGGGCCAACAGGAACAGACCGATCCAGATGATGGTGAAACGCGGCGCTTCCCACGGCTTCTTGTGGCGGCCCCAGATCCAGCCGAAGAATTGGGCAATCGAGTAAGCGTTGGCCATGCAGGTCTCGACGGCCGCTCCGGCGATGGCGAAGAACATGCCGAGCAGTGCGAGGATGAGCCCCCACTTTCCGAACGGAATTGCGGCTTGGAGCGCGGCGGTCCCTGGGATCTCGGGATTTACATTGGCCGGACCGAACAGCTGCGCGGAGTTCGAAAGGATCGCGATCGCGAGCAGCGAGCCAAGGCCCATGCCCAGGATTGATGTCAGCCGGTTGGTAAGCAGATCCTTCGGTCCCCAGCCCTCCTCGATACCGCCGGAAGAATAGAAATAGACTTCGTAGGGGAACATCACCGCGCTCACGATCGCCACCGCGAAATAGGCGAATGTCAGCATTTCCTTGCTGCTCAGCCCATGCGGGATGTGCGGAACGAAGCCTCCCGCGATCTTGTCCCAAGGTGGGTGGATCGCAATCAGCGCGGCGATGAAGACGAGCATGAACAGGCCGAGCAGGCCGTAGGTCCGCTCAATCCATTCGAACGGCAGGACCCAGATCGACACGATCATGACGAGCGTCATCACTATCGCCATCAGTGCGTAAGGCGCGCCAGTTAGGTAGTTGAGAACGAGCGCGACGCCGCCGATCTCCGCGGCGCAGGTGATCAGATTGCTGATGATGGATGCTGCCAGGGTGATGAGGCCGAGCCTCAGCCCAAGCCGATGCCGCATCAGGTTGAAGACCGGCTGCTTGCCTACCGCCGCGACGCGCCCGCTCATTTCGGAGAAGACGATGATTCCGATGGTCGAGAAGGCGAACACCCAGATCAGCGCATAGCCGAATTGCGAGCCCGCCTTCGCTGCAAAGACCAGCTCGCTGATGTCGACGAAGCCGCCGACTGCAGTCATGATCCCGAGCGTCAGCTCAAGCGGATTCAAGACTCTTCTCGATTTGCTTCAGCTTGTCCGACTGCGCGCGCAGTTGAGCGGGGGTCGCCTCATCCGGCTGCCGCAACAGCGCCTGAATTTGCTGGCCGTATGAAGAGTTCGGCTGGCTCAGAGACGAGGCTGCAGACTCCAGTTGCTTGCGAAGCCATCGATGCATGCTTGAGACGTAAGTTGGCGTCACACTGCCTTTGGCCGCCAACTCGTTCACCATCGCCCATTCGGCAGCCAGAGAGCGCGCCTGTCCGATATATTGCAGGTCCGCCTCCGGCCCTTTCGAGCAGCCGGCCACCAACAGCGCGAGGAAAAGGGACTTACGCAACATGCCGGCAAAACCGTTCCGGACGCGGACCGTTCCGAGGTCAGCCTTGAGAGGCGATGCGTCGCCCCTTCTCCGACAGGGTGCGGAAGGTGACCGAGAAGCGAAGCTGCTCTCCCGGCGCGATGCTGTGTTCCCAATCCCACCGGGATTCGCCTGAAATGAGGTAGGCCGAGCGGGGAGCGACATCGAGGCTGGCTCGGCGGAAGCCTGACCCCGTGCGCTGACGGAAGCGCAATGTCGCCGGCGTGTTCAGCGACACGCCGACCACTTTCTCGAACACGTCGCGATCTCGGTGCCAGCCGATCCCCGCGCCCGGATCGTATCGAGCCAGCAAGACGTGGACGAAATCGTCTGGTTTCAGGTCCGCGAAATCCGCGACCTTTTTCCGCAAGAATTGCAGCCAGTCGGGAATGGGCTCAGCTGGATTGAAGCTCGCGTCGTCGAAGTCGTAGCGCCACCCGAAGCTCTGCGTGCGGCGATTACCGAGCCAGCCGTGGAACTTGAACGGGGCAAGATCGAGCGGAAGCAGTCGATCGAGCAGTTGCTGCTGCTCCCCCTCCGAGATCAGCTCCTCGGTGTAGCGCAGGCCCTCAAGGAGCGGCTCATCGAACAGGAGACTCATCCCCCGAACAGCTCCTTGAGCTCAGAGGGTCGGAGTTCCGGCGCCAGCTGATCAAACGTGCACTGCTTCGGATCCTTGTCCGGCCGCCAGCGCAGGAAGCCCGTGCCGTGCCTGAAGCGGCTGCCCGTGACCTGGTCATAGCGAACCTCGACGACCAGCTTGGGCTTCAGCGGCTGCCATTGTGCCGTGCGCTCGGTGTTCCAGCGGCTCGGCCCGCCGGGTGCGCTGCCGGTGAAGCCCGGCGGCTCGATCAACGCTTCCAACTCCTTCGTTAGGGCCGGCCGTTCCTTTGCCGGGATGGCCGAGGTGAAGCCGACATGGTTGAGCAATCCCTCGTCGTCATAGAGGCCGAGCAGCAGGGAGCCGACCTCCTTCTTCTTTTCGGCATAACGGAAGCCGCCGACCACGCAGTCGGCCGTGCGCTGCTGCTTCACCTTGATCATCGCCCGCTCGCCCGAGCGGTATTCGAGATCCAAACGCTTGGCGATCACGCCGTCCAGCGCGCCGCCGCTCCGGTGAAGCCAACCAAGTGCGACTTCACAGCTGGCGGTCGCGGGCGAGAGGCGCAGTCCCGGTACTCGATTCTTTGAGATGAAGTGTTCCAGGGCTTGTCGCCGCTTCCTGAGCGGCTGATCCAGGAGCGACTTGCCGCCGATCTCCAACAGATCGAACGCCATCAGTTCTGCGGGAGTCTCACCGGAGAGCTTCCGGATCCGGCTTTCCGCCGGGTGCAGGCGGAGCTGAAGCGCGTCGAACGACAAGGCGTCGCCAACCGAGATGATCAGCTCCCCATCGAGCATGAAATCCTGCTCATTCGTCTTCCGGAGCATGTCCAGCACTTCAGGAAAGTAACGCGCCAGTGGCTTTCCCGATTTGGAGGTCAGCGTTACGTCGTCGCCTTCGCGCCGAGCGAGGCAGCGGAAGCCATCCCACTTTGGCTCGTACTGCCAGCCTTCTCCCGCCGGCAGCTCGGCCGCGAGAAGTGCCTCCATCGGCGCCAGGTTATTCAGCTTCTTGTCCACTTGCAGACAATGGCCAGCCGGTTGCAGTCGTTCCCGTTGCGGTTGCCGTACCGCTTGTTACGCTTACGGACCAAAGGGAGGGCAATATGGCATTCGATCCAAACGCCGCCACGGCGCGTTACATCGACAGTCTCGGGCCGACGGCTCTGCAGAAGGCGCACGACTATACGGTCGGGCGCGAATGGATCTTGCTGTGGGACGTGCTGGTTGCAGCGCTTGTAACATGGCTGATCGTCCGGTCGGGTATCCTCGACAGGCTGGAGGCGAAGATCGCGCCGAAGCGGAAGAACCTGCGGGCCTTCCTCGTCAGCCTCGTATTCTTCATTGTCTCAGCCCTGCTGACGCTGCCCTGGACGCTGTACGAGAGCTACTTCCGCGAGAAGGCGTACGGACGCACGAGCCAGCCGCTGAGCGACTTCCTCGGGCAAGCGGCACTTTCGGGGGCGATCAGCGCCTTACTTGGCGCAGCGTTCATGATCGGCGTTTATGCGCTGATCCGCCGCACCGGGCGGCGCTGGTGGCTATGGTCCGGCGCGCTCGCGGCATTCGCCCTTGCCTTCTTCATGCTGCTCTCGCCGATCCTCATCGAGCCGCTGTTCAATAAATATGAGCCGGTGCCGCCGGGCCAAGTCCGCGATGCGGTCGTATCCATGGCTCAGCGAGCCGGCATTCCGCCGGAGCGCGTCTTCATGTTCAACGGCTCCCGCCAGTCGAACAACTTCACCGCCAATGCAGGGGGCGTTGGAAACACCGCCCGTGTCGCAATCTCAGACGTAGCTTTCAAGAATGCGTCGCTCGACGAGGTGCGGGCTGTCACCGGGCACGAGATCGGCCACTACGTGCTGAAGCACACTTGGTGGGGCATTCTGTTCTTCTCCATCATGGCGATGGTCCTTTTCTGGCTCGCCGACCGGCTGTTCCCACGTTTCGCGCAGCTGTTCGGCACGAACGCACAGCTGAGCGATCCGCGAGGCATCCCGGTGCTGTTCTTCTTGATTTCGCTGTTCGCGCTGTTTGCATCGCCTTTGCTGAACACGTTCGGACGCGCGCTTGAGACCCAGGCGGACGATTATTCGTTGCGGACCGAGAACCGCCCTGACGCTCTGTCGACCGCGCTCGTGAAGACAGCGGAGTATCGCTACCCTCGTCCAAACCGGCTGGAAGAGATCGTCTTCTACGATCATCCGTCGGTGGAGACGCGCGTCCATCGGGCGATGGCATGGAAGGCTGCCCACCCGGAGCCGCCGGCGCCTTAGGTGAACCTTTCACATAGTCGCCTCGCGCGGCGCCGTTAGCTTGTGCAGTGCAGCAAATGCGGGGGTGCTAGTGGCGGCAGAGGGGCAGCTCACCATCGACAGCGGGGACACAGCTTGGATGCTCGTGTCGACCGCACTCGTCATGTTGATGCTGCTTCCGGGATTGGCGCTCTTCTACGGCGGCCTGGTTCGAGCGAAGAACCTCCTGTCCGTGATGAGCCAGGTGATGGGTGTCACCGCCGTCGCGATCCTGACTTGGGTGCTGTGGAATTACAGCCTCGCGTTCAGTGGCGGGAATGGGCTGGTTGGCAGCCTCGGCAAAGCCGGGTTCGGAGGCCTGACTGACGGATCCGCCTGGGCCGTTGGGACGAGCGGCAATGCGATCCCTGAGCTGGTGTTCGCTGCATTTCAGATGACTTTCGCCGCCATTACGGCCGCCTTGGTCATTGGCGCTTTGGTCGAGCGCGTGCGTTTCTCGGCAATCATGCTCTTTTCGGTGCTGTGGCTGACGATCGTCTACGCGCCGCTCGCGCACATGGTCTGGGCAAGCGAAGGCTTCCTCTTCAAATTCGGCGCAATCGATTTCGCTGGCGGCACTGTCGTGCACATCAACTCCGGCATCGCCGGCCTGGTCGGCGTCTACTTTGCCGGCTCTCGCATCGGACATCTCAAGGAAGCGATGCCTCCGCACTCGCTGGCGCTGACCATGGTGGGTGCCGGACTGCTGTGGGTTGGTTGGTTCGGATTCAACGCCGGGTCTGCGCTCGAAGCGAACGGCTTGGCGGCAGTCGCGATGGTGAACACCTTCGTGGCGCCCGCGGCAGGGCTGCTCAGCTGGATGGCGGCCGAACGGATCGTATCGGGAAAGCCTTCCATGCTGGGCGGCGCTTCAGGCGCCGTCGCCGGTCTTGTCGCAGTCACGCCGGCAGCAGGTGTCAGCGGGCCCATCGGTGCA
>NZ_JBZFLE010000002.1:760000-1190530 GCF_058313375.1 Sphingomonas sp. SP4
TTCTTCCGCTCCACCTTCGTCAGCACCGATCGCCGGCGGAAGGGCATCGAGCGGCAGGCTTCCGTTGGCACCATTCATCTCGTTGTCGTCCCGCTCGTCGCCCTCGTTGGCGGCGGCGCGCTCATCACGATTGAAGCGGCGTGGCTCGCGATCGCGGCGATTGGGCCGCGGTCCCCGCTCCGGCCGATCCTGGCGTTCTTGCCGCTCCGGACGCTCGTCCGAAGCTTCCGCCTCGGCCGTTTCGAATTCCTCGTCGCCCCCGTCGTCATCCATATCGTCGCCACGTTGGCGACGCTGGTCTTCGAACCGGGCGCGGCTCTCGCTCAGCACGCGGAAATAGTGATCCGCGAATTGAAGATAATATTCGGTCTGGACACGATCGCCCGCAAGCTGCGCGTCACGCGCCATGCTCTTGTACTTCTCGAGCAGCTGCGCGGCATTGCCCCGCTGGCGATTATCCTGGCGGTTCCCCGGCTGTCCGCCGAGATTTGGTCCCCGCTGGCCCCCGCGACCGCGCCTGCGGCCGCCCTGTCGATTGTTGATCAAATGCCTACGTCCTTACGCAGTAGTCGCTAGCCCCTTTGGCGCCCTAGCCAGGCAGGGCCGCGCGCGGCCCGATCGCCGAGCGCCGCTCCTGACCCTTTCGTTCCGGTCTTCGCTTCGTTCCAGAAGCGCGATTTGAACGGCCGATTGCGTCGGGGGTTGGGACGGGATGCGCTCTTCAGCTTTCGTGGTGGAGCGGGCCCGGCCCTGACACCGATGTAGTGTGCCCGACACCGGATGCCAAGCGATTTTCTCTCAAATCCAGGTTAACAAAAGGGCTCGGTCTCTGCCAGCGAGGTCCTGAGCGACCGTCGCCTGCAAGCCATCGCGGGCCAGAAGAGCGGTAACCGCCCCTGCTTGATCATGACCAATTTCAACTGCCGCCAGCCCGCCGTCGTTCAGCAAACGAGGCAGTTGGGGCGCGAGCGCACGGTATGCGTCCAACCCTTCCTTGCCGGCGAACAGGGCTTCGTCCGGCTCGAACTCGCGCACTCCCGCGCCGAGTTCGGCGCCATCCGGCACATAAGGCGGATTGCACAGGATCAGGTCGAACGTCTCCAGGATCCCTTCGGCCCAGTCCCCCTCCTTCCACTTGGCCCGGGCCTCGAATTCAAGCCGGCGCGCGTTGGCAGCGGCATAGGACATCACGCGACGCGAAACGTCGACGCCGAGCCCCGTGGCATGAGGCCAAACATCCAAAGCCGCGAGCAGCAGGGTTCCGGGTCCGGTGCCAAGATCCAGAATCCGCTTGGGACCATCAGTCCGATCGAAATGCTCGATGGCGGAGGCAATCAGAACCTCCGAATCAGGCCGAGGCACCAGCACGCCCGGCCCCACGTGAAGTTCTATATTCCAGAAGGCTCGCCGACCTGTGATGTAAGCGACGGGCTCCCCCGCTTTCCGGCGCTCGAGCATGTCCCAGAACCGCTCCGGCACCTTACGGTCCGGCGGCGAGAGCAGCAGCTTGTCGCGGTCGATATGCAAGGCTTCGGCCATCAACAGCTCGGCATCCAGCCGCGCCGTGTCGCTGCTTTCCTGTAATTGGCGCGTTGCGTCAGACAGCGCGCGATTTACGGGCTTCACGCCTCCTCCAGACCCGCCAGACGCTCCGCTTCGTCCTCGGCGATCAGGGCTTCGACAATCTGTCCGAGCCCGCCGCCCTCAAGCACTTCATCGAGCTTGTGCAAAGTCAGGTTTATCCTGTGGTCCGTCACCCGGCCCTGCGGGAAATTGTAGGTCCGGATCCGTTCAGAACGATCGCCCGACCCGACCATCGACTTCCGAGCGCCGGCCCGTTCGTTGGCGAGACGCTCGCGCTCCATCTCGAACAAGCGTGTACGAAGGACCTTCAACGCCTTGGCCTTGTTCTTATGCTGTGATTTCTCGTCCTGCTGAATGACGACGAGCCCGGTCGGAAGGTGGGTGATACGCACCGCACTGTCGGTGGTGTTGACTGACTGACCACCCGGACCGGAGGAGCGATAAACGTCGATCCGTAGGTCCTTGTCGTCGATCTGGACATCGACGTCCTCTGCCTCCGGCAGCACCGCGACCGTAGCCGCCGACGTGTGAATCCGACCTCCGCTTTCCGTTGCGGGAACGCGTTGTACCCGGTGTACCCCGCTTTCAAACTTGAGTTTGGCGAACACGCCTGCGCCGCTGATCGAAGCGATCGCTTCCTTATATCCGCCAAGCTCCGACGCGGAGGCGGAGATCAGCTCGAACCGCCAGCCCTGAACCTCGGCGAAGCGCTGGTACATCCGGAGCAGGTCGCCCGCGAAAAGCGCGGCTTCGTCGCCGCCCGTACCGGCACGAACCTCCAGCATTGCCGCGCGATCGTCAGCCGCATCGCGCGGAAGCAGCTTGATCGCGAGTTCCCGCTCAGCCTGCGGTAGCTTGTGCTTGATCTCTTCCGCTTCGGTTGCCGCCATCTCGCGAAGCTCGGGCTCGGCTGACGCGTCATGAAGCATCCCAGTCAGCACCTCGAGCTCCGCCCGAAGCCGCCGCACTTCGCGCGCCGCCGCCGCTACGGGTTCAATCGCAGCATAGTCCTTGGAGAGGCGCACGAACTCGTCCGGCGCCAGGTTCGGCGCCGACATCTGGTTCGCGAGTTCCTGCTTCCGCGCCTCGATGGACGCGATGCGATCCGACGAAATCTGGGTCACTTGGTGATAGCTTCCGAAATCAGATCTAGAGACACGGACCTCTGCTCACCGGTCGCCAGGTCCTTGAGCTGCGCTTCGCCACGGGCCAGCTCATCGTCTCCGATAATCAAAGCATAGGCTGCCCCGGCGGAATTCGCGCGGCTGAGCCTCTTCTTCATGTTGCCGCGATAAGCCATCTCGGTAGCGATGCCCTCGCGACGCAGTCCAGCGACGATCTTCTGGGCTTCCGCTTCGGCCCGTTCGCCAAGCGGGATGACGGCGACTGAAGGCTTTTCGACCTCTGGTGCGCCGATCATCATCGCCAGTCGCTCAATACCCGCTGCCCAGCCAACCGCCGGCGTGTGCGGACCACCGAGGGCTTCGATCAACCCATCATAGCGCCCGCCCGCTAGTACCGTTCCCTGCGAGCCGAGCCGATCCGTCACGAACTCGAATGCCGTATGCCGGTAGTAATCCAGACCACGCACAAGACGCGGCGCGCGCTCCCACTGAACGCCGGCCGCGCTGAGCCCTTCAGTGACTTCGGCGAAGAAGTCGGACGCCTCGCTCGTCAGGAATTCGTCGATGGTCGGCGCGCTGTCGACAATCGGCCAATCTTGATGCGCCTTGCTGTCGAGGATGCGCAGTGGGTTGCGCTCAAGCCGTGTCTGACTGTCCTCACTCAAAGCCGCAGCATGGCCGCGGAAGTGCTCGTAAAGCGCATCGCGCCAAGCTGCGCGCGTCTCTGGATCGCCGAGCGTGTTGAGTTGAAGGATGGCACCGTCGATGCCCAGTTCTTTCAGCAATTGGTCGGCGAGCGAAAGGAGTTCGACATCGGCCTGCGGCTCTCCCGCGCCGATGATCTCGGCATCAAGCTGGTGGAATTCGCGGAAGCGACCCTTCTGCGGCCGCTCATAGCGGAAGGCAGAACCAGCCGTCGCGACCTTCAGCGGCGCGAACTGCTGCCAGCCCTCGCTGATGTAGGCGCGGCAAATCCCGGCCGTGAACTCAGGCCGAAGCGTGATCGACTCCCCGCCGCGATCTTCGAAGCTGTACATCTCCTTCGAGACGACATCTGTGGTCTCGCCAATCGTCCGGGCGAACACCGCAGTGTGTTCGATCGTCGGCACTTCGACCCGACGGAAGCCGTACAGCCGCCGGACGCGATCGAACGTTTCGACCACCGTGGCCAGGCGGTCGGCTTCTTCTCCAAGCAGGCTTTGCGTGCCCCTCACGGGCTGAACGGACGTCATTGGCGCGCGCTTAAGCACATTTCTGCGAGAAGCGGAAAGTCTTGTGAGTTGCCACCTACGGCAGCTGCTTCTCGAACTTCTGAAGTTGCTGCTCGTAATAGCTCTTGGGAAGAAACTGCTTGCGGAAGCTGATCATGATGGTCCGTCCGAGCGGATCAAGCATGCTCGGCTCGTACCCGAGCGGCACCCCACCCGAGTTGTTGCGAACATCGGGGCGGGCATTGAAGACGTTGCCGACCTCAAACCTGAACGATGCACCGCGCAACCAAGGATAGCGCGAAACGATCGGCAAATACTGTCCGACATTGGCGAAAAGCCGCAGGTCGAAGGTCGCATAGGAAGAAAAGTGCATCGGGCCGGATGTGAGCGTGTCCACGTCTGTTGCGCTCCGCCAGATAAGACCCATCCGCGCGCCGAACCCGTTGTTGGCCCACCCAGCCTGGGCTTGAACCTGATGATGTGGCTGGCCGCCCGTCTGCCCTATTGCGGCACCATGAAGATAATCGAGTGCAGGCAGGTCCAACCGAACCACTGCACGGTCGACGAGCGTAATCGTGTCCGTCAGTGAGAAGGTCAGCCTACCATTGGCCGCGCCGCCGATCGAACCAGGGGTGGCATTCGCGGAGCCGCTCGAACCTTGTGGAACCGCGATTCCGGCGCTCCGGGCGCTGTCGAGCAATTTTTGCACCTGCGCGTTTGTCGCCTTCTTCGACTTCAGCGGCTTGGTGAAGTCGAACCCGACCTGCAGCGTGTCGCGACGCGCGCTGTCGAACATCACCGGGCGGAGGTCGACGCTAAGCAAATTGCCCGAAGCGTCGCGCACGAAGCGCTGGGGGAACACAGCCTCGAGCTCAGGCGAGACCGTTATGTCTGCGATGGGATTGTCCACAATCACATGCGCATAATCTGCGCGAAGCCGAAAATTGACCTGGTCGAGTGGTTGCCAATTCGCACTAAGATTCAGCGTCCTGCGTCGATCAGTCTGCAATTCGGGATTGCCGCCCGTCACAACCGTAACCCGAGGGACAACTCCCTTCGTGAAATCGAAGATGCGTGTGCCAGGCGTCTGCAGAAACGGATCCCCGAGTTGCGGAACGCTCGGGGCGTCCTCCTCGCGGCTCCAGCTTGCGATGAGATTCATTCGCTCGATCGGGGACCAGTTAGCACCCGCGCCGACCCGGGTCAGGGTGCCGAAGTCTGACAACTGGTCGACCTGCGCATTGCCATTGATCGTCAGGTTGCCAAGCGCGCCCAGGGCTTTCCCTCGATGCGCGATCGGAAGGTCGAAGCTGACGGCGCCCGTGGCAGTATTTCGGTTGGTCGACCCTTCAGGTGGCGTCGGAAAATGCATTTGATCGATGTCGAGATTGTCGGTCGAGCCGGCTACGCGGAGCGTCAGGTCCGCTTTCCCCGCCGGCAGACTGAACGGAGACCCGTTCACAGTTGCGTCGAGGTTGGCTGAAGTCTCGGTCGATTTAGCGCTTCCAGGCGCAAAAAACTGCCCCTGGTCGCTGGTCGTCGTGTGATTGTGGTCGACATCAGCATTGGCGGCGATGTTCCAGTGCCAGTTCGATTGGTCGCCGCTTAGCGTTGCACCGAGGTGCGCCCGGTCGTCCGTCGACGAACGATGCAGCTCCGCGGGCAACTGCTCGGAAAGCCCACTGAGCAAGTGGCCGGAGCTCCGCTGCAATTCTGCGTTGACGGTCGCTTCGATGTCGCCCGGCAGAGAGCGGCTGACCGTGGCAGTGCCGTGAACGCTGACTTCGGGCGGAATGAGCAGCCCCGTGGCACCCGTTCCGTTCGATTCATATTGCTGCTGAACGAGACTGCGCTGCGAGCCGCGCAGAATGTCGTCGGTGCCCGCATGGAGGTTAAGCGTGGTCCGCTGCTTTGGACTCAAGATGATCCGGGTGGCATCGCCGCTGCCACCGCCAAAACCGTGTTGCGCGGCGGTGTTTCCGGCCACTTGTCCTACGGTTTCCGCAAACCTGTTCTGAAGGACAACGTTCACGACCTTCTGGTCTGGCGAATAGCCGTATTTGAGCGCAACTTCCTCCGGCAGGATGTCCACCCGCGAAACCGCCTCGATGGGAATGTCACGCAGCTCGCGATAGCTTGACACTCGCCTGCCGTTCAACAGAACCAGGGGACGCGCGCTACCCGACTGCCGAGCAGCTCCGATCTGCGGCGCAATCGCTTCCAGCAGCTCATCGAAGCTGGTCGCGCCTGTCGCTTTCACATCACGAGAATGGAGGACGCTGACAGGAGGGATATCGCCAATCGCGGAGCCACGGGGTGGCTTGCCGACTACGACAATGTCTTCGTCGTCAGTTCCGCTTGGCGCAGGACTTTGCGCAGTGGGCGAACTCGTGCCTTGCGCAGGCTGCGCGCTCGCGGCTCCCGTCAACGCCGTGAAGCTCACGCCGACTAGGAGCGGCAGACTTATGAGGCGTCGCATGCCTGGCGCCAGTGCGCTCGTGCGGCTGAATAATCACTGGCCGCCACATGAACTTCTGGACAGATCAGCCGGCCTGAGAGCCCGGCAATCGATCACTACTCGCCTACCGGCCTGTTCCCGCCCGGCTGCTGCTCCTGCTGCCGTTGCTGGCGGAAGAAGCTGGGCGGCGGCAGGAACAGCTTGCGGAAGCTGATCATGATCGTGCGCCCGATCGGATCGAGCAGGGCAGGCTGGTAGTTCAACGGCACTCCGCCGTCTGCGTCGCGGACGTTTGGCCGGGAATTGAAAACATTGTTGAACTCGAGCCGCACTTGCGTTCCGCGCAACCACGGATGCTTTACCGCAACCTCTGGAATGTCACCCGGATTTGCGAACAGCCGCAGGTCGAAGGTGGCGAGCGGCGAGAAGCGCAGATTGTCTCCAGTGAGCGTGTCCACGTTCGTCCCGCTGCGCCAGTTGGCGCCGATGCGGGCACCGAGTCCATTATTGAAATAGCCAGCCTGAGCCTGGACGTTGTGAAGCGGTGTGCCCCCGGTCTGCCCCGCGGCATCGCCATGGCGGTAATCCAGTTCGAGGCCCGGCGCGATCGTAACCTTGTTCACGAATGTGATCGTGTCGCTGACCGAGAGGGTCAGGCGTCCGCGGTTTTGGCCGCCGCCTCCGAAGAAGCCGCCGCCACCCCGTCCGCCGCCAAAACCTCCACGACCGCCCTCTCCAGGCGGCGGACCGCCTGCACCGGGAGCACCGCCCTGTGCGTTTCTCGGAGGCAGGCCAAATTGCTTCCGGAACTGGTCAATTACGGCCTGGGACGGGCGCCGGGACTTAAGCGGCTGGGAGAAATCGAACCCAATCCGCAGCGTATCGAGCCGCGAATTGTCGAAATTCACCGGCGTCAGGTCGACACTCAGCAGCTGGCCCGGCGTACATTCGGTCGAACCCGCGGGACAACGAACGAACCGGTCCGGGAAGGCCGCCTCGATCTGCGGTGTCACGGTAATGCCCGAGATGGGCCGGTCGATCTTTTGATGGACGTAGTCGGCCCTGAATGTGAGATCCATCTTCTCGCTCGGCTTCCAATAGCCCCCTAGCTTGAAGACCGTCCGGCGATCTGCCGACAGGTTCGGGTTGCCGCCTGTGAGCGTCGTGACCTGCACCGTGTCACCCGTCGTAAAATCGAAGATGCGCACGTCCGGGGTGAGGAGCAACGGGTCGCCGAGCTGGTTCATGGTCGGCGCGCCTTCCTCGAGGTTCCAGCTGGTCACGAAATTCAGCTGGTTCACCGGCGACCAGTTCGCGCCGCCGCCGATCTTGGTCAGTGTACCGAAGTCCGAAAGCTGGTTTACCTCGGCATTCGCGCTGAAGGTGAGATTCCCGAGCGCGCTGAAGTCGCGCCCCCGACGGGAGACAGGAAGATCCAGGTTGATGGCTGCATTGCCCGCCGTCCGGCTCAGCGAATTGTTCGTGGTGATGCCGCTCGCACCGCGGTGCGTATCGAGATTGACGGTGCTCCCTCCGACGCGAACCGTCGTACCCGCATTGCCAGCTGGAAGGTGGAACAGCGTCCCGTTCGCGGTAGCCGTGATGTCACCCGAGGTCGTAATCTCGCGCGCTCGTTCTAATGGAAACTCGACGCCGCCACGATCGGTGTTCGTGATGTCGCGTTCCCAATCGGCGTTGCTGGTCACGTTCCAGTGCCACTTGGCCTTGTCCCAATTGAGGGTGAGGCCGGCGTGGGCCGCGTCGCTGTCGGTATTGCGCGTACGTAAATCGAGCGTCTCGGGGTTAAGCCCGATCAGCGACTTACCGGAGACATGCTCGAGCTCGGTGTTCAGAGTCGCCGAAACGTCGCCCAGGACCTGGCGATTGAAGATAGCCGACCCACGAACGTCAGCCCTTTTTCCAACCAATGATCGGGCGGCGAGATCACCCGGAGGATCGTTGGGAAAGGGCTCAATGTCCCGCTCGTTTTCCGTGAGCATATTGTTGCCCTCGGCGTGCAGGTTGAACTGCGTCCGTCCATTCTTGCCGATCATCAGACGCGTGACGTCCGCATTGCCATTGGCGTAATTACCCTCCGTCGCAACACCAGCGGCAGCTTGCGCCACGGTCGAACGAAAGCGCTCACGAAGCACGATGTTCACGACCTTCTGATCGGCCCTGTAGCCATATTTGAGGGCCACCTCTTCGGGCAGGATCTCGACGCGCTGGATCGCCTCGGTTGGGATGTCCCGCATCTCGCGGAAGCTGGAAATCCGCTGGCCGTTGAGCAGCAGCACTGGGCGCTCCCCGCCGCGGCCTTGCGCGCTCCCAACTTGTGGCGCAATCGCGTCGAGCAGCTCGTTGATGTTTGTCGCGCCGGTCGCCCGAACGTCCCGCGCGTCGAGTGTATTTTCCGGCGGAATGTCCCCGACTACTGAGCCGCGCGGCTTCTGGCCGACCACGACGATCTCTTCTTCCTCGCCAGATTCATCGGCTTGCGCTGGAGCACCCGCAGTTGCGGGGGCAGTGGTGGAGGGCTGCTCAGACGCGGGGGGGTGCTGGGATGACGTGCTCGATTGCTGCTCGGCTGAGGTCATAGGAGCATTCGTCGCCGGAGTCTGATCGGACCCGCTCGTCTGCTGTGCTTCGGCGCCCGCGATGGGCATGAAAAAAGCTGCTCCCAGCAGCAGCGTGGTACGAACTGACATGCCTTCCCCCGCTAGTGCCGGAAACTTAACCCCTGCTGACAACGCAATGAACTTCGACAAAGTGCCGACTGGCGTCTTCTAACGGGAATCGGCGCGTTGCGCGCGATGATATTCGCGTTACACCCAACGCGGTTCACCACAGGTCGCTGTTCAAGGAGTTATCGAATGCGCCGAGCCGCGCTTGCTTTCCTTCTGATGTCTTCCGTCGCCACTTCCGCCGTAGCGCAGCTCGTTCCTCCGCAGAACAGCAAGCCCGTTCCCACCGATAAGACGGACAGGATTCCGGCTGCTCGCGACGTTCCGTTTCCCGGCACCATGCAGCTCACGATCGACGCCAGCGACGTAACGCGCGCCATCTTCCGCGTGCACCAGACCATCCCGGTCACTCAGCCTGGCGACCTCGTTCTGCTCTACCCAAAATGGGTCCCCGGAGGTCATAGCCCACGCAACGACCTTAAGAACGCCACCGGCTTCCGCTTCACCTCAGGCGGCAAGGAGTTGAAGTGGGTTCGTGACACGCTCGACGTCTATGCTTTCCACGTCGACGTGCCGCAGGGCGTCACATCGGTCGACGTCGATTTCCAGTACGTCTCGCCGACGACCGGCGACCAGGGCCGCATCATGATGACGCCCGATATGGCGAGCATCGAACCCATCGTCACGTCGCTGTACCCGGCAGGCTATTACGTTCGTCAGATCCCGGTCCAGACTACGGTCGTTGTTCCGCAGGGATGGAGCCTGGCAACGGCGCTTCGTCCGAGCGGCCAGGCCGGCAACCGGATCAGCT
This sequence comes from Sphingomonas sp. SP4, assembly GCF_058313375.1. Taxonomy (NCBI): domain Bacteria; kingdom Pseudomonadati; phylum Pseudomonadota; class Alphaproteobacteria; order Sphingomonadales; family Sphingomonadaceae; genus Sphingomonas; species Sphingomonas sp. SP4. Next base: position 769,873 of record NZ_JBZFLE010000002.1, read on the forward strand.
TCCCCGTAACAAACTATGAGATCCTGCTTGACAGTCCGATGATCGCTGGCGCTCACCACCGCCGCATCGAGCTGACGCCGGACGTCGCTATCGAGGTGATGGCGGACAATGAGGCCGAACTCGCCGCAACGCCGGAGCAAATTGCTGCGCACCGCCGTCTGGTCGAGCAGGCCGTGAAGGCCTTCGGAGCTCAGCACTACGATCACTACGACTTCCTGCTGACCATCTCGAACAACCTCGGCGGTATCGGGCTCGAGCATCACCGCAGCTCAGAAGACGGCGTACGCCGCGGCTATTTCACGGACTGGGACAACCAGCTCAACGCCCGCAACCTGCTTCCGCACGAGTATAGCCACAGCTGGGACGGCAAGTTCCGCCGCGGGGCCGACCTTTGGACCGCTGATTACCGCATGCCGATGCAGAACAGCCTGCTTTGGGTCTACGAAGGCCAGACGCAATTCTGGGGCTATGTGCTGGGCGCACGCTCCGGGATGCTGTCGAAGCAAGACACGCTCGACGCCATCGCGGCGACCGCTGCTTCGTACGGACTGGGCACGCCGGGCCGCCAGTGGCGCCCGCTGATCGATACGACCAACGACCCGATCATCGCCGGCCGTCAGCCCATTCCGTGGCGCAGCTGGCAGCGTTCGGAGGATTATTACTCCGAAGGCCAGCTGATCTGGATGGATGTCGACCGCATCATTCGCCAGCAGTCCGGCGGCAAGCGCTCGATCGACGATTTCGCGAAGGCCTTCTTCGGCATTCGCGACCGCGACTGGGGCGAGGTGACCTACACCTTCGACGACATCGTCGAGACCCTCAACCGCGTCCAGCCGTACGATTGGCGCTCTTACCTCAATCAGAAGGTCAACGGCGTTGCGCCGCAGGCGCCGCTCGAAGGTATCACCCAGGGCGGCTACCAGCTCGTCTACACGGCCGAGCCGACCAAGTGGTGGAAGGGGATAGAGAAGCTCCGCAAGGGCAACGACTTCACCTACTCTGGCGGTTTCGCAGTCGGCAACGACGGCAAGATCCAGAGCGTGCTGTGGGACAGCCCTGCGTTCAACGCCGGCATCACCATCGGCGATGAGATCCTGGCCATCAACAATCGTGCGTTCGACGGGGACGCGTTGAAGGCTGCAATCAAGGGCGCTGCCGGCCAGGGCCCGGCTCCGCAATTGCTGGTCAAGAGCGGCGATCTCTATCGGACCGTGACGCTCGATTGGCACGGCGGTCTGCGCTATCCCAAGCTCGAGAAGGTCGGAAAGGGCCAGGGGACGCTCGACGCGCTGCTCGCGCCGCGCTGACAAGAGGGGGACATCGATGCGCAAGTTGCTGATCGTCGCCGCGTTGGCAGCAACGCCTCAAGTAGCGCTTGCTCAGCAACCGCGCGTCGCCGAAGCCGCTACTGCTCAGGCGATTGCACGGGTGAAGCGCATCGACCCCCAACTCGGCTCTGTCATTGCGCTTGATCCGACGGCAATGGATCAGGCGCGTCACGTCGACGCTTCTGGGCCTCGAGGTCCGCTCGCCGGTCAGCCGATCCTCATCAAGGACAATATCGAGACCGCCGGTCCGCTGCCAACCACGGCGGGCAGCCTCGCGCTCGCGAACAATGTGACCAACCGAGACGCGCCGCTGGTCATGCGCCTGCGCGCTGGCGGACTCGTGATCCTCGGCAAGACCAATTTGAGCGAGTGGGCGAACATTCGCTCCGCCCATTCAATCTCAGGCTGGAGCGCGGTCGGCGGACAGGTCCGCAATCCCTACGCCCTCGACCGCAACGCCTGCGGCAGCTCGAGCGGGAGCGGCGCGGCCGTAGCAGCCGGTCTCGTTCGCCTCGCTATCGGCACCGAAACCGACGGCTCGGTGACGTGCCCAGCGTCAATCAACGGCATCGTCGGGCTCAAGCCCACCGTTGGTCTCGTCAGCCGCACGCACATCGTCCCGATCAGCCACAGCCAAGATACGGCGGGTCCGATGACGGCCAGCGTGCGCGAAGCGGCGCAATTGCTGACTGTCATCGCCGGCAGCGATCCAGCGGACCCGGCGACGCGCGAAGCGGACGCCCACAAGCGTGACTATGCCGCCGGCCTCAACGTGAACGCGCTCAAGGGGAAGCGCATCGGCGTCATGCGCTTCTCCTCGAGCCCAATCCTGGATCCGGCGTTCGAGACGGCACTCGCCATCCTCCGGGCGCAAGGGGCGATCCTGGTGGACATCAAGAAGTTCGACCAAAGCGCGATCGGCAAGAATGAGAACATCGTCCTCCAGACTGAGCTCAAGGCCGACATGGCCAAATATCTCCAGAGCAGCCCCGCACCCATCGGTGTGCGTAGCCTCGCCGACCTGATCGCCTTCAACAAGGCGCATGAGCGCCAGGAGATGCCGCTGTTCGGCCAGGACTATTTCGAAGACTCTCAGAAGACCAAAGGGTTGAACGACCCAGCCTACAAGAAGGCACGCCTGACGAGCCTCACCGCGGCTGGCCCCAACGGCATCGATCGCTTGCTGAAGCAGCACAACGTTAGTGCCTTGGTCGGCCCGACCGCCGGCCCAGCCTGGCACATCGATGCGGTGAACAGGGATCTCTACACCGAAGGCGGAGCGGGGAATCTGGCGGCGGTGGCAGGGTATCCGCATCTCACGGTGCCCATGGCGCTCATCAAGGGAATGCCGGTAGGCCTGAGCTTCATGGGTCCGAAGTGGTCGGAGCAGCTACTTCTCAACCTCGGCTTCGCGTTCGAGCAGGCACGGGGGCCCTTTCCGGCGCCGAAATTCTATCGATCGATCGAAGAAAGTCCGCAGGTCGCTCCGCTATTCAAGCCGCAACACTGACCGTACCGCATCTCACACTCGAAGCTAAATGCTGAGGCCGACAATTGGGCCGAAGACCTCGACGTGGTACTTAGTGAGGCGCTGAAGCGGTGCCAGATTACGGGCTGAGCGCCGAATAGCGAAGGACATGCACGCGGCTTCGATTGGAGATGAGCGATGCAAATGCGGCTTTTTGTCATGGTGATTGGCAGTGCGTTAGCGCTCTCCGCTTGCGGCACCCGTCGACCTGAGCCCGCCCATCCGCCGGTCCCTGCCGCGGCCGTTGAACCAACCGCTAATACTGCGGTCTTGGAAGGCGTCGCGGTAGATGCGCCGATCGCCGGGCTTGCCGGCGCAGTTTGGTCAGACCCCAACAATACCGGCTACGTGACTGGCTACACGTACAAGGGGCAATATCACGCCGGTCCGCCGCCAGGTTATGATCCGACGACCCATTCTGTCGTGAACAAGTAGGCTCAAGCTCTAGTCTTAAGCCGTTAGCCTCAGTGCGCCGATCGCAGCGACGATCGCGAGGATGAGCAATATCCGCATCGTGCTCGCTGGTTCGTGGAACCACAGGATGCCGACGACCACTGTGCCGACCGCGCCGATCCCGCCCCAAACGGCATAAGCTGTCCCCATCGGGATCGAGCGAGATGCGACTTCGAGCAGCCCCATGCTCACCGTGACCGAAGCGAGGAAGGCGAGCGTCCAGGGAACGTTGCGAAAGCCCTCGACGAATCTGAGCGAGGTCGTGAATCCGACTTCAAACAATCCGCCGACGATCAGCCAGACCCAGGGCATGAAAATCCTTTCACTGGACGCGCTGCAAAGGTGCGATAACAAACCCGCTCATGACGAAGCCCCGGACCATCGGCAACATCTTCGCACCCCCACGCTTCCTCGCGTTCATGGCGATCATGATCGTCGCTTTCCCCATCCTATCCGATGCATTCCACCGCTGGGCGCTGGGAGCGATGGCCGCGTTCGACATTGCATCGCTGCTGTTCCTGATTTCGTGCATCCCTCTGCTCGGGACGCGTGAGGCCCGCATTATCCGGGATCATGCTGCGCAGAACGATGCCAACCGTATCGGCCTGTTGGTGGTCACAGGCATTGTTATGGCTGTGTTGCTGACTGCGATCGGCGCGGAAGCGATCGGCCACAATCCGCAGCCCTTCACTAAAGCACTGATCATCGGCACGCTCGTGCTGGCCTGGCTGTTCAGCAATATCGTCTACGCGCTGCACTATGCGCATCTTGCGTACTTGAAGCCTGACCTAGGCTGCATGGGCCTCGAGTTTCCGCGCACGACCCATCCCGTCTATTGGGACTTCGTCTATTTCTCCTTCACCTGCGGGATGGCCTTTGCGACGTCGGACGTGGTGATAACCGAGACCCACATGCGCAAGACGGTGACAGTCCATTGTCTGGCCGCTTTCGCTTTCAACATCGGCGTGCTGGCCTTCACCATCAACGTGCTGGGCAGCAGCTAGGCAACCACGTCGATCTCCGGCGGCTCGGACACCTTTCCACGCGCCGCCACCACGCACCCTCCGACGATCAGCATTGCACCAGCCAGCGTGTAGATCGAAACGCTCTCGCGAAACACGATCCACCCGAGCACGGACGCCCACAAGAATCCGCTATATTCCGTCGCCGCGAGATAGCTCGCGGGTCCGCGCGCATAAGCCCAGGCGAAGAGCAACGTACCTGATGTCGACAGCAAGCAGGCGACCGCAACCCAGATCCATTGCTCCCCAGGCCACGCCGGAAGTCCGGCAAACGGCACCGCCAAAAGCCAAAGCAGCAACACCATGACCGACTGGAAGAAGTTGATCTCCAGTGGTTTCGCGGCGAGCGCCTGACGGCGCATCAGGACGATGTTCACGGCATAGCAGAGCGCCGAGGCGATGATCGACGCGATGCCGACCAGCACATTGTTGCCGACGTGTGCGGCCGCCTGCCCGACGACGATAACGATCACCCCCACGAATGCGGCAAGCGATCCGGCAATGGAGTTGGGTCCAATCTTTTCGTCTAGGAACGCCGCCGCGAGCAGCATCGCGATGAGCGGTGCGATGAAGGTCAGTGCAATCGCCTGCGCCAGTGGCACCCGGCTAATGCCCCAGAAAAAGAAGGCGGCCATCACGGCGATGACAATGCCGCGGACGACATGAACCCGCAGCGTCTTCCTATCCGGCCACGACGATCGCCGCGGCAGGTAAAGCACCGCGCTGAGAAGCAGGTTCGCTGAAGACCGCCACACACTGACGGCAATGATCCCGATGACGAGCACCAGATGCTTCATCACCGCATCCATGATCGACAATACGGCGACCGCGCCGAGGGCAGCGACGAAGGCATGTACCGGTTGTTGACTGACGCGGCTCACAAGCCGCGCTTAGCTGCGATCAGTTGTTGGCGTCGAGGGAAGCGGGCCCCGGCGCTGAGTCGATCAGCAGCGGCGGCTGCGACTGCTCGGAAAGACCGCTTGCGAGCGCTCCACCAAAAGCGAGAATCAGTAGCAGCTTGGTCACGGCGCGAGTCTGCGCCGGCGAGGTTAAGGAAGGCTAACCCTGCTGGTCTTCGATGCGGACGATGCGGCCAACTTCCAGCTCGTCGATCCGCAGCTTACGAATGTGAGCGCGGCCGATCCAAAGCCGTCCTATCGCCATGGCACCGAGGGCAAGCGCGCCGGTAGCGGCCGCGCCAAGTGCAAAAGCTCCAAGAGAAGAAACCCCGGTCGCACTCGCCCCAAACGCGACGCTCTTATTCCTGACCCGCAGGCTCATTCTGCAGCATCGAGTGTGGGTAGCGGTTCCGACGCCGCTTCGATCTCGGCGGCCTTTGCTTCGACCAACTTCACGATGTGATCGATCATGTCGGCATCCTGCACATGGTGATCCGTTACGCCCGACAGATAGACCATATGCTTGCCGTTGCCGCCGCCCGTAATTCCGATGTCGGTCTCGCGCGCCTCTCCGGGCCCGTTCACGACACAGCCGAGGACGGATAGAGACATGGGTGTCTTGATGTGCTGGAGCCGCTGTTCGAGCGCCTCCACGGTACGGATCACGTCGAAACCTTGCCGCGCGCATGACGGGCAGGACACGACACGAACGCCGCGGCTGCGGATGCCGAGCGCCTTCAGGATCTCGTAGCCGACGCGTACTTCTTCCTCAGGCTCGGCAGACAGGGACACGCGGATCGTATCGCCGATCCCCGCCCAGAGCAGGTTGCCGATACCGATCGAGGATTTGACGGTACCGCCGATCAGGCCGCCCGCCTCGGTGATGCCGAGGTGAAGCGGACAGTCCACTTCGCTCGCGAGCTGCTGATAGGCCGCCACGGCCAGGAAGACATCACTCGCCTTCACGGCGACCTTGTATTCGCGAAAGCCGTGATCCTCGAGGATGCGAATATGGTCGAGCGCGCTCTCGACCAAGGCCTCTGGGCACGGCTCCCCGTATTTCTCAAGCAGGTCCTTCTCGAGGCTGCCCGCGTTCACGCCGATACGGATCGCGCAGCCATTAGCGCGGGCGGCGGCAATGACCTCCCTCACCCGCTCCTCGGAACCGATGTTTCCTGGGTTGATCCTGAGGCACGCGGCCCCGGCGTCCGCCGCTTCAAGCGCACGCTTGTAGTGAAAGTGGATGTCCGCGACGATCGGTACGCGAGCCTCGCGCACGATCTGCCTCAATGCGGTCGTTGCTTCCGCGGTAGGGCAGGAAACTCGGATGATGTCCGCTCCAGCGTCCTCGCAGCGGCGGATCTGATCAATCGTCGCCCTTGCATCCTCGGTGGGCGTGTTGGTCATGGTCTGCACGCTGATCGGCGCGTCTCCGCCCACAGGGACGGAGCCGACCATGATCTGACGCGACTGACGCCGCTCGATATCTCGCCAGGGACGGATGGACATGGCCCGCATATAGGCGGTCCGTCCCCGGGGGCAAAGCTAGGCTGAGATACCCTCCTGTGTTAACAGGGTTAACGGACTCGCTGGGGGCGGCCGATGGCCAAGCTTGCCCGATTGCCACAATTTGACGGTTCTGCCGGGGCGGAAGCGGATCATAGTCGCGTCCCTCGCCTTAGGACGCGCTTCTACGCGTTCCTTAGCTACAGTCACAAAGACAAGGAGTTAGCCGACTGGCTGCACCAGGAACTCGAGAAATTCCGGGTGCCGCACTCGCTTGCCGGCAAGCTAACGGCGAATGGCGTGGTCCCCCGGCGATTGACCCCGATCTTTCGCGACCAGCACGATCTGTCCGCTGGCGGAGACCTTGCCGAGGAGATCAAGGCGGCGCTGGCAGCTTCCCAATTCCTGATTGTCCTCTGTTCACCCACCGCCGCGAAGTCATTCTGGACGAATGCCGAGATCGAATCCTTCAAGCGGACGCGACCTGAGGGCTGCGTGTTGGCGGCCGTCGCGGCTGGCGAGCCATTCGCCAGCGAGATGCCCGGTCGGGAAGAGGAGGAATGCTTTCCGCCCGCTTTGCGCTTCAAATATGACCGGCGCGGCCACCAGACGACGAAACGGGCCGATCCGCTAGCTGCCGATTTCCGCGACAGCGGGGAAGGGAAGCGCCTTGCCTTTCTGAAACTGGTCGCGGGGATGCTCGGGGTAGGGCTCGACGAGCTCGTCCAGCGCGAAACGACGCGGCGCCAGCGGCGCCTGGCTTGGCTCGCGGCAGCATCGCTGGGGGGCATGGCCGTCACCAGCACCCTCGCCGTTACCGCCATGCAGGCGCGTAACGAGGCGCGCGAGCAACGGCGCGAGGCGGAAGGTCTCGTCGGCTTCATGCTCGGCGATCTCAAGGACAAGCTCGAGCCCATAGGCCGGCTCGATGCGCTGGACGGGGTCGGGTCGAAGGTGCTGGCCTACTATCAGAAGCAGGGTACCGCTGACCTGAGCGATTCGGCACTGACGCAACGATCAGCCGCACTTAGCCTTATGGCGCAGGTCGCCTACTCACGCGGTGAGTTCGACAAGGCCCTGCAGCTTTATCGTGAGGCGATCAAAGGAACGTCGGAGGCCATCGCGCGAAACCCGTCGAATCCTGAAGGCCTCTACGAGCACGCACAGAATGTCTTCTACGTTGGGGAGATCGCACACCAACGGGGCGACTTCCGCACTGCGGAAGCGAACATGCGCGAATATAAGCGGCTGTCGCTGCAAGAAGTCGCCCTCGCACCCGACAGCATGAAGTACCGCATGGAAAAGCAATATGCGGACACCAACCTCGGCGTGCTCATGAACGACCAGCGTCGTTTCCCGGAAGCCGCGAGGCAATTCCGCGAAGCGATGAGGACGATGCAGGCCATCGCAACCGCGGATCCGGGGAACAGGGAATATCAACAGGGGGTCGCCGAGTCCTTCGCCTGGCTGGCGGACGCGGACCACGCGACGGGCAATTATGCTGAAGCTATCTCGGCCCGGCGCCAAGGGATGGACGTGCTGCGCAGGCTGTTCAGCGAGACCGGCGATGTCGACTTCCAGGCGCGTCTCATTCCCGCCGGGCAAAAGCTCGCACGGATGTATGCGGAGCAAGGGCGAGACGACCTAGCGTTGCAGCAATTTCGTGCAGCCGTCGATCAGGCCGACGTCTTGCTTCCGAAGGAACCCACCAACGCCCGGTGGCTGGAATATGCCTCCCAGGCCCGCGCTGACCTCGCCAAACAGCTGATCGTCGTGGGGAATAAGGACGAGGCCGCAGGCCTCACCCAATCAGTTTGCGATGGCGCTACGCGCCTACTCTCCCGAGATCCGCGCGAGGCGGATTGGCGCGCGATCATGAGCAGTTGCTGGAGCCTCAAAGCGGCGCTGGCGCGAGCCGCGGGCAATAAGAGTGATGCGCTCAGCTTCGCACAGCGGGCGGCGGAGATCGCTAAGACCGTGAATAGCGGCAACAAGGTTCACGACGCCCTCCTCGTTGCCGGTGCGTATCGCGTGGTCGGAGACATGCAGCTGGACCTCGGCGACGCCCGCGCAGCCGGCGCGACCTGGGAGGCCGCCCTGTCGCAGATCCCTCGCGGTGCGCCGCTGGAGCCCGATCAAATGGCAGAGCAAGCGCTGATCCTCCGCCGGCTCGGCCGGGAGGCTGAGGCGCAGCCAATCAGATCAAGGCTGCAATCTATGAGCTACCGAAAGGCTTGATGGTCGTTTCGATGGAAAGGATCGTGCGATGGTGAACCGTACATTGACTGCAAAGACCGAAACAGATGGGACGGTCCGTATCACCGGCAAGACAGCGAAGCATGTTTTGGCATACCGAGATCCACCCACGCCATTTCATTTCACACTCAAGAACAACACAAATCCGAAGCAGAAGGTCAGTTTCGTCAGCCTGGATACGCAGGACAACAGATCGACCTGCCCCCCTACAGTTTCCGGGCTGCATTCGAGTCAGATCCCCGCCAATGAGGTGAAGATAAACACCGCGTCAGCAAAGTTCGTCGACAACAACGACAATAAGGGCTCGATGGACGTCTGTTTCCGGTGGAACTTCGTTTGCGAGGACGGCCAGCAACCAGTCTTCGATCCGATCATCGACAATCGAGGACGATGAACTGAGCTACGTGAGCTCTGAGCCGCCTCATTCTCAAGCGGCTGGTGACGCGTCAGATCCAAAGGAGAAAGATCATGGGACGTCCAGACGCCGGAGTGATGGAGCCTCACCCACAAGTTGGCGGTCCGCCTGGTACCATTGAACTCGTCGCCAATATTGTTGGCGGAAATGCGGTGATCAGCGTGGCCTCCGGCGACGCGAGCCCCAGCCTTCCAGCCAAGTCGGGCCAACACCGCTTCAACTTCAACCTGACTGACAACACAGGGCTCGGAATTACCTTCCTGAGCCTGGACGCGCAGGACAATTGCTCGACTTGCCCGCCAAATCCGGGCGAAAATTCGCAGCAGATTGTCGGTGTGACGATCAACGGCAATACTGCCGCTTTCACCGATAACAATTCGGGTCCGGCCCAGGATGTATCGTACCAGTGGAATTTCACCTGCAATGACAAGACGTGGCTGCCGATCAGCTTCGATCCAATCATTCGGAATGGTGGTAGCTAATTCCATGAAGGGGCGGTCTCATTGAACGCGCCCGCACCGCCAATCGGTTCATCGAAACGAGTGGTGCAGGGAAGCAAGGGACCGCCTCAACTCCCCTTCGTCCTCAGCGTAGGCATCACTGGCCATCGCGCGGATAGTTTGCCGCCCGGCAGCCTTGGCGCCTTGCGGCTGCGTATACAAAACGTTCTCCGGCTGGTCGCCGATTCGGGCGCCGCGCTCTTCGCCAGGGAGCGTGCCTGCTTCTCCGCCGATCCCCCGCAGATGCGCTTCGTATCGCCGATTGCGGACGGCGCCGACCAGATCGCGGCGGAAGTCGCATTGGATCTCGGCTGGGAGCTGCAGGCAGTTCTGCCCTTCCAGCGAGCGGAATATCGCGCCAGCCTCGCCAGCGATGAGGCACGGGAGCGTTTCGATGCGCTGGTCGCGAAGGCTAAGTGCGTGCTCGAACTGCCCGGCCACGGGCAGCGCCTCATCGACGCTTATGTGATGACAGGCCGTGCCACCGTGTCTCACTGCGACGCGCTGATCGCAGTTTGGGATGGTCTCCCGCCACGCGGCCGCGGCGGTACCGGCGAGGTCGTTCAACTGGCGATCACACGCGGCACTGCGGTCATTCACCTGCCGCTTGACCCAACGGCTGCGTCGCGCCTGCTGTGGAGCGCATTCGATCCGACCGTGATGACCACTGCCGACGAGCCCACCGCCGAACGCCCGCTGGACCGGGCCGGAATGGACGCATTGCTTGAGGGTCTCCTCATGCCGCCGCCAGATTCCCAGGAGCAGGAGTTCCTGCGGCGCTTCACGCACGAGCGCTTGAGGCGAATTCGCACGCGCGTCGAATATCCGCTGCTTCTGGCAGCCGCCGGAGTAGGCAAGTTCGGGCGGAAGGACTTCGCCAACAAGCACGCCGAGGCGCAGATCCGCGACGAATGGCGCCGCTATCGCGAAGGCTGCGCGGACGCACTCCATATCTCAGCACCGATGGATCTGCTCGAGCAGGCTTACAGTTGGGCCGATCGCCTCGCGACGCATTTTGCTCAGACCTACCGCAGCGGGCACATCTTCAACTTCCTGCTGGGCGGCATCGCCGTGTGCCTCGGCCTCAGCGCATTCATGGCACCGCACCTCAAGTTCGACTTCGCCGCGCTGGAGGTGGTGATCACACTTGCGATCATCCTCAATGCGACGATCGGCTCCCGAAACGAATGGCATCGCCGCTGGCTCGACTATCGCCAGCTGGCAGAGCGCCTGCGGCCCATGCGCAGCCTGAAGCTGCTCGGGATTGCCTCGCCCGATCCGCCAGGGACATCGACCAACCCCGTGCCGAGACGCTGGATCGATTGGTACGCGAGCGGCGTGTGGCGGGCGATGGGATGTCCGACCGGCTCGATCGATCGACAACGCGCAGCATCGCTCGCCAAGGCGATCGCCGAATATGAGGTGGCACCGCAGGTCGGTTATCATGAGCGTCATTCGATCCAGATCGAGAAGCTGGACCAGCGACTGGAGCGGATTGGGACGATGCTATTCGCGGGGACTTTGCTCGTGTCGGTTGCGACACTCGTCGGTCTCGCGATCGACGCCCATTACGTGAACCGGTTCGGCAACTGGTTTACTTTGGTATCGGCGGGATTCCCGGCCTTGGGAACCGCGGTTTTCGGTATTCGCTTCCAGGCAGATTTCGGCGGGGACGCTCTGCGCTCCCTGGCGACCGCGGACACGTTGCGGAACATCGAGCAGGAATTGCGCCGAGACGTCCCGCTCTCGCGTGCCGCCGATCTGACCGAACAGGCGGGACGCATCATGCTCGGCGATCTGGACGAATGGCGGCTGGTCAACCAGCAGCGCGATTTAACCGTCGGCTAGTCCTCATTGCCCCAGCGCCACCGCCATCCGCCTCGCGTGGTGCGTGCACAAATGAACATCAGGATGGCTATCACGGGAAGGATTGCCGCGAACAGCTGAACGGGGCGGTCGCGCAACGCGATCGCTATCCCGCCAATCAGGACAGCGAACGCAAGCGTGATAGCCCAGCCTTGCCAGGTGATCGGCAGCCCCGAGCCATAGCCGTAACGCTTCGGCGCGAACCACTCGGGTCCATCACTCATCACGCTTCTCCTTTGGCGGGCGGCCCCTTTTCCTCCGCGGGGCGGGACCCTTCAGCTTCACGCCTCGCTCGGCCAGCGCTTCGCGAAGCAGGCATTCGACCTGCGCATTGACGCTTCGGAGCTCGGCGGCGGCGCAGCGCTCGACCGCCGCCCACAAGGCCGGATCGATGCGTAACGGATACGCCTTGCGCTCGCCGCCGTCGGGCATGGCTTACTGATACAGGGTGCCAGTGTTGACGACGGGCTGAGTGTCGCGTTCGCCGCAGAGCACGACCATCAGGTTCGAGACCATGGCTGCGCGGCGCTCGTCGTCGAGTTCGACGACGTTCTTCTCCGACAGGGCATCGAGCGCCATTTCGACCATGCCGACCGCGCCCTCGACCAGCGTCTTGCGTGCCGCGACCACGGCCTGCGCCTGTTGGCGTCGAAGCATCGCGCCGGCGATCTCCTGTGCATAAGCGAGGTGCGTGAAGCCGCACTCATCGACGGTGATGCCCGCCACGGCGAGCCGCGCGATCAGCTCCTCGCGAAGTGCGCTTCCGACCTCCTCATGGTTGCCGCGGAGCGTGATCTCCTGATGCGTGAAGTCGTCGTAAGGATAGCGCGAACCTATGGTCCGGATTGCCGCCTCGACCTGCACGCGAACGAACTGCCGGTAGTCGTCGACGTCGAACAAGGCCTGCGCCGTGTCCACCACGCGGTAGACGATCTGCGCCGCGATTTCGATTGGGTTGCCGCGAAGGTCGTTCACCTTCAGTCGTTCGGAGATGAAGTTGTTGGCGCGGACCGACAGCTTCTTTTTGGCCATCCACGGCCAGGTCCAGCGAAGGCCGGTCGTGCGATCTGTGCCCTTATATTCACCGAACAGGGTGATGGCGGCCGCCTGGTTGGGCTGCAGCATGTAAAACCCCGGCATCACCAGGATGAACGCGAGGGTTGCGACCACGACGATCCCGAGCGGCGCGGCGACATTGATCGCGCTTCCAAGCTGCGTGATGCCGTAAATGTCGGCGAGGATCGCGACCAAGAGGATGATCAGCATCGCATAGCCGCTCATCGTCGAAGCGGGCCGCTCGCTGGTCGCAGTCAGTGCAATGACCTTGTCGTTTGCCACCTTATTGCCTCCATAAATATGATATCATAATTATATGATTGACCCGCAATCGTCAACTGGCGCGTCCGTGGAGCCATCGCTAAGGCCCCCGCATGACTGACACTCGATGGCGTTTGGTGGTGCACGGTGGCGCGGGTTCGATGCGTCCCGGCAAACTCGATCCGCAGCAGGAAAAATGCGCGCGCGACGGGCTTGAGACCGCGCTCGCGGCGGGCGCTTCCATCCTCGAGAAGCACGAGTCCGCGCTCGATGCAGTCGAGGCTGCAGTCCGCGTCCTTGAAGAAGACAGCTGTTTCAACGCTGGCCGCGGCAGCGTGCTGACGGCCGAGGGCGTCATTGAGCTCGACGCCGCCATCATGGATGGCAGCAATCGAGCAGCCGGAGCAGTCGCAGGCCTTCGCACGACCCGCGCACCGATCAGCCTTGCTCGCTCATTGTTACAGACCGGTCCGCACGTCTTCCTTTCGGGCAAAGGTGCCGACGACTTCGCGCGCGACCATGACTTCGAACAGGTCGAAAACAGCTGGTTCGAGATTCCCGAGCGCCGTCGGCAACTCGAAGAGCTTATGAGCCAGGGCGGGTTCGACGACGAGGTGAAGTACGGCACCGTTGGCGCCGTCGCGGTGGATGTCGATGGACATGTCGCCGTCGCTACGTCGACCGGCGGACTGACCGCAAAACGCTGGGGCCGCGTCGGCGATTCTCCGCTGATCGGTTCGGGTACATACGCCGACGATCGATCTGCCGCCGTGTCCGCCACCGGCTCCGGCGAATTCTTCATCCGAGCGGTCGCGGCGCATCAACTCGCCGAGCGAGTTCGCCTCGGAGGTCAGTCGTTGCAGGGAGCGCTCGACGCTGTGCTTGCGGACATCGCATCGCTAGGCGGCAAGGGCGGCTTGATTGCCGTCGCTCCGAACGGCGACGCCGCCTGGGGCTTCACGACACCCGCAATGTACCGCGGGATAGCGGACGCGACTGGACGGACGGTGCGGATCTATTCGGAAGCGGACGAACGGTAGGGCAAGTCCTGTCGAAGCCATTGGACTTCGGTGGCTACACCGGCACGCTCCGCGTCCAGAAACTCTGCAACGGCGTTGCGGAAGCTCGCATTGGGAATGAAGTGCGCGGATCTTGTGACCACCGGCTCATAGCCGCGCGCCACCTTATGCTCGCCCTGCGCGCCCGCCTGAACGCAGGCCAACCCGTGCTCGGAAGCCCATTCGATCGCCCGATAGTAAGACAGCTCGAAGTGCAGGAACGGCACTTCCTCGGTGCATCCCCAATAACGTCCGTACAAGGTGTCGGCGCCGACGACATTCAGTGCTCCGGCTATCGGGCGTGAATCGCGGTGGGCGAGGAAGAGCAGCAACTGGTCACCCATGCGCTCGCCGATAAGATCGAAGAACTCACGAGTCAGGTACGGATGCCCCCACTTCCGGCTGCCCGTGTCCTGGTAGAAGGCCCACATCGCGTCCCACTCATCAGGCCCGATCTCCGTGCCGCGTAGTCCGCGGATCTCCAGGCCTTCGCATGCCACCGCTCGCTCCTTGCGCAGCGTCTTGCGCTTGCGGCTCGTCAACGTGCCGAGGAACTCTTCGAAGGTCGAATAGCCGCGGTTGAACCAATGATATTGGACTCCGTGCCGGATCAGCCACCCACGCTGCTCGCATTCGCCCGCGCCGTCCGCGTCGATGAAGGTGACGTGCGCGGACGAGATGCCGTTCTGCACGGTCACGGCCTCGATCGCAGCGAGCAATTGCTGCGGCCGATCACCGAGCAATCTCGGCCCAGGCACAGGCGTGAACGGCACCGCGACCTGTAGCTTGGGATAATATTCGCCGCCCGCGCGCTGCCACGCGTCGGCCCAGCCGTGATCGAACACATATTCGCCCTGGCTGTGGCTTTTCAGATATGCCGGCGCCGCGGCAACCAGTCGTCCTCCCTCATCCTCGACCAAGATCGGTGCAGGCGTCCAGCCGGTGCCGGGCCCGACGCTGCCCGAATCCTCGAGCGCGGAGAGGAAGGCGTGGCTGACGAACGGGTCGCTGCCGTTCAGCCGGTCCCAGGCATGCGCGTTGAGGCCGGAAACACCCGAGGCGATCTTTGCGAGGACTTCAGATTCGCGGTCTGCCATCGGCTTCCCAGATGAGCGCATCGGCATGAACCGCGCCTTGCGTCCGCTGCTCCTCCGTGCGGATCGTCCAACTGTAGACGGGCATACGCCGCCGAGCGCGTTCCACCCAGGGCTTGCCGAGTGCGGTCCGTTCCACCGCGATAAATTGGGGATCGGCGAGCCACATCGCCAGACGCCGCCGCGCTGCCGGCAATCCGTCGCGAATGACCAACCCTCGCCTCACGCCCGGCAAGTTGGTCTTCAGCAGGCGCGAAATTCTTGGATCGAAGCTCATCACGCCGAACCGACCACGATAGCCGGCAAGCCCGTTCGCCAGCGCGGGCGCCCAGCTCCAGATATCCTTCTCGACCTTGATCTCGAGCAGCAGCGGCACGCGCGCATCGACAAGCGATAGGAGACTGGAGAGGGTCGGGATCGGCTGCTCACCCAGGCGCAGGCGCCTTAAATCGGCCAGCTTCGACGCGCCGATTCGCATCGGGCTTGCGCAGAGACGCATCGCATCCGAATCGTGGAAGACGATGATTTGGTCGTCGGCAGTCAGCCTCAGGTCGCATTCGATACCGGCGCCCATTTCGAGCGCCGCCGCAAAAGCGATCAGGCTATTCTCGGGAAAACCCGGGCCATAGTGCAACCCGCGGTGTGCGAAGCCCGCGGGTCCGGGATCTAACGGGTCAGGCTCGGACCGCGACGATCGCATCCACTTCGACGGCGACCCCTAGCGGCAGCACCGCGACTCCGACCGCGCTGCGCGCATGACGTCCGGCCTCGCCGAACACTTCCTGCATCAATTCGGAAGCGCCGTTCGCGACCTTCGGCTGGTCCGTGAAGGACGGCGCGCTGTTCACGAACACGCCCAGCTTCACGATGCGTTCGACGCGGTCGAGCGAGCCAAGCGCCGCTTTGATCTGCGCCAGCAACATGATCCCGCAGCGGCGCGCCGCCGCAATTCCGCCGTCCAAATCGACGTCCTCGCCAAGGCGCCCTTTGATCAGGCTGCCGTCTTCGGCAAAGCTGATCTGTCCAGAAATGTGCAGCGCGCCGCCATGCTCGACAGCCGGGACATAGGCCGCGACGGGAGCAGCAGGCTGCGGAAGGGTGATGCCGAGTTCGGAGAGGCGTTGGTCGATGCTCATGCGCTGCCCCAAGCACTCAAGCCCATTGGAATCAACCCTCGCGGGTCACCGTGAAGCCTGCCCAGCTCTGACTCACCGGCATCAGCTCGATGGTGTTGATGTTCATATGCGGCGGCAGGTTGGCGAGCCACCAGAATAGGTCGGCGAGGTCCTCGGCAGTCATCGGGTCCATGCCCGAGTAGAGCTTGTCGGAGGCCTCCTTGTCCCCGCCGGTGCGGACGATCGTGAACTCGGTCTCGGCCATGCCAGGCTCGACCGAGGTCACCCGAACGCCGGTGCCGGCGAGGTCGCAACGCAGATCTAGCGAGAACTGGCGGACGAACGCTTTCGTCCCGGCGTAGACGGCCCCGCCCTTGTAGGGATAGGTTCCAGCAACCGATGATAGGTTGATGATTTGGCCCTTGCGCTCGACCAGCTTCGGCAAGAGCGCGCGGGTTAGCGCGACCAGGCCCACGATATTGGTGTCGATCACTTCTTCGATCCGGTCCCAGTCTGTGTCAGGCAGCGGATCTGTCGGCGGCGCGAGGCCCGCATTGTTGAGCAGGAGGTCGATCTCTCCCCACGGCGCGGAGAGTTTGGCTAGGCTCTCGACCGCATCGCGATCCCGCATGTCGATCTCGAGCGGCAAGAACGCATCTCCCAGCTCGTCCTGCAGCTCGCGCAGCCGTTTCGCCCGCCGTCCCGTCCCAATCACATTCCAACCGCCGCTAACGAAGCGCTTGGCTGCAGCTCGCCCGAATCCAGCCGTGGCGCCGGTGATGAGGACAGTCTTGGTCATGGTCTTCCTTCGATCTGCATGCGGGCTGCGACGAGCTCGTCGGCCTTTACGCCAATCGCCTCCGAAACCGAGAGCAAATCAGGCTCATGCGCCTCGAGAAAGTCGATGAGTGCCACCAGCAGGCGTGGATCGTCCGCCTTGGCGCGCAGTTCGTCTGTCTCGATTCCGGTCAGGTCCAGGAACCGTTGCGCACGCCGTTCGTCGGAGAGCGTCGCGGCCAAAGCGGAAAGCGCCATGGCATAGGGGTCGGTTGGTATTGGTCGAATCACGCCCTACACGCATCACATAAGGTGGAAGGAAACAGCTTGGCCAAGATCCTGATCGTCGAGGACAATGCGCTGAACATCAAGTTGTTCTGCGACTTGCTCGCGGCACATGGCCATGAGCCTGAAGCAGTGACCGACAGCCGAAATGCGCTCGATGCCGCGCGAGGCTTTCACCCGGACCTGGTGATCACGGACATCCAGCTTCCTCACGTTAGCGGGCTCGACCTCATCCGCTTGATCAGGGCAGACGAGGAGCTGGCGCCCACGCCGATCATGGCGGTGACGGCTTATTCCACGACTGAGGACGAAGAACGGATTCGGGCCGCGGGTGCGCAGGCCTATGTGTCGAAACCGATTTCAGTGATGCGCTTCGCGGAAACCGTAGAGCAGCTGCTCAAGGCCGGGCGCGGGGATGCTCAGGGAGAAGCGGCGGATCCGCTGTTCACGCCGAACGAATCGGAAGACGCCCCCGGACCAACGGAGGCCGGAGGCGAAGAAGGCTGACGGCGCGGCAGAGCCGCGGTCGGCTTACTTGATCTTGGCTTCCTTGAACTCGACGTGCTTGCGCGCGACCGGGTCGTACTTTTTGAAGCTGAGCTTCTCGGTCTGAGTGCGCGGATTCTTCTTCGTCACGTAGAAGAAACCGGTGTCGGCGCTGCTGACGAGCTTGATCTTGACGGTTGCCGGCTTGGCCATCGGGCAAGTCCCAAATGCTAGAAAAAAGAAAAGCGGCCTGCCGCCGCTCACGTGTGGCGCCAATGACGCAGCGTCGCTGAATTGTCAACCGACGCAACGCTGTAACCTCGCCTTAACCCAGTTGGGCGAACCTCCGTTAAATCAGGAGGGAACGTCCATGGCTACCGATCCGCTCGCCAAGGTGAGGAACGAGGTCGGCCTGCGCGTGGCCGAGATCCGTGAAGCCGGACCACGCCTCTCTCCTCTCGACATGCACGCCAAGATGGACGCGATTCGCCGGCTCGCGGCCGTGAATGGGCTTGCCGCGCTGGAAGGGCTCGCACGCCATTCCGCCCAGTTGGCCCTTCTCCCGGGCCACCGCGTCGCAATGAAATGTTGCCTCGAACATGTCGACGAAGCGCTGAATAGCGATTCCGACGGCGACTGCACTGCGATCCTCGCCGCCATGGCGATTCGCCTGCACTGATCGCCGCTAGCGCCTCGGGCGGAGCTCGATCACCCAAAAGTCCGGCGCCGCACCAAGCCTGAGCGGCAGGATGCTCGTTCCCAGACCCGCCGACACGATCAGCGTCCTTCCATTCTCGTCGATCCGACCGCAGGCATAGCGTTCGCCATAGTCGGACATGGTTGAGACCGCTCCGATCAGCGGCAGCCGGATCTGTCCGCAATGAGTGTGTCCGGCCACTGTGAGCGCGACATCCGACGGAACCTGCGGGAAGATGTCGGGGCTATGGCTGAGAAGAACGAACGGCCGACCTTCCGAGCGCATCCGCGGAAGGGTTCGGCCGAGCTGATCGTTGCCGGTGTAGGGATCGTCAACCCCGCCGATCGTTAGGGGCCCTATGCGCACGGCATCGTTGTCGAGCACGCGAATCCCAGCTTGGCGGAGCTTCGTCCGGATCGCGATGGCGTCGCGCCAATGATCGTGATTGCCCAGCACGGCGACTGTCCCAAGCCGCGACCGGAGGCCACTGAGAGGAGCGATCGCATCGGACACGCTGTAGATGCGAGTGCTCGATCTCTTGTCGCTGACGAAGTCGCCCGCGATCAGCACGAGATCGGGCGACGTAGCATTGACCAGATCGACGATATGCCGAAGCCGTGAGGGGGGCATGTCCGGTCCGCCGACGTGAATGTCCGACAAGAGCACCAGCCGCAGCGGCTCGCTCAGTCCGGGGACCTCCAACTGGGCCTTGCGTACTATCGGGTCGGAAGTCGCCTCCCGATACATCCACGCGAGCAAAGCAACCGCGCCGAGCAACAGAACTAAGAACCAAGCAGCAATCTTGCGAAACGCGCGTTTACTGCCGAACTGCTGATCCATGCGCGCTTTCTCGCAACTTCTGGACGATCTCGTCTACACGCGTTCGCGCAACACCAAACTGCAGCTCATCGGTGATTATCTGAAGGAGACGCCGGACCCCGACCGCGGCTACGGCCTGGCCGCGCTCACCGGCACGCTCGACATCCCGCACGTGAAACCCGCAGCCATTCGCGGCCTGGTGGAAGAAACGATCGATCCGGTACTCTTCTACATGAGCCGCGACTATGTCGGGGACACGGCCGAGACCGTTTCGCTGCTTTGGCCCAAACGTACTGGCGAACCCTCCGAGATCGACGACGCCACGATCCGCATTACGGACGCCATCGACCGTCTTCGATCATCGTCCAAGCTGGAGGCGCCGCGGGTGCTCGCATCGATGCTCGATCACCTTGATGCATCGGGCCGCTATGCGCTCCTGAAGCTTGCGCTCGGCGAACTCCGCGTCGGGATCAACGCGCGATTGGCGAAGCAAGCGCTGGCACAGGCGTTTGGCCTGGAAGTCGAGGCGGTCGAAGAAGTGTGGCACGGCTTGCGCCCGCCTTTCACGGAACTGTTCGACTGGGCCGAGGGGCGGGGCGAGCAGCCCACCGTGCGCGACGTCCCGGTTTTCCGGCCCTTCATGCTCGCCCATCCCCTCGACGACACGAAGATCTCGCTCGACGATTATGCGGCCGAGTGGAAGTGGGACGGCATCCGCGTTCAGCTGGTCCATGCATGGAACGAAACTCGGCTCTACAGCCGCACCGGCGACGACATCTCCGGCAGCTTTCCCGACGTCGCGCAAGCATTCCGGACGCCTGCCGTCCTGGATGGCGAGCTGCTCGTTCGAGGCGAGGCTCAGGGCTCCGGGCTCGAAGTCGAATCGGCCGCCAGCTTCAATGCCCTCCAACAAAGGCTGGGCCGGAAGAACGTCAGCCAAAAGATGCTTGGCTCCTATCCGGCGTTTGTCCGGCTCTACGACATTCTCTTCGATGGCGAGGAGGACCTGCGGGAGCTTCCTTGGGAACAGAGGCGTGTCCGCCTGGAGCAGTTCGCAGAAAAGCTCGACCCAGAACGGTTCGACATCTCCCAACTGATCGACGCCGAGAATTTCGAGCAGCTCGAAGATCTCCGCGCCGGTGCCCGCGATGTCGCCATCGAAGGGATCATGCTCAAGCGCCGCGACAGCCCTTACGTCGCCGGTCGCCGCACCGGTCTCTGGTACAAATGGAAGCGTGATCCGCTGACTGCCGACTGCGTGCTGATGTACGCCCAGCGTGGGTCCGGCAAACGCTCGAGCTATTACAGCGACTACACCTTCGGCTGCTGGAACGAGGGAGGCGAGTTGCTTCCCGTGGGCAAAGCCTATTTCGGCTTCACCGACGAAGAGCTTCGCTGGCTCGACCGCTGGATCCGCGCCCATACCATCCAGCGCTTCGGTCCGGTTCGCGAAGTCGAGAAGAGCCTCGTCCTCGAAGTTGCCTTCGATTCGATCCACCCCAGCGGTCGGCACAAGTCCGGCCTAGCCATGCGCTTCCCCCGCGTCAGCCGCATCCGCACCGACAAGCCTGCGAACGAGGCCGATCAGATCTCCACGCTTCAGTCACTGGTAACTTGAAGCGGAGCCCCGAGCCGTTAAGCCTTGCCGCTTCAGGTTGGAGGGGGCTTCATGATCAGACATATGCTCGCGAGTGCTGCGGCGCTCGTTGCTGCCAGTGCGGCAAATGCCGAAACTTATGCGATCCAGGCGGGTCGCCTGATCGTCGATGCCGCGCAGCCTGCCCGGGGTGCATCCACCGTTATCGTTGAGAATGGGCGGATCGCTCGGATCGAGAATGGCTTCACCGCGCCTTCGGGCGCTACGGTGGTCGATGAGCGCGGCCGCACAGTATTGCCCGGCATGACCGACGTCCACGTCCATCTCACCGGCAACAGCGGCGAGCCCTGGTACATCGGCTACACGCAATCTCGGTCGAACCCCTATGCGGCGACCGTTGGGCTGACGCACGCGCTGGAAATGGCCCGTGCAGGCTTCACCACCGTTCGTGATTTGGGCGGCAACACGGCGGCTGTTATCGCCATGAGAGACGCCGTGGGTGAGGGGCGCTTTCCGGGACCCCGAATCAAGGTTTCGGGCGATCCGCTCTCGATCATCGGCGGTCACGCTGATCCCGCCACGGCCCTGCCGCCCGAGCTCGCAGCAGCCGTGAATGAGGCCCACATGACCGAAGGCGTCTGCACTGGCGCCCAGCAATGCCAGGAGGTCGTGCGCAAGCTCGCAGCCGCTGGCGTGGACGTGATCAAGGTCATGGCGACGGGCGGCGTGCTCGATCCTGGGGCGATGGGTCTCGAGCAGCACTTCACCGATGAGGAACTGAAGGCGATCGCCGACATGGCGCATTCGCTCCACCTCAAGGTCGCGGCCCACGCGCACGGCGCTCGCGGGATCGAGGCCGCGGCAAATGCCGGCATCGATTCGATCGAGCACGGCACATTCCTCGACGAGGCAGGCGCCAAGGCCATGAAGGCCCACGGCACTTACTATTCGGGGACGCTGATGGCCTTCACGGGCGTTCAGTCGATCATGGGCAGCGGCAAGCTGACACTCGAAATGGAAGCTAAAGCCCGCCAAACCTTCGCTGTCTGGGGCAAAGGACTGAACCTGGCCTACCGCAGCGGGGTGAAGATCGCGCTCGGGACTGACAGCGCTGTCGCGCCGCACAAGGACGCGAACAAAGAAGTCGCGCTGATGGTCACCAAGGGAGGGATGACTCCGCGGGACGCGCTCGTCGCTGCAACCAAGGGCGGCCCGGACCTCATGGGGATCTCCAACGTGACTGGCACGCTCGACCCGGGCAAGTCAGCCGACCTGATCGCCGTCGATGGAGACCCGCTGACCGATCCCAATGCGGTCCAGCACATCGCTTACGTCATGGTCGAAGGTCGACCGATCCCGATGAACTGAGGGCAAAGGAAAAGGGCCGGCGAATCACTCCGCCGACCCTTCCGCCCCCAAAATTGGTTTGCTTCAGCTGATGGACTGAAGGTTCACTGCAGCGGTCTTGCCGCGGCGATCGACCTCGAGCTCGAACTCGAGTCGGTCGCCTTCGTTGAGCGTCGGGATGCCCGCACGCTCGACAGCCGAGATGTGAACGAATGCATCGGGCTGGCCATCATCGCGCTGAATGAAGCCGAAGCCCTTCATCGAGTTGAAGAACTTGACCGTTCCGCTGGCCTTCTCGCCCGTGAGCTGACGCTGCGGACCACCCGCACCCGCTCCAGCTCCGCCGCCGCTACGTTCGACCGGCATCGGATCGCCTTCGATTCGCAGGTTGGTCGCCGAGATGCGGCCGCCGCGGTCGACGAGCGTGAACTCGAGCGGCTGGCCGTCGGCCAGGTCGGTGAGTCCAGCCTGCTCGACTGCGGAAATGTGAACGAACACATCTTCGCCGCCGTCATCGCGAACGATGAAGCCGAAGCCCTTTTGCGGGTTGAAGAATTTGACGACGCCTTTGCCTTCGCCAACGACCTGGGGAGGCATTCCGCCACCGCCGCCGCCGCGGAAACCACCGCCGCCACCGCCGCGGAAGCCGCCGCCGCCACCGCCGCCGAAGCCGCCGCGGTCACCATAACCGCCGCCTCCGCCGCCGTAGCCGCCACCGCCGCCGAATCCGCCGCGCCCGCCGCCGTAGCCGCCACGCTCTTCGAATCCGCCGCCGGCGAACTCGCCGCCGAAATTATCACCACCGCCGAAATTGTCGCGCTTATCGCGGCCGCGTCCGCCGCGATCCCCCTTGCGCCCTCTGTCGAAACCCATGCTTGTCCAAACTTCCGTGAGCCCGCAATGATTTAGAACCAACGCGCTTGGGCCCCGTGCGCAACCGGTCACAGTGCGCAGATCGCTCACGCACCATTCACACCCTTACCCGAAAAATACTACAGGGCCTAGTGATTGAATCTTCGTAACGGATTCGAGGGGCTGGCAAGGTCCGGGAAACGCGGACTAAAGCAGGTTGAGAGCCCACCCGCAGGAGTATCCATGGCCGTCTATTTCCACGAGGAAGACCTACCGTCGGACGTCAGATTCGCTGACGGACCGATTGCGGTCGATACTGAAGCCATGGGCCTGATTCCCGGCCGCGACCGACTGTGCGTGGTACAGCTGTCCGACGGCAGCGGCAACGAGCATCTCGTTCGATTCCGCCGTGGCAGCGATTATGCCGCTCCCAATCTGAAGGCGCTTCTCAGCGATCCCAATCGCCTCAAACTCTATCATTTCGCCCGATTCGATGTGGGGATCATGCAGGCGTATCTCGGGATCATGGCCGCGCCGCTTTACTGCACACGCACGGCCTCCCGCCTCGTCCGTACCTACACCGACCGCCACGGCCTCAAGGACCTGGTGAAAGAACTGCTGAACGTCGAGATTTCGAAGCAGCAGCAGACGAGCGACTGGGGCGCCGACGAACTATCCGATGCGCAGCGCGAATATGCGGCCAGCGACGTGCGCTACCTCCATGCGCTGAAGGCCAAGCTCGACGAGCGCCTCGAGCGCGAAGGCCGCATGCCGCTGGCGCAGGCCTGCTTCGACTTCCTTCCTGCTCGGGCGCTCCTCGATATCGCGGGTTGGCCCGATCAGGATATTTTCGCACATGACGGCTGATGCCTGACAACAAGAGCTCTACCCGCTCGGGAAAGCAGTTTTGGGCGGAGCCCGGAAGCAACCATGATCGCCTGGTTCGCTGGTCCAAGATCCTGCTTCCTAGCGCCGTGGGGATCCTGATCGCGATCCTCGCCCTCGCGCCGCTTGGGAAACGGGGGGACGTCAGCTTCATCCTCGACAAGAATAAGGTGGAGACCGCGCGCGAACGCATGCGTGTCGATTCGCCCCGCTACACCGGGACGGACGACAAGGGCGAGACTTTCGAAATGACCGCGAATAATGCCATCCAGCACAGTGCCGAAGTGCCAATTGTCGATATCAAAGGCGTCCGAGCGCAGCTCAATCATTCCGACGGGCCGCTGGTGATTGGCGCGAACCAGGGTCGCTACAATCTGGACACCCAGAAGATCGCCATTGACGGACCGGTGAAGGTCGTCGGAGGCGACGGATTCAAGCTCGCGACACGGGACGTCACGGTCGACCTCAAGCAACGCCGCGTCCAGAGTTCAGGCCCTGCTGCCGGAGAAATGCGACTCGGCCAATTCCAGGCGGCTCAACTAAAAGGCGACCTCAACAGTCGAACCGTCGTGCTCGATGGCGGGGCTCGCTTGAAAATCACGCAAGGGGCGGTCAGATGACGTCTGTGCGCTTCGTTGGCATCATCCTTGCAGCTGCCGGTATTGCCGGAGCAGGCGCGGCTTTCGCTCAGGTGCAGCAACAGGGGAACGTGTCGGCTCTCAAGGGCCACAACAGCAACGCCCCCGTCGACGTCACGGCCGACCGGATCGAAGTTCAGGATCGTGCGGACAGAGCCCTCTTCATCGGCAACGTCCATGCCACGCAGGCCGAGCTGACCCTCAACACGGAGCGGCTGACCGTCGCTTATTCGAATAAGCCCGGCGCCGGCGGCGCGAGCGGCAGCGGCGTGCAGATCCATCGTCTGGATGCGGCGGGCGGAGTGACCGTCCAAAGCCCTTCTGAGACAGCAAAGGGCGATTTCGGTATCTACGATCTCGACCGGAAGCTGATCACGATCATCGGCAACGTCCGACTGACTCAGAAGCAGAATGTGGTCCAGGGTCAGCGCTTGGTGATCAATCTCGACACCGGCCGCGCCGTGGTCGATGGCGGACCCCCGGGCGTGAACTCCAGTGGCGGTCGCGTCACAGGTCACTTCACCGTTCCACAGAAGAACGGAAGCTGAGCCCTCCCATGAATGAAGCCGCGCCTTTCCCACGGCCCTCCGCCGAAGCGCGGCAGGGGGTGGACGGGCTAGAGGTCCGGTCGATCGCCAAGGCCTACGACCGGCGCGCGGTGCTTCACGACGTCTCGCTGGACGTGCACCGGGGCGAGGTCGTCGGGCTTCTCGGGCCAAACGGCGCCGGCAAGACGACCTGCTTCTATTCGGTCATGGGGCTGGTGAAGCCGGACAGCGGGCGAATCTTCCTCGACCGCGAGGACATCACCGACCTGCCGATGTACCGGCGCGCGATCCTCGGACTTGGCTATCTGCCGCAGGAAACGTCGATCTTCCGCGGGCTGAGCGTCGAGGACAACATCCTCGCCGTCCTCCAGGTCTCGGAGGCCGATCCGCAGGTCCGCAGGAACAGGCTGGAGCAGCTTCTAGACGAATTCGGGCTGACCGGCCTCCGCGAATCGGCTGCAATGGCCTTGTCAGGCGGCGAGCGTCGCCGGTGCGAAATCGCTCGCGCTTTGGCCGCTAACCCGTCGATCATGCTGCTGGACGAGCCGTTTGCCGGCATCGACCCCATCTCCATCTCCGATATCCGCGATCTCGTGAAAGAGCTGAAGCAGCGGGACATCGGTGTGCTGATCACCGACCATAATGTTCGCGAGACGCTCGACATCGTCGACCGGGCCTGCATCATTTACGACGGTCAGGTGCTGTTTGCTGGTACTCCCGATGCGTTGGTCGCCGACCCAGAGGTCCGGCGCCTTTACCTCGGCGAGAGCTTCGCCCTGTAGCGAGGCTTTATGGGTCTCGGGCCCTCTCTAAGCATTCGCCAGACGCAGCAGCTGGTCCTCACGCCCCAGCTTCGCCAGGCGATTCAGCTACTTCAGCTCAGCAACCTCGAGCTGGAATCCTTCATTGCCGAAGAGCTTTCGAAGAACCCGCTTCTAGAAGCGCAGGCCGGTGAGAGTGATGCTGACGCGCCTGCCGCCGTCGATTTCGGCGAAGAGGTGGAAGGCGACGATGCGCCCGACGACCCGGGAGCGGACGATCTCATCCGCGGCCAGGCCGACGACGACCGGCCGCTCGACGTCGATTGGACCGCCGAGGCGCTGGAAACGGACAGTTTCGCTGACGTCGTGACGTCATCTGGTGGCGAAGAAGCCTTTGATTTCGAACGGGTTCAATATTCTGCCGCCTCACTGTCCGAGCATTTGCTCGACCAGCTTCACGGCGTCTCCGGCCCCGAAGGCGATCTCGCGCGGATCATCGCCGAAGCGCTGGATGAGACGGGTTATCTGACAATTCCACTGGACCAGATCGCCGAACTGTCTGGCGCTTCGCTTGAGGTCGTCGGGAAGGCGCTTGAGCTTGTTCAGGGGCTCGAGCCAGCAGGCGTCGGCGCCCGCTCGCTGTCCGAATGCCTCGCGCTGCAGGCCAGGGCCGTCGACCGGTACGATCCGGCCATGGCGCGGCTGATCGACAATCTCGAACTGCTGTCCAAGGGCCGAACCAACGACCTCAAGCGGATCTGCGGGGTCGACGACGAAGACCTCGCAGACATGATCCGCGAGCTTCGCTCCTACGATCCCAAGCCTGGATGCCAGTTCTCAACCTCGGCAGCGGAGGATGTCACTCCGGACGTGTTCGTCCGTCAGACCCGCGGCGGCTTCGCAGTCGAGCTAAACCAGGCGACGTTGCCCCGGCTGCTGGTCAATCGCCGCTACTATCAGGAGCTCAAATCGGGCCCGCAGGACAAGGCTTCGCGGGCCTGGCTCAGCGAGTGTCTGCAGAGCGCGAGCTGGCTGGTGAAAGCTCTCGACCAGCGGGCACGGACGATCGTCAAAGTCGTCTCCGAAATTGTGAAGCGGCAGCAGGGATTCTTCGAACGTGGCGTGTCGGCGATGAAGCCGTTGACGTTGCGAGAAGTGGCCGAAGCGATTGGAATGCACGAATCCACGATCAGCCGCGTTACGTCGAACAAATATCTGCTGTGCGATCGGGGGCTGTTCGAGCTGAAATACTTCTTCGGCTCCGGCGTCGCTTCCGCTGAAGGCGATGGCGCTGCCGCCGAAGCGGTGAAGGCCGGGATCCGCGACATCATCGAACATGAGACCGAAGTCCTGAGCGACGACGCGATTGCAGCAATGCTGAAGCAGCGCGGCTTCGACTGCGCTCGTCGGACCGTGGTCAAATACCGAGAGGCGATGGGGATCGGATCGTCTATCCAACGGCGACGGATGAGGAAGATCGCCGGCTAGGCCGAAAGGCGCGCCCAGATCGGAAGGTGGTCGGACGCGCGCCGTGCCGTCGCACTCATATGGACGCCGGCAGCTTCGATGTTCAGCTCCCTTGCGACGATGATGCGGTCGAGCGTCGCTACCGGGTGGCGGGCATGGAAGCTCGGTCCCGTCGGTGCGATCTGGAACTCGCCGTTGAGGTCCCGGAGACAGCCCGCTTCAGTGCGCCACTCGTTGGTGTCGCCCATCATCACCGTCGGCATCTTGTGAGGCCGCTGGGCGATGGCTTCGAGGATCGCTCGCATTTGGCGCCGACGCCACAGGCCGGAGAGGTCGAGGTGCATGCCCACGACCCGCAGAGGTTTCTCGTCGATCAGCAGTTCCGCAATCACGGCGCCGCGCGGCTCCAAGGTCGGCAATTCTAACGCCGCGCAATCGAGCACGCCGATGTGCGGCTTCACCAGGATGGCATTGCCGTGCCAGCCGATGTTGCGCGTGTTGACCTTGAGGATGCGGTCGGTGTGCTGCCGAGCCTTGTCGAACACGCGCTTGTGTCGGACCCCGAGGTGCACCGGACGATAAAGGCCGTGGCTGTCGATCAGCTCGTGCGGCACGGTAGAGCCGCGCCCGCCGATGCGACGGTCGGCCTCCTGGAGCGCGACGATGTCGGCGTCGATTTCCTGAAGGACCTTGAGCACGCGATGGGGGTCGCGGCGGCCGTCGAGGCCAACCGCCTTGTGCATGTTGTAGCTGGCGAGAGTGATCGTCTGGCCGTTGCTCACAACAGCGCCAATAGCCATTGCTGCTGAATAGTTCCTAGACGTCCAGGTTGGCGACGCTCAGCGCGTTGTCCTGGATGAACTCGCGGCGCGGTTCGACAACGTCGCCCATCAGCCGGGTAAAGATCTCGTCGGCGACGTCCGCCTGCGAAATCTCGACTCGGAGCAACGAGCGGTTGGCCGGGTCGAGTGTGGTCTCCCACAGCTGCTCGGCATTCATCTCGCCAAGACCCTTGTAGCGCTGGATCGAAAGACCCTTGCGCCCCGCCGCCAGAACGGCGTCGAGCAGTTCCGACGGACGAGTGATCGTCACCGGCTTGCCCTTGGTGTCGGCTTCGGCCTGCTCGGCCGCTTCCTCGCCTTCGCCCGGTCCGACCTCAGCTTCTTGCTGAACCGCCGCACCCTTCTTCAACGTGCGCAAAGTCGAAGGCTTGGCGTAGGTCGCCGCCTGTTCCTTGGCGAGCGCGTCGAGCTTCCGCGCTTCGGCGGAAATCAGGAACGTCGGCTCGATTATGTGAGCGTCGGTCACGCCCCGCCACAGGCGCTTGAGCAGATAGCCGCCCTCCGCAGCGACTTCGCCCGACCATGTCGCCTCGGGATCACTGGCACCAAGCCACTCCGCGACCTTAGCCACAGCAGCGGCCTTGCGAGTCTTATCGAAATCGGCCTGGAGACCGCCGTTGATGGCAATCGCCTCGATCAGCGCCGGATCATATTTCCGCGGCGCGTAACGCATCAGCGTGCGCAAGCGCCGAGCATGGTCGACCAGGGTCTTGAGGTCCTGCCCCGAACGTTGCCCTTCCGAGGTGTCGAGCACCAGCCCTTCGAGACCGGCCTCTTCGAGATAATCGTCGAGCGCCGCATCGTCTTTGACGTAGACCTCCGACCGGCCGCGGCTGACTTTGTACAGCGGCGGCTGGGCAATGAAGAGGTGACCGTTCTCGATCAGCTCCGGCATCTGCCGGTAGAAGAAGGTCAGCAGCAACGTACGGATGTGCGCACCGTCGACGTCGGCGTCCGTCATGATCACGATCTTGTGATAACGCAGCTTCTCGAGGTTGAATTCTTCCCGGCCGATCGACGTGCCGAGCGCCTGGATCAGCGTCCCGATTTCCTTCGATCCCAGCATCCGGTCGAAGCGCGCACGCTCGACGTTCAGGATCTTGCCCTTCAGCGGCAGGATCGCCTGGTTGTGACGGTTGCGGCCCTGCTTGGCCGAGCCGCCTGCCGAGTCACCCTCGACCAGGAACAGTTCGCTAAGCGCCGGATCACGCTCTTGGCAATCGGCCAACTTCCCAGGCAGCGAGGCGATTCCAAGCACCGACTTGCGGCTAGCCTCGCGCGCCTTGCGCGCGGCTTCGCGGGCGGCGGCGGCGTCAATGATCTTCTGGATGATTGCCCGGGCGTTAGCCGGATTTTCTTCCAGCCATTCGCTCATCTTGTCGCTCATCAATGCTTCGAGCGGCTGGCGGACCTCCGAGCTGACCAATTTGTCCTTGGTCTGCGAGCTGAACTTCGGATCCGGCAGCTTGACGGACACGATCGCCGTCAGGCCTTCACGCATGTCCTCGCCGGTCAGCGTGACCTTTTCCTTTTTCAGCATGCCGGACTTTTCGGCATAATTGTTGATCGTGCGGGTCAGGGCCGCGCGGAACGCAGCCATATGCGTGCCGCCGTCGCGCTGCGGGATATTGTTCGTGAACGGCAGGACGTTCTCGTAATAAGAATCATTCCATTCGAGCGCGACGTCGATGCCGATTCCGTCGCGCACCGCGGAGATGGCGATCGGGTCCGGGAACAGCGCCGTCTTGGCGCGGTCGAGATACTTCACGAACGCAGCGATGCCGCCCTCGTAATAAAGCTCGTGCTCGACCCGCTCCTCATGCCGTGCATCGGCGAGAATCATGCGGACGCCGGAGTTGAGGAAGGCAAGCTCGCGGTAGCGATGCTCCAGCCGTTCGAAGTCGAACTCGGTGATCTTGAAGGTTTCGGGGCTCGGCAGGAACGTAACACGCGTGCCCTTCTTGCCCTCCGGCGCGGGGCCGACGACCTTAAGCGGCGCTTCGGCGTCGCCGTGACGGAAGCGCATGAAATACTCTTCGCCGTCCCGCCAGATGGTCAGGTCCAGCCATTCCGAGAGCGCATTGACGACCGAAACGCCGACGCCGTGGAGGCCGCCTGAGACCTTGTAAGCATTGTCGTCGCTGGTGTTCTCGAACTTACCGCCGGCGTGAAGCTGGGTCATGATGACCTCGGCGGCCGACACGCCCTCTTCGGGATGGATGCCGGTCGGAATGCCGCGGCCATTGTCCTCAACGGTGACGGATCCGTCCGGGTTGAGCTGGATCAGGATGCGGTCGCAGTGACCGGCGAGCGCCTCGTCGATCGCGTTGTCGCTGACCTCGAACACCATGTGGTGGAGGCCGGAGCCGTCGTCGGTGTCCCCGATGTACATGCCGGGACGCTTGCGCACCGCATCGAGGCCCTTGAGGACCTTGATGCTGTCTGCGCCATAAGAATTCTGGTTGGGGTCGGTTGCCATAGTACAGATATAGGGATTCCGGGAGGGAAGTCACGCGCGCGCACATGCGCACGCGCGTGAATCCAAATGTTCAATCTTCACTGATCTTCGCAGTGACGAGCATCGGCGCGAGCCCGAATACCCCATCTAGCGGCCAGCTCGGCTGGTTGCACATCGGCCGGGCTGTAGGACAGCCTTAGCTCGCGGACCGCCGCGGCCCGTTCGGTCGACGGCCGCGGAATTTCCGCTTCGGACGCGCGCCTTCCGGCCGATGGGCGGAGTGTCCGTCTGAGCGGCCGGGATGTCGCGGCTGCTGCGGACGGTCGCCGCGTGGCTGCTGACGCTCGCCCCGCTGCTGTTGCGGACGGTCGTTGCGCTGCTGGCGGCGTTGGCCGTCGGCACGGCGATCGGCCTTGGTCGCTGGTCGCGGCGCATGCTTTGGAGCCGCACGGCGCGGCGCCGGCTTCAGGCGCTTGAGCGCCTCGACCGTTGCCATGAAGCCCTCGGGCAAAGCCACGATCTCGATCTTCTGGCGTGTAAGCCGCTCGATATCCCGAAGGTATGGCCGCTCGTCCTCCGCACAGAATGCGATGGCGACGCCCTCCGCGCCGGCACGCGCGGTGCGGCCGATGCGATGGACATATTGCTCCGGCACGTTGGGCAGGTCGAAGTTCAGCACGTGGCTGACGCCCGGGATGTCGATGCCGCGCGCGGCAATATCCGTCGCAACGAGGATCGGAACTTCGCCCGAACGGAACAGGTCGAGCGCCCGTTCACGCTGCGCCTGGCTCTTGTTGCCGTGAATCGCATTGGCTGCGATGCCCGCCGCTTCAAGGAAGCGCACGATCTTGTCCGCGCCATGCTTGGTCCGGCTGAACACAAGCGCCCGGTCGATCGTCGTCGACTGGAAGAAGGCCGTCAGAAGCGCCTGCTTTTCCGCCTGGTTCACGAACGTGACGCTCTGATCGACGCGCTCTGCCGTCGTGGCCACCGGCGTCACCGCGACCTGCGCCGGATGATGAAGGTAAGTGTCGGCAAGCTGGCGGATGCTCTTCGGCATGGTCGCCGAGAAGAACAAGGTCTGGCGCTTGGCCGGGATCAGCTTCACGATCGCCTTCAACGCGTGGATGAAGCCGAGATCGAGCATCTGGTCAGCCTCGTCGAGGACGAGGATCTCGAGGCGCGACAGGTCGAGCGCGCGCTGATCGACAAGGTCGAGCAGGCGGCCGGGCGTCGCGACGAGCACGTCGAGTCCGCGACCGACTTCGCGGATGGAGCGCGGCACCGGCACGCCGCCGAAGATCACGCCGACTGAAAGCCGCGTGTTGCCGGCATAGGCGCGAGCCGCCTCGGCGATTTGGGCCGCAAGCTCACGCGTCGGCGCGAGAACGAGCATACGTGCGCTCCCCGGCATCTGACGGCCGCGCGAAGACGCAAGAAGCCGGTCGATCGCAGGCAGCATGAACGCCGCCGTCTTGCCGGTGCCAGTCTGGGCAATGCCGAGCAGGTCCCGACCCTGAAGCACGAGCGGAATCGCGTCGCGCTGGATCGGGGTCGGGTTCGAGTAATTTTTCGACGCAAGCGCGTCGAGCAGGCCCTTAGACAGGCCGAGAGTCTGGAAAGTCATGAAAGTCCAATCGAATAAGCCATGCGCCGCGCTGAGGCGCGGGCACGCTGGGGTTCAAAAAGCACCCCGCGTGAAATGGAGAGCATGGGTTCGGGGAGGCGCGGGCCAGTCTCGATCCTGTCGAGAAAGATCACGCCGCTTGCTGAAAGCGCCTCGTGTTGCAGTGCAATATAGGGGTGAGACGCTCAAAAGTCCACTTGGCTGGAAGTTTCAGTCGATTTGATAGAGCCCGTGAGGCAACGCACGAATTTGGACCGCGCTCCAAAGTGGTTTATTTTGCGTTTACCAGCCGTAACCGCTATATCGCGCGCGCGCAGTTAATCGGCAGTGTGCCTAACTAAATAGGGGATATGGCATGCGCAATTTTTTCCTAGCATCGGCCGTGCTGGCAGGGGCACTTATCACGGCGGTCCCGGCCCAGGCGCAAATCACCAATGGTGGTTTCGAGACCGGCGACTTCACTGGCTGGACAGTGAGTGCAAACAACACCGGCGTGGAAACTGCCGGTTTTGACGGGCTCTTCCCGCAGGAAGGCACCTACTTCGCGGCACTAGGAAATATCGGCTGTTGCGGCACGCTATCCCAGCTAGTCGGAACCACGGCGGGCACGTCATATACGCTGAGCTATTACCTTTCGAACGATGGCAACACTCCGAACTATTTCAGCGCGAGCTGGAACGGAACCGAGATCGTCGGAAGCATCCTGAACAATGCGGGCGGTCAGGGGAACACGCTGTATCAGTTCACCGTGCTCGGGACGGGATCCGACACCCTTACATTCAACCAGCGCAACGATCCTGGATGGCTTGGGCTCGACAACGTCAGCCTCGTCGCCGGCGCGGTCCCAGAGCCGGCGACTTGGGCTATGATGTTGCTCGGCTTCGGCGCGATCGGTGTTGCCTGCCGTCGGCGCCGCAGGACTGCGGCTATCGCCTAACGCCGCTAAGCGGACGCGAATACGGCCCCGTCTGCAACCCGGAAGCGGGTTGCGGCGGGGCCGATTTCATTGAAGAGATCCGCTTCAGTCGCCGTCATCCACACCTGCCCTCGACCTTCGAGACGCGCGAACAGAGCGGCGCGGCGCTGTGGATCTAGATGAGCGGCCACCTCATCGAGCAGGAGGATGGGAGGCTGTCCGCGGCGATCCGTGACCAGTTCTGCGTGAGCAAGAACGAGGCCGAGTAGGAGCGCTTTCTGTTCCCCGGTCGAGGAGCGCGCTGCCGGCATTTGCTTAGCGCGATGCGTGACCAGAAGGTCTTGCCGGTGCGGGCCTTCGATGGCGCGGCCGGCTGCGGCGTCGCGGTGCCGCGAAGCGTGCAACGCCAAGGCAAGGTCCCCACCCGCCCAGCCTTCCAACGCGATCGAGGCGCGGGCGAACTCGTCCTCGGGTGCCCGTTCGAGGCGTTCGCTGAGCGCAGTCACGGTGCGGGCGCGAGCTTCGGCAATGGCTGAGCCATGCTCGGCCATTGCGAGTTCCAGCGAGCCGAGCCAGGTCTCGTCCCATCCGTCCTCCGCGAGCAGCTTGTTGCGGCTGCGCATGGCCGCTTCGTAGCGCGATGCGTGATGCGCATGGCCGGGTTCGAGCGCGAGCACCAGCCGGTCGAGGAAGCGGCGGCGATCGCCCGCGCTTCCCGTGAATAGACGGTCCATCGCAGGCGTCAGCCACAGGATCGAAAGCCATTCGGAAAGGCTGTTCACCGACGCGGGTGCCGCATTGACGCGAACCTGCCGGCGCTCAGGAGCGGAAGGCTGCGTGCCTGTACCGATGTCGGTGTCGCCGATCCGTGCCGCAACCGCAAAACCGCCATCACCGCCTTGGCGCGCCATCTCGGATAATGCGGCTCCGCGAAGCCCGCGTCCGGGCGTCAGGAGCGACACGGCCTCGAGCAGGTTCGTCTTGCCGGCGCCGTTCTCGCCATACAGCAGAACGAAGCCCGGCGCCGGCTCGATGAGCGCGGAACTGTAGGAACGAAAGTCGGTCAGGGAGAGACGGCTGACGGGCACGGGAGCGGCTTAGCCGCTATTGCTCGCGCCGGTCGATGACTTCGTAATGGAGGCGCCTTCATCGAAGCACGTCAAGGGGCCAGCTATTCCGTGTACGGATTTTTGGGCGGCGTGCACTGCTTGACCGGGTCAGGCGTCGGATCGCGGCTGTCGGCCATCCAGCAATCGTCGAACACCGAGCAATAGCAGACGCGGGTCACGATTCGGTCGGTCTGTCTCGCGCGGTCGAACGCGGCGCGATGCAGCGCACCCATGGCGGCTTCGGGATAGGAAACGTAGGCAACCGTCTCTCCGGGGCGAACCATCCGGCCGTCTAGCGAAGAGGCGCTGACGCCCTCCGTACCCGACTCGCAACATGCCCGCAGCAGCTCTTCCAGATCCTGAACCGGCTTGCCGTCGACGCTGACCTCGGTCGTGAGAATCTTGGCTGGGCCGACGCCTTCGTTCGTGACGTTGAGCGACACGACGTGATTGGCGTTGCCATCGTAGACCTGGAGGTACGGAAGCGAATTCGCCTCGACGAGCTTCTCGTTCTGGTGGACTAGCTCAGTCATTACCTGAGCGTGGTGCCACGCGATGGCGATCGACACGAACGAGACGACCAGCGCGACAAGCGGGAGGATGAGATCCGCTCGACGTGAACCGGTGTGAGGAGGGTGAACGCGAGGCTCTTCGACGTCGACGTGCACCTTTATCTCCTCGGTTGGTCAGACCCTCATTGGCATGAGGACGTACAGCGCATTCGACTTGTCGTTTTCGCGCAGCAGCGTCGGGGCCGCGGCATCGGCGAGATGGACCTCGACCGTGTCGCCATCGATCTCGCTCAGGATGTCGAGCAGGTATCGAGCATTGAAGCCGATCTCGAGACCGTCGGAGCCATAGTCCGCGGCAAGCTCTTCCGTGGCGAGGCCGTTCTCCGGACTGGTCACGGAGAGCGTCACCTTGTCGCGGTCGACCGCCATCTTCACGGCGCGAGTCTTCTCGCTGGCGATGGTCGCGACGCGGTCGACGCCGGCCGAGAAGCTCTTGGGA
The DNA here is from genome assembly GCF_058313375.1 of Sphingomonas sp. SP4. NCBI lineage: Bacteria > Pseudomonadati > Pseudomonadota > Alphaproteobacteria > Sphingomonadales > Sphingomonadaceae > Sphingomonas > Sphingomonas sp. SP4. The sequence goes on from NZ_JBZFLE010000002.1 coordinate 805,352, forward strand.
TCGAGCTTGAGCAGCTTGTCGTTAGCGGTCGGGATGACGCGGTTGTAATCGGGGAAGGTGCCGTCGATCAGCTTGCTGGTCAGCACTGCACTACCAAGGCCGAAGCGAACCTTCGTCGGCGACAGCGAGATCTCGACGGTGCCTTCGAGTTCCTCGAGCAGCCGGTAGAGCTCGGCGACCGCTTTGCGCGGCACTATTACGTCAGGCATGCCCTCGGCGCCTTCCGGACGCGGCACGGTGACTCGCGCGAGGCGATGGCCGTCGGTGGCGGCAGCGCGCAGCTGATCGTCAATCACGTGGAGGAAGATGCCCATTAGATAGTAGCGGGTCTCTTCCGTCGAGATTGCGAAGCGCGTCTTCTCGATGATCTGGCGCAGCGTCGCAGCGGGCAGCTCGAAGCGCGTTGGCAGCTCGCCCTCGGCGATCACCGGGAAGTCGTCGCGCGGCAGCGTCGAGAGGTTGAAGCGCGAACGCCCGGCGACGACCTGCATCTTGCCCTCGGCAGCGGTCAGTTCGACCTGACTGCCGTCGGGAAGCTTGCGGACGATGTCGAACAAGGTGTGCGCTGAGACAGTCGTGGCGCCCGGCTGAGCAACAGACGCCTGGATGCTCTCGTCGACCTGAAGATCGAGGTCGGTCGCCATCAGGCGGATCGATCCATCCTCACGCGCCTCGATCAGCACGTTGGACAGGATCGGAATGGTATTTCGCCGCTCCACGACCGACTGGACGTGGCCGAGGCTCTTCAGGAGGACCGCCCGTTCAATCGTCGCTTTCATCGCGCAAACACCCCATCATCCGCTTGGCTAGACGACTTTTATAGCGAGCCGTTTTGCCTGCGGAAGTGGAATGATGCGCAAAGCTTCATCTTGGGGACGAAGCCTTGTGCAAACGCAAGATGTAGCGGCTATTTGCCTGCTTTCTGGCCCACGGCGCGCGGCGACGAGGCTTCCTTGCTCGGCAGAAGCACCGCATCGATGTGATGGACGACGCCGTTGGTGAACTGATCGTCACCCTGGGTGATGGTCGCTTTGTTGCCAGCGGAGTCGGTGAGGACGGTCTTGCCGCCATCCTTGGTCGCCGTCAGCGTTCCGGCACTGACCGTCGCCAGGAGCGCCTTGTGTTCCTTGTTCGCGTCGATCGCTTTGTCGATGTCGGCGACGAGCACCGTACCCGGCAGGATCAGATTGGTGAGCACACCGGTGATCTGCGGTCGATTCTTGGGATCATTGTCGAACGTGCCCGGAGGCGCCTTATCGAAGGCCGCGTCGTCGGGAACGAAGACAGTGTAGGGTCCAGGGCCTGCCAGCGTCTGATCGAGGCCTGCCGCCTTCGCGGCAGTCATGAAGCGGCTGTTAGCCGGGATGCCGGCTGCGATCGTCTTGCTACCCGCAGCCTTCTGCGCCTTCGGCGTCTGCGCTTCGGGTGCGGCTCCGTTCGAGGGGCCATTATCCTTCTTGCCACAGGCAGCCGCCGCAAGAAGCGACGCGCCGGCGATGCTCAACATGAGTACTCGGGTCTTCATGCCCTTGTTCTCCTTGATTCGTTCTTAGGGCGAAATGGCCGGGCAACGCATGCCCGGCCAGATGCGATCCATCGTCAGTGGATTTTAACGTTGGCCCTCAGGTGAGGAGTGATGCAACGATCGCCGTAACCAACCTCGTCGCAGGGTCGACCTGATAGATGTAGCCGTTGTTGTAACGGTACCAGGCAGTCTGCGTATCGAAGTAGGTGTCGCGGTAGCCGTAAGGGACGTTGTACACGTCGTAGCCGACTGGAATCGGCTGGCCGACCGCGAAGCCCGGTGACAGCAGCGCCGCGACCGATGTGATCATGCTCGACCCACGGTCGTACTGATAGATTGCGCCAGGCGCGTACCAGTAATTGTAGTCGGGCGTATCGTAATAGACGCGGCGATACTGCTGCGGGACGTTATAGTAAGCGTAGGACGATGGCAGGATCTGCCCGACGCCGTAGCCGCCCGAGTAGACCGGGATCACGTCCTCGACGAAGCCGGTGTAGCAATCCACCTCGTACACAACACCGTAGCCGTAGCGGTTACAGGTGCCGCCATAGTCCGGGTAGAAGGCATTGTACCCGTAGGCCGCCGGGACATAGCTGTTCATGTACGTGGGCGGCAGATACTGCCCCGGCAAATAGCCGCCCGCGAGGAGCGGCATCAGCGCCGCGATCAGGCCGGAGCCGCGGTTGACCTGGTACAGATAGCCGTCGCCGTACTGGTAATAATAGTTCGGCGTATTCGGATAGAGGTACTGGATCGATGCCGGCAGAGGGCTGAGGGCCGCGAAGCTGCCCACCGTCGCGACCGGGACGCCGACGAACCGCTCGACCACCGTCGGCGCAAGGATCGTGTTGCGAGCGCCGTAATTGAGTGCCGCAAAGCGCGTCCCATTCACCGCCTGCCAGTAGTCGCGCTGCTGGTTCTGCACGAACTGACGGGCGTCGTTATTGAACTTCGCGTTGCGCGCGAACTGCCCGTTGTTGAGCGGACGGTCCGCAAACCGCTGCTGACGCAGCTGCTGGATGCTCTCTTGGTTCAGGCGCTGACGTTCCGCCGTGCGGAACTGGTTGCCGCGCATCCGGTCGAAATTGCCGTTCTGAGCCTGAAGCTGACGCATCTGCTGGCGTTCGAAACCGCGATTCTGCGCCTGCAGGTTGCGGTTCGCCTGCATTTGCTGGCGCTGGAACCCGCGGTTCTGAGCCTGCTGCTGACGGAACTGCTGCTGGCGCTCGACATTGCGATTCTGCGCCTGACGCTGCTGACGCATCTGCTGCCGCTCGACATCGCGGTTCTGAGCCTGGCGCTGGACGCGCATCTGCTGGCGCTCAACGTTCCGATTCTGCGCCTGGCGTTGCTGGCGCTCGAAGCCGCGCGACTGCTGCTGCTGACGCTGGGCGTGGACCTGCTGGCGCTCCTGACGCTGCATCGCGAAGCGCTGCTGCTGGCCACCACCGCCGTGGCGCTGGAAGGACTGCGCCTGGAAGCGTTGGCCACCGCCGCCCTGACGCTGCATCTGCATGCGGGGACCGCCGCCACCGCCACCGCGCTGACGTGCCTGTCCGCCTCCACCATTGCCGCCCCCGTGAGGCGCTTGAGCCTGTGGCTGGCCGCCCTGGCTACCACCATGTCCGCCGCCTGGCTTAGCTGTCGCCGGGGCCGCGATCGCGAGTGCGGCGACGCCTGCAGCGAGAAATAGCCTGGTCATCACAAAATCTCCCTTCGAACGGCAAAAACGGCTCGTTCGCCGCACCGTTCCAACCTCTTAACGGATGGAACCTGCGGTTTAGCGCACTAGGCTGAACCTTAAATTTCTAAGCTATTCAGGGAGTTGGCTTTTCTCGTCTTCGACCCAGCTTTCGCGCAGGGGCTTGGCGGCAAGCAGGACCAGCAAAGCGGCCACGAGATAGAATGCACAGCAGACAACAGCCGCGTTGCGCAATGCATCCACGCCATAGGAGGACTTAAAACCGTCGGAGATGCGGCCGATCAGCCATGGCCCGACGCCGAGGCCGATTAGATTGTTGATGAGGAGGAAGCTCGCCGAAGCGGTCGCCCGCATACGGGCCGGCACCAGGTGTTGGACGGAAGTGACGATCGGTCCGAGCCACAGGATGTTCAGCGCGTTGGGAATCAGCAGCAGGATCCATGCGGCCCAGAGATTCGGCGCGAAAAAACCCGCAACAAAGGTCGGCGCGGTGATCAGCCAGGCGATGGCCGGCAGCCTCGCATACCAGCGCCGGTCGGCACGGCCGAGGCGGTCGGCGAACCAGCCGCCGGCAAATACCCCTACACATCCGCCGATCACGACAAGGCTGGCTAGGAAGGTGCCGGCCTGAAGCAAATCGAGGTTGAAGCTGCGCATCAGGATCGACGGCGTCCAAAGGGCCAGGCCGTATCCGCACAGCGAGCTCGCCGAGGCGCCGAAGGCGAGCAGCCAAAAGGCCGGCTTCTTCGCGATGATGACGAACGCATCCGTCAATGGCGCCTGCTTGGAGGCCGGAGGGCGAGGCAAGTCGCGGACGACTAACCGAAGGACGGGTGCCAGGAGCACGCCTAGCACGCCCATAATGATGAATGCCGCGCGCCACCCGAACCAGGCTGCAAGGTGCGCACCGATGTAGGAGCCGGCCCCCAACCCGATGGGAATGCCGAGCGAAAAAATCGCCAGCGCGCGGGCCCGGCGCTCGGGCGGGAAATAGTCGGCGATCAACGCGTAGGAAGGAGCTACACCGCCGGCCTCGCCGACGCCGACGCCGACTCGATAGAAGAACATCTGCCAAAATCCGGTCGCGGTACCGCAAAGCGCCGTGAATGCGCTCCACACCGCAAGCGAGCAGGCGATCACAGTGCTGCGGCTGGTCCGGTCGGCGAGGAGCGCGAGCGGCACTCCCAGGAAGGCGAATAGCAATGCGAAGGCGGTGCCGCCAAGGGCACCGAATTGCGCATCAGTGAGACCGAGATCGGCTTTGATCGGCGCCGCGAGAATGCCGAGAATCTGGCGGTCGAGGAAATTGAAGATGTAAGCGATGAGCAAAAACGCGAGCACGAGCGGCGCGCGCCGCGGCTGAACTTCACTCACTCCATTCCCCCCAACAAAGTCACGAGCTTCGAAACGTCGCCTTCGTCCTGATAGATGCCAAACCCAATGCGGAGCACGTCACCCCGCACGTCGGTGATGCACTTCTGCGCTTTTAGCGCTTCGTACCAGCGCTGCGCGTGCGGGCTGCGGAATGCGAGGAAGCGGGCGTGGCACGCGCCATCGAGCGGGTTCAACAGCTCGGCGTCCGCGAGCGGCGTTGCAGCCAGGGCGGCGAGCAGCTGCTTCTGAAGCGCAGCGACATGCACCGCGATGCGATCGGTCGTAAGGCCCTGCTCAATGAGCATGCGCTGTACGGCGTTGAAGCGGTACAGCCCCGAAGGATCGAAGGTCGCGCCGAGGAACCGCGATGCGTCCTTGGCATAGCCGACGCTTCCAGGGGGAAGGCTCAGGTCTTCGAACTCCGCGTACCAGCCGGTGATTGGCGGGCGAGGTCCAAAGCCAGGCGGCGCATGAAGGAACGCGCAGCCTTCACCGGCCATCGCATATTTGTAACCGCCCGCGAGATAGAAGGCGCTCTGCGCAGCCTGCTCTCCGAATGGCCGATCAATGGCCATGAAGGCGTGATAGCCGTCGATTACGACCCAAGGCCCTTCGGGCTGACTCAGCTCCGCCAGTTCGTCGACGAGGTCGAAGGTCCGACCGCTGCCGAACAAAACCTGGCTGATAAGGATGAAGTCGTGATCGCCGCTGCGTGCATGTTCGAGGAAACGTTTGGAGAGATCCTGGAATGGCTCGGCGGCAACGCGCTCGAGCGTGATCCAGCCCTCTTCCGCCCAACGCGCGAACTGGCGACGTGCGCTGTGAAACTCGCCATCGGTGGTGAGGACGCGCAGTGGACCGCCGCCGCGCCGCGGGGCCGCGGTGACCAGACGGATGAGGAAGTCGTGGGTGTTCGAGGAGAAGACGACGGCCTCGGGCTGGCCGGTGCCGAGCTCGCGCGCGACGTGGCGCTGCGCTTCGGGCCATACCTCCCCCATCACCTTTTCCCACTTGCGGTCGGCGAGCTGGGCGGCGTCGTTCCAGCCTTCGACCTGCCCGTCGAAGCTGGCGTCGGGCCACAGGTGATGACTGTGCGACGCGAAGTGCAGCCGCTCGGGATCGGCCGACAGGCTCCGCGAGAACAGCCTTTTGAAGCTCAAAGAGCAGTCCTCAGCGACCACAGTTCAGGGAAGACGCGCTTTTCGAGAGTGGCGCGAAGGTAGGGCGCGCCGGCCGAGCCGCCGGTGCCCTGCTTGTTGCCGATGATCCGCTCGACCGTCAGCACATGCTTGAAGCGCCAGGCGGCAAGAGCGTCGTCGATGTCGACCAGCTTCTCCGCCAATTCGTAAAGCTCGAACCAGCGATCCGCGTCGCGGTAGATTTCCAACCACGCTGCGGAGAGGGCCTCTTCAGATCGGTCGCCAAGGTCGAAACCTGCCCGCTCGAGGGCCCTGATGGCCGCGTCGCGCAGGCTCGGTTCGCGCAACGCCAGCTCGAGTCGAGCGCGTTCCTCGCTGCCATCGGGATAGTGATTGACGAAGTTCGGCTCCTTGAGCCCGAGCCGGAATTCGATCTCGCGGAATTGTGCGGACTGGAAGCCGGACGACGTGCCCAGGACATCGCGAAACTTGAGATAGTCCACTGGCGTGAGGGTCGAGAGCACATCCCACGACAATGTCATCACCGCCTGGATGCGGCTGATCCGCGCCATCGCCTTATAGGCCTCGGCAAACCGATCTTCTTCGACCAGAGCGATCGCCAGCCGCAACTCGTGCAGCATCTCCTTCATCCACAGCTCTTTCGTCTGATGGATGACGATGAACAGCATCTCGTCGTGCAGGTTCGACAACGGCTGTTGCGCCGTCAGGAGCTGGTCGAGCTTCAGATAGTCGGCATAGGTCATGCCGGCCGGTGTCGCAGTCATCGCGGCCGCTTAGGGCAAAGTACGGCTGCTAGGAAGCGGCGCGCTTATTGAGGCTGCTGCGGCCCGCCGAGGCCACCGGCGCCAACCTGACCGATATTGCCGAACAGCTCGTCGAAGAAGCTCTTCTTGCGGCCGAGGGTTGGCGTGCTGCGATTGGTCGGATTGACGTTCAGCACCATTTCCTTGCCGGTCTTTCCGACCGAGGTGACGTTGCCCTTTTGGTCGAAAGTCACGCGCAGGACCGTTTGGTCGATCACCTTGGGATTGCCGAACGCGATCTGACGGGCTTCGCGGGAGACGTAGTACCAGTCGTCCGGCGTGAACTCGCCCGTGAAGGTTGGCCGTCCGAGGAGCTTGGCGACCGAGTCCTTGTTGTCGACGCCGGGCTGGATCGAGCTGGCGAGCTGCGGGTCGAGCACGGTCCCCTTGTGCACGCGCGTCGTCGAGCAGCCGGCGAGCAGCGCTACGCCTGCAACCGCGATGGAGACTTTGAACAACGCCAGCTTCATTCTCGAACCTTCCCAGGGGTGCTCGGCTTGGACAGGCTTGCCTCTTCGAGCGCGGGTCTCATATGCCGCCCATAAGCTGCCGCGCAAGTTTGAGATATGTCTATGTTCCGGTTCCTGTTCCGCGGATTAACGGCCGAGCCCGACCGCGGCGCCGCTTTGTTCGGCGCGATCAATGCCCAGATGCGCCAGCCGCATTGGTATGTGGAGGGCACGGTGCCGGACACTGTCGACGGCCGGTTCGCAGTGCTGGCGACGCTGACGGCGCTTGCCCTTGTTCGGCTCGAGCAGGTCGGCGACGAAGGCAATGCTGCCTCGGTGGCGCTGACGGAGCGGTTCATCGAGGTGATGGAGACGGAGCATCGCGAGATGGGGCTTGGCGACCCGAAGCTAGGGCGGACCGTGCGCAAGCTGGTCGGTTCGCTCTCGCGGCGAGTCGATCTTTGGCGCGCGACCGTAAATAAGAGTGACTGGAACGAACCGGCGCACGAAAGCCTCTACAAAGGCGAAGTCTCGCCGGACGCGCTTTTGCATTCGTCGGAATCGCTGCGCCGTTACTGGAGCCGCCTCGAGCGCACGGATCTCGACGCATTGGTTGAAGGGAAGATCGGATGACCGACCGATTCGCGCATCAGCTCCGCCTCGATCAGATCAGGGACGGCGAGCGGCTCGATCTCGTCGCCGACGACGCGGAGCGCGAGGCGACCGCCAAACGCCTGGGGCTGCAGGCGCTGGAGCGCCTGGAGGCGCACGTCACGCTCTCGAAGACCGGGGACATCGTGCGCGCGAAAGGCCGCATCGGCGCCGCACTCGACCAGAGTTGCGTGGTGACGAGCGATCCAGTGCCCGCGCATGTGGACGAGGCCTTCGAGATTCTGTTCACGCCCGAACCTGCGTCAGCGAGTCCGGACGAGGAAATCGAGCTCGGCGAGTCGGACTGCGACGTGGTCTTTCACGATGGCGCAGTGATCGATCTCGGCACGGCAATTGCCGATACGCTGGCGCTCAGCCTCAATCCTTATCCCCGCAGCGCTGGTGCGGACGCCGCACTCAAGGAAGCGGGCGTGCTGACCGAAGCGGAGGCAAGTCCGTTTGCCGCGCTCGCGAAACTGAAGAAAAACGACGACGCTTAGAAGGGGACGTCGTCGTCGAGGTCGGTGTCGAACGCCGCCGGCTGCGGGCGGGACTGCGGACGGGACGGCGCACTGCCGCCAAAGTCATCGGCGCCGAAATCGTCGCCAAAGGCACCACGGCCACCGCCGGCGCCTTCGCGGCTGTCGAGAAGCACAAGCTCGCCGCGGAAACGCTGCAACACGATCTCGGTCGTGTAGCGGTCGTTACCCGACTGGTCCTGCCACTTGCGGGTCTGGATCTGGCCTTCGACGTAAACCTTCGAACCCTTGCGCAGATAGTTCTTCGCGACGCGGCCGAGATTCTCGTTGAAGATGACGACGCTGTGCCATTCGGTCCGCTCCTGGCGGTTGCCGTCGCGGTCCTTCCAGGTCTCCGACGTGGCGATTCGGATGTTCACCACTTCGCCGCCGTTATTGAGCGAACGGGCCTCCGGATCCGCACCCAGATTGCCGACCAGGATCACCTTGTTCACGCCCGCCATGTCACTCTCCTCTTCTTGAGGAGCAGCTATAGACCCAGTGCGACCGCCGTCCAGTAGGTGACGCCCGCCGCAATGTAGGCGAGCGCGAATAAGTAACCGATCATGAAGAGCGGCCACTTCCAGCCGTTCGTCTCGCGACGGGTGACGGCGATGGTCGAGATGCACTGCGGTGCGAAAACGAACCATGCGAGGAAGGCGAGGGCAGTCGGCAGCGGCCAGCTGTGGCCGAGGCGATTCTCGAGCTTCATTGCGCCAGCCTGATCGTCCGCCGAGTCGAGGGAGTATACGGTAGCGATCGCGCTCACCGCGACTTCTCGCGCCGCCATAGCGGGGAGCAGTGCGAGGCTGATCTCATGATTGAAGCCGATCGGTTTAACGACGGTCTCGATGCCGTTCGCAATGTGACCAGCTATAGATACTTCGCTCTGCTTCTGACCCGGGTCGGCCTGCGGGATGCTCGCCAGTGCCCACAGCACTATGGTCGTGCCGAGGATGATAGTGCCGGCACGCTTCAGGAAGATTTGGGCGCGGGTGAGCAGGCCAATCGCAACGTCCTTGAGCGACGGCCACTGGTACTTGGGCAGCTCCATCATGAAGCCGCCGCTATTACCCTTCAGCACGCCGCGTCGAAGCACGAAGGCGGCGGCGAGAGCGCCCGCGATTCCGCAGATGTAGAGGCCAAACATTACAAGGCCCTGCAGCCCCACCCCCCAGGCGACCCGCGTGTTCGGAATGAAGGCTGCGATGATCAATGTGTAGACCGGCAGCCGCGCCGAGCAGGTCATCAGCGGCGCGACGAGGATCGTGGTCAGGCGGTCCTTGGGATCGTCGATCGTGCGCGTGGCCATGATGCCGGGAACCGCACAGGCGAAGCTCGACAGCAGCGGGATGAAAGCACGGCCGGAGAGGCCGACGCCATGCATCAGCCGGTCCATGAGGAAGGCCGCTCGGACCATATAACCGGTACCTTCGAGCAGCAGGATGAAGAGGAACAGGATCAGGATCTGCGGCAGGAAGGTGATGACGGCACCGACGCCGGCGATCGCACCGTCAACGACCAATGATCGCAGCATGCCTTGCGGGAGCGCATTTGTTGCGAGTTGCGAGAGCCAGGCTACCCCGTCCTCGATCCACGAAACGGGAGTCTGGCTCCACGCGAACACGGCCTGGAACATGACGAACATGATCGCGGCGAGGATCAGCGGACCCAGAACCGGGTGAAGCAGGACGGCATCGAGCCGGTGCGTCCAGCGGCGAACCGGCGTTTCGCTGACCACCGCTGCCGTGGCGATCTCGCGGGCACGGCGCTGCAGGTGGATGAGATCGCTCTTCACTGGCTTGTGCACGCCGCAGAACGGCGCGGAGAGCATGTCGTCGACGGCCGTCTGGAGCTCGGCGATCCCGCGGCGGCGGACGGCCACGGTTTCAACCACCGGCACGCCGAGCTCGACGGACAATCGCTTCGAGTCGAGCTCGAGGCCGTCGCGCTTGGCGAGATCGACCATGTTGAGTGCGATGACGGTCGGAAGGCCCAGCTCAATGAGCTGGAGCGCGAACCTCAGATGATTGTCGAGGTTCGAAGCATCTAGGACGATAACCAAGGCGTCCGGCTGCCGCTCGCCTTTCTGCTGGCCGAGGAGCACGTCGCGGGTGACCGCCTCGTCGGGGCTCGCCGGATCGAGACTGTAGGCGCCCGGCAGGTCGACCAGCTCGACGGGCCGACCGTCAGCGAGCATCAATCGTCCGGAGTGGCGTTCGACAGTGACGCCCGGATAATTGCCGACCTTCTGGCGCGCGCCAGTGAGCGCGTTGAACAGCGCGCTCTTGCCGGCATTGGGGCTACCGGCGACGGCAACGAGTGGGAGCGGATTCACCTGTCGAGCGGGACTACGCGGATCGCCCCGGCATGCTTGCGCCGAATCGCAACGGTCATGCGACCTACGCGGATCGCAATCGGGTCTCGGCCAAACGGGCCAAGGTGCAGCGGCTCGACAGTCACGCCTTCATCGAAGCCGAAATGCTGAAGGCGGCAGCCTTCGCCTTCGTCGAGCGAATCCCAGGCAATCGAGGCGACGCGCGCCTTGGTCCCGACCTTCAACTGATCGAGCGAAACCGTGTCTGGCTGAAAGGGCGCGTTCATTCTTGCGAGTGATTATCATTAACGAACGCGGGATGGAAGCAGTTGAAGATTAAAGCTCAACGCGGCGGGTAACGGAGCCTTCCAAGGAAACGCGACAGACTCAAATGCTGCCCGGACGAATTGCGCCAGTCGGCTTTCACCTTCTCGATCTTCATCACATCATCGATGCGTCGATTGAGGAAAGCCGCGGTCTCCATCCACCCTTCGCTCTGGTCATCGAGCCAGACCAGCAAGGTCGAGCCGTAAACCCCGCCCAGCGTCATCCGCTTCGTATAATGGTTGAAATCGGTGCTGGTATCGCCGGCGATCCGCCACATCAGGTCCGCCGTGCGCCATGAGGTGCGCATCGCCTGAGGCAGGTTCTGCGGCATGGCGAGGATCGCTAGCGCTCGCCGCACCGCTTCGCGGGCGGGCCCCTGGATCTCGAGCCGCTTCCACACGAGCGAGCGGATCTTCTCGCGGATCTTCATGTTCGCGAGCCGCTCAGGCGTGAAATAGGCTTCGAGCGCCCGATCCACTTCCTGGATGTAGAGGTCGATCATCCCAGCCTGGGTCTTGGGAACGGCGAGACGCGCCTGGACCGGATCCACGCCGAGCTGCTGGGCGGCGGAATCGACCGCTGCCCGCGTCCAACCGTCGAACACGGCGTTCTCGCCGATCGCGAGCGCCAGCTGGCGGCGGATTTTTTCGAGAGGACTTGGGTTGTCCATCGCGCTCAACTGGGCTGCTCCTCCGTCTTGCGCAAGCCCCGCTCCGGCAAACGCACGAGCACCAGCGCCGCTCCGATCGCCAAGGCGCCAATCCCGTCGGCCAGCGACAGTCCCTCGCGATAGACCAGCCAGCCGATCATCGCGGAAATGACCGGCTGCGTCAGGAGTGCCAAGCCGACCACCAGCGGCGGCAGCGTGCCGATCGAATAGACGAGCAGCCCTTGACCGACGACCTGGCTCGACAAAGCGAAGATGATCAGCGGAGTCCAGTCGTGCGGCCAGATGCGCTCGTTGAGGCCGATGCTGGCGAAGAGCAGGACAGGTACCGAAAAGGCCGTTGCGAGGATCAGCAACGGCATGGGCTGCAGCTCGGTGCGGGCGCGCTCAACGAAGATCAGATAGCCGCCGTAGAGAAGGCCGGCGAGGAGGGTCAGCAGGTCACCCGTGAAATTCTTGGGGCTGAGCTCGTAGCTCGAGCTCATGAGCAGTGCCGCGCCGCCGAGTGCCAGGAGAAGCGCGAAGGCCTGCCGTCCCGAGGGCAGGCGATGCGCAAGGAATAGCCCGTAGACGACGAAGACAAAGCTGCCCGAATTACCGAACAGGGTTGCATTGCCGAGCTTGGTCATGCGGATCCCCGCATTCCAGGTCGCGAGATCGAGCGAGTAGAAAATCGCCGCAATCACGACCGTGATAACGAGTGCCCGGTTAGGCCAATGCGGCTCCTGCTTCGTGGCTTTCGCGACCAGCCACAGAAAGGGCAGGGCAAGAACGAGCCGCCACAAGCCAGCTGCTACCGGACCCACATCGGCAAGGCGCACCATCCACGGCCCGAACGCCAGCGCGACATTGCCGAGCAGGAGGGCAGGGAAAGCCAGACGATGCGGTGAGGAGGAACTCAACTGGATGCTTCGCTACCAATGACGATTCGACGCGTCATTGGTGGGAGCGAAGCGCGTAGGCAACTCAGGGTGCGTATTTCTCGCGTAGCTGGTACAACGCCAGCGCCGCTTCGGCCGCGCCGCCGCCCTTGTTCCCGCGGCGCGGATCGGCCCGGGCGATCGCCTGATTCTCGTTCTCGACGGTGAGAATGCCATTTCCAATCGCATAGCCCTGCATCGTCAGCTGCATCAGGCCGCGCGCGCTTTCTTCGGAAACGACTTCGAAGTGATAGGTCTCGCCTCGGATCACGACGCCCAAAGCCACGAAGGCGCAGAAGCGTCCACTACGGGCCGCCAGCGCGATGGCTCCGGGTAACTCCAGCGCACCCGGAACGGTCAGCGTCTCATGCTTATGGCCGGCTGCTTCGATGGCACTGCGGGCACCTTCGAGCAGCATGTCGTTGAGGTGCGGATAGAAGCGCGCTTCAGCCAGAAGGATGGTGGCCATTCGTCAGGCCTCCGCCGTGATTGCGCGCTCTTCGACGATGGCGAGGCCGTAGCCTGCGAGCGCCACGGGCGAGTGATGCGTATTCGTCAGCAGGATCATGTCGTGGATACCGAGAGCCGCGAGGATCTGCGCGCCGGTACCGTAGCCCCGCACCGCGTCGCCGGTCTCGACCGGCTTGCCCGCGCGGATGTCGATCGAGCGCGACAACGATCCGGGCGCGGCGGCATGTAGCGCGACAACAACACCTGAGCCCTCCGCTTCGATGATCCGCATCGCATCCTGGAGCTGTCCCGAACGCGGTCCCTTTTCCTCGAGGATATCAGCAAAAAGGTCGAGGCTGTGCATGCGCACCAGCACCGGCTCCTCGGTGTTGAGCGCGCCGTGCACCAGCGCGAGCTGCTCTTCCCCGCTCGCTTTGTCGCGGAAAACCTGGGCCTGCCATTCCTTGCCGCTGCTCGCCTTGAACGGAGCAGTCGCGACCTTCTCGACCAGATGATCTTTCTTGAGACGATAGGCGATGAGGTCGCGGATCGTGCCGATCTTGAGTCCATGCGTACGCGCGAAGTCCATCAGGTCTTCGAGGCGGGCCATCGTCCCATCCTCGCGCATGATCTCGCAGATCACCCCGCTGGGATTGAGGCCGGCGAGACGAGACACGTCCACAGCCGCTTCGGTGTGACCCGCACGGATCAACACACCGCCGGGCTTGGCGATGAGCGGGAAGACATGGCCCGGCGAGACGATTGCTTCGGGACCGTTCGCCGATTCGATCGCCACCGCGATGGTGCGCGCCCGATCGGCCGCGCTGATGCCCGTCGAAATGCCTTCCTTGGCCTCGATCGAGACGGTGAAGGCCGTCTCGTTGCGGCTGCGGTTGGTGCGGGTCATCGGTTCGAGACCGAGGTGATCCGCGCGTTCCTTGGTGAGCGCCAGGCAGATGAGACCCCGCCCGTGACGCGCCATGAAGTTCACCGCGTCGGGCGTCGCCATCTGCGCCGGAATGACGAGGTCGCCCTCGTTCTCGCGGCTCTCATCGTCCACCAAGATGAACATGCGGCCGTTGCGAGCCTCGTTGATGATCGCTTCGGTGCCCACCAGCACTTCGGTATTGCCGCGCTGGATCAGCTTTTCGAGCCGGGTCAGCGTATCGGCGGTTGGATTCCAGTCGGCCTGGCCGATCTTCCGCAGACTGTTGGGATGGAGTCCGGCGGCACGGGCAAGCCCGGCGCGGCTGACTTCTCCGGTGGCGATGATGGCTTCGAGCCGTTCGATGAGGGTCGTGCTCATGAGTCGGCCATATATCACATTGTGATGTGATCGTAAGAAGGAACAGATGTGTTCCTATTGTGCGCGAGCGGCGAGCATCCGATCGATGTAGCGGGCGAGGACGTCCACTTCGACATTGAGCTGTCGCCCGGCAGCGAATTCTCCCAGCGTCGTGTTCTGAGCGGTGTGCGGAATGATGTTGACCGCGAAATGAGTCGATCCATCCTCGGCATCGCGCACTTCGTTGACGGTCAGGGACACGCCGTCGAGCGAGATCGAGCCTTTGGCCGCGATCATCGGGCCGAGCGCACGGGGGACGCTGATCCCAATGCGCTTCGAATCGCCGTCGAGACAGATGCCTACGACTTCCGCCACCGCATCGACGTGGCCAGTGACAATATGGCCGCCGAGCTCGTCACCCAAGCGCAATGAGCGCTCGAGGTTGAGCTTCGCGTCTTCCCGCCACATGTCCTTTGCCGTCCGCGAGAGTGTCTCGCCCGATACGTCGACCGCGAACCAGTCTTCGCCTTTGTCGACGACCGTCAGGCACACGCCCGAACAAGCGATCGACGCGCCTAGATCGACGGTATCGAGATCGTAGCCGGTCTGGATTTGCAGCCGGAGGTCGCCGCGCTGCTCGGCGCTGCGGACGGTACCGACGTCGGTGACGATCCCGGTGAACATGGCGCTCGCCTAGCCCTCCCGCACCCGCTCGTAAACTTCGAGCCGGTCGACGCCGAGGCGGCTTTCGTCGGTCAGCTCCCAGCGCCCGTGTGCATCCGCGATCGCATCGAGGCCGACGTAGCCGAACGACGACTTGCCCTCGCCGACGATGATCGGAGCCCGATAGATCAGGATTCGGTCCACGAGGTCTTCGGAGAGAAAGGCCGTCGCGGTCGCCGAGCCGCCTTCGACGAGAAGGTCGTTGACGTCATGAAGTCGATACACATCCCGCGGATTTCTAAGGATTTCCCAGCCGTCGACCGCTTCACCGCGGGTAAGAAGCGCCCGTCGGGGCGATCGCTCTTCGAGTCCCGGAAGACGCACGTCGAGCTGGGGCTGGTCGGCGAGATAGGTGCCACGCCCAACCAAGATCATATCGCTGTGCGCCCGCTCGCGATGGACGTTGCCCCGGGCATCTTCGCCCGTGATCCATTTGCTCTCGCCGGATGGCAAAGCGATCTTGCCGTCGATCGAAAGTGCGAGCTTGAGCGTGATCCTGGGCCGCCCGAGCTCAAGCCGGGTCAGCCATCCAGCGAGGGAACGGGCAGCAGCCTTGCGCTCGACGCCTAGCCTAACTTCGATACCTGCGTTGCGCAGCCGCTTGATACCCTTGCCGGACGTACGCGGGTCCGGATCCTTAAGGGCGATCACGACTCGCTCGGGCTTCGCCTTCAGCAGGAGCTCGGTGCACGCCGGTCCGCGAGGACTATCGTGTGCGCAGGGCTCCAACGTCACACAGACGGTCGAGCCTTTGGCCTTCTTGCCTGCCTGCTCCAGCGCGATCGCCTCAGCGTGCGGCCGCCCACCATGCGCCGTCGCGCCGCGACCTACAATCCTGCCGGATGGCGAAACAATGACGCAGCCGACATTCGGATTGGGCGCGCTCTGGCCTCTCGCATCGTTCGCGAGCGCAAGCGCCTCCCCCATCCACTTGCGGTCGTCACTCAATCCCGAGCTGCTTTTCTAGCTTCTGATACTGGCGCTGCTTTTCCTTCTCGGCAGCGAGCTTCTTAGCCTGATCCTTCTTCTGATCGGCGATGATCTCCGCGTCCGTCCGGTTCGCCGAATAGATGTCGGCGTAGACGACCTGAGGACCGGGCGAAGTGCCCATCTTCGCGTCGATCACGAATTCGAAGACGATGATCGCGGTGACGAGAAGGGCGAGCGCGCCGCCTATCACCTGCTCACGGCTGCGCTGGCGCATGAATGCGCCGAGGTCGCGGAAGGCCGCGCGCGGGCTGGAGGGACTGGGGAACCAGGACATGCCCGAAAGATAGGGCTGGCGGGGGGCAATCGCCAGCCCTGCTCTTCAGCCGTCGAGCTGGAAGCGCAGCGTGATGACGATCGAGCTCGCCACCGCGCGGCCGTCCCTGACCTCCGGCTTGTAGCGCCAGTGCGCGAGGAGGTGCTTGCGCGCGGCGCTGAGAAAGACCGGGTCTGCCGGGCCGACCGGGTTGACGGCAACGACGCGGCCCTGATCGTCAATGGTGAGACGCAGTTGAAGCGCGGCCTCTTCCTCATTGAGCAGCTTCGAGTCCGGATACGGAGGTTTCAGGTCGCGGCTCGGAGTGATGAGCTGAGCCGGGGTGCTAAGAGGGAGGATTTTTGTGAAGTCGACGCGCGACGTACCGGCGCCTCCAATCATGACCGGTGGGCCTGGATCGATTGAAGCCAGCTTGTCGACTATCGGCTGATCATCGGTCGGCTTGATCGTTGGCACCACTGTTTTTTCGATCGTGGTGATCTGGGTCGGTCGTGGTTGCGGCTTGGGCGCTGTGACGATCGGATCGGGAGGAGGTGGGGTCTGTATAGAATCGACCACGAAGGGAGGATCTTTAATCATCTGCGGCAGATCCATCTTCGCGCTCATCACCACAGCGATCGCGACAATGTGCCCGCAGGCGACAAACAACATGGCGTTGGGGCTGGATTTGCGCTGCGCGATCTTGCCGCGGTTGGGCGCGTACTCAAGCATCTCGAACCTCCTCTCCCAAGTGGCTCTGGAACGCATGTTACAACATAACGTAACGACGTTAAAGCCACTTTGTTGCCGAGGAAGTAAAAGATTTGTTGTTAGCGCTTGGCGGCTGCTTCGAGGCGGCGGACAGCCCGCTCCTGACCCATTCGCGCGAGAAGCCCGGCCATCTCGGGACCGCTTTCGCGGCCGGTCAGCGCCAGCCGAAGCGGATGGAATAGCTCACGGCCCTTCTTGCCGGAGGACTCCTTGAGCTCGCCGGTCAACGATTTCCAGGTTTCTGCATTCCACTCGAGTCGCTCGGCAATCGAGGCCGCGTCTTTCACGAGCAAGCGTTCATCGTGGCTGAGTTCGGGCGGATCAATGTCTCCGCGAAGCACGGCGAACCAAGCGGGGAAATCGCTCAAGCGTTCGAGGTTCGGACGAAGGAGCTGCCAATCCTCTTCGCTCGCATCGGCCGGCAGGCTTTCCGCAACGGCTGCATAATCCAGCTTGTGAAGAAGGCGCGCGTTGACCAGCTCGACGTCGTGTGGGTCGAAATGCGCGGGGGCCCGACCGAACGTCCCGAAGTCGAAGCCTTCCGCCAGCTCGCCCAGATTCGCCACCGGTTCGACTGGCTGTGAGGTGCCGATGCGCGCCAGGACGGACAGCATGGCCATGGGCTCAACGCCCTCCGCACGGAGATGCTCGGCGCCATAAGAACCGAGACGCTTCGAGAGCTTGCCTTCGGCAGCGACGAGCAGGGCCTCGTGCGCGAACTCCGCCGGCTTGGCTCCGAGCGCCTCGAACATCTGAATCTGCGCGGCGCTGTTGGAGACGTGATCCTCACCGCGAACGATGTGTGTGACGCCGAGGTCGACGTCGTCGATGACGCTCGGCAGGAGATAGAGCCAGCTGCCGTCCTCGCGCCGAACGACGGGATCGCTCAGCAGCTTCGGATCGAACGTCTGCTCGCCGCGGATCAGGTCGCTCCAGCTGATCGGCGCATCGTGATCGAGCTTGAACCGCCAGTGCGGCGCGCGACCTTCGGGCACCGGCCCGTCCGCGGGCTTGCGTTCGTAAACCGGTGGGAGCCCTCGGCCGAGCAGCACCTTGCGGCGGAGGTCCAGCTCTTCGGGCGTCTCGTAGCAGGCGTAGACCCGGCCGGCGGCCTTCAGCTTCTCGAATTCCCGCTCATAGAGATCGAACCGCTCGGACTGACGGACGGTCTCGTCCGGGATCAGGCCCATCCATTCGAGGTCGTCGCGGATCGCCTGGTCGAACTCGGCGGTCGAGCGTTCCCGGTCGGTGTCGTCGATACGGAGGATGAACTTCCCGCCGTTCTTCCTCGCGAAGAGATAATTGTGCAGCGCCGTCCGAATATTGCCGACATGAAGCCGACCCGTCGGCGAGGGGGCGAAGCGGGTAACGACGCTCATCGCGGCAGCTTCGTCTTCGGGCCGGTGTGGAAGAAGTTGCTGATCGGATAGCGGCGGTCGCGGCCGAAATTGCGATTGCCGATCTTCACGCCCGGCGGCGCCTGGCGGCGCTTATATTCCGCCTTCAGGAGCTTGGACTCGATGTCGCCCGCTAGCGCCGCATC
Organism: Sphingomonas sp. SP4; assembly: GCF_058313375.1. Classification (NCBI taxonomy): domain Bacteria; kingdom Pseudomonadati; phylum Pseudomonadota; class Alphaproteobacteria; order Sphingomonadales; family Sphingomonadaceae; genus Sphingomonas; species Sphingomonas sp. SP4. The sequence goes on from NZ_JBZFLE010000002.1 coordinate 823,780, forward strand.
CTCTCCGGTCGCATTGGCGACCTCCTGCACGGACTGCTCCTTGTCGACCAGACCTTCGAGGATGCGATCGAGCACGGAATAAGGCGGGAGGCTGTCCTCGTCCTTCTGACCCGGGCGCAGCTCGGCGGTCGGCGGCTTGGTGATCACATTTTCGGGCATTACCGGTCCATCCGGCCCAAGCGCCCCTTCGGGCTTGTTGCGGTTGCGCCAACGCGAGAGCGCAAAAACGGTCGTCTTGTAGGCGTCCTTCAGGACGGAATAGCCGCCAGCCATATCGCCGTAGAGCGTGGCGTATCCAACCGACATCTCGCTCTTGTTTCCGGTGGTGAGGAGCATCTGCCCTTCGGCATTGGACAACGCCATCAACGTCACCATTCGCAGGCGGGCCTGGACATTCTCGGCGGCCAAGCCGTTGAGATCGGGCAGCATTTCGTCGACGGCACTGACGGCCGGCGCGATGGAGATGACGTCATGGCGGCAGCCCAGCATTCGTGCGCACTCCCGCGCATCGTCCAGGCTTTCGTCGCTCGTATATTTGGATGGGAGCATCACGCCCCAGACCTTGTCCGCGCCCAGCGCGTCCACCGCGACGGCGGCCGACAGCGCGCTGTCGATGCCGCCGGAAAGCCCCAGGATCACGCCGGGAAAGCCATTGCGCTGAACATAATCGCGCAGACCGACCATCATCGCGAGATAGACATCCTTCGGGAACGCATCGAGATCGTGGGTCTCGCGCGTCGTGCAGCGCCAACCCTCGCCCGTGCGTTCCCAGTCGGTGATCAGCAGCGCTTCTTCCCAGTCGCACAGTTGAACGACTCGCTCGCCGTCAGGGTGAACTACGAAAGAGGAGCCATCGAAGACGAGTTCGTCCTGGCCCCCGACGCGATTGACGTAAGCAATGGGCAAGCCGGTTTGCAGCGCGCGGTTGCGGGCCAGCCGGAACCGGATGTCGTCCTTGTCGAGTTCGTAGGGGCTGCCGTTCGGGACCAGCAGCATTTCGGCGCCGGCTTCGGCCAGATGAGCGCAAACGATTTCCTGCCAGATGTCCTCGCAGATCGGGACGCCAAGCTTCACGCCCCGGAATTCGATCGGCTCCGGCAAAGGACCGGCAGCAAAGACGCGCTTCTCGTCGAAGGTACCGTAGTTGGGCAGCTCACGTTTCAGCGTCCGCCCGATCACCCGGCCCCCGTCGGCAAGGATGAATGCATTATAATTCAGGCCGCCCTCGTCGATGATCGTACCGATCAGCATCGCCGGACCCGGCTCGATCGTCGCTTCGACCAGCTTCTCAGTGCATTCCATCGTGCGCCGGACGAATTCGGGCTTCAGCACCAGATCTTCGGGAGGATAGCCCGTCACCTGCAGCTCCGGGCAGAGCAGCAAGTCTGCGTCCTTGGCCCGCCGGCGCATCTCCAGCATCGCCGCGGCATTGCCTTCGAGGTCGCCGACGCGCTGGTTCATCTGGGCGAACGCAATACGGAGCCGGTCGGTCATGAGGGCGATTTAGCGACCCCGCCTGCTTCGGCAACCTTTCCGGAAACGTAACCGCCCGCTAAAGCCGTTCCACGCCGCTCGGGGAACTGACGAATGAAATTGCTCGCAGGGAACAGCAACGCACCGCTGGCCCGGTCCATTTCCGACTATCTAGAAGTGCCGCTGACCGATGCCAGCGTGCGCCGCTTCGCCGACGAAGAAGTGTTCGTGGAGATCAACGAGAACGTCCGCGGTGAGGACGTCTTCGTGCTCCAGTCGACCAGCTACCCGGCCAATGACAATTTGATGGAGCTGCTGATCTGCGTCGACGCGCTGCGCCGCGCGTCGGCCAAGCGGATCACGGCGGTCGTGCCTTATTTCGGCTATGCCCGGCAGGATCGGAAGCCCGGTCCGCGCACCCCCATTTCCGCCAAGCTGGTGGCGAACCTGATCACGACCGCCGGTGCCAACCGCGTCCTGTCGATCGATCTGCACGCGGGGCAAATCCAGGGCTTTTTCGATATTCCGACGGACAATCTTTTTGCCTCGCCGGTGATCGCAACCGATATCCGCGCGCGCTTCGGCAATCGGGACCTCCTCGTTGTTTCGCCTGACGTCGGCGGCGTGGTCCGTGCACGCGGGCTCGCGAAGCGGCTTAACAACGCGCCGCTGGCCATCGTCGACAAGCGCCGCGAGAAAGCGGGCGAATCCGAAGTGATGAACATTATCGGCGACGTTGAGGGTCGGACCTGCATTCTGGTCGACGACATCGTCGATTCGGCCGGCACCCTCTGCAATGCCGCGGCAGCCCTCAAACAGCAGGGCGCGGTTGAGGTGTTCGCTTACTGCACCCACGGCGTTCTGTCGGGAGGCGCAGCTGCTCGCGTTTCGAAGTCGGAGCTGAGCGAACTCGTGGTCACCGACACAATCTGGACCGGCGAGCCCGACCCCAAGGGAAGCAAGATCCGCCGCCTGACCGTGGCGCCACTGCTCGGCGAGGCGATGCGCCGAATCGCCGACGAAAGTTCGGTCTCCAGCCTGTTCGATTAGGGAACTTCGGGCGTGCCCTGCGTTGAGCGCACATGCCGACAGTCCTGATCTCCGGCGCGAACCGCGGCCTAGGCCTCGAGTTCGCGCGTCAATATTCGTCCGACGGTTGGACCGTCATCGCCACCGCACGTGAATCGAGTCCCGAGCTCGATGCCCTCGGCATTCGCGTGGAGCAGCTCGACATGCGCGATTGGGAAGCGGTGTCGAGCTTCGGCGATCGGCTCGATTCGCTCGACTTGCTCATTGCGAACGCCGGCACCTACGGTCCGAAGGACGCGAACACGGCCGAGGACGCGCAAGCCTGGCTCGAAACGTTCGAGGTCAACACGGTTGCGCCCTATTTGCTCGCTCAATCGGTCCGCCCTCTGGTGGAACGCGCCAAGGGGAAGCTCATCGCCATCAGCACGAAGATGGGCTCGATCGCCGACAACAGCTCCGGCGGCTATCTCGCCTATCGGAGCTCCAAGACGGCGCTCAACATGGCCTGGCATAATCTCGCGCTCGATGTCGGGCGCTCAGGCGTCATCGCGACAATGCTTCACCCGGGCTGGGTGCAGACGCGGATGGGCGGCAGTTCGGCGCCGCTCGAGCCACAAGAGAGCGTCTCGGGAATGCGCCGCGTGATCGAGCAGCTGCGCCCCGAAGACTCCGGCGAGTTCTTCGCTTACGACGGGAGCCGCATTCCCTGGTAAGCGGCTTCGCTTGCCAGAATCGCATGCCGCCTCTATAGGCGCGCGCTTTCCAGATCGTTGGAAAACCAATGGCCCGGCCCAAAGGCATGCCGTGGCGATTGGATAATGTCGCGTCCCAGGGGAAACCTTCGGCGGCGCATTAAGGAGACGAAATGCCCAAACTGAAGACCAAGAGCGGCGTGAAGAAGCGCTTCAAGCTCACCGCGACCGGCAAGATCAAGCACGGCGTGGCGGGCAAGCGCCACCGGCTGATCAGCCACAACGCCAAGTATATCCGCCAGAACCGCGGCACGGAAATTCTCGCAGATGCCGATACGGCGCGCGTGAAGGCCTGGGCCCCGTACGGCCTCAAGTAAGGAGCGGATAAGACATGGCACGCGTCAAACGGGGTGTAACCACCCGCGCCAAGCACAAGCGGATTCTGGAGCAGGCGAAGGGCTATTACGGCCGTCGCAAGAACACGATCCGCATCGCCCGTCAGGCCGTCGAGAAGGCCGGGCAGTACGCCTATCGCGACCGCAAGGTGAAGAAGCGGAGCTTCCGCGCTTTGTGGATCCAGCGCATCAACGCCGCGGTTCGCGCTGAAGGACTGACCTATGGCCAGTTCATGCACGCGCTGAAGCTCGCCGGCGTGAACCTCGACCGAAAGGTGCTCGCGGACATCGCGATGCATGAGGCTGAGGCATTCAGCGCCATCATCGCGCAGGCGAAGGGCGCGCTGGAGAAGAAGGCGGCTTAAGCTTTCTCAGGCACGAACAACGAAGGGCGTCGGGAGCAATCTCGGCGCCCTTTTTTTCCATCGAGGTGACATGAAGCTCGAACTCGCCACTGACGAAGATTTCGAATGGCTGTTGGGGCAGCGTGCCGCAACGCGATCACTTTCGCTGGCGCCCGACCTCGCCCCGGTTGAAGTGATCGAGATCGTCCGCCAGTTGCCGGCCAACTGGCTGATGGTGGTGGATGACGAACTGGTCGGCATCATCGGCCTCAAGATCGACAGCGGCGATCAGGTCGAGATCGGCTACGGGGTTGCGGCTTCTCGGTGGGCAAAAGGATTCGCATCAGAGGCAGTCAGTAAGCTGCTCCCCATCCTTATGGAACGCGGCGTCAGTCTCGTTCGCGCCGAAACTTCGACCGAGAATCCGGCATCGCAGCACGTGCTGGAGCGGAACGGCTTCTCTCACAGAGGCGAACGCATGGACGAGGAAGATGGCCCGCTGATCGTTTGGGAGCGGTCGCTCTAGTCCAGCAACTCGTAAGCGGGCAGCGTCAGGAACTCGACTAGATCGTCCGACACAATCATGTTGTGCATCAGTCGCGCCGCTTCGGCGATGTTCGGCACTTCGGCGAGCGGGCCGACTTCCTCGTCGAACCATTGTTCGAACAGGTCGAGCGTCAGGCTCCGCCCATCGTCGAGCGGCGCTTCATACTTCAGCCATTGCCATAGTTGCGTGCGGCAGATCTCCGCGGTCGCCGCATCTTCCATCAGGTTGTAGAGCGGCACCGCGCCTTTTCCGCCGAGCCAGGCGGCGACATACTGGACACCGACGCGGATGTTCTCGCGGGCGCCGGCTTCGGTGCGGACGCCCTGATGCAGCTCCAGCATCTCATCGCGGCCGGGCACATGATCTGGCATCTTGGACAGCTGGTTGGGGCGTGCCATCGCCTCGAAGGCTTCCATGGCGACAGGCACCAGTGCCGGGTGCGCAACCCAGGTGCCGTCGTGGCCATTGCCGACCTCACGCAGCTTGTCCGCGCGGACCTTTTCCAAGGCCGCGCGGTTCTTTTCCTCGTCGCCCTTCACCGGAATGAAGGCCGACATTCCGCCCATCGCAAAGGCGCCGCGCCGGTGACAGGTCGCGACGAGCCGCAGCGAGTAGGCGGCGAGGAAGGCCTTATCCATCGTCATCAAGGCGCGGTCGGGCGTCAGCCGGTCGGCCGAGCGGCCGCAGCGCTTGATCGTGGAGAAGATGTAATCCCAGCGGCCGCAATTGAGGCCGACAATATTCTCGCGCAGCGCGTAGAGAATCTCGTCCATCTCGAATGCTGCGGGGAGCGTCTCGATCAGAACAGTCGCCTTGATGGTACCGCGTTCCAGCCGGAGCTTGTTCTCCGCGAATGCGAAGACGTCGCTCCACAGCGCCGCTTCCTCGCGGCTCTCGAGCTTCGGAAGGTAGAAGTAAGGTCCCGAGCCTTTCGCCAGCGAAGAACGCGCGTTGTGCCAAAGGTACAGCCCGAAATCGAACAGCGACCCCGAGATCACATCGCCGCCGACGGTCACATGGTCTTCCGGCAAGTGCCAGCCGCGCGGCCGAACCATCAGCACCGCTGGATCGTCGCCGACAGCATAATGCTTGCCGCTGTCCGGATCGGTGTAGTCGAGACGCCCGTTCCAATAGTCGCGCAGGTTCGCCTGGCCCTGGACCAGCTCGTCCCAAACGGGCGAGGTGGCGTCCTCGAAATCCGCCATGAACACCTTGGCGCCGGAGTTGAGCGCGTTGATCAGCATCTTGGCGTTGGTCGGCCCCGTAATCTCCACACGACGGTCGAGTAGGTCTCGGGGGATGTCTCCAACCGTCCAGTCCGCCGCGCGAATGTCACGCGTATCCTCGCGGAAGTCGGGGAGCTCGCCGGCATCGAAGCGGTCCTGCCGCTCCTCACGCGCTTCGAGCAGCTCCAGCCGACGGTCGTTGAACCGTTCGTGCAGCTCAGAAAGAAACTCTAGCGCGCTGGGGGTCAGGATTTCATTGGCGCCGCGGACCCGCGACGGCTCCGCGATGATGTAAGAGATATCGAGCACGTCCATCAATGTAGGGCCGGTTCGATGCAGATCGAATAGCGCTCGGTTGCACCGCAGCGATCGCGGAAGGTCAGGCGCTGCCATTCCATCCTCGCTTTCAGCTCGTCATTGTAGGGGCCGTGGACGATCTCGGTGCCCGGCTTGAGGTCTTTGAAGGCGCAGTCGGAATAATCGCCGCCGACGACCCAATAACGCTGTCCCATCAACTTCCTCCTACTCGGCCGCAACCGCTTCGTTCCCGTGGAACTGGGCGGCTTCGGTGGATTCCTTCAGTGCGACGGTGGACGCCTGTCCGCCCGAGACGGCGGTGGCGATCGCGTCGAAATAGCCGGTGCCTACCTCGCGCTGGTGGCGAGTCGCGGTGTAACCGGCGGCTTCGCTGGCAAATTCAGCTTCCTGCAGTTCCGAATAAGCGGCCATGCCGCGGTCGCGATAATCGGATGCCAGCTCGAACATTGCATGGTTGAGGCTGTGGAACCCGGCAAGCGTGACGAACTGGAACTTGTAGCCCATTTCGCCGAGTTCGCGCTGGAACTTGGCAATGACTTCGTCACCGAGCTTGGCCTTCCAGTTGAAGCTCGGCGAGCAATTATAAGCGAGGAGCTTGCCCGGGAATTGCGCGTGAATGCCTTCCGCAAAGGTGCGAGCTTCATCGAGGTTCGGATGGCTGGTTTCGAACCACAGAAGGTCGGCGTGCGGCGCGAAAGCGAGACCGCGCGCGATGCAATGATCCAAGCCCGTGCCGTCCTTGAGGCGGAAGAAACCTTCGGGCGTGCGCTCGCCGGTGATGAACGGACGATCGCGCTCGTCGACATCGCTGGTGATGAGCTTGGCGCTCTCCGCGTCGGTGCGCGCGACGAGGATCGTCGGAACGCCGCAGACATCGGCTGCAAGCCGCGCCGCGTCGAGGTTGCGGATCGCCGCCTGCATCGGGATCAGCACCTTGCCGCCCAGATGGCCGCATTTCTTTTCGCTGGCGAGCTGGTCTTCGAAGTGAACGCCCGCCGCACCTGCTTCGATATAGGCCTTCATGATCTCGAAGCAGTTGAGCGGCCCGCCAAAGCCCGCTTCGGCATCGGCCAGGATCGGCGCGAACCAGTCGTGCTTCGCGCCGCCCTCCATATGCTCGATCTGATCGGCGCGCTGCAGCGTCTTGTTGATCTTGCGCGCAAGCTCCGGACCGGAATTGGCGGGGTAGAGCGACTGGTCCGGATACATCGAACCGCTGACGTTCGAGTCGGCCGCAACCTGCCAGCCGGACAGATAGATCGCCTGAAGCCCGGCGCGGACCATCTGCATCGCCTGATTGCCGGACAGCGCGCCCAGCGCTCGAATCGGCTCGCTTTGGTTGAGGAGATCCCACAGCCTGAGCGCACCCTGACGTGCGACGGTATGTTCGATCGGAAGCGAACCGCGGAGCCGGAGCACATCCTCGACGCAGTAGGGCCGCTGGATCCCATCGAACCGGCCCTGAGGAGCCGCCACTACCACGCCGAAGTCGCTCATTTTCATTCCCCTGTGAGTCGGTGTCGAGGCGCAGGAAAACCCCTCCGCATGGTAAAAGTCGCACCGAAAAGGGACTAGATGTCAGCTTTCGACTTGTCCGTTTGTAAATTCTTTGACAGCTTGACTAATCATGGCTCAGCGCAAGCTTTTTCTCGGAGCGCGGCTCAAGCGGCTGCGGCGCGATCGCGGGCTCAACCAGAGCCAGATGGCGGACGAGCTCGGCATTTCCGGCTCCTATCTCAATCACCTCGAACGCAATCAACGGCCAGTAACCGCGGGCATCCTGCTTCGGCTGGCCGAAAGCTTCGACGTCGATGTGAAGTCCTTCGCCTCGGAGAGCGGAGAGGGCGGTGGAGCGCAGCAACTCGGAGAGGTCTTCTCAGACCCGATGCTCGCCGACCTCGGCGTCAGCCGGTACGAACTGGTCGAACTGGCGGACAATGTGCCTGCGGTGACCGAGGGGATTGCACGGCTGTATACCGCTTTCCGAGAGCTTCAGCGCCAGCCCGAAGCCGACACCGCCGGATCGGATCCTCGCGCCTTGATTACTCCCGAGACCTGGGTTCGTGACTACATTCAGTCCCAGCGCAACCATTATCCCGACCTGGAGGAAGCGTCTGAGACGCTCGGCGGAGCGTTCAATCATCCCTTGTCCGTTGCGGAGCCGCTCCGGCAGCGCCTCAAGGAAGCGTGGGGCGTCGAAGTCCGCGTCGTCGGGCCCGAAATCCTGGAAGATGCGAGCCAGCATTACGATGCGCAGCGGCGCATCCTGATGCTCTCTTCGCTCCTAAGGCCGGAGAACCGTCAGTTCGGAATCGCCTATCAGCTTGCCTTGCTGGAGTTTGCGCCGATTCTGGCGCGGATGCTGGAAGCGGCACGTCCGCCTGACCCCGGAAGCCGGCGATTGCTGCACATGAGCTTCGCCAATTACGCAGCCGGCGCGATCATCATGCCCTACGGCAAGTTTCTCCGGGCTGCCGAGGAGCATCGGTACGCGATCGATCGGCTCTGCGCGCAGTTCGGCGCTAACGTCGAGCAGGTAGCCCATCGGCTGACGACGTTGGGGCGCTCCGGCGCGAAGGGCGTGCCGTTCTTCATGCTTCGGGTGGATCCGGCGGGAAATATCTCGAAGCGCTATGCGGGCGAGGCTTTCCCCTTCTCGCACTTCGGCGGCACCTGTCCGCGCTGGCACCTGCACACCGCGTTCCAGACTCCGGGCCAGACGATCCGCCAGCTCATAGAAACGCCGGACGGCCAGCGCTTCTTCACCATCAGCCGCACGATCGAGCGGCCGATCCGCCCCGACCTTCGCGACGATGCATTGCTCGCGATCGGTCTTGGCTGCGATGTGAAGCATGCTCCCCGCATCGCTTATGCCGACGGGTTGGACTTGGTGAACACCGAGGCGACGCCGGTGGGGCCGGCCTGTGCCGTCTGTCCGAGACTGCAATGCGCCTATCGCGCAACGGCTCCTGCAGGGCGAATGCTGGCGGTAGAAGAGAACCGGAAGACGATTTCGCCTTACCCGTTCGTCCCGAGTTAGGGCGCGACCGGCTCTCGCTCCAGCGCTGCTCTATCCCATCGGCCCAGGTCTGCCCCTGCCTCGTAAGAGGATTGCAGGAACCGGCTGAGCACTCCCTTGGGATCCGGAGACGCGCGAACCTCGGAATAGGGAAGCACGAACTCGCCGAACTGTTCGTCGAATCGTCCATGCGCGACCTTGGCGGCGCGATACCCTTCCGGCTCCGGATAGGCATAAGCGTAGAAGAAAGGCTCGGCTGCAGTCACGCCTCCGGCCCAAAAGCCGCCGCTTGCCACCTCGTGGCTATACGCTTCGCGCGTAATCCGGTCGGGAAGGCCGGGGAGTCCTCCGGGGTGCTTCGGCGCCGTTCGTCCGGAGAAGCGGCTCACCACCAGGTCGAAGGCGCCCCACCAAAGCTGCACCGGCGTCGACTTGCCGATGAAGCCGGCACGGTAATGCTCGAACACCGGCATCATTTCCGCGAAGGCCTGGCGAAGGCGCTCGGCTGAATCGTGACTGTAGGCGCGCTGCGCCGTGTCTTCCGCGAAGGGCACTGCATTTTCGACTTCGCTCGGCGTGCCGTTGAAGCTGGAAGGCAGGCGATGCCGGTCCAGCATCTCGATCAGCGCCGAATGGATGGCCGAGATATTCCCGAGATCGAGCGAGACCTGCTCACGTGAGCGGTCGCTAGCCCACAAGACGATCGCATGCTCGCAAAAGTCGAGCCGGAGCGTGAACGTCCTTCCGTCCCCGGACGACGTCGGCAGCGTTTCGAACCCGTTGGCCACCGGCTGAAGGGCAACGTGCCAGCCGTGGTTCGCCCAAGGCGCGTGGGCAACGCGTATCTTGCCGAGCATCTGCGAGGCGAGATGCAGGATCGCGAGTGTGTCGTGATCGCGTTCGACGCTGAGTTCAGGCCAGTCGCCCATGACTCCTGTGCCTTTGCATTTTGCAGCGCGGCATTGCTAGAGGCTCGGCCCATGTCCGACGCTCTGCTCGACCGTATCGCCGCAGCCGAAAATCTGCAGGACCTCGATTCCGTGCGAGTGTCGCTGCTCGGCAAATCGGGAGAGATCACCGCCAAGCTCAAGTCGCTGGGTTCGATGGACCCCGAAACGCGCGCTGCCGAGGCCCCGAAGATCCACGCGCTCCGAGAGCAGGTCTCGAACGCACTTTCGGACCGCAAGTCGGCACTCGAGACCGCTGAGCTCGAACGCAAGCTCGCGACCGAGACGATGGACCTCTCGCTGCCTGCACCCGAGAGCGTCTCCGGCACCGTCCACCCGGTCAGCCAGGTCATGGACGAGCTCGCGGAGATTTTTGCCGACCTGGGTTTCTCGGTCGCGGAAGGTCCCGAGATCGAGACGCAGTGGTACAATTTCACCGCGCTCAACATGCCGGAGTTCCATCCGGCGCGGGCAATGCAGGACACGTTCTACCTGGAGCCTCGCGAACCCGGTGAGGAACCGTACGTCCTGCGCACCCACACCTCGCCCGTCCAGATCCGGACGATGGAGAAGAACCCACCGCCGGTCCGCATCATTGCGCCGGGGCGGGTTTACCGCTCCGACAGCGACGCGACGCACACGCCGATGTTCCATCAGATCGAAGGGCTGGTGATCGACAAGGGCATCCACCTCGGTCACCTCAAGTGGACGTTGGAGACCTTCCTCAAGGCCTATTTCGAGCGCGACGACGTGGTGATCCGCATGTTCCCCAGCTACTTCCCCTTCACCGAGCCGTCGGCGGACGTGCAGGTCGGCTGGTCCTGGGAGAATGGCCGCCGCGTCGTCGGCGGATCGGACCACTGGATGGAGGTGCTCGGTAGCGGAATGGTCCATCCGCGCGTCATCGCCAATTGCGGGCTCGATCCGGATGAGTGGCAAGGCTTCGCCTTTGGCACCGGCGTCGATCGTCTCGCGATGCTGAAGTACGGCATGGACGACCTTCGCGCCTTCTTCGACGGCGATATCCGCTGGCTGAAGCATTACGGCTTCCGGTCGCTGAACGTGCCCACGCTTTCGGGCGGACTGGGCGCATGAAGTTCAGCTTCGACTGGCTTCGCGAGCATCTCGACACGGACGCCTCGCCGCAGGAAATCGCGCATCGGCTCACATGGCTCGGCCTTGAGGTCGAAGAAATGTCCAACCCGGCCGAGGCGCTCGCGCCCTTCCGGGTCGCGCGCGTGCTCACGGCGGAGCGGCACCCGCAGGCTGACAAGCTTCAGGTGCTGACCGTCGACGCAGGCACCGGCGAGGAAATCCAGGTCGTGTGCGGCGCGCCCAATGCGCGTGCCGGCCTTGTCGGCGTGTTTGGTCCTCCGGGCGCCTACATTCCGGGAAGCGACATCACGCTGAAGATTGCCGCGATTCGCGGCGTCGAGAGCCGCGGCATGATGTGCTCGTCGCGCGAGCTGGAGCTTGGCGACGACCATAGCGGTATCATCGAGCTGCCCGCGGATGCGCCGGTCGGAACGGCCTATGCCGAATATGCCGGCCTCGACGATGTCGTGTTCGACGTTGCGGTGCTGCCCAACCGTCAGGACTGCATGGGCGTTCGCGGCATTGCGCGCGATCTCGCTGCGGCCGGCATGGGAACGTTGAAGCCGCTTGCGGTGCCGCAGATCGAAGGCAGCTTCGATTGCCCGGTTCCGATCAGGATCGAAGACCCGGACGGGTGCCCCGCCTTCTACGGCCGAGCGATCCGCGGGCTGAAGAATGGTGCCTCGCCGAAGTGGATGCAGCGACGGCTGAAGGCGGCGGGGCAGCGTCCGATCTCGGCGCTGGTCGACATCACCAACTATGTCATGCTCGACCTAGACCGGCCGAGCCACGCCTACGACATCGCCAAGCTGACTGGCGCTCTCACGGCTCGGGCGGCCCGCCAGGGCGAGAAGGTGCTCGCCCTCAACGAGAAGGAATATGCGCTCCAGCCGTTCATGACGGTGATCGCGGATGACGCCCAAGTGCACGACATCGGCGGCATCATGGGCGGCGAGGATTCGGGCGTCAGCGACGCCACGACCGACGTGATGATCGAGGTTGCCTACTTCACGCCGGAGCGCATTGCGCGCACCGGCCAGGCACTGGCGCTGAGCAGCGACGCGCGCAGCAGGTTCGAGCGAGGCGTCGATCCGGCGTTCCTCGGTGATGGACTTGCGATCCTGACCGGCTTGATCCTCGACATTTGCGGCGGTGAGTCCTCCGCCGAAATTCGCGCGGGCGAACCGCCGGTCGAGCGCAAGGTGGTTAGCTTCGACTTCGATCGCACCCGAACCCTTGGCGGCCTCGACGTTCCCGAGCCGCGCCAGCGCGAGATCCTCGGGAGCCTCGGTTTCGAGGTGAACGGGTCGACCGTGATCGTCCCGACCTGGCGTCGCGACATCGACGGGTCGGCCGACCTGGTCGAGGAAGTCACGCGGGTCGAAGGCTATGACAAGGTGCCGTCCACTCCACTGGAGCGCGAGCCGGGCATTGCTCATCCTACGGCGACGCGATCACAGCTAATGGAGCGGCGGGTGCGCCGAACCGCCGCGGCGCGCGGCCTCGACGAAGCGATCAACTGGAGCTTCATCTCGGAAGGCGAAGCCGCTGCCTTCGGTGGTGCGGACTGGCGGATCGCCAACCCGATCAGCGAGGACATGAAGGTCATGCGGCCGTCGCTCTTGCCGGGCCTGATCGCAGCCGCACGCCGCAATCTCGACCGGGGCGCGTCGGCGGTGCGCATGTTCGAGATCGGACGCCGCTATCTCGGCGACGCAGAGCATTCCACCTTCACGCTCCTGCTCGCCGGCGATCGCAAGCCGCGTGAGTGGCAGTCGGGCAAGGCGCAGTCGTTCGACGCTTTCGATGCGAAGGCTGACGTGAGTGCGTTGCTCGAGGCGGCGGGTGCGCCGGTCGCGAACCTGCAGGTCTATCCTGACGCCGGGCCTAACTGGCATCCGGGCCGCTCGGCGAAGCTGGGTCTCGGACCGAAGACGATCGTCGCAAGCTTCGGCGAGCTTCATCCGAAGCTTCAGAAAGAGCTGGACGCGCCAGCCGGTGCCGTGGCGGCAGAAATTTACTTCGACGCCATCCCGGCACCGCGGTCGGCCGGACGCGCCCGAGCCGCTTTCTCTCCGCCGCCGCTGCAACCAATCACCCGCGACTTCGCCTTCATCGTTCCCGGTGATGCGCCGGCCGAGAATCTCGTCCGCGCCATCCGAGGCGCCGACAAGGCCGCTATCACCGGTGTTCGACTGTTCGATCGTTTCGACGCGCCTGATGGCCTCTCGCTTGCCTTCGAGGTGACGCTGCAGCCCATCGATAAGAGCTTCACCGATGAACAGATCGGCGAGATTTCGCGCAAGATTGTTGGCGCGGCAGAGAAGCTAGGCGCTCGCCTCCGGAGCTAGTTCGAGGGCGTTGATCGCGTCGTGCACGCGCGCTTCGATCTGCTCCCGCTTGAGTCCGGGCGGAATGATCTCGCCAACCTTGAAGGTCACAGTCCCGCTATGGTGGACGAGCCCTCGTCCCCACAGGCGACCGCTGTTGACCGCAACCGGAACGACCGGAAGGCCGAGCGCGCGATAGAGACCGGCAAAGCCCGACCGTAGCGCGGGGATCTGCCCTACGCGAACGCGCGTGCCTTCGGGATAGATGATGACCGGCCGTCCTGCCTCGACGGCTTCCTTGCCCGCGGCGACCATGGCGCGAAGCGCTTTGGCGCCCGCGCTGCGCTCTACGGGGATGACGCCATAACGTCGCGTCAGGGCACCGAAGAGCGGAATGTCGGAGAGCTCGCGCTTCAGGACGATCACCGGCAGCTTGGAAATTCGGACCATCTCCAGCGTCTCGAACATCGACTGATGCTTGACCGCGATCAGATACGGCCCGGGCGGGATCTCGCCTTCGACATGGACGCGGATGCCAAGAAGGTTCTTCGCGAGCCAATGATTGAAGTCGCACCAGCCGAGGACGACCGCCAGCGTCGGCCGGCGGCCGAACAGCATTGCAACGACGCCAGCAAGCACGAACAGCACGGTGCCCGGATAGAAAATCGCCGCGTAAAGCAGCGACCGAAGCAGCGCCATCAGATGTCGGCCCAGACCGCACCGCGGCGGAGCAGATACTTGTTGTATTCGCCGAACAGGGTGAGGAAGCTCGGCTCGCTGCGCACCGCGTCAGTCACGACCGGATATTTAGCGCCAAGCACCTTCTCGAACTCATAGCGCGCGCGGCGCATGTGCCAGTCGCTGGTGATGAGGCGGACCGAGTTGAAGCGGTGCTGCTTCAGCCAGCGGTCGGCTTCTTCGGCATTCGTCCGTGTGTCGACGGATTCGCTGCCGAGGTCGACGCAGCATTTGAGTGTCTTCGCGCTGCCCGGAATGCGGCGGCGGAGGTCGGCTTTCGTCACCGAAGGATCGGCGCCCGCGACGAGCAGGCGTTTCGCCTTGCCCGCGTCGACGACATCTAAAGCATGCTCAATCCGGCCGCTTCCGCCGGTCAGAACGACGGCAGCGTCCGTCGCCGCTGCGCTCGCCTGCGCGGGGCGGCCCAAGGTGAATGCGAAGAATATGAAGCCGACCGCGTAGAGCAGGACGACGAGTGAAGCGAAGCGAGCGATCATAGAGCTTTGCGCAGTGCCGCGAGCACTGCCAGCCGCGCAACCCAGGTCGCGAGAATGGTCAGTGCAAGGGGAAGTAGAACGAGGATCAGCAGGTCCCAGCCGGATAGCGTCGCGCCACCAGTCAGCTCCCCTGCGAACGAAGCACCTGCGCTGAGCAGCAGGAGAACGACAGCCGCAGCTGCGGCGCCCGCGATGCTCCCGGCGAAAGCATCGATCGCGATCTTGCGCTGAAACAGGTTCGTGACCTGCACATCGGTCGCGCCAATGCCGTGCATGACCTCAATCGTGAAACGGTGGGTATCGAGTGCTCCTCGAGCCGCGAGCACCACGGCGGCCGACGCGGCGGCGCTCAATAGAAGCACGAGCCCAAACGCCACCCACTGGAGCAGCCTCAGAGAATGGAGCAGTGGACCGACGGCTTCCTGGTGCGATGCTATGCTGGCGCCCGGGGCAATCGCGTGAACCCGCTTCTGGATGGCGGCGAGATCGGTGCCCGCACGGACGTCGAAATTGACCAGCGCCGGGACCGGCAGGTCCTGGCTATCCGCGGCAGGCCCAAGCCAGCGCTTGAGCGTCCGGCGCATCTCACTTTCGGGGACGGCGTCTGCCGAGGTCACGCCGGGAGTAGAGCGAACTGCCGTTAGCAACGCCTGAACGCTCCCACCGCCCCCAGGGACTTCGATTGAATAGCGCGAGGAAATGGCTTGGGTGAGCGTCCCGGCAGTGCTCGCCAGCGCCAGTCCTGCAGCGGCGATCACGACGATCGAGAAGCTCATGATCGCAATCACCCACGCCGTCGGGCCGCGCAGCCGCGCTTCGCCCAGCAACCGGCTTTCGGATGGCGATGCGAACAGCCAGCTCAGCATTATGCCTCGCCCCGCGCAGCGCGCGGCGGGTTGCGTAACGTCCCAGTCGGATCCGCGACCGAGCCATTCTCGAGCCTGATCAGCTTCGCGCCTGGCGTCGCGTTGATGAGCCCCACGTCGTGGGTCGCAACCACGACGGTGGTCCCCTGCCGATTGAGGGCGCTGAACAGGTGCAGGAGGCGCTGGGCCATTGCGGCATCGACGTTGCCGGTCGGCTCGTCAGCCACAAGGAGATCTGGCCGATTGATCACGGCCCGCGCGATCGCAACACGCTGCTGCTCACCGCCCGACAGCGTCGGCGGCCGAGCACTCGCACGATCGGCAAGTCCGACCCACGCCAGCATCTCTCGCACAGGCCCCTCGACCTGCTCGTCAGTGGCGCCGCTGATGCGCAGCGGAAGCGCGACATTGTCGAAAGCGGAAAGGTGACGGATCAGGCGGAAGTCCTGGAAGACGACTCCGATGCGCCGGCGGAAATCGGGCAGCGATTCACGCGGCGCTTCGGTCAGCTCCTCGCCGAACAGGCGAATGCGCCCGCGCGTCGGCCGCTGAGCAAGGTAAAGCAGCTTCAGCAGCGACGTCTTGCCCGCACCGGACGGCCCGGTGAGGAAATAGAAGCCGCCGTTCGCGAGCCGGAAATCGAGATCGCGAAGCACTTCGGCGCCCGTACCGTAGCGCAAACCTACGCTGTCGAATTCGGCAACATGTGCCAGCTTTCGTGCCCTCCCCACTCACGCACTGTCTCTCGGCAAGGCCCGCTGCCTTGCCAAGTTCGGCGCATTCCTGTTTACCCTTAGTACACCGTCCCGGAAGAGGCCTTTTGTTGTAATGATCCTCACCTGCCCGAATTGCGGAACGCAATATGTGGTGAAAGACGGCGCGATCCCACCGATGGGACGCCAGGTCCGTTGCGCCTCCTGCAAGCATAGCTGGCATCAGGACCCGGAGCCTGAGGCTGAGATGGTCCTCACAAGCGAGGCAGATCCGGAGGCTGTAGCTTCTGAAGAGGACGAAAGCCTCGCAGAAGCGACGCTGATCGAGCCGCGAAGCGGGCCCGAGGCCGAGGAACGCGCCTACGAGGAGGCGATGATCGATGAGGCGGATGAAAATGCGCCGCCCGTTGCTCACACAGACGCTGCCGATCAGGACGACCGCGGCAGGCAAGCTGCTGAGCTGGCTGCGGAACGTCGCGCACAGGCCGTTTCTGCCGATTTTGAAACCGGCGAAGTCGTCGACACTGCACCGGCTGCCGCAGAAGACTGGCGCGAGCCACCGCTTCCCGAAGCGACGGACGACGAGTTCAGCCCCTTCCCGGCAGCGGACTCAAGAGCTCCGGGCCGTCGTAGTCCGATCCTAACGATCCTCATCGTCGTCCTGGTCGTCGCGGCGCTGGCAGCAGCCTTCTATTTCTTCGCTCCAGCGGACCTCAAGGCGAAGCTGGGCCTTGGAACGGGTGCAGCGAGCCAGCTCGCCCTGATCGTTACCCACCGCGATCGGCAGAACCTCGAAAGCGGCAACCAGTTGGTGACCATCACGGGCCGGGTGATCAATCCGACGGCCAAGGAGCAGGTCGTTCCGCCGCTCCAGGCGCAGCTCAAGAACAAATCTGGCGAGCTGGTCTACAAATGGACGATTGCTCCGCCTGCGCGAACGCTGGCCGCCGGAGCGAGCACGAGCTTCAACAGCGCCGAAGTGAACGTGCCCCAGGGTGGCGAATATCTGACGATTACATTGGCAAACCCGCGCGACTAAGCCGCGCGCAATTTCATTCGAATTCGATCAATTTCGCCGGGCGTGTTGCGCCGTCCGTGTGGACGACCGTTAGCTGTGCCATGGGGGCGTCACCACTCTGCGGGCCTTCCCCCAAACGCAGAACCGCCCCTGAGATGATCCTCACGAAAGCCTGAGCCTGAGCGGAGGCGCCAACATGTTCTGCCGGCGCATTTTGCGGCGATGCGGCAAGGGCAGCGGCTGCGGCGAACAAGAGCATGACGAACGCGTAACGCTTACGTCCGTCAAAGGTAAAGAGCGCATTAACCTTTGTTCCAAAACGGACCGGATTTGCCGCGATTCAACATGCCATTGCGCCCCATGGGACGCTTTGCTAGAGGCGCCGCCTTGCCAGTGGCGGGGCCGTTCCGGCGCCAGCCTTTTCATGACGTGCGGTCGTGGCGGAACTGGTAGACGCGCAGCGTTGAGGTCGCTGTGGCCGAAAGGCCGTGGAAGTTCGAGTCTTCTCGACCGCACCATTCCCTGAACCGGAGCTATTGAGCTCCCGCCGATGCCATGACCGGCAATGAGTGCGGGTGTATGGCGCCCGTCCGGACGACGGCCTTGTCTATGCTCACAGTCACAGAGACGCCGAGCTCCGGCACAAGCTTTGCAGCTGTCGCCGATTCCTTCGAGATTCTAACGATATAGCTGCCGTACGGCACGCGCTCGAACAGGAAGAAGCCGTCGAAATCGGTGCGCGCCTTGCTCACGACTTTGCCCGCCTCATCGACCAGCTCAAGATCGAGTCCCTCAAAGCCGAGCTCCGCACTCTTGAGGACGGCGCCTTCGATGTCGCCACCACCAACGAGCGGAATCTGCACCTCTGCAGGCACGCCAGGCCGCGGGACCACGACTTGGAGCGCCTTCTTGGGCACCAGCATTGGATCTTTGAGGCTGCTTTGATCAAGCCCGACGGCAACTGGCGCGTAAGCGGTCAGACCGCCGACCACGACTGCACCTTTGGCGTCGGTCGCCGCGTCGGATTGCACCGTTCCGGTCGTAATCAGAGCGCCCTTTTCGAACGGCTCGGAGGGATCGCGCACGCCATTGTCGTTGAGATCGCGGAATACGACGGCACGAATTGCGCCGGCCTGAGCGAGCGGGCGCCGCGAGAAGCTCAGGCCATGTGTCGGATCGAGCGAGAAGTTCAAATTGACGCCGAACGCCACCGAACCGTCAGTGGCGGCTTCGCCCGTGAGCGCGATTGCGATGCTGTTGAGCCGCCGAACATGCGAGATTCTGGCGCGGCCCACATGCGACGACGCGTCGTAAGCGAGGTCTCCCTCCCAATCGACCTCTTCGGATTTCGACCAGTAAGCGGAAATCTCCGCGCTGCTGAATCGTGCTGACGGGACGACATCGATGCTCCCGCCGGCGCGGATGCGCACGTCGCCGATATGCCCGGTACCGATCAGTCCGACGCTGACCTCGCCAGGCGGCCCGGTGCCTAGGGGCACATATTGCCGGGTGTAATGCACGTCGGTCGCGAGATTGAAGCGATCGATGTTTGCCGAGAGGCGCGCGGCGGCGTCGAGTTGCCGGGTTCCGTCTCGGTTGTCGGTGATCTGCATGTCGGCATGCGCCGGGACGATCGTTCGACCGATTCTCACCGGGGCATCCACCGCAATTCTTGCTTTGCGCAGGCTCTGCGGATCGTCCGTCTGCAAATGAAATTCATTCGCGACAAGCGCTTCGGCACTTACGTTCACCGTGCCGAATTTTCCGAGCATCTGGGCATGAGCGGCGTATCCGCCGTTCGATTCTCGAGCGGCGCCGACCTCCACGAGCGCAGGGCCTATCGCTCTTCGGACGTTACCCTCGACAAAGGTCAAATGCTCGTCCCCGACGAGCATCGCGCGTGCGAGCACGCCCACCGACGTTCGATCGTCGATGCCGTGCTCAACTGAAGCGGTCGCCTGCGCCTTGGGCAGGGTCGTTTCATCGGGGGGCTTTTCCAACTCAAGGATATCGCGCCCCGGCTGGTTGAAGCCCACCCAATACCAGGTCTTGCCCTTCGGCACGTTGTCCTGGCCGACGTTGATCATCTCGTCGCGGGTCCGCATCTGCCCTTGCGGGCCATAAAGAATGATCTGGATATTGTTCTCGCCATAGAGAAGCTGAACGTTATCAAAGATATAACGCTGGCTGCCGTCGGGCTTGGCAAATCCGAGCAATTCGCCGTTACGGTAGATTTCCGCTTCCCAGCCGCTTGGCAGGTCTCCCTCGAAGCGGGTTCGGTCGAAGGCGGCTCGTGCGGCGAGCGGGCGATTGGTGATGAGCGCGCCTCTTCCGCTGACAACCGATCCGGTGAGCCCGCTGTCGAAGCCCGCGACGTCGCCGAATCCGAAATGGGTCGCATGAAGCGGGCCAAGCAACCCACCGTCGGGATCTGAGCGATAGGCACGAAGCCGTAGGAGGCTCGGTTTCCCCTGCTGCGTCGTCGAGAGCTGGGCATCGTAAGAAAGGTGCGCGATCTCGCCCGCCGCGAAGACCGAGCTCTGACGATCGACGCGCATGCCGTCGCTGGCTCGATAGGTCATGCCGGCGCTGACCACGAAGTCGAGAGCCGGCGCGCGCCACATGCGATAAGGGATGCGCACTTGCGGAAGGCTCGACAGGTCGAACTTGGCCGGCTTTATCGATGCTGCCCGCTTCTGGCGCTCGATCGCCAACTCGACGGGAAGCTTGGCTTCGGATTGGAGCAGCAGCACCGAACCCGTCGTTACCGGTTTGACGCCGATCCCGAACCAGCGGGACAAGGCGGTCGCTTGAACGCACCAACCTTCGGGCGTCTCACGGATGGTGCCAGGAGTGATTGGCTCCTGCTTGCCGCCGTACGACACCGCAGCCGCCGCATAATCAATTGAAATACGGTTGTTTTCCTTGAACGCCCAGCCGCTCGCCTTCTTTGCGCCCAGGTCGATGCGCATCGGCACGTCAAGTGAGGTCAAAAAGTCGCCTAAGACGACACATGTGCCTTCGGGCGTGTTGTAGGCGCGAACTCCATCGCCCAGCCGGAGCTGCCGGATGTTGACGTCCAGCAGCAGCTGGTCGTCGGGATCCGCTTTCCAAGAAGCGGCGGCTTGCGTTGCGGTGGTCGGCAGGGAAGGCGAGGACGCGCCGACCGCCCCAGCGCAAAGCGCCAGCAGCAGCGCGGCGTTACGCGCCCATTGGCCCGGCCCAGGCACCGGAAATTGCCCCCCCCGGCCGTTCCCGTCCTAGCGCAGGACGGCTTTGGTCTCGGCGATCACATGTTCGCCGTCGTTGAACGTCTCGACATATTGGACGGTCACCGGTCCAACGATCTCACCCTTATATTCCGCGTTCACCGGGATGGTGACGTGACGCTCCTTGAGCTCGGTATAGACAGCGACCGCCTTCTGAATGGCGATCGGGTCCTTAACCCCAGCCTTCAGGACGCGCACTTCGCCAAAGGTGGAACGGCTGCCGGTGCGAGTGAGGTCGAGCGCGACATCCGACTTGCCGTCAGCACCTTTCTCGAGACGCACGTCGGCAATGCCCGCCTTCGCTTCGAGATTGCCTAACCGCACGATGACCGGGATGGTCACACCGTAGATCGGTGTGAGCTGGAAACGCAGGCCCTTCTCTTCCTTCGCAGATGCTTGCTGCACTACCGGATTGGCGGGCGGGATCGCGCGGAACAGCAGGTGTACGCGATATTCGCCATCGGCGAGCCCCTGCGGCGCACGGGCTGCGATGCGGATCGTCTGCGGTTCACGGGGAGCCAAAGTCACGCGGCGCGGCGCATAGACGATCATGTCGGCGGTCGCCTTGTCCATGGCTGTGGGATCGGTCACATCCTCGAGGTTTCCGTCTTCCGTCATGCGGCGGAACTCGACGGACACCCGATAGGTCGCGGGTTCTTCGCCGATGTTGTTGAGAACGATCTCCGCCCCGCGGCCGCCATCAAGGACGATCCTCGTCGGGGCCACCAACAGATCTCCGACCCCCGCACGCGCCGGCGTGGAAAATCCGAAGATGGAGGCCGCAGCAAACGCGGCCAATACGAACGGCTTGGAACTGACGGTCATTCTGGCGATCCCCACTTTGCTCCAGGTCGGAGCGATCGCCGCCTTTATTGATCCGGAATGGTTGATTTTCGGTCAACCACGTCGGGAAAACAGCCTTTCGACGTCAGAAATCGACGGTGACGTTGAGCGTTCCTGCATAGGTGCCGCCTGCCGTCGTCGAGTTCAGCACGATCGATCCGCCGATGTTGAAGTTCAGGCCGGGCGCCCCTGAGTTCTGGAGCGTCACGCTCCCCGGGCCATCAAGGACGAGCGTCAACTTCTGCGTCGAATCGGACTGGTTCACCAGAGTCACGCTCGGTGCCGTAATTCGGACGACGGTCTTGTTGGTGCCCTGAACATTATACATCGCGGGCTTTGCGGTGCCCGTGCACACGACGTTCGGGTTGCAAGCGAAGACGCCCGCCTGTGAAATTGACACAGTCGCCCCGGACCAAGTGCCTGGTGTCAACGTGATGGTGCCGAGGTCGAGGTCTTGAAGGCTGGAGAATTCCAATGGCTTGGCGACGCTGGCGTTGATCTGGATGACCTGGTTGGCGGCCATGGCTTGCGAGCTCAGCGTCGACACGCCGAGTGCGAGCATCAGGGTCACCGCTCGAACGCACGCAGCCATGCTGAATCAACTCCCCGAGACCCGGTCAGCTATTTCCACCAGAATGGTTTAATTTCGGTCAACCACGCTTGTTTGCGCCGCAACGGAAAAGGGGCCGCCAAACCTGACGACCCCTCCATGCGCGGCCGAAACCGCCGCAGTGCCCCTGGGTATTACTGATAGTTGACGGTGACGTTGAGGTCGCCCTGATAGGTGCCCTCTTTCACATTCGCCGGAACGTTCATCTGGCCGCCGAGCGGGAACTGAGTCCCCGGTGCGCCAGCATTCGTCAGCGTGACGGTGTCCTGCCCGATCAAGGTCATCGACAGGTCCGTCCCCGGATTCGCGCTGTTGGTCAGCGTAACGCTCGCCGGCT
The DNA here is from genome assembly GCF_058313375.1 of Sphingomonas sp. SP4. NCBI lineage: Bacteria > Pseudomonadati > Pseudomonadota > Alphaproteobacteria > Sphingomonadales > Sphingomonadaceae > Sphingomonas > Sphingomonas sp. SP4. Next base: position 846,086 of record NZ_JBZFLE010000002.1, read on the forward strand.
TGGTGATCGTCACCACCTGGTTGTTGGTTCCGGTGACGGTGAACAGTGCCGTCGTCGCCGTGCCCGAGCAGCTCAGGCCGCCGTTGCAGGTGACTGCGCCTGCGGCGTCAATCTTGGCGAGACCGGCGTCAAGAACGGTGATGGTACCGAAATCGAGGTCGCGATCCTTCTTGAGGGTCAGCGGCTTCACGATGTTGGCATGGCCCAGGGCCGGACCGCCGATGGTGACGGGCACGGCATTCGCCGAAGTAGCAATCAGCGCGATAGCAACGACAGGCGTCGTGACAGCAGCAATACGGAGAAGCTTGGTCATTGTTGAGGTCCCCACTTGATTCAAACTCAGCCGGTTGGCCGAAGTCCGGTCATCCGTGGCGTCGCTATTAACCTTGACCGCTTACGGCTTCCGAAAGGGCCTTGGTTAATGCGAGCTTAGGCTTTGGTCCGGATCAGACACGATTGAGAGCGTGCCGGGAAACTGCACGCCAACGGGGTTCACTGATACTCAACCGTAATCGGTAGATCGCCGCGGAAATCCCCGTCTTCGCTTCCCTTGAAGCGTAGCGTGCCGCCGATGTGGAATGTCAGCTTGCCCGCGCCATCCAGTCTCGGGAGGCTCCCTGCATCGGTGACGACCTGGTCGAAGGTCAGGCGGCCGCCGCCGAGTGAGTAGAGATCGATCCTTCTGGGCACTTCAATGCGAAGCGTGCGGTTTGGCTCTCCGTGCACGACGACCGTGGCGACGGCAGCTCGCGGACCGACATTGCCGATAGCGCCAGTGCCCATCGTAGATCCATCCGGACGAATGACGGCTTCTCCCTGACCTGACCCGGCGAGGATCAGGCGATCGAAGTTCAGCGCCGTTTCAATCTCGAGTTGAACGTCCGAGCCACCCGGCCCTGCATCGATGGCCGTGGTAGGCTTCTCACACAGTCGGCACTGACTGTGCGCAGGCGTCGGGGCGACCACAACGGCAAGCGCTGCGGCGAGCGTGACAATCAAGAGCCTGGTTCCGCCCATGCCGAGCGCTCTATCGCTCACACGCTAAAGCACGGTTAATCCGGGGCTAACCTTGCCTGCACCACAGCGCTCAAGCTCGCCTATTGTCGTCCTGCCTCCAGCTTTCTATCCCGATCCCGAATGGCTCGTTCGCGCCCTACAGCTGCCTCATCAGGGCGCTCCACTTTCAAGACGGTCCTTAAGGGCCTGATCTATGGCGGCGTCCTGGCGGTCCTCGGGCTCGTCGTCGCCGTGGCAGTCGCCGTCGCGTACCTGCCGAGCTATTCGGAACTGACGAAGCGCAACGACCTGGGCCAGATGATCCGCGTGCGCGCTGCGAACGGGGCGGTACTGGTTTCGCTCGGCCCTAGCTTCGGCAAATGGCTATCCTACGACCAGATCCCGCCGGAGATGCGCGCCGCGCTGATTTCCACCGAGGACCGCCGCTTTCGCAGCCACATCGGCGTCGATCCGATTGGCATCGCGCGCGCCCTCGGCGCCGCCGTTGCGAAGAACCACCGTGTTAGTGCGACGTCGACCATCACGCAGCAGCTGGCGCGCAACATCTTCCTGACGAACAACCGCAGCTATGGGCGCAAGATCAAGGAAGGGATCCTGGCGCTCGCGCTTGAGCGCAAGTTCACCAAGGACCAGATTCTCGAGCTCTACCTCAACCGCGTCTATTTCGGCGGCGGCGCCTACGGGATCGACGCGGCATCGCGGAAGTTCTTCGGTCACGGTGCGGACCATCTGAGCCTAGGCGAAGCGGCGATCATTGCTGGCCTGGTCAAAGCTCCGTCGAACTATTCGCCGACGGCCGACGTCGAAGCCGCCCGCTCTCGGTCAGGCGTAGTCCTGCAGACCATGGTGCGGAACGGCTTCATCACGCCGGAAGCCGCAGCGGCCGTGGACCCGGCTAGCATCCGCATCCAGCAGACTGCCAACAACAACAATAGCATTCGCTACTTCACCGACTGGGCCCTGCCGCAGCTCGACCAGCTGATCGATCAGACTCAGGAACCGATCGACGTCTGGACGACGCTCGATCCAGGTATGCAGGCGGCCGGAGACCGAGCGATCAGGGCCAATGCACCTGACGGTGCGCAGGGCGCGCTCGTGGCCCTCGACCGCGATGGTGCTGTCCGGGCGATGGTCGGCGGCAAGGATTACGTCGACTCGATCTACAACCGGGCGACGCAGGCGACGCGCCAGCCGGGTTCGGCGTTCAAGCTATTCGTCTACCTGGCAGCGCTCGAATCGGGGATGAAGCCGACCGACACGATCGTCGACGAGCCCGTGACTATTAACGGCTGGAGCCCGCGAAACTCCACTCGGACCAATCTTGGGCCGGTGACGCTGCGCGAAGCCTTCTCTCGCTCCATCAACACGATCAGCGCCAAGATCGGCGAGCAACTCGGATTCTCGACGATCGCGGACATGGCACGGCGGTTCGGGATCACAACGCCGATCTCGACCTTCCCGTCGATGGTGCTCGGCAGCAGTGACGTTCGCCTGATCGAAATGACGCGCGCCTTCGCGTCGGTGAACAACAAGGGCGTAGCAGTCACACCTTATGGCATCCGGCGAGTCGTCACCGCCGATGGCCGGGTGATCTACAATCACGAAAATGAGGAAGAGCGGGTGCTGGTCGCGCCGTGGGTTGCGGCTGAAATGACCGACCTCTTGCAGTCGGCGGTGCTCAGCGGAACCGGTCGGGCGGCGCAGATCGGCCGCCCAGTTGCCGGTAAGACCGGAACGACAAGCTCGAACAAGGACGGCTGGTTCATCGGCTTCTCCAGCGGCCTCACCACCGGCGTGTGGATGGGCCGTGACGACGCGCGCGCAGTCGCCGGGCTTCAGGGGGGCACCGCTCCAGCGCGAGCGTTCCACGATTTCATGTCCGTCGCCGTCGCCCGCAGGCCGATCGAACAGTTTGAAACCCAGGTGCCGATTCCGGACTGGCAGCTGACGCCGGAAGAAGAAGCGTTTGGCGATGCCACAGTCGACGAAAATGCCATTCAGCCGCAGCTCGTGGACGAGAATGGCATGCCAATTGCGATGCCGCCGCAAGAGCAAGGCTATCCGCAGCAGCAGCCCATGGTGCGCCCGGACGGGACGGGCGAGCCGACGCAGCAGGAACTCGATCGAGCATTCCCGCCGCAGCAGCAATATCCGCAGCAGCAGCGGCAGGCGCCGCCTCCGCAGGCTCAGCCGCAGCCGCGGCCGAGCAATGATCCGTTAGCGCCCGCGCCCGATGCGTCGGAGCCGCGGACCAATCCGTTTTAGGATCGACTTCGCTTCTGAAAGTCCCGGCCCGAACAGGCGAGCCTCCAGCGCCTTGAACTTCGCGCTGTGGTCGAGGTGCTTCAGATGCGCGACCTCATGTGCGACGACGTAACGGCGAACCTGCGGCGGAGCGAGGATGAGCCGCCAGCTCAGGCGAATGCGTCCGGTCGAGGAACAGCTTCCCCAACGGGTGCCGGCGTCGCCGATGCTGACCGGACCATGCTGAACGCCGGCGGCCTCGGCATATTCAGTCACTTCCGCCGACATGGTCTTCAGCGCGAGTGCCTTCAGGAATGATTCCACCCGCCGCGCCAGACCAGCCTCGGGACCGCCGCAGTGCAATTGGCCATCAGACAATATCGGCGTTCGTCGGGCCTTTTCATCCCACACGATCAGCGTGTCGCGCCCCTCGATGGGAATGACCGAGCCGGCGGCGAATGGTTCGGCGGGAAGTGCTCTTGCGAGCTGGGCCTCGAGCCAGTCGCGCTGGTCTAACGCCCATCTCAAGGCCGTCCGCCGGCTCATTCGAGCCGGACAGGTCAACTTCAGTGTCCCGCTCGAATCGTCGAAACGAAGCCGCATCCGCCGGGCCGTGCGCATCGGGCGGATTTCAATCGGAACGGGAAGCGCCGCTTCCAAAGCGGCTTCAGAGCGCGCGGTCGACCACATGATATTCGAGTTCGCCTGCGTCCTCTTCGCTCACGGTCCAGCCGCGCGTCGACTGTCCGGCCTCGTGCACGGTCTCGCGGCTGCCGGAGATAAGGTAATGCCATTCGGGAAGCGCCTTGCCTGCAGCGCGCAGCCGATAGGCACAAGTTTCAGGAAGCCAGTCCAAGCCTGCCAGATTCTTGCGGTCGAGCTTCACGCAATCCGAAACGCGCTTCATCCGGTGTTTGTAGTCGACGCAGGTCCCGTTCCTCCGGTCGAGCAGCTTGCAGGCGACGTTGGTCGCGTAGAGCAGGCCAGTCTCTTCATCCTCAAGCTTATGCACGCAGCATCGCCCGCAGCCGTCGCACAGGGCCTCCCATTCGCCACGATCGAGCGCGACGAGCGGTTTCTCCCAAAATGGCGTGTCGGCATTCATGACAAAGGCAGCCTTGCTCTGCTACGCGGACCCGATCAAGCGGGTCACTCAGGGCAATAGATAGTGAAACCAGTCAGCTTTACCATTCTTGCGGCAGCCGCCATGTCGATCATCTCTGCGCCCGCGGCAGCGCAGCTCGGCACCGACAAAGGCTTGGAGTTCGTCACGGCGGTCAAGGACCGTGACGGCGGCAAGGCCGAAGAGCTGCTCGGCGGCAATCCCAAGCTGCTGGTCAATGCCCGCGATGCCGAAGGAAATACCGCACTGTTGATCGCGGTGGCCCGGAGCGACGATACCTACACCGGCTACCTGCTCAACAAGGGCGCTGATCCAAATCTGGGAGCCAGGAAGGGCGGTGACACGCCGTTGATCATAGCTTCTCGCCTCGGCTTCACACAGGGCGTCGAATGGCTCCTCACCATGGGGGCCAAGGTCGATGGTACGAACAAGATGGGCGAGACTCCGCTGATCACCGCGGTCGTCCAGCGGCAACCGATGGTCGTGCGGATGCTCCTCGCTGCAGGCGCGGATCCGGACAAAACCGATACCGCCGCAGGCTACTCGGCGCGCGACTATGCCAAGCGCGATCCGCGGGCTCGCGACATTCTCGGAATGATCGAAGCGAAGAAGCCCTCGCCCAAGAAGTAGCTAGTTCGCGTCGCCCAACGAAGGATCGATCTGCGCCGACAGTCGGCGCGCGGCTCGGCGCGCGAACCGCAGCACTTCGGCCTTGCGCCTTGCCGGAGCCATCGGGCGATGGGCTGCATCCCTGACCACTGCGGCGTCATACCGATCGGCAACGATCAGGCCGGCCTCCCCGGGGAGATATCTCTCTTCCTCGAGGATGCGCGCGAGATGGGGCGGCACCGCCCAGAAGAAGCGGTCGCAATATTCGAGATAGTCGAACCATTTGCCGTCACCGAGCAAGTCGGCCTTGGCGACCTTGATCTCGACAATGGTCAAACCGCCCTTCGAGTCGATCGCCATGAGATCGGCGCGCCGGCCATTCGGCAGCGGCATCTCACACACGGCGAACAGATCCTGCCGGCAGAACAGGCGAGTCACGCCGCGGGCAACCTCGGCCGCGATCGGTGGAATGTCGTTGAAACAGGAAGAATCGGGCCGCGTTGCCATGCGGTCAGCCTAGAACATCGCTAGAACATAGCCAACCGCGCACAAAGAAAAACGGGCGAGCCGAAGCCCGCCCGTTTCGCCCCCAGACCTCCTACCGTTTAGCGGTAGAAGACGTGATTGCCGATCGACGCGACGCGCTTGGCGTGCCAGCCCGGCGAAACATAGCGGGCATGGAAGAACAACGCGTTGCCGACCGCGGATTCCTTGAGGTTCTGGTCGACGATCTTCGCGATCGCCACCGCCGTCTGCCACTGGCTGTTCGACCGCGGCACCGAAGGAAGCCTTCCGCCGTGGACGAATGAGAATTGCCCGCGCTGGAACAGCACGCCGCAATAGGTCGGCGGGAAGCGGCCGCGGCTTGCGGCACGGTTCGCGATGACCCGGCCCACCGCCAGCTGCCCGGCGAGCGGCTCGCCCTTCGATTCGAAGTAGATGCCGGTGGCGAGGCATTCGAGCTCGCGGCTTCCGGCTTCAGAGCCCCTCAACTGAGCAACCATCGCCGGGAGGTCGCCGCCAACCTTGGGAGCAATTGCGTCGGACTGGGCGACGGCATCGTCGCTGTCCCGGTCGTCAGACGCCTGAGATTTGGAATCGGAAAGTTGGGGTTCGCCCTGAGTGTCGAGCAGCTCGGGAACCGGAACTTTCGGAAGATCGGCCACAGCGTAGGCAGCCGGAGAGTCAACAGTTGGTCCAGCCTGAGCCGGAGCGATAGAAGCTGCACTGAGCGCAGCAACAAACAGCAACGCTGGTCGAAGCGTAAGCAACATAAAGGCCGTGAAATTGCGGTGAACCGCCCGAAAAAACGAAGGCTTAATTACTCGCGAATACTTCCGCTTTTCGCCCCTCGGCTGTTCCCCGTCTCGCGTGGCATTCCTGCTCGATTTCCCCGCGCAGAATGCCCCCCGCTCTTGTTGTTGAGCGAGGTGTCCCCCGGGCAGACCTCAGGGTCAACCCGCAGAGGTCGTTTCAGCGATGAACCGTTCGGGGTGCGCGATATCCAGTTCCACAGCCCACAAATCCTCGTCGAATCGTGTTCGGCGAGCGAGGAATTCCCCGATTTCGACGGAACTCGACGATTCGGTGGGCCCAGCGGCCTGCCAGGAGTAGCTGCCGTCGAGCGACAAGACACGCTCCAAGCACGCAATGTGGCGGCCCCGACTGTTGATCAGCAAAAGCAACGAGCCGCGATCAGGATCGCCCTTGCGCAGTACGATCCCGAAGTCGCCGGCCGCCTCGGCGCGGCGCAGAATCGCTGCGACTTCAAGGTGAGCGGGAAGCCGCTCGGTGCTCAAGCGGCGTCGCGCTCATCCGCGCCCATCAGCACGGCAGCAAGCGCATCGCGACTTCGCGCGCCACGAACCTTCTCCAGCGTCGCGATGTTGCGCGTCACACGGCTGATCGCCGCAAGCGCCTTCAGATGCTCGGCTCCAGCATCCACCGGCGAGAGAAGCAGGAAGACCAAGTCGACCGGGCGGCCGTCGATCGCCTTATAGTCGATCGGCTCGCTCAGGCGGGCGAACAGACAGTAGATCCGGTTGAGCCCGTCTATCTTACCATGCGGGATGGCAACGCCCTGCCCGAATCCGGTGGACCCCAGCTGCTCGCGTTCCGACACGCTTGCGAGGATCGCCGCCTGATCGAGCCCGAGCCGTTGGCCAGCGGCGTTCGCCAGCTGCTGAAGCAGCGAGCGCTTGTTGCCGCCGGAAAGGCTGGTCTTGATCGCGTCGAAGTCGAGGAAATCGGCAAGCTGCATGCTCGTAACTCGTCATTGGTGCGACCTGTCGCACCTGGCCGGTTGTTGTTTCAGTATCGTCTTAGCGGGTGCGAGGTTCCACCCAGCCGATATTCCCGTCTTCGCGACGATAGATCATGTTGAACTCACCCGTGCCGCTGTTCTTGAACAGCAACGCGTTGGTGTTCCTGAGATCCATCAGCATCACGGCGTCGGAAACGCTGGATTCGGGGATATCGACGCGGGTTTCGGCGACGATTGCCGGCGCATCGGCTTCCTCTTCCTCCGACTGACCCGGTTGGAAGATCGTGTAGGACGCATTCTCGACGAATGCTTGGGCATCCTCGTCGACCTTATGCTCCTTGAGCCGCGTCGTGTAGCGCCGCAGCTGCTTCTCGATCCGGTCGGCGGCGCCATTGAAGGCGATCTCCGGCTCGCGGCCGCTATAAGTGGCCTTCAGCACGACCCCGTTCACGACCGGAGCGACGATGTCGCACGTGTAATCGTTGTTCGGCCCACGCCCGAAGGTGACGTTGGCCCCTACTGCTCTGGAAAAATGCTTTTGGGTGATTTCGGCGATCCGGCGCTCAGCATGTTCGCGCAGAGATTCGCCCGTGTCGACTTGATGTCCAGCGACCCGAACGTCCACTTTTGTAGCTCCTCAATCGACGCGGGGCGGCGTTAGGCCCGCCCGCATGATGCCGTCAACTCGCGCTGGCGAACTGTGCCCAGAGCGGATTGATTAGCTGGGAGATAAACGCGCGATGGCGGGCAAGTTCCTCTTCGCCCGCGAAGTGCGGCCGCGCTGGGCGTGGCTCGCGAATGGTAACCGGGCGCGACGATGGTTGAACCGCGACGCTGCCCGCTTCGGCGACCAGGCCAAGGCCGATCTGCCGGCCGCCGGTCAGCTCGACATAGACTTGCGCAAGCAGTTGCGCGTCGAGGAGCGCACCGTGCTTGACGCGATGGCTGCGGTCGATTCCGAAGCGCATGCACAAGGCGTCGAGGCTGTGCTTGGCACCCGGGTGCCTCATCCGCGCAAGCTGAAGCGTGTCGACCATGCGGCTGGCGGAGACAAGCGGCCGACCGCATTTCTCGAGCTCGAAGTTCAGAAAGCCGAAATCGAAGCCCGCATTGTGAGCGACGAGGGGCGAGTCCCCGATGAACTCGAGCAGCTCCTCGACCCGCTCATTGAAGCGCGGCTTGTCCGACAGGAAAATCGTGCTGAGGCCGTGCACCGCTTCAGCCTCGAACGGCATGTCGCGGTCGGGATTGAAATAAGCGTGGAAGTGCCGGCCGGTTTCGACACGATTGTAGATCTCGATGCAGCCGATCTCGACCATGCGATCACCGGTCGCCGGGTTCAGCCCAGTGGTCTCAGTATCGAATACAATTTCACGCACGCGTGAATCTATCCACCCACCGCGATTCCGAGACAAGCGAGAATATCCCTGACCTGCGCCTCAGTTGTGGATAGGTCTCCGCTGGTGTCGATGACGAAGTCAGCATGCGCTCTTTTCTCGGCATCTGGCATTTGACGGGCGAGTATCGAGTCCAGCTTGTCCTCCGTCATCCCGGGTCGCCGGAGGACCCGCGTGCGCTGGACGTCAGATGGGGCGGACACGACGACGACCTTGTCGAACTCCTTTTCTCCGCCAGTCTCGAAAAGAAGAGGGATATCGAAGAGCAGGGCCGGGGCGTCTCGGTTCTTGTCGATAAAGGCCTGCCGCGCGTCGTGGACTGCGGGGTGCACAATCTGTTCGAGATTAGTGAGCTGCTCGGGGTCGTCGAGGACAAGGCCGGCCAGCTTGTCGCGGTCGAGCACACCGCTGTGGACCGTTCCCGGGAATTGCTCGCCGATGCGTTCGACGAGCGCTCCGCCAGGACCCTGCAGGCTCCTGACCTCGGCGTCGGCGTCGAACACGGGAATGCCCGCGCGCTCGAACATGTCTGCGACGGTGGACTTGCCCATGCCGATCGAACCAGTCAGCGCGATCCGGATCACGACAGCAGCAATCCTTGCTGGCGGAGAGCGCCGAGCAGTGGAATCAACGGCATGCCTAGGATCGTGAAGTAGTTGCCGTCGATCCTGTCGAATAGTTGCACACCGCGTCCCTCCATCCGAAAAACGCCGACACAATATCCCACCTCAGGCCATTCCGCGTCGAGATAGGTCTCGATAAACTCATCCGATAATGCGCGGACATACAGGCGTGCGGTGTCGACGTGCGACCAGCCCACTTCGCCATTGCGTATCAAGGCAACAGCGCTCGTCAGCTTCATCTCCCTGCGGGAGAACAATCGCAGGTGCGCTGCGGCATCTTCACGGGAAGCGGGTTTGTCGAAAAGTCGCCCGTCCACGCTGACGACGCTGTCGCTTCCAATCACCATGGCTTCCGGGCGGCGGGAGCCGACGTCCAGCGCCTTCGCTTCTGCCAGCCGAGCCGCGACTTCCTCGGGTAAAATCAGGCGTGCCTTGACCTCATCTTCATCCACGCGCGACGGAATCGCCTCATATTCGACGCCGGCAGCGTCGAGCATCTGGCGCCGGATAGCGCTCGAGGAAGCAAGAATCAGGGCCACGGATAACCTTGTGGAAAACTGCCATTGGAAAGCTAGCGCGATGCTGGGGACCCACTCAACCGCTCGATTGCACGGTTCCGCTCTTCAACTGTTCAAAGATTCATCCACGGGGACAGATTCAATCCTCAGCCTGTGAATCATGGGAGCATTAACGCCCGACTCGCGGTGTCTCCGAGAGAAGCGCCACCGGGGCCATGTTGGCAATTCCGGAAGCGCCGCCTAAACCCCGCCATCCCGCAGCCAATTACATCATCAATCTTATTCTATATTTATATAAAGGGAGAGAAGGGGTGCCTTCGAAGCCTGGCGAACAGGTGAACGTCCAGGCGGACAAGCCCATGCTTTCGGTCCTCCGTGGTGAGCGGAGAGACCCTCCGCCAATGTGGATGATGCGCCAGGCAGGAAGGTACTTGCCGGAATATCGCGCGCTGCGTGAGCAGAAGGGCGGCTTCCTCGATCTTGTCTATGACAGCGACGCCGCGGCGGAGATCACGCTTCAGCCGTTAAAGCGCTTCCCGCAGCTCGACGCCGCGATCCTCTTCTCGGATATTCTGATCGTTCCATTCGCGATCGGGCAGAATTTGACCTTTGTCGCGGGCGAAGGACCACGGCTTACGCCGCCGCTCCTCAATGCGAACCTGGACGACCTGACCGAATATACCGCGCGGCTTGGGCCGATTTACGCCACCGTGACCAAGGTCCGGGCGGTACTCGACCCATCAAAGACGCTCATAGGGTTTGCTGGGAGCCCGTGGACGGTCGCCACATACATGGTGGCGGGGCACGGTAGTCGAGAGCAGGCTGAGGCCCGCCGCTTCGCTTACACCGATCCTGGGGCGTTTGGAGCAATCATAGAGCGCATCGAGAATGTGACTCTGGAATATCTGTCGGGGCAAATTGAAGCGGGTGCCGAAGTTGTGCAGCTTTTCGATAGCTGGGCGGGCAGCCTTTCACCGGCGCAGTTCGAGGAATGGGTGATCGGTCCGACTTCCCGTATCGTCGCCGAACTGCGTAAACGCCATCGTGGCGTTCCGATTATCGGTTTTCCAAAGGGCGCAGGAGCCAAGCTCTCGGCTTATGCCCGTGAGACGGAAGTGACCGCCTTAGGGCTCGACGAAACGGTCGATCCGGTCTGGGCTGCGAAGACACTGCCGGCCAGCCTGCCCGTCCAAGGCAATCTCGATCCGTTGGCGCTGATCGCAGGCGGCGAGACGTTGCGGTCCGCAGTCAGCCGCATCCTTGACGCATTCGCCGAGCGTCCTCACATCTTCAATCTGGGCCACGGGATTTTGCAGGACACGCCGATCGCCCACGTCGAAGAGCTGCTCGCGCTCGTGAAGGGGGATTAGTGCCGCACCTGACAGGCTTCCTTGGCTTGGCCTATCCATGGGTAAAGGCTGCCCACGTCACCTTCGTGATTTTCTGGATGGCCGGCTTGTTTCTGCTGCCTCGCTTCTACGTTTATCATCAGGAAGCGGCAGTGGGCTCGCCCGAGGACCGCGCCTGGATCGAGCGCGAGGCTCGGGTCCGTTCAATCATCCTGACGCCGGCGATGCTGTTGGTATGGGTCCTGGGTCTCATGCTCGCGTTCAACGTGGATGCGTGGAGCCAAGGCTGGTTCCACGCAAAGCTGGCCATGGTGATCGCCCTGAGCGGTTATCAAGGCTGGCTGGTCGGCTATGGCAAGAAGCTCGCCAACGGTCAGCGGCCGCTTTCTGGCAAGGCTGTTCGCATGATCAACGAGATCCCCGGCATCGCTGCGGCGATCATCGTCGTGCTGGTGATTGTTCGCCCGTTCTGAACCGTCTGGCGCTGCACATCGCAGCGACTGATTGACACAGGTCCCGGCTGAACATACCTCGAATCACGACGGGCTCCCCGGTCAGTTCCATTCTTCACCGGAAATCCGTTGTCCAACAGGCGGCGTCCTGCCGCACGCGCTTTCGATTTCGTGAAGCCCAGAATCTCCCGTTGAAGACTCTTCCCCAAGAAAAGAACGACCTATGCATTTGAAAGATTTGAAAAAGAAAACACCCGCCGACCTCGTCGCGATGGCTGAGGAGATGGGGGTCGAAGGCGCGTCGACGATGCGCAAGCAGGACCTCATGTTCTCCATCCTTAAGGTCCAGGCCGAAAACGGCGTCGAGATCATGGGTGCAGGCACGATCGAGGTGCTGAACGACGGCTTCGGCTTCCTCCGGTCGCCCGAAGCCAATTATCTCGCGGGCCCGGACGATATCTATGTCGCGCCGTCGGTCGTCCGCCGTTTTGGTCTTCGTACCGGCGACACGGTCGAGGGTGAGATCCGCGGTCCCAAGGAAGGCGAGCGCTATTTCGCTCTAACCCGCGTCACGTCGATCAACTTCGACGATCCCGAGACCGTCCGCCACCGTGTCAATTTCGACAATTTGACGCCGCTCTATCCGGACGAGAAGCTGAAGCTCGATACGCTCGACCCGACTATCAAGGACAAGTCGGCGCGCGTCATCGACATCGTTTCGCCGCTCGGCAAGGGTCAGCGCGCGCTGATCGTCGCGCCGCCGCGCACCGGTAAGACGGTGTTGCTGCAGAACATCGCGCGCGCGATCACCGACAACAATCCCGAGGTGATCCTCATCGTGCTGCTCATCGACGAACGGCCCGAAGAAGTTACGGACATGCAGCGCTCGGTGAATGGCGAGGTTATTTCCTCGACTTTCGATGAGCCCGCGTCGCGCCACGTCCAGGTTGCCGAAATGGTAATCGAAAAGGCCAAGCGTCTGGTCGAGCACAAGAAGGATGTCGTCATCCTCCTGGACTCGATCACCCGCTTGGGTCGTGCCTATAACACGGTTGTGCCGAGCTCAGGCAAGGTGCTGACCGGCGGTGTCGATGCCAATGCCTTGCAGCGTCCGAAGCGCTTCTTCGGTGCGGCGCGCAACATCGAGGAGGGCGGTTCGCTCTCAATCATCGCAACTGCGCTGATCGACACCGGCTCCAAGATGGACGAAGTCATCTTCGAAGAGTTCAAGGGCACCGGTAACAGCGAAATCGTTCTCGACCGCAAGGTCGCCGACAAGCGGATCTTCCCGTCGCTGGATGTCGGAAAGTCTGGCACCCGCAAGGAAGAGCTGCTGGTCGAACAGGGAACGCTGACCAAGATGTGGGTGCTGCGCCGCATCCTCATGCAGATGGGTACCGTCGACGCGATGCAGTTCCTTCTCGACAAGATGAAGGACGCCAAGTCTAACGAGGACTTCTTCGCGTCCATGAACCAGTAAGCGTATGGTCTTTCCGAGCCTGAATTTTGGGGCGGTCCTGACCGCCAGCGGGCTCGCGAAGCTGGGCCAGATCATCATCGGCGACCTCACGATGGCGGGCGACAATGTCGTCATCATGGGGTCGCTGGCGTCTGGCCTGCCACCAAAGGACCGGCGCAAGGTATTGATGCTCGGCGTCGGCATGGCGCTGGTCTTCCTTGTCACCTTCGCGGTGATCGCGACGCAGCTGCTTCGGATCACTGGGCTGGTGTTCGCCGGCGGGTTCCTGCTGCTGTGGGTCGCCTACAACATGTTCCGGGAGCTGCACCCGGCGAAAACCGTCGTCTGTGACGATCCGGAAACGCCGGCAGTCGAAGGGCCGCCACGGACCAAGACTTTCTTCCAGGCGGCGGTGCAGATCACCATCGCGGACCTCAGCATGAGCCTGGACAACGTGCTGCTTGTGGCCTCGATCGCACGCAACGAGCCGGCGCTACTCTTCATCGGCCTGACTTTCTCGGTGCTCTTCATGGGGTTCGCTGCCAATTACGTGGCGAAGCTCATCCAACGTTATCATTGGATCAATTACATTGGCCTGGCGGTCATTCTCTGGGTAGCGCTCCACATGATCTACGAGGGCTGGGTCGGCGGAGAGAACGTACTGGGCTTGAGGACCGTGCTCAGCCTCGACTAGGGTCTGTCGATGGACCTCACTGCCTATCTGACGCCGAGCGCGATCACAGCGTTCTTCGAGATCCTCTTCATCGACATCGTGCTCGCGGGCGACAATGCGATCGTCGTGGGTGCACTCGCTGCCGGACTGCCTGCCGAACAACGCCGCAAGGTTATCATGATCGGCGTCCTCGCGGCGCTGGTCCTGCGAATCGCCTTCGCTCTCGTTGTGACGCAGCTTCTGCAGATCGTGGGCCTCGTGTTCGCCGGCGGTCTGCTGCTGCTCTGGGTCGCCTGGCGCATGTATCGCGAACTGCGTGATCCTCATGAGAATCCTGGGTCTGCGGAAATCGTTGGGGACGAGCATTCGGGCGTGCGAATGCCCAAGAGCTTCGCTCAGGCCGCCTGGGGCGTTGCTTTGGCCGACGTCAGCATGAGCCTGGACAACGTGCTTGCTGTGGCGGGCGCCGCGCGCGACCACCCTTATATCCTTGTGTTCGGACTCATCCTTTCGGTGATTCTGATGGGTTTGGCCGCCAACGTGATCGCCAGGTACATCGATCGCTATCGCTGGATTGGCTGGGGCGGGCTGCTGGTGATCCTCTGGGTTGCGCTGAAGATGATCTGGGAGGGCGCTCACGACGTTGCTCCGGTGATCAAGCCGCTCCTCACCTAAGCGCATGGACACAATCTTCGCCTTGTCGAGCGGGCGCCCACCGGCGGCCGTCTCGATCATCCGTGTCAGCGGACCGGCAGCGCATGACGCGGGTAGGCGCTTGGCCGGTTCGCTTCCGGAGGCGCGAACTGCCTCAGTGAGAGAATTGCGGCATCCGGAGACAGGCGATTTGCTGGATGAGGCGCTCGTCCTGCGCTTCGACGGGCCTGCAAGCTCGACGGGCGAGGATGTACTCGAACTTCAATGCCATGGCGGTCGCGCGATCGTCGATGCCCTGTTGTCAGCTTTAGGTTCGCTTGAGGGCTTAAGACAGGCGCAGCCCGGGGAGTTCACGCGACGGGCCTTCGAGAATGGTCGGATCGATCTGACGGAAGCGGAAGGGCTGGCTGACCTAATCGAGGCCGAGACCGAAGCTCAGCGCAAATCGGCGCTCGCGATGGCGGAGGGCGGACTAAGGAAACAAATCAGCTCATGGCAGGCGCAAGTGCTCGATCTGTCCGCCCGGGCTGAGCGGGCCATCGACTACGATGAGGATGATGTCGAAACCGACCCGCAATTGCTCGCATCCTGCACCGCATTGGCCGAGGAGTTGCACGCCTGGCTCGAGCGGCCGCGTGCCGAACCCCTGAAGGACGGTGTCCGCGTCGTGATCGCCGGACCACCCAACGCTGGAAAATCTAGTCTTATCAATATGATAGCTGGAGATGAGCGGGCAATCGTCACCGATGTGCCGGGAACGACGCGGGACCATATCGAGATTCCACTTTCGTTGGATGGAATACCGATCTTGCTCACGGATACGGCTGGATTGCGAGAGACGGATGATATTGTAGAGTCCATCGGCGTTGAGCGTGCTTCGATGCTCGCGCGTGGCTCAGATGTCCTTGTCTGGCTTGGTGAGCCAGACGATGCGCCTGCGCACGATCGGCTCATTAGAGTGCATGCCCAATGTGACCGCGCCGAGCGCGCTCGTGCACCCGCGGGATCTGTTGCCGTTTCGGCCGTGACTGGCGCGGGGATTCGCACGCTAATGGGCCGGATCGGAGAGCTAGCCCGTGGGGTGCTCCCCGGTGAGGGGGCTATTGCCTTGAACCGGCGCCAAGTGGAGCATGTCACTGAAGCGGCGACCGCAATGCAGGAGGCGGTTTCGACCTCCGACGTCGTGCTGGTCGCTGAGCAATTGCGTCGAGCGCGGGGTGCCTTGGACCGGTTGACCGGGAGAGCAGGGGTCGAAGCTTTACTGGACGCACTTTTCAGCCGTTTTTGTCTGGGCAAATAGCCGGGTGTTTCACGTGAAACGTTGATGCGGTAAGGCGCAGCCGATGTACGACGTATTGGTTATTGGTGCGGGTCACGCTGGCTGTGAAGCTGCAGCTGCGGCTGCACGTCGTGGCGCGCGCGTTGGCCTCCTAACCTTTCGCACTGAAGACGCCGGGCAGATGTCGTGCAATCCGTCGATTGGCGGGGTCGGCAAGGGCCACCTGGTCCGCGAACTGGACGTCTTCGATGGACTAATGGCGCGAGCCGCCGACCGAGCGGCTATCCACCGGCGCATGCTCAACAGGAGCAAAGGCCCTGCTGTTTGGGGTCCGCGCCTTCAGGCGGATCGCCAACTTTATAGGGCAGCCATTGGCGAGCTCCTGCGCGAGAATCAGGTCGACCTGGTCGTTGCGGAGGCCAAGCGCCTGATCATCCGCAAGGGGCGAGTAGCCGGCCTCGAGACGAGCGCGGGCTCGTTGTCATGCCGGGCGTTGATAGTCGCGACAGGGACGTTTCTCGATGCCCGCATGTTTGTGGGTGATGAGATCACCGTTGGCGGGCGGCGGGGCGAGAGTGCTTCGGTGCCGTTGGCGGCTCAGATCCGAGAGATCGGATTAGGACAGGGGCGGCTCAAGACCGGTACGCCGCCCAGGCTGGATGGACGCACCATTGACTGGTCACGCCTTGAAGAGCAGCCGAGTGATCCCGAGGCGTGGACGATGTCGGCGCTGAATGGCGGGTTTCAGCAGCCGCAACTGTGCTGTGCGATCACGCGGACAAATGAACGTACGCACGAGATCATTGCTTCAAACTTCGATCGCTCGCCGCTCTTCGCCGGGGCGATTGAAGGGCGGGGTCCGCGATACTGCCCTTCGATCGAGGACAAGGTGAAGCGCTTCGCTGAGCGCGATGCGCATCAGATCTTCCTCGAGCCAGAGGGTCTGAGCGATCACCTGGTCTATCCCAACGGCATATCGACCTCCCTGCCCATGGATGTGCAGCGGGATTTCGTCCGCAGCATTGCGGGTCTTGAGCGGGTGAAGATCGTTCGCCCGGGCTATGCGGTGGAATATGAGTTTGTCGATCCCCGTAGGCTAAATGGCACCCTGGAGGTGAGGGACGTCCCGGGCCTGTTCCTCGCGGGCCAAATCAACGGCACCACCGGTTACGAAGAAGCCGCAGCCCAGGGCTTGGCCGCTGGTCTGAATGCCGTTGCCTCCGCGCTAGATCTGGATGAGGTCAGGTTCGATCGCCGTACCAGCTATATCGGCGTGATGATTGATGACCTCACGCTTCAAGGCGTGAATGAGCCATACCGCATGATGACGGCCCGGGCTGAGTATCGCCTTTCGTTGCGCGCCGACAATGCGACGAGCCGCCTTGGGGAACTCGCGTTGAGTGCAGATTGCGTTTCTCCCAAGCGCCGAGAGGCAATCGAAATCCACTTTGCTGACCGATCGAGTGCGGCTTGGGTAGAGACTGAGGAAGGCCGTGCTGATGCGCTCTACGCACCATATGTCGCGAGGCAGCAGCGGGAATGGGAAGTCGTCCAGCGCGACTCTCGAGTGTGGATTCCCCTCGGGTTTGATTACGGCTCAGTCCCTGGTCTCTCGACGGAGATGACCGAGCGCCTGAATGCAGCGCGACCAGAATCATTGGACCAGGCATCGCGTGTTGCAGGCGTTACACCAGCTGCTCTTTCCGCTGTTTATGTTGCCGTTAGTCGTCGCGCCGCAGCGTGATTGATCAACTCTCGGAAGCTGCGGGGCGCCCTGTTTCACGTGAAACATTCAGGCGGCTTGAGACATACGCGGAACTCCTCCGGGCTGAAGCACGCCGGCAAAATCTGATCTCAGCCTCGACGCTAGACGACCTGTGGAATCGTCACATCATTGACTCCGCGCAACTGGCGAGATTCGAACCGCGGCCAGGAGCTTCTTGGGCGGATATCGGGGCGGGTGCTGGGCTTCCCGGCATTGTATTGGCCTCCCTTTTGGAGGGGCCAATCACTTTGGTTGAACCACGGCGGTTACGTGCGGAGTTCCTGAAATCGGTCGCTGCCACCCTCGGACTCCGCGTAACTGTCGAATCAGCGAAGGCCGAGAGCGTGCGTGGCCATTTCGACGTGATCACCGGTCGGGCGGTCGCATCCCTCTCGCGTTTCCTCAGCATGTGCGACCATCTGTCCACAAGAAAGACGCTTTGGGTGCTTCCCAAGGGCCGCAGTGCGCAATCCGAACTGGAAGAGGCGAGGCGCTCATGGCAAGGTGTGTTTCACGTGGAACACAGCATTACGGACCCGGAAGCGAAAATCGTGGTCGGTAGCGGGGTGAGGGCGAAGAGGTGATGAACCGGATCGCGGTGGCCAACCAAAAGGGTGGCGTGGGCAAGACGACGACGGCGATCAATCTTGCCACGGCGCTTGCCGCAATCGGATGGCGTGTCCTTCTGGTGGATCTTGATCCGCAGGGTAACGCGTCCACGGGGCTCGGTGTAGGACCGTCGGAACGCCATCGTTCCAGCTACGACGTGCTAATCGGATCGGCGTCGGTCATCGAAGCGATGGTGCCTACGCGAGTGCCCCGGCTTGATCTCCTCCCGGCTACCGTGGATCTGTCGGGCGCAGAAGTCGAAATGGTCACACTCGAGGATCGTGCTCACCGTCTCGACAAAGCGCTGGCCGCAGCTTCGGCCCGTTGGGACATTTGCCTCATCGACTGTCCGCCGTCCTTGGGGCTGCTGACCGTCAACGCTCTGGTGGCGGCGCGGAACGTGCTAGTGCCCCTGCAGTGCGAGTTCTTCGCACTCGAGGGGCTTAGCCAGCTTCTTCAGACCGTCGAGCGCATCCGCGCTGCTTTTAACCCAGAGCTATCCATCCTTGGTGTTGCCCTGACGATGTTCGACCGCCGCAACAATCTTTCACAGGCTGTCGCTGAAGACGTTCGGGCGTGCCTCGGCGCCGTGGTCTTCGAGACCATCGTCCCGCGCAACGTTCGACTCTCGGAAGCGCCAAGTCATGGTCTGCCTGCGTTGATCTATGACCTGAAGTGTCCCGGCTCAGAAGCTTACGTGCGCTTGGCCAAGGAACTGATCGCGCGGCTGCCGCAGGTCGCGGAGGCCGCATGAGCACCGAACGCAATAGAGGGTTAGGCAAGGGGCTTTCAGCGCTGCTTGGCGATGCCCAGCGGCCGCAAGCGCAGGACGCACCGGGCGAGGGTCGGGGCGGCGTCCGTGAAGTCGAGATTGCTCGTATCCGGCCGAACCCAAACCAGCCGCGCATGCACTTCGACGAAGAAGCGATCAGCGAGCTCGCCGATTCCATTGCGGAACGCGGAGTCCTCCAGCCCATCTTGTTGAGGTCGGTGGCCGACGGTTTCGAGATCGTGGCCGGCGAGCGTCGCTGGCGCGCAGCGCAAAAGGCCCGGCTCCACGTCATCCCAGCCATCGTTCGTGATATCGACGAGGCTTCGATGGCCGAGTTGGCGCTGATTGAAAACATTCAGCGCGAGGACCTGAACGCAATCGAGGAAGCCGAGGGCTATAAGCAGCTCATCGATCGCCATGGCCACACCCAGGACAATGTCGCCAAGCTGGTGCACAAGTCACGCAGCCATGTCGCTAACCTGTTGAGACTACTTGATCTTCCCGAGTTTGTTCGGCGGTCACTCCTCAACGGTGAGATTAGCATGGGACACGCCCGCGCGGTTGCGGCAGCGCCAGATCCTGAGGCACTGACCCAGGAGATCGTTGCGCGCGGTCTGTCCGTCCGGCAGGCCGAAGATCGCGCGAAGCAAGCCAAGCAGATTGGTCCTGGCCACGACATTGGCCGCGCCAGCGCTCGAAATGCCGCCAAGACTGTCGACGCGGACCTCGCCGCGCTGGAGCGCCAGCTGGGCGACATCCTCGGCCTCAAGGTCGTGGTGACTCATAAAGGGCAGGGCGGGACGGTGACGCTGCATTACTCGAGCCTGGATCAGCTCGACATGGTGTGCCAGCGACTGTCCGGCGAACCGATTTAGCCTAGCGTCGGCGAGCTTCGCGAGCGATCGCGAGCAGCTCTTCTCCAAGCGCTTCCTGTTGCGGCGCCGGGTCGAACATCAGGCCGCGTTCGAGCCTTCCAGCACGCTCCGCTACCTTGGCCAAACGCTCTGCATTCCACTGTGCAAGCATTCGCCCAACTATCGCCTTATCCTTCCAGAACAAAGACTTACCTAATGACGTCATGACGGCGTCCGCGCTTTCACCTTGCTCAACCCGCGCTCTCGCTGGAGCCAGCATCAGAAGTCTGCGTTGCAGTGAACGAACCACCGGAATCGCCTCGGAGCCCCCGGGAACCAGCCGCGATAGCTCTTCTGCAAGCTCATCGATTTCACCGCTCAGCGCCAGGTCGGCGAGACGGAGCATGTCGCCTTCCGCCGCATCTGTCCCGACCGCGTCGATCGCGACGTGATCCAACTCCTTCGGGGTCTGCGGAGACGCATCGAGATAGATGGCGAGCTTCTGCAGCTCCTGGCTCACAAGCGCCTGATCGTTGCCTGCAGAGTCGGCAATCCGGGCAGCGACGGTTGGACTCACTTTGAGGCCGAAGCTGCGGCCCACTTCTGCGACCATGCGCTCGGCGTCTTGTCCTTCGGGCATGTAGGCGGCGAAAGCGGCCGCATGCGGCGAAGCTTCGGCGAGCTTAAGAAGCGCAGAGGTCTTGCGAAGCGCTCCGGCGATCGCGACCACAGGGCTCTCGACCGAAGTCGCCTCGAGCAGGGCCTCCACACCGCTGGCGATCTCGTCACCTGCAGGTTCAACCCATATGACTCGAGAGTCGCCGAAGAGGCTCATCGCACCTGCTTCGTCTGCTAATGTGGCTGGGTCCGACTTTACCGTCCCGGAGGCAACCGCAAACTTCGTGGCTCCAAGCGAACGGACGAGCCGCTGCCCCAATGCACGCGATTGAGCATCGTCAGGGCCGTGGAAAAGATAGAAACGGATCGCCGAGTTAGGTTGATCGACGGCCCGGCCGATCGACTGCTTGGAGAGCTTCACTTCGCCTGCTGCGTCCGCACCGCATAGACGGCCAGGCGCGAAACAATCTGATCGGCCACCTCGTTCGCTAGCAACTCCAGGCCGGTCTGTTCCGCCGCGAGCGTCGCATATGGAGAACTGACGATATCGATCGACGTATCCGAACCGGCAGTCGCGTCGAGCACGACCATTCCGTTCGACATGTTGACGAGCTGATAGCGGGCACGAAGGGTCCGCCGCTCCTGCGTGGCTGCCTGGTCCCGGCGAAGTCCGTAGGAGGTGATGTTGTCGTCCAGGGTGACGACGAGCCGATAGGTTGCAGTGCCTTCACCGGCCTGCCCCAATCGGTCGACCAACTTTGTGCGCACCAGCCATCCCGGATGGCCAGGGATCGGAGCCACTGCGACCGACCGCATAACGGCAGCCGCGGCGCTGTCTGTGCCGCCACCGTAGAGCGGATGGAGCCCGCACGACGGCAGCAACAGCATAGCGACGATCAGGCCCGCGCGGCGCATCATGCGACGATATTCACCAGCCTGTCGGGAACCACAATGACCTTGCGCGGTGCCGCGCCCTCGAGTTGACGTTGCACCTTCTCCGAAGCGAGCGCGAGCGCTTCTGCAGCAGCTTTGTCGAGGCCGCGAGGCGCCGTGAGCGTATCGCGCAACTTGCCATTGACCTGCACGGCCAGGGTCACCTGGTCGTCGACAAGCAAAGCGGGATCGAACGCGGGCCATGCTGCATCAGCGATCAGCTCTTCGTTACCGAGCAGTGCCCAAGCCTCCTCTGCGAGGTGCGGCGCCATCGGCGCGACCAGCAGGATCAACGTGCGGATTGCTTCCGTCCGCGTCACGGATGGCTTCGCCTTCTCGATCGCCGTCACAAGCTCGTAGAGCTGCGCAATCGCCTTGTTGAACTGCAGACCTTCGATCGCCTCGCCGACCGCAGCGATGGTTCGGTGAAGCTTGCGGGCAAGATCCTGATCCTCGCCGGCCGCGTCAGCGCCTGAGCTTGCGAGCTTCCAAACGCGCTGCACAAAGCGCGATGCGCCCTCAATCCCGCCTTCGGACCATTCAAGGTCGCGCTCCGGCGGACTGTCGGACAGCATGAACCAACGCACCGCATCCGCGCCGTACTTCGCGAGGATAGGTTCAGGATCGATCGTGTTGCGCTTCGACTTGGACATCTTCTCGACGCGGCCGGTCGTGACCGGCTGACCGCTTTCAATGTGAACCCAGTCGTCGCCGTCCTTGCGGACCTCGTCGGGGCTCAGCCAGCTGCCGTCTCCGGCGCGATAGGTCTCGTGCGTAACCATCCCCTGGGTGAATAGGCCTTTGAACGGTTCGGAGATGCCGATTTCGCCCAGGTGCTCCAGCGCGCGCGTCCAGAAACGGGCGTACAACAAGTGCAGGATCGCGTGCTCTACGCCGCCGATATATTGAGCGACCGGAAGCCAGGCGGCGGCTTCGGCAGCATCGAACGGCCGATCTTTGGGCTGGCTAGCGAAGCGGATGAAGTACCAACTCGAGTCGACGAACGTGTCGAGCGTGTCCGTCTCTCTCGTCGCGGCACCGCCACAACTGGGGCAGTCGACGCGCTTCCACGTGGGATGGCGGTCCAACGGATTGCCCGGCGTTTTGAAGTCCACGTCGTCGGGAAGAACCACTGGAAGCTGGTCTCGCGGCACCGGCACTGCACCACAAGTGGGGCAATGAATGATCGGGATCGGCGTGCCCCAGTAACGCTGACGGGAGACGCCCCAATCGCGGAGGCGATAGGCAGTCGTTCCCTTGCCCCAGCCGGCCTGCTCGGCCCGGCGAATCACTTCCGCCGCCGCTTTCTCCGTCGTGAGGCCGTCGAGAAACTGCGAGTTGACGGCAACGCCGTGCTCCTTCTCCGCCTCGTCGCCGATCGGCTCTGAGGCGAGATGCGTATTTGCCGCAACGACGCGCCGAATCGGTAATTGATATTGCTTCGCGAACTCAAAATCGCGCTGATCGTGGCCGGGAACGCCGAAGATTGCTCCCGTTCCGTAGTCCATCAGTACGAAGTTCGCGATGTAGACTGGGAGACGCCACTCCGGGTCGAGTGGATGGACCGTCTCGATTGCAGTCCGATAGCCTTTCTTCTCGGCAGTCTCGATCTCGGCGGCGCTGGTTCCGCCCGCGCGACACTCAGCGATGAACTCTGCCGCCTTCGCATCAGCGGCAGCTGCAGCTTGGGCAAGCCGGTGATCGGCAGCCACCGCTACGAAGCTCGCGCCGAAGATCGTGTCGGGCCGCGTCGTGAAGACCTCGACATCGCTGATTCCGTTGATCTGCTCCGCCAGGCGGAAGCGGAACTGAAGACCGCGGCTCTTACCGATCCAGTTCTCCTGCATCAGCCGGACCTTCTCGGGCCATCTGTCGAGCGTCCCGAGACCTTCAAGCAATTCGTCTGCGAACTGCGTGATCTTGAGGAACCACTGGTTGAGCTTGCGTCGCTCGACCACCGCGCCTGAGCGCCAGCCTCTGCCGTCGATCACCTGCTCGTTGGCGAGCACGGTCATGTCGACCGGGTCCCAATTGACCTCGCTCTCCTTGCGATAGACCAGTCCTGCGTTGAACAAATCGAGAAAGAGCGACTGCTCGTGGCCGTAATAAGCAGGGTCGCAGGTCGCGAGCTCTCGGCTCCAGTCTAGAGCAAAGCCGATCCGCTTCAGCTGATCCCGCATTGTTGCGATGTTTGCCCAGGTCCATTCGCCCGGGTGCACACCGCGTTCCATCGCAGCATTTTCGGCCGGCATTCCGAAAGCATCCCATCCCATGGGGTGAAGCACTTCATGGCCCTGCATCCGCCGATATCGGGCAATCACGTCGCCCATCGTGTAATTGCGCACATGGCCCATGTGGATGCGCCCCGACGGATAGGGAAACATCTCAAGCACGTAGGTCTTCGGCTTGGGACTCGCGCTGTCGGCAGCGAAGCTTCCCTGCTCCTCCCAGCGCGCCTGCCAGCGGCGGTCGGCCTCAGCCGCGTTGAACCGGCTGCTCATGTCGGGCGAATCAGCCCGGAACGGCGACGCGGCGGAGGTCGCGAGCGCGGGTCAGGATGATGTCTTCGAGCTTTTGGACCGTGGCCGCCGAAACTGTGGCCGGAACCCACGCGCCGTTCTGGTTCACTTCACGCGAAGCCGAAACGCGCAGCGCATCGGCGCGCAGGTCCTGGTCCAGGATGGTGACCGTCAATTTGACCCGCTCGCCCGGCGCGCGCGGATTGGAGTACCAGTCGGTGATGATCACGCCGCTGTTCGGGTTGGCCTGAAGCAGCGGAGCAAACGAAACTGTATCGAGCGCGGCACGCCACAGATAGCTGTTCACGCCAATCGTGGTCAGACGCGACGGCGCCTGGCCGTGGGGGACATTCCTGTTCCTTGCGCATCCCGAGCTGGCGAATGCCAGAACCAGCAAAACAGCGGCAGTCTTATGCAAGCGAGTCATCGAATATCCTCGGGAACTATCGGTCGCGGCGTTATAGATGCTGGCTCTTTACGAGCAAGGTGTCCCTCCGCGGCGCAGAAATTGTGTTGAGTCAGCAACAGGCGTCAACTGAATCGATTCGAGTCATGGAACGGACAGCTATTCCAAACTATATCGACTCCGAAACAGGGAGAGAGTCCGTCTTTGCTTAAGGTCGTCCATCGCAAGGAAGCCAAGCTTCTGGCCGCGTTAGCGGCTGGCGGCCTTGTGCTGTCCCCGGCGATCGCCGCGACCGGCTCGACGGCGAAGAAGAAGCCCGCGCCTATCTCGCTGAGCTTCGACCCGATCTCATCCTTCACTCCGGCCAATGCCGATCCGAAGCTTGCTGCCGCACTTGGCAACAGCAAGGGCATGGCCCTGACCGATTTCAAATTCACGCCTGCTCCGGCCAAGGGCCGTCCGTCGCAGGTACGCGTAGCGATTCGTGCCCGGACTGCTGCTCCGGCTGCAGTGAGCCTCGCAAGCGCAGCGAACACGACCCAGGCGATCGATGCGCTGAAGCCGACCAGCTATAACCTCGGCGTTGCCGTGGGCTGGAAGCGTTTCGCCGTTTCCGGCGATGTCGCGAAGGTCGAATCGGCGAACAGCGCGCTCGGTGGGCGCGAGACCGCGGTGGTCGGCGTCAGCTACAATCTCAACAAGCGCCTGACGACCCGCGTCGCCGTGGGTGCGGACCGTGCCGATGGCCATGCGCTTGCCGGTCTTCGCAAGGGTGACAATTACTCGGTCGATGCTGGCGCTTCCTATGACCTCACCCGCCGGATCGCGGTGACCGGTGGGGTTCGCTACAACGTCGAGAAGGATCGGGTATCCGCCTTGTCCGACGCGCGCCGCGACAGCCAGGCCGTCTACGTCGGAACTGCCTTCAAGTTCTGACGCTCAAAGCCAGGCGTCTATTCCAGCCCAACCGTAGAAGCCTTCGCCACTCAGGCCCGCAAATCTTCGCGCGTCCATTCCGCCGAGTGCGATTGCCGGCACTCCGGCAGCTTTCGCAATTCTGACCGCCAGCGGTTTCCCAAGCGCCTTCTGCCCAGGATGCGAACTCGTGCGATGGACGGGGGAGACGAAAACCAGGACCGCTCCATCGGCGCGAGCGATCTCGGCTTCGTCGATGCTGTGCACCGATCTTGAGAAGGGCAGTGGGCAAGGAATCTCTGCCGGATTGTGGACCAGGACCGCACCCAAGCGCACCGCCAGATCTGCGTCGCCCGCGACTGCCAGCGTGAAACCACGCTGCCGGGCGATGTCCGACACCCGGCACGCAAGCATTTCCCGCGACTCTGGCGGCAGCGAGTAATGGCGGAAAACGATGCCGGCATGCTTGTCGGTGAGGCGATCGATCGCGCTCCACAGGCGATCATCCATGCGTTCGTCGGTCATCAGCCACTCACGTGGCCAAGGTCTCTGGCGGCCAGTCATGCTGCTTCCTATAGCCGCGCGCGATGACCGGTGCCGAGCGACGCCACATGATTCTCGAGGAGATCGCCGCCGCTGCCAAAGTGGCGAGGCGTGGTCCCGCCGACGTGCAGCTCATCGCTGTCAGCAAAGGTCGCACCGTCGACGAGATCCTCCCGTTGATCGAGGCTGGTCAGCGCGACTTTGGCGAAAGCCGAGTGCAAGAGGCGCTGACTAAATGGCCCGAGCTCCTCGCGCGACGTCCCGAAGTGCGGCTTCACGGAATCGGCCGGCTGCAGTCGAACAAGGCGCCGGAGGCCGTCCGGCTGTTCGATGTGATCCACTCGCTCGATCGCCGGTCGCTGCTCGAGACGCTGGTCGCCGAGGCCGAGAAGGCGAGGCGATTTCCTGCCGTCTACGTGCAGGTAAATATCGGCGAGGAGGCGCAGAAAGGCGGATGTGCAATTTCGGAAGTCGGCGACTTGGTCGGTGCAGTCCGTCAGTCACCACTGCCGCTTGCAGGGCTGATGTGCATTCCGCCAATCGGCGTCGAGCCCGCTCCCTATTTTGCACTCCTCGTCAAGCTTGGGCGACGCCATGACGGCACGGGCTACAGCATGGGAATGTCAGCAGATTTCAAGCAGGCGGTAATGCTTGGCGCGACCGCGGTGCGGGTCGGAACGGCGTTGTTCGAAGATGCCTAGGCCCAACGCACTCATCTTCGACTTCGATGGCGTCCTTCTCGAAAGCGAGTTCGAGGGTAACCGCCAGCTTGCGACGCTTCTTACGGACCTTGGGCATCGCCACAGCGTCGAGGATACGCTGCGCAACTATGTCGGGCTCGCAGGCAAGGACTTCATCGCGGCAATCGAGCAGCGGATCGGCGCGACGCTGCCACAGGAATTCCACAACCAGATGAAGGAAAAAAGCCGCGAGGCTCTGCGCGAGGGAATTGAGGCCGTGGTCGGCGCGGTCGATTTCGTCCGGGCATTGCCGGCAAACCTGCCCAAGGCGGTTGCGTCCTCCAGCTCGACGCGATGGCTTTACGGCCACCTTGATCATCTCGGGCTGACCGACGCTTTCGGGTCGCACGTCTACAGCGGCCACGAGCATGTCGAGCGCGGCAAGCCCGAGCCGGACATCTATCTCTATGCCGCCAAGCAACTCGAGGTTCCTATCGACCGCTGCGTGATCATCGAGGATTCGCCGGTCGGAGTGGTCGGGGCCCTGAGGTCAGGCGCGCGGGTGATCGGTTTGGCGGCCGGCTCGCACTGCCTCGACGATCATGGCGAAATGCTTCGCGACCTTGGCGTCCAGGAGATCGCCTACGACTTCGATGATGTCAGGCGGCTGTTGAGCTTAGTCTAGGTGACCGCTCTTCTTGCGCTTGGTCGCGAGATAGTCGGCGTTGTGCGGATTGGCGGGCATGTGGTGGGGCACGCGTTCAGTGACGCGAATACCCGCGGTTTCAAGGCCTGCGACCTTGTTCGGGTTGTTCGTGAGCAGCCGAACCTCATCGATGCCAAGCGTACGAAGCATCGCTGCGGCGTGGCCGTAGTCGCGTTCGTCGTCGCCAAAGCCCAAGCGGCGATTCGCGTCGACGGTGTCGAGCCCTCGGTCCTGCAGGGCGTAGGCGCGCAGCTTGTTGGCTAGGCCGATACCGCGACCTTCCTGCCGCAGATAAAGGAGGACTCCGCCGCCAGATGCGCCGATGATCCGGAGCGCCTCCTTCAGTTGGGGACCACAGTCGCATTTGAGCGAGCCGAAGACGTCTCCGGTGAGGCATTCGCTGTGAAGGCGGACGAGCGGCGGCTTACCGCCGGGCGCACCGATGAGCAGCGCGACATGCTCCTGGCCATCATCCGAAGCGCGAAAGGCGACGATCTGGGTCGCGGGGAGATCCTCGAGCGGAAGCTTGGCCCGGGCGACAATCTCGACTTCCGGCCTGCGGTCTTCGCGGGTGATCTGGCCGGCGGAGACGCTAACGGCTACGCTGTCGGCAGGGACGATCCAAAGGGCCGGCAGCAAGCCCGCCGATCGGGCCAATGTCAGAGCGCCGCGGGCCGCCTGCGAACAGTCGAGCGGGACCGGGTGAAGCGGGCCAATCGGTCCGCGATCGAGATCGCGGCCGGGATCTGCAAGAGCGAGCGCTGACTCGGCGTCGAGCCACTCCGTCCGTTCGATTAGCACTGGCTCGACCGGGTCTGCCGCATCTCGAAGGTTGGCGAGCGAAAGCGCGGCTGCTCGCTCGCCGCTGATCAGCAGCTGCGCCTCGTGCTTCGGGTCGACAATGTCGAGCAACTCCGGTGTAGCGGTCTCCACTGCCAGCACTGCGATCGGCTGTGCGCCCTCGATCCGCACCGGCCGACCGCCGCGAAGGGCAGCGATCGCTCGGCGGATGGAAGGCTCAGCGGTCAAACGTCGATCTCGCAGATGAGGGGAACGTGGTCCGATGGCCGTTCCCACGCGCGGCAAGGTTCGAGGACGGTGTGGCTCGCTAGGTGACTCACGAGCTCGGGCGAAGCCCACATATGGTCCAGCCGCCTGCCGCGGTCGTTCTTGGTCCAGTCGGGCGAGCGATAGCTCCACCAGGTGAAGTTGCGCGCCGGGGCGGGCACAAACTTGCGCCCGATGTCGATCCAGTCGTGCGCATCGCGAAGACGTGTGAGCGCCTCGACCTCGATGGGCGTGTGGCTGACGACGGTCAGCAGCGCCTTATGACTCCAGACGTCGCACTCCAGTGGCGCGACGTTGAAGTCGCCGACGATGATCGTGGGCTCTTGCAAGCCCTCCGACCATTTCGTCATGCGACCGATGAAATCGAGCTTCTGACCGAACTTCGGATTTTGCTCGCGATCGGGAATGTCGCCGCCGGCCGGGACGTAGACGTTTTCGATGCGAATTCCGCATTCGAGACGCGCTCCGACGTGCCGGGCCTCGCCATTGTCCTGCCAATCGTGCTTGCCATGATCCTTGAGCGGGACGCGGCTCAGGATCGCAACGCCGTGATGCATGCGCTGACCGTTGAGGAGGCGGTGCTTGTATCCGTGGCGCTCGAACAGGTCGGCTGGGAAAATGCTGTCGAGCACCTTCGTTTCCTGAAGGCACACGATGTCCGGCTGCTGCTCTTGGATTAGACGTTCGACTAATCCGGTCCGAGCCCGAACCGAGTTGATGTTCCAGGATGCAATCTTCAGGCGTTTTTCCACGAACGCCGCTTAGCCTGCCCGCACGGATATGAAAAAGGCCCCCGCTCCGGGGGCTTGGAGCGAGGGCCGCCTAGCGTTCGTCACGCAAGGGATCCTGCAGACCCCGGTAACAGGGGGAAACCCAGGGCAAGTTGCAGAATCGAAAGCCTATTTAGGACTTGATGCCTGTCGTTTCTATGAACGCGTCGCAAAGTGAAACTTTTTTCATCCTAGCGCTTCTTCGGCTGGGCGTAGGTGAACGCGCTTTCGGGCACAGCGACATTGTAGCGAACGTCGGAGAGCTTGACCGTCGTGCGCTTGCCCTGCGGGTCGATTGCGGTCCAGCCGTAGAGCTGAAGGCCACCCGGCGCCGAGGGGCTGCGCAGGAAGGCGAGCGTGAGCTGGCCGTAGCTGCTGTTCTTCGCGCGAGCGACCACCACGCGCGGATTGTCGCTCGGCAGCACCTGCGCCTTGCCATTGAAGTCGGGTGAACTCGACAGAAGCGCGCCGAGGGGTGTCTTGTTGAGCGGCCAGCTCGACTTCTGCCCGACCTGATAGTCCATGAAGTTGAGGTTGCGCCCGTCAGCGACGAGCAGGAGATCGCCGCTGCCGTATTGGAAGCGCACCTTGCCGGGACGCTTGAGTTGCATAGTACCGGCCGCTGAACGGCCCCGCGCGTCGGTCTGCACGAAATTGGCGGTCATCGTCTGGACGGCGCCGATGTGCGACTTCAACTTGGCGAGATCAGGCGAATCGGCGGCGGCGACCGGTGCAGCGGCGACGATGGCCGCGACCGTGAAGGCGCGCACAATGCTCGTCGTGACGTTCATTTCAAAGCTCCCGGAAATCTTGCGCCTCGAACTGGCGTTT
Organism: Sphingomonas sp. SP4; assembly: GCF_058313375.1. Taxonomy (NCBI): domain Bacteria; kingdom Pseudomonadati; phylum Pseudomonadota; class Alphaproteobacteria; order Sphingomonadales; family Sphingomonadaceae; genus Sphingomonas; species Sphingomonas sp. SP4. The sequence goes on from NZ_JBZFLE010000002.1 coordinate 875,735, forward strand.
GCGCTTTGAATGCGGACTGAACCTTGCGGTTCCGTTCCATTCAGCCTCAGATTGGGTGTCCGTCAGGATCGATCAGCACCTCGCGCCGGCCGACATGGTCCGGCTGACCCACGAGTCCCTCCTTCTCCATCCGTTCAATCAGCCGAGCAGCGCTGTTGTAGCCGACGCGCAGCTGCCGCTGCAGGTAGGAGGTCGACGCCTTCTGGCTTTCGGCAACGATCTGAACCGCCTTGCGGAACAGCTGCGTGTCGGGATCGTCTTCGCCGGTCGGCTGTCCGTCGAACAGGTATCCGCCGTCTTCGGGCTCCTCCGTGACGGCCTGGACATATTCAGGCGCGCCCTGCCGCCGCCAATGCTCGGCAACTGCGCGGACTTCCTCGTCGCTGACGAATGGCCCGTGGACGCGGATGATCTGCTTGCCGCCTGGCATGTAGAGCATGTCGCCCTTGCCCAGCAGCTGCTCCGCCCCCTGTTCGCCGAGGATCGTGCGGCTGTCGATCTTGCTCGTGACCTGAAAGCTGATGCGGGTCGGCAAGTTCGCCTTGATGACGCCGGTGATGACGTCGACCGACGGCCGCTGCGTCGCCATGATCAGGTGGATGCCGGCCGCACGCGCTTTCTGGGCAAGCCGCTGGATCAGGAACTCGACCTCCTTGCCGGCGGTCATCATCAGGTCCGCGAGCTCGTCTACAACGACGACGATCTGCGGCAGGACTTCGTACTCCAGCTCTTCGACTTCGTAGAGCGGCTGGCCCGTGTCGGCATCGTAGCCAGTCTGGACTCGCCGTCCGAGCTTGGAGCCCTTGGCTTTCGCCTCGCGCACCTTGGCGTTGAAGCTCGGAAGTGCACGGACGCCGAGGTTTGCCATCATGCGATAGCGCTCCTCCATCTGCTCTACCGCCCATTTGAGCGCGCGGATCGCCTTGGGCGGCTCGGTCACGACCGGAGCGAGAAGATGCGGAATGTCGTCGTAGATGCTGAGTTCCAGCATCTTCGGATCGATCATGATCATCTTCACCTGATCGGGCCCATACCGATACAGGAGCGACAGGATCATACAGTTGAGACCGACCGATTTGCCCGATCCTGTCGTGCCCGCCACGAGCAAGTGCGGCATTGGCGCGAGGTCCGCGATGACGGGATCGCCGGAGATGTTCTTTCCGAGAATCAGCGGCAGGGCCATGTTCTGATCTTCGAAGGCCTGGCTTCCGATTAGCTCCGACAGGCTTACGGTTTCGCGCTTCGGGTTGGGAAGCTCGATGCCGATGACGCTGCGGCCCGGGATGGTGGCCACACGGGCCGAGAGAGCCGACATGTTCCGGGCGATGTCGTCGGCCAGAGCAATGACGCGGCTCGCCTTGATGCCACTGGCCGGTTCGAGCTCGTACATAGTGACGACTGGGCCCGGGCGAACCTCGACGATGTCCCCGCGCACGTTGAAGTCCTCGAGCACGGTTTCGAGAAGGCGTGCGTTTCGCTCGAGGCCCACACGGTCGATTTGCTGTTTGCCTTTCTCGGTCGGTGGCGCTGCCAAAAGGTCGATTGTCGGCAGCTGATAGCTATCGCCGAGGGCGAGGCTGGGTTGTGACGAGGGCTTCCGAACCTTGTCGCGGCCCGCAGCAATCACCGGACGATGTGATTCGGCGACCGCGACCGCTGGCTTCGCCTTCGGTGGCGTAGCGGCTACGGCACGCTCCTCGGCAATCTCAGTCTTGCGCGGAGCTGCACGCCGCTCGCGAGGTGCACGCCGCCACAAACCGCCGACCCAACCCTTCTCATCATCGTTTAGACCGAGCGCGAAATAGCCCACAGCCAAGCCGGCGAGGCCGAACAGTAGAAGCACGGTCAGACGAGTTGGGCCGGAGATCATCGGATTGGGGATCAGACCGATCGTCCAATCCACGCCATGCGCGATTCCGAGACCGAGCGCGCCGCCCCATCCAGCAGGAAGCCCGGAGACTGCCGACGCGCTTGTCAGGCCGAGGGCTACGCCGAGCAAAATCGCCCCAACGGCGGCGAGCAGAAGGGCCCGACCGATCCGCCCGGCCGGCTGTAGGCGGAGCATTCGAAGGCCGGCAAGCGCGATGACGGGGAGAAGGAGGACGGCGCCAAGACCGAACAGCAGGAGTAGCGCGTCGCTGAAATAAGCGCCCGTGCTTCCCAACCAGTTGGTTGGTGGCCCGCCGGCAGCGGTACTGAGCGACGGATCGGTGGGGCTGTGCGTCGCAAGCGCGACTGCGCCCGCAGCGCTGACGCCGATCAGGAACGCGCCCCATGTGCGGATCGCAAGCCGATGCACGGCGGCACGCAGAGCGTCTCGCCAATGAGGCGCTAATTCACGCTTCGGCGCGCGCGCAGCTACGGTCGCCATTCCCAACCCCCGGTACTAATCCCACTCGTAAAATCCCCCACGCGGACTCTGCGGTCAAGCGAAGTCGTGGCGTCAATGCGACGAACGGGCTAGTGCCCCGCCGATGGACCGTTCGGACGTGATCATCTTCGGGGGCGGATTGATCGGCTTGGCGCTCGCATCCGCCCTGGATTCGAGCGGTCTTTCTGCGATCGTGGTCGATCCCGCCGATCCAGCGCCGCGTAAGGAGGCCAGCTTCGACGGGCGCACCAGCGCCGTCTCATCCAGCTCGATGCGGATGCTCGAAACCATCGGCGTAGCGGCTCATTTCCCAGAGCCAGGCGGTCCGATCCGGACGATTGCCGTCGCGGATGGGCTGAAGCCGGGCGGACTGCATTTCGAGGCCGAGGACGATGAGCCGCTCGGCTGGATGCATGAAAACCGCAACCTTCGCGCAGCGCTGCAGGCCCGTGCGGAGGCGGGGCGGAGCATCTGGCTTTTGTGGAAATCACGCGTCACCGAGGTCGATCGAGGGGATTACGGCGTCGTCGTGTCGCTTGGGGACGGGCGGCGGCTTCAGGCGCCGCTTCTGGTGGCGGCCGATGGGCGGAACTCAGCAACGCGTGAAGCGGCGGGCATCCGCGTTGCGCGCTGGCGTTACGATCATCAGGCGATCGTTTCGGTTCTTCGACATGAGCGGCCACACGACCAGGTTGCTTACGAAATCTTCTATCCAACCGGACCGTTTGCCCTTTTGCCGATGACTGACGATGCCGGCGGCCATCGTTCGGCGATCGTCTGGTCGGTACCGCGAGACGATGCCGCAGGCTGGCTGTCGCTGAGCGACGATCATTTCGCGGCTGAAGCGGAGGCGGCCATGGGCGGCTTCCTTGGCAAGATCGAACTGCTCGCGCCCCGATCCTCGTACCCGCTCGGCTTCCATCACGCCGCGCAGATCACCGAGAAGCGGCTCGCGCTAGTCGGGGATGCAGCGCATGCGATACACCCCATCGCGGGGCAGGGGCTGAACCTTGGATTCCGTGACGTCGCAGCGCTCACGCAGGTGCTTGTCGAAGGCAGCCGGCTTGGTCTCGACATTGGCGACCGTCAATTGCTCGACCGGTATCAGCGCTGGCGTTCGATCGACGCGCTTTCTGTTGCCTTCGCCACCGACAGCCTGACGCGAGTCTATGGCGTTCGAGGCAAGACGGCCTCGGCTGTGCGCCGTTTCGGCATGAGCGTGATTGAGCGTGTCTCGCCGATCAAGGACCGCCTGATGAACGAAGCGCGCGGAACGAGCGGCGAGCTCCCGCTGCTGCTCCGGGGGTTGTCGATCTAATTACTGGATTGTCGGTTCGATTTCCGACCCGCCGTTCACGGCGACGCGGTGGAATTGCATCAATTGCACGAGCAGATCGGCTCGCTCTTCCAGGGTCGCTTGCTCCAGTAACGCCTGCTTCGCGCCGACGTCGAAGGGCGCGACCTGGGCGATGGCGTTGACCAGCATCTCGTCGTCGAGGCGGCTTACCGCATCCCAGTCCACGGCGAGGCCCATGGCATCACCGAGACGCCGCGCCTCACGCTCGACTTCGGCGCGCTGGACGATTGAAAGCGCCGCCGGTTCCTCGTCGTCGAAGGCTTCGATATTGACCTCGGCGCAGCGATAAGTCGCGTCGGTTTCAAGGTCCTGGATGTACCGGAAGCGATTGATCCCGAGCAGCACGATGTTGAAGCGGCCATCTTCCAGCTCCTCGATGCCAACGACTTCACCGACGCATCCGACACCATAGAGGGGCGCCTGATTGTCGTCGTCGAGGCGGTGCGGCTGGATCATGCCGATGCGGCCGGCACCGTCGATCGCATCGCGGACCATCTCACGATAGCGCGGTTCGAAAATGTGCAGCGGCAATTGCGAGCGCGGAAAGAGGATTGCGCCGGGAAGTGGAAAGATAGGAATCCGGATCTTGCGGGTCACGTAAACAGCACCGCCGACAGACGGCGGCGCTGGGCGCTCGACCAGGGGTCTTCGAGGCCTTGTGCCTCAAGCAACTGAAGAAAGCGCTTCCGCGCTGCGCCCTCGTTCCATTCACGGTCTCGGCTGACGATTTCGAGCAGCGCATCGGCGGCCGCGTCGCGATCGCCTGAGGCCATCTTGGCTGAGGCAAGCTCGAATCGGGCCTCGTGGTCGTCCGGATTGGAGGCAAGTCGTTTTTCGAAGGCGCTCGTGTCCGCAGCGGGTGCCGCGGAGGCAACCTCGAGGGCTGCCTTGGCCCGGGAGATCTCAGGCTTGCTCGCGAGTTCGGCACGGACGCTGTCTACGATTCTCCGTGCCTCATCCGTTTCGTTGGCGGCAATCAAGCTGCGCGCGAGGCCGCCGATCGCGTCAGCATTCTCCGGAGCCAGCTCCGTAATCTGGCGGAAGATTGAAACTGCCCGCGGCGCATCGCCGTCGGCGAGTATCTGTTCGCCCATCGCCAGCAACGGCTCGATCTCCGCCTGCGGCGTTTGGCCTTCCGGCTCGATCTTCAGCTGCTTGAGCAGCTCATCCAGCACGCGCTTTAGCTGCGATTCGCTGCGATAGTTGGTCAGGTCCGCAACCGGCTGGCCCTGGTAGAGCGCGTAGACGGTCGGGATCGACTGGATGCGGAATTGAGAGGCGAGCAGCTTGTCCTTGTCGACGTCGATCTTCGCGAGCTTCACGCCCTTATCGGCATAGTCCGCCGCGATCTTGTCGAGGACCGGAGAGAGCTGCTTACAAGGCCCGCACCATTCCGCCCAGAAATCGAGGATGACGAGCGCGGTCATGGAGGGGTTGATCACCTCCTGCTCGAACCGCTCGATCGATTCACGTTCGGCTTCGCTCAAACCCAGAGTCGCCACGCCGTCCGAATCCTCCCGATTGCTGATACTCGCGCGCATATGGGCCGCAGCCGCCTCAGCCACAAGCGCGAGGCAGATGTGGATAATAGCCTCTTAACGCCTTTGGGCTACGCCGGCCCCATGACCGCGGAGGGCAAGACCAACACGATGGGCTGGTGGCCGGCTGTTGCCGTGCTGACCCTCGTAGGCTTGGCACTTCGGATCGCAGCTGCGCAGGGCGGCCTTTGGACCGACGAAGCCTGGTCGATGATCTACGCGCAAAAGGCCGCGGATCCGCTTGGCGTGTTCCTGCGGATCAATCACGACAACAATCATCACCTCATCTCGCTGTGGATGCAGGTGGTGGGAGTTCATGCCCCGCCGATGCTGACCCGCGCTCCAGCGATTCTCGCAGGCACGCTCGCGATTCCGGTCGCGGCGTTGCTGTTCGCTCGTCACTCGGCTGTTGCTGCGATTGGCGCGGCCGCGTTGTTCGCAATCTCACCGATCATGGTAACCTACGGCTCCGAAGCGCGCGGCTATGCATTGATGGTGCTCGCCGTGCTGGCGATGCTTCGGCTCGCCATCGATGCGGTGGAGAATGGGGTGAAACGCTCCACCTCCTGGTGGATCGCTTTGGCCGCAACGCTGGGCATGCTCTCAAATCTAACGATGCTCGCGCCAGTCGCGCTGGTGACCGCTTGGATCTACCTCGAAAAGCGCTCGTCATCCGGTTCGGCCGCCGCAATTCCTGAAACGCTTCGCATCATGGGACCGGCCATTGCGGCCTGCGCCGCTGTCCTGGCGCTCGTTCTTGGCATGGCGTTCGTAAGTCCGACTGGACTGCAGGTGGGCGGCTACATGCCCTTCACCTTCGAGGACTACACGATTGCGCTGTCGAACCTGACGGCCTGGACGGCAGGCCTGACGTTTAGCATCCGCTGGATCGCCATCGTTGCGCTGCTGGGCATCGGCGGCGCGATGATTGTCCGGCCGCCCGCCTCGATGGGCCATCGCGCACGGCTGTACGGCATCCTGATCCTGGGCGTGCCGCTGGTGATCCTGGTCGAGCGCACTGGCAACGCTTTGTTCTCTCGCTACTATCTGTGTAGTGCGGTCGGCCTCCTCCTGCTTGGCGCTGACTGGATCGGGCAGGCTTTCACGAAGCCGGGTGCACAGCGCGTCCTCTGCGGCGCTGCCTGCGCCTTGTTCCTGGCAACGGCCATCTGGCGTGATGGTCAGATCATCGAGCTGAAGCGCGGTGAGCCCGACCGCGCTGTGAGCATCATGGCGCAGCAAGCACCTAAAGGCGCAAAAATCGCGATCGGCACCGAGCGGTTGTTCGCGCCGATGATGACCGCAGCCCAGAGGGCAAGCTACCCGCTGGCCCAGGCCCCTACGTGCAGCCCCGCCCAATATCTGATTTCGGCGCGCACGATGTCGACCAAGCCGGTAATCACCTATTGTGGGCGCCAGATGCATGCGATCGCATGGAGTCGTACGACGGACCTGACGGGCGATGCGTGGGTCTTGTACCGCGAAGGCTTGCAAACCCGCGAGGCCCCTGTTAGCGGCCCGCGTCTAGCGCGAGACACGCGCATTTCCGGCCGAGCGGGCGTAGCTCAGGGGTAGAGCACAACCTTGCCAAGGTTGGGGTCGAGGGTTCGAATCCCTTCGCCCGCTCCAGCCGGTATTTCCGATTGCGACTTCCAACCCCAAATTGAACAAGTGTCGGCTCTGCAAGCTTTGTAGAAAGGCGTATGGCGCCATCGTGTCCAACGACCGTTCGAGTCCCGACGGCCATTGGGACCTTATGGGCGCATGAGGGTTCGAAGGAGTGACGGATGACTGATCCGAGTGAATCCGGCGAGCTCGCCGAATTGAAGCGCGATTCGACGCCAGGTCAGGACCAGCCCGCGCGCGAGTTCAAAACCATCAATCCCGCGAACGGCGAACCCGCGCAAACCTATCCCGGCAATTCGATCGATGAAGCCCATGAAGCCGCCGCCGCGGCGCGCCGGGCGCAGCAAGACTGGCGCCGGACATCATTTGCGGACCGTTCGGCGATCATTCGCAAGGCAGCCGAAATTCTCCGCCAACGGGAAGACGAATTCGCTTGGCTGATGACGACCGAGATGGGCAAGACCCATGATGAAGGCCGTGCGGAGATCGAAAAATGCGCCTTCCACTGCGAGTGGTTTGCAGACCACGCGGAGGCCTATCTCGCCAATGAACCAGCCGACATCGGCGGCGGAGAAGCGTTCGTAACCTTCAATCCCATTGGCGTGGTGCTCGCGGTCATGCCTTGGAATTTCCCTTTCTGGCAGGTCTTCCGGGCCGCTGCTCCCGCACTCATGGCGGGGAATGGCATGCTCTTGAAACACGCGAGCAACGTTCCCGGCTGCGCGCTCGCGATCGAGGAAGTGTTGCACCAGGCTGGCGTACCGCACGATCTGTTCCGCACGCTGCTGATCCACAGCGGCGATGTGAAGGCGTTGATCGAGGACAACAACGTCGCTGCCGTAACCCTGACCGGCAGCGTCGGTGCAGGCAAAAGCGTCGCGACTGCGGCTGGCGGCGTGCTTAAGAAGTGCGTGCTCGAGCTGGGCGGGGCCGATGCTTATTTGGTCTTGGAAGACGCGGACGTTGCAGCTGCCGCCAAGGTAGCTTCGACCGCGCGCATGGTGAATGGCGGCCAGAGCTGCATCGCCGGCAAGCGCTTCATCGTCGTTCGTTCGATCCTCGAACCGTTCGAAAAGGCAATGGTCGACGCCATGCGCGGCTACGAGATGGGGGACCCGACAAAGGAAGGAACGAAGCTCGGCCCGATGCAAAGCGTCGAGGCTCGAGACGAGATCCATCGCCAAGTGACTGAGAGCGTGCGCAAGGGCGCACGGTTATTGCTCGGTGGGAAAGTGCCTGACCGTCCTGGTGCGTGGTACCCGCCCACGGTTCTCACCAACGTCTTGCCCGGGCAGCCTGCGCATGACGAGGAAGTGTTCGGTCCCGTGGCGGCAATCATCGCCGCGAACGACGAAGCGGACGCAATTCGAATCGCCAATGCAAGCGAGTTCGGACTTGGCTCAGGAGTGCTGACGTCGAACCTCGACCGCGGTCGGCGCATTGCCGCCGAGGAGCTCGAAGCCGGCATGAGCTTCGTAAATGAGAACGTCCGGTCGGATCCGCGCACGCCGTTCGGTGGTGTGAAGCATTCCGGCTACGGCCGCGAGTGCTCTGCTTACGGCATTCGTGAGTTCGTCAACATCAAGACGGTGCACGTGAAGCCCGTCGGCGAGGGCGGCACGACCCGAACCGAATAGGGGCTACTTTCGCCCGGACTGTCCCTGAGCGGCGTACGCGCTGCCACGCAGCATCTGGTGCTGAGTGATCACTGCACGAACGACATTATTCATCAGCGTCATTCGGACGGGCAGCGGCACGGATGTCTTCTTGATCATCACCGCGACGGAATAGCTGCGTCCGTCCGGAGCGGTTAGGATGCCGATGTCGTTATAGCCGGCCTGGTAGGCACCGAGCACCTGCCCGGTTCCAGTCTTGTGACTCAGCGTCCAGCCCGGCTCGAGACCGCCTTTGAGGCGATTGGCGCCGGTCTTCGTATTGCCCATGATCCACAGGAGGCGACGCGTGGATTCAGGCGACAGCAACTCGCCGCGCTTCAGGCGAGCAAGCGCCGCAGCGATCGCGCTTGGCGCCGCGCCGTCGAAGGGGTCTTCCACGTAGCGATTGAAGGCCGCCTGGCGAACACGAAGCGGGAGTGCGTCGCGTGCCTGGTAGAAGGCGTTCCCGATGGAATAGCTGGGAGTCCAGATCAGGCCCGCGATCTTGCTCTGCAGCGCTCGCTCGCCATTGTAGAAACGGATCGCGCCGAGGTGCTTGGCGCCGATCATGTTGCGCACCGCTTGCGGTCCGCCGACCGAACGCATCAACTTGTCATTGCAAGTGTTGTCACTCGTGGTGATCGCCTTGAACATGAGATCGTCGAGCGTCGTGGTGTAGCCGCCACCGAGGATCTTCGCGGCCACAGGTTGGTGGAATAGTGTGAGATCGTCGCGGGTTAGCGTGACCTTGTCGTCGAGCCGTACGCGGCCCTTGTCGACCGCATCGAGCGCGGTAATCGACACCCAGAGCTTGCTGACGCTTTGTTGCGGGTAGAGCTCGTCGGCCTTCCACCCGGTGCTCCAGCCGTCGTCGACGGAGCGGACTGCAATGCCGACACGGCCATTGAAGTTGCTGCCCAGCGCGTTCACGCGGTCGCGGATGTACTGAGGCGCCGGAATTGCACGCGGCGGCTGAACGACCGGAGCGGGGCGGTAGGTCGACCGCGGAGCAGCTGGCTGCGTGGCCGCGGATGCGGTCACCTGAGTGGATGCAAGCGTCACGGCCACGAGCCCCAAAAGCCGCCCAATGTGCTTCCGATGTGACATCATGACTTCACGCTCCCCCAAAACTCACTCGTTTTCACAAGCATTTAGCGCAAACCGGCTGAACCCCCGCTGTTCGCGCACGAGCGAAGACTCGCATTGTGCGAGTCGCTTGCCAACCGTTTAGCGAGCGGGTGCTGCGGCGGGTTGTGGCGCTGGAGCGCCGAGCAGAGCCGCAGACTCGATTTCATCGAGCGCGCGGTGCACGGCGACATAGCGGCGGGCCTTCGCGATCCAATCCTGGGCATTTGATGCGCCTGGCATGCGCATCGTTTCGACGAGCGCCTGATCCACGTCACCCGCTGCCAGCCGCTGACGGGCACGTTCGTATCGCGCATCAGGGTTCATCGCGGGCCGTTTCGCCGGATGGACTTCGATGAGGCTACCGAGCTCGCGCTGGAAATTGCTCCACCAACTGTCCTGAGGTCCTCCTCGGCGGAGGTCGGGACCCCGAGTATCGAATTGCGCGATCAGATCGTTGAGCCGCACCGGCTCGCGCGATCCCGTGATGATCGTCGCGACCGCCTGCTGATGCTGTTGCCCAAACCGATCGACGAGCAAGGGCTCGAGGTAGCCTAGCGCGACGGCTCGATCGATCGCGCGTCTTGCCGCAAAGGCGACAACAAGCGCATCGGCGCGTCCGGCAAAACCTTCCGCACGCTGCGTTGCATTCTCCACGCGTTCGACGCGCGCCTGGAGGTCGGCAATCTGCGCATTGGTGGGAACGGGTGCAGTGGCCGGAACCGGAGGGATAGCCGCAATGGCGACTGGCTTGGGAGTGATTGGCGCCGCATCACTTGCGGGAGCCACGCCCAGAACGCGGGCGGCCGGACGATAGTGCGCAAGTCCCCAAGTTGCTGCGCCTGCGCCGATCAGAATCAAGACGAGTCCAACGAGGAGCTTACCTCCCCAACCTGTGCTGCGCCGATAGCTCGTTCCGTTCATCGCCGGGGCGCGTTGTTGCACAGCCTTTCCGCAAGGGCCAGCAGAGCGTCGTCGGTAGGAGAATCAGCCGATTCGACCGAGGCCCAGCCCTCACCGGCAGCCGTGGCCGCCTCCGAACTGATTGCGGCAACAGCAATCGAACCCTTGTTCACCCCGGCTTGCTCAGCGACCTCGGCAAAGCGTCTGCCAGCTCGAGGCGAATGAATCAGCGCTACGCTGCCTTCGACGCCCTCCAAAGGCACTCTCGCTTTGGGTCGTGAGCGATAAACGGTGACCGAACGGAGAGCCTGAGGAGCATCATCGACATTCTGACGATCCTCACCCGCGAGATGAAGCAATCTGAGATCGGGTTCGATTGAGCCGAGTAGACGCTCGATGCCGGCATCGCCGGCACTTGCGACGTCGAACCCGGCCTCTCGCGCCGCATCCGCTGAAGCGGGTCCAACTGCGTAGACCGGCAGGCCGCGCAGCTCCTTTAGTCCTTCGCCGCCGTGCCGGACGGCGTTGGCGCTGGTCAGCAAGAGCCCGTCAAACCCGGCTGCTTCCGGAACTTCCCACGCGACAGGCTCAACTTCGAACAGTGGAATTGCGACGGCATCCAGGCCGCGGTGTTTTGCTCGGTGGACGGTTGCGCTCGCGCCCGGTTCCGGACGCAGGACCAGCACCCGGGTCATCGCGCGGCGAACAGCCTCCGAATGGATTCCGGCGCCGCGCCAAGCAACCTTCCCGCAAGGCCTTCAGGCGTCTCCGAATCGCCGCAATCGAACACGGCGCGATCCTCGATCATCTCGCTGCCGTCCTCGCTGAACAGCTGCGCACGCATGCGGAGGTCGCCATCTTCAAGCACACAGAATGCCGCGACCGGCGAGGCGCAGTCTCCGCCGAGAGCGCGGGTGAATGCGCGTTCGGCCATCACGCAGTCATAGGTGATCTGATTGTTGACGGTGCTGAGAACGCTCTGCGTCCGGGTGTCGTTGGTGCGGCATTCCATTGCGATGACGGCTTGGCCCGGCGCGGGCAGGATGATCTCCGTCGGAATCGCAGTACCGACACTGATCTCCAGCCGCTTAAGGCCCGCAGCTGCCAGCAACGTCGCATCGAACTCGCCGGATTCGACCTTTCGCAAGCGCGTTTCGACATTGCCGCGGATCGGCAGGATGTTGAGGTCGGGCCGGAGCCGCAGCAGCTGCGCCTTGCGTCGCGGAGAGGACGTGCCGACCGTCGCACCTTCAGGAAGCTTTTCGATCGACTCCGCACCGACGATCCGGTCACGCACGTCGCCGCGCGGACGGACGGCAGCGATGTGAATCTCGTTCGGCCGAATGCTTTCCACGTCCTTCATGGAATGGACGCAGAAATCGACCTCCTCCTCTATTAGTGCGCGATCAAGCTCCTTGGTCCACAGCCCCTTGCCGCCAATCTCGGAAAGCGGCCGGTCTTGCACCTTGTCGCCCGTGGTCGTGATTTCGACGATCTGCACCCATCCGTCGGGCCAGCGCTGCGCCGTCTCTATTGCCGCCGCTACTTTGCGCGCCTGCGCCAGCGCCAGTGGCGATCCGCGAGTCCCAAGACGAAGCCCTTGCATGCCCCACCCCTAGTGCATCTGCCGATGATCAGGCAAAGGGCCGGTCGCGGAATGATATTGAAATGTCGATAATCCTCGGTCTCGAATCCTCGTGCGACGATAGCGCGGCGGCGCTGGTCACGACCGATCGGCGCATCCTTGCGCAGGCGGTGGTGGGCCAGAATGCGGCGCACCAGCCTTATGGTGGTGTGGTCCCCGAGATTGCGGCGAGGGCACATGTCGAGATCCTGCCCGACCTGATTTCAAAAGTATTGAATGACGCCAAGCTGTCGATCCACGACGTGGATGCGGTGGCGGCGACTGCGGGTCCCGGGCTCATCGGCGGCGTGATGGTGGCGCTCCTCGCCGGAAAGGGCTTGGCGCTCGCTGCCGGCAAGCCGTTGGTGGCGATCAATCATTTGGAAGGGCACGCGCTCAGCCCGCGCCTTGTCGATTCGGATCTCGGCTTTCCGTATCTGTTGCTCCTCGTGTCCGGTGGTCACTGCCAGCTGCTCGAAGTTCGCGGCATCGGGGACTACCGCCGGTTGGCGACGACAATCGACGACGCGGCCGGCGAGGCGTTCGACAAAGCTGCGAAGCTCCTCGGCCTCTCCTATCCGGGCGGCCCCGCAATCGAAGAGCTAGCCAGGAGCGGCAATCCGAAGGCGGTGCCGCTGCCGCGGCCGCTCGTAGGTTCGGGCGAACCGCACTTCTCATTCGCGGGACTGAAGAGCGCCGTGCAACGCGCGGTAGCTTCGGGCGAATACAAGCCCGAGGACATCGCCGCGAGCTTTCAACAGGCAGTGGTGGACTGCCTTGTGGACCGAACGGCCCGCGCCCTGGGCAAGACGGACGCGCCAGCGCTCGTGGTCGCCGGCGGCGTCGCAGCCAACCAGGCCATTCGCAAGGCGCTGGCGGATCTCGCCAGGCGCGAAGGCCGTCAATTCAGCGTACCGCCGGGCTGGCTGTGCACCGACAATGCCGCGATGATTGCCTGGGCGGGCGCAGAGCGCTTTGCTGCGGGGATGACGGATGACCTCGATGCTCCGGCACGTGCGCGGTGGCCGCTGGACGAGGGCGCTGAGAAGGTGCGTGGGGCGGGCGTGAAGGCATGAAGATCGGAGTCATTGGCGGCGGCGCGTGGGGTACGGCGCTTGCGCAGGTCGCAGCGACTGGTGAGCGGGAAACGCTCCTTTGGGCGTTAGAGCCCGAGGTGGTTCAGTCAATCAACGAGCGGAACGAGAATGTGGTGTTCCTGCCCGGTGTGGCCCTCAGCGCAGCAATTCGGGCCACATCCGATCTCTGCGAGCTGCGCAGCTGCGACGTTTGGCTCGTCGTCACGCCGGCCCAGCACATGCGCTCGGTGCTCCAACAGGCTGATGAAGTCGCGATCCCGCTCGTGCTCTGTTCGAAGGGCATCGAGGAGAATAGCGGCGAGCTGCTGCATCATGTTGCTAGTCAGACATGCCCGAAAGCTCAGGTCGCCGTGCTCTCCGGGCCCACCTTCGCGCATGAAGTCGCGAAGAGCTTGCCGACGGCGGTGACGCTAGCCGCGACGGATCATTCGTTGGCGGAACAGCTTCGCGATCGCATCGCTCAGCCCACCTTCCGCATCTATCTTTCCGATGATGTCGCGGGCGCCGAGATTGGCGGTGCGGTCAAGAACGTGCTCGCGATCGCGTGCGGCGTGGTGGAAGGAAAAGGGCTAGGTCAAAACGCTCGGGCAGCGCTGATCGCGCGCGGTTTCGCCGAGATGACGCGTTTCGGCCTGGCGCTCGGTGCGCAGCGTGAGACGCTTGCGGGTCTGTCGGGCCTCGGCGACCTGGTGCTGACCTGCTCCTCGACCAGCTCCCGCAATTATTCGCTCGGCAAGGGGATCGGCCAGGGGCAATCAGCCGCCGAATTGCTCTGCGACCGGAGGACGGTCGCCGAGGGCGCGTTCACCGCCCCCGTGCTTGCTCGTTTGGCGAGGGAACGCGGGATCGACATGCCGATCGTCGAAGCCGTGGACGCGCTAATCGCCGGCGAGGCCAACGTCGATGAGGTGCTCGGCGCGCTCCTGTCGCGGCCGCCAAAAGCTGAGGCGGTCTAGAAATCGACCGCAATGCCCTTCTTCTCCCAGTCGCCGTAGCGCGTGGGATCGAGTCTCTTTTCTTCGCCCTCCGGCGGACTAGGTGCGTTGAGTGGCTGCGGCTCCGGCACTGGAGGCGACGCACTCAGATGCTTCGGAGGATCGAGATGCTTTGGGCGTTTCATGACGCCAAAATGAGGATGCAGAGCGCTTATGCCAAGCACTGAGGGTCTTGGAGCCCGTAAAGCCGCGCTGCGCATGCTCGATGCTGTGCTGCGCAAGGGGCAGACGCTCGATAGCGCTGCCTCTTCCGCGCGGGACTTGCCTGCGCCCGACCGGGCACTCGCGCTTGCCATCGCCGGCGAAACGCTGCGCCGGTTGCCGGATCTTGACGTGCTGATCGACAGTGCCACGCGTCAACGACTTCCGGATGATTCGAAGGCGAGGACGGCATTGCGGCTGGCGCTCGCCCAGAAGATCGGCCTCGGGACGCCGGATCACGCCATCGTCGCGACTGCCCTTCCGCTCGTCGACGGTGGACCTCGCCGGCTGGTTCACGGTGTGCTTGGCACTCTGTTGAGACGAGGGGTGCCCGTTTCGAACGCCCCGAGGCTTCCGGAGCAAGTTGAGCAAAGATGGATGGACGTCTGGGGCAAGGCAGCTGTCGAGGCAGCTCGGCGCCAGATCGCCAAGCGTCCGGCGCTCGATCTCACGTTTGCGGAGGACGGAGAGGCCCAAGCCTACGCCGCCGCGCACGATGGTGTTTCGCTCGCGGCGGAGCATGTGCGGCTGCAAAGCTCGTCCGTCACGGACCTGGCGGGATTCGGTGACGGGCGCTGGTGGGTTCAGGACCTCGCCGCGTCCCTACCGGCACGCCTCATTCCGAGCGACGCTCACCAGGTGTTGGATCTTTGCGCGGCCCCCGGCGGCAAGACGATGCAGCTCGCCGCGGCCGGCCATGAGGTTACTGGCGTGGATGCGTCCGAAAGTCGTCTCGGACGACTGCGCGAGAACCTAGATCGCACCCACCTCAAGGCAGAGTTGGTCGTAGCCGATGCTCTCACCTGGGAGACGAGCCAGCGATTCGACGCAATCCTGCTCGACGCGCCTTGCTCCGCCACGGGCACATTCCGGCGGCATCCCGAAGTGCTTTACCGAGCCCGGCCCGCGATCATCGCCTCGAGCGCCGAGCTTCAGGTCAAATTGCTCGGGCGTGCGGCGCAGTGGCTCAAGCCTGGCGGTGCATTGGTTTACGCGGTCTGTTCCCTAGAGCCGCAGGAGGGCGAGGACGTGATCGTAGCCTTCCTCAACTCCAACCCGTCCTTCTCGATTGATCCGGCTAAGCCTGGCGAACTGCCTGACTTCGTGACGCCATTGCCCGAAGGATGGGTCCGGATTTTGCCGGGCGTGCTTGAAGAACAAGGCGGCCTCGACGGCTTCTTCATGGCGCGGCTTGTCCGCGGCAACGGTTAACGTCTAATCGGGCGCTATGCCCGACGTGCTGATTGCTCCTTCCATCCTGTCCGCCGATTTCGCGAAGCTCGGCGAGGAAGTGCGCGCGATCGGCGAAGCCGGCGCCGACTGGATCCACATCGACGTGATGGATGGCCATTTCGTGCCCAACATCACGATCGGTCCGGGCGTAGTGAAAGCACTTCGGCCGCATACGAAGAAGCCGTTCGACGTTCACTTGATGATCTCGCCGGTGGATTCGTTCCTCGATGCTTTCGCCGAAGCGGGGGCGGACATCATCACCGTGCATCCGGAAGCAGGCCCGCACCTGCACCGGACGATTCAGCGGATAAAGGCGCTCGGCAAGCACGCTGGCGTCTCGCTCAACCCCGCTACGCCCGCAAAAGCACTCGACTATGTGCTCGAGGAGATCGACCTCGTCCTGGTCATGAGCGTGAACCCGGGTTTTGGCGGTCAGAAGTTCATCTCCAGCCAGCTCCGCAAGATTGAAGCGATCGCGAACCGCATCGCCAAGGAGAATCTCGACGTCCGCCTTGAGGTAGATGGCGGTATCGACGCGACCACCGCACCGGAGGCAATCAGCGCCGGCGCGAATGTGCTCGTTGCCGGCACCGCCGCTTTCCGCGGCGGACCTTCGGCCTATGCTGCCAACATCGAGGCGCTCAGGGGCAAGGCATGAAGGCTCGCAGTTCGGCGGCCGAAAGCGACGTCGTCCGCAAGCTTGCCAAAGGCTCGCTGCTGTCGCGGCTGAAGACCTCGCGCCAGCCGCTCAAGCTCGCGGCCGTTCCCCGCGATCATGTGCAGGGAGACCGCGCCCGTGGCTCCGCGATCCTGTCCGGCCGGTTCGCGGTCGGAAGCGATGCGATTTCACTGGGCGATTTCGATTTCGCGACGATTGGGACGACCGGCGCGCTGGCCGAACAGCTGCAGGGCTTCTCCTGGCTGCGCGATCTCGCGGCAGCCGCCTCGCGCGAGAATGGAGCAAGGCTCGCTGAAGCCGTCGCCGGTCGCTGGCTAATCGCGCATGGCACCAAGGTGGACGATGCGTGGGCGCCGCATCTTTGGGGCGAGCGGATCCTCTTCTGGACTGCCTACGCGCCATACATCCTTTCGAGCGGCGATGGCGGCTACCGGTCCGCCCTCCTCAACACGCTGGCCCGTGGAGCCCGCCACCTCGATGCCAATGCTGAAAAGGCGCCAGCCGGTCTCGACCGGATCACGGCTTGGTGTGGCCTGATTGCTGCTGGCTTGTTGGTCCAAGGGGGGGTGCCGAGAGTCGCGCGCGGCGAAGCAGGCCTCGCTCGCGCGCTGACCGCGGCGCAGTTCGACGACGGCGGGCTGATCAGCCGCTCGCCGTTCGAGCAGGCGCTGCTGGTCGACCGCCTCGGCTTGCTTCGTGCCTGCTATCTCGCCGCTAAGCAGACGATCCCCGATGGCATCGAAGCGGCGTCCGCCGCCGCGCTTGCCGCGCTTCATGGCGTCACTTTGGGCGACGGCGCACTGTCGAGCTGGCAGGGATGCAATCCCGGTGAGGCGGCGCGTCTCACATCGCTGATTGACGGCTGCGGGTTGCGTGCACGTCCGCTGCGCAATGCTCGGGGCTGGGGTTACCAAAGGCTGTCGGCCCTCGGCACCATTCTGGTGCTCGACGCTGCCCCGCCTCCCCCGGCGAAGATGGCTGAGCGGGGATGTGCATCGACGCTCGCGCTGGAACTGGCCGACGGCCCTCAGCGTCTCGTGGTCAATTGCGGTGGGCCCGGGCCAATCCCGACGGAAATGTCAGACGAGCTGGTCGAGGCCCTTCGCAGTACTGCGGCGCACAGCACGCTGGTCCTGGCCGACACCAATTCCACCAACATTCTCGCTGACGGATCGCTCGGCAAAGGCGTCGAGGACGTCACCATCGACCGCAGCGAAGACAATGACGCGAGCCGACTCGAGGCCAGCCACGACGGCTACGTCCGCGCCTTTGGCTTGGTCCATAAACGCAGTGTCATGCTCGGCAACGACGGCAAAGAGCTCCGCGGCGCCGATCAGCTCATTGCCAAGGGCCGTAAGAAGATCCGCGAGTCCGTCGGATATGCGGTGCGCTTCCATCTGGCTCCCGGTGTGGAAGCGACCGCGACAGCCGATGGCATGGGCGCAATCCTTCGCTCCAAGGGCGCTCCTCCTTGGAATTTCCGCTGCCGCGGCGGGATGCTGACCACTGAGGAAAGCATCTGGATCGACGGCCACGGCCAGCCGCAGCGCACCACCCAACTCGTGATCGTCGGCGAGGTCTCCTCGCTCGGCGGTGAAATCGGCTGGCAGTTCCGCCGCACTAGCTAATCAGGGAAGATTTCAATGACCGACCTCGTACCCGTCCGCCGGGCTCTCATCTCCCTTTCCGACAAGAGCGGCCTCGATGAGCTTGCGGCAGGCCTCGCCAAGCATGGCGTCGAGATCGTTTCGACCGGGGGCACTGCGGCGAAGCTTCGCGAGTCGGGCGCCGACGTACGCGACATCAGCGATCTTACGGGCTTTCCCGAAATGATGGACGGGCGGGTGAAGACGCTTCACCCGAAGGTGCACGGTGGCCTGCTCGGCGTTCGCGACAATCCCGAGCATGCCGCGGCCATGGCCGAGCACGATATTGCGCCGATCGATCTCGTCGTGGTGAACCTCTACCCGTTCCTCAACACCGTGATGAGCGGCGCCGACCGGGACACAATCATCGAGAATATCGACATCGGCGGCCCATCGATGGTGCGCTCGGCCGCCAAGAACCATGCCCACGTCGCGATCGTAACGGATCCCGCCGACTATGTCGCGCTGCTGGCCGAGCTCGACTCATTCGGCGGGGGCACGTCGCTCGACCTTCGCAAGAAGCTCGCCGCGAAGGCATTCGCGCTGACGGCGTCCTACGATGCGACGATTTCGCAATGGTTCGCTCACGCCGATCAGCCGGAACGTTTCCCTGCGACCGTAACGCAGGCGAGGAGGCTGAAGATGCCGCTGCGCTACGGCGAGAATCCGCACCAGAATGCGGCACTCTACGAGCCAGCCGGGCCGCACTCGAAAGGTGTCGCGCAGGCCGAGCAGGTGCAGGGCAAGGAACTCAGCTACAACAACCTCAACGACGCCAATGCGGCGCTTGAGCTGGTTAGCGAATTCCGTGACGGCGAGCCGACGGTCGTCATCGTCAAGCACGCCAATCCGTGCGGCGTGGCGATGCGTGGGACGCTACTAGAGGCATGGAAGGAAGCGCTGGCCTGCGACAGCGTGTCGGCGTTCGGTGGAATCGTCGCCACCAACCGCCCGCTCGATGCGGCAACCGCGGAAGCAATCACTGACATCTTCACCGAGGTCGTGGTTGCGCCCGATGCGGATGAAGGAGCCAAGGCGATCTTCGCTCGCAAGAAGAACCTGCGTCTGCTGCTGACAGGTGGGCTGCCCGACCCGTCGCGCCCTGGGCAGACCGTTGCGGTGATCGCCGGCGGCATCCTCGTGCAGGATCGCGACAACGGCATTGTCACGCGCGAACAGCTGAAGTGCGTCACCAAGCGCCAGCCGACCGATCAGGAGATCGCCGATTGCCTGTTCGCCTGGACTGTCGCGAAGCACGTGAAGTCGAACGCGATCGTTTACGCCCGGGACGGAGTGACCGCGGGCATCGGGGCAGGGCAAATGAATCGCCGCGACAGCGCACGCATTGCGGCCATCCGGGCTCGGGAAGCTGCAGAAGCCAATGGGTGGGACGAGTCGCGCACCATCGGTTCAGCCGTAGCATCGGACGCCTTCTTTCCCTTCGCCGATGGCCTGCTGGCTGCGGTCGAGGCTGGCGCAACCGCAGTGATCCAACCAGGCGGCTCGATTCGGGATGAGGAAGTGATCGCGGCAGCGGACGAGGCGGGCCTCGCCATGCTGTTCACCGGGATGAGGCATTTCCGCCACTAGGCGGAGCTAGACGATCGAGTCCTCGATCTGGTCGCGAGCTTCGGATTCGCGCAGTTCCTCGACGTCTGCCTTGCGCATACGGAACAACTCGCGGTCTTCGGGCCCGAAGCCCTTCGTCCAGAGCACGACGCCGAACGCCCCGAGGATCGCGGGAATGCCGATGATTAGTTGCAACCACTCCGACAGGAACAGGCGCACTGGCACGCCGACCACGACGGCGGCCGCTGCGGCCCAAGCGACGCTCCAGCGCCATCCTGACACTGGCTGTCCGAGCTTCTTTTTCAGAAGCCAGGACTTTGCGATCGAGGCGAAGCCAAGCGCGACACACAGAGCGATCGCCGGACCGGTTGCCTGATAAGCGACAGGGAATCCCTCGTCTCTCATGATGAGGATCAGCGCTGCTGCCAGGCCTGCCTCGAGAGCGAGCATGATCAAACTAATGATCATGTTCTGCGATCGTGCGATGTAGATCAGCGCCGCTTCGCTCACCACAGCGGTGGCGGCGATGACCTCCGCCGTGAGCAGGAATCCGACCATTGCGGTACCGCCGGTGAACTCCGACCCGACCAACCCCATGACTGCGCGGCCGGGGATGCCAAGCGAAAGCGCAATGCCGGCCTGGGCGGCGATGATCCAGTAGGTGACTTGGCGTACCTGTTTCGCAATTCCCGCGCGGTCATCGACTGCGAGGCGACGCACGATCGCCGGGCCGAGAACCGGTTCGAAGCTGGTCTTGAGCTTTGCGGGCAGGGTCGCGACCTGTTGCGCAGCGTAATAAATGCCGACGAAGCTTGCCGGAAGGAACGCTCCGAGTACGGCGAGATCGATGCGCCGCGATGCCCATTCTACCGTGTCCGCTGCCGCGAGCGGAGCGTTGTGGACGGCCGTTCGCCAGGAGAGCCTCAGATCAGGCATCCAGCCGTGAGGCAGTCCGTATTGGCGGAAGAGCGGGATCATTGCGACGATCAGCGCTGCGACCATCGACAGGACGTAGGCGATGATCAGACCGTCGCCGCGGCTTACCATGATCGGAACGAACGACAGCACGAATGCGGCGATGCTGATGACCCATGGTTGGACGATGGAGCGCGCCCTGACCGTCGACGCGACGTCGTTGTGGTAGGCCAAACCCGCCAGCGCGATATCGGTCCAGGCAATGGCAATTACCGTGATCGCAAGAAGCCGATCGAGGCCGCCCACAGGCGTCGTCGGATACATCGCCTTGGGAAACACGATCAGGATCGCCATGCCGAGGGCCGCCCCAAGGGCCGCGACGAGAAGCGCATCGGCAATGACGCAAGCCTGAGGCTTTTTCGCATCGGCGAGCAGCTGAGCAAGGCCGCGCCGCAAGCCGAGAGCCGCGATCTGCGCCGCAAATTCAACGACGAGCACGGCGTATGCAAACCGGCCGAGCGCGGCGGATCCGTAAATACGGCCGCCGATGAACAGGAACGGCACCATTCCTGCGAGTCGCAAGGCGAAGCCGAATATGTTCAGCCGGCCGCCACGGGCCAGCGTCGCCATGTCGGCGTCTGGTGCCCCGCTGTTCGCTGCGTCCGCTAAAGCTCCCCCGGGCTTCGCGTCCGTCAATGCGCTTCGCCCCAGTGCGCGCCCCAGCCGACTTCGACGTCGAGCGGCACGTCCAGCTTGACGGCGGGCTCCGCGGCCGTTGCCATCACGCGCCGAATGACTTCCGCGGCTTGCTCTTCCTGGCCCTCGGGCACCTCGAACACGAGTTCGTCGTGCACCTGAAGGAGCATCCGCACATCATCGAGCCCCGCTTCGGACAGAGCGTCGTCCATGCGCGCCATGGCTCGTTTGATGAGGTCGGCACTCGTGCCTTGGATCGGCGCGTTGATCGCTGCCCGCTCGGCGCCGGCCCGGATAGAGGGGTTAGGCGAGCGGATATTCGGCTCGAAGTGGGTCTTTCGGCCGAACAAAGTCTGGGTGAAGCCGCGCTCGCGAGCGAATGCCAGCGTCGCGTGCGTGAAGGCGCGAATGCCTGGGAAACGCTCGTAGTATCGATCGATGATCGCCTTGCCTTCGTCTTTCGGCAGGCCAAGGCGACCGGCAATGCCCCAAGCCGAGCTGCCGTAAAGGATCGCGAAGTTGATCGTCTTCGCCTGGTTGCGGGTGTCACGAGTGACCTCCCCGAACAGCTCCTCGGCCGTCAGGCTGTGAATATCCACGCCGCTCCGGAATGCTTCTTTCAGCTGTGGAACATCGGCCATGTGAGCCGCCAGCCGCAGCTCGATCTGGCTGTAGTCAGCACTGAGCAGCTTGTAGCCCGTATCGGCCACGAAGGCGTCGCGGATCTTGCGGCCGATCTCGGTACGGATCGGGATGTTCTGCAGGTTCGGGTCGTTCGACGACAGCCGACCCGTCTGGGCACCCGTCATGGAGTAGCTGGTGTGAACCCGGCCTGTCGCCGGATTGATCTGCGCCTGCAGCGCATCGGTGTAGGTATTCTTGAGCTTTGTCAGCTGACGCCATTCGAGCACTAGCGACGCGCAAGTCACACCTTCCGCCGCGAGGCGCTCCAGTTCGTTCACGTCGGTCGAATATTGCCCGCTCTTGCCCTTGCGGCCGCCCTTCAGCCCTAGCCGCTCGTAAAGCACTTGGCCCAATTGCTGCGGCGATCCGATCGTGAATGGGCCGCAGGCAGCTTCATAGATCCGCTCTTCCAGCGACTGAATGTCGCGGCCAAACTCGCTGGAGAGTCGCGCCAGATAGTCCCGGTCAACCTTGATCCCGCGCTGCTCCATTCGCGCGAGCACCGGCACGAGCGGCCGATCGACGCGCTCATAGACGCGGCTCGATCCTTCCGCCGCCAGCCGCGGCTTCAGCCTGAGCCACAAGCGCAGCGCGATGTCGGCGTCCTCGCCGGCATATTCGGTAGCCGCATCGAGCGGCACCTTATCGAAAGTGATCTGCTTCGAGCCCGTGCCGCACAACTGCTTGAATGGGATGCACTCGTGCTCGAAGTGCAGTTTGGCGAGTTCTTCCAGTCCGTGCCCGAACGACCGCCCCGCATCGAGGTCGAAGCTCATCACCATCGTGTCGTCGATCGGCGCGACCTTGATGCCCGCCTTGTCGAACATCACCCAGTCGTATTTCAGATTGTGCCCGATCTTGAGAACCGATGGGTCCTCCAGCAGCGGCTTCAGCTTGCCCAGCACCAAGTCGAGCGGCAGCTGGTTGGGCGCCTCAGACAGCAGGTCGCCGCCGCTGTGCCCGACCGGAATGTAGCAGGCGCGGTTCGGCGCTGTGGCCATGCTGACGCCGGCCAGCTTTGCGATGATGCAGTCGATGCAGTCGGTCTCGGTGTCGATCGCGACATAGCCCTGCGCTGTCGCCTCGGCGATCCACCGATCGAGCGACGCTTCGTCCGTCACCGTCTCATATTTCGAACGGTCGACTTCGATCTTCTCCGGTTCTGGAGCGGTCGAGCGCGCCGGCTCCATCGCCGCCATGACGTCATTCCGGACGGTCGCGCCCTTCTGCTGAGCGCCTGTCCCGCCACTTAGCAATCGGTTGAGGAGTGACTTAAATCCTTGATCTTCAAGGAATTCCTTAAGCGGCTCCGGCGGAATGTTTTTCATCGCCAAAGCATCGAGCGGCTCTGGCAAGTTAGCGTCGCACACCAGCCGCACCAGCTCGCGCGAAAGCCGCGCGGCATCCGCGTGCTCGATCAGTGACTGCTTGAGCTTGGGTTTTGAGATCTCGTCCGTTGACGCGAGCACTGTTTCCAGGTCGCCGTAAGTCTGGATCAACTGCGACGCCGTCTTCGGTCCGATCCCTGGGACGCCGGGCACATTATCGACACTGTCGCCCATCAGCGCCAGCACGTCCCCGACTTTCTCCGGAGGCACGCCAAACTTCTCCAGCACCTGCTCACGACCGATGCGCCGGTCGTTCATCGTGTCGAGCATGTCGATGCCGGCGTCCTCGTCGATCAGCTGCATCAAATCCTTGTCGGAACTGACGATCGTGACGCGCCAACCCGCGGCCTTCGCTGCCGTCACGTAGCAGGCGATAATGTCGTCGGCTTCGAGCCCGTCTTCCTCGATGCAGGGGATCGAGAAGGCCCGCGTCGCTACTCGAATGAGCGGAAACTGGGGAACTAGGTCTTCAGGCGGCGGCGGACGATGCGCCTTGTACTGGTCGTACATCTTGTTGCGGTGCGTCTGCTCTGACGCGTCGAGGATCACCGCCATGTGCGTCGGCCCTTCGGCCTTGCTCAGCCCATCAGCCAGCTTCCACAGCATGGTCGTATAGCCATAGACAGCACCCGCCGGCCGGCCGTGCCGGTTCGTGAGCGGCGGCAGCCGGTGGTAAGCGCGAAAGATGTAGCTGGACCCGTCGACAAGATAGAGGTGCGGGCGAGCTTCGGGTGTTGCGGCGTCTGGCATGAGCGGAGCGGTTTAGCAGGGTGGCGGGATAGGGAAAGCGGCACGGGGCCACCGTCTATATGGTGTCTCGACGGCAGTTCTGAAACCGCATTGAAACGGTTCGACTTTCAACCTTCCATTTACCCAAACCCTTTAACGTTGGCACGTGAAAGGGTCTTCGATGCAGGCACTCGCGCGGTTCGAACGTCTACAAAACCGCAACCGGCGCACTGCGCCACGTCGCCGGCTGAAGCTCGTCGCGACATTGTCCGAGACCGGTGACGACGCCGTCATCCATGATCTTTCTGCCACCGGCATCTTGATCGAAACGACGGCGGACTTGGCGACATTCGAGCAACTGCAGCTGGATTTGCCCGAGGCAGGCCATGTGGTCGCAACGGTCATGTGGAACAGCGGCCAATATTTTGGCTGCGAGTTCCATCGTCCGATCCCACAGGCTGCCATCAGCGCCGCGCAGTTGCGCAGTCCGTTCGAGGAGCCGATAGCCCGGGAGTCTGTCGAATTCATCGATGACGTCGACGACGTGGAAGTTGAAGATGATCGATACTCGCTCGGGGTCAGGCTTCGAGTAATCATCGGCGTCTCGACCGTCCTTTGGGCTGCGATGCTCACCATGTGGGTCACCTTCTAAACTTCCATTGCCGAAAGGCTTTTGGTCGGGCAGCTTTGGCTCGTGACCGAACTGACCGAAACCGAAGTCCTGCCCTCGCCCATCCGCGAGTGGACCGACGTAGGATCACGCCAATTTCAAGAGGAGATCGTACCTCTTGGCCAGCCGGCCGTGCTTCGCGGCGTTGCAAACAAATGGCCCTTGGTGAAGCACTGCCGGGAGTCACGTGAGTCCTTGGTCGACTATCTGATCGGTCTGGACAGCGGTGAGCTTGTAATGACGACGATCGTCCCGCCTGCCGCACGCGGACGAATGATATACCGAGAGGGAACAAAGGAGCTTCATCAGCGCATCTCGGATGAGCGTCTGCCCAATGTACTGAAAGGATTGCTCAAATTAGCAGAAGCGCCAGATCCGCCGGCCATCTACATGGGCCTGAGCGCATCTCACCATCTTCCAACGCTGGACGAGCAGAACCACACCGATCTCGTGCCGACTGGTACATCCGGACGAGTTTGGATCGGCAATGCGGTCACCGTATCGCCGCACTTCGATTCCGCTGACAATCTTGCCGTTGTGGTTGCTGGGAAGCGTCGCTTCACCCTGTTTCCGCCGGATCAGGTTTCGAACCTGTACATTGGCCCGTTCGACGTCACGCCAGCAGGGTTGCCGATCAGTATGGTCGCTCACGATGACCCAGACCTTCAGCGCTATCCGCGGTTTCGAAGTGCTTTGCGAGCTGCGCAAGTAGCCGAGCTTGAGCCGGGGGACGCCATCTATATCCCGTATCTCTGGTGGCACGGCGTGGAATCCCTTGAGCCGTTCAATATGCTTGTGAACTTCTGGTGGTACCGGGACGACGTCGCCGCTGCGCATCCATACGGCGCACTTCTTCGTGCGACGTACGAACTTTTCCGGAACATGCCGAGGGAGCATCGCAAAGCTTGGAAGAATATGTACGATCACTGGATTTTCGAGGAGCACGGCGATCCGGCGGAGCATTTGCCGCTCGCTCAACGAACGGCCGATCCGAAAATCGACGCCGAGGCAATCGCGCGGTTCAGGCAGGCGTTGGGCGAGCTGCTTTCCTAGGGAACGAGCACAGTGTCCTTCGCTTCCGGCAGCAGCTCCGGATAATCCAGCGTGTAATGCAGCCCGCGGCTCTCGTGCCGCGCGAGCGCGGAGCGGATGATAAGATCGGCAACTTCGACCAAATTGCGCAGTTCGATCAGGTCAGGGGTCACGCGGAAGTGGGCGTAATAATCGCGTACCTCCTGCCTCAGCATGTCGATCCGGTGCTTGGCTCGCTCCAGCCGCTTGGTGGTGCGGACGATGCCGACATAATTCCACATGAAGCGCCGGATCTCGCCCCATGTCTGGGCGATCACGACTTCCTCGTCACTGTCGGTGACGCGGCTTTCGTCCCAGGCGGCGATCTCCGGCACGTCCGGCAGCGAGTCCCAGTTGGCATCGATATGCCTGGCGGCCGCCTCACCGAACACTAGGCATTCGAGCAGGCTGTTCGACGCCAGGCGATTGGCTCCGTGGAGCCCAGACTGCGTGACCTCGCCCGCAGCATAGAGTCCGGGCGCATCGGTACGTCCGTCCAGGTCCACGAGCACGCCGCCGCAGGTGTAATGCTGTGCCGGGACGACGGGGATCGGCTCCGCAGTAATGTCGATGCCGAGGCCCAGCAGCTTCTCATAGATGTTCGGGAAATGCGCCTTCACGAAATCCGGATCGCGGTGCGAGATGTCGAGGTGGACGTAATCGAGACCGAGCCGCTTGATCTCATGGTCGATCGCTCGGGCGACGATATCGCGCGGCGCAAGCTCGGCCCGCTTGTCGAACTTGGGCATGAAGCGCGTGCCCCCGCCCTTCGCGCTGGGCGGTAGCTTCAGCTGCCCTCCCTCGCCGCGTACGGCTTCAGTGATCAGGAAGTTCTTGACCTGAAGATTGTAGAGGCAGGTCGGGTGAAACTGCATCATCTCCATGTTGGAGACACGGCAGCCTGCCCGCCACGCCATGGCGATGCCATCACCCGTCGCTCCGCGCGGGGCGGTCGAATAGAGGTAGGCGCGTCCGGCGCCTCCGGTGGCAAGGATCGTTGCCCGTCCGGTCAGGGTCTCGACGCGTTTGGTCTTGCGGTTCCAGGCATAAAGGCCGTGCACAGCGCCGCTGGTCGAGAAGTTCTTCGCATGCCGGCCCGTGGCGAGATCGATCGCGACCATGTCCGGGACCAAAGTGATGTTCGGATGCTTGGCGGCCGCACCCTCGAGCGCCTGCTGCACCGCATAGCCTGTCGCATCCGCCACGTGGACGATGCGGCGATGGCTGTGTCCGCCTTCGCGGGTCAGGTGGAGCGCGTTACCCTCCGTCGCGAAGGGAACGCCGACGTCGATCAGATGCTGGATGGCGCGGGGCGCGGCTTCGACCACATGCTCGACGACCTTGAGGTCGTTCAGACCGGCGCCGGCGATCATCGTATCGTTGACGTGCGCTTCGAAGCTGTCGCCTTCCTCTAGCACCGCCGCGATTCCGCCTTGTGCCCAGCTGGTGGCCCCCTCGCCGAGCCCGCCCTTGGCGATCACTGCAACCTTGCGCGTTTCGGCAAGGTTGAGCGCAGCCGTCAGCCCCGCTGCGCCGGAGCCGACAATGAGGACGTCAGTGTCGAGGCTCACGCCGCTTCCTGGGCTGCAGCGGAGGTCAGGCTGAGGAACACATCCTCGAGATCCGGATCACGCGTCGAGACGTCGACGATCGCAAGTCCGTCCGAAGTTAGCGCGCTCAGCACCTGCCCCGCATTCACCTTGTCCTTGCGGTAGGTGATTTCGAGCGTCCGCTCGTCGATCAGACTGATATTCTCGAAACATGCATTGGTCGGCACGTTGGCGATGTCGCGGTCGAACGTGACAACCACGGCTTTCTCCTGCGCTTTCGAAACCAGCTCGCGAGTCGGTTCATTGGCGATGACGCGGCCGTGGTTGATGATCGCGATGCGATCGCAGAGCTCCTCGGCCTCCTCGAGATAGTGGGTCGTGAGGACGATGGTCACGCCTTGCGCGTGGAGCTTGCGAACATAATCCCACAGCTGGCGGCGAAGCTCGACGTCTACCCCCGCCGTCGGCTCGTCGAGCACCAGGATCGGCGGCGAATGGACCATCGCCTTCGCGACTAGCAGCCGCCGCTTCATGCCTCCGGAGAGCGTACGCGAATAAGCGTTGGCCTTGTCGGTCAGGTGCATCGCCGCGAGCAGCTCGTCCGATTTCCGTTCGCCGGCCGGAATTCCGTACAGGCCGGCCTGGATCTCCAACGTCTCGCGCGGCGTGAAGAAGGGATCGAAGATGATCTCCTGCGGAACCACGCCGATGGAGCGTTTCGCGTTGCGCGGATGCTCGTCGATGTCGAAACCCCAGATCGATACCTTGCCGCTGGTCTTCACCACCAGGCCCGCAAGGATGTTAATCAGGGTCGACTTCCCCGCGCCGTTCGGTCCGAGCAGCCCGAAGATCTGCCCGCGCGGAACGTCGAAGCTCACCTCGTTGAGTGCGCGCTTTCCCCCCGCATAGGTCTTCGACAGGGATTCAATGCGGATTGCGGGTTCGTCCATGTGAGGCGGAATAGGAGCCGCCCGCTTACCGGACAATAGAAAGGGTAAATGCAGACTTTACCCTAACCGTCAGAGTGATCTTGACGTTAACCACCTATGCCAATTCCCAGATGGGGGCAGTTTTCCTACGACGCGTTTTGGCGCTGTTCGCTTTGTCGTGTCCGGCCGTCGGGCACGCTGCGCCTGTTGCTGCGCCCACGCCGGCGCAGGGGAAAGCGCAGCTGCTGCTTCCGGGAGCTCTCACCAACCTTCGCGATCTCGATTTCGGCAAGCTGAGTGTGACGACGGCCGGAACCGCCGTCATCGATTCGAGCACGGACGCAGTGACCACAACCGGCGGCGTGCTCCTTGTTGGCGGGACGCCGCACGCAGCGCGTTTCGAGGCCGTTTCGCCTTCCAGGAACGTCGTCAAAATCGGCTTGCCGAAGAAGGCCGTGACGCTGACCCGTGTGGGCGGCACGGAGACAATGACCGTGGATACCTGGTCGATCAACGGCACGACGACCCGCAATGTCGTCGCCCACGAGACCTTCGAATTTAGGGTTGGCGGGACCCTGCACGTCAACGCCAACCAGGCGGAAGGCGTCTATCTCGGCACCTTCGACGTCACCATCACCTACAATTGATTTGACGGGTCGCCCGCATTGAACCGAAGCAGCGCGATTGCTACTTCGCCCACGATGAAAGCCATCCAGCCCCCTGAAATCATCCGGGTTTCGACCGTCCAGGTCGCCTGCGACGGATCGGGCGACATCTCGCCCGCGCTCGGTCATCCGCGCGTGTTCCTGAGGATCGAGCCGGACACGGGCTTTGTCGAGTGCGGCTATTGCGACCGCCGCTTTGTCTACATCGGGGGACCTGCGGACACCGAAGCGGCATGACCGCTCCCGATCCCCGCCGGTTCCTTTATCGGAGCCTCGATCCGGATGGCGCCCGGCACCTGGCGGCCAAGCATCTGACCGGCCACGACGATGGCGAGCTTTACCTGCAATATGCCGCCAGCGAGTCTTTCGGTTTCGACGACGGACGACTGAAGACTGCCGATTATCACAGCTCCTCCGGTTTCGGCCTTCGTGGCGTGACAGGCGAGACCACCGCCTTCGCTCATGCCAACGAAATCAGCGAGGCCGCGATCGAGCGTGCCGCCTCGACGCTAAAGCTGCTCGACCCCGTCACGGCTATCCCGGCGCCGCCGCCGCATCGCACCAACCAGGCGATGTATGGCGCTGACGATCCGCTGAGCCTCGTGCCGTTCGCCGACAAGGTCGCGCTTTGCCAGAAGATCGATGCTGCGGCCCGGACACGCGACCCCCGCGTCGCGCAGGTCAGCGTCACTTTGTCTGCAAGCTGGAGCGTGATCGACATCGTTCGCGGCGATGGATTCGTGGCCCATGACGTCCGTCCGCTGGTCCGCCTCGGAATTCAGATCGTCGCCGAGCAGAACGGCCGTCGCGAGACCGGCTTTCATGGCCTTGGCGGGCGCTATCTTTACGGCCGCCTATTCGAGGATGCGCAGTGGGAGCGCGCTATCGACATAGCGCTTGCTCAAGCAGTGACGAATCTCGACTCGGTCGCAGCTCCTGCTGGCGAGATGCCTGTCGTGCTGGGACCCGGCTGGCCCGGCGTTCTATTGCATGAAGCGGTCGGCCACGGGCTGGAAGGCGACTTCAACCGCAAGGGTACTTCGGCCTTCTCCGGCCGCATTGGCGAGCGTGTGGCGGCGCCGGGCGTCACGGTGATCGACGATGGTGCGATGGAGCAGCGCCGCGGTTCGCTCACGATTGATGACGAAGGCACGCCGACGCGCCGCAACGTGCTGATCGAGGACGGCATCCTCAAGGGTTACATCCAGGACCGTCTCAACGCCCGGCTGATGGGGGTCGAGCCGACCGGCAACGGCCGGCGCGAAAGCTTCGCTCACGCTCCAATGCCGCGCATGACCAACACCTTCATGCTCGCGGGCAAAGATGATCCGGCGGAGCTGGTCGAGAGGGTCAGTGACGGCATCTACGCCAAGAGCTTCGGCGGCGGGCAGGTCGACATTACCAGCGGCAAGTTCGTCTTCTCCTGCACCGAGGCGTACCGCATCCGTGGCGGCAAGATTGCAGAACCGATCAAGGGCGCAACGCTGATCGGCGATGGCCCGACCGTGCTCACGCGGGTCAAAGGGATCGGAAACGACCTTGCGCTAGATGAGGGAATCGGAGTCTGCGGTAAGGGGGGGCAGAGCGTCCCCGCGGGCGTGGGTCAGCCCACGTTGCTCATCGAGGGTCTCACCGTCGGAGGCACGGCCGCTTGAGCGGCGACTGGCGCGCAGACGTCCTGAAGTTCTGGTTCGGCTTGCAACCGGACCAATGGTGGAAGTCCGACCCCGAACTCGACCATCGCATCCGCCAGCAGTTCCTGAAGCTTTGGGCCGAGAAGCGAGAGCTTCCCGTTGATGCATTCCTGGCCGATCCGCTCGACGCGCTGGCGGCTGTGATTCTGTTCGATCAATTCCCGCGCAACATGTTTCGCGGTCAAGCGGACGTCTACGCGACGGATCACATGGCACTGGCCATCGCGAAGATCGCGATCGACGAAGGACTAGACGAGCAGCTTCCTTCGAACGAACGCGGCTTTCTCTACATACCGTTCCAGCACAGCGAGAGCATGGCCGATCAGCAGCGTTCGATGCTGCTCTTCACCGAACTCGGAGACACCGAGCAGCTGAAGTATGCGAAGAAGCATTACGACATAATCTCGCGCTTCGGACGATTTCCGCACCGCAACGCGATCCTAGGCCGCTCGCCTCGCCCAGACGAGACCGCCGCGGGAAATGCGACGCCCTTTTGAGCTCTTTGGTCGAAGCGGCGCGGTTCAACTGGGCGTACCAGGCCGAACTCGCGAGGACATTCCTTGAAAGCCACGGGATCGAAGCCGTGGTCTTCGACGCGCAAAGCAGCCTCTACTCCGATGGAGCGTTGGTCGGCGTCCGCCTGATGGTGCTCGACGAGGATCTGGCGGAAGCGGCGCGAGTGCTGCGCGATTACAAGCCTTAGAGCAGGTGTGAGATCGGGCCGGTGTCGAAGCCGGCGCCGGTCAACTTCTGTTCGACATCATCGCGTGACGCGCCGTCCTGCCGCTGCGCCACCGCGCAGACCAAGGCCGATCGATTGCCGGATCGGCAGAAGGCGAGCAGCTTTCCGCCTTCGGCCTCGCGCAGCGCTTTCTGCATTTCTTCCACGTCGGCAGGCCCGATGCCGCGGATGATCGGCACGAAATGGTAGGTGATGCCTGCGGCCGCAGCAGCATCTTCGATCTCCACCGCCAACGGCTGACCTTCTTCCTCGCCGTCCGGCCGATTGTTGATGAGCACGGTCACCCCCTGAGCTGCCAGCTCAGCGACCTGATCCGGACCGATCTGGCCGCTTACCCAGGTTTTCTCGTCGAGCTGGCGGATCATAGGCTGCCTACTTTGCTGCTGCGTCCGATCCGGAGGTCAGCCCATAATAGTCTAGATAGGGCTGAATGCTCGGGTCGTGACCGGTGAACGCACGGTACATCTCGGCATAGTCGAGCGTGTTGCCGCGCGACAGGACCATGTCTCGGAAGCGCTGCCCATTCTCCCGAGTCAGGCCGCCGTGCTGCTGGAACCATGCGAAGGCATCCTGTCCAAGCATCCTGGTCCATGGGTAGGCATAATAGCCTGCCGAATAGCCATTGCTCCAGATATGAAGGAAATAGCTCGAGCGATAGCGCGGCGGAACATCCGCGACGTCGAACCCGCTCTTGGCGAGCGCATCCGCCTCGAACTTGTCTACATCCTGCAGCGGAGCGTCGGCAGAAAGTGAATGCCAATCCAGGTCCAGACGGGCGGCTTCGAGCAGTTCGCCGACTTCATAGCCCTGGTTGAAAGTGCGAGCAGCGATGACCTTCTGGACCAAATCCTGCGGAATCGGCTGGCCCGTTTTGTAGTTGACCGCGTAGTGCGGAAGCACCTTCGGATCGAGCGCCCAATTCTCGTTGAACTGCGAGGGGAACTCGACGAAGTCGCGCGCCGTGTCCGATCCCGAGATCTTCGGATAAGTCTGCGCGGCGAACATGCCGTGCAGCGCGTGGCCGAACTCGTGGAACATCGTCGTCACGTCGTCCCAGCTGATCAGCGCGGGCTGGCCGGGCGCAGGCTTGGTGAAGTTCTCGACATTGTACACGACCGGCTTGGTGCCGCGCAGCGTGGACTGCTTCACTAGATTGTCCATCCACGCGCCGCCGTTCTTGTTGTCGCGCTTCCACGGGTCGATGTAGAACAGGGCCAGCGGCTTGCCGTTGGCGTCGATCACGTCGAACACGCGCATGTCGGCGTTCCAGGTCGGGATGTCCTTCCGCTCCTTGAAGCTAATCCCGTACAGCTGGTTCGCGGCGTAGAAGACGCCGTCTTCGAGCACCTTGTTGAACTCGAAATATTGCTTCAGCTGGTCGCTATCGATCGCATAGCGCTGCTTGCGGATCTGCTCGGCGTAGAAGTTCCAGTCGGCGGGCGTGACCTCAAAGTTCGCGCCTTGGGATTTGGCTAGCGCGCGGATGTCCGCCGCTTCGCGCTTCTGCTTCGCGGAGACGGCTGGAGCGAGCCGATCGAGGAAGCCCACAGCCGTCGCACGGTCCTTGGCCATTTGATCGTACAGCACGTAGTCGGCCCAATTCGCATTGCCGAACAGCGCCGCCTTTTCCGCCCGCAGCTTCGCGATCTTCTGGATCGTCGAGCGCGTGTCGTTCGAATCGCCTTTCTCGGCGCGATTGAGGCTCGCTTCGTAGAGCTTCTGGCGCGTGTCGTGGCTGGTCAGCGATTCAAGCGACGGCTGCTGAGTCGTGTTCTGTAGCGGCAGCACATAGCCGGACACCTTGCGGTCCTTTGCGGCTTGCTGCGCGGCAGCGAGCTGCTCGGCAGAAAGTCCAGCGAGCGAAGCAGGGTCGCTGACCTGGAGGGCTCCGGCCTTGGCTGCAGCAAGCAGCTTCTGGTTGAACGAGGTCTGCAGCATGCTCAGCTGCTTGTTCAGCGATTTGAGCTGCGTCTGCTTGTCCGCCGGAAGCTCCGCACCTGCGTGGATGAATTGCTTGTAATAGACGTCGAGCAGCTTGGCCTGCTCCGGCGTGAGGTTCAGGCCGGCCTGATGCTCGTGCAAATATTTGAAGCGTCCGAATAGCTTCGCGTTGAGGTACATGAAGTCGTTGTGCGCGGCGAACAGCGGAGACGTCTTCGTGTCCGTCGCCTGGAGCGTATCGTTGGTATTCGCGCCGTTGACGGCCGAGAAGGCGAGATTGGCGCGTTCGAGCAGCTGACCGGAGCGCTCCATGGCGACGACAGTGTTACCGAATGTCGGCGGCGCCTTCTGGTTGGCGATCGCCATCACTTCCGACTTCTGCTGCGCCATTCCGGCCAACAGCGCTGGCAGATAGTCGCTGTCCTTGATCTTCGAGAAGTCGGGCGCTTGGAACGGCAGGGTGCTCGGCTGCGCGAACGGGTTCGACGCAGGGAGCGTCGCCGATGAACTGGCCTTGCGCGGCGCAGGAGCCGCAGCGGCGGAACTGGCAACGGCGACAGCCGCCGTCGCAAGAAGAAGCTTACGGATCATGTGACTCCCCGGATTCCCAAATGTCGTTCGCGCTCTCTAGCCGAGTCGCCAATTGCGCAAGTCTGAACGTCAGTCGCTGGTCGAAAGCGCATCGAGCATCGCCTGCCCGTAGCGGCCGAGCTTTACCGCGCCTACGCCCTGTACTTCGCCCAGTTCGCGGAGGCTTTGCGGCCTGCGAGACGCGATCTCACGCAAAGTCGAATCGTGGAAGATGACGTAGGGCGGAACGCCAGAGTCGGCAGCCAGCTTGCGGCGCGCCTCTCGCAGCAAGTCGAACAATGGATCGCGCGGATAATCGGACTGGCGCCGGCTGGCCCGTTTCCGCGGTGGCGGAACCGCGATGGTCAGCTCCTGCTCACCCTTCAGGATCGGCTTTGCGCCAGGGCCGAAGCTTAGCCCGCCATAGGCATCTGCACGAAGCGCATCGCGCGCGATCAATGCACGCGCCACCGGACGGACGAGCGGCAACTCCTCGGCCGTCGCGATGCCGAACACGGACAGACGTTCGTGCCCGAAACTGCGCACTTTCTCATTGTCGTTTCCGGCGAGAACGTCGGCCAGATGACCTACGCCGAAGCGCATTTCGGTGCGGAACGCTGCGGACAGCAATTTGCGCGCGACCTCGGTGGCGTCGATGGTCGCCGGTGGATCGAGGCAATTGTCGCAATTGCCGCATTGCTCAGGCGGATCCTCGCCGAAGTGGCGCAGAAGGATTGCGCGGCGGCAGCTAGATGCCTCGACGAATGCGGCAAGCGCGTTCAGCCGCTCCCGCTCTCCGGCGCGACGATGCTCTTCGACCTCGGTTTCGATGCGCTGTCGAGCGCGTGCGAAGTCTTCGGCGCCCCAATACAGCCATGCCTCAGCCGGTTCGCCGTCGCGGCCGGCCCGCCCCGTTTCCTGGTAGTAGGCCTCGATCGACTTCGGGATTCCGGCATGGGCAACGAAGCGCACGTCCGGCTTGTCGATGCCCATGCCGAACGCGACGGTCGCAGCAATCACCATCTCCTCGGACTCGACAAACGCGGCCTGATTCCGTGCGCGGACCTGCGGTTCGAGACCCGCGTGATACGGCAGCGCGGGCCGCCCGCCGGACGCAAGCTGCTCGGCGATGCGCTCGGCCTTGTCGCGGCTCGGCGCATAGACGATGCCAGCGCCCGACTGCTGCGCAAGAAGCGTTTTCAGCTGAGCGGAAATGCCGTCACGGGGACGGACGTTGTAGCGGATGTTCGGGCGGTCGAAGCCGGCGATCACCAGCCCCTCTTCCGGAATGCCGAGCTGCGTCAGAATGTCGGCGCGCGTACGTCGGTCTGCCGTCGCCGTCAGCGCAAGACGCGGCACATCGGCATTGTCGTCGAGCAGCGGCCTGAGCTGGCGATAGTCGGGCCGGAAATCGTGGCCCCATTCGCTAACGCAATGCGCCTCGTCGATCGCGATCAGCGACAGGTTCACACGGCTGATCAGGCGCCGGAATGCTTCGCCCGTTGCACGCTCCGGCGCGACATAGAGCAGGTCCAGCTCACCAGCTTTGAAGCGCTGCACCGTCTGTTCGCGATCCGCATCGGCAGACGTCAGGGAGGCTGCGCGCAGACCGATCGCGCTCGCACTGCGGATTTGGTCGTGCATCAATGCGATGAGAGGTGAAACGACCAGCGCCGTCCCATCGCGTGCAAGGGCCGGAAGTTGGTAGCACAGCGACTTGCCCGCACCCGTCGGCATCACCGCGAGCGTGTGTTGCCCAGAGAGAACGCGGCCGATCACGTCTTCCTGCACGCCGCGGAAGTGATCGAAGCCGAAGATGCGTTTGAGGAGATCGTGCGGTACGCTCACGCGACCCGCGCTAGCTGACCGCGGTCAGTTCATCCAGACGTGCACGCGTTGTTCGGGCGGCAAATACAGCTTGTCGCCCGGTTTGACGTTGAACGCCGCGTACCAGGCGTCGACGTTCCGGACGATCCCGTTGACGCGAAACTCCTCGGGGCTGTGCGGATTGGCCAGCAGCTGCGTGCGCAATGAGTCATCACGCGCCTTGCCCTGCCAACTCGCTGCATAAGCGATGAAGAAGCGCTGGTCCCCGGTGTAGCCCCCGATGACGGGCGGCTCGCCGTGCCGGGCGACGTAACGACGGTAAGCGGCGTAGGCCGCTTCCAATCCGCCGAGATCGGCCAGGTTCTCGCCGAGCGTCAACTCGCCCTTGATGTGCACGCCCGGCAGCGGCTCATAAGCGTTGAACTGCTTCACCAGCATCTTCGCGTGAACATTGTACTTGTCCGCCGATCGCTTGGTCCACCAGTCGCGCAGCTTACCCTGCGCATCGAACTGGCGGCCCTCGTCGTCGAAGCCGTGCCCCATTTCGTGGCCGATGGTCGCGCCAGTCTCGCCATAGTTGACCGCAGGATCGCCCGCGGCATCGAAGAACGGCGGCTGCAGCTGCGCGGCCGGGAATGTGACCTGGTTCATGACCGGATCGTAGTAAGCGTTCACCTCCTGCGGCGTCATTTCCCACAACGTGCGATCGACCGGCTTGCGGAGGCGCGAAAGCTCCAAGTTCCACTGGAAGCGGTCGGCGGCGTAATCGTTGGCGAGCGGGTCGGTCCGAGTGACGACCATGCTCGAATAATCGATGTACTTGACCGGATGGCCGACACGCGGGTCGAACGCGGCGAGCTTCGCGAGGGCCTGCTTGCGCGTCGGCTCGTCCATCCAGCTCGCGTGGGCAATGAGATCCCCGTAGGAAGCACGAAGGTCCCCTACGAGCTCGTTGACCTGACGCTCGGTCTCCGAAGTCCAGTGCCGCTGGACATAAAGCTGTCCCACGGCCTCGCCGAGCACGTCGTTGAGGAGGCGGACGCCGCGCTTCCACCGCTCCGCCTGCTTCGGCACGCCCTGCAGCGTCTGGCCGTAGAAAGCGAAATTGGCTTGGTCGAACGCCTTTGGCAGATAGGCCGCGTGGCCGCTGATAAACTGGAAGGTCATCCAGTCCTTCCAGGTCGATAGCGGTACATCCGCGATGCGCTTGCCCGCCGCTGCAACTGCGCTCGGCTCGCTCACGATCACGGTCGGCATGGCGCCGAGGCCGATATGCTTCAGCGTGGTCGCCCATTCGAACTGCGGTGCCAGGCGCATTAGTTGCGTCCGGCTCATCGGATTGTAGGTCGCCTGCGGATCGCGCTGCTTTTCCGGGGGCCACTGGTCCTTCGCCAGACGGGTTTCGAGCGCCAGGATCTTGTCGGCTTTGGCCTCGCCATCCGGGATGCCCGCGAGCGTAAGCATCTGCGCGATGTAGGCGCGATAAGCCTTGCGGATCTTCTCGTATTTCTCGCCGCTCAGCAGGTAGTAATCGCGCGTCGGAAGTCCGAGCCCCGCCTGCCCCGCGCCGACCGTGTAGCGGGTCGGGTTCTTCTGGTCGGGCATGATTCCGATACCGATCGGCGACGCGTATGACGGCTCGGCCATCAGTGAGACGAGCTGGTGCTTGTCCTTCACGTCGGAGATGCGTTTGAGATAGGGCTGCAGCGGCGCGAGACCGCGCGCTTCGATGCCCGCCTGGTCCATGAAGGCGGCGTAGAAATCGCCGACTTGCCGCATGATCGGATCGCTCGGATTGGCCCCCGCCTGCTGAACCAGGTCGCGCACCTCGATCTCGGTCGCGTCCGGCAGGTCATAGTTGTAGCCCGCGCGCGATTTGTCGGCTGCGATCTCACTGGTCTTCAGCCAATGCCCTTCGACATAGCGGAAGAAGTCGTCTCCCGGCTTCACGCTCGTATCCATGTCGCGAAGATCGACGCCCCACGTGCCGTAATGCGGCTTGGCAGCAGGCTGGGCTGCGAGCGCGGCGGGAAGGGCAACAATCAGGCTGGCAGCGGCCGACCAATAGCGAAAGCGCATCAAGGAAACTCCGTGGGATATCAGCCTTAGCTAATGCTGGCGGTTGTGGCGCGCTACAGCCGTGCATGATGTTTTCTGCAAACGGGCAACCCGCTAGCGTCGGCGGATGTCGTTGCCACCAATCACTCGCCGTCGCCTGCTCGGCACCACCACAGCCGCACTTTTGTTGAGACCCAGCGCCTCGCTCGCGCGCAGCGAGGACTGGCGCGCTCTCGGCGAGGACGTCCGTTCCGAAATGCGCTGGGCTTGGCGCAACTATCGTGAGCACGCCTGGGGCAAGGACCAGATCAAGCCGATCAGCGGCGGCTTCGAAAGCTTCCCGCTCAAGAACCACCACCTCGGCCTGTCGCTGATCGAGGCGCTGGACACCTTGTGGGTGATGGGCCTCGACGAGGAATTCCGGGACGGCGTCGATTGGGTGAAGGCGAACCTCGACTTCGATGTCGATGGCGAAGTCTCAGTGTTCGAAACCTCGATCCGGCTGGTCGGCGGATTGCTCTCAGCCTATCACGCATGCGGAGATCCGGCGTTGCTGGCGAAGGCGAAGGACCTCGCCGATCGCTTGCTTCCGAGTTTTCACGCTTCGCCGCTCGGCATTCCGCATCGCTACATCAACCTGCGCACCGGCGCGCTTGGCGGACCCGTGACGAACCCGGCAGAGACCGGCACCTTCATCCCGGAATTCGGCTTTTTGAGCCGAGCGACCGGCGACGACCGTTACCGTGCTGCGGCCAAGCGCGCGCTCGTGTCGATGTTCGAACGACGCTCGAAGATCGGCCTGCTCGCAGACAGCATCGATTGCATGACCGGAGAATGGAAAAGCCGACGCGCAACGATCGGTCCGCCATCGGACAGCTATTACGAATATCTGTGGGACGGCTGGGACCTGCTCGGCGACCGCGACTGCCTCGCGATGTACCGCACCTGCACCGCCGCGATCCTGAAATATCAGCCGCTGCGGCGCGGTACTAATCTCTGGTTCTCGAACGTTGATTTCGAGACCGGCAAGCCGCTCGACACGGAACAGGACGAACTAGGCTCCTTCTACGGAGGCTTGCTTGCCCAGGGCGGCGATCGCGCCGTGGGCGCTGCGCACACGCGCACCTGGGCCAAGGTGCAGGCGCGTTACGGCGTGCTTCCTGAAAGCATCGATTCCACCGGCATGCGCGCGCTCAGCAAGACTAACGATCTTCGCCCGGAGTTAGCCGACGCCGCCTTCAACCATTGGCTGCTCGATCGCCGCGAGGAATGGCGGCACATCGTTCGCGATCACTATCTGGCGATGAAGCGCTGGAACAAGGCGCGCTACGGCTATGCGGATCTCGCCGACGTGACTGCCAATCCGAAGGTCCAGAGCGATCACTGCCCCGGCTATTGGTGGTCGGAGCAGATGAAATACTATTATCTGATCTTCGCCGACACGCCGCGCGTCGATTATCGCCGACTATACCTCAGCACTGAAGGCAACATTCTGCGCGGCGTGCGCCGGAGCTGATTACTCGGCCGCTTCAGCAATTTCTTCGGCGAGCTGCTCCGCCGCCTGCCGCTGCCACAAGTCCGCGTAGAGTCCGCCAGCCTCCAACAACTCCTCATGCGTACCGCGCTCCGCGACCCTGCCTTCGTCGAGAACGACGATCTGGTCCGCATCGACGATGGTCGAAAGGCGGTGCGCGATCATGATCGTGGTGCGGCTTTGGGCGACGCGGTCGAGCGTTTCCTGGATTGCCTGCTCGGTTCGGCTGTCGAGTGCCGACGTGGCCTCGTCGAGCACCAGAATCGGCGGGTTCTTGAGCAGAGTGCGGGCGATCGCAACTCGCTGCT
The DNA here is from genome assembly GCF_058313375.1 of Sphingomonas sp. SP4. Lineage (NCBI taxonomy): Bacteria > Pseudomonadati > Pseudomonadota > Alphaproteobacteria > Sphingomonadales > Sphingomonadaceae > Sphingomonas > Sphingomonas sp. SP4. The sequence goes on from NZ_JBZFLE010000002.1 coordinate 915,325, forward strand.
TCTCGCCGCCTGAAAGCTTGAGCCCGCGCTCGCCAACCATGGAATCGTATTTCTCGGGAAGGGCGGCGATGAAGCGGTCGATCGCTGCGCCTCGCGCGGCGTCCTCGATCTGCTCCTGGCTCGCGCCGTCGCGGCCGTAGCCGATGTTGTACCCGATGGTGTCGTTGAACAGCACTGTGTCCTGCGGGACGATGCCGATCGCCGCGCGCAGGCTTCCTTGCTCGACGTCGGCAATCTCCTGCCCATCGATCAAAATGCGGCCGGCGGTTGGATCGTAGAAGCGATAGAGCAAGCGGGCGATGGTCGACTTTCCAGCCCCCGACGGTCCGACGATCGCGCAGCTCGTGCCTGCCGGAATGTCGAGATCCAGGCCGCGCAGGATCTCTCGGTCGGACTCATAACCGAACCGCACATCGTCGAATTGCACGTGCCCCGTCGCCACGGCGAGAGGTTGGGCGCCTGGCTTGTTGGTGATCTCGGCCGGCGTATCGAGCAGGTCCCACATGGCTTCCATGTCGATCAGGCCCTGGCGGATCGAACGATAGACCCAACCGAGCAAGTCGAGCGGCCGGAACAGCTGCATCAACATAGTATTGATGAAGACGACGTCGCCCGGCGTGAAGCGGCCTTGGCTCCAGCCCCAGACAGTGAAGATCATGGCGCCCGCCAGCATCGTGTTGGTGATGAACGCCTGACCGATGTTCAGCCATGCAAGCGAGACCTCGTTGCGCACGGTTGCACGAGCGAAGGCGCCAACGGCTTCGTCGTAGCGCTTCGCCTCGCGCTCTTCGGCGCCGAAATATTTGACCGTCTCGTAGTTGAGCAGGCTGTCGACCGCACGACCGATCGCCTTGTTGTCGACGTCGTTCATCTGCCGCTGCAGCTGCGCACGCCACTCGGTCACTCGCCTCGTGAAGCCGATGTAGATGACGATCATCGCCAGCGTCGCCGCGACCAGGCCGAAGCCGAACTTTACGAAGAAGATGATGCAGGCGGCGGTGAGCTCGATCAGCGTCGGGCCGATGTTGAACAGCAGGAAGTAGAGCATCATGTCGATACTCTTGGTCCCGCGCTCCACGATCTTGGTCAGCGACCCGGTTCGACGCTCCAGGTGGAAGCGCAGCGACAGATCATGGACGTGGCGGAACACCTTGCCCGCAAGCCGCCGCGCGGCATCCTGGCCAACTTTTTCGAACAAAGCGTTGCGCAGATTGTCCGACAGGACTCCGGCGAACCGGGCGACCGCATAGCCGGCGACCATCATCGCGACGACGCCGAAGGGTTGGCGATGCGCCGACATGCCGTCGACGATGGCCTTGTACGCGAACGGCATGAGCAGGGTGGCGGCCTTGCCGAGCAGCACCAGGACGACTGCACCGACGACGCGGGCCTTCAGCTCCGCCTCGCCCTTCGGCCAGAGCATTGGCAGGAACCGCCACAGCGCCGCGAAGCCTGCGTTCGGCTTGGTCTTTTCTGCTGCGGTCTCTGCCATCGACACTTAGTTAGTAACGCACGCTCGCAGCGGCAAACGGTTCCCTCGAAAGTGTCTGGAACCACACGTTAAATCACGGGTTTGAACTCGCCGAACGACAGGTGAGAATATGGGACCGGGCTACTTCATCATTGCGATCATGGGCTGCGCCGACGGCGGGAGTTCCTGCACGCAGGTCGCAACGCTTCAGACGCGTTACGAGAGTGCGGCGCAATGTGCGGCAGCGACGACCGGCGCCCTCGAAGCCAACAACAACTTCGATTTCCCGACCTTGCTCGCCCGTTGCCAGGCCGGCGCGAACCGCGCCTCTGCCGAAAGCGGACATCAGCGCCCTATCCCGGCGAGCGCACGCCGCGGCTGATCCCGAAGCCAAACGCATTCCAACGCTGTATATAATGCCGGCCTTCGCGGGCCTGTTTGCGTGAACCTTCGAGCTAAGGGGCTACAGGTATGGCGCGTAGGACCAAACAGACCAAGGAAAAGACGAAAGCACCTCAGGCCAAGGCGGGACAGGAAACCCCAGCGACCGTCGATGAGTTCGAACAGAAGGGGATGGGTGTCGCGCCGAAGGAGTAAGCGTCATGTCCGAAGTCATGGAACCGATGGTTCACGAGGACCAGGAGCCCGGTCACGAAAGCCAGCTCAATCCGAAGCCGGACTGGGAGCCTCGCTACAAGGGTTCGGATCGCCTGAAGGGCAAAGTGGCGCTGATCACCGGCGCGGACAGCGGGATCGGACGCGCAGTAGCGGCACTGTTCGCGCGCGAAGGCGCGGATATCGCCATCCTCTACCTTTGCGAACATGACGATGCGGCCAAGACCAAGCACATCGTCGAGCAGGAGGGGCGGCGCGCGATCACAATCGCCGGCGATCTCGGAGACAAGAACTTCTGCCAGGGCGCGGTGAAGCAGACGGTCGACGAGCTCGGCGGGCTCGACATCCTCGTCAACAATGCAGGCGAGCAACATTATGACGAGGACATCACCAACATCAGCGAAGATCAGCTGAAGCGGACCTTCCAGACCAATGTCTTTGGGATGTTCTTCCTGACCCAGGCCGCCGTGCCGCATCTCAAGGAAGGCTCCGCGATTATCAACTGTACATCGGAAACCACCTACAAGGGGTCCCCGGGCCTGCTGGATTATAGCTCCACCAAGGGCGCCATTTTGGGCTTCACGCGCTCGCTGGCGAAGAATTTGATCAAGAAGGGCATTCGTGTGAACGGCGTCGCGCCCGGCCCGATCTGGACCCCACTCAACCCCTCAGGCGGTCAGCCGCCGGAGAAGATTCCTGAATTCGGCAAGGACACCCCGATGGGCAGGCCGGGCCAGCCCAACGAAGTGGCCCCGAGCTTCCTGTTCCTGGCTTGCGAGGACTCCAGCTACATGGCGGGGCAGGTCCTGCACCCCGACGGCGGCAACACGACCTCGAGCTGATTGGGAAAATTTCCCAACTCACGGCGCAAGATGCTGGCGAATTTCACCGCTAGCATAGCCGCTGCACTGAAAAACAAAGACAATTTCAAATTGGCACGCCCCATGCATTGATACTTGCGTGGCCCGATGGTCGGGTCGCCAAACGCAATAAGGGGATTACCAATGTTCGCTTCTTTCGCTTCCGCCCGTGAGACTGCCACCCTCTTCGCCGGTGCGTTCATCTCCGCGCTTCTGCTGGTTTCGGCCGCCACTTCGCTGCCGATCGCGTAACAACTCGAGCTATTGGAAACCAAAATGAACGGACGTTTCCTTCTCAACAAAAGCGACGCCAAGGTGATGGGTGTCGCATCGGGGCTCGCCGACTACACCGGCGTAGATCCGACGATCATCCGGGTCGGCTTCATTGCCCTGACCTTGATCTCCGGTCCTGTGATGATCCTGTTCTATGTCCTGACTGGGCTGCTGGCGCCGCGGCAATAGGCGCCAGCCGCTTCCCCGCTTCCCCGCTGCCTTCGCCGGGCGCATCATGCCGGCGTGACCGCTTCAGACCCGCACAACCTTCAGAGATTCATCGACGCCCAGCAGGGCACCTTCGATCAGGCTCTTGCCGAGCTGCGCGCAGGATCCAAGCAGAGCCACTGGATGTGGTTCATCTTTCCGCAGCTCGCTCGATTGGGCCGGAGCCAAACAGCCATATTCTACGGCATCGAGTCGCTCGATGAGGCGCGTTCTTATCTCACCCATCCAGTGCTTGGCCCGCGACTTCGGCAGGCGATCGAGGAACTGCTTCCCTGGGCAGGCGAGCGCGGTGCGGTCGAGATCCTCGGGGGCATCGACGCGATGAAGCTGCGTTCCTGCCTGACCTTGTTCGACGCGGTCGAACCGAATGGCGTCTTCGCGGAAGCGCTCAGCGCTTTCTTTGATGGTCGCGACGAGCACACGCTCGCCCTTTTGAACGAACAGCGTTAAGCATCGCACGAACGCGAAACCCGATGGGAGATCGCAATGCGCAAGCTTTTGTTCGCACTCGTCGCTTCAAGCATCCTCGTCGCGCCGGCGTTTGCCGCGCTGAAGACGGGAAGCCAGGCGCCCGACTTCACGACCGAAGGGGCGGTTGGCGGCAAGGAGTTCAAGCTCCATCTCGCCGATCAGCTGAAGAAGGGGCCGGTCGTCCTCTACTTCTTCCCGAAAGCCTTCACGAGCGGCTGCACTGCTGAAGCCCACGCGTTCAGCGAAGCGATCGGCGACTTCAAGAAAGCCGGTGCTCAGGTGATCGGCATGTCCGCCGATAATATTGCGACGCTCAAGGACTTCTCGGTCAAGGAATGCCGCAGCGCCTTCCCGGTCGCGACTGCAACGGCGGCCATACAAAAGGAATATGACGTTGCTTGGGCCGAGCATCCCGGCGTTACGACCCGAACATCCTATGTGATCGCTCGCAACGGCAAGATCACAATGGTGCACGACGACCTCGACTTCAGCCAGCATGTCTCGAAGACCCTCGCTGCGGTCAAAGCGCTGAAATAACGCGCATGCGGGGGGCGATCATCGCAGCGTTCGTGATGGCGGCGGGCGGTACGACCGCTCAGACTTCGAGCTTCGATTATGCGCCGGTCCCCCGCTGGGCGGAAGATCCGGAAACGGAAGTCGTGTGCGCCGCCGCGCGGGCGGAATGTCCCGGCAAGTTCAAGGACGACAGCATCGACGCGGAGTTCCGATATGCCGAGCTTTACGATGCTGACGGAATGCTCGTCGGCATCCACGCGCTCCAGTCGACGGGCTGCAAGCCGCTCGACGAGCATCTGCTCCTATCGCATCGGCATTTCGTGACGACCTTTACCAAGCAGGGTCAGCCTGACCTCGAGAACATCAAGGTCCAGCTCGTGCCGGGGACGCCAAAGAATGCCGTGCGCCTGGTCAAGCAGGGTTCGACACAAGTCTCGTTCGGCTGCTGACCAAAGCGCCACGTTAATGTTGCGGCCATGTCCTGGATAGGTGGCGCGGCTAGATTCGCGCGCCACAACAAGACTTAAGGGGAAAGCATATGAAAAATGCGAAGGTGATGGCGGTTGCCGCCGGAATTGTTGCGCTCACGGCCTGCAACAAGAAGAGCCCGGTCGACAATCAAGCGTCGCAGGTCCAGGCGAACGCCGAGAATCAGGCTGAGAACGTCTCAGCTGCGGGCGAGAACGAGGCTTCCAACATCATGAACAGCGCCGAGAACAAGGCGTCGGCCGTGAAGAATGAGGCCAACAACGAAGCCGCGGCTATCAAGAACGCCGGTGAGAACAAGGCGGAGGCTATCAAGAACTCGGCCGCGAACACCACCGAGAACAAGACCAGCAAGACCAAATAGTCACGCGAGAGCACGCGGAAGGAAGGGCGCCTGCGTTTCGGGCGCCCTTTTTCCTGCGGTTATTTCGGGGAGCTGATCGGTCCGGGCGGCGAGTCCGACCGCAGCCAGCCTGTCACGGAGAACCGGTCGCCGTAGGCGAAGGGCGATACGATCCCGACGCTATGGTCGGTCGGCACGAGGAAGATGTTCATTGCATTGAAGATCGGCCTAAGCGCCAGCTCGATGTCGTGGTCCTCGTTGAAGAACTGCAGATATCCGCCCCAGTCCCGCTCCCACAGTTTGGTGAAGTTGAGCACGTAAGCCGCTATGCGCGTATTGGCGTCATCGAGGTCCGAGTGCGACTTCAGGAAATGCCCCGACTGGTAGAGCGTCGCTTGCGCATCGATCCACTGCACATCGTCGCGGCCGATGAGCCTACGAAACCAGGCGAGCACCGGCGGAGCGTTGAGGAATTCCAACATCCTGGTGATCGGCATCCTGGGCTCACCGGGCGTGAAGTAATTCCCGATGATCGGGAACGACGCATACACGAACTGATATTGCCTCTGCGCGCGCTCGACCACCTCGCCGAGGATCTGCTCGATCTGTCCGTGCGGCATTCGGGAAAGCGTGTCCGGCGACAGCTGCTCGACGCGGCCGCCGACATTGTAGACCAGCCACCAAGGCGTCTGCCGGGCGAGAATCTCATGGACCTCTTCAGCGTCTTGCGGCGCGAGGAAGTCCTTGACCTGCAAGCGACGGTTGCGGGCGAGTTCTGCGGCGAGGGCGTCGACGTCTAGGTTCGGATTGATCTGCATGAAATGCCGGCAAGTGGAACGGTGCAGATCGCTTACCGAGGGGCGGTCAGCATGTCATCAGCCGTAGGAACACTTTGGTTCCCCAATCGCTCTGCGTCCGGCGCAGCGACCTTGGAGGGAAGCCAGATGAAGATGACCAGCAAGCTTGCGATCGTGAGTGCGTTCGCGGCGCTTGCCGCGTGCGGCGGTAACAATAGTGCGAACAACAGTGCTGATATGAACGCCGATCTCAATGCGGGCATGACCGATTTGAACGCAACGACGGACATGAATGCCACCGACATGAACGCCGGAACCGACGTGAATGCGTCGGGCAACATGGACATGAATGCCGGCGGCAATATGGACATGAACTCGACGAACAACATGTCGGGGAATAGCTCGACCAACGCCCTTTAATACGGCGTAGAGCACACGCCGCGTGGGGCGCCCGCACCTGCGGACGCCCTGTGCGCTTCAGTCAGCCGAGCGCACCGGCTGAGACGCGAGATCGCCGATGACAGTGGTCCATTCTCGTACCCGCCAATCCGCGACCAGGCCGTTGCGCACGTAAGGGTCGCCTCTCGCGAAGTCTTCCGCGACGGACTTGTCCTCGCCCGCAAACATCAGCACTGCGCCGTCCACCGGATCGGCGAGCGCGCCGGCGACGACGAGTTCTCCGCGTTCGTAGGCCGCCCAAGCATAGGACAGATGCTCATTTCGGAACTGCGGGCGTCGCTCGAGATAGTCGGGCGCACCTTCGTAGAAGAGGAGGAAGTGCTTCATCGGGCGACATTACTGCCGCTCGGCGCAGTGGCGCAATCTGCTCCGGATTTGCCCTGATGGCGGCATCCGCACGCTGAGTTACGGCAGTTCGGTTGTAACCCGGAGTGAGGGCCGCATCATGAGAAAGCTGGCAGCTGAATTCATCGGTACGTTCTGGCTCGTGTTTGGTGGGTGCGGAAGCGCGGTACTGGCCGCTACATTTCCCGAGGTCGGGATAGGCCTTGTCGGCGTGTCGCTCGCGTTCGGCCTCACGGTCCTGACGATGGCTTATTCGGTCGGCCACATTTCCGGCGCTCACTTCAATCCGGCGGTGACGCTGGGATTATGCGCTGGAGGCCGCTTTCCGGTCAGGGAAGTGGTGCCTTATTGGATCGCTCAGGTTGGTGGCGCCGTGGTCGCTGCGGGAGTCCTGCTGTTTATCGCCAGCGGTGGTCCCGTCTATGACATTGCGACCAATGGGCTGGCGACCAACGGCTACGGTCCAGCATCGCCCGGGCAATATTCGCTTGCGGCCGGGTTCGTCTGCGAAGTCGTTCTGACCGCTGGGTTCCTGCTCGTGATCCTCGGTTCGACAGATACTCGAGCTCCGGCGGGGTTTGCGCCGATCGCGATCGGCCTTGCGCTTACGCTGATCCACCTGATCAGCATTCCGGTGACCAATACGTCTGTGAATCCCGCGCGCAGCACCGGACCCGCATTGTTCGTCGGAGGAATAGCGCTGCAGCAATTGTGGATGTTCTGGGTCGCGCCGTTGCTTGGCGGAATGATTGGAGGTGCCGCTTACAAGGCGCTATTCACCGAAGCGGCTGCGCGGCCAGACATAGAGGGCGAGGAGCCGAGGAGCTCACGCGCATAAGAGAATGGCGGAGGCTCGCTCTCTCGCAAGCGAACCTCCGCCAGATGCGTACTCCCCTCCAACGGCCGAAAAGGGGCAAACGGCCGCCCGAAGGGTCCATTTACTCGATGTCGGTCTTGGCCGCTTCCCGATCGGCGACAATGTTTAAGCAGGTCGCGTCGCCCGAAAGCTGCTCACTCAACAAATCAGTAACCCTCGTTGTTTAAACCGTGCGTGGGCTTCTCAGTCATGGGTGGGCAATGAGTATTCGCGCGGAAATCTTTGGCGGTGGCCGGGCCGAAAGGCGCTTGCTGAAGGAAAAGCAGCCGAAACTGAAGGCCGCCGAGGGCCTCACGGCTGTTCCCATCACCCGTGAAGAAATCCGCCGCAGCAATAGCCGCAACAAGGATCGTTACCGGTTGAACGGAAAGGTCTTCCGCGTGACCTATCGCGGCGCGGACTATGATGCAGAGGTCGTCAACCTTTCTGGGGGAGGAGCGATGATCGCCGCCGCCCTGCTGCCGCAGATCGGTGAGTGCATCGACTTACATCTGGGTGAGGGCGGGGCGCTCGAATGCGCCGTGCGCTGGATCAAGGGCGGACGCCTCGGTCTCGAGTTCGCGCATGAAACCCGTCTGCAATGCTCGGATGACCAGCGCTCCGCCGTCCTTCGCGGGGTTATCCAGAGTGCTTTCCCCGACGAAAAATTCGCAAACGAAGCCCCAGCTGAAGCCGCCACCGAGTCACCGGAGCCGCAGTTCGAAGATCTACGGGACGCAAAGCGCCACCCATTGATCTGGTCGGGCGAGCTTCATCACGGAACCAACAGCTGGCATGTACGGCTGCGCAATATCTCGGCGACCGGCGCGCTGCTCGATTGCCCGGGCGCGCTCCGCCCCGACTCGGAAGTGATTCTGGAGCTGGACAAAGCTGGCGCTCTGTTTGCGAGTGTCAGCTGGGTCGTCGGCGACCACGTCGGTTTGAAGTTCGACCAGCCGTTCGACATGCAGCGCCTTACGGACGCCAAGCCGACCGTCACGCCAACGCGTTGGCTGCGGCCCGACTATCTGCAAGATGACGCAGAAGATGGGTCGCCTTGGGACGAGGCGTGGAATCGCCTCTCCGTCGATGATCTACGCAACCAACTTGAGGGATTTCTCAAGCGCTAAAGGCATTCGACAGCCGAGAGTCGCGAAACGAGGCGCGAAGTTAACGTCAAGACGTCGAGCCTCTCCTCGGAAGTTCCATCAGTTTGGCATAAATTTCAGGGCGTTAAACGCGAATCTGTTCGACGTCCGACTCTTTCGAGTCGGCGATAATTGTGCCACCGAAACGGGGCTCGCGCCGTTGTTTCGGCATGATGAAGACCAACAGCACGCTTTACGCACGAGCCGGCGCCACCGCGATTGCCGCGGCCTTGGCGCTTTCTTCAACCATGGCCCTTGGCCAGGAAGTCCCGCAGAGTTCGGAGCCGGTCCCCGTCCTTACGCCCCCGCCGCCGGTGGTGACACCGGAGGTCGCCCCGGCGCCTGAGGCGACGGACACTACGGCCGTTCCCGCCGAAGACACTTCAACTGTGCCCGCCCCAGCGAAGCCAAAACGGCCGGTGCACGCAGCCAAGGCGGCTCCAGTTGCCGTTGCCGCACCCACGGTAGCAAGCCGAACCACGCGAGCATCTGCCCCGGCGCCTGCCGTTCCGGCTGCCAGCGCGGCGCCGACCGAGGCTGCGGCCCCGAAGACCAACCACGTCACCCCCATCGTCGACACGTCGCCACAGGCGGCGGAAGCTGCGCCTGCCCCGGCCAAGGCTAGCAGTAGCAGCAATAACGAGACGGCGATGGAAATCGGCGGTGGCGCCCTCGCGCTTCTCGCCCTTGGAGCTGGCGCATTCGCTGTTGCGCGTCGTCGTCGCCACGAGGACGAAGTGATGCACGAAGAGGTGTACGAGCCTGAGATGGCTGAGACCGTTGAGCCCCAGCCGGTTGCAGAACCCGTGGCAGTGGCTGCTGAACTTGCGCCGATGCCGAGGCACGACCCGGTTGTTCTGGAGCAGCCGCTCATCGTCGGCCCGTCGGCCTTCGCGTGGGGCAATTCGCAGCCCGTGGCGAAGCATGCGGATGAGGACGATGGCTCCGACCGCCGCCCTGGTGAAAGCTGGGTCGACCGCGCCTATCGCGGCCCGTCGCCGGCGAACCCCTCTGCGTCCCTGAGAAACCGGCTGAAGCGCGCCGCCTTCTTCGACAAGCGCGAGCGTGAAGTCGCGGCCGGTAGGGCGGAGCCGGTCGATCCGGACGCCGGCCTGCCGGAGACGATGGTCGAAGAACAGGAGCGTGAGCTCGCCTAACACATTCCAGCGAGAGGAAGGCAAAGCCGCCGCTTGGGAAACCAGGCGGCGGTTTTCGCTATTGCGGCTCGAATGCGCTCAGGATGGGGCAGGGGCCGCCGCGCTTCTTCGCACAGGTATCGGCCAGCCCTGCGAGCGCATCACGCGCTTCCTGCAGCTCGGCGATCTTTTCGTCCAGGGCTGCGACGCGATCTTCGGCCAGCTTGCGCGCACGAGCGCGATCGTCCGATGCGCTGACTTCGAGCAATTCGCCGATCTCATTGAGGGTGAAGCCCGCGGTCTGAGCGGCGCGGATGAACCGAAGCCGCCTCACGTCCTTTTCGCCATATCGGCGAACCTCGCCCTGCGGCCGGGCAGGCTCAGGTAACAAGCCGCGCCGCTGGTAATAACGCACCGTTTCCACCCCGACGCCGGCAGCTTTTGCGAGACCGCCGATCGTATCCGAATTCTTTGCTTGATCCCGTACCATGGTACGGAAGCCATAAGCCCTTCGTCCGCTGTTGGACAGAAGGAGAATCGACATGGACAGGAAGATCGAAAAGACCGCTCCTACCGCTTGCGGCTGCGTGAAAGGCGTGTGCCGGTGCAAGCCCTGCACCTGCAAGAACTGTAACTGCTGATCCACTACGCCGCCGCTCGGTGACGGGCGGCGGCGACCAGCTCAGCAATTAATCGTTTCATTCGCCGCTGCTGCTGTTAACGCCCGTCGGGTGAATGACTTTTCCGTCAGCGGCAGCGAAACCCGCGCCAAGCCTGAGCGGCTGCGTCCCGACATGTACCGGACCTTGTTCGACGGGATGGACGAGGGCTTCTGCATCATTGAGTTTCTCGATGGACCGCACGGGCCGGCAAGCGACTATATCCATATCGAGGCCAACGCCGCCTATGCGGTCAACGCCGGCATCCCCAACGTGGTCGGCCAAAAGCTTCGCGAGATGGTTCCCGACGAGGCCGATGCCTGGATCGCGCGATACGGCGAAGTGCTCCGGACCGGCGAACCGATTCGCTTCGAGCAGGAGCTGGTGGCGACCGGCCGCTATCTCGAACTCTCCGCATTCCGCCTCGGCGACGCCGAAGATCGGCTAGTCGCGGTCCTGTTCAAGGATGTGACGTCACGACGTCACGCGCAGGAGGAGCTGCGCAAGCTCAACGAGACGCTGGAAGCGCGTGTGGTTGAGGAAATTACCGAGCGGCGCGCAGCGGAAGTCGCGCTTCAGCGTGCGCAGAAAATGGAGGCCATCGGCAAGTTGACTGGCGGCGTCGCGCACGACTTCAACAATCTGTTGCAGATCGTGTCAGGCAACCTTCAGCTCCTGCAGGCCGACGTCCTCGGCAATGAGCGCGCCGAGCGGCGCATCACCAACGCGATGGCCGGTGTACAGCGCGGAGCCAAGCTCGCCAGCCAGCTCCTCGCCTTCGGTCGGCGGCAGCCGCTCGAGCCCAAGGTCATGAATATCGGCAAGCTGATCGTGGGAATGGAGGATCTCCTTGCGCGCAGCCTTGGCGAGGCGATCGAGATCGAGACCGTTGTGTCAGGCGGGCTGTGGAACGTCTTCGTTGACCCCACGCAAATCGAGAACGCTGTGCTCAACCTCGCGATCAACGCGCGAGACGCGATGGACGGCATGGGCAAGCTTACGATCGAAGTGCGCAACGCCTTCCTGGACGAGGTCTATGCGGCAGAGGCCGACGACCTCCACCCCGGTCAATATGTGATGCTGGCCGTCAGCGACACGGGAACCGGCATTCCCAAGGAAATCATCGACCAAGTGTTCGAGCCGTTCTTCACCACTAAGGCGGAGGGCAAGGGATCGGGCCTCGGGCTTTCGATGGTCTACGGCTTCGTGAAGCAATCGGGCGGTCATGTGAAGATCTACAGCGAGTCCGGCGAGGGGACGACGCTGCGTATCTATCTGCCTCGGGCGCACGAGTCGGAGGACATTGTAGCCGGGCCGGAGCTCCTCGACACCAGCGGAGGCACAGAGACGATCCTGGTTGTCGAAGACGACGAAGAGGTTCGCTCGACGGTGACGGATCTGCTGCGGGAACTCGGCTATGAAGTGCTGACTGCGAAGGATGCCGGGAGTGCGCTTCCGATCTTGGAAAGCGGGATCAAGATCGACCTGCTTTTCACGGACGTGGTCATGCCGGGACCGCTGCGCAGTCCGCAGCTGGCGCGCAAGGCGAAGGAGCGGATCCCGGACATCGGCATCCTTTTCACGTCTGGATATACCGAGAATGCGATCGTTCACGGCGGGCGCCTCGACCCGCATGTGCGGCTTCTGACCAAGCCCTATTCGCGCCAGATGCTGGCCGCGCGAATCCGCGAAGCGCTGACGAACCGCGACTGATCGGAAAAGTCGGGAGGAGAGCACGAAAATGGCGAAGGCCCGCCCGGTGGACGAACCTTCGCCATATTGGGTCTCCCCTCCCCGCACGGCCGGCAAAAGGGGGCAAAAACCGGCCGAACGAGGCGGGTCATAAACGCTTGAGCGCCCCGATGCGTTGCCCTGGGCGCCAGTATTTTTCCAGCTAGCGCCAGTGCTTAGCGCTTCGGCGGAGTCGTCGGCTGCTTTTGCGGCTGTGCTGCCTGCGGCGGCGGAGCCGGTGACGCGCTCTGCGCCAGCTCGGCCTTGGTCTGAAGGCCCTTGAGGCAAGCGTTCATCATGTTGGGCGCAGTCGTGTCGTTGATCGTCTTGGCCTGCGCATCGAACAATGCCTTCAGCTGGGCGGCGGTCGTGCCGTCCTTGATGCGGCCGAGATAGAAATAGAGTGACGCCTCGGCGAGCTTCTGGGCCTGCGGCTCCTTGGCTGCCTTCATGTAGGCGTTGCTGACGATGATACAGCCGGCATCGGTCGCGGACTGGGCGGTTGCCGCCTGGCCGGTCATCAGAAGCGCCGCGGCGACCGCGATGTGGGTTACTTTCATCCTGCCTTGTTCCTTCCGTGGGATGGGTCGGGAGCCTGTCTACTCCGGATCGATCCGCACGTCAGCCTTCACAGCATGAACAGCCTCGAGCCCGTTTGTCCCGCTCTGGTTAGGCCGCCTTAGAGGTCTTCCGTTGGCTGAAGGCGAACACGGCTTGCGGGTGTAGAGCGTGCAGGGCGCAGACCAGCTGGCGGCCAAATACTTCAAAGCAATGTAGCGTGCTCCCCTGCTCGCAGCGAATGTCGAGATCGAAGGGATGCCAGAGCTCGTTTGGGTCTCGGGAATATCGCCCGAGCAAATCGAACTGTTCCTCCCAGCCGGTGCGGCTGTACTTCTGCCTGACCGGATCGGGCAGCGCCCAGTAGAAGGTATCGCGCCGCGTTATGCCGAACAGCTCGATCGAAACGTCGTCGATCAGGTGGGGCAGCTCTTCAGCTTCATCGTCGAGCAAGCGGTTACGGAAGTGCAGGTCGAGCTGACGTTCCACGACGGCGACGCGCGGCAAATGCCGGAAAATGATCTGGCTCATGAGTGGTGAATCGATGAGATTCGCACCTGTTCCATCGGTTCAACTCAGACCCGAGTGCGGGTCTCTGCTCCCTGCTGCATCAGGGGCAATACGGATAGGCCAAGCCTCCCGCCCATCAGATTAGCCCCTCGCGAAGGGAGAACCGATGAGTCGCCATGCCCTCCTGACGAGCGCTGTGATAGCACTCGCATATGCCACGCCAGTATTAGCGCAGACCCCCGCCCCAGCCGTTCCACCGGTCACTCGCGATCCGGCCACCCTCGCGGCTCTCGACCGCATGGGCGCGGCGCTTCGCAACCTTCCGGAAATGAACGTCCAGACGCAGTTCACTGCGGAGGACGTCTTGAATTCCGGTCAGAAGCTGCAGTTCGGCGGCAACGTCGATCTCGTCGCGCGTCGCCCCAACATGCTGCACGTCTCGCTCAAAATGGGCAACGCAGACCGCGAGCTATATTACGACGGCAAGAACCTCACCTTGGCCGCTCCGCGCGACGGCATCTACGCCACGGCGGCGGCGCCGGGGACGATCAAGGACGTCGTCCAGCAGGCATCGTCGAAACTGGGCCTCGAAATCCCGCTAGCCGACCTTTTCATGTTCGGCGAGGATCCAGGACTCAACAGCCGCATCCTTTCGGCTTTCCCGGTGGGCAAGGAAGTCATCGGCGGGCAGACCTGCGATCATTATGCAGTGCGGCAGAAGGACGTCGACTGGCAGATATGGATCCGCCAGGGCGCCAATGCGCTGCCGTGCAAGATGGTCATCACAATGACCAACGATCCGGCGATGCCGGAATTCTCCGCAGTCTATAACTGGTCCACAACGCCGGCGCCGCCCGCGGGAGCGGCCTACACCTACGCCCCGCCGTCCGGCCACAAGTCGATCATATTCGAGACGGCGCTGCCGGCCCCTGCGCCCAAAGGAAAATCGAAATGACCCACTATCGGAACCGACTGCTCATCGGCCTTGCAACGCTTTCTGTCGTCGCATCCACCACCGGCGCTGAGGCTCGCGGCTTCGGCGGCTTCGGCGGCGGTGGCGGGCACTTCGGTGGCGGGGGATTTGGCGGTGGAGGCTTCGGTGGCGGGCACTTTGGGGGCGGCGGCTTTGGCGGTGGCGGCTTCGGTGGCGGAGGCTTCGGAGGCGGCGGTTTCGGCGGCGGCGGCTTTGGTGGCGGCGGCTTTGGCGGTGGGATCCGCAGCAGCTCGGCCGCGAGCATTCATAGTGCAGGTGGATTCGGCGATCGGGGCGACAGCGGCAACTTCAATCGCGGGAACGACAACAATTTCAACCGCAACGACATCAACCGGAACAACATCAACAACAACAATTTCAATAACAACACCATCAATCGAAACTACAATTACAACGTGAACGGCTGCTGCGAGGGGGGCTGGGCGCCTTATTACGGCGCCGGCTGGGGCGCCGCGGCGGCGGTCGCAGGCGCTGCCGCGATCGGCAGTTATTGGGATGCTCTTCCGGGCGGTTGCTCGCCTTATGCCTTTGGTGCCGGAACCTACTATCAGTGTGGCTCGAGCTGGTACCAGCCGGTCGTTTCCGGGATGAGCACCAAATATGTGGTGGTCAACAATCCGCAGTAGCCCGGCCGCTAACGCCCCTCGTCAGCTGACGGGGAGCGGCTCGAGCCCAGTCCGTAAGCGCCCATGATCGCGGGGAGCAGACCCGGGAAGCGCTGGTTGATCTCTTCGCAGCGGGAATAATTGCGCATCTCAACGCCCTGCCGCTCTGAGCGGATAAGGCCGGCTTCCCGCAGCACTTTGAAGTGCTGGGAGAGCGAGGACTTCGGAATGACCCGCTCTCCCGCGTCGGCCAGCGCCGAGCAGCGCTGCACGCATTCGGCTCCGGCGATCCCGGCGAAGATGGCCGCACGCTCGGGATCCGAAAGCGCATGGAGGATCGCTTCGGGGCGGAGGGAGTCGGCAGAGGGATGCAACAAGGGTCTCATCGACTTTTCAGATAGGCAGTCTTGAAGCTTGGTTCAATTGTTCCATATTCCTGAACTATGGGAGAAGACGGCCCTCCGGCTGCCGCCCATGGAAGGAAAGAAGCAATGTCGAAACTTGCAGGCAAGGTCGCCGTCGTCACTGGAGCATCGAAAGGCATCGGCGCCGGAATCGCCAAGGCGCTTGCCGCCGAAGGCGCCGCCGTCGTGGTGAATTATGCATCGAGCAAAGCCGGTGCGGACGCCGTGGTCGAAGTCATCAAGGCCGCAGGCGGCAACGCCGTCGCGGTCCAGGGTGACGTGTCCAATGAGGCGCAGGCCAAGGGCGTCGTGGACGCAGCGCTGAAGGAATTCGGCCGGCTCGACATCTTGGTCAATAATAGCGGCGTGTATGAATTCTCGCCGATCGAGACGACGACCGAAGAGCAGTATCGCAAGATGTTCGACGTCAACGTTCTCGGCACCTTGCTGACCACCAAGGCCGCCGTTCCCCACTTCAAGGAGGGCGCGAGCGTTATCAACATCTCCTCGGCGGTCACCAGCGTGCTGATGCCCGAATCTGCCGTCTACACCGGCACGAAGGGCGCGGTGGATGCAATCACCGGCGTGCTCGCCAATGAGCTCGGCCCGCGAAAGATCCGCGTCAATGCGATCAACCCGGGCGTTGTCGAAACCGAGGGCACACAAACGGCGGGCTTCATCGGATCGGAGTTCGAGACCGGAATCGTCGCCCAGACCCCCCTCGGCCGTACAGGCAAGCCCGAGGACATCGGCAGCATCGCCGTGTTTCTGGCTTCCAACGACAGCGGCTGGCTGACCGGCGAGAAGCTCACCGCCAGCGGCGGGCTCCGGTAGAGTTCAGGCCACCAGGGCGCGCGGTCTCATTGGGGGTCGCGCGCCTGGCGGACATCACTAACCCAGATCAGTAGGAACGTACCGGGGTCTTCGCTCGTTTGTAACGCGGGCGAAATTTTCAGGACTCCAAATGCTACACCCCCACATCATTGAACGCGCTTTTCAATTGGCCCCCGAAGTCACCAGCCTGGACCAGATCCGCAGCGCGCTGCGCGACGAGGGTTATTCCAACATCGACGCTCATCTGGCCGGACCATCGTTGAGGGCGCAGCTGAAAAAGAAGCTGGCGCCTGCACCAACGGCCTGAAGCGTCAGGCGGGCGCTGCGGCGGCCTCCGTGCCGCCCACGTCCGCTTCTTCACCGCGCGAGTAGGTCCCGATCAGGACGCCCGCGGCGAGGACGCGGCCTTCGACGAGATCGATGAATTCCGATCGTCCGGGGCTAGCATCGTCCAGGTCCCTGCCGGGACCGAGCGCGAGGATCTGAAAGACATAATCGTGGCTGCCGTGGCCGGTCGGCGGATCGGGCGGCAGCCAGCCTTCCGCCAGCCGTGAGTTCTTGCCGACGTCCTTGCCACCGGCTCCGTCGCCGTCCGCACGGATGGCGGCTTCGGGCAGGCCGTTGAGGCTGGGATCGATGTCCACGACGATCGCATGGACCATCGGCCGCGGCGTTGGCGCATCGGGGTCCTCGACGATTAGAGCGAGGCTTTCGGTGCCTTCAGGTACGCCGCTCCACACCAGGGGCGGAGACACGCCTTCGCCGTCGGCCGTGAAGCGTGGCGGCAGCCGGCCCCCGGGCGCGAAGGCCGGGCTGGTCAGCTGCAGCGCAGGAGCACCTTCGAGATCGAGGCGGGCCAGGGTGAGCTTGTCGTGGCCGGAGCGCACGTTGGTCAGCGCAGCGCCGAGCCAATGGGGAAGTTTTTCAAGCATATCCGGTCAACGGGCGGGGGCGATGTTCGTTCAAACGCGGATCCAGCCCAGGAGCAATAGGATGAGCAAGGTGCCAACCACGCTGACCAAGAGCGAGGAAAGGCAGCCGAACCGATTGGAAAAGAAAAACAGCATTGGGGAAGACGGTTGGGCAGCGATCGCCTGGCGCGCTGCCCAACCCCTTAGCTTAAACCGCCGAAGCCATGCGCGGCTGGCTGGCGCTGTGCCCACCGTTGCGGGCCAAAATCTCACGGATCTGTTCCGCCGAGAGGGAGCCTTCGCTCGCGTCGACGGAGAGGAAGATGCCGCCTTCGTTGATGCGGCCCTCATAATAATCGGCGTCTTGGTCGCTGACGCCGTGATCCTTGAGGTAGCCGGTCAGGCCGCCCGCGACGGCACCAGCACCGGCACCAATCGCCGCGGCGCCCGGAATGGCGGAGGATGCGATCGCCCCGGCAGCAGCCAGCGGACCGACGCCCGGAATCGCCAAAGCCGCGATGCCAAGGATCGCTCCGAGCCCGGCTCCGCCGAGCGCGCCTTTCACGGCGTCCTCGCCCGCATCATCGTCGGTCACTGCGCCGTCGCCGTCACTGACTGTCGTGCGGCCTTCATCACTTCCCACCACAGATAGGCGGCCGGTATCGACGCCTGCACTGCGCAGTTCCTGAACCGCCGCTTCGGCTTCCGAACGATTGTCGAAGACCGCAGAGATGATGTTCTGGTTCATGCTAACTCCTGAGAAACAAGCCCCACCGCGCGGTACAAGCGAAGCAGTGCCGCAAGCGTTCCTCAGGATCGAAGGAACGTGCCTTTGACCGCCGTCGGAATTTCACGGCTAAGATGAGGACAGCGTCGACCTTTGGAGCGGCCCGGATGGAGGGGGGACTACCATCCGGACCGCTCCGCACAAGCCTCCCCGTTCGCCAGGCGTATGTCCCGGGGGATCATGGCAAGTCGTGGAGGCCGGTGCTCGAACCCCGTCGAGGGTCAGCCGTTCCGGTTTTTAACTTGCATCAAAGGCGGTTCACCTTTTCGCTGCCGACTTCAGGGCTTGTCGAGGAAGTCGCGGACGAGCTTCACCGTGGCGGCCGGATTTTCTTCCATGATCCAATGGCCGGAGCCCGGGACGATGCCGGGAGTCACGTCGGTTGCCCCAGCGCGCATCACTTCCGCCATCTGGTTTCCGAAGCTCTTCTCCCCGCCGAGCGCGAGCACCGGCATGGTCAGCTTGCCCTTGCTCGCCAGCCACGCGCGGTTGTCGATCGCATCCTGGTCAAAGGCATGGAACTGCTCGAAGCCCGAATGCATCGCCCCGGGGAGCGCGTAGAGCTTGGCGTAATGTTCGCGGCTGGCCTCGTCGAAATGCTTCGGGTCGGCGGAGAAGTCATTCCAGAAGCGATCGAGATAGATGCGCTCCCGTCCGGCGACGAGCCGCTCCATGTCCGGCCCGCCGAAGCGGAAGTGCCATAGAAGCGGGTTCTTCAGGATCTCTTCCCAAGGGCCGACGCCGGGTACCGGCGCATCGATCAGGACGAAGCGGCGGACACGGTCGGGATGCTCCATCGCGAAAGCGAAGCCGACCATGTTGCCGATGTCATGAGTGACGACGTCTGCCTTTGCGACATGAAGCGCATCGAGCACCCCGGCAACGTCCTCGCCCTGAGTCTTCTTGTCGAAACCGGTCTTGGGCTTCGCCGACAGGCCGAGGCCGCGGAGATCGGGCACGATGACCTGGTGATCGCGCACGAGCTCCGCCGCGAGCGGCGACCACATGTCGCCAGTCTCGCCATAGCCGTGGAGCAGGACCACCGCTGGACCCTTGCCCCCGACGCGGACGTGGATGGTCGTGCCGTTTGTGGCGATTTCCTGCGTGTGGAACGACGCCGGATAAGGCGGAACGGCGGCGCCGGCGGGCACAGCGAAAGCGAGGGACAGCGCGAGGATAGAGAGACGCAAGGACATGGGCACTCCGTCAAAGGAGGGAGCCCGGCGCGATATCCCTACGCGACTCGAACGCGCGCCCGGTGGCCCCTGGCCTAACCCAAATTAACAGCAGTGGATATGGTCGCCCGGAAGGATTAGCGGTCGACGCTTCCTGACGAGGAGCGACTCGATGGCGAAGAAGCATCAGGGACGTTGCGCTTGCGGCGTGGTCACGTTCGAGTTCGACACCGATCCCGACTTCATCGCGATCTGTCACTGCCTCGACTGCAAGAAGGCTTCGGGGGGTGAAGCAGCGACCTGGTTCGCCGTGCCGGACAGCGACTTCAATCTGCTGAGCGGTGAGCCGAAGGGATACCATTATGTAGCCGACAGCGGCGGCGGGCTGGACCGGATGTTCTGCCCGAACTGCGCCGCGCGGCTCTACACCGCGAACCTCGATAATTTCCCGGCGACGGTGTTCGTCCAGCTTTCAAGCCTGACCGATCCCTCGTTCATCAAGCCGAAGCTGGAGATGTTCACCAAGCGGCGGCTGGCGTGGGAACCGGCGCTGGACCTGCCCCAGTTCACGGACATGCCGCACTAAACATCCGATTTTCTGTACGCGTACCCACCTCCCCGACGACAGGAGCATTGCATGAGCATGAAGGTTGTATCGCGCATCGGTATCACGCTGGCACTCGGGCTTTGGGGAGCGACGGCAACGGCAGCGCCGCCAGCCAAGCCGAACATCGTCCTGGTCCACGGGGCGTTCGCCGATGCCAGCGGGTGGGGCAAAGTCATCTCGATCCTGCAGGCGGACGGCTATCCCGTGATCGCCGTGCAGAACCCACTGCAGTCGTTCGACGGCGACATAGCCAACACCAAGCGCGTGGTTGACGATCAAGCGGGGCCGGTCGTGCTTGTCGGGCACAGCTACGGGGGCGCCGTGATCAGCGGCGCTGCGGCCGGCGATCCCAAGGTGAAGGCTTTGGTCTATCTGGCCGCGATCGCACCCGAGGCGGGCGAGCCGGTCGGCGCGCTGCTGGGCAAATATCCGATCGACCTCTCGACGGCGCAGAAGGTCGACAAGGGCGGCTACGTTTACATCGACCCGGCCAAGTTCCATCGCGTCTTCTGCGCGGACCTGCCTGCGTCCGAGGCCGCCATCGGCGCGGTCACGCAAAAGCCGATCAACAGTCCGATCTTCGCCGCGAGCGTTCCGCAAGTTGCCTGGAAGACCATCCCCGCCTGGTACGTGGTGTCGAAGCAGGACCATGCGATCAACCCGGAGCTGGAGCGCTATTTCGCGAAGCGCATGGGCGCGAAGACGAGCGAGATCGATGCGAGCCATGTCGCCTTCATTTCGCATCCCAAGGAGATCGCGGCCCTG
Source organism: Sphingomonas sp. SP4 (assembly GCF_058313375.1). NCBI lineage: Bacteria > Pseudomonadati > Pseudomonadota > Alphaproteobacteria > Sphingomonadales > Sphingomonadaceae > Sphingomonas > Sphingomonas sp. SP4. The sequence continues at coordinate 935,869 of NZ_JBZFLE010000002.1, forward strand.
ATCGAGCAGGCGGCCGCCACGGTTCAATAGGCGAGCGCGGGCAGTAGGAACGGCGTTGTCGAGCGGCTATGACGACGGCCACGCGGCGCTCCGGCGCCCGGCAGGAGAGTGACGATGGCCAAGGGACAAGTGAGATCCAACAAGGAAGCGCGCAAGCCGAAGAAGGAAAAGCCGAAGACCATCGCGGCGAACCCGTCGCAGAAGGGCGGCGCGCGCGGGCTGGAGAATCTGAAAAACGACTAGCCCGCGCATGAGCGGGCCAGTGCGTATTTTAATCGATGCTGACGCCTGCCCGGTGAAGGAAGAGGTATATCGCGTCGCCTTCCGGCGCGAGGTGCCGGTGCGGGTGGTCAGCAACAGCTATCTGCGCGTGTCCGCCCATCCCCTGATCGAGCGGGTGGTCGTGTCCGACGCCTTCGATGCTGCCGACGACTGGATCGCGGGAGAGGCCGATGCGCGCACGGTGGTGATCACCGGCGACATCTTGCTCGCCGATCGCTGCCTGAAGGCGGGCGCAACCGTCATCGGGCACAATGGCAAGCCGTTCACGTCGGCGAGCATCGGCGGCGCAATCGCGACCCGGGCGATCATGGCCGACCTTCGCGCAGGCGGCGACATCGTCGGCGGGCCGGCACCGTTCGCAAAGGCGGACCGGTCGCAATTCCTGCAGGCGCTGGATCAGGCGTTGGTGCGGTTGGGGCGGGCTTAGGCAGCCAAACCGTCGCGAGTTGTGGATAAGCTAATGTTCACCGCTTGTTCCCGGCCTTTGTTCTCGTCATGTTCGACACGCTGACGTGAGTCGCTTGCATCTTGGTAGAGGGAGGCGCGTATGAGCTAATCCGATCGAAAGGCATCGCATTGCTTCATAGCTGACTGACTAAATTGGTCGGGTTTAGCTCGGGCTCGCTGGCGGAGACGTGAGGCTTAGGCCTGATACCAGACGCGAGACTTCCGGCTCATCGAAGACCTTTCCACGCGCAGTGCAGTAAGAAGCATTTGGCACATCCTCACGAAGGAGTGGCAAATGGATCAACTTCAAAAGTTCGTTCACATGGATGAGCGTTGGATGTGGCGTTGGTACATCACCGACGTTCGCGGCACGCCCGTTGCTATGTCGACTGAACATTTCTTTCGGCGTGAGGACGCCTTGAGAAATCTTGAAGCTGCTCGCCTAGCCCTGGCGGCTTAGGCTGTAGCTTCGTGCGGCTCACGTTGGCACTGCCGCGTCACGATTTCTCTGGAGATACAGGCGACGGTTCGGGCGGAACATGGCCGTCCGCTAACTACCGCAATTAGCGATTGGTGCGGCAAACTCTCAAGCTCCGAAAATCCGAAAAGGCGCAACTTGCTCGCCCCGCCTGATCAGCACTTCGTTACCGTTTTCGGTTTCAATGATTAGTGCCTCGTATAGCCGAAGCGCATTCCTCATAACCTCTGCGTATGACACGGCTTCGGTAAGATCCTGGAGCCGTTTGAGGCGTTCAACGGATTTAGGTGGCAAATCCATCTGGACTCGTTTGGTCCCGCTACTCAACGGCTCCTTGATCTTAGCCATGGGCAGGCATCAATCCTTTTTAAAATAGCGTCCGACCACGAGCGCCGCCCACGGACCACCGAAAGCGACTGTTGCCACCAGTTCGTTATACGTACCATCATGCCAGCCCAGCGCGGCTGACGCCGCGACAGCGAGAATGAAGGCGGTCAACACGCCGTAACTCAAGCGCATCTGATGCATGAACGTCTGGCGACGTTCGTCGAGAGCGGCGAGCCGCTCCACATCATCCACACTCTTAATCTCACACCCGGCGACCTCGAAATTGTCGCCCACCGTCACTTCAAATTTCGCCATCACCGATCCCCATGGGATACGGATCACGGCCTTCAATGATCGATGCTTACCATCTGAACCGCTTCGAGCTTCACAAAGACCAGATCCTGAACAACACAGTATTGTCGGACTAAGTAATTGGTAAGCATCGCCCCGAAACGGCGAGTTCTACCTACTTTTACATAGGCAATTGGCAGGTACTTCTTCGGAGCATGTGCCGAATCTGATTATGCTCCATCAAAACACCTCCTTTTTGACCAAGGATGTCTCGGGCCTCTGCTCGGTTAGGAAACCAGAATCCCTTGATCGGTTCGCATCGCTTGGAATCAATGCGGAGTTGAACTCCCTCGCGCGGGTTGGAAGCGCGCGAGCTGTCTATCTAATTCATGGTAAAGTGGGCTGCAACGATAATGTTGAGAAAATCCTCAGATTTTCCTCAATGCCCGCGTCACGTCTTTAGCGGTAGAAGGCCAGATCAGCCGATGCATCGTGCAACCGCGCCGCTTCGGCGAAAGGCGATCAGGGTCGCGCGCCAAGAATCGTCGAGATTTGCGCGGGTTCAAAAGTTCAACGATTCCACGCTTTTGTGCGAACCACGCTTGGTCAATCACGCCGGCTCCGCAACGGCCCGCCGCTCGGCGCGCCCTGATCACCCCTTAACTTAACGGCGCCTAAACAGTCCCGGAAATCGTTCATCTGCGCGCAAGGTTGGCCTGAACAGTCGGCGGCCCGAGGGGTTCGGGCGGAGGCTGCATCACGCAATCTTTCCAGCGAGCTGGATGAAGTTTTGACCCCCCGACACACCAGACCAAGGCGGCCGGACGAATAGTCGCGAATGCGTCGAGCCGGTCAATTTGAAGGAGCAAGATTAGTGAAGATTTTCGGACGATCGACGGTTGCATTGCTGTTGGCCGCCGTTGCGGTGCCAGCCTGGAGCGGGCTGTCGGCGCAGGTGCAGAACGCGAATGAGATTACCGTGACTGGCGAGACGCCGGCCGATCTGACCAGGTTGCCCAAAGGCCCTGACGTCGTCGGCATCATCTCCGCGCGCAAAGGCGGGCAGTTTCAGGTCACTGGCGCCAATGGCAGCAGCACTCCGATCCTCGTCTCCCGCACCACCGACATCCGGTCCAGCGGGGGCTTCCTCGGCCTCGATCGCGACAAGCTTGCCGCGGACTCGCTGCTCAACGGGCTGCCGGTAACCGTCAAGACGGTGCAATGGGGGGGCACTCTCGTGGCGACCCAGGTGAGGCTCAAGAGCAAGAATCTCGAGACCGCTTCGATGATCCGCAACGGCACTGCGCAGCGCTTCGGGGAGCATGATGTGGCCATTGCCCAGAATGCAGCGGCGACCGAGGCGCTGCGCGGGCGCGTGGGCGATATCGACAAGTATAATATCAAGGGAACGACGAACATCTACTTCGACACCGGCAAATGGGCGCTGTCGCGTGAGGAGGAGTCCCAGCTCTGCGCGGCTGCGGACCAGGCCAAGGCAACGGACAACGCACTGCTGCTCGTCGTCGGCTATACCGACGCGGTCGGAAGCGAGGACTATAACCAGGTTCTCAGCGAACGGCGCGCCAGCAAGGTCGTCAACTATCTACAGCAGCATTGCGGCTGGGCGCCCTATCGCATGCTGACCCCGACCGGCATGGCCGAGGCGGACCCGGCGGCGGACAACGCAACCGCCGAAGGCAAAGCGCAGAACCGCCGCGTCTCGGTGAATATCCTGGTGAGCAAGGCCGTCGAGGGTCTTGAACAGCAGGGCGGCTAAAACGTGAGGGGTGGGCTTCGGCCCACCCCCGATTTCGATATGAGTGCACCGTCACCGGAATCTCACTCCGCCGGCGTGTAAATCTCCCCACCTTCCTCGTGGAAGCGCTCGCCTCGATCGCTATCTCCCGCCAGCCACGCCGCGAGATTGAGCGCATAGCGGCGCGTGTCGTCCATTGCCTCGGGGTGCCGGGCGAGGCCGTCGCCGGGGGCCTCCGTGACGAAGCTCGGACAGCCCAAGCTCGGATCCCAATTGTAATCGGCGAAATGATGGAAGGTGCTCTCGGCCCAGCCCGGCCCGCCATGTTCACCCGGCTCGAAGGCGACTGCGATGTTGAACTTCGCGCCGGTCGCCTTGCTCGTGCCGCGCACGACCACGCGCGCATCCTCGCCTTCCGGCGCGCCGACGCCGCCTTCATGCGGGTGAGCAGGCAAATAGCGGATCGTCCCGGTCGGCGAGTCCGCGCTCGCAAGCGCGGGATGCGGCGGGCCGACGATCTCGACCTGCTGGAAATCGCCGTTGGCGCCCGAATGGAAGTTCGGCCAGTCGATATCGAGCGTGTAGGGATCGTCGCGCTGGTGGTGACTCGGATCGGGGTCCGGGTGCTGCGAGTGGAAATAATGGGCGTCGCCGATTCCGCCCAAGGTGCAGACAGAACATCCCAAATCCATATGGTCGCGGGTGACCATGAGTCCGCGACCGCCGCGGCGGAAGCGGGTGATCGCGGCGCAATCCTCGCTGGTCAGGCCGTTGCCGACATCGACTGCAAACAGCCACACTTGGTCGAAGTCGCTGGCGTCTATCGTCGAGAGTATGGAGTCCGGCTCCCCAGGCGGGTCGCGATCCCGTGCGACGACGTCATGCCCGGCCTCGCGCAGCAGCGCTGCAAGCCGGCTGAAGCGGGCGATCGACCAATCGTCCTCGGTCGTGGGAATGGTCGTTTGCAGCAGGATCTTAGCCAAGCTTTGCCTCCGCCGCAGGCACGTAAAGCTCGCCCCCCTCGTCCTGGAAGCGCTTGCTCATCTCCGCCATTCCGGCGTCCGCATCCGATGACGCAGACTTCTCCTCCTGCAACCGGGCGAAGTCGCGAACTTCCTGCGTGATCTTCATCGAGCAGAATTTCGGGCCGCACATCGAACAGAAGTGCGCGGTCTTGGCGCCTTCGGCAGGGAGCGTCTGGTCGTGATACTGCTCTGCGGTGTCGGGGTCGAGCGAGAGGTTGAACTGGTCGCGCCAGCGGAACTCGAAGCGGGCTCGGCTGAGGGCGTCGTCGTGCAGGCGCGCGGCAGGGTGGCCCTTGGCGAGGTCGGCGGCGTGGGCGGCGAGCTTGTAGGTGACGACGCCGACCTTCACGTCGTCGCGGTCCGGGAGGCCGAGGTGCTCCTTGGGCGTGACGTAGCAAAGCATCGCCGTGCCGAACCAGCCGATCATCGCCGCGCCGATCGCGCTGGTGATGTGGTCGTAGCCAGGGGCGACGTCGGTGGTCAGCGGCCCCAAGGTGTAAAAGGGCGCCTCGCCGCAGCTTTCCAGCTGCTTGTCCATATTCTCCTTGATCTTGTGCATCGGCACGTGGCCGGGACCCTCGATCATCACCTGGCAGTCGTGGGCCCACGCCTTCTTCGTCAGCTCGCCGAGGGTGTAGAGCTCCGCGAACTGCGCTTCGTCATTGGCGTCGGCGGTGCTGCCGGGGCGGAGGCCGTCGCCTAGAGAAAAGGCGATGTCATACGCCTTCATGATCTCGCAGATCTCGTCGAAGCGCTCGTAGAGGAAGCTCTCGCGGTGGTGGGCGAGGCACCATTTGGCCATGATCGAGCCGCCGCGGCTGACGATCCCGGTGACTCGCTTGGCAGTCAGAGGCACGTAGGGCAGGCGGACGCCGGCGTGGATTGTGAAATAGTCGACGCCCTGTTCGGCCTGCTCGATCAAAGTATCGCGGTAGATTTCCCAGGTTAGGTCCTCGGCGATGCCGCCGACCTTCTCCAGCGCCTGGTAGATGGGGACGGTGCCTATCGGCACGGGCGAGTTGCGGATGATCCATTCGCGCGTGTCGTGGATGTTGCGGCCGGTCGACAGGTCCATGACCGTGTCGGCGCCCCAGCGGATCGCCCACACCATCTTGTCGACTTCCGACGCGACGTCGGAGGCGACGGCGCTGTTGCCGATGTTGGCGTTGATCTTGACCAGGAAGTTGCGTCCGATCGCCATCGGCTCGCTTTCCGGGTGGTTGATGTTGTTGGGAATGATGGCGCGGCCGCGGGCGATCTCGTCGCGGACGAACTCGGGCGTCACGAAGTCGGGGATGGAGGCGCCGAAGTCTTGGCCGTCGCGGTTGGCGTTCAGCGCCTGCTCGCGGCCGAGGTTCTCGCGGATGGCGACATATTCCATCTCGGGCGTGACGATGCCGCGCTTGGCGTAGTGCATCTGCGTGACGTTTGCGCCGGGCCTGGCGCGGAGAACGCGCTTGCGGACGTTGGGGAAGGGCTGGACGCCGCCGCTGCGGTCGGGGCCGAGCTGTCCATTGTCCTCTGGACGGACCTCGCGCTGCGTGACTTCCTCGACGTCGCCGCGGGCGCGGATCCAGTCGCGGCGGAGCTCAGGCAGGCCGGCCATGATGTCGATGCGCCGGGCGGGGTCGGTGTACGGACCGCTCGTGTCGTAGAGGACGACGGGCGGCTCGCCCGATGAGGGCTCGAGATCGACCGCGCGCATGGCGACGCCGAGGTCTCCGACGTGGATCTTGCGGCTGCCGCGGATGGGACCAGTGGTGACTTTAAGCTCAGTGCGTGCGGGGACGTCCGCCATTTGACTCTCCTTCTCCCTACGCCGGTGTCAGCCGGATCAGGTTCGATGGGTCGCCAGCTCGTGCTGGCCTCTCAAGCGGCGGTCACCGCTCCCCCAGGGAAGAGTCGTCCTTAGGCCGCGATATTGCGGCGCGCCAGTGAGCAGGCAGGTGGCTTAAGCGGTTGCGAGGGTGCGGCGGCGGCGAAGCGCGAAGCCGATCGCGGCGAAGCCGAACAGCATCATCGCCCAAGTGCCGGGCTCCGGCAGGCCGAGCGAGACGTGGAGCTGGTAGGAGCCATTTTCGGGGACGATGGCAGGGTCGCCGAAGCTGCCGACTCGGAGCGCATAGGTTCCGGGCGAGGCGAAGCTGTAGCTGAGGTAGGAATCGAACGAATAATTGGGAAAGTTCTGGAAACTGCCTGAATCCGCAAAACCCGTGTCGTCGTCGGATGCGAGAAGATTTCCGACCGAGTCATAGAGTTCGATGTAAGAATCGAAGCTGGGATAGGCTCCGTCGATATCGAAGACTCCAAGCATGCCGCCACTGCCGACGGTAAAGCTATACCAGTCGGCACTCGTCGTGCCCGAGGCCGCGCGGACATCCGCGTGCCTGAAGAGGGTCGAATTGTAGACGTCGGGATCGGCGCTGAGGTCGAAATAGGGGTCGAGGTTCTGGGCCGTGGCCTGCGTATTGTTCGGTTCGACCTCGGGCGTGTAGCCCGCATAGGCCGGCTGCGCAGCAAGGAGCGCTGCGGCGAAAGCGGCCAGGCAATAACCCTTGGTAGCACGTCGCATGGACTGCTCCCCCGTGTTCGAGCGTTGTGGGCGCGCGACTCGCTGGCGGCTCCCCTAGGCCGCAAAGCGCGCGTTAACTATCAGTTTACCTCAAGACTCACAACCGTCGGAGTTCGGGTGTTCGGCGACCGCTTTTAGCGCCGGGCTTGAGCCCCAGCCGCTGCTGCCTTCTGCTCGTCGACCGAGACGGTGCCGTCGTGGTTCTTGTCGAGGCGGTCGAAGGCTTGGAGCTGCGGCGCCTTGACCTCGTCCGGGCTGAGCTTGCCGTCCTTGTTGGTGTCGAGGCGAGCGATGAGATCGGCCGGAGTCTGGTTCGCCCTGACGGTCGCAATGGCCGCGAACTCCTCGGGGCTCAAACGGCCGTCCTTGTTGGTGTCGAGCTGATTGAACTCGGCCTGGAGCTTGGCGCGAGCGGCGGCCTGCATCGCCTGCAATCCCTTGTTCTGCATTGCCTGCAGTTCAGTGGCATTGAGGAAACCGTCGTGATTGCTGTCGCTCGCGGCAAAGGCGGTGTCGATCTTTTCGGTGACCTGGGCCCGCGTCACCGGCCTGGGGCTGGCGGGCGGTACCTGCTTCTGCTGTTGTGCTACGACCGGCGCGCCGAGGGCAGCAGCCGCTGACAAGCCAAGGATCACGATCTTCACCACAACTGCCTCCATCCGAAGTGCACCGAGCATTTCTAGGCTACTCGCGGATGAGCGTTAAGTGAACAGCAGCGCGCGGGACGGCTTTCCTTGGAGAGACTAACCGGGCAAGGGGCGTTCCAGAATCATGAACGCACAACAGCTTACGCATCTCGACCGGCTTGAGGCCGAGAGCATTTTCATTCTGCGCGAGACGGTTGCCGAGGCGGAGCGCCCGGTGATGCTCTATTCGATCGGCAAGGACAGCGCGGTGATGCTGCACCTGGCGAAGAAGGCGTTCTTCCCGGGGCCGCTGCCGTTCCCGCTGCTCCATGTCGATACGACCTGGAAGTTCCGGGACATGTATGCGCTGCGCGACAAGGTCGGCGCCGATCCCGCGGTGAAGCTGATCGTCTACAAGAACCCGGAAGCCGAGGCGCAGGGCATCAATCCGTTCGACCATGGGCCGCTGCATACCGACATGTGGAAGACGGAAGGGCTCAAGCAGGCGCTGGATAAATATGGCTTCGATGCGGCGTTCGGCGGTGCTCGGCGCGACGAGGAGAAGAGCCGCGCCAAGGAGCGGGTGTTCAGCTTTCGCGACCGCAACCACCGCTGGGACCCGAAGCGCCAGCGGCCCGAGCTCTGGTCGCTTTACAATGTCCGCAAGAACAAGGGGGAGAGCATGCGCGTCTTCCCGCTGTCCAACTGGACCGAGCTCGACGTGTGGCAATACATATTGCGCGAGAAGATCGAGATCGTCCCGCTCTATTTCTCGGCCGAGCGTCCGACGGTGGAACGCGACGGCCTCATCCTGATGATCGATGACGAGCGGCTGCGGCTAGCGGACGGTGAGCAGCCCGAGACGCGCCGCGTGCGCTTTCGGACCCTTGGTTGTTATCCGCTGTCTGGCGCCATCGAGAGCGATGCCGTGACCGTTGAGGACATCGTCGCGGAGATGCTCGTCAGCCGCAGCTCCGAGCGCCAGGGCCGCGCGATCGACCGCGACGCCGGGAGCGCGAGCATGGAGAAGAAGAAGCAGGAGGGTTACTTTTGAACGCTCCTGTGGATGTGAAAGCCTGGCTTGCCGAGCAGGAAGCCAAGGAGCTGTTGCGTTTCATCACCTGTGGCAGCGTGGATGACGGAAAATCGACGCTGATCGGGCGGCTTCTGTACGAGAGCAAGCAGGTGTTCGACGACCAACTCGCGGCGCTTGAGTCCGACAGCAAGCGTCATGGCACGCAGGGGGAGGAGATCGATTTCGCATTGCTGGTCGACGGCCTGTCCGCCGAGCGCGAACAGGGCATCACCATCGACGTCGCCTACCGTTATTTCGCGAGCCCGGAGCGTAAGTTCATCGTCGCGGACACGCCGGGGCACGAGCAATACACCCGGAACATGGTCACGGGCGCTTCGACCGCCGACCTTGCGGTGCTGCTTGTCGATGCGCGTAAGGGTGTGCTGACCCAAACTCGGCGGCACTCATACCTGGCGAACCTGGTGGGCATCCGCCGCTTCGTGCTTGCAGTGAACAAGATGGACCTGGTCGACTATGACCAGGAAGCGTTCGAGGCGATTGCCGCCGACTACCGCGAATTCGCCACGCAAGTCGGCATCGATCAGTGGATTGCCATTCCCGTCTCGGGCCTGAAGGGGGACAACGTCACGGAGCGAAGCCAGGCCATGCCTTGGTATTCCGGGCCGAGCCTTCTCGAGCATCTCGATACGGTGCCGCTGGAGAGGGATTCCGACGCTGCCAAGCCGCTGCGGCTGCCGGTGCAATGGGTTAATCGGCCCGACCAGAGCTTCCGCGGCTTCACCGGCCAGATCGCATCGGGAACCGTCGTTCGCTCGCAGGACATTCGCGTGCTGCCTTCGGGACGAACGACGCGGATCCAGCGGATCGTAACGGCGGACGGCGACCTCGAGGAGGCCGTGGCCGGACAGTCGGTCACCGTGACCTTCACGCACGAAGTGGATTGCTCGCGCGGCGACGTGATCGCTGCTGCGGATGCTCCACCGGAAGCCGCCGACCAGTTCGAGGCGACGATCGTCTGGATGGATGAGCAGGAGATGCTCCCCGGCCGCGGCTATTGGCTGAAGCTTGGAACCCAAACTGCGACCGCGACCGTCCAGCACCCGAAGTTTGAGATCAACGTCAACACGCTGGAGCATCTCGCGGCGCAGACGCTTCATCTGAATTCGATTGGCGTGGCTACGGTCTCGACGGACCGCGAGATCGTATTCGAGCCATATGCAGTCGAAGCCAGTGCACCCAATCGGGCGCTTGGCGGCTTCATCCTGATCGACAAGCTGACCAACGCGACGGTCGCGGCGGGCATGCTCCACTTCGCGCTGCGGCGGGCGCTGAACATCCATCGGCAGCCCTTGGAAGTCAGCCGCGAAACCCATGCCTCGCTGAAAGGCCAGAAGCCGGCCGTGCTGTGGTTCACGGGTCTGTCGGGCGCAGGCAAGTCAACCATTGCCAATCTGGTCGAGAAGAAATTGGCAGCCCGCGGACGGCACACATTCCTTCTTGACGGCGACAATGTCCGTCACGGGCTCAATCGCGATCTCGGCTTCACCGAGGCGGACAGGATCGAGAACGTCCGCCGTGTCGGCGAGGTCGCGCGGCTGATGGCCGACGCGGGCCTGATCGTGCTCACGGCATTCATCTCGCCGTTCCGGGCCGAGCGGCACATGGTGCGGCGGATGGTGCCGGAGGGCGAGTTCATCGAGATCTTTATCGACACGCCGCTGGACGAAGCCGAGAAGCGCGACGTGAAGGGTCTGTATGCGAAAGCGCGCGCCGGCGAACTGAAGAACTTCACCGGTATCGACAGCCCCTACGAGCCGCCAGAAGCGCCGGAGATCCATATCGATACGACCGCGCTGAGCGCCGAAGAGGCAGCCGACCTGATCGTCGCGGAACTCCTAAAGCGGCACTAAGCGGAGCGCGTCCTTACCAGGTGTAGGCGAGGCCCAGCGCGCCGACCCATTGATTGGCGCTTCCGCGGTCAGAGACGATTGGCGCTCGTTTGAAGTCGCCTACCAGCCGCGAATATTGGCCGACGCCGAAGATCGAGAAGCCGTGCAGCAAGTTGCCGGTGAGCGACTGGTTCAGCAGCAGACCGGCCTTCCAATTCTTCATTCCGCCGCTCGGATTGTAGACCGGAAGAACGCCGCCTGTGTCGGCGGAATCAGCAGGCGTGATCCCGAAATAGTAATCGGCGAAACGGTTGCTGACGAACTCGGCGCCAATGTTGGCGCTGACGAACGTCGAGCGGGACAGGGGGCTCGAGAAGCCAAGGTTAGGACTGAAGGTCGTCGACTGGTGCGCATTCGCGAAGTCGTGGAGCACGTCCATACGCAGCGAGACAGAGTCGTAGGGATTGGTCACGCCTCGGAAGGTGACGCCTACGAACCCGCCAGCTTCGATTGCCGTATTGAGTTTCGGCAGAAGCTTGACGACATCGTCTTTCGAGTGGTTGCGGCCGAACTTCGCGCCGACGATCGGTCCCGCGTCGAAGCTGAATTTCTTCGTCGAAGGCAGTACGTCGACGTAGAGGTACGCGCCCTGGGTGTTGAACGAGATCCCGTGATAGCGCCCGCGCACCGCTCCGACGGGGATGATGCGATAATCGTTGGAGCCTTCATAAGTCGGGACGATGCCACCGCCGAGACCCACCGTCAGTATGTCCCGGTTGCTGAGTTCTTCGGGCGTGGGCAGCGTAGCCGTCGTCGATTGGGCGAGCGAGCGTGAAGCAATGCATGCCGCAACCGCGGCGCAAATGGCGAGACGCATTATGGACGAACCCCTTTGTTTAGGGGCTAAACTCTACCAATAGCGAAGAGTTTCCGGAAGTCGTTGAACTTCCGTCACGAATTCAGTCGCCCTTGCCCGGTTCCGGCGTGAAGTACTTGTCATACTTGCCTTCTTCGCCCTTATGTTCGTCCGCATCCGGCGGTGTCTGATCGTTCTTGCGGGTGACGTTCGGCCATTCCGCCGAAAAAGTGGCGTTGAGCTCCAACCATTTCTCCTGACCGGTTTCGGTATCCGGGAGGATCGCCTCGGCCGGGCACTCGGGCTCGCAGACGCCGCAGTCGATGCACTCGTTCGGATTGATGACCAGCATCACTTCGCCCTCGTAGAAGCAGTCAACGGGGCACACCTCGACGCAATCCATATATTTGCATTTGATGCAGGCGTCGGTGACGACGTAGGTCATTGAATCTCGCTCCTCTGGGCCCGTTCGCTAAGAGGGTGCGCTGGCCTCGTCAATTCCCAGCTCTTCATAGCAGGCGCGCGCTTCGCCGGCCGGGCCGCGACGTTCGGGCAGGGCGATGACGCGGAGGATGCGCACCTTGCCGCGGAGCGGCAGGGCGATCACGCTTCCGACGCGGACCTCCTCGCTCGGCTTTTCGACACGCTTGCCGTCAATGCGAACGTAGCCTTGATCGATGACGCCTTGAGCCTGAGTGCGGCTCTTCAGCAAGCGAATGAAAAAGAGGAAGCGGTCGATCCTCACTTCTTCTTCAGCTTGGCGAGCTCGGCGAAGGCGTGGGACTGAGGCTTGCGTTCGCCGCGGGGGGCATGGCGGCCGCGCCATTTCCAGGCTTCACCGGCCTTGGTGAAGCCCACTTCGCCCATCAGCCGGGTGACGGCCGCTTCTGACAGGCCGACCGAGGTGGCAAGATCGGCGTTCACCGGATCGTCGCCGCCGACAGAGCGGACCTTGCGGGCATGGCTCGCGAGGCGGTCGGCCAGATCGATGCGGATCCATTCGCGGCCCAGGCGGCGATAGGCGAGCGCGGCACCGCGAGCGTCGGCTTCCGATGAGAGAGTGGCTGCACCCGGTGCCGGGAGCGCGGGCATCGGCTGATTGGTGCGGACGGAGAGAAGGGCAGCGCGCCAGAACTGCGAGACCGGCTTGAGCAGTGGATCGACGAAGACGTCTAACGGTCCGAGGCGGACGCGAAGCCGGTGCAGGGCCTGACGGTCCGCCCGCTCTAGATGAGCAATGGCGCTAAGGACGGCCTTACGCTGGAGGACGCCGCCAGCATCGGCGAGCATGGCGGAAAGGGCGCGTACGCCCGGTGAACTAGCAGGATCGGTCGCGGCGGCGGCAAGGATCTTCAGTGGGCGGAGCTGCTTGTCGATCTGATTATCGAGCCAGCGTTCGAGGCGTTCACGGAGAGCGGCGCGGCTTGCCGCCGAAAGGCGATCGAGCGCGCGAGCGGTGCGGACGGCGGGTTCGAGCAGCGATCTGCCTGGGGCGAGCCTTGCAAGCACATGTCCCTGCCAGGTGATCGCCACGGTGCCCCCTTGTTCGGCGGTTATGGCGAAGATGTGGTCGGGTGCGTCGACCAGTTCCTTTGCGCGACGATCCAACTCGTCGCCGAGGCGGCGCTCGGCTGCCGCGAGCAAAAGGCGCTTGTCGGCGAGACGCGCGTTGGGATCGACGCGGAATTCGAAGCCGGAGAGATGGCCGATCGGCTCGGGCCCGACGCTGACCTCGCCGTCCGCAGCAACGGTGACCGGCAGCGCATCTGCTCCACGGGCGCCGATGTCGCGCACGAGCACCGCGGTTCGGCGGTCGACAAAGCGCTGCGTGAGGCGTTCGTGGAGTGCGTCTGAAAGCCGCGCCTCCACTTCGCGCGTGCGCTCCGCCCACTTTGCGGGCTCCTTCAGCCAGTCGACGCGGTGAGCGATGTACGCCCAGCTTCGAATGCCGGCGAGTCGGTCGGCCAGCGCCTCGATGTCGCCGCTCATATTGTCGAGACGGGCGACTTCAGCGGCGAACCATTCATGAGGGATGTGGCCGCCTTCGCCAATGTAGCTGAACAGGCGGCGGACCATCCGCGCGTGGTGCATCGGGCCGACCTTGCGGAAATCGGGCAGGCCGCAGACCGCCCAGAGACGTCGCGCCTGGGCGCCTTTGCGTGCGGCAACGGCGGGATCTTCGGCAAGGAGTTTAAGTACCGAGAGGTCGATGGCTTCGGGAGCCGAGCGGAGAATGGGATCGTCGCTTTTTGTCTCAAGGCTGCGGATGAGAGTGCGGACGTCAGCGAAGTCGAGATCGGCGTTGCGCCAATACACGTTGTCGAGTGGGCGGAAGCGGTGCTCCTCGATTGCCGCGACCTCTTCCTCGCTGAAGCCGCTCGTTTCTTCGGACAGGCCGAGGGTGCCGAAGGTCCCATCCTTCTGGTGACGGCCTGCGCGGCCTGCGATCTGGGCCATTTCGGCGATGGTGAGGCGTCGGTCGCGGCGCCCGTCGAACTTCTCCAAACCCGCGAAGGCGACGTGGGTCACATCCATGTTGAGGCCCATGCCGATAGCGTCGGTGGCGACCAGGTAGTCGACTTCGCCGCGCTGGAACATCGCGACCTGGGCATTGCGGGTGGCGGGTGAGAGGGCGCCCATGACGACGGCAGCGCCGCCTTTGAACCGGCGCAGCATCTCGGCAAGCGCGTAGACCTGCTCGGCGGAGAAGGCGACGACGGCCGAGCGTGGCGGCAGGCGGGAAAGCTTGACGCTGCCGGAATAACGCAAGGTCGAGAAGCGCGGGCGGCTGACGATCTCGGCTTCGGGCAGCAGTTCGCGGATGATCGGCTTCAGCGTGTCGGAGCCGAGGATCAAGGTCTCCTCACGGCCCCGCGCGCGGAGCATCCGATCCGTGAACACGTGGCCGCGCTCGGGATCGATGCCGAGCTGGGCTTCGTCGATGGCGGCGAAGGCGAAGTCGCGCTGAAGGTCGTCGTCGTGGTGACTGTCGCCGCCAGGGACCGGCATGCTTTCGGCCGTGCAGAGGAAATAGCGAGCCTGAGGCGGGAGAATCCTCTCCTCGCCAGTGAGCAACGCAACCGACTTCTCGCCTTTGATTGCGACGACGCGGTCGTAGACTTCGCGGGCGAGCAGGCGGAGCGGAAAACCGATGACTCCGGACGAATGGCCGCACATCCGCTCGATCGCCAAGTGGGTCTTGCCGGTGTTGGTTGGTCCCAGGATCGCCCGGACCGGAGCGTCAGAACGGCGCGCCATCATCGTCAATGTGGCAGCGCTTTCGCCGCGCGCAAGGTTCCTTTTGTCGCCATTTTAAGAGGGTCTTAACCTCGATTCGGGACACAGGGTCCCGTGTTGACGTCATCGGTTCAGGTACAGCGCTTCGGGAGGCGGACGCGTGCGCAAGCCTTGGCCTTCGCGTTGCCGCGCGTGCCATGGTCTCTGGGGGGCTGGAAGAGCGCGGGTATCCTGGCGCTGCTGTGCAGCGGCGTCGCCTGGGCTTCGCTGCCGCGCGTCGGCACGGGAGTTGGCGAGGATCAGCATCAATGGCAGGCGCTAGCGATTGCGCCGCTATCGAACGGCGGAGCGACCGGCATGCGCATGGTTGCGACCGACGCCGTCCAGCCAGTCGACTTCGTGCCGAAGCGCGTGGTTCCGGTCGAGCCTGTCGCCGCGCCGGTGAGAACGGAGACAGTCGCCAACGGACCGTTGCGGATTCGCGGGCGAGTCG
Source organism: Sphingomonas sp. SP4 (assembly GCF_058313375.1). Lineage (NCBI taxonomy): Bacteria > Pseudomonadati > Pseudomonadota > Alphaproteobacteria > Sphingomonadales > Sphingomonadaceae > Sphingomonas > Sphingomonas sp. SP4. The sequence continues at coordinate 951,184 of NZ_JBZFLE010000002.1, forward strand.
GCGACGGACTTTACTGGTCGCTGCGCGCAGCCGGCGCGAGCCCGCAGGTCGCGGCGCAATATTTGGCCGCGCTTGCGACCGAGATCGACGTCGGCGGCGTTTCGCCAAACGCCAGCTTCGACATGGTCTTGGGCTCAGGCGCAAACCTGCTTTACGCCGGGCTTAGCCGCATCGGCGAGCCTGAGCTTCAGCTGGTGAAGTGGACGGCGAACGGCCGTACCGAGTGGATCGACGCCGCCAATGCGGAGCGTCCGCAGCCCACATCGAGCGGCTTAAGTCTGCCCGTTTCGGGGCACATCACTTCCTATTTCGGCTATCGCTATCACCCGATCCTGCACTTCTCGCGCTTCCACGCCGGGCTCGACATCGGCGCGAGCTGGGGGAGCCCGATCGTTGCTGCGGCGGATGGACAAATCGCCGCTGCAGGCTGGGCCGGGGGATACGGGCGCCAGGTTCGGATCGTGCACGGCGGCGGGTTGATGACCAGCTACAGCCACATGAGCGAGATCGTCGCTGCGCCGGGGTCCTACGTCCATGCCGGGCAGCTGATTGGATACGTTGGTTCAAGCGGCCTTTCGACCGGCCCGCACCTTCACTTCGAAGTCCGCAAGGACGGCACGCCAGTGAACCCGCTGTCCGTGCGCTTCGCCAGCGTTCAGGTCGCCGATGCGAGTGTCGTAAACGCCGTGAAGGCGCGGCTGAAGGCATTGCTCAACGTCGGGGTGAAGCGGGCCTAACCGCGTTGATTCACCTGCGACTCGGCCGCAGGGCATTAGTCGGCGGCTCATACGAGCGCGTCGGATGATGGGTCGGAGCGAGGCTCTTTCACGTCCGCCAGAGGGAAATTTCGGCCAATAACAGTTGGCTAGCCGACGTTAGTCCTGCTATGGTTAATGAAAGTTAAGCAACCAGGGGGCAGCCATGTTGCATACGCGCGTTCCAGGATTTTTGCCGGCCGCAGCGTTTCTCGCATTGATATCAGCTCAGCCTGCTTCCGCCGGTCGAGGCACCCAGATCAATGATCCAATAGCCGGTTCAGAGACAGCGTGCTCGCTCGGATCAGCGAGCTGCAGTGCAGTGGATATCAGCGCTTCGGGTGTCTTCAACAGTGCTTATATCTACCAAGAGGGCATCGTCAGCATCAACGCGCTCCTGCCCACCAACTTCGATATCACCGATCCGTCGACATACGGTGGCGTGATCTTCTTCACCCCAGGATACGACGCCACCATCGGCACGACGTATTTCGTTAGCGCATATTTCGATTCTGGATTCGGCGTTGACCCACCGAGCTGGGGCTTCAATTTCTTCACTTCCCAGGCAGACAGGGACAATTTCCTAAACCCGGACATGCAGGTCCAGCTCGGTGCGGGCAACGGTACTCAGGATCCCAATGACCTCGACAGCGGGTGGGTCGGGGCCACCGCCGGGCTCGCCTATCGGCCCGAAATTTTTCCTCCCGAGTTCAATCCGCCGGCCGGCGCCTATATCGGGTTCAGTTGGGGCAGCGATCTACTCACGCAGCTGGTACAGAATTCGAATGGGCTTCTGGTCGGCTCTAACCCGGCGGATACGGACTTCGTGTCGACGGCTGATGTTTCGAACGGCTCGGTCAATGCGGCTACTCGGTTCACGCCCCTCTACGCAACGGGCAGTGTTCCGGAACCGGCTACGTGGGCGATGATGCTGATGGGCTTCGGACTGATCGGTCTGGCGTTGCGCCGTCGTTCGGTGAAGATCGCGCTCGCCTAGCCCCCTAGGCACGAGGCCGATGCGCTACGCGGCCTTCATCAGCTACAATCATCGTGACCGGCGTACGGCGGCTTGGCTGCATCGCGCCCTCGAGACCTATCGCTTCCCCAAACGGCTACAGGGGCGGCCAACAGCGATCGGGCCGCTGCAGGGCAAATTGCCTCCGATCTTCCAGGATCGTGAGGAGCTTGCCGCGTCTTCGGATCTTGCAGCTTCGGTGCGGGAAGCGTTGGAACAGTCCCACTCACTCATTGTCATCTGCTCACCGCACGGCGCCCGTTCGCATTGGGTCAACGAGGAAATCCGCAGCTTTACCGCGCTGGGACGGCGCCGTCGCATCCAATGCCTGATCGTCGCTGGTGAACCCAACGCCTCGCGGGTGGCAGGCGGCGATCCCGCGCAGGAATGCCTTCCTCAAGCGCTGTTCGAGGGAGGCGGAAGTGAACCGCTCGCATCGGACATGCGTCCCGGACAGGACAGCCGGACAGTTGCCCGTCTAAAGCTCTTGGCCGGGATAACCGGCCTTCCGTACGACGAGCTGCGTCAACGTGAACATCTGCGTCGCCAGCATCGTCTGGCAGTCCTCGCCGGAGTGCTGAGCTTAGCACTCCTCGCGACTAGTGCCCTGTCGGCGTTCGCGCTCATTTCGCGCAAGGAGGCAATCGAGCAGCGTGACCTCGCGAGGCGCAAGACCCTGACCGCGGAGCGAACCGTCGAGTTCGTGAAGAGCATGTTTTCCGTCGCTGATCCGTCCGAGGCCCGGGGGGCGACAATCACCGCACGTGAAGTCGTCGATCGTGGAGCGGCGCGGGTCCAGCGCGAGTTGGCCAACGAACCATCTGTCCGTGCCGAGCTGCAGACGACCTTGGGCGAGGTTTACGGAAATCTCGGCTTGCTCAGCCGTGCCAGTGCTCTCGTCGAGCAAAGCATGAAAACGCCTGGACTCGATCCGGGGCTGCGCGCGCGCCAATATCTCGCGCTTGCCGAGATCCGTAACTGGCAAACTGATGATCCCGCCGCGAACGATGCCTATTCGAAGGCGCTTGCATTGGCTCGGGACCCTGCATCAGGCCGAGCGGATCTCGTGCCGCGAATTTTGGCCGGGCAAGGCGAAACGCTGGGCTATCTCGACCGGCCCAAAGAAGGCGAACGCGCAATCCAGGAGGCACTGCGTATCGACCGGTCACGTGGCCCTCCGGGGCAAGTCGACGTTGCGCGTGACCTCGAGGCGCTCGGCAAGGTGCTAACTGGAGCGAAGGACTATCCACGCGCGCGCGTCGCTTACGATGAGGCCTTGACGATCCGGCTGCGGCGCCAAGGCGAGACTCACCCGCTAGCATTTCAGGACCTGAACGAGCTGGGCTCGATTGCCTACCTTCAAGGCGATAACGAAGCGGCCGAAGGCTATTTCCGGCGCGTACTTCCGCTTGCTGAGCAGGTCCTGGGCAGGAAGCATACGGAGTACGCCCTCGCCCTTAACAACGTCGCGCGGATGGAAATAGAGCGGCGCGCATACGGGCAGGCCGTGCCGCAACTTCGCGAGGCGGTTGCAATTCAGGAGGGGGCACGGGGCCCTGGGACCGAGGAACTTGTCTTTCCACTCCTCAATCTTGGCGTGGCGCTACGCGGCATCGGCAAGGAGCACGCTGCCGAAGCGCCCTTGCAACAAGCGCGAACAATCGCAGCCGCGACGAAACACCCATTCCTCGGCATGACCCTCGTCGAAATGGCCGACATTCGCTGCGACTTCGGCGACCGGGCATCCGCGTTGCAGTTGTTGCAAGAGGCGCGACGCTCCATGGCCAATTCCATCGGAACCGAGCCTTGGCAAATGGGATGGCTTGAACTTGTCAGCTCCCAATGCCGGAAGGTCCCAGTTCCGGCCAACGTTCGTGGAGCAATCCTCGCGCGTTGGAAGCCCGATACGCATTACGGCTGGCGCGCTGCGCACAGTGGTAGCCGGAGTTAAAGGGAGCAGTCTGCCGCGTCGTCCTCACCTTGCTTTTGGAAGCTAATGCGCCCCTCCGTCGCGTTGCTGATCTGCGCTTCGTAGCATCGCGCCAACTTCTCGTGGGCGATACGAGCTTCTTCGCCGTCAGCTTCGTCGGCGCGGGTCCGTTCGATCTGCTGGCGATGAAATAGGTAGTTCAAATCCATGGTCGTCTCCCGCCCTCCGATAAGGGAGGTAGGAATGCAGCCTTGGATTTCGCGGTCGCCTACGGCAGTCCGACTGTTGTTTGCGTCGGACGGTACTAGCTTCGATGCTGGGCGAGGTTCAGCAGCGGCTGATCGGCGCCATTGCCGCTAGCGCGTCGTGTCGTCCGCTTCGATGACCGTCTGAGACGTGCCCGTGCTCCCGGCCTTGAACGACTGCGGCGTGACGATGATGACGCTGCCAGGCCGAAGCACGGATGACACTGCGTGACGGAACATGACGGGCGTATCGAATCGTTTCCCTTCACCGGGCGAGACGTCCATGCTGGCTCCGGCACCCGCATATTGGAGCTTGAGCCAGTGCTGGCCCGTATTGTCCCACTCGCGCAGCACATAAGCGAAGGGCGCGTCGACCGGACCGCTGATACGGACTGGCGCTGATCCAATCTCCACGCCGTTGCGCAAGACGATCGCGCGCTGGTCTGCAGCGCTGACGACCACCGACACGATGCCGTCCTTCGCGCGCTCCGGATTCCATTGGTACGCGGCATTGGTCAGCGTCGGAGCGGATGGCGCGGGACGATCGACTGCGAGGTCGGGCGTGGCCGAAGCCAAAGGTGCGGCCGGAATGCTCGTAATGACCACCGTCATTCCCAGATTCGTCGCGCCGAAGAGTAGCGCCGAGAATTTGGGCGGCAGGCGCACGCACCCGTGCGATGCAGGGAAGCCGGGCAGATTGCCGGCGTGGAGCGCAATGCCTTTCCAGGTGAGCCGCTGCATGTTTGGCATCGGCGCATTGTCGTAGGTGCGCGAATAATGCTCCTTCTCCTTTTGCAGGATCGCGAAGACGCCAGTCGGGGTCTCGTGACCGGACTTGCCGCTCGAGACGGTGGATGCAGCGATCGGAACGCCGTTCCGGAAGAGGATCAGCCGCTGCGTTTCCAGGTTTACGATCGCCAGTGCAGGGCCCTCGGGAGCGAGCTCCGGCGCCCAGACGAACTCGCCATTCTTCAGCGTCGAGGCGACGGCGAGGATCGGCCGGCCGTCCCGCGCAACTTCTTGAGCCAAGACAGGGGTTGGCAAGCTGCAAGCGCACAAGGCGCCGACCAGCATGATGCTGCGAATCTTCATGTCAGGAATGTGCCTTTAGAAGTCGGTGCGGAAGACCAGTACCGGGCCGCGGTAGACTTGGTCGTATACGTAATTGGGACCAGTCTCGTACTTCACCTTGTAATAGCGGTAGCCGGCTCCAAGGGTCATCTTGCGGCTGACCTGATAATTGAGGGTGGCGATACTCTGCCAAGTCAGGTTCGAGCTCGATACGCCGCCAAGGTCTTGGTAGATCGTCGCGCTCCACTTGCCGCCAAGCCCCGCCATCAGCCGGGCTGCGATCACCGGGGTAAGCCAGGTCTTCTTGATCTTGCCGGATACGGTCCGATTGGGGCCTGACAGCGTCGCTTCGACGGTCGAGCCGTTGATGCGGCCGCCAGCCAAAAGATCGAGCTTCACGTTGGGGATCTGGACCACGCGATAACCCGCCAGGCCAGTCATGAGCAGCGTCTTGTTGCTGACCTTCCCACTGAGTAGGTCGACGTCGCGGATCTTCAGGTCCTTGCTATCGCCTATATGCACCCACATGAGATCGCCCAGAAAGACGAGCCGGTCTTTGCGAACCTCCGCCGCGCCCATGAACGCGAACTTCAGAAGCTTCAGGATGTCGCCGAAGCTCATATCAATGCCAACAGGCTTGATGGGACTGGGGAGGACGTCGACGTTGCCTTTGGCGCCCGCGAACCAAACGTAGCCGATCCCTGCGAAGTGCCATTTGCCGTCGTTGACTATCGCCTTAGGTTCGGTCGTAGTCTGGGCGTCACTCGTTGCCTGATCCTGAGCAGGGGCAGGATCTTGCGGGGCAGCCGGGTCCTGCGGCTGCGCCATCGCGGCGTCAGTCGGTTGGACCGCGGCCTCTTGGGCCTGAGCAGCCGATGCGCACCCGAGCAGCATAGGCAAAGCCGCGAACCTGGCGCGGGCTAGAACGGCAGTTCGGCACATGAGCAGAATCCCTTGGACGGTAGCCCTCAGGGATAGGCAAAGCTGTTCAAAGGCCCATCAGGGAAAACCCGATGGGCCCAAGTGTGCTTTCCTTAGCGGCCGTGACCGCGCCAGCGCTTGATGGTGCGCTGGATGATTCCGGCTTCGTCGCCGGTCTCGCGCCACAAGCGGGCGAAGCTCGGATCGGACGAGGCCGGGCGCTTCTCCGGCTCAAGGTCGTCGAAGCGGACGCGGATAGGGATGGCGACGCCTTCGCCGCAGACGATACATTCGCGGTTGCGGAGCGCCGGGATGGCGTCGAGGAAACCGCGTGCGCCTTCGGGCATTGCGGCCCGCACGCAGGCCTGGTCGCGTTCGTTGTTCAGCCTCATCGCGACGATCGTGCCGCATTGCGAGAGAACGCCTTCGGCCAAGTCGGACGGACGCTGCGTGATGAGGCCGAGCGAGACGCCGTACTTACGGCCTTCCTTGGCGATACGTTCGAGGATCTTGCGGACTGCCTGGCCGTTCGCGTTCTCGTCCTTCGGGACGTAGCGGTGAGCCTCTTCGCAGACGAGGAGCAGCGGGCGCTGAGCCTCGGTGCGCGACCAGATCGCATAGTCGAACACCATGCGTGCAAGGACCGACACGACCACCGACGTGACTTCGGACGGAACGCCGGACACGTCGACGATTGAGATCGGTCGTCCCTGGCTCGGCAGGCGGAACATCTTGGCCAACAGCTGCGGCATTGAGTCCGACACCAGCATGCCAGAGAACATGAAGGTGTAGCGGGGGTCTGCGCGAAGCTCGTCGAGCTTCGTTTTCAGGCGCTGGAATGGGAGCGTGTCGCCGGCGCGATCGAGCTTGCCCATCTCGTTGACGATGATGCCGTTGAGATCGGCGAGCAGATACGGGATCGGGCTGTCGACAGTGACCTTGCCGTACTGGCTGACGTCCTTGCCCTTGGTACGCGCCGCGAGCAGACATTTCGCGAGGATGTCGGCGTCGCGCTGGCGGTCCTGGCCCTGCGTCGTCAGCAGGACTTCGCAATGCTCTTCGAAGTTCAGCAGCCAGTAGGGCAGCTGCAGATTGTCGACGTTGAAGATCTCACCGCAACTCTTGAAGGCCGCCGAATATTCGCCGTGCGGGTCGATCATCACGATGTGACCCTCAGGCGAAAGCTGCGAGATGCGGTGCAGGATCAGCGCAACGGAGGTCGACTTACCGGTACCGGTCGATCCCAGGACCGCGAAGTGCTTCGACAGCATCGGGTCGACGTAGAGAGCGCCGCGGATGTCGTCCGTCGGATACACCGTGCCAATTTCGATGTGGGGCTCGTCGCTCGCAGCGAAGACGCTCCGCAGGTCTTCCGTGGTGACGGCGAACACCGGGCTGCCCGGGATCGGGTAGCGGGTCACGCCGCGGCGGAAATTGCCGACTTTGCCGCTGGCTTCCTTGGTGCCTTCGCCGAGGAAGTCGACGTGAGCGAGGATCTGGCCCTGCTCACCCGCGCGCATCGTGCGCACGTTCGCAATCAGCCAATTGTTACCGACGACCATCTTCACCTGGCTGCCGACCTGGCCGGACATCGCGACCGAAGGATCGGAATGTGTCTGCAGAGTCGCAAGCGCCGCGCCGTCCATCCAGATCTGCGAGCCTGAGCCCGCAATTTCAGAAACCTGGCCGATCGACGCCGCTGCATTGGCTGCCGACGGAGCCTTCGAAGCGGAGGTTTCCTCGCTGAAGCTGCTGACTTCGTTCAGGAATTCGCTCAGATTTGGCCGATCGTCCATGGGCTAACGCACTCCAAAGCAATTGATTTGCCTCGGACGTACGCGAGAGCGGTTAAAATTGGCTTAGTCGCTTCTGTTAGAACCGCCGGCGGAAGGCGGCGGCGGCGGCCCAACCGAGGCCGAGCGAAAGCGCTACAGCGGTAAGGCCGTAAAGTCCTTCGTGTCGGCGTGCGGCGAGTGCGACATAGCGCTCAAACCCCGACTTATCGATTTGGATGTCGCGGGTAGCCGCAGCGATGACCTTGCCGTGGTCGATGAGGAAGGTCTCGGCCGTGTATGTGCCGACGGGAACCTGGCTCGGGATGGTGATCACGGCGCGGTACAGAACGCCATCGGTGATTTCGACGCCGCGCGGATTCTCCGCATAGAGGCCCTGCCGATGCCTAAGGTCCAGCAGGCCGGCTTCGAACCTTCGCTCTTTCTCTGGAAGGGCACCGCCGCCCGGAGAAAGCTGCAAATTGTGCAGACCGAGCTCATAGATAGCGGCGGTCCGGTCATCGATTAGGTCGAGAATCGGCCGAGAAGATGCGACGGCGTAGAATGAAGGCGCGGAGCGGAAGCGGTTAGAATCCGCGTTCATCCATATGCCTGCGATCTTCTGTTTTTCGCGAACTAGGATCGGTTGGACAGGGCCGCGTAAGACGACGGCGATATCCACCGGGTGGTCGGGAGCGCGGCCGCCGGGATAAACCACCGCGCCGAACAGCAGCAACTGGGCACCCGTGAAGCTGTATTTGATCTGCACCTGCCGCGCCGAAATGTCGGGTACGAGCACAGGCTTGTCCGCTGCGATCAGCAGTGGTGCGAGCGCCGCGATCAGGAGGGTGGCGAGGCGCGCTCTCACAGATACTCGATCGAGAAGATCTCGTCCGGGCGCCAGGCGAGGCCGAGGAGCATGCGCAGCGCGACGAGAAGGATGATGATGGCAAGTGCTAGACGCAGGTAGTCCGGCTTGATGCGGGTTGTCAGGATCGCGCCATATTGCGCGCCGATCACGCCGCCGACGAGCAGCAGTCCTGCGAGCACGATGTCCACCGCGCGGGTTGTGAGTGCGTGCACCATGGTCGTGGCGGCGCTGACCGAAAGGATCATGATCAGGCTGGTCCCGATCACGACACGCGCGGGCATGCCGAGCAAGTAGATCATGGCGGGCACCAGGATGAAGCCGCCGCCGATGCCGAGGAAGACGGTCAGGACACCTGCGATGAAACCGAGTGCGAGCGGCGCTACGGGCGAGATGTACAGGCCGGAGCTATAGAAGCGCCATCTTAGCGGAAGCGAGGCAACCCAGCGGTTGTGCCGCGGCTGCGGTCCTTTTGCGGGCAGCTTGAGATAGCCGAGCGTGACCAGCGCGTCCTTCAACATCAGGCCGCCGATCCAAGCGAGGATCAGCACGTAGAGAAGGCCGATGACGACATCGATCTGGCCGGTCGACTGCAGAAGCCGGAACATCGCCGCGCCGACAAATGAGCCGAGCAGGCCTCCCACGATCATGACCCCCGCCATCTTCATGTCGACGCCCCCGCGCCGCATGTGGACCATGGCGCCGGACACGCTGGCGCCCGTGATCTGGGTCGTTGCCGAGGCGACCGCGACCGTCGGTGGAATCCCGTAGAAAATGAGCAGGGGGGTCGTCAGGAACCCGCCGCCCACGCCGAACATGCCGGACAGCACGCCCACGCCGAACCCGAGGACGATGATCAGCACTGCGTTGACCGATTGGCCTGCGATCGGAAGGTAGATGTCCATCGGCGCGCGAAGGACTAACCGCAAACAACCGCTTGGGCCAAGCCGATCCGGCTAGAAATCCCCGGCCAGCGTGACCGCGGGTCCCGACCCCGGCTGCGCGTTGCCCGCCAGCCTCTGGCGATAGTCGAGGTGAATACGCACGTTATTGCGCACCTTCATCGTCACCCGCGGACCTGCATCCAGGCGATACAAGCCTGGTTGTGCGCCACCCCAAACGCCGAAGCCAACGGAATAGTTCTTGTAGACGGGACGGGTGACCGCGGCTGCGCCGTCAACGAACCAGTCGCGGCTCTTCATTCCGACTACGCCTGTTTGGAGGTAGGCATCGAGGCTGAACCGGGCGGGCAGTGGGCGCTGATAAAGGCCGCTCTCAGCGAAGATCGCGAAGGCGTTGCGACCGTTGCTGTACTGTCCAAGGCGTTGGCGACGCTCCGCCGTGATCCATACCGGAACGCTGACGAGCGGCTGGACGCGGACGCCACCTGCAAACTCAGCACCCTTCCGGCCGATCTCACTCGACATCCGGAACGACCCGGCGATCTGGCGGGTGAAGTTGTAGATGAGCCGGGCGCCGGCCTGGCTGCCGCCGAGTTGCCCGCCGCTGGCGAGCGATGTCGGGCCGACCACCTGACCTTCGCGGCCGCGCATCAGTGCCCAGGTGCTGAGCTGCAGTCGATCGAGGCGGCGCGGATCGAGTGCTCGTGTACTTTGCGTTGCCGGGACCGAGCTCGATTGCCGCAGCGGGAACGACATCGAAGCGAGCCGCGACATTGGATAGTCGTTCAACGGCGGGAGATCGGCGTAGATGGGCTGATCAGGCATCGGAAGCGCATTCGCCAGCCTTCCGGGCGGAAGCGGCGGGGAAGCGACCGGAACGGATTGCGCTCCATAATAAACGGGCACCATCACCGGCCTGACCTGAAGCGGCAAGACCTGCGGAGGGCCATAGCCATAACCATAAGCCGGCTGATAAGCGGGCATTGGCGGAGCTGTCTCCGCCGTTTGAATGGGCTGGATCGGCGGGAACTCGGTTGCGACAATCGGCGGCGCAGTCTTCGCCTCGCTGCGTTCGACCAAGCGGAGGGACCCGCCCGGCAGCAAGCCCACAGAATAGGCACGGACACCGGCCCAGCTTGCCACCACCAAGCCAAGAAAGCGGAGCGACGGCCTCACTGTGGCAGTTCCGCCGGGAAGATGTGCCGGGTCTTGTCCCAGCGTTTCGCACCGCCGCTGAAGTGCAGCGACAAGGCGCGGGCGGCGGCCAGCATCGCGACCACATTGCCGACCACCAGCCGCGGGATCGAGCGCAGCCCCTCGCGCCAGCCGTAAGCCGAGGTGGTGAAGCCCATGCGCATGAGCACTCGCCACGCGAGAAGCCAGAAATTGATCGCGAGCAGGATGGTCAGGGCCGGATACATGCGCGCCTGGACCGGCGCGCCTAGCAACTCCGCGAGCCAAAGCTGAGACCACAGCAAGGCCGCGATGTAGCCGGCGACGAGCAATATCGCGGCAAGGGGTCCGCGCCGGTCGCGCATGCGCATCCACCGTTCGCCAAGCCCGCCGCTCCAGCCGAGGCGATCCCATCCGGAAAGGGCAATGCCGCCTAACCACCGGGCCTTCTGCCGAACCGCGGCACCGAGCGTTGCTGGGAAGTGTCCTCGACTGGCGACGACGCCCGCCTCGCCGGGCTGTGCGGGAATGCGCACGAACATCGTCTTGTGGCCAAGAGCACCCAATCTCAGGCCAAGCTCATAGTCCTCAGTCATGCTCGCGCCCGCAAAAGGCTTGCCTTCCTGCGTCGCGGCGAGCTGGGCGAGCGCCTTGCGAGAAATCGCGCATCCGACGCCAGCAAGCGGGATAGCCGCGCCGACTGCTTCGCGAACAACCAATTCCTTGATGTGCGCCTCCGCAAACTCGTCGCAATAATGGCCGCTGATCCAGCGCGATTGCGGGTCGATCAGCGGGATGACCGGCAATTGGACAACGGCGGCGCGGTCGATCAGTCCGTCGAAGATCCTGAGCTCGAACCGGTGCACGACATCCTCGGCATCGTGCAGGACGATCGCCTTGGCTGAAATTCCGGTTTCCGTCTCATGTGCGACTAGCGCGTCGTAGAGGTGATTCAGGCAATCGGCCTTGGTGGTCGGACCGTCGCGGTCGACTTGAACAGGTTTGACACGGTCATCGCCGACACTTGCGATTGCGGCCGCCGTCGCCGGATCGTTGCGATAATGGCCGACGAAGATCCGATAGTTTTCATAGTCGATACGCTTAAGCGTCGCCTTCAGCATCGATGCGATGACGGCGGATTCGTCCCAGGCGGGCACCAGGATTGCGATGAATCCTGGCTGCTTGTTGAAAACCCAGTAGCTCGCATAGGCCGGACGATGACGACGGTAGATGGTCGCCCGTCGCCACCAGCGCCGCGTGAAATAGATGATGTCGACGACAAGGTCGTTGACGCCGAACAGCAGGAAACCCACGCCTGCAAACAGCGCCAACTCAGCCGCGGCGCGGCTGAGAAGCTCAGCAAAATGCATTTTTGTGGTGGGAAGCTAGAGCGTCGAGCGCGACAGCTGAAAGTTGCTCGGCAGGTCCATGATACGCTCCCCTTACGAATCAAATACAAACCGAGCGGCGGCTGCTTGGCACAATGCAAAATGAACAACAAGTTCGGTTGGTTATTCATCCGTTACTGATGATTTTGAGCCGCAGTGGCTTCGCACTTTGATCCGCGCTAGCCCTGCTGCGTGAGGCGCAATCTCATCCTCCTTACTCTCGGATTGCTTGGCTCGGCGGCACTAGCGCGGGGCTCGGTCCTATATGCCGGTGGCGGCTGGGCCGCGATCGATCGCGGCGCGGTTTGCGAGGCGCTTACCCGCTCGGCCAAGATCGCGCCGAAGGGGAAGGTTCAGGCGGTTGCGGGATTTTCCTTCACCCCAGATCATCGGCGCTGGGGCGAGTTTCATGCCCAACTCAGCCGGGTGTCGCGCCCCGGATCCAGTGTCGTCTTGCACATCGGCGATCAGCCGTTCCTGCTCGTCGCGCGCGGAGACCAGGCGTGGAGCCGCGGCGCGAGCCAGGAGCAAGCGATCATCGCTGCCGCCCGCGACGGCGGTCACATGAGCATCGAAGCGCGCGACGGCGCGGGCGTTCGCTTCTTCGACCCCTATGTGCTGGAAGGCGCTCCGACGGCGATCGATGCGGCGGCGGCGCGATGCGCGCTTCGCGGTGCTGGCAAAATCCAGTAATCGCACCTAGATAGGCGGCTCGCCATGAGTGCCGACACCAATCTGATGCCGATTCCCGGCGCTGTTGACCCTGTGCCCGTGCCCAGGACCGTGCAGCCGCGAGCCGACGGCAAGGTCGAGCTGGTCGGCCGTTCGAAGGACTCGATCCGCGCCGAATTCGAGGCTGCGGGACTGGAGCCCAAGCAGGCCAAGCTTCGCTCGAAGCAGGTCTGGCACTGGATCTACAATCGCGGAGTCACGGACTTCGCGAACATGAGCGATATCGCGAAAGCGCAGCGCGGCTGGTTCGCGGAGCGCTTCATCGTATCCCGGCCCGAGGTGGTCGAAGCGCAGGTCTCATCGGACGGCACGCGCAAGTGGCTGCTCAAGACCCACGACGGCCACGACTTCGAGATGGTGTTCATCCCCGACGCGGATCGTGGAACGCTCTGCGTTTCGAGCCAGGTCGGGTGCACGCTCAACTGCCGCTTCTGCCACACGGGCACGATGGCGCTGGTGCGTAACCTGGAACCAGCGGAAATCGTCGGTCAGGTGATGCTTGCCCGAGACGCGCTCGGCGAATGGCCGAGCCAGCCCGAGGGCCGGATGCTCACGAACATCGTGATGATGGGCATGGGCGAGCCGCTCTACAATTTCGAGAATGTCCGCGACGCGCTGAAGATCGTGATGGACGGCGACGGGCTTGGCCTGTCGCGCCGCCGGATCACACTGTCGACCAGCGGCGTGGTGCCGATGATGGAGCGCGCAGGCGCGGAGATCGGCGTCAATCTCGCCGTGTCGCTGCACGCGGTGACGAAGGAAATCCGCGACGAGATCGTGCCGCTCAATCGCAAGTACGGAATCGAGCAGCTGCTTGAGGCCTGCGCGGCTTATCCGGGCGCGAACAATGCGCGGCGTATCACGTTCGAATATGTGATGCTGAAGGACAAGAACGACAGCGACGAGCATGCGCGTGAGCTGGTGCGGCTGATCCGTCACTACCGGCTGCCCGCGAAGGTGAACCTGATCCCGTTCAATCCGTGGGGCGGGGCGCCATACGAATGTTCGAGCGATGAGCGTATCAAGGCGTTCAGCAACATCGTCTTCGAAGCCGGTATCTCCGCACCTGTGCGGACGCCGCGCGGACGCGACATTGATGCTGCGTGCGGCCAGCTCAAGACCGCTGCGGAGCGAAAGCGCCGGAGCCGCGAGGCGGCTTAGTCATGTTGTCGCCGGTCCGCCGAGCATTGGTGAGACAGGTCCGGGCGACGTTCAACGATCAATCGAGGGGCGAGAAGCCGGTCCCGGCATCGCCCGACGCCTTGTTCCCGATGGGCTCGGTGATCCGGCGCGTGCACGGCGATGTGACCTCGATGATGGTCGGCGGCATCGCAGCGCTTCTGACGCAGATGCTTCACCCCAAGGCGCTCGGCGGGGTGTGGGATCATAGCGACGTGGAGCACGACCAGCTCGGGCGGTTGCGGCGTACGGCACGCTTCATTGCCACGACGACTTACGCGCAGCGGGATTCAGCATTGGCCGCGATCGCGAAGGTCAAAGCCATCCACGAGCAAGTCAGCGGCACTCTGCCGGACGGTACCGAATATCGGGCGACCGATCCGTGGCTGCTCGCTTGGGTACACGTCGCGGGGGCGGTGAACTTTCTCGACAGCTGGCGGCGCTACGCCGAGCCGCGGATGAGCGGCCGGGACCAAGACACCTACTTCGCCGAGAGCGGAGAGGTCGCGCGGCTGCTCAATGCTGATCCCGTACCCCGGACTCGCGCCGAGGCAGAGCGACTGATCGCCGACTTCCGTACCGAGTTGCGGGCGGACGATCGCACGCGGGAATTCCGCGACCTCGTCCTCAAACCTTCCGCATCTTCTCTCGCAGAGGCAGCCGTACAGCCGTTGATCATGAATGCAGCAGTCGACCTGATGCCAACCTTTGCCCGCGATATGCATGGACTGTCCCGGCCGATGCTGCCGCCGGTCGTGCGAGGCGCGACCTATGGCGTCGCGCAGACGCTGCGCTGGGCGTTCGCCGGCGAACACTACCGCAAGGACCATTAATTTGCGGGCGCGCTCGACACGTGCCATCGGTGCTTGAACGCAACGGAGTTTCAAAGAGCATGGCGCTGATCGGGAAGCTCGTCGACAAGCTGCTGCGCAAGGGCAGCATCACCTTGCTGCTGCCCGGCAAGCCGCCGCAGACCTATGGCAAGGGCGGGGGTAAGCACCTCACGGTGCGCTTCACCGACCGCAAGGTGGCGTTCGACATCCTCAAGAATCCGCGCCTCGGGATCGGTGAGACCTACATGGATGGGCGGCTGGTCATCGAGGACGGCACGATCCTCGACCTGCTCGAGCTGATCGTCGGGGCCAATCGCTGGGAGGATGGCGGCAGTGGTCGCAAGACGCTGTCCAAGGCGAAGGGCCGCAAGAGCCTGCTCAAGCTGTTCAAGCGGAACAATCTGAAGTGGGCGCGGAAGAATGTCGCTCACCATTACGACCTCAAGGACGAGCTCTACGAACTCTTCCTCGACGACGACAAGCAGTACAGCTGCGCTTACTTCACGGATCCGAAGAACGGCCTGGAGCAGGCGCAGTCAGACAAGAAGGCGCATATCGCGGCGAAGTTGGCGCTGAAGCCGGGTCAGCGCGTGCTCGATATCGGGTGCGGCTGGGGTGGAATGGCGCTCTACCTCCATAAGGTAGCCGGCGTTGACGTTCTCGGCGTTACTCTATCCGAACGCCAGCTGAAGATCGCGCGCCAGCGGGCCAAGGACGCCGGTGTCTCCGATCATGTTAAGTTCGAGCTGATCGACTATCGAAACCTCGACGAGCAGTTCGACCGCATCGTGTCAGTCGGGATGTTCGAGCATGTCGGCGCGAAACACTATGATGAGTTCTTCGCTAAGTGCCGCGACCTGCTGAAGCTCGATGGCGTGATGCTTCTGCACACAATCGGCAAGCTCGGTGGGCCGTCAGACTCGCCCGATCCATTCACCGACAAGTGGATCTTCCCTGGCTACCACCTTCCCTCGATCAGCCAGATGACGGAAGCGAGCGAGAAGTCGCGGCTGATCGCAAGCGACATCGAGAATCTACGGCGGCACTACGCCTACACGCTTCGCCACTGGCTGGAGCGCGCCATCAAGGCGCGGCCGGCGATCGAGGCGATGTACGACGAACGCTTCTTCCGAATGTGGGAATTCTACCTCGCCGGCGGGATCGTGATGTTTGAGGACGGCGCGGCCTGCAATTACCAGGTCCAGTACGTGCGCGATCGAAACGCCGTGCCGATCACGCGCGATTACATGCTCGAGACCGAGCAACGTTATCGCAAGATCGCAGCCGAAGCCGATACCCCCAAGAAGCCTGCCGTCAGGCGGCGCCGGTCTGAAGAGCCTGAATTCGCGGAGTGAAGAAAGGCCCGGAAAGGTCCGGGCCATCTTGCCTACAATCAGGCCGGGTGATGCATGCCGCGCATGGTCTGACGCGCCTGGCGCCGCTCGTCCGGAGTCAGCTTGCCGTCGTGATTGAGATCGGCCTGGTCGAAGTGCTGCAGCGCAAGGGTCTGCGCTTCCGCTAGCGACACCTTCCCGTCCTTGTTGGTATCGGCCATTTCGAACAAGTGGCCGCCAAAGCGGCGGTGCATGCCCGCGTTGGCGAAGCGGGCCATGCGCGTGGACATTACGGCATCGAATTCGGCCCGCGTGACTACTCCGTCCTTGTTGGCGTCGAAACGAGCGAACATGTTGTCGCCCCGAACCGGACGTTGGGAAGTGTCAGTCTTGCTGGCGCGAGCGGCTGCGCGGGCGGCGCGCACTGCGTCGGCTTCCGCTTTCGTGATCTGCCCGTCATGGTTCGTGTCGAAGCGGTCGAACATCTTCGACGGATCGAAATGCTTGGCTTTCTCCTGCGCCTTCGCTGCGAACTGGGATTGAGCAACGGCGATCTCGTCCTTGGTGATAAAGCCGTCATGGTTTGCATCGAAGCGAGCGAAGATCTTCTGCACATGTGCCTGCACATCCGCGCGAGTCTCGGTCTTGTCGAAGCGCGCGTGCTTCGAAGGCGGTGCTGGCGAAGTGGGAGTAGTTTGCGCGAACGCTGCGCCTGCGGCGAAAACAGCAACGGCGGTCACGCCGATCAAATGGACTTTCATCGACTACCTCCTCAGGAATGTTGAGGAGAAACTAATCCTCGTAAACTTGCGGGCAGTTGAACGGCTGTCAGCCTTGTTCCGCGCATCACCCAGCAATGGAATTGCGCGACCGCCAGCGCGATCAACATGACTGGCATGAGCGGGAGGCCCACGACGGCCGCCATCATTCCGAGCACTGGGCACATGAACCCGTAGCAAGCCGCCTTATACTCAAGGTCGCTGACGACTGCGCTGTTCATCAGGACAACGGCGCCCACGCAAACGACCGTGAGATCGTAATTGAACGCATAAGGAAGGACCAAGAATGTACCGGTCGCGGTGAGAAAGGCGAGATCTCTCGTCGGGATCCTGCGCAGTGCGGCAATGCAAACGAGCGCTATCGCCGCTGTCGCGATGACGGCGTGAACGAGCAGGCCTACCGTCCAACCTACCCCAAATTGCATCACAGCTGTCGCGGTCGATGTGGCGAGGAAGCTGTAGAATGTGTGGCCCGCATTGATCATCGAAGTTTGCGCCGCGCCGGTCCGGAAGAGGAAGTCGGACCACGGTTCCCAGCCGAAGCAGAGGACCGATCCTGCGACCAGTACAACGACTGTCAGTGCAGCGCTCGCAATTGCCATCCAGTCGCGCCGAGCCAACAAAACGATCGGTATAAGGACAGCGAGATGCGGCTTGAGCAACATCAATCCAAACGCGACGCCGGCGCGCTGCGGATGCTCATCCAGCAATTGCCAGCCGAGCAAATAGAGAGAGCCGATCAGAAAGCCATATTGGCCGTCCCAAACTGTCAGCAGAGCGGCCGGAGTTAGCGCCGCGAGCCAGAACGGTCCTGCCGCCGTCGGCCACCAGCGGCGGCAGGCATAAGCGAACAGAGTGCCGGTTCCGCCGAGCCAGGCAAGCAGGGCGGCCCAATACGGCAGCACGGAGATCAAGGCGGCGAGCGGGTACGTGACCGGCGGGTACGAGTAGTTATGCGGATCGATCTGGCCGAAGAGGCTTCGCTGATAATCGACATAGGAATGAAAGTTCAGCAGCACGTCGACGCGGCCTGAGCGGACCAATTGACCGCCGGTCCACATATTGATGAAGTCGCGACCCCAGAAATCCCCCCCTAAAATCGCGCCGTGGTCGAACGTGAGCAGGTCGCGCATGAACAGTACCAGCATGATGGCCAATGCAAACGCCCAGACCATCCATTGTGCCATTCGCCTTGGCTCAGAACTCGTAATGGCCCGCGCCCTCATCCAACACCTTTCGGGGTTCCGACGGCGCCGTGTCTAGCCGGGCATGGCTAATGTTTCGTTAGCCGTCGGTCATCGATCGCGAGCGATTAGGCAAGCGCCCTCTCTGTTGCGCATGGACAAATGGCGTCACCCCGCTAGTGAGCGCCGTTCAATTTCGTGGGGCGTAGCAATGGCGGTGTCAGCGGCACCGACGGCACATGGGGGAAATGAGCCGGCTTCCTGGTGGGAGTCGCGCTGGTTTCTGGCGCTCATCGTCTTCGCGACCATGGTGCCATTGCTCTACCCGCCGATCCCGCCGTTGGTGGACCTGTTCGGGCACATGGGCCGTTACCGGGTCGAGCTCGACCTCGACCAGTCGATCTGGCTGCAGAAATACTTCAACTATCATTGGGCTCTGATCGGCAATTTGGGTGTCGACCTGCTGGTGCTGGCGCTCGGACCGATCATGGGCCTCGAACCGGCGGTGAAGTTCATCGTCATGCTGATCCCGCCGCTGACCGCTATTGGCTTTCTGTGGGTCGCCCGCGAGGTTCACGGACGGATTCCGCCAACCGCGTTTCTGGCGCTGCCATTCATCTACGGGTTCCCGTTCCTGTTCGGTTTTGTGAATTTCACCTTGTCGGTGGCCCTCGCGTTTCTCGCGTTCGGGCTGTGGTTGAGGCTTGGTCGGCTCGATCGAACGGTCGCTCGCGAATGGGTGTTCGTACCCATCTCCCTCGTCCTTTTCTTCACCCACACCTACGGCTGGGGACTCCTCGGCCTCTTGTGTTTCTCTGCAGAAGCGGTGCGGCTTCACGATCGCGGCCGGACGTGGTGGCGAGCGGGCCTAGAAGCAGCGCTGCGCGCTTCTGTCATGGCGGGACCGATCCTGATCATGCTCATCTGGCGGAGCGAGACGCACGGCGGCCAGACCTCGGGCTGGTTCGAATGGAAGTTCAAGTGGGTGTGGATCTACTCAGCACTGCGCGACCGCTGGAAGTGGTTCGACATTGCTTCGGTTGCGCTGCCCACCCTCGTCTTTCTCTACGCCATCGCGAACCGCATTTTCGGAAAGACACTGACGCTTTCCCGAAACCTCGTTTTTTCGGCGATGGTCCTTGCGGCGTCGTTCGTGCTGCTGCCCAGAATCGTATTCGGTTCCGCTTATGCCGACATGCGGCTGGTGCCCTATCTGATCGCCGTCGGGCTGCTCGCCATCCGCTTCAGGGGTACTCAGCACGGGAGGACGGCGCACGTCCTTGTGACGCTGAGCTTGTTGTTCTTTGCGACGCGCACGGTCGCAAACACCGTCAGCCTCGCGCGTGCCGCCGATGATCAAATGGCCAAACTCGAGGCGCTCAACCATGTGGGCGAAGGTGCCCGCGTAATCTCGCTCACCGGCATGACTTGTGCCGAATATTGGCCGCCGCTGCGCAACGCGCACCTTGGCGCGATGGTCATCGTTCGGAAGAACGGCTTCTCGAACGACCAGTGGCTGCTCGAAGGCATCAACCTGCTCGATCTCAAATATCGCTCGGCCGGCTATTTCGCGGCAGACCCATCCCAGCTCGTTCGCCCCAATAATTGCCGGGATCGCCTCCACAGGCAGATCAATGAGTCGCTTAGCGCGTTGCCGCGCGACGATTTCGACTATGTGTGGCTGATTGACGTACCGCCTTACGATGAGACGCTGGTCGCGGACCTAGACATGGTGTGGCGGGGACCGGGATCAGTGCTTTACCGGCTTCATGGAGGCGACGGCATAAAGCGATAGCCCGGGCGGCAATGGAATCCGTCCAATCATGTGGCGCTCAGCCGCGAAGGTGCGTTCCAAAGCCTTGTTGAGCGGCGCCGCCGGCAAAACCAGATCCGCGTCGTCCTTGCCGCGAGCCTTGGACGACATGCGTTCGGCGACCGCGACGGGGAAGAGCAGGCTGTTGAAGTAGCCGATGCGATCGAGCCGCAGTGGTGATCCCTCGATCAAGCGTTTCAGCGCGCCCTTGGAATAACGGCGTTTGTGGTGGTTTACCGCATCGTGCGCCGACCACATCCACTGGTGAGCGGGCACCGTCATAACGAACTTGCCGGTCGGCTTCAGCTTGCCGGCAATCGACGCGATGGCTGCCCGGTCGTCGTCGATATGCTCGATGACATCGAATGCGCCGATCAGGTCGTATTTGCGATCCGGAACCCCGGCGAGCTCGGGGAGCGGCGCGCTCATGATCTCCCGGCCCAGGCGCTTTTTGGCATGATGGCGCGCTTCCTCGTCGAGCTCGAGTGCGTCGACATGGCCGAACTGGCTGAGCATCGGCAGGTTGTGGCCCGTGCCGCAGCCGATCTCCAGGATCTGTCCATTTCGGGGCGGCGAGGCCAACCGGCGGATGAGCGAAGCGAGCACTTCGCGACGGGCTCGATACCACCAGTGGCGCTCGTCCAGCTCCGCCATCTGCTCGTAGACGACGCGCTCCATCAGCGGAAAACCAACTGCCGGTTGAGGATGTAGGTCGCGAGCGGCGTGACGAAGATCGCGGGGATCAGCGGCCACCAGGTTGGGCCCTGCATGGGGCCGGTCAGGAACCAGGTGAAGGCTTCGTTGAGGAAGAATCCCGAGGTTTGCACGGCAAGGAACTTCAGCTTCATCGCGCGATCCTCGCGCTTGCCGTGGCCGCGGAAGCTCCAGCGGCTGTGCAGCACGAATCCGATCGAAACTGCGATGAGGAATGCGATGACGACCGCCAGCATCGGCGACATCACATAAGTCGCGAGGCTCCAATAGATGGCCGAATAAACGCCCGCGAGGGAGAAGCCCACGATCGCGAAGCGCGTCAGCTGCGCGAACTCTTGATTACTCAGGTTTAATCTCGTCGCCATTTCGGGTTTGCTTGCCGTTTAGACTTCAGCGGCTAGAGCCGGAAACATGCTGGTGCGCAAGGAGCAGACATTTGAAGAGCGGTTCGTCGAACTGCTCGACCGCCATTGGAAGCGGATTACCGTTGTCCTTTGGCTGATATTCTGCGCCTGGTTCATCCTCAGCAACCTCAGCAACATCCACTTCTTCAGGCTCGGCGACACCGACGATAATATGCGGATGATGCAGGTCCGCGGCCTGCTTCACGGCCAGGGCTGGTTTGACCTTCGCAATTATCGCCTGAACCCGCCGGCGGGCGCGAATATCCACTGGTCGCGGCTGGTCGACTTGCCGATCGCCGGGCTGATCCTGGGGCTGCGGCCTTTCCTTGGCGGCGCGGGCGCGGAGCGCTGGGCGGTCGCGATCGCGCCGTTGCTGCCCTATTTCCTGCTGCTGTTCTCGGTCGCGCTGACCGCACGGCGGCTTATCGACCCACGCGCCTATCCGATCGCATTTGGTGCAGTGCTTTGCGCGGGCTCGACGACCGGCATGTTCATGCCGGAGCGCATCGATCACCATGGCTGGCAGCTTGCTTTGTTAGCGCTGAGCATTTCGGCGTTGGCAGATCCCAAGGGGGCGCGGGGCGGGCTCGTCCTCGGCATTTCGACCGCTTTGTCGCTTGCGATTGGGCTGGAGATGATCATCTACCTGGCCCTCGCCGGTGTCGCGGTCGTGCTGTTCTGGGTGGATGATGTTGAAGAGCGGCTGAGGTTGCGGACCTATGCCGTATCGCTCGGCGGATCCACCGCCCTCGCCTTCCTGATCTTCGCTTCATACGACAATCGCGCCCCCGTCTGCGACGCGCTGTCACCGGTGTGGCTCTCGGATGCGGTGGTCGCATCGGCGTTGATGTATGGACTCTCGCTGGTTTCGCCTGCCGACTGGCGCAAGCGGCTCGGCCTCGCGTTCGGCGCCGGTGCAATCATTGCAGGCTTCCATGTACTCACCTGGCCGCACTGCCTTCAGCGGCTCGAGGGCGTTTCGGACGAGGTCAATCAGCTGTGGTTGAGCCACGTCAAGGAAGCGCTGCCCGTCTATAAGCATGCCTGGCGCACGGCGGCCTTGATCGTGGCGCTACCGATCACCGGCACTATCGGATGGATCCTCCTGGCTTGGATGAAGCGCGGCGATCGCGATCTTTTCCGGCGGGTGGTGGGAGCCGCCGTTCCATCCATCGCCGCGGCCGTGCTGCTGCTGTGGCAGACACGCACTGGACCGGCGGCGCAAATGATGGCGGCCATCGGTGCCGCTACGTTGGCTTGGTACTTGGTGCCGGCGGCGCAGCGGCTCACGTCGACGATCCCGCGGGTGCTGGCGACCGTTGGCGTTGTGGTTGTCGCGGTTGGCGCCGCGATTCCGCTGATCTTCCTGGCGATCCCCGAAAAGGCGTCGACGCCTCGTGAAAAGGCGGTCGGAAAGGCGAATGCCGGCTGCGCGTCGATGTGGGGACTGCGGCCCGTTGCGCTTCAGCCGAAGGGCGTGGTGTTCACGTTCATCGATCTTGGGCCTCGCTTGATCACGGTCACCCATCACGATTCAATCGCCGGACCCTATCACCGCAACGGAGAGCAGATCGCCGATGTGATGAATGCGTTCCGTGGGGATGCGGACCAGGCACATCGCCTGATCACCAAATATCATTCGACCTATTTGCTGACGTGCCCAAGCGCATCGACCACGACGATCTTCATGGCCGAGGCGCCGAAGGGCTTTTACGCGCAGCTGCAGAAGGGCCAGGTACCGAACTGGTTGGCGCCGGTTCAGCTGCCGAAGGAGTCGCCGTTCCGGATGTGGAAGGTGGTTGGCTAGGCCAGCGTTGGGAAGCTCTGCTTCAGGCCGTCGATCACGAATTGAGCCGCTAGCGCCGCCAATATCACGCCGAGAATGCGCGTGATAACCGCCTCGATCTTTTCGCCGACGAGCCGCATCAGGGGTTCCGCAGCGAGCAGCGTTAGAAGGGTCATCACCATGACGACGGTGATTGCCGACAGCACGATGAAGACGTGGATCGTGGTCTCCGCGCGTGAAATCCAAAGCATGGCGCTGGCGATGGAGCCCGGCCCCGCGATCATCGGCATGGCCATGGGAAACACGCTGATGTCCTCCGCTTCCGGCGTGCCCTCGATCGAATGAGCCCGGCCCTCGCGGCGTTCGGTGCGCTTTTCGAACACCATCTCGACAGCGATGTAGAAGAGCAGGATTCCGCCCGCGATGCGGAAGCTGGCCAGGCTGATGCCTAGCGCGTGAAGCATCGGGCGCCCAAGCAGGGCGAAGAACATCAGGATCGCCCAGGCGATGACGCAGGAGCGGATCGCCATCGACCGGCGGTCCGCACGGCTCGCGCCGCGCGTCAGGCTTGCGAAGATCGGTGCACAGCCCGGCGGATCGATGATCACCAGGAAGGTGACCAACGCCGATCCGAAGAGTTCAATCATTCTGCGGGAATGTCGTTGTAGAGGACCTGCGCGTAGCCTTTGCCGTTCCACTGATAGACGCGGAACTTGCGGGCGCCATTCTTCTCGACTTTCCAGTCCCAGCCGAGCGTCTTGTCGGCGGATTCGCCGCGGCCGTTGTCGACGGGCGTCTTCAGCGACTGGTTCGGCGTCAGTGGCGGTGGTGGAATGATCGGTGCACCCGGCGCCTTCCCGCGACAGGTGGCGCGGTGGATCTGCGGGCGTGGCGGTTGAGATGCTGGGCCTTTATCGGTGGTGCCCCCGTCATACACCCAGCGCCACGTCGAGCCGTTGCGCTGCCACACGGTCGTGAAGGTGCCGTGGCTCTTGTTATCGCCGGCGACCCAAGGGCCGGTGTTCACCGCGGTTCGGCCGTCGCAGGACAGGAAGCTGTGGGCGGGCCACCAGCGCACGGACTTAGGAGGATCCTTGCGGCCCGCCAGATAGTCCCGCGCCCAAACGGCTTGCGGATTGAACATGACCGCGTCCTTGTCCGCCCATTTGCGGAACGCGGTCCACTGGCCGTGCTGCTGAGCGTCGATCGCGAATTCATATTCGACGTCGACAGCGGTCGGAATTGGGGAAGCGGCAGCAAGAAGGAACGCGGCGATCATAGGCCCTCCGGGTCTGCAAGCCCCGCACGACGGTGCGCGGCGACGACGGTGTTGCGAAGCAGGCAGGCGATGGTCATCGGCCCAACGCCGCCGGGAACGGGCGTGATTGCGCCGGCTACTTCAAGCGCCTCGTCGAAGGCGACATCCCCGAGCAGCTTGCGCGTGCCGTCGGGCTGTTCGACGCGCTCCTGGCCGACGTCGATGACGGCCGCGCCGGGCTTCAGCCAATCGCCGCGGATCAGCTCGGGCCGGCCAACGGCAGCGACGACGATGTCCGCCTTCCTGAGGGCCTCGGGCAGATCGCGCGTCCGCGAGTGGGCCACCGTGACCGTGCAGCTGGCCTGAACGAGGAGCTGCGCCATCGGCTTGCCGACGATGTTCGATCGGCCGACCACGATGGCATCGAGACCACTCAGATTGCCGAGCTCATTCTGAAGCAGCATCAGGCAGCCGAGCGGCGTGCAGGGAACGAGCCCTTCCAATCCGACGGCCAGCCGGCCCGCGTTCATCGGATGGAAGCCGTCGACATCCTTGTCGGGATCTAGGCGAAGGATGATCGCAGTCTCGTCGATGTGTTGTGGAAGCGGCAGTTGGACGAGGATGCCGTCGACGGCGGGGTCGGCGTTCAGCTCATCGACCAATGCCATAAGCTGGCCTTGCGAAACGTCGGCGGGGAGCTTGTGTTCGAAGCTCTCCATGCCGGCCTCACGTGTCGCCTTGGCCTTGGAGCGTACATAAGCAGCGCTCGGCGGATGTTCGCCGACAAGGACCACCGCGAGGCCCGGCGGGCGACCCTGGTTCGATGTGAATTGCGCGGCGAATCCCGCGACCCGCTCGCGAAGACCGGCCGCGAAGGCCTTTCCGTCGATCAGCCTCGCGGTCATCCGCCCACGTAATATTGAGTGGCGACGCCGGCGAGCAGCCGTTGCAGGACCTGGATCAGGATCAGGATGACGAACGGGGAGAAATCGATCCCGCCGAAGTCCGGCAGCAAGCGCCTGATCGGCCGATAGAGCGGCGCCGTGATACGGTCGAGCGCAATGGCGAAGGCGCGCACGCCCTGCGAGTGGACGTTGAGAACGTTGAAGGCGAGCAGCCAGCTGAGAACTACCTGGATGATGATGATCCAGGTCAGGACGGTCAGCAGCAGATTCGCGATGTCGACAAGGGCGAGAAGCATAGGGGCGGCTTAGCCGGGCGAAAGTTACGGCGCAAACCTCTCAGGTTCGGCGACTGCAAGGATCTCCGCGAAATCCTCTTCGGCGTCGGTCCATTCGGCGTGCGGGGTCCATCCGCCGGCAAGCAGCAGGACCCTGCCGCCGCGCTGGCCATATTTGTGGCTGTTCTCGGTGTGGATCGAGGAGCCCTTCGAGAAATGGAATTTGCGCCCGGCGATGCTGAACTCGACGTCGCGGGTGGCGACGAGATGCATTTCAATGCGCGACAGGATGTCGTTCCAGCGCGCTTCGTGGCGGAAAGCGTCTTCCCGGATGTCGCCGCCGAGCTCCCGATTGATGCGGGTCAGCAGGTTGAGGTTGAACTCGCCGGTCACGCCCTGCGGATCGTCATAAGCGGCGAGCAGGCGCTCCACCGGCTTCACGCGATCCATGCCGATGAGCAGTTGAGAGCCGGGGCCGAGCAATCCCCGGAACTGACGCAGCAGGTCGGTCGCGCTCCATGGCACGAAGTTGCCGATGGTCGACCCCGGGAAGAAGCCGAGCTTCGGCAGATGCTCGATGCCAGCGGGTAAGGTGAAGGGTCGCGCAAAGTCGGCCACGACGGGGATGACCTCGACTGCAGGGAAGCGCCTCTGGAGATCGCGAGCGCTCTGCTCGAGATAGTCGCCGGAAATATCGACCGGGATGTAGGCGGCGGGCTGGATTGCTTCGAGGAGGATCGGCGTCTTTGTCGCCGATCCGGCGCCAAACTCCACCACTGCGGCGCCTTTGGGAACGCGCGCAGCGACCTCCGGCATGATGTCGTGCAGCAGCGTCGTTTCCGTCCGCGTGGGATAATAAGTCGGCAGGCGAGTGATGTCGTCGAATAGCTCCGACCCCCGCAGGTCGTAGAGCCAACGCGCCGGAATGGCCGGGGTGGGCGCGGAGAGACCCGCGAGCACATCGTCGCGGAAAGCCCGCGTCTGATCGTCCATCTGGGCGTCAAGCGTCGCGAGCAAGGCGAACTCCTGTGAATTGCCAGCGCGCGGCGGGCGGGAAAAAATTGCGGTAGGTAGCGCGGCTATGACCGCGCGGCGTGGCGCAGCTCGCGCCTCTTAGCACGAACTGGCTGCTCATGAACTTGCCGTTGTATTCGCCCACGGCCCCCTCTGCCGGCGAGAAGCCGGGGTAGGAAGCGAAGGCACTTTGCGTCCATTCCCACGCGTCGCCGAACATGCTGCCGCCCGGCCTAGGGATTGCCGCTCCCGCCTCGTCGAGCTGGTTGCCGAGGTTCGAGTCGGCCGAGGAAGCGAAATCCTCCCACTCGGCTTCGGTGGGGAGGCGCGCTCCAGCCCAGCGGGCGTAGGCGTCCGCCTCGAAATAGCTGATGTGAGCGACCGGCGCGGCGGCGTCGATCTCGCGGCGTCCGCCGAGGGTGAACTCGGTCCCATCATCGTGCCAGTAGAGCGGAGCCGCGATGGAATCCCGCTGGACCCAGTCCCAGCCTTCGGACAGCCAGAGCGTTGCCGTGCGGTAGCCGCCGTCCTCAATGAACTCGCGCCAATCCTTGTTCGTAACCTTGCGGTTGGCGAGCTCATGACCCGATAGGAACGCGCGGTGGCGTGGCGTCTCGCTGTCGAATGCAAAGGCGTCGCCAGCTGCACCGATCTCGACGATGCCTTCTCGCCCTCGAAGGAACGTCAGCGGCTCGACGGGGAAGCACGCGGGTGGCGGGAGCTCGGCGTAAGCTGGTTCGAGCGGGTTTTCCGCGAGAGTCGCCAGGATGTCCGTCAGGAACAGCTCTTGGTGCTGCTGTTCGTGGTTGATGCCAAGTTCGATGAGCTCCACCGCCGCGGTCGGAAGCGAAGGCAAAACTCTCTCCAGCGCCTCGTCGACATGAGCGCGATAGCTCCGCACTTCATCGAGCGAAGGACGGCTCAGCATGCCCCTGCGGGGACGTGCGTGCCGCGGCCCTTCGGCTTCGTAATAGCTGTTGAACAGGAACGCCCAACGCTCATCGAACGGCCGATAGCCCGGCACATGATCGCGCAGGATGAACGTCTCGAAGAACCATGTCGTATGCGCGAGGTGCCACTTGGCCGGCGACGCATCGGGGAACGGCTGGATCGTCGCGTCCGCGTCGCTCAGCGGTGCCGCCAAGTCGAGCGTCAGCTTGCGCGTTGCGAACAGGCGCGACGCAAGCTGGTCGACATTGCGCTCAGGGCGCTGGAGCGGCGACGGAGCGTTCACTTGGACTGCGGCACTCCCGGATAGGGCTGCGCCTTTAGCATAGTTGCGAGGTGAACAGCATTGGAGGCGAGCATCTCCGCGCCCTGCTGGACCGGATCCGGTACTTTCGGAAGGTCGATGAAGTTCGTCTTCTGCATCGCTTCGCCCACCCAATAATCGGACCCTCCAGCGGGGATGGTCCATCCGACATCGTTCAGTGCCTGGAACAATGTCGCGGTGATGTGGTGTGCGCCGTCCTCATTGCCAACAATGCCGGCCAGCGCGACCTTGCCGAAGCTGGGCATCCGACCCTGGTCGTCGGTCTCGCTGAGGAAGGCATCCATGCGCTCGAGCACGCGCTTGGCGAGGCTGGACATCTGCCCGAGCCAGACTGGCGTTCCGAAGATCAGGATGTCGCAGTCGAGGATGCGCCTACGAACGTCTGGCCACGCGTCCCCCGGCCCTTCGTCCGACGTCACGCCTGGCTTGATGTCGTGATCGGCGACACGGATCGTCTCGCGCATTTCCACGCCGCGCTTGCGTAGTTCGCCCGCGATCAGGTCGATCATCTTGTCCGTGGAGGACGGCTCCGATCCGGCGCGCTTGAGCGTGCAGTTCAGGGCAATCGCGCTCAACGCCACTGGCAAAGCCTTCCGTTGCGAATGTGGAACGGAAGCATAACGACGCGCGCCTGCCTTTGTGCCCCGCGTCGGGTACCTGCTTTGGTCTAGGTGCGCGTAGCTCCGGGCTGCCAGAGGACGTCGCCACCTATCCGGCGCGCGACGAAACGGGCCGCCACGAACAGATGGTCTGACAGGCGGTTGAGATAAGCGAGAAGATGCGGGTTCAGCGGTTCGCTTTCGCTGAGTGCGACAGCTGCCCGCTCGGCGCGGCGCGTTACCGCCCGCGCGAGGTGCAACGCTGAAACGGCGGCCGAGCCGCTGGGAAGGATGAAGCTGGTGAGCGGCGCGAGGTCGGCGTTCATCGCGTCGATCTCTTGCTCCAGCCGTTCGACCTGGCTCGCGATGATGCGAAGTGCGCCATCGATGTGGCCCGGCGTGGCAACGTCCGCGCCTAGATCGAACAAGTCGTTCTGGATACGCAGCAGGTCCCTGGCCGGTTCGGCTCCGCCAAGCGCGGCGAGTGCTACGCCGATCGCCGCGTTGGCCTCGTCGACCTCGCCGATCGCGGCCATCCGGAGGCTCGACTTGCTGACCCGGCTGCCATCGACGAGTCCTGCACTGCCGCCGTCGCCGGTGCGCGTGTAGATCTTGTTGAGCTTGACCAAGCGGCCGGGCTCAGTGGCCTGCCTGGCCCGCGACCACCAGGATCAGGACCACGATGACGATGGCGATTGCCTGGAAGAGGACGCGCTTGCGCATGTAATTCTGCTGCTGCTCGCCGGTAACGTCCTTGCCTGAAGCCATGGCGATGACGCCGCGCACGAGGACGTAGGCGGTCGCCCCCATGGCGAGTACGAGTAGGATCATGAGGAGGGGTGTCATGAGCGCTATTTAGGCGTCCTGAAGCCGAAAGCCAGATGGGAGGACGCCATCTAGGAGCTGTCTCACGAGCATGGGGCCGTCCACCCCGCTGTCGCGCATCGCGGCGAGCGTCGGTGAGAGGTCTCGTTTTGCAAGGCGGCGGCCGTCTTCGTGCGTGACGAGCGGATGGTGAAGGTAGATCGGCTCAGGCAGATCCAGCAGCGTTTGAAGCAGCCGCTGAATGGGCGTTGAGGGACGAAGGTCGCCGCCGCGCACGACCATGGTGACGCCGCTCGTCGCGTCATCGACGACGCACGACAGGTGGTAGGAAGCAGGCGCGTCCTTCCTGGCCAGGATTGCGTCGCCAATGTCTGGCTCTCTCGCTGAAAATCCGTGACCGTCGGCCTCGCGCCAAGTCGGTGGCCCCGCGATTGCAAGTGCCTTGCCTGAATCGAGTCTCCAGCAGTGCGGCGTGTTTGCTCGGCGCTCGGGGTCGTCCGACAAGGCGCGGCATGTGCCTGGGTAGGACGTTGCGGCGTCGCCGTGTGGCGCGGTCAGCGACTGCGCGATGTCGGCTCGCGTGCAGAAGCAGGCGTAGGCCAGCCCTTCGCCTCTCAGCTGCTCGAGCGCCGCGGCATAGGCATCCGTCCGTCGCGACTGGATCAGGACGGGCTCGCTCCATTCAAGGCCTAGCCAGCGGAGATCCTCGTAGATGCCGTCCACGAATTCCCGTCGCGCACGTGTCTGGTCGAGATCTTCGATGCGCAGGAGGAACTTGCCGCCGCTTTCGCTCGCACGGGCATGTCCCAGCGCGGCGCTGAAAGCGTGCCCGAGATGCAGGCGCCCGGTCGGCGACGGCGCGAATCGCGTCATGAACATTTGAGGTGTTGCCGAAAGGACTCTTGACCCGGAGTCATTGAAAGTGGTGTCATACGCATGTCACGCCGGGTTGGCATCCGGCGGTCAACAAGGGAAGACGGGCCGGGCCCTCTCCTCCTTGAGTGCGACGAGGCCGGGGAGCTGCAGTTCGGTTCGACCGAACGAAAGGCTTGTGGCGCTCGCATGTATCATCCTGAGCTGATCCGCCATCCCGATAGCTGCCCGGCATTGGTGCTCAACGCCGATTACACGCCGCTGTCCTACTACCCGCTGTCGCTCTGGCCCTGGCAGACCGCGATCAAGGCGATGTTCCTCGAGCGCGTGGACATTGTTGCCCATTACGACCGCGAGGTGCACTCGCCGAGCCGCTCGCTGAAGCTGCCGTCGGTGATTGCGCTCCGGCAGTTCGTGAAGCCTAACGAATATCCGGCCTTCACCCGGTTCAACCTGTTCCTCCGCGACAAATTCCGCTGCGTATATTGCGGCTCGGCGAAGGAGCTGACGTTCGATCACGTCGTGCCGCGTGCCCAGGGCGGACGCACAATGTGGGAGAATGTCGCGACGGCATGCGCTCCCTGCAATTTGCGCAAGGGCGGGCGGACGCCTGCGGAAGCGCACATGCACATCATGCACGAGCCGATCCGGCCGACGAGCTGGCAGCTGCAGGAGCATGGCCGGGCATTCCCGCCCAACTATCTGCACGATAGCTGGCGCGACTATCTCTATTGGGACGTCGAGCTGGAACCCTGATCTCCAGGCCTGACCGGCGGAGCCTGCGTTATACGGCTTGGTCCGTCGCGCCGGTTGCTACAGTCGCCGCGGTTTTAGTTTGGCTACTTGGCGGGCCTGGCCTCGTCGGAGCAGGCTTCTTGTCTCTGCCGTGGATTGCATATCGCTACGACAACCGAACCGGGGTCTTTCTTCCACTTTCGGTCTTGATCCTGTTCGTCTTCATCATTCTTGCGTTGCTGCTTCTGCTCATGGCCGTGGTCCTGCGTTGAATGGCCATTAACCAAATTGTTCTAGGGCAGCCGAATGGAAGTTCGGATAACTCACCCATCGTTGGAAGAGCGGCCGCGCATTCTCGTGGTCGAGCCGAACAAGGCCAACCTCGGCGTCATGGCCCGCAGGCTGGTCGAGGCAGGTTATCGCGTGTCGACCGCTGAGAATGGGCAGGACGCGGTTGCAGAGCTTCACCGCGTGCACATCGATCTGGTGCTTGCCGAACTGAACATGCCCCGCATGACAGGTGCCGAGTTGACGCGCCTGATCCGCGACGAGGTGATGTGGCGCGACATTCCCGTGATGCTGATCACCGGCAAGTCGAAGCCGGAGGACGCGGTGAAAGCCTATGAGGCCGGGGCAGACGACGTGATCCTGAAGCCTTTCCACTTCGAGGTCTTGTTCGCGCGCATCGATCGCCGGATTGAACGCGCGCGGACGTTCAAGCGACTGCAGGAAGACAATGCCGCGCTCGACGCGCGCGTGGTCGAGCGCGCGATCGAGATCGGCGAGCTAAAGGACCGGCTTGCCCAGGTCGAGGTCAGCGCGACGCGATGAACTCGCGGACGCTTGGAGCGACGTCAGCGCGTTCCAAGGCCATGGCGAGATTGGCGATCACAAACCCCGCAGCGCTGCCGCAGTCGTAGCGCTCGCCCTCGAAGCGATAGGCATTGAGCGGCTGCTTTCCGATCAGCTTGGCGATCGCGTCGGTCAGCTGAATTTCTCCACCTGCGCCAGGCTCCTGCGCGTCAAGCTCTCGCATCACCTGCGGCTGCAGGATGTAGCGGCCGGGCAGCATCAGGTTCGAGGGCGCCGTGCCCTGCGGCGGCTTCTCGACCATCCCGCGAATCTCGGTGAGGCGGCCGTCGGTAGGCCCGGGGTCGATCACGCCATATTGATGCGTCTCGCTCGCAGGTACTTCGAGCGCAGCAACGATGTTGCCGCCCACCTTTCCATAGGCTTCGACCATTTGCGCCAGGCAATTGGGCTTGCCGTACATTAACTCGTCCGGGAGCAAGACGGCGAACGGTTCATCGCCGACGATGTCGCGCGCGCACCACACCGCGTGACCGAGTCCGAGCGGCTGCTGCTGCCGGACGCTGACGATCTCACCGAAGCCGGAGCGTGACGGCTGAAGCTTGTCCAGGCTCTTGCCGCGCTCACGCATCGTCGTCTCAAGCTCGAAGCCGATGTCGAAATAGTCGTCGAGTGCTGCTTTCCCCCGACCCGTGACAAAGATCATCTGCTCGATCCCTGCCTCGCGGGCTTCATCGATAGCGTACTGAATCAGCGGGCGGTCGACGACCGTGATCATCTCCTTGGGGATGCTCTTCGTGGCCGGAAGCAGGCGGGTGCCGAGACCGGCGACGGGAAACACCGCCTTGCGAACGCGATTTGCCATGTAAGCTTACTCTCCTGAAGGCGCCGGTGCGGTCCCGTTCGATACCGGCTGCGGGTCGGTGCTCATTGGATGGGGCTCGGCAGCGCCTCCGGTCGGCGGCGGAAGATCGAACGGATCTGGCTCGCGCGGCTGCGAGCGCGTCATAAGTTCGTCGATCCGGTCCGGCTTTGCGCTGGGTGGCCTTGTCAGCAATTCCTGCACGGTCGGAGTCGTCCGGGCCATGAGCGGCTTGACGGGCATGGCTTGTCCGGGGGCGGGCTTGAGTTCTGCCACGCGCCCGCAGCCGGCGAGGCCGAGTATCACGACGAGCGAGAGGAGGCGCAGCGGCTTCATCGCCCCCCGACTAGCCGTTCGGTGCCGCTTGCGCTAGCGCCGCCGTCCATGCGCACGCTCCTCATCGCCGCCGGAATTCTCATTTTAGCAGCCTGTCACAAGCCCGAGCCGCAACGGTCGAACGAAGCCGCTCCGGCGGCTGATGCGAGACAGGTGAAGGGGGTCGACCGCAGCCATAAAGGTCAGCCAGCGCCCGACGTGGCTTTCAATGACCCCGATGGCGAAGAAACCAACCTGACCGAACTTTCAGGAAAGCCGACGCTGGTAAACCTATGGGCAACCTGGTGCGCGCCGTGTGTGAAGGAGCTTCCGACGCTCAGCCAGCTGGCCAAGTCGCATGCAAAGGACGGCACGCTTCAGGTCGTCGCGATCAGCCAGGATAGCGGACCGCATCCGTCAGTCGTCGCGTTCCTGGAATCCAAAGCGCCGGAGCTGGCGGCCTACCAGGACTCGAAGATGGCGCTTTCGGGTAAGCTGGGCGCGGAAGTGCTTCCAACCTCCATCCTCTATGACGGCAAGGGCAGAGAGGTCTGGCGGTATATCGGCGATCTCGACTGGACGAGCCCGGAGGCCGCTAAACTGTTGTCTGAAGGCGGCGCACCCGCAAAAGGCTGACCAGTCGCCCATCAATCGCCACTAGCCCGAGCGCGATCAGGCCCAGGCCGAGGAAGTCCTGGGGCGCCAGCGTCTCGTTGAGGAAGAGCGCTCCCAGAAGGATCGCGACTGGCGGGACGAGCAATGTTACGAGCAAGGCATTGGTGGCGCCGGCGCGGTCGATCAGGCGGAAATAGAGCACGTAACCGAAAGCGGTGCAGAGAAGCGCGAGCGCGGTGATCGCGGCCCAGGCGCTGAGCGGGGGGAACGCGCGCGTCCAGGGTTGGTCTACGAACATCGATAGCGGGAGCATCACGACGGCGCCCGCGGTCAGCTGGCCGGTGGTGACGCTGAGCGGTGACACGCCGATCTTGCGGAAGCGCCGCGCCCAAACGGCCGCCAGCGCGTAGCTGAGCGAGGCCAGGACGCAGGCGAGTTGTGCCAGCGCATTGGTGCCGAGGCTCGAGAGAAGCGACGGACCGATCATCGTCACGATTCCGCCAAACCCCAGCAGCACGCCGGCGATCTTGCGCGGGGTCATGCGCTCGTCGTGCGTCATGAAGTGGGCGACAACGACGCCCCAGATAGGCGTGGTCCCGTTCAGGATCGATGCGAGACCGCTCGCGATATGCGTCTGACCCCAGCCGAAGAGCGTGAAGGGCAGCGCGTTGTTCAGGATTGCGAGGAGGAAGATTGCGCCCCACACCTGCCGCGGCAGACCGAGGCTCTGTCCGCGCACCTTGAGGTAGGTCCACATCGCGATCGCGGCGATCGTCAGCCTCATCCACACGTAGGTCAGCGGCGGCACGTGCTTCACGGCAACGCCGATAAAGAAAAAGGCACCGCCCCAGATGACGGCGAGGGTGCCGAGGATGAGCCAGTCGCTGCGGTTCATGACGGTCCGGATCACCGGCACTCCATAGGTGTCTGCGCCCTCCGAGCCTTCCGCGAGCTTGCGCTCAAACGTTTGTGGATCGACCGGTTTCATGGCCTCGCGGAGGTAAGGAACGGCCGTCCGCAGCGCCAACAAATGCGCGAGTCCGGGTTATAAGCTCAGCTTATCAGTCCCGGAGGAGCTCATTGATGCTGGTCTTGGACCGGGTGCGCTCGTCGACCTGCTTGACGATCACGGCGCAGGCGAGGCTTGGACCACTGTCCTTGCCTGGAAGCGTACCGGGAACGACGACGGAATAAGGGGGCACGCGGCCGTAGTGGACCTCGCCCGTCGCGCGATCGACGATCTTGGTCGAAGCACCTAGGAACACGCCCATCGACAAAACGGACCCACGTTCGACGATCACGCCCTCGGCGACTTCCGAACGGGCGCCAATGAAGCAATCGTCCTCAATGATCACGGGTCCCGCCTGCAGGGGCTCGAGCACGCCCCCGATCCCGGCGCCGCCCGAGATGTGAACGTTGCTGCCGATCTGCGCGCAGCTTCCGACGGTCGCCCATGTATCGACCATCGTGCCTTCTCCGACGCGCGCTCCGATGTTCACGAAGCTCGGCATCAGCACCGCGCCGGGCGCGATGTAGGCGCCGCGGCGAACAATCGCGCCAGGGACTGCGCGGAAGGCGGCGGCAGCGAAGTCATTTTCGCCCCAGCCGGCGAACTTGGGCGGCACCTTGTCCCACCAATGCGAGCCGCCGACCCCGCCCGACATGGCCTCCATAGGGTACAGGCGGAACGACAGAAGCACGGCCTTCTTGAGCCACTGATTGACAACCCATTCGCCGTCGATCTTCTCGGCGATCCGCGAGGTGCCGTTATCGAGTGCCGTCAGTGCGGCGTCGACGCCCAGCCGCGCGGCCCCCTTCGTGTCCGGCCCAATGGAATCGCGCTCTTCCCATGCGTGCTCGATGACCCGCTGCAAATCGCTCATTCATTGTCCCCTAGGATGGATTCGAGCCACTCGCCCACGTTGGTGATGCGCTGGTCGACGAAGCGCTCGTCATAACCGTGATTGCCGCGCTCCGAGCCGTTGTCGACCCAGATCGTGGTCATTCCAAGTGCCTTCGCCGGCACGAGATTCTGCACCATGTCGTCGGCAAGAAGCGCCTGCTTCGGGTCGATGCCGAACCGCTCGCAAAGCAGGGCATAGCCGTGAGGATCGGGCTTTGGCCGGTAGCTGCTTGCATGGATGTCGTGAAGATCCTCGAAATGATCATGCACGCCGATCGCTTCGAGTACCCGGCGGGCATAAGGCGCATCGCCGTTGGTGAAGACGAAGCGGCGGCCGGGCAGGCGGCCGAGCGCGTCACTCAGCCGAGCATCGCAAGCGACCCGGTCGAGCGGGATGGCGTGAACGTCTTCGAGAAAGTCGGTCGGATCGACGTCATGCTCTTTCATGAGGCCCGCGAGCGTCGTTCCGTGCTCATGGAAATGCGCCTTTTGAAGGCGGCGAGCTTCGGCAGGGTCACAGCCGAGCAACCGCTGGATATAGGCGCCCATGCGCTCGTCGATCAGCGAGAAGAGACCGGTCGACGCCGGGTAAAGGCAATTGTCGAGGTCGAAGATCCAGTCGCGGATATGGGCGTAGCGCGGGTCCATGGCTGGGCCGCACTAACCGCCGCCGGCGGGCGGGGGCAAGCGGCGCTAGCGGCGGAATCTCGGTGCAAGCATCCCGACGCCCGCGCGATAGCGGCGGTACTCCTCTCCGAAGAGGTCGCCGAGGTCCCGCTCCTCGTAGCGGATCCCGATCAGGATATAGACCGAGAGGCCGGCCGCGAGCAGCAGATGTCCTGCAGTCATGGTCGGCGTCGCCCAAAGGGCGAGGACGAAGCCGGAATAGAGCGGGTGCGCTATCCAACGGTAGAAGAATGGCTGGCGCAGTTCCGGCTCTGCGGCTTCCCGGTTGCGCACGTGGAACCAAGCCTGCTGAAGGCCGAACAGCTCAAAATGGTTAATTAGGAAGGTGCTGAGCAGGACGGTGAACCAGCCGGCCCAGAACAACAGCCAGATAAGGTCCCGCGCAATGGGGTTCATGACGTTCCAGACGATCGTGTCGATCGGCCGCCAGCAGAGAAATAGGATAATCAGCGCAATGCTGGCGGACAGAACATAGATGCTGCGTTCGATCGGCTTGGGCACGATGCTAGTCCACCATCGCTTGAAGCCCGGGCGCGCCATCGCACTGTGCTGTAGGCCGAAGAGGGCGATCAGGAAGAGATTGATCGTCGCCGCTGCCATCGGCGGCGCGGATGGACCGGAATCCACCGTGACTGGGGCGAACTCAAACCCACCCACAAAGACGATAAGATAGAGGAACGTCGCGAAGAAGATCGCATAACAGACCATTGAGACAATTAGCGAAGCGATGCGCGACATGCCGGACCCCCCTTCGGCTGGTTGCAAAACTTCAGCGACCGCCCACCCCGTAGCGCACGACGATCGGAACTTCGCACTCGCCAATGCGCCGATAGACGGCGGAATACATGTTGCCGGGGGGGAGCTCGTTCAGCTTCTGCGGCCTGACAGGTTTGCCGCGCTGCCAGGCCGTGTAGGCGCTGGTGCGCGGGCAATTCTTTTCCGTGGTCGGCCCGGGCGAGAAGGAGCCTTGGGCGACAGCTTGCGCGGGAGGCATGCCTGCAATCAAAGCAGCGGCAAAGAGGAGCATCACGATCTCCTTTCTGCCGCGTTGAATATCATTTTCAGATCAGACGGTGAAGCTTCGCGTCAGTCCAGCGGCTTGCCGAACACGACCAATCGCTCGGTTTCCTCGAAGCCCATTGATCGGTGCCAGGAGTGACTGGCCTCATTGTCGAGACGTGCGTCCGATCCGAGCCAATTCAGCCCTTGATCGCGAGCCCATCTTTCGACTGCGGCGAGCAGCTGTGAGGCGACGCCCTTGCCACGGTGTTCCGGCTCTATCCAGATGTCCTCGACGTAGGCAGCGCGCAGGTCCGGCGCGCCTTCAGCATAATTGCGGATTCGGGCGTCGATCACGCCGACCGGCTCCTCGCCTTCAAAGGCGAGAAAGCCAACGTAGGGTTCGGACAACCTGGTGAAGCGGTCGAGTTCCGCCTCGAACTCCTTGGCGGTCAGGTCCGAGTGAAGCCGGGCGAGCATCGTCGCCCAAATAGCGTGATCCGTCGGCTCTGCGCGGCGGATGATCAGACAGTGAAGCTTTCGCCGCAGCCGCATGCGCCCTTGGCGTTCGGATTGTCGAACACGAAGCCCGCGGCGAAATCATCCTCGCGCCAGTCCATGACTGATCCGACGAGGTACAGCACCGACCCGCCGTCGACATAAAAGGTACCGCCAGGCGTCTCGATTTTCTCGTCAAACGGCTGTTCGTCAGTCACGTAATCGACCGAATAGGCAAGGCCCGAGCAGCCGCGGCGCGGCGTCGAAAGCTTAACGCCGATCGCACCTTCGGGCGCGCGGCTCATTAAGTCCGCAATGCGCTGCTCAGCCGACGGCGTCAGCGTGATCGCGGCTGGGCGGGCGCGGAGCTTGGTTTGCTTGTTCACAACATTCCCAATTCTAGGCGGGCTTCGTCGCTCATTTTCGACGGATCCCACGGCGGATCCCAGACGAGGTTCACGACCGCGTCGCGAATGCCCGGGACGGAGAGAACGCGGACCTCTACTTCCTGCGGAAGCGACTCCGCGACCGGGCAATGCGGCGTCGTCAGCGTCATGGTGATCGTCGCGTCGCCATCCTCGCTGATCTCGACATCGTAGATCAGGCCGAGCTCGTAGATGTCGACCGGGATTTCGGGATCGTAGATGGACTTGAGCACGTCGACGACCGACGATTGCAGATCGCTTCCGGCGCCGCCCTTTGGGTCCTCCTCTTTCTCGCCCGACAGGAAGCCGGTGAGATAGTCGCGCTTGCGCTCGAATTCGGGAGTCACGCGGGCGCGCGGAGGGGTCGGGACACCCGCCACCTCTTCCGTCTCAATCCTGCGTTCCTCGTTCATCCGAAGATTCTCTTCACCTGGTCGATACCGCGCACGAGTGCTTCGACGTCCGAGCTGTCGCTGTGCGCCGCGAAGCTCGCGCGAGCGGTCGACTCGACGCCTAGCCAGCGCATCAACGGCTGCGCGCAATGGTGGCCGGCTCGGACAGCGACGCCCGCGTCATCCAATATGGTGGCCGTGTCGTGCGGGTGAACCCCGTCGACGTTGAAGCTGACAATTC
Source organism: Sphingomonas sp. SP4 (assembly GCF_058313375.1). Lineage (NCBI taxonomy): Bacteria > Pseudomonadati > Pseudomonadota > Alphaproteobacteria > Sphingomonadales > Sphingomonadaceae > Sphingomonas > Sphingomonas sp. SP4. Next base: position 989,486 of record NZ_JBZFLE010000002.1, read on the forward strand.
CGGCGCTGTCCTCAGGGCCGTAAACGGTCACGCCAGGGATGCTCTGTAGCGCGTCGCGGGTCTGTCCGACCAATGCGCATTCGTGAGCGTGAATCGCGTCCGTCCCGATCTTCTCGATCCAGTTTACTGCCGCGTGAAGCCCAACGGCGCCGACGATATGCGGCGTTCCGGCTTCGAAGCGCGCGGGCGGATCGAGGAAAGTGGTCTCCTCGAACGTGACCTTCTCGATCATCGCGCCGCCGCCCTGCCACGGCGGCATTTGCGCGAGCAGCTCGGCGCGGCCCCACAGGGCGCCAATGCCTGTCGGTCCATAAAGCTTGTGGGCGGAGAAGGCGTAGAAATCGGCGTCCACGTCGACAATGTCGACCCCAAGACGCGGTACCGCCTGGCATCCATCGAGCAGGAGCAGCGCGCCTTTCGAATGCGCGATCCCCGCCGCGCGCTTAGCGTTGAGGATCGAGCCGAGCACGTTCGACACGTGCGCGAATGCGACGACGCGATGCTCTTCTGTGAGCATCCTTTCCGCCGCATCCAGATCGATCTGACCGTCCGGCGTGAGCGGCACAGCGTCGATCTCGAACCCGGCGAGCTGCCACGGGACGATATTGCTGTGATGCTCGAGCTGCGACACCAGGACGCGGTTGCGGCCGTTCTTCGGAAGTGTGCGCGCGACGAGGTTGATCGCTTCGGTTGCGCCCCGCGTGAAGATCAGTTCGTTAGGTTGTCCGCCAATCAGGTTGGACGCGGCTGCGCGAGCGGCTTCGTAGCTCGCGGTCATGGTTGCGGAGCGTTCGTACACGCCGCGATGCACGGTGGCGTAATCGCGCGAGTAGGCGTCTGTGATCGCGTCGATCACCGCTTGCGGTTTTTGCGCGGTTGCGGCGCTGTCGAGATAGTGCCAGCCGACGATCGCGGGAAATTGGTCGCGAACGCTCAGCGCGGAATTGATGCGGGCAGGGGCGTTCATACGACTCTCCGCAATGCAGCGCGCGCTGCTTCGCAAATCGCGTCCGGATCTTGCGCGCCGTCCCACAGGCCCATGATGAAACCTTCGAGGAGCAATGCGCGGGCGGTTGCCGGGTCCATTCCGCGGCTTTCGGCGTAGAACAATTGCATCGCGTCAAGCTCACCGACGGAGGCGCCATGCGCGCATTTCACGTCGTCCGCGTAGATCTCCAATTCGGGCTTGCAGTTCGCGGTTGCGCCGCGGTCGAGCAGCATCGCTTTGACCGATTGTTCACCATCGGTTTGCTGCGCACCACGCGCCACTTCGACCTTGCCGAGATAGGAGCCGATGGCCTTGCCGTTCAGCACCGAACGGATCACCTGGCGCGAGCGTCCGCCCGGCCCGATGTGACGTACGTTGGTGACGAACTCGTTGGTCGAAACGCCGGTGCCGATATTCGCACCGAACAGCTCGAAATCCGCGCCGTCAGCCAGTGAAACTTCAAGCTCGATGCGTCCGTAAACAGGCGCATTGTTGAGCGCGAAAATGCGTGCTTTCGCCCCGCTGCCGAGCGCGAGTTGGACGCGCCGCAATTGCACGTCATCCGCGACGGGAAGCCAAACTTCTTCGATGCTTTCGCCTGCACCAACGGTGAGCGTTACCGGCTCGGCGAACGCCTCCCAAACGGGCTTCAGCGCGTCGAGGTCGGCGTAACGCCACTCCTCTTGTCTGTGCGTTGGAAATGGAGCGGTCATGCAACCGCCTCCGCATAACCTTCGCGCTCCAATTCACGCGCGAGTTCGGGTCCTCCGCTGCGCACAATTCGCCCGGCCTGAAGCACATGCACCTTGTCGGGTTCGACATAGTCCAGAAGGCGCTGATAGTGGGTGATCAGAAGCACGCCCTTGTCGGCGCTCCGCATGATGCGATTGATGCCAGCGCCGACGGCTTTCAGCGCGTCGATATCGAGCCCGCTGTCGGTCTCGTCGAGCAATGCGAACTTGGGCGCCATGATGCCCATTTGGACCATTTCGGCGCGCTTCTTTTCGCCGCCTGAGAAGCCGACGTTGACGGGGCGCTTGAGCATCTCCGCGTCCATTCCGAGAAGCTCGGCCTGTGCGCGTGCGAGACGAATGAATTCGGCGCCGGATAAATCGGCTTCGCCGCGCGAACGGCGTTGCGAATTGAGGCTCTCGCGCAGGAACTGAAGATATGAGATGCCCGGGATTTCGACCGGATATTGGAAGCCCAGGAACAGGCCGGCAGCGGCGCGCTCGTGCGGCTCCATCGCGATGAGATCGCGGCCTTCGAAGCTCGCGTCGCCTTCGGTCACTTCATAGCCCGGACGGCCGGCAAGCGTGTAAGCCAGCGTCGACTTGCCCGACCCGTTCGGACCCATGATCGCGTGCACCTCGCCCGCAGGCACGTGCAACGTCACGCCGTTGAGAATTGCCTTGTCGGCGACGGTCGCGTGGAGGTTCGAAATGTCGAGCATCTTACTTGCCGATGTCCTTCCCGGCGGGGCAGTTGGTCAGGAAATAGCGACGCATGTTGTCCATCGCGTCCTGGCGGATTCCTTCGAGCATCCGCTTGTCATTGAGCGCGCGCTGGCGGTCTTCAATAGCGGCGTCTTGGAGGTCGAGGACCTTCTGCTCGCTCGCCTTGATCGGTCCAGCCTCGCGGAGTTCGCGACGGTGATCGGCGAGCGCCAGACGATCCGCGACGATGGCTTCCTGATCGCGGAAGGTGTCGAGCATGAACTGGCTGCGTCGCGCAGCTTCGCCGGCGAAGACAGGGTTCGCAGCGGTTCGATCACACCTCGCCACCGCTCGATCGAGCGCATCGAGATCGGCCGATGCCGCCGCGAGGAATAACAGCGGCATCATCCGACTGAACCTTCCAAACTAATTCCGAGTAGCTTCTGTGCTTCGACAGCAAACTCCATTGGCAGTTGCTTCAGCACTTCGCGGGCGAAGCCGTTGACGATCAACGCGACTGCCGCCTCCTGATCGAGCCCGCGCGACATTGCGTAGAAGAGCTGGTCCTCACTGATCTTCGAAGTCGTCGCTTCATGCTCGATCGTCGCGGTCGGGTTCTTGACCTCGATGTACGGCACGGTGTGCGCCCCGCAGTCGGCGCCAAGCAGCAGTGAATCGCACTGGGTGAAGTTGCGCACGTTTTCCGCGCGCGGGAGCACGCGCACCAGCCCGCGATAAGTGTTGTTCGACCGGCCCGCGCTGATGCCCTTCGATACGATGGTTGAGCGTGTGTTGGCGCCGATGTGGATCATCTTGGTGCCGGTGTCGGCCTGCTGGCGGTTGTTGGTCAGCGCGACCGAGTAGAATTCGCCGACGCTGCCATCGCCCTTCAAAATGCAGCTCGGATATTTCCATGTGATCGCGCTGCCGGTCTCGACTTGCGTCCAGCTGACCTTCGAGCGGTCGCCCGAGCAGAGCGCACGCTTGGTCACGAAATTGAAGATTCCGCCGCGGCCTTCCTTGTCGCCGGGGTACCAGTTCTGGACCGTCGAATATTTTACCTCGGCGTCTTCGTGCGCGAAGATCTCGACCACCGCAGCGTGCAGCTGGTTCTCGTCGCGCATCGGCGCGGTGCAGCCCTCGAGGTAGGAGACGTAGGCGCCCTTGTCGGCGACGATCAGCGTGCGCTCGAACTGGCCGGTGTTCTCCGCATTGATGCGGAAGTAGGTCGACAGCTCCATCGGGCAGCGGACGCCTTCGGGCACGTAGACGAACGTGCCGTCGGAAAAGACCGCGCTGTTGAGGCAGGCGAAATAATTGTCGCGCTGGGGGACGACGGAGCCGAGATACTTCTGCACCAGCTCAGGATATTCGCGGATCGCCTCGCTGATGCTGAGGAAGATGACGCCCGCCTTCTTGAGCTCCTCGCGGAAGGTGGTGGCGACGCTGACGCTGTCGAACACCGCGTCCACGGCAACCTTGGCGGCACCTTCGACTCCCGCGAGGACCTTCTGCTCCTCGATCGGGATGCCGAGCTTCTCGTAGGTGCGGCGGATTTCCGGGTCGAGCTCGTCCAGGCTCTGAAGCTTCGGCTTCGCCTTGGGGGCCGCGTAATAATAAGCGTCCTGGTAATCGATTTCCGGGATGTCGAGCTTGGCCCAGCTGACCTCCTCCATCTCGAGCCAGGCGCGATACGCCTTGAGCCGCCAATCGAGCATCCACTCCGGCTCATTCTTCTTGGCCGAGATGAACCGGACAGTGTCTTCGCTAAGCCCCTTGGGCGCGAACTCCTGCTCGATGTCGGAGACGAAGCCCCATTCATATTCGGCGAGCTTCTCGGCGGCCTCATGCGCCTCGCGGTTGCGGATGTCTTCGGTCATGCCCGCGGTGCCTCTGCGAACGCAGGAGCCCAGGACTCCTTGTTGTTGGACTGGGCACCTGCCTGCGCAGGTGCGCACAGCTGTTCGAGGCTGACAGCGCCGAGCGCGCCGCGGACCGCATTGCCGACGATGCCCATGTGCGGCTTGACCCGGCAGTGGGCGTCCAACGCGCAGTCGGACACGCCCTCGTGGCCCGAGCAGACGGTCATCGCGATCGGACCCTCTACAGCTTCGACGATGTCGGCCAGGCTGATTTCGCCTGCCGGTCTGGCCAGCGTGAAGCCGCCGCCTGCACCGCGGACGCTGCTCAGCAGGCCCGAGCCAGCGAGCAGCCCCATCAGCTTCTGGGCTGTGGGCAACGGCACGCCCGTTTCGGACGAGAGCTCAGTCGCGCTCAGGCGCGCGGCGTTGGGCCGGCGAGCGGCGGCGGTCATCAACACGACCGCATAATCGGCGAGGTGAGTCAGGCGCATCAGCTATAATTCGGAGTTCTGCGGTAGGATTTAGTGCGTTGCCCCGCGAAACTCAACCGCCGAGGTGCCGGATTTGCTTCATTGCGCCCGCGATGACAGACGCAGAATGTGCGCCTCTACCCGCTCCTTCGCCCATTTGCCTTCGCGCTCGACGCGGAAGCAGCGCATCGGGCGACCATAAAGGCGTTGAGTCTGCTGCCGAAGCGGCAGCCGCCGCGCTTTCCCGATTCCCTCCGCACGACCCTGTCAGGCCTGGAGTTTCCTTCCCCGGTCGGTCTGGCCGCTGGCTTCGACAAGAATGCCGAGGTGCCGGCACAGATGCTCGGCTTCGGCTTCGGATTTGTGGAAGTTGGTACGGTCACCCCGCGTCCACAGGAGGGCAATCTGAGGCCGCGGCTGTTCCGACTTGCGGAGGATCAAGCCGTCATCAACCGGATGGGCTTCAACAACGAAGGGCAGGCGGCGGCGTTCGAGCGGCTGCAACGGTGCAGCAACTTTCACGGGATCATCGGCGTCAATGTCGGCGCGAATAAGGACAGCGCCGATCGTATTGCGGATTACGTGAAAGGCGTTCGCGCGATGGCGCCGGTCGCTCGATACATCACGATTAACATCAGCTCGCCGAATACGCCGGGGCTTCGGCAATTGCAGGATGAGGGCGCGCTCCGAGCATTGCTCGGCGCCGTGCAGGAAGTCCGCAGTGGCAAGCCGATTTTCCTGAAGGTCGCACCCGATCTTGGCGAAGCTGAGCCGGAGCAGATCGTGCGCGCCGCAATCGACGCGCGCATCGATGCGATCATCGTTGCGAACACGACGGTATCCCGTCCGCCGCTGAAATCGCGTTACGCGGGTGAGACCGGCGGCCTGTCTGGTGCGCCGCTCAAGCCCCTCGCTTCGAAGGCACTGCGCGACTTCCGGGCCGCTTCGGGCGGAGAGATCCCGCTGATCGGTGTTGGCGGGATCGCGACTGCGGATGATGCGTGGGAACGAATTCGTGCCGGTGCGCGCCTGATCCAGCTCTACTCGGCCATGGTATACGAAGGGCCAGGCATTGCGCGACGGATCGCGCTGGGCCTTGCAGAGCGGATGAAGCAGCACGGCTTCGCCAACATTGCCGACGCGGTAGGGACCGGGTAGCGCACGCTGATGCGCCTTCGTTTGCTTGTTTCCATTGCCGGCTTCGTCTCGCTTGCCGGTTGCGCCGCCAGTCCTGCCTCTACCCAAGCCGCCGTCCCCGGAATGGTCAGCGCCGCGGATCCGCGTGCAGCCGACGCCGGAGCGCAGATGCTTCGGAAGGGCGGCAGTGCGGTTGATGCAGCGTTTGCGACTTTGCTCGCGCTCAACGTGGTCGAGCCGCAGAGCTCGGGCATCGGCGGGGGCGGCTATCTCGTCTACTCGGATCGGGGCGGACAAGCAGTCACGTTCGATGGGCGCGAAACGGCGCCTCATGCCGCCGACGGCAATTGGTTCCTGGTCGACGGCCAGCCGATGCCCTTTTCGGAGGCGCAGCCGGGCGGGAAGAGCGTTGGCGTTCCCGGGAACATCAGGATGATGGCGGCCGCGCATCAGCGCTACGGCAAGTTGCCCTGGGCGACACTGTTCGAGCCAGCGATCAAGCTGGCGCGTGACGGGTTCAAGATGACGCCGCGCCTGCACAACGCCTTGGCGAGTGCGCGCGTGACGGGGGCCTTCACGGCCCAAGCGCGCGGCATCTTCTACGCCGCGGACGGCAATCCGCTGCCGGTCGGCACGCTGATCCGCAATCCGGCACTCGCTGCCTTCCTCGAGCGGGTCGCTGCGCGTGGCCCGGATAGCTTCTACGTTGGCCCGAACGCGCAGGCGATCGCGGCTGCGGTCAGCAGGGCGCCGCACAATCCCGCACCGATGACCACTGGCGACATCGCTTCCTACGACGCCAAGCCGCGTGAGGCGGTGTGCGGCACGTATCGCGGTTACCGAATCTGCGGGATGGGGCCTTCCTCATCCGGCGCCACGACGGTGTTCGCGATCCTGAAGCAGTTGGAACGGTTCGACCTGACCGGTCTCGGCTCGCGCAATCCGACGAGCTGGCACTTGATCGCGGAGTCCATGCGGCTCGCGTATGCCGACCGTGATCAGTATCTCGGCGATCCGGATTTCGTCCATGTGCCGACCCTTGGGTTGATGGACGCGAAGTATCTCGCCAGCCGTTCTGCGCTGATCTCACCGAATGGGACGATCGCGATTGCTGCCGCGGGAACACCGCCGGGCGCACCTGCAATGGCCCCGGGGCTGTCACCGGCAGAGCATGGAACCTCGCACTTTGTCGCCGTCGATAAATGGGGCGATGTCGCCTCCGAGACGTCGACCATAGAAAGCGGCTTCGGCTCGGGGCTGATGGTCAACGGCTATTATCTCAATAATGAGCTCACCGACTTCAGCTTCACGCCTACCAACAACGGCGTGCCGGTCGCGAACCGCGTGGAAGGCGGCAAGCGTCCCCGTAGTTCGATGAGTCCCACGATCGTCTACGGCCCCGATGGCCACGTGCGTCTGGCAGTCGGCGCGGCGGGCGGCGCGACCATCATCGCCCAGGTCGCAAAGGCAATCATCGGCGTCATCGACTGGCATCTCAGTGCGCAGCAAGCCGTTGCGCTTCCGACGATCTTCGCACCGGGCGGCGATACGGTGTATCTGGAGCGCGGCACGTTCCTGGAAGGCATCGCTCCGCAGCTGCAGGCGCTGGGTCATACAAGTATCGACTACCGTCCGCCGACGACCTTCAAGGGCAATGCGGTCGAGTTCGTAAATGGCCGCTGGGTGGGTGCGGCCGATCCGCGCAGCGAGGGCGCTGTCGTTTCGGAATAAGGGGGAACTTTGGCTCGGCAACTCGAACGGTTCGAAAACCTCGTCTCCATGTTCCTGACGCGCGCCCAGGAGAAGGGCGATGCGCCATTTCTCTGGGCCAAGCGTGAAGGCGCATGGCAGTCGATCAGCTGGAATGAAGCGGCGCGGCAGGTTGCGGCCCTTTCGGCATCGTTGCGGGCCATTGGTCTGCAACCCGGCGACCGGGTGGCTCTGGTCAGTGAGAACCGTCCGGAATGGCTGATCGCCGACCTCGCCATCATGGCTGCAGGTTGTGTGACGGTTCCGACCTACACGACCAACACGACGCGCGATCACGCGCACATCCTGGGCAATTCGGGTGCGCGCGCCGTTATAGTGTCGAACCAGAAGCTCGCTAAGAATTTGGTGCCCGCCGTGCTGACGTCGAGCGAATGCCACCACATCATTGGTATCGACGACATTCGGGTCGGGCAGACGCCGGACTGGGTTAACGTCCATCACTGGGCGGATCTTACGGCTGGGGAAGCGGACGTCGAAGGGCTGCGCGAGCGCGAAAAGAAGGTCGCTCGCGGAGACCTCGCCTGCATCATCTATACGAGCGGCACGGGCGGTGCGCCGCGAGGGGTGCAGCAGCATCACGGCGCGATCCTCTGCAACCTGGAGGCTTGCACCGACATCATCTCAAGCGACTTCGGCTGGGACGACGAAGTGTTCCTGTCATTCCTGCCCGCGAGCCATGCTTACGAGCATACCGGCGGGCAGATGTTCCCGATCGCCTTGGGTGCGCAAATCTATTACGCCGAGAGCCTCGAGCGCCTCGCCTCCAATATCGAAGAAGTGCACCCGACGATCATGGTCGTCGTCCCGCGGCTGTTCGAGATGCTACGCTCACGCATCATCAAGACGATCGAAAGCAGCGGCGGGCTGTCGAAGTACCTGTTGCAGCGCGCGCTGAAGATCGGTTCGGACAAATATGAAGGGAAGCTCAAGCCCTGGGATCTCCCGATGGATGGAATCCTCGCACTGACGCTTCGGCGCAAGATCAGGGAGAAAGTGGGCGGCCGGGTCAAGGCTTGGGTGTCAGGCGGCGCCCCGCTCAATCCTGAGGTCGGCATCTTCTTCGAATCTCTGGGGATCACCTTCCTGCAGGGCTACGGCCAGACAGAAGCGGCGCCGCTCATCAGCTGCAATCGGCCGCGCGTCGGCATTCGCCTCGACACGGTTGGGCCGCCAGCCGGTTGCGAGGTCCGGATCGCCGAGGATGGCGAGATCATGGTTCGCGGCGAGAACGTCATGCATGGTTATTGGCGCAACGAGGAGGAGACCGCGCGCGTCCTGAAGGACGGCTGGCTCGCGACAGGCGATGTGGGGCATTTCGACGAGAAGGGCCGGATCGTCATCACCGACCGCAAGAAAGACCTGATCGTCAACGACAAGGGCGACAATGTGTCGCCGCAGCGGATCGAAGGAATGTTGACGCTCCAGCCGGAGATCGCGCAGGCGATGGTCTACGGCGATCGCGAGCCGCACTTGGTCGCGCTGCTGGTTCCAGAAGCGGAGATTGCCTCGAAGCCAGACCTGCAGCAGCGCCTTCAGAAGGCGGTCGATCGCGTGAACGCCGACCTGTCGGTAATCGAACGTGTGAGGCGTTTCATCCTCGCGGACGAGGGCTTTACGATCGAGAACGAGCAGCTGACGCCGTCACTCAAGATCCGGCGTCACGTCATCAACAAGGTCTACGGCGAGCGGCTCGCCGCACTATACCGGCGCTAGCCGGCTCGCCGGTATGGGGTGAAGTTGCTGAGGACGCAGGCGCCCTTGAGGGCCTTCGTCTGCTGGTCGATGATCCTCATCTCGTCGCCCGAGCAAAGTCCCAGCGCGCTGGACGATTTGGTAATTATGATGTTGCTGGGGTCAGCCGCATCGGAGCAGCCACTTCCCTCGACGTCGCTGACGTAGACCAGGCTTGGGTTCACGTAGAATGCCACGTTGTTGTTGGTGACCACGCTAGGAGCGTTGCCGGAGTAGACGGAAGGGATGCAGGTGATCTTGGCCTCGGCAGTCTTGCCGGCAAGCATCGCCTGGAGGCGGGCCACTCCCTGAGCGTCCTGCGCCGTTTGCGGAGCATTGGTACAACCCGCAAGAAGGGCGACGCCGACGATCATCATTGGCAATTTGCGCATATCGAACCTCGCTTTTCTTCTCTTTTTCTCCGCACCCGTCAGCTTCCAGCGGTTACGCCATATGGCACAATTTCGCCTACGGTGCAGCTACCTACCGGCATGCGGCTCGTCAGATCGACGACGCGTGCTGCATATCCTTGGCATGCATTGCGACCTCAACCATATCTCTGCGCCGCTATTCCAGAGCGCTTTCGATCATTAACGAAAGCTGTCTTTGGCGGTGCGGCGACGAGCGAATTCCTCCACGTCTGTGGCGCGGACGAAGGGATTGGTTTCACGCTCCTGCGCGACAGTGGTCGGAACCGTGATCTTCCCCTCATCGCGCAGCGCCTTCACTTCTTCGAGGCGGCGGCCGACTGCCGCATTGTCAGGCTCCGCATGTTCAGCGAACCGCGCGTTCGCGAGCGTGTATTCGTGAGCACAGTAGAGGCGGGCGTCATCGGGCAGTTCGGTCAGTCGTTGAAGAGAGCGATACATCTGCTCCGGGCTGCCCTCAAACAGGCGGCCACAGCCCATGGCGAACAAAGTATCGCCGACAAACGCCACCTTATCCTCGTCGAAGATCAAGGCGATGTGACCGAGCGTGTGGCCGGGGACCTCGATGACGCGGCCCCGATGATCGCCAATGCGGATCTCGTCGCCTTCGGAGAGGGGAATGTCTCGCGCCGGAATGTCCTCCCGTTCGGGACCCGAGACCAGCACGCCGGTCGCTTCCTTGATGACGATGTTCCCGCCGGTGTGATCGGGATGCCAGTGAGTGTTCCAGATCTGGGAAATGGTCCAACCGCGCCGCTTGGCCTCTTCTAGCGCTGGGGCGGCGTCGCCGGGGTCAACGACCGCGGTCTGGCCGCTGTCTTCGTCATGGACGAGCCAGATATAATTGTCGCTGAAGGCAGGGACCGCGACGATCTCCATGCGCCAGGCCTTTACCTCTGATGCCCGAGCACCGCCAGCGCGTCGCTGGCGAGCTTGCGCGTCAGTTCCGTCGCGCCCATCGGCTCACCAAGGGCTGCATTCTGGCCGGCGAGGCTCGGCAGGAATCCATAGTCTTCACGTTCCATGGCCGCGACGAACAACGGCGAGATGACAAGTCCCGCGAGCGGGTAGGGCGGTGCCTCCCAGCGGATCGGTCCAATCTCGTCGATGAGACGGCCACGCACCGCGCGCGCGATGCCGCCACTATAGACGTTGGTCATGATCGTCTGGCGTTTCTTGAGCATCTCCTTGTGCCCATCCGGAAGGAAGGTCTCGGGACAATGGAGATAGGCAGTGCCGACCTGAACCGCGCTCGCGCCGAGCGTCAAAGCGGCCGCGATCGTACGTCCGTCAGCGATTGCGCCTGCCGCGATGACCGGCACAGAAACGGCGTCGACGACTTGCGGGATGAGGGCAAAGAGGCCTGGTGCTTCGCGCCAATCGCTGCTCTCCAGGAACCGCCCGGTGTGGCCCCCGGCCTCATAACCCTGCGCGATGATCGCATCGACGCCTGCGTCCTCCAAAAAGATTGCTTCGGCGACCGTCGTTGCGCAGCCGAGGATCGTCGCTCCGGTGGCTTTGACACGATCGAACAGGTCTTCGTCCGGCAGTCCGAAGTGAAAGCTCACGACTTTCGGCCGGAGTTCTTCGACCACCTCGCAGCTGCGATCGTTGAAGGGCAATCTGAGGGCGCCAGCAGCCGGCTCATCGACGCCCAAAGCGGTGTAATAGGGCAGGAGAAGAGCCCTCCAGCTACCATCGTCGACCTGGTGAGGCATGTGGTGACAGAAGAAGTTGAGGTTCACCGGTCCATGAGTCTGACTTCGAACCGCAATGAGCTGCTGGCGGATTTGATCTGCCGGAAGCATTCCGCAAGGCAGCGACCCAAGCGCGCCGCCACGAGACGCAGCAACGCACAGATCGACGCCGCCGACGTTGGCCATGGGCGACTGGATGATCGGCTGTTCGACCCCGACCAGGTCGAGGAAGCGCCGGTCGCGCCAACTTACCATTCGCCGCTGTTCGCCATCGAAGCCCAGGGCTCCGCGGGCGCCAGCGCGGCGCCATTCTGAAGCAATTCGATTGAGATGTTGTCGGGTGTGCGGACGAAGGCCATGCGGCCGTCGCGCGGCGGCCGATTGATCGTCACGCCGGCATCCATCAGCCGGCTGCAGGTCTCGTAAATGTCATCCACTTGGTAGGCGAGATGGCCGAAGTTGCGGCCGCCCGCATATCCGGACTCGTCCCAATTATGCGTGAGCTCGACCTCGCCCCCAGGATCGCCCGGCACGCCGAGGAAGATCAGCGTGAACCGGCCCGCCTCATTGTCCATCCGCCTTCGCTCCTTGAGGCCGAGCAGTTGAAAAAATGCAACAGTGGCGTGCGGATCGGACACTCGGATCATCGAATGCAGGAATTTCATTTCGCTTCGTCTCAACTCATCGCTATAAAAGCACGGTTCGTCGCAGCCGTGACCGGCGATCGTGACCGGTGGCTGCTCGTCAATGCGGACGAACGCAGGGTATCACACAGATGATCCAGAAGCTGCAGGACAGCCGTGCCGTCCTTTTAGGCGCGGTCGCGATATTTGCGGTTGGTCTCACCACAAGCGGCTACGCGCTGGGAGACGGCTTGCGCCGTTCCAAGATGGCGGAGCACAGGAACGTGACGGTGCGCGGCGTTTCCGAACGCAACGTCACCGCCGACCTGGCGACCTGGTCGGTCAGTTTCTCGCACCAGGGCGAGGATCTCAATTCGGTTCAGCAATCGACGGACAATCAGGCGCGGGCAGTGCGCGCATTCTTCCAGCGGGCGGGTTTCAAGCCCAGCGAAGTCACGGATACCGATGTGTCCCTCAATCGCGAGCAGCAGCGGGACAATTCAGGCAAGCCGGTCGGCCCGCAGAAGCTGGTCGTCAGCCGGTCAATTCAGCTCCGTACGAATGACGTCATGAAGGCGCGCGACGCCTATACGCAACAGGCGCAACTGCTGCGGGACGGCGTCGAGCTTTCAGGGAGCGGCATCAGCTACACGTTCACAGGGCTCAACCGGCTGAAGCCGCAGATGATTGCCGAAGCCAACAAGAACGCCCGTCAGAGCGCCGAGCAGTTCGCGCACGACAGCGGGGTCGCGGTCGGGAAGATGAAGACCGCGAGCCAGGGCTATTTCTCGGTCGGCGCGCGTGACGGCGAGGATTGTGACGACTGCGGTTCATCGGGCGGAAGCTCGCCGTTCCAGAAAGTCCGCGTCGTGACGACGATCGATTACGACTTGGGCTGAGGCTTCGGCTCTGTAACGACGGTGGTTGGCGCGGGCAGCATCTTCAGTGCATCCCGCGCCGCCTTTCCGGTAGGGCCGTTGGGATCGCCCGCCGATGCACGCGTCCAATAATCGCGAGCACCCACCTCATCGCCAGTGAAGTGGGCGACGTGACCAGCCTCGAACAGGATCGTCGGATCGCTGGGCGCAAGCTTCAGCGCCTGGCCGATCGAGGATTGGGCCGTGCCCGGATCGTTTTCGCGGATCGCGAGGGCCGCAGAGAAATACCAATAGAATGGGTCTTCGGCGATCGTTGCGCGCGCCTCGTTCAGCCGTGCGCGGGCGGTTTTCAAATCGTTTTGGGACTCGGCAGCTCGGGCTCGGTCAAGCAAGGCCTCACCCCGCTGCTCGCCTTCGAGACCGGGAAGGGTGAGGGCCTTGTCGATGTCGAGCGCGGCCTTCCCCGCCTGACCGGCCGCGATCCACATGTTGCCGGCGGCCGCGTAGAGACGAGAGGTCTTCGGATCCTTCTCGGACGACGCCTTCGCTGCTGCCTCGAATGCTTCGGCAGCGCCTTGCTCGTCGCCGGCGTTCTGCGCCTGGAGCGCCTTACAGACTAGCGCATCGGGCGTGCCCACGTCGGGGCACGCAGCGGGAGTAGTGGACGCGGGAGCGGCAGCGGCTATTGTGGCGGCGATGGCGAGGATCATTGGTTCGGCTCCAGCAGGGAAGCGACCGTCCGCAGGATCGCATCGATCTCATGGGGTTCGGACAGCCGGTGCCCGCCGCCCTTGATGGTCAATAGCTGGACATCGGCTGAACGGAGCGCGCGCATGGTGCGGAAGGCGATGTCGAGCGGTACGTCTTCGTCGCGCTCGCCATGGACCAGCCTTACCGGAGATGTGATGTCGATACGCGCGTCCAGCAGGCGCAACTCTTCGCCCGACTCCCAGAAAGAGCGCGTGACGATTTGCGGCTCAGGTCCGTAGGGGTTCGGCTCTTCGAGGCGGCCTTCCGCGAGCAATGTTTCCTTCTGGCCATCCGTGAAGCCCCACTCGGTGAAGTCCGGTGCAGCGGCGATTCCGACCAGCGCCTGAACTCGTTCCGGGCGAAGGAGGGCGACGTGAAGTGCAATCCATCCACCCATCGATGAACCGATCAGAACGAGTGGGCCTTCGGTGACCTGGTCGATAACGCAGAGTGCTTCCTCCAACCACAGCGCGAGCGTGCCTTCTTCGAACTCGCCACCGCTGGATCCCGTGCCGGAATAGTCGAAGCGGAGGATCGAGAGGCCGCTCCGTTCTGCAAAGGCATCCAGCGCGAAGGCTTTCGTGCCTTCCATGTCCGACGCATAGCCAGGGAAGAAGACGAGGGTAGGCGAGCCGCCGGCGCGAAGGCGGTAGGCGATGCAGCGTTCGCCGACATCCAGGTGGCGCAACTCCAACGTCATCCGCCCAACTAGACGGATTCACGCCAGGCGCGACACTTTTGATCGAACGCGGCCGGGGCCGCGTCAGATCACCAGAACGCGACGGTCAGCGCAGCGCCGATGACGACGGCAGACAGTCCGAGACCGATCGAAATGTTCTTGAGATTCTCACGCAGAGTGTCGTCGAACATGGAAACCCCCTCCCCGTTTGACGACTTCAATCTACCACAAATCCAAGTGTGCGCCAGCGAATAAATACCGACGAGTCAACGAGTTACCTTCAGCCAACTTGGTTGTTAATCAGCACCGAATGCCGAAGCATCTTTGATGCTGAATTTCACGCATGCGCTGAAGGTCATCCTCCGCATTTCTTTCCAGTTTATCCCAGTCCTCGGGCGCCAGGCATATGCGTTTGGGGAAAATAGTACCGGTGCCCATCCAACGGCAGACCGTTTGCTCACGGCCGGCGATTTGTTGCTGCGTGATAGTGATTGGAGGGTGGGACACTGGTGCGGGCTGGGTAGTCGTGGCGGGAACGGCCAAGAGGAATGCGCTCAAGATTAGCGAGACAGGCATATCACTCTCTCCTACCGGCAGCCTGCGATATCGCGCCAGCCGTGCTTAGAACACGATACACCACCGACGTTCAGCGCGAACTTACAACGACGATGCTGTTATACGCTTGCGAATTCGAGGAGGCTCTCCATGAAATACCGGAAGCTCGGCGATAGCGATCTCAACGTATCCGAAATCTCCCTCGGCTCCTGGCTGACCTACGGAGTTGGCGTCGAGGCGGACAAGGCGCGGGCCTGCCTGGACGAGGCATTCGATCAGGGGATCAACTTCGTCGACACTGCCAACATCTATGGACGGGGTGCAGCCGAGTCGTTTTTGGGAGAGGCCCTTCAGGGCCGTCCCCGTGACTCTTATGTACTCGCAACGAAGCTCTATTTCCCCATGTCCGAGACGGATCGAGGGCTGTCGCGCGAGCAGATCGAGAAGCAACTCGATGCGTCCCTGCGGCGCCTGCGTACCGACTATGTCGATCTTTACCAATGCCACCGGTACGACTGGGACACGCCGCTCGAGGAAACGCTCGAAGCGCTGACCCGCGCGGTCGAGAGCGGCAAGACGCGCTACATCGGCTTTTCGGAATGGCCTGCAGAGCGGATCCAGTCGGCGATCGACCTGTGCAACGCGCACGGGTTCGCGAAATTCGTGTCGAGCCAGCCGCAATATTCATTGCTCTGGCGCGAGCCGGAGGACGAGGTCATTCCTCTGTGTGCGGCGAACGGCATTTCACAGATCGTCTGGTCCCCGCTTGGGCAGGGTGTGCTGTCTGGCAAATATGATCCCGATCGCCCGCCGCCGCGCGATTCCCGCGCCGCGAGCGAGAGCATGAGCGGCTTCATGGACCGGCTACTGGAGCCGGACGTGCTTCGCGCCGTGCAGCGGCTGAAGCCCATTGCCGAGGAGGCCGGACTGACGCTTCCTCAGTTTGCGCTAGCCTGGGTGCTGCGGGAGCCCAACGTCGCCTCGGCGATTATCGGCGCATCCCGACCCGAGCAGGTACGCGAGAATGCGGCAGCATCGGGGGTCGTCATCGATACTCAGCTGTTCATGCGCGCCGAAGCGATCGTCGACGAAGCGCTTGGACGCGTCGAAGCCTAGAGGAGAAGAAGCATGGCCATCACCCGCTCCGCAACCGCGCGATACCAAGGCACCGGCAAGGAGGGCGTCGGTTCGCTCACGACCCAATCAGGCGTGCTGCAGGACCAGCGTTATGGCTTCAAGACCCGCTTCGGCGACGAGCGAGGCACCAACCCCGAGGAGCTGATCGCGGCCGCTCATGCAGGATGCTTCACCATGGCTTTGTCGTTTGCACTGGCAAAGGAAGGGATCACCGACGCGCGGCTGGAGACGACGGCTCGCGTGAAGCTTGATCAGGAAGGCGAAGGCTTTGCCATCACGCGGTCCGACCTCACGCTGACGGCCGACGTTCCGAGCCTTGATGAAGAAAGGCTTCGCGCCCTCGCCGAGGACGCGAAGCGGAATTGCCCCGTCTCCAAGCTGCTCAAGGCGGACATGGAGTTGACGGTGAACGTCGGAGTGGCTGCCGGCGCCTAGCGCAGGAAGGTCACAACGGCTTCGTCGAAACTCGCGGGCTGGTCGAGCATGATGAAATGCTCGCTGTTCTCGACCGGCACGAGCTTGACTGCCGGCAGCGCCTTGTAAGCGTCGGCGTAAAGGCCCTCGACCATCGCCTTCGCAGTGGGACTTGCCACAGCATAGAGGACGGTCACCGGCTGCTTGATCGACGGGAGATCAGCGCGAACGTCGGTCGTTGCATCCTCGACTAGCGCCTCGCCGACGGTTTTTGGGTCCGACGACTTCAGCCATTCCAGGATCTTCGCCTTGCCTGCGTCAGTGTTCGACATGTGGGGCGGAACCTGCGGGGGGCTGTTTCCGCTGACGAGACCGGCGCGCATCTGCTCGACCACCGGACGGACGGCGTCCGGAGTGGCCGACGGACCGAAGAGCATGCCGTAGAAGGGCAGCGCGTCGACGATCAGAAGCTTGCCAGCAGCCTCTGGATGCTTCTTGGCGAGCATCAGCGCCATCAAACCGCCCATCGAATGGCCGATCACGGCCGGTTTTGCGATGTGGTTGGCAGCCAGCCATGCCGCGAGCTCGTCAACCGCGCCCGGCAACAGATTGTTCAGCGAGGCGCCCGGCTGACTGCCGGCGAAACCGTTGACCTGGACAAAGATGAGGCGGTGGTTCGGTCCGATCTTGGCGGCGAGACCGTCATAAACGGAAGCTGACGAGGCGAGCCCTGGGATCAATACGACCGGCGATCCCTGACCAACGCTGCGGATAGTAATCCGACTAAGCCTCTGTTCGGCGGCTGGGGCCGCGGCGTGAGCGGGCGTCCAGTCCAACGTGGACGCGGCGAGGACGCCAAGGATCAGCGCACAAATGCGAAACATGAGAGTTCCCCTTTTCGAAATTCAGATGGCGCGCGAGCTGCGCCGTGACGGTGAGACGAAAATTTCTTCGATCGACAGGTCGAACAGCTCGGCAATGCGGAAGGCGAGCGGCAGTGAGGGATCGTACTTGCCTGTCTCGATCGCATTCACGCTTTGCCGCGAGACTTCGAGCCGCTCAGCCAGATCCTGCTGGCTCCAATTGCGCTCGGCGCGCAGGAGACGAAGGCGGTTCTCCATCGCCCTATTCCTCCGTCGCCTTGGCGCCGCGCCGCGACAGCGTCGCGAAGAGCGCGCCGAAGCCCTGGATCATCACCCAGACGAACGGGATCCAATAGGCCTCCACCAGCGGCATCACGCCGAACGCTTGCAAGAAACCCCAGACGATCGCTGCGCCCATCGTCGCATTGGTGGCGATGGCGATCCGCCGCAGCGTCATGGCCTGATGATATTCGTCACGCTCGTCCGAGAGGTATCGGCCCCAGCTGGCAAAGACACCGAGCAGCGGAATCGATGCCACGAGGGCCATCGCGAGCGAGATTGCCGGGCTGAGACGGTGCGTCGCATGAAGCCAAACAAGTGGAGGCAAGACGAGCGCATAGACTAGGAGCAGCCACAAGCTACGGCGCGTATGGGCGCGTTGGGCAGGAGTGAAGTTTTCCATCAGCAGCCTCCGTCGCCGAGCGTAAGCTTGTTGACGATGCCGCCCATGCCCAGCCCTGCGAACCAGCAGATGGCGACCCAGTAACCGTCGGCGTGACCGACGAGATCGAAGTTCTCGAGGAAGCCCCAGACCGTAGCGACGCTAAGCGCGAAGGCGCTCGCGAAGAGCGTCTGGCGGACCATCAACATGCGGACGTACTCGTCCTGCTCCTCGATCAGGTAGCGGCCGATCGCGACGAAGATGCCGATGATTGGCAAGGCCGGGAGAACGGCGACGAAATACTGAACTGCGCCGGGTACCAAGCCATGCTTGAACCCGTAAACGGCGGGCAGAAGGAGAGCGGCGTAGGCAAGGCTCAGCCAAACCACGCGCCAGTTGTAGCGCTTCCAGGCAGAGGTCCGAATCATGTCAAGCGTCCTTATCCCTTGGTAAAGGAAGCTTTACATGCTGGAGATGCGACTTGTCAAGGACGCTTTACGACTCGTTGCTTTCCGCAGACGTTGTAAAGGGCATTGTAGGAAGCGCGATCCAAGGCCGGACGGTAGACGGCCCTCGGATCGAAGCTCGCCGCGAAATTCACGGCTCGCTTGTCGCTGGCGGGATGGCTCTGCAGGAATTGTGCGCTGAACTCAGGCGCTTCCTTGGACAATCGCTGGAAAAGCGCAGCGGTCGCCTTGGGTGAAATGCCGGCCTTTTTCAGCATCTGGATCGCGTCGGCGTCGGCCTGGCCCTCATTCTGCCGCGTGTAGCTTAGCGACACGAGCTGCTCGGCATTTGCGCCGAGATTGCCGGCGAACATGCGGACGAGGGCGCCGATCCCGAGCTCACGCAGCAATGCCTCTGTGACGTGCCTGCGCCGAACATGGGCGACTTCGTGGGCGAGGATGCCGGCGAGTGCGTCGCCATTCGTCTCGGTAATCGCCGGCTTGAAGACCACAATGTAGCCGCCTGGAAGTGCCGCGGCGTTGAACATGGAGACATCCAGCGCAGCCACCTTGATCGCATCGGGGCCCTTCGTTGCGCCGGGGGCGACCCGCTCGACGAGTTCTTCCAGGGCCTTCTGGCCCTTGTCGTTCCGGCAGCGCAGGTCGCCGAAGTCGCCGACGATGGCGCCGCCGACATTTCGCTCCCAGCTCAGCGGTACGTGTGGCGCGAGCCAGTGCGGCGCCACATAGCCCACGCCGAGCACCGTTGCCGTCAGAAGCCCACCAACAACCAGTGCTGGTACGAGTCCCACACGGTCGATCCAGCGGCCGTAGCGCTCTTCCTTTCCAAGCAGCTCCCGCACCTGCGCGGCAGTGTCGGGTGGAAGGATAAGCCTCCAGCCAGGCTGACTTTTGCGCCCCAAGCGCAACTCGGCAGGACCACCGTCGAGACGCCGAAGCTGAGCAGCCTCGACCTCGTCAGACCACCCGCCCGTCTGGCTCAGCCTGATGCCGGTAGTGTCGAATGCTACAGCCACCTCGTGCGGATGGCCGGTCACGCCGTCGTAGAGACGACCCTCGATCATCGGCTCAGATCGCGCCGACGTCGAAGGCGTCCGCGAAGCCTTCCGCTTCGCGCGGCGCATGCGTCTTCGATTGCGTAAGGTGAGCAACGTCGATGGTGCCGTAGACATGCAGATGGCGCACCATGAACGCCCAGTTGCGATAGCCCCAGTAAGTGATGCCAAAACCGAGGGTCACGACCGCTAGAGCGAGGTTGCCTAGAAAGAGCTTAAGCCAGTCTATGGTGCTGGCGTCGAAGCCGAATTCGAGATCTCCAAGGGAGGTCGCATCGGCTGCACGGCGAAAATATTTCGCGTACCAGTGCAGCGTCGCCAGCGGGATCGCGAGGTAGAAAAGCGCGGCTAACGCCAGAAAGATCGTCGTCAGGGCCGGTCGGGACAGATTGCCGGTAACAGCGACGGCAGCGGCCCCCATCATCACGAGCAGGAAAATGACCAGCATCATTGCAAAGGGCGCGGCGTAGAGGAGCGCCCAGCGCCCCTTGAGACCTTCGGCGTTGAGATTGGCGCGGAATTCAAGTGGGCCGAAGCTCATCGCGTTCCAGCGCGAGTTCCACAGACGCGTCGCCGCCCACGGATAGATGATGAACATGGTCATCGCCGACAGAGCGAACCGCCCGAGATACTCACCGCCGTAATTCCAGCCTGGATCGTCGCTGCCGCCGCGGATCCCGTGCCAGTAAGTGCGCGACAGGCGGTAGCGCAGCGCCCGGAAGCGGGCGAAGCCGCCAAGATAGATGATGCCGATATAGAACAGGGTGAATACGCCGAACGCCGCTTCCTCTTTGCCGCGAGCGATTAGCGCCGGGAACAGGAACTGAATGAACAGGAAGAATGGCGCGAGAATCGCGATGACGATCAGGAAGCCGAAGAACATCTCTCGGCCCGTGCCCGTCCATTCCAGGCTGTCGTCGATCACATAGGTTCTGGACCACAGGTATCGCCGCTGCCGGGCCGCGGCCCAGAAACGATAGATGCCCAACGTGCAGACGATCAACAGGGCATTGGTGACGGCAATCGGCAGATATTCGCGCCAATTGCCCGTGAACCTTACCGCGCGGCTATCCCCCGCCGCAGCGGCGCTAGCGTAAGCATCCATTCAATACCCCCAGCTCCCCCGAGCGGGCCGGAAGCTGCAACGGCTGCGCGCTCTTGGCAATAGGTCGGTCACGCCAGCGGTTGAGAGCCTTGTCTCGCGTCGCTACATGGCGCGCTCCATGACCAAGATGTTCAAGATTGCTCTTCCCGACGGGTCGGTGAAGGAGATGCCGGAGGGATCGACCCCCGCAGACGTGGCTGCCGCCATCGGGCCGGGGCTTGCGAAGGCTGCGCTTGCCGCGAAGATCGACGGCGAGGTCCGCGATATCATGCGCCCCTTCGAGGGCGATGCGCAGCTCGCGCTGATCACCGCGCGCGACGAGGCGGATGCGCTGGAGCTTGTGCGGCACGACTTTGCGCACGTCCTCGCCGAGGCGGTGCAGAACCTGTTTCCGGGAACGCAGATCACCTTCGGTCCAGCGACTGACGACGGCTTCTATTACGATTTCGCCCCGACGGCGGAGCATGGTGCTTTCACCGAGGAAGACCTGCCGGCGATCGAGGAAGAGATGCGGCGCGTCATCGCGGCCGATAAGCCACTCGTCCGCGAGGTCTGGGACCGCGAGCGGGTGCGGCAATTCTTCATCGACCACGGCGAGGCGTTCAAGGCCGAGTGGGTGATGGAGCTGCCCGAGGGCGAGCCGATCACCATGTACAAGACCGGCCATGGCGAGGCCGACTGGATCGACCTCTGCCGCGGCCCGCATCTGGCCTCGACTGGGAAGCTGGACCCGCAGGCGTTCAAGCTGACTCGCGTGTCAGGCGCCTACTGGCGCGGCGATCCCAAGAACACGATGCTGAGCCGCATTTACGGGACGGCGTGGCTGAACAAGAAGCAGCTCGACGCTTATCTCGTCCGGCTCGAAGAAGCGGCGAAGCGCGACCATCGGAAGATTGGTCAGGAGATGGACCTGTTCCACCTCCAGGCCGAAGCGCACGGCAGCGTCTTCTGGCACCCGAACGGCTACATCATCTGGCGCGAGCTCGAGGCGTACATGCGCCGCCGGCTCGATGCCTCTGGCTATCTCGAAGTGAAGACGCCGCAGCTGATGGATGCCCGGCAGTGGGAGAAGAGCGGCCACTGGGGCAAGTATCGCGAGAACATGTTCGTCGTTCCGGACGAGATCCCGTCGACCGACGACGACGCGCAGATCTTTTCCGGCACTGCGGATCTCATGGCGCTGAAGCCGATGAACTGCCCGGCGCACGTTCTGATCTTCAACCAGGGCATCAAGAGCTACCGCGACCTGCCGCTGCGCCTGGCGGAGTTCGGTTGCTGCCATCGGAACGAGCCGCACGGTGCGCTCCACGGTATCCTGCGGGTGCGTCAGTTCACGCAGGACGACGCGCACATCTTCGTCACCACCGAGCAGCTGGTCGACGAGATCGTCGCCTTCTGCGACCTGCTGGACAGCGTCTACCGCGACCTCGGCTTCGACAGCTACGCGATCAAGCTCGCGCTGCGTCCGGAGCAACGTTACGGTTCAGACGAAGAATGGGACCGCGCGGAGCAGGTGCTTCGCGATGCGGTCGCCAAGGCAGGCCGCGCGACCCAAGAGTTTGGCTGGGAAGAGCTGCCGGGTGAGGGTGCTTTCTACGCGCCCAAACTGGAGTTCCACCTGACCGACGCGATTGGTCGCACCTGGCAAGTCGGCACCATCCAGGCCGACACCGTGCTGCCGGAGCGGCTGGACGCCAGCTACATCGGCGAGGACGGGCAGAAGCACCGCCCGGTGATGCTCCACCGCGCCATCATCGGCACCTTCGAGCGCTTCATCGGCATTCTGATCGAGCATTATGCGGGCAAGTTCCCGCTGTGGCTTGCGCCGGTGCAGGCGGTCGTAGCGACCATCGTGTCGGATGCGGACGACTATGCGGGCCAAGTTGCGGCGAAGCTTGCCGCCGCCGGTATTCGCGTCGAGACCGACCTTCGCAACGAGAAGATCAACTACAAGGTACGCGAGCACTCGCTGAAGAAGGTCCCGCTGCTGCTCGTCGTCGGCAAACGCGAAGCGGAAGAAGGCACGGTCGCCATTCGCCGCCTAGGCAGCGACGAGCATCAGAAGATGATGAGTGTCGACGAAGCCGTCGCGATGATCGCCGCGGAAGCGGTGCCGCCCGACCAGCGTTCGTGAGCGACGACTTCCGCATTCGTGCGGCTCGGTTTTCGGACTTCCCTGCGTTGCTGGACATCTGGCGCCGCGCGGTAGCCGCGACGCACGACTTTGTGACGCCTGAGGATCGTGCCGCGATCGATCGCGCAGTGGCGGAAGATTACCTGCCGAGCGCGGAGCTACTTGTTGCCACCGACGCCGAAGATACTCCCGTCGCGTTTCTGGGGGGATCTGGGCGCGAGATCGACTCGCTGTTCGTCGACCCTTCGGTCCATGGGCGTGGTGTCGGCCGCCTGCTCACCGAAGTCTTTGACGCATCCGGCGAGGGGGAACTGCGCGTGGAGGTCAACGAGCAGAACCATGGTGCGCGCGCCTTCTATGAGCGATTGGGCTTTCGCGTAGAGGATCGCTCTCCACTGGACGGTCAGGGCCGGCCTTATCCGGTCCTGAGGCTTGTGCGTTGACGCGAGTCCGACACAGGTCGCGGCAAAAATGACTCACATTCGCGCGGTTGGACTTTTCAGAAGTCTCGCGAATGCCTAATTCCAGTACAGACCAACAACAATCACGGAGACTTCGCTATACCACCGCCCTATCCGCGCCGAGGAATGGCGCCGCCGCCACCGATGAGTGGCCCCCGCTTCAACGAATTCATCCAGTCCCAGAAGGTCAGGGTGATCGATGAAAACGGTGAAAATCTGGGCGTGATGTTTACGCGCGAAGCGTTCGAGCAGGCACAGGAGGTTGGGCTCGACCTGGTCGAGATTTCTCCCAATTCCGATCCGCCTGTCGCCAAGTTCCTCGATATCGGCCGCTACAAGTACGAGGCGCAGAAGAAGGCCAACGAGCAGCGGAAGAAGCAGAAGACGCAGGAGATCAAGGAGATCAAGATGCGTCCGAACATCGACGACCACGACTATGACACGAAGATGAAGAAGGTCTTCGAGTTCATCGAGGAAGGCGACAAGGTGAAGGTCACCATGCGCTTCCGCGGTCGCGAGATGGCTCACGGCGAGCTCGGCATGGCAGTTCTCCGCCGCGTCCAGGAACAGACTGCAGAAGTGGCCAAGGTCGAAGCGCATCCGCGAATGGAAGGCCGCCAGATGCTGATGGTGCTCTCGCCCAAGTAAGCGTGGTCACGCCGAACTCAGTCCATTGCTTGCGTTGTCAGGGCACAATGGAGCGGGGATTTGTCCCCGATTGCATCCACGGTGGGCTCGCTGCCGCTAAGTGGGTGGCTGGCGAGCCGGCGAAGAGCTTCTGGACAGGCATCAAACTGAGCGGGAAAGAACAGTTGCCGGTGACGACTTCTCGTTGCCGGCGCTGTGGCTATCTAGAAAGCTACGCCTAAGCCCTGGCGTCCTGCTTACTTACACTCCTGTTGCCAAATTGCTGCAGCGAAGAAGCATTGTTGATCTGCACTGATGGCATCGCTTCCTTTGATTATTGTTCCGCATTAGCCTCTCCCCAGACCGGGCGTCAGTCACGTCCGAGGGGGAGAGAAATATGATGCGCAAATCTGCGTGGCTGATCACGGCCGGGCTGAGCGTTCTGGCGACTCCGTCATTCGCTCAAACTGCACAACCCACCACCGATACCGACAAGCAGGAGGCGCAACAGCCTGCGAGCGGCCAAGCTCCCCAGCAGGGCCTGCAGTCCGATCTCGCTCAGCAACAGCAGCCGGTCGACACAACCGACATCATCATCACGGCGACGCGGCGCAACCAGGCCCTGTCCAACGTACCGTTGGCAGTCAGCGTGGTCACCTCGAAGAACCTTCAGGACTCCGGCGCGCACGACATTCGGCAGCTCAACCAGCTCGTGTCGTCGCTGCTGGTATCGTCCACCTCTTCGGAGTCGGGCGCTGCAGTTGCGCGCATTCGCGGCATCGGAACCGTCGGCGACAACCCTGGCCTCGAAGGCTCGGTCGGCATGTTCATCGACGGGGTCTATCGCGCGCGCGCCGGCATCGGCCTGACCGATCTCGGCCCTGTCGAGCGCATCGAAGTGCTGCGCGGACCGCAGGGAACCCTCTTCGGTCGCAATACGTCCGCGGGTCTCATTTCTGTGATCACAGCGAAGCCAAAGTTCGAGCCGGAGGTGTCGGGCCAGATCGACATCGGCAATTACGATTACATTCGCGTCCAGACCAGCGCGACCGGTCCAATCACAAGTACATTAGCCGCTCGCGTCGACGCGGTCTTTGCGAAGCGCGATGGCTTCCTGACCGATGTGATTTCCGGCCACGACGTCAACGACCGGAACCGCGGTTTGCTTCGGGGACAGTTGCTCTACCAGCCGAGCGACGATTTCACGTTCCGGTTGATCGCTGACTACTCGCGGCTACGCGAGGAATGTTGTGCGGCACCCTATCTGCCCACGTTCGATACAGTTCTCGTCAACGGGCAGATCGAGCATCAGCCATCGACCATCGCTGGCATCGAGCGCGCGCTCGGCGGCGTCATTGAAGACCGGCCGTTTCAGCGCAAAGTCTCGATCACGCCTGGCCGCGACTATCAGAGCAACGTCAATGACTGGGGTGTCTCGGGTGAGGGTGGTTACGATTTCGGCTGGGGCCAGCTGACCTCGATCACCGCCTACCGCTATAACAAGTACACGCGCGGCCAGGACGCCGATTTCAACAATCTGGATATCCTGTTCCGCGACAGCAACGGCGATTCCTACAACCAGTTCAAGACGTTCAGCCAGGAACTGCGGCTGCAGGGTCAGGCCTTCAACAAGCACCTCGACTGGCTGGTCGGTGGTTACTACTCGAACGAGAAGCTGCGCGTCGTCGACAACCTGACGTACGGAGCCGATTACAACCGCTATGCCAACTGCGTCGTCGCCGCGAATTTCGCGGCTGCGTCGACGCCAGCGATCCTCGCGCCGGGCGTGTCGCCGAACTGCTTCAATCGGCAGGTTGCACTTGGGGTTCGCGATGCGCCGCTCGTCGGATTGGTAGCGCAGTATAATCAGGCACTGGCGGCGGGTAACCTCCCACTAGCGCAGACGCTGGGAGGCCAGATTACGGCTCTGGGTGCTTTCGCCCAGCTCAATAATACGAACGGCGGCCTACCGCTTGCCCCGTTCCTGCCGGCGATCGATTTCAGCACGGCCCCGTTCGGGCCAAGCGGATTCACGAACGCGGGCCTGGTGGCTGCGCAGGCTCTCGGGCCGCTGTCGCTTAGCGGGGCCGGTCTGGACGATCGTTGGGACCAGACGACCAACAACTGGGCTTTGTTCACGCACAACATCGTCTCGATCACCGACCAACTGAAGGTCACGGTCGGTGCTCGTTATACGCATGAGCAGAAGAAGCTTGTCGGCGATCTGTCGGACAACAACACGTTGTGCACGGTCATCTCGAGCTCGCCATTCGTCTCGCTCGCGCAATTGCCGTGCGTGATCCCGAGCGCGCCTGGAGGAACGCTCGACATCCGCGACAAGCTGACCGAGAACAAGGTCTCCGGCACGGTGGTGCTGAGCTATAAGCCGACCGATCGGCTCCTGACCTACGCAAGCTACTCGCGCGGCTATAAGGCGGGCGGCTTCAACCTGGATCGCTCGGCACTGTTCCGTGCCAACGCAGTTCCAGGCACTCCGCCGCTGTCGGGCTTTGGCGCAATCTGCGTCAGCCCAACGCAGCCTAATTGCGGCGGTGTAGTTGCCTCGGGCGCGAACCTCGAGTTCAAGGCCGAGACCAACGACGCCGTAGAGGTTGGCGCGAAGTACAAGGGCGGCTGGTTCGATGTGAACCTGACTTTGTTCCATCAGCTGCTCAGCAACTTCCAGCTGAACACCTTCAATGGTCTCAACTTCATCGTCGAGAACATCAACAGCTGCGATAACTCGCTCG
This sequence comes from Sphingomonas sp. SP4, assembly GCF_058313375.1. Classification (NCBI taxonomy): domain Bacteria; kingdom Pseudomonadati; phylum Pseudomonadota; class Alphaproteobacteria; order Sphingomonadales; family Sphingomonadaceae; genus Sphingomonas; species Sphingomonas sp. SP4. Next base: position 1,016,164 of record NZ_JBZFLE010000002.1, read on the forward strand.
ATGGCGGTGATACGGACAATAATCCACGGACCGGCGCGTGCGACGGTGATACTCGTGCGGGCGTTAAGAACGTCGGCTTCGAGCTCGAAGCCTTCACGCGCCCGATGGCCAATCTGTCGGTCAACGGCGGCGTGACGATGGCGAATACGAAGTACCGCAACAACCTGGTCGGCGCGAATGGCGCTCCGCTGTCCCCCGCTCTCTTCCAGTTGCCGGGGCGTCGTATTTCGAATGCGCCGAAGTGGACGGTAACGGGTTCGGTCGCCTGGACGCCGCCGATTAACGCCAGCGGCCTGCACGGCCTCCTGTACGCAGACGTACGCTACATGAGCCAGTTCAACACCGGGTCCGATCTCGACCTGGAGAAGAACCAGAAGGGCTTCGCTGTGGTCAACGCGCGTGCTGGTGTCGCGCAAGGCGATGCCTGGGCGATCCAGATCTGGGCCCAGAACCTGTTCAACAAGAATTTCGAGCAGGTCGCGTTCGACTCGCCGGTTCAGGGCACTCCGGGAAGCACGACGAGAGCTGTTGAGGCGGGATTCTTCAATCGCGCAACGCAGCTCTACAATGCGTTCCTCGGCGAGCCGCGGACGTTCGGCGTGACCTTGCTTGGAAAGCTGGGATTCCACCGCGAAGCACCGCCGGTCTACGAAGCGCCGCCCGCTCCGCCGCCCGCGCCTGCGACGCAGACCTGCCCGGACGGCTCGGTCATTCTGGCGACGGACACCTGCCCGGCACCGCCGCCTCCTCCACCGCCGCCAGCGGCGCCGGAACGCGGCTGAGGTTACTTGCCTTCAGTTAGAGAGGGCTCCGCAAGCGATTGCGGGGCCCTTTCACTTAGGCGGCGCGTGCCTTTTGCGACTCGGCTGCTGCTCGGAGCAACGCGCCCCGCAGCGCATCGACGTCCTTCTCGGCGAGCTTCTTTCCGTCCGCTCGCGTAAGATAGAAAACGTCGACAGCACGCTCACCATAGGTAGCGATATGCGCGCTGTGGATTTGATGGCCTTCGCCGTGGATTGCGGCAGTTAGCGCCGCGAGAAGCGCTGGACGATCGCGCGCATTCACTTCGACGACCGTGGTCCGTGTCGAAGCACGATCCGCGACGGCAACTGACGGCGCCACCTCGAATGCTGCGCTTCGCGGCGCCGGCACGTCAGACGTGGGCAATCTGGGCGGCTCCTCGCTGGTGAGCGCGTTCTCCATCGCGCGAACCAGCCGCGTCCGGAGCCGCCGGTCAGCATAGGGCTTGCCGCGATTATCGAGCACGAGGAGGTTATCGAGCGCCATGCCGTCGCGTGTGGTGTGGATGCGAGCATCGATGATGTTCGCCCCGGTTCCCGCGATTCCCGCGCAGATGCGGTAGAATAGACCCTCGCGGTCGGGCGTGAACACGCTGACGCGTGTGGCTCCGCTCTCAGGATCGTCCTCCACTACCACGTTCGGCTTCGCCTCTCCGATATGTGCTTCGGCAGCTGCAACCTGTCGCGCGTTGGCGATCTGCCAGGCGAGCGGCTCTGCTAGCCAGTAACTGTCTGGAAGGCGCTTTGCGTGGGCGCGGATCGCGCTAGTTTTCCAACCCAGTTCGGTAGCGAGCTCCTTCTGCCGCTGCTCGACGATCTCGGCCCGGCCATGCTGCTTGTGGCCCAGCCGAAGCCGCTCTTCGGCGGCCTCGAACAAGGTGCGTAGAAGCGTTCGCTTCCATTCGTTCCATACGCTCGGGCCGACCGCGCGGATGTCCACGACGGTCAGGATGAGCAGAAGACGAAGACGCTCCGGACTCTGCACCTGGCGAACAAAGTCGTCGATCGTCTTGGGATCGGCGAGGTCGCGCTTGAATGCGGTCGATGACAGCAAGAGATGATAGCGCACCAGCCATGACACCGTCTCGGTCTCGGCTGCGTCGAGCCCAAAACGTGGGCCCAGTTTCAGCGCGATTTCTGCGCCGACGACGCTGTGATCGCCTTTGCGCCCCTTGGCGATGTCGTGCAGCAGGACGGCGACATAGAGCAGCCGGCGAGACGCGATTTGCTTGATGAGTGCGGTCGAGAGCGGATGGTCTGACTTGAGGTCGCCGCGGTCGATGGCAGCGAGCAGGCCGATGGCGCGGATCGAATGCTCGTCGACCGTATAATGGTGGTACATGTCGAACTGCATCTGAGCGACGACGCGACCGAAGTCGGGCACGAACCTTCCGAACACTCCAGCTTCATTCATCCATCGAAGCACCACCTCCGGCGAGTTCATCGAGGTGAGTACCTCCATGAAGAGTTCGTTGGCGCGCGGATCACGACGGATGTCACGATCGATCAGGATCGCATCGCGTGTGGCCGCACGCATCGCTGCGGGATGGATCTCGAGACGCTCGCGAGCCGCAAGCGCGAACATCTCGAGCAGCCGCACTGGATCCGCGCGGAAATAGTCGTCCGACGGGATCGTGATCCGACCGCGATCCAGGACGAAGCCGCTGAGGCGCTTCGGCCGCCGCCGGATAGTCGGGAGGGCGAAGCGAAAGCCCTTCTTGCCGAGCTGCTCATCCAGCTGCGCAAGGAAAACGCCGGTTAGATCTCCCACCGTCTTCGCATTGAGGAAATAGAATTGCATGAAGCGCTCGACGGCCGATTTCCCCGGCCGCTCGGCGTAATGCATGATCTCCGCAATTCGGGGTTGATAGTCGAAGGTCAGCCGTTCTTCGGCGCGGCCTGCGAGCAAATGCAGGTGACAGCGCACCGACCAGAAGAAGCGCTCGGCGCGGTCGAAGCGGCGGAACTCTTCGGCGGTGAACAGCCCTGCATCGACGAGCTCGGAAGGCCGCTCGACGCCGTGCACATATTTGCCAATCCAGTACAGCGTATGGAGGTCACGAAGGCCGCCCTTGCCGTCCTTCACATTGGGTTCGACGACGTAACGGCTGTCGCCCATCTTCACGTGCCGCTGATCGCGTTCCGCGAGCTTGGCGGCGACATATTCGGCAGCGCTGCCCGCGACCACGTCCTTACGGAACTTGCGCATGGCGGCGTCAAACAGCTTGTCGTCGCCCCAAAGCCAGCGGCCTTCGAGAAACGCAGTCCGGACCGTCATGTCCTTCCTCGCGAGCGCGATCAATTGGGGGATCGAGCGGACCGAGTGGCCGACCTTGAGCTTCAGGTCCCAGAGCAGGTGAAGCATCGCCTCAGACAGCTTCTCCTGTTCCGGCGTCGGAGGTTTGGCCGTCAGGAACATAAGATCGAGATCGCTGTACGGAGCCATTTCGCCCCGGCCGGTACCTCCCAGACCTATAAGCGAAAGCCCTTCAACGGGTGCATCGAGCAGGCGATCACTGGCGAATTCATAGGCCAGACGGACAAGCTGATCGTGAAGGAAAGCGGTGGCTCGCGCCGCGGCACGGCCGTTGCCGGGCTCTTCAGTCAGGCGCTTGGCGATTTCCGCGCGGCCATATTCGAGCGCACCACGAAGGACGGACGTCGCTTCCGCCGCGAGCTTCTTCCCGGGCTTGAGCTCCTGCAACCGTTCCGCAACCGCGCGGCGATCGATGACCGCGCGCTGTTCGTGGACGTCGTACAGGCTCATGATGCTCGCTCGGCCGCGATCCGCTTGAGCTTGTAAAGCTGTTCTAGCGCCTCGCGAGGGGTGAGGCTGTCGGGGTCGACGTCGTCCAATGCGGCCAGGAGCGGATCAGGGGCATGCTCCGACTCGGCAGCCGCTGCGAACAGCGGCAAGTCGTCGAGCCCGGCTGCGATCCCGCCGGTCGCATCACGACCAGCTTCGAGCTTTGCGAGCACGGAACGAGCGCGTGCCACGATTGCCGGCGGAAGGCCGGCAAGCTTGGCGACCGCAACGCCGTAGCTTCGGTCAGCTGCACCGTCGGCAACTTCATGAAGCAGGACGAGTTCGCCCTTCCACTCGCGGGCCCGAACGTGATGCAGCGACAGCGCATCGAGTCTCCCGGCTAGTCGGGTAAGCTCATGATAGTGGGTAGCGAACAAGGTACGGCACTTCACCTGATCGTGCATCGCCTCGACCACGGCCCAGGCAATGGCGAGACCGTCATAGGTCGACGTGCCACGACCGATCTCGTCGAGGATGACGAGGCTCTTGGGCGTTGCCTGCGCCAGGATCGCCGCCGTCTCAACCATCTCAACCATGAAGGTCGACCGGCCGCGAGCGAGGTTGTCCGACGCGCCCACCCGGCTGAACAAGCGATCGACGATGCCGATCCTTGCGCGCGCGGCGGGAACGAAGGCGCCGGCCTGTGCGAGCACGGCGATTAGCGCTGCCTGTCGCAGGAACGTCGACTTGCCGCCCATGTTCGGGCCCGTGATCAGCCAGAGGCGGTCGGCCGATCCGAGTGAAAGATCATTGGCAATGAAGCGCTCGCCGCTGTCCTTGAGTGCGCTTTCGACAACGGGATGACGACCAGCGTCGATTTCGAAGCAGGCTTCGTCAGTGAGTTGTGGTGCCGTCCAGCTGCCTTCCGCCGCACGGTGTGCATGCGAGGCGGCGACATCGATGCGGGCGATCGCTTCAGCCGTTGAGGTAATGCGCGTAGCCGCGGCGACCGCGAGGCACGTGAGCTCTTCAGCGTGCGCCGCTTCGGCAGCGAGCGCGTGGCCCCCGGCCTCGACCACTTGCGCCGCCTCTTCGTGCAGTTCGGGGGAGTTGAAGCGCACGACGCCGGCAAGCGTCTGGCGGTGCGTGAATCCGCTATCGGGCGCCATCAGCCGGTCGGCGTGCTTGGCCGAAACCTCGATATGATAGCCGAGCACCGCATTGTGCCGGATTTTCAGCGAGCCGATGCCAGTCGAATCGCGGTAGCGGCTCTCTAGCGCTGCGATGGCGCGGCGGCCGTTGGACGCGGAGTCGCGCAGCATATCAAGCTGCGGATCATAGCCTTCGGCGATGTAGCCGCCTTTGGAGGCGTCTATGGGCGGTGAGGCAACCAGCGCGCGCGAATATCGGTCGACAAGCTCATCGTGACCGCCAAGCCTCGGCAGTAGTGCGTCGAGTAGCGATGGGCGCTCAGGTTCATCTTCCAATTCGCACTTGAGCGAAGCGGCGGCGCCCAAGCCGTCACGTAGCAAAGCCAGATCCCTCGGCGATCCGCGGCCGGCCATCAGCCGAGCCAGCGCTCGCGCGAAGTCGGGCATCGCCTTCAGCGCCGCGCGGACACGCTCGCGTCGAATTGCATCCTCATGGAGCCAGGCAACCAAGGAGAGCCGAGCTTCGATGGCTTGGCGGCTGGTTAGCGGCGCGCTGATGTCTTCGCAGAGCAGACGGCGTCCGGCGGCCGTTTGGCACCGATCGACCTCGCCCAGCAGACTTCCGGCCACCGATCCGGCGATCGAACGTGTGAGTTCGAGGCTGTCGCGGGTCGCCGCGTCGATCGCCATGTGGCTCGCGCGTGCAATCCGGCGAGGCGCGTCGAGCAGGATGCCGGCGCCTTTCTGCGTCGCATCGAGATAGGCGAGCAATCCGCCTGCTGCCGCAAGCTCCGCTCGCGAAGGTGAGCCGAGGCCGTCCAGAGTCCCCAGGCCGAAGCGTGTCTTCAGCGCGCGCTCACCTGCCAGACTGTCGAAGCCTCCTTTACCGGCTGAAGTGCGCACCCCCGGAATGGAAGCATCCGCGATGACTTCGGCAGCGCTGATGCGCGCCAGCTCGGCGGCAAGCTCGCCGGGACCGCAGGCGATCAGCTCGAAGCGGCCTGTGGATATGTCCGCGGCTGCGATCGCCCAATCCTCACCGGCCCTACCCACCGCTGCGAGCCAATTTGCCGCGGAGGATTCAAGCAAGGTCTCCTCGGTCAACGTCCCAGGGGTGACGAGACGGATGATGGCGCGGTCGACAAGCGCCTTGGAGCCGCGCGCCTTGCGCGCTTCGGCGGGGCTCTCGGTCTGCTCGGCAATGGCGACACGATGGCCCGCCTTAATCAGTCGGGCCAAATAAGAGTCGGCAGAATGCACCGGGACGCCGCACATCGGGATCGGCTCACCGGCGTCCTCACCGCGCTTGGTCAGGGCGATGTCGAGGCAGGCCGAGGCGATCTTCGCATCTTCGAAGAACAATTCGAAGAAGTCGCCCATCCGGTAAAACAGCAAAGCGTCCGCGGCCTCATCCTTGAGGCGCCGGTACTGTGCCATCATCGGTGTCGGGGCGTCGGCTCGTGCCATGGTTGATTCGTAGCCGCTCACACCCGCGCGCGCGACTCTCGATTGGTCATATCGTGACTCTTTGCGCGCCAGTCCGCTAAGGCCCGACGCCATGTCGGAAAGCAACGTCAAATATACCGAAGCCGAGGCGCTGGAGTTTCACTCGCGCGGACGGCCGGGGAAGGTCGAGATCGTCGCCACCAAGCCAATGGCGACGCAGCGCGATCTGGCGCTCGCATATTCGCCGGGCGTCGCGGTGCCCGTGCGCGCCATCGCCGAGAATCCCGGGTGTGCCTACGACTATACGGCCAAAGGCAATTTGGTCGCAGTCATTTCCAACGGCACCGCGATCCTTGGTCTCGGCAATCTGGGAGCGCTTGCGTCCAAGCCGGTGATGGAAGGCAAGGCCGTCCTCTTCAAGCGCTTCGCCGACGTCGATGCGATCGACATCGAAGTGAAGACGGAGGACGCGCAGCGCTTCATCGATGCAGTTGAGCTGCTCGAGCCCACGTTCGGCGGCATCAACCTCGAGGACATAGCCGCGCCTGACTGCTTCATCATCGAGCAGACACTTCGAGAACGAATGAACATCCCTGTCTTCCACGACGACCAGCACGGCACCGCGATCATCACGGCGGCGGGGCTCATCAACGCCTGCCACCTCACCGGGCGCCATCTTGGCGAGATCCAGGTCGTCGTGAATGGCGCCGGCGCGGCCGCGATCGCCTGCACCGAGCTGATCAAGGCAATGGGCGTTCGCCAGGATCATGTACTGATGTGCGACCGGAAGGGCGTGATCACCAAGGACCGCGACGACCTGGACCAGTGGAAATCGGCACATGCGGTCAACACCGACCGGCGGACACTTGCCGAAGCATTAGTAGGTGCCGACGTATTCCTCGGCCTGTCCGCGGCTAACGTGCTGACGCCCGAGATGGTGAAAACGATGGCCAAGGAGCCCATCATCTTTGCGATGGCTAACCCAGATCCGGAAATCTGGCCGCCGCTGGCCATGGAGGCACGGCCCGATGCGATCATCGCGACCGGACGTTCGGACTTCCCGAACCAGGTCAACAATGTCCTTGGCTTCCCCTTCATCTTCCGCGGCGCGCTCGATGTACGCGCGACGGCAATCAACGATGAGATGAAGATCGCAGCCGCCGAGGCCATCGCCGAGTTGGCGCGTGAGCCGGTGCCGGAGGAAGTGGCTGCGGCTTACGGCGGCAGGTCGCAGAGCTTCGGCCGCGACTACATCATTCCCGCGCCGTTCGATCCGCGATTAATGGAGACGGTATCGTCGGCGGTCGCCGAAGCAGCAGTGCAGAGCGGCGTTGCGCAAAAGCCGATCGCCAACATGGAGGCGTATCGCCAGGAGCTGCGGGCGCGGCTTAACCCGACCGTCGCCGTCATGAGTCTCGCCTACGAGAGTGCGCGGGCGAACCCGAAGCGCGTGCTGTTCGCGGAGGGCGAGGAGCCAAACGTGCTGCGTGCCGCAATCGCCTTCAAGGAAGGTGGCTACGGAACCCCGGTGCTGGTCGGTCGCGAAGATGTCTACGACCTGCTCGCCGAACTCGGCGTCGAGAATCCGCGCGAATATGAGGTGCTCAACAGCCGCAACTCGCCGCTGGTCGGCCGCGCGGTCGACCACATCTACGAGAAGCATCAGCGGCACGGCTATTTGCGGCGCGAGGTCGAGAGGCTGGTCAACCAAGACCGTAACTATTTCGCTGCGGCGATGCTTTCGCTCGGCGAAGCGGACGCGATGATCACCGGGACGACGAGGCCGTTCAGCCAGTCGTTGCGGCAGGTGCGCACCGTGATCGACGATGAACCGGGCGCGACGCCGTTCGGTATCAACCTCGTCGTCAGCCGCAATCACACGATCCTAATTGCTGATACGGCCGTCACCGAGCGTCCGACAGCCGAGCAATATGCGGCGATCGCAATGCGCTCATCGTCCTTCGCTAAGCGCATGGGGCTGGAGCCGCGCGTAGCCTTTTCGAGCTACACGACCTTCGGAAATCCTCCGGGCATGCACGTCGAAGCGTTGCGCGACGCCGTGAAGCTGCTCGACGGGTTCAAGGCAGATTTCGAATATGAAGGCGAGATGGCACCTGATGTGGCGCTCAATTACGAATATCAGCGTCGCTACTACCCGTTCTCGCGGCTGAGCGGGCCGGCCAACATCCTGGTGATGCCCGGCCTTCAGTCGGCGAGCCTCTCGGCGAAGCTCCTGCGGGCGCTCGGCGGCGAGAATGTGCTCGGGCCGTACATCCTTGGGCTTGAGCAACCGGTACAGATCGCGACGATGACGGCGACGGCGTCGGACCTTGTGATGCTCGCGGTCCTAGCCGCCAATGACGCACACGCACGGCAGCAACGTCAGGCGGCGCGTAGGCGCTAAATCCTTTCGACCGAGCTCACGGGCTCAGCATCGCGTAACGCGGCGATAATCGCGTGCAGGTGCGCGAGATCGTGCACCTCGATGTCGAGATGGAAGGTCTGGAAGCTGCCATCGCGGTGGACCAGCTGAAGATTGATGATGTTGGCGTGCTTGGCTCCGAGGATGCCCGACATCGTGCCGAGCGCACCCGGAATGTCGCGCAGGATCACGGACAGGCGAGCAGCGCCGCCGTCCGAACCTTCGCCCCAGGCGAGGTCGAGCCAGTCAGCATCGACGCCGCTCGCGAGCGTGTCGCAACCGATGACGTGGACTTCGATTTCCTCATCCTCGCGGCGAAGGCCGACGATGCGATCGCCTGGGATCGGGTGGCAGCATTGTGCGAGGTGATAAGCGACGCCGGGTGTAAGGCCCTTGATTGAGATCGCCTTGCGCTGGCCGAGCGGACGGGGGGCCACATCTCCGCCGGCTGAGCCCGGCATCAGGGCTTCCATCAGCGCTTCATCGCTGACCCGCTTGCGCGCGATCGCGATCATCAGCTCGTCTTCATTTTCGATCTTGAGCTTTTTGAGGGCGCGCTTCTGTGCGTCCTTGTCGAGCTCCGCGGGAAGACGCGCGACAATCTCGTCGTAGATCTGGCGGCCGAGCTGGATCGTCTCGTCGCGTTCCTTGTGGCGGACGAAGCGGCGCACGCCCGCGCGCGCCTTGCCGGTGGCGACGAAGCGCAGCCACGACGGCTGCGGGTGCTGAGCCTCCGAGGCGAGAATTTCGACCTGGTCGCCATTTTCCAGCATCGTGCGCAGCGGCACGACGCGGCCGTTGACCTTCGCTCCCACTGTGCGGTCGCCGAGGTCGGTGTGAACGGCGTAGGCGAAATCGACCGGCGTCGCGCCCTTCGGCAGCTGGATCAGCTCGCCCTTTGGTGTGAAGGCGAAGATCCGGTCCTGGTACATCGCCATCCGGGTGTGCTCGAGCAGCTCTTCGGGACTCTCTGCGTGGTCTAGGATTTCTACGAGATCGTCGACCCACGGAATACTCACTTCGCCCTTGGGCTTGCCCTCCTTGTAGGCCCAGTGCGCCGCGAGGCCGCGTTCGGCCTGCTCATGCATCGCACGGCTCCGGATCTGGATTTCGATCCGCATTTTCGAATCGTGGATCACGGAAGTGTGGAGCGACTGATAACCGTTGCGCTTGGGCGTCGAGATGTAATCCTTGAACCGGCCCGGGACCATCGGCCAGCGGCTGTGGATCAGGCCAAGCGCGCGATAACATTCGCCGACGTCGTCAACGATGATCCGGAAGGCCATCACGTCCGACAATTGCTCGAAGCTGATGTGCCGCTCGGCCATCTTCTTCCAGATCGAATAGGGGTGCTTCTGGCGGCCAGTCACCTCGGCCTGAAGCCCGTTGTCGGCCAAATAGAGCTGGAGGCCGAGGCCGATGCGGTTGACGAGATCGCCACCCTGATCCTGCAGCTGCTTCAGCCGACGCGTGATCGAGGCGAATGCATCTGGCTCGAGCTCCCGAAATGCGAGCGTCTGCATCTCCGTCATCATCTCGTACATGCCGATGCGCTCGGCGAGCGGCGCGTAGATATCCATCGTCTCGCGCGCGATGCGGCGGCGCTTCTCTTCCGACGGGATGTGGTAGAGCGTCCGCATGTTGTGGAGCCGGTCGGCGAGCTTCACGAGCAGCACTCGGATGTCGTCCGAAAGTGCGAGGAGGAACTTGCGAAGGTTCTCGGCCGCTCGCTCGCTCTCCGATTGCGCCTCGATCTTGCTCAGCTTGGTGACACCGTCGACCAGCCGCGCAACGTTCGGCCCGAAGAGCTTTTCGATCTCCTCAGTAGTGGCAAGAGTATCCTCGATCGTGTCGTGGAGGATCGCAGTGACGATCGTCTGATCGTCGAGCTTCAGATCGGTGAGGATGCCGGCGACTTCGATCGGATGGCTGAAATATGGATCGCCTGATGCCCGAACCTGTGAGCCATGCGCCTTCATCGAGAAAACGTAGGCGCGGTTGATCAACCCCTCGTCGGCGTCGGGGTCGTAGGTCCGGACCTTCTCGACCAACTCATACTGTCGAAGCACGGCTCTAAGATGGGGGAGCGAAGCGCTGTTGTGCAAGCGCGAAAGGAAGGGGGCGGCGCAGAGGGAGGGTAACCACGCCGCCCCAGGGGGATCTTATTGGGCTGCGAGGGCCTTGCCGCGCTGCTCTTTCGCGGCGCTGTTGCACTTTTCGAGGTCGGCCGCGGCGAGCGCACGGCCATCAACGAGGAAGCTTTCGATTCGGCCCGCCTGCTTTGCGAGCGATTGGCAAAGGACGACCGGGCGGCTTTCCTCGGTCGCGCCCTGGCAGCCTGCGGTCCCGCAATTCCAGATGACGTCGCGGGTGACGAAGCGGTCGCTGACCGCAACAACGGGCTTGGCGGAATAGCTAGCGGCAGTCGCAGCGGTGGCCGTCAGCGCAAGCGCAGAAAAGGCAAAAAGGGTGCGAAGCATCGCAGAGCTCTCCTGTTATCAGTTGCGATACGAAACCAATAAGCAATATAGTTTCAACTCGCAACTGTTTTTTGGAACTCCTTTGTGGTTCAATGAGATTCATCAGGGGAGAAGGCGGTATGTCAGTAGAGACGCTTACGTCGCATATCGACCGCTTCAAGGAGGCGGCACTCGCCTGTCCGCTTCCGCCTGCGGTTGAGTTGATTGGTGAGAAATGGGCGTTCCTGATTCTTCGTGGCGCCCTCAATGGTCTTCAGCATTTCGAAGAGTTCCAGGCCGGGCTTGGAATTGCCCGCAACATCCTTTCGGACCGCCTGTCGCGACTCGTCGCGGGCGGCATTCTGGAACGTGACCCGGATCCGTCAGACCGTCGAAAGGTGATTTATTCCCTGACGCCGAAAGGCGAAGGCCTGCTGCCCGCCCTGTTGGCATTACGTCAGTGGGGCGAGGACTGGGGCTACGGCCAGATGAACGTAGTCCTTGCCGATGCGCGCGACCACAAGCCGGTACGCCGAATCTGCGTCCAGGCCCAGGACGGTCGTCCGCTCAGCCTCAATGAGCTGACCTGGATCGATCGCGAGGAAGCCGGTCTGCCGATGCACCGCGCCGTCGCCGCCGCGGAATAAGGGCTACTCTAGCTCCAGCACGTGATCGCGAAGCGCGCGCGCATCATGTAGCGCGTTGTGCGGCACCCTGCTGTTAGCGGCCGTGCTGAAATTGCTCATCGGCACGAGACGGAAAGTCAGGTGCCGAAGGTCAATCATCTTGCCGGGACCGGTGACTAGCAGGTTGCAGAATTGAGCAATGTCTTCCGGCCAGTCGGCGACGATGATCGGCTCCGGATCGTGCCGCAGGTAGCGTTCGAGCGCATGCACTGCGTCGTGTCGGGTGAGGCGCGGACAGGAAAGCTGCTCGGGCACCGTGTCGAGATATGGGACGACGTGACGCTGGACCCAATCGACGATGGGTTCGTCGGTCTGGAAGGTGAGATAGAGCTCATCACCGTCATCGGGCACCATTCCCAGGCTCAGCAGCGCACCGCCGACGCCATTATATTCGGTGTCGAGGAAGTATCTCAGCGCTGGGCCGCCTGCGCGCAATAGTCGGTGGGGAGCGGCTTGCCCTTTCGGCAGCGTTGCTCGGCCAGGCGCGCCTGCTTTCCGCGCTCTTCATCCTGCTTGCGCATTTCGCGACCGCGTTTCTCGTCGGCTTCCGACTGGCTTGTTGTCGCCGCGTCGACGCCGGCCGACACGACCTTCACGGGCAAGGTGGCAACGTCGACGGCCGTCTTGGCGACGGTGCCGACCACACATCCGGACAGTAGGGCCGGGACAACAAGCAGGAACACGCGTTTCATCGCCGAAGCGTCGCAGAAGTTGGATGAAGCAGCAATGAAAGATCAGAGCAGCATCGCCGCATTCGCCAGCTCTTCGGCTTGCATAAGTAGCGATTCGTCGGCTTCCGCCCCAGGTGGCAGCGCCTCACGCCCGACGATCACCATCAACGGCACTGCCATCGGCGTAATTCGGTCGAGTTCGACGTGAAGCATGGTTGCGGACGCCCGATCGACGAGCCTCACAAGGCGTCCGAGCTCCGTCATGCGGCGACGGGCATCGTCCCATGCGGCTCGCAAAAGGAGATGCCCAGGTTCGTAGCGTCGCAGGACATCGTAGATGAGGTCGGTCGAGAAGCTGACTTGCCGCCCGGATTTCTTTTTGCCGGGATGATGGCGTTCGACGAGGCCACCGATCACGGCAACTTCTCGAAACGCTGTCTTGAGCAGCATCGAGCTTTCGACCCACGTGACGAACTCCTGCTCCAGGATGTCCGGCGAGAAGAGCGATTTCGGGTCCGTGATCGGCTCAAGCCCATAGCAAGCCAGGCCATAGTCGTTCGCGACGAACCCAAGGGGCTTCAGCCCCGCCGTCTCCATCCGCCTGGTTATCAACATGCCGAGCGACTGGTGCGCATTCCAGCCTTCGAAGCTGTAGGCGACCATGTAGTGACGGCCTTCGTGGGGAAATGTCTCGACGAGTAGTTGATGCGGCTCAGGCAAGACCGAACGCTCGGACTGGACCTCCAGCCATTCGCTGACGTCTTCGGGGAAGCGGTGCCAGTCGTTGCGGTCGCAGAGCATGTGGCGGACCCGATTGGCGAGGTGGGTCGACATCGACATGCGCTGCCCGCCGTAGGTCACGATCCGGCCCGACTTCGAGGATGCTCGCACGATAATGTCGGCGTCCTTGAACTGCTCGACCTCCAGACTCAGGCCGGAGAAGAAGAACAGGTCTCCCGGCGCGAGTGTCGACGCATAGCCTTCTTCGATCGTCCCGAGCTTGCGGCCGTTGCGAAAGCGAACAGTGAGAAGCGGCTGCTCTACGATGACGCCGGCGTTGAGCCGATGCTGCTGCGCGATTTGGGGCCGGGCGATGCGCCACATGCCGCCTTGCTCTGGGACGAGACGGCGGAAGCGGTCGTAGGCCTTCAGCGCGTAGCCCCCCGTGGCGATGAAGTTGAGAATCTCCTCGAAAGTTTCCTGCTTCAGTCCGGCGTAAGGCGCAGCGGAGCGGACTTCCGCGAGCAGCTCATCCTGCTGGAACGGCGCCGCCACAGCCATCGCGAGAATGTGCTGGGCAAGAACGTCCAGCGCCCCAGGTCGGAATACCTCGGGATCTAGCTCGCCATCGTCGATCGCATCGAGCGCCGCCCGAGCTTCGAGATATTCGAAGCGATTGCCCGGGACGATGATGCCCTTGCTCGGCTCGTCGAGCCGGTGGTTGGCGCGTCCGATCCGCTGCAAGAGGCGCGAGCTGCCCTTCGGCGCGCCCATCTGCACTACCAGGTCTACGTCGCCCCAATCGATGCCCAAGTCGAGGCTGGCTGTCGCGACCAGCCCCCCGAGCTTGCCGGCGGCCATCGCTGCCTCCACCTTGCGGCGCGCTTCGACTGCAAGGCTACCATGATGGATGCCGATCGGCAGTCCATTGTCATTCACCGCCCACAGGTCCTGGAAGATCAGCTCGGCAAGACTGCGCGTGTTGCAGAATACGAGCGTGGTCTTGTGCGCCTCGATCAGCTTCATCACTTCGCGAGCGGCGTGGCGGCCAGAGTGGCCCGCCCACGGAATGCGATTCTCGGGGATGAGGATCGATAGATCAGGCTCTGCACCGGGGTCGCCGAGCACGAGGTCGACCGTTTCCATGTCGGCGTCCGAGGCGAGCCATGATCGATAGGCGTCAGGGTCGCTGATCGTCGCCGACAGCCCCACACGCCGGAGATCGGGCGCAAGCTTCTGCAATCGAGCCATCGACAGCGACAGGAGGTCGCCTCGCTTCTCCTTGGCAAAGCCATGGACCTCATCGACGATGATCGTCCGTAGATTCTCGAACATCGTGGCTGCGTCGGAATAACTCAGCAGCAGGCTTAGCGATTCCGGCGTGGTCAGCAGCACCTGAGGCGGCTTCACCCGCTGCCGCGCCTTGCGATCCGACGGGGTGTCACCGGTGCGCGTTTCGACGCGGATCGGCAGGCCCATCTCCTCCACGGGGCCAATCAGGTTGCGTTGAACGTCGACCGCCAGGGCCTTCAGGGGCGACACGTACAGGGTGTGCAGCCCTTCGCTCGGCTGTTCCGCCAGATCGCAGATGGTCGGAAGAAATCCCGCGAGCGTCTTACCCGCGCCTGTGGCTGCCACGAGCAAACCGCTCCGCCCGCGCCGGGCAAGGTACAACATCTCCAGCTGGTGCCGGCGCGGCGCCCAGCCCTTGCTTTCAAACCATTGCCGGACGGCTGGCGGAAGCGCGCGTTCGTTCAGAGGTCGTCAGTCCCCTCGCGCCGGCGCTGCTCTTCCTCGCGATAAAGATCGCGCGTCGCGGCCTCGGTCGGGCCGCTGGTGCGGTTTGAGCGACGCTTCATCACCAGCCAGATCAGCACGATCAGCAGGATCGCCGGCAAGACAATGTCGATAATCCACCACTGGGTTTCGTCCATTTGCTTCTCCTCCCCGGGAACTCTCGGGTTTCTCGCTTATATAGTGCCCGATGGCCCGGCTAGGTTCCTGGATCGAATCTCACCCCGAGGGGATCTACGTGCGTCCCGCGGATGCGTGGATCGATCCTTCGCAGCCGCGCGCGAAGGCGATGGTCACGCACGGTCATTCGGATCACGCCCGCGGCGGGCACGGCGCGGTGTTGGCGACGCCGGAGACCCTGGCGATCATGGAAGTGCGCTGTGGTCCGCAGAGTGGTCAGCCGATCACTTACGGCGAAAGCATCCGCATCGGCGAGGTGGACGTCAGCTTTGTTCCCGCCGGCCACGTGCTCGGTTCCGCGCAGATCGTGCTGGAGCATAAAGGCGAGAAGGTCGTGGTCTCTGGCGACTACAAACGTAGGTCCGACCTGACGTGCCCTGCCTTCGTGCCTGTGCCCTGCGATATCTTCATCACTGAGGCGACCTTCGGACTGCCGGTGTTCCGTCATCCTGACACAGGCAGCGAGATCGACCGGCTGTTGCATCGGCTCCACTCCGACCCGAGCCGCTGCGTATTGGTCGGTGCCTATGCGTTGGGGAAAGCGCAGCGGATCATTACCGAGCTGCGGGCCAGAGGACATGAGGAGCCGATCTACTTTCACGGCGCGCTGGAGCGGTTGAACCAACTGTATGAAAGCTTCGGCGTGGCGCTGGGCGAGCTTCGCCATACGGGCAGCGCGACGAAACAAGAGATGGCGGGACATGTCGTGATTGCGCCGCCGGGAGCGCTCAACGACCGATGGTCGCGTCGGCTCCCCGATCCCGTGACAGCAATGGCGTCAGGCTGGATGCGCATTCGCCAGCGTGCCCGGCAACGGAACGTCGAGCTGCCGCTGATCATCTCCGACCACGCCGACTGGGACGAACTCACAACGACCATACGTGAGCTGAAGCCGCAGGAGGTCTGGATCACCCACGGTCGCGAAGAAGCGCTCAAGCATTGGTGCATGACGCACCAGATCAAGGCCTGCGAGCTGAACCTCGTCGGCTACGAGGATGAAGACGACTGAGCCGCGATCCAACCACTAGGCGTCGTTGAGCATGCGGAACGCCAGCAACGACCAACGACGCGCGCCGTTTGCTCTACAGATCAGTAACTTGCGTACAGGAGAGCCGATATGGCCGACATGAGAACACGCGCGCCCAGCCCGGGAGGCGATACCAAATATAACGAGCGGAGTGCGTTCAGCTTTGAACAGCGAAGCCAGCATGAACGTCGCGACGAAGAAAGCATTCCTGAGCTGCTCCGTCAGCTTGCGGAGCAGGGAAGTCACTTGGCCGAGCAGCAGGCGAAGCTGGTCCAGGCCGAGGTCCGCGCTTCAATGGACGACCTGATGCAGGCGGCCGGCGCGATGGCAGGCGCGGCGGTCGTCGGCATTGCCGGACTCGGCGTCATGCTAATGGGTCTGTCGTTCCTTCTCGACAAGGCGATGCCGCTGTGGGCGGGAACCCTCATCGTCGCGGCCGTTTCGATGATCGTCGCATATGCGATGTTCGCCGCGGGGCGGAAGAAGATCCAGCAGAGTTCGCTCCGCATGAACCGGACGCGCGAGACGCTCGAACGCGCTCCGTCCGCTATTTCCGGAAACTCAAATGAAGGACACCGCCATGACCGCTAACGCCAAAGATGAAGCTTCGGCCATCGAGCAGGACGTCGCCGAGACTCAGGACGCGATGGGGGAGAGACCGTCGAGAAGCTGGAGAACAAGCTCAATCCACGCGAGATGACGCGGTCGATCATCGGCGAGGATGCGATGGAATGGACTGAAGAGGCGTGGCGCCTGACCAAGGAAAATCCGTTGCCCGTCGCGATGATGGTGGGCGGAGCGATCTGGTTGCTGGCAACTGCGCGATCGCCGCTCATCAACCGTGTGGTAGATCGGATCCGTGAGCGGTTGAGCGCTGGCGGAGACGGGGAGCAAGGACAGCGACCGCGCCGCGATGGGTCCGGGACAGCTGGCCCGCCTCCTGCTGCCGGAGAGCAATATGATCGCCGCGATCAAGGCGCATCCCTCTGAAGGACTCTTGGGCCAGGCGGGTGGGAAATTGGCTCTCATCCGCTCCGCCTCTCTATAGAAACCCGCATAGTTCGAGTGTCGCGGGCGGGTAAAATTCGGTGACCAATCACAGAGTGTTCGCCGATGACCGCCCGCCGCGCAATGGATCGAAAAGCCAAGCTAGCCATATGGTTGCTGGTCGCGATCGTAGCCGTGATGATCTTGGCAGTGGCGCACAGCCTGGTCACGGCAATGCGGCCGGTGTCGGTGGTGGCAAAGGGGGACTCCGGCGACGATCAACTCGTCGTTATCGGCGGCGATACGGAATATCTTGGAGCCCACACATTCGGCGGCAAAATCGTAAGTTGGCTCAACACTGGTGCGCATCGCACCCAGGCATTCACGCTTGGCGAGCGAAACTTCAAACCGAATACAGCCGACCCGACCGAAGCAGGGTGGGCGCGGCTTGATCGTCTCGCTGGCTTGCTGCAGTCCAACCAGCAATTGAAAGCCCACCTTTATGTCGTCGCTTACGAGGGTGGAGACGCAGCCGCTCGTCAGGCATTGGCGCAGAAGCGCGCCCAACGGGTCGAAACCGAAATCTTGAATCGCGGCATCGATCCATCGCGGATCACTGCTGCAACCCAACTGCCGCCTGCACGGACGGCGGCCAACGCCGCCCAACCAACGATGGTTATCGTGCTTTCAAAGTAGGCGCCGTCTGCTTTGAACGGAGAAGCTGGCCCTCCGTTGTTCGAAGAGGTCACGGTGACCATATAGCCTTTGATGGCAATCCAGATCAGGACCTCGCTCGAAGAGCCGGAAACCTCGCCGGCATTCGTGCCGCACAAACCCGCGCGCCCGGAAAAGGCTGAGGGCGGCAAGCTCTTCAAGATCGTGTCGGATTACGAGCCCGCAGGCGACCAGCCAACCGCGATCCGCGAGCTGGTCGAAGGAATCGCCGAGAATGGTGAGACGAGCCAGGTGCTGCTCGGCGTCACCGGCTCCGGCAAGACCTTTACGATGGCGAAGGTCATCGAAACGGTGCAGCGGCCCGCGCTGATCATCGCTCCGAACAAGATCCTCGCGGCGCAGCTCTATGGCGAGTTCAAGAGCTTCTTCCCGGACAACGCCGTCGAGTATTTCGTAAGCTACTACGATTACTACCAGCCCGAGGCTTACGTTCCGCGCACCGACACCTACATCGAGAAGGAGTCGAGCGTGAACGAGGCGATCGACCGCATGCGCCACTCGGCGACGCGGTCGCTACTGGAGCGCGACGACGTGATCATCGTTGCGTCGGTATCCTGCCTCTACGGTATCGGTTCCGTCGAGACTTATTCGGCGATGACCTTCTCATTGAAGAAGGGCAGCGCGGAGGACCAGCGTGAGGTTATCAGGAAGCTCGTCGCGCTGCAGTACAAGCGCAACGACCAAGCGTTCGCGCGCGGCAACTTCCGGGTGCGCGGCGACAATCTCGAGATTTTCCCGTCGCACTATGAGGACACGGCGTGGCGTGTGAGCTTCTTCGGTGATGAGATCGAAGAGATCACCGAATTCGACCCGCTAACCGGTAAGTCGGTCGCAAGCCTCGACAGCATCAAGGTCTATGCGAACTCGCACTATGTGACGCCCGGGCCGACGCTGAAGCAGGCAATGGAAGCGATCCGTCACGAGTTGGCGGAACGGCTGAAGGAACTGACGGCTGAAGGACGCCTTCTGGAGGCGCAGCGGCTGGAGCAGCGGACGAACTTCGACCTGGAGATGATCGCGGCGACGGGATCGTGTGCCGGCATCGAGAATTATTCTCGCTTCCTGACGGGCAGGCTGCCGGGAGAGCCACCACCGACCTTGTTCGAATATCTGCCCGACAACGCGCTTCTGTTCATTGACGAGAGTCACCAGACCGTGCCGCAGATCGGCGCGATGGCTCGCGGCGACCACCGGCGGAAGATCACACTGGCGGAATACGGCTTCCGGCTGCCGAGCTGTATCGACAACCGCCCGCTGCGCTTCAACGAATGGGAAGCGATGCGTCCGCAGTCGGTGTTCGTTTCGGCGACGCCGGGTCCGTGGGAAATGAACGAGACCGGGGGCGTCTTCTCCGAGCAGGTGATCCGCCCCACCGGCCTCATCGACCCGCCGGTGGAGATCAAGCCAGTCGAGGACCAGGTCGACGACCTCGTCAACGAAGCCAAGAAAACGGCTGCGAAGGGCTATCGGACGCTCGTCACGACGCTGACCAAGCGCATGGCCGAGGACCTCACTGAATATCTCCATGAGGCGGGCCTGCGAGTTCGTTACATGCACTCAGACGTCGAGACGCTTGAGCGCATCGAGCTGATCAGAGAGTTGCGTCTGGGCGTCTACGATGTGCTCGTCGGCATCAATCTGCTGCGCGAAGGCCTCGACATTCCGGAGTGCGGACTGGTCGCGATCCTCGATGCGGACAAGGAAGGTTTCCTCCGGTCGGAGACGTCGCTGATTCAGACGATCGGCCGCGCGGCCCGCAACGTCGAAGGCCGCGTCATCCTCTATGCCGACACGGTAACGGGCTCGATCGAACGCGCGCTCGCGGAGACCAACCGACGCCGCGAGAAGCAACTCGAATATAACGCCGAGCATGGCATCACGCCGGAGAGCGTGAAGCGCAGCGTCGCCGACATCATCGCGCACGTCGCGACGCGTGACGGCGTGGTTGTGGACACCGGCGATGAAGAGCGGCCGCACCTCGTCGGTCACAACCTCAAGGCATACATCGCCGACCTCGAAGAACGCATGCGCAAGGCAGCCGCCGACCTCGAGTTCGAGGAAGCAGCGCGGCTTCGCGACGAGATCCGGCGACTGGAGGAAGACGACCTCGGAATCCCGCACGACGAGCGCGTTGCGCCGCGTCCGCTCGGCAACTCGACGGAGGGCAAGCCGGGCACTCGAAAGGGCCGGTTCGGCAAGCAGCAGAGGACTCGCTTCGGCGGACGCCGGGGTTAACGTTCTGGTTGCGATCCGCTGGTAAATTCGCCTGCTACAGGGGGAATTTGCGATGGCGGGTAGCATCGAAGCCGCGCTGATCGAACGTGTTCGCGAGCGCATAAAGGACGACTGGCGCCGCACCGGCGAGGGCGATTACCAGCGCATGCCAAAGGAGCTGCGCAGGAAGCACGCGTCGTCCGGCGGCTTGGTTGGCATGCTGGTCGGTGCCGCCTTCAGCCATGAGCCTGCCGATGTCGACCCGCTCAAGCCCATCGAGCCGATGAGCGAAGCGGCTGTGGGGAAGGTTGAGAAAGCGCTTGGGTTCAAGCTTCCCCACCAATTGCGCCAGCTCTACCTGGAGATCGGCGATGGCGGGTTCGGACCATCGTGGGGCATCCGGCGCCTGTCCAACTGGGCGAAAGATTATTCGAAGCTGCGCGCCGACATGCTGAAGGAGCGCGGCCGCGAATGGCCCGAAGCGCTGCTTCCGATCGTGTACATGAATGGCAAGCGGATTTGCGTGGACCGGAATAGCGGCGAAGTGCTGCTTTGGACCAAGCCCCCGAAGAAGGCGAGCGAGAAGAAGTGGCTGGCGTCCTTCGTGCCGCAATCGCCGACGGTCGAGGCCTGGCTGGAGCGGTGGGTAGAAACGCCTACGGTTATCGAAGGCGGCCCAGACGCCGGTTGGGCCCCGCCTGCCGAGGAGATTGCGCGCAGGGAGCGGGTCGAAGCCGACAGGGAAGCAAGGCGAGCGGCCGATGAGGAGAAGACGCGGACGATCAATCATGCCCATCTGCCGGCACTTCCGGCCGAGTTTTTTACGCGCGTCCAAGCTCGAGCACTGGATCCGCAGCGGCGAACCTACATGGCGGGAGCACAAAGACGCTCTCGGCCCTTCGGTGTTGAAGACATGGAGGATGAACTGGAGCGCAATGCCCAGCACATCCCGACGCATGCACTTTCGGGTCTGGCGGGACTTATGAAAGGCCTGAGCAAGATCGCGCCGGTTGTCGGGATGCCTCAGCTCAGCATGGTGACTGGCCCCGGTCCGGGTATGGTCATGGTAAAAGCTGGTGCGGGCGGAAAGCTCGGCGCACCGGCGACCGAAGCGGCCCTCGCACACGCCGACGATACGCTGGGATTTTCGCTGCCCGAGCCTCTGCGCCAGTTGTACCGGATTGCTGATGGTGGCTTTGGGCCGGGCGAAGGGCTGGTGAGTCTTGCCAAGATGCTTGCGCTATATCGCAAGCTTACGTCGAAGCCGCAGGGCCCTGGAGGCGAGCCCTGGCCCGCGAAGCTGCTGCCGATCTGGGAATGTGACGAGGAAATCGGCTGCGTGGATCTGGAGACAGGCGGGATCACCACATACGATCCGTCGCGAATGCAGGATATCCATGGTGGCTATTGGCGCCGGTCGTTCGCCAAAGAACATGGCTCGATCGCTGAGATGCTGGAGCAATGGCTCAGCTCCCGCACTTGGAGCGAAGATGAGGAGCGACGAGAACAGGCGCGCCAGCGCAGCGCGGCGCGGTTCCAGGATGAAGACGTCTACGTCCGCAGGGCCCTCGAATTTTACTCAAGCCCTGAGGCGCGGGCCGCGCATGGTCTGCCGGAGGTAGGCTGGGAAGATGCCGTTCGCAGGCGCCATGGCTCGCGCTGATCGCTACCGTTTGTCGAAAGACGCTTTGCGGCAGCTAACGTTCGGATAGCCTGTCCGCCCGAACAGGAGGGTGGCGGCCATGGCTTACCCGCACGATCTTGACCCCGACGGCACTCGGCTTCCGATACGGTTCGACGGCACTTCCAACGGAGAGTTCCTGCCGCTCCCGAAGACGGCTTCGCAGCGGGCCGCGAACGCGATGGCGCATGAGATCGCCAGCGAGAATTCGCGCCGGCTTGGGATGGGGAGGCGAGCTTTCCTGACGAGCGCGATGGGCTCGGCCGCTGTCCTGGCGGCGTGCAATCGCGTCAATCCGCAGGCGGGCGGCAGCTACGCGCTGGAAGACGGCGCGACGTTTGAAGAGGCAGCTGCCGCACAGACCCTCGGCGGCAATGAGTTCATCTTCGACGTCCAGCTGCATACCGTCGATCCGAACGGCAAGTGGACGAAGGGAGAGGCCGGAGAGCAATGGCGCTCCGCGTTGAGCCAGGCATTCGCGCAGGCGCAGAAATGCAAGGAAGGCGAATACGACTGCTATTCGGCCCAGTCGCTGGTCAAAGAAGTTTTTCTCGACAGCGACACTGACGCGGGCGTGGTGTCTGCGCTGTTCGGAACCGATGACGGCAATCCTACGCCAATCGCTTACGCGGGCGAGGCTCGCTCATTGATCGAGAGACTGGGCGGCGGGAAGCACCGCGCGCTGATTCACGGCGGCATCCTGCCCAACATCCCGGGCGAGATCGACGCGATGGCCTGGAAGGCCCAGCATAAGATCTCAGCCTGGAAGCTCTATCCGCAGTGGGGACCGAATGGCGCCGGTTACATGCTCGATGGCGAACTGGCCGCCCGAGTGTTCGATCAGGCGCGGAAGCTCGGCGTGAGGACCTTTGCTGTGCACAAGGGCGTGTCGCTTTACGGCATGCAGGAGGAGATGAGCTCGCCGCGGGATATGGGCATTGCGGCCAAGGCCAACCCGGACCTGACGTTCCTTGTCTACCACTCGGCGTTTCAGCCCGGTGTGAAGGAGGGACCTTACAATCCCGGGGGACAAGGCGTCGACCGGCTGATCAAGGCGTATCAGGGAGCCCGTCTGCAGCGCAACAGCGGCAACCTATACGCCGAACTTGGCTCGACATGGCGTCATTTCATGAGCCGGCCGGATGAAGCCGCGCATGTTTTGGGCAAACTCCTTACGACCTTCGGAGAGGACCGAATTATCTGGGGCACGGATTCGATCTGGTACGGAAGTCCGCAGGATCAGATTCAGGCCTTCCGCGCCTTTCAGATCAGCCCGGAGTATCAAGAGAAGTACGGCTATCCGGCGCTCACGCCCGAGGTGAAGCGGAAGATCTTCGGCCTGAATGCTGCGCGCGTTTACGGGCTGAACGTCGCGGAGATCCGAACGCCGGGGCTAGAGGTCAGGCGCGCCGATTACCGAACAGCGCCCAACCCCAGCTTCCGCACTTTCGGCCCTTCCACGCGCCGCCAGTTCCTCGCGCTCCAGCAGGAGCATGGAGGGCTTCCCGCCTAGAAGCGGGCCCTGATCGACAGCTGGCCGCCCATTTCCTCGCCATGGTCGTGGCCGAGTGTAGTGGAGGCGTAAGCGTCGATGCTGATGTGGCTGGTGATGTCGGCCGACGCACCGCCGGCAACGCGGCCGTACGTCTCCTTGTCGCGCGTCACGGCCCACTCATTGACGATGACGGGGGCGCTGGTTTGCGAGAATCGGATCAGGCGACTGTCCCCGCTGAAGTCATGTTCCGCAGTCAGATCGACAAAGGGACGGAGGCCCTCGAGATCGCCGCGCGCCTCGAAACCGATCTGACCGGTGACAGCCTGCAGGCTCTGGCTGCTGACATTCAGCGTGAGCGCGGGGTCGCCGTTCTCCGTGTAGCCGTCGACCTTGGCACGGGCATAGTCGATCGCTGCGATCGGTCCGACCTTCAGCCCGCCGACTGGCATGAGATAGCCGCCCTTGGCGCCGGCCACGGTGTGGTTGCCGTCGGGGCTGGCGCTCATATTCTCGACAACGCCGAGGCGTCGGACGCGGATGCTGTCCTTGCCGTAACCGATGTAGCCTTGGCCGAAGAGGCCGCCTGAGCTGAGACTGCCGTAAGCGCCGATCTGCCACGTGTGCGAGGAATCTCGCGCGCTCTCGTTTCCGAATTCGGCTCTTGGATTGCTGTAGTTGACCGCGATGCCCACGAGGCCGGCAGGCATGCCGTACTCTGCGCCGAGCGTTACACCGGTCCCGCGCACCTTGAATGCGGCATTTTCATCGCTCTGGGCCAGATCGCGAGAGAAAGCGTCGCCGACCAGATAAACGCGAATGCCTTCTTTGACGTCTCCACGTCCGTAGAAATCGCTGCGGCTGTTGAGCGTCCTTCCCCATTGCCGCGCGGTGTCGAAGCCCATGTCCGAGGGCCCTTGCAGCGTCAGCGGTCCGTTGAGCTGTACCGCAACGTAACGGGCGACGATGTTGAAGCCCTGCGACGTCAGGTGAAGCGCGTCGCCGTAGAACAGATAGCCGTTCGAGTTCACGATGCAGGTCGGATCGGGGAAGATCGGACAGACGAGCCCGTTCGTAATCCCAAAGGCCGAGGGATTTGCGGCGACGTTCTGAAGCAACAGCTGGCCGTCGAGGTAATGGACGATGGAGCCGTTCGCCGCGTAGCCGGCAAGCGTCGGCTGAAGCGAGGAGTAGTAAGCGGTCGCGAACGTGCCACGGATGGCTTGCGCGGCTGGATCGTTGGCGACTTCGGGCGCTACGGCGCCGTTCAGCGCGAGAAAACTGATGGTTGGGTTGCCGAGCGCGGCCAGGCGGTCGAGTTGCACGCTCGTTGCCGCGGCTGCCACGGTGCCTGCAGCGGCCGCGTTTGCAAGTGTTCCGCCGCCCTGCTGGTAGACGCGCGCATCGTTACCGCCGATGGAGATCGCCAGCAGGTCATTGCGCGTAAGCGTGGTCGACGCGACCGGAAAGACTGGTGACTGAGTGCCGACATCAAGGAACTGGTCGACTTCATATTGCAGACCCTTGCCGCACAAAGGCGCTCCGTAGACCGGGTCGAAACAAAGCGTTGTGGTGTTCGTGCCGCCCAAGGCGCCGCCGATCGCAAAGTTCTGAACCGGCACCTGGAGGATGTGGGACAGGTCATCGATATAGTTGCTGCCGCCGGAGAACCGCCCGGTCGAATAAATCGCCAACAGTTGCGGATTGGCATAACCGAGCGCGAATGCGTTGCCCGTGTCGGCATAGCTGTCGCCGAATGCGACGATGCGGTCGATCTGCTGCGCCGCGGCCGGCGTTGAAGAAGCAGCAATGCTAATCAGCGACGCGCAAGCGAACGCGCGACGGAAGCGCTTGGACAACATGAATGATCCCTCCCCCAAGCTCGGCTAAAAGCACCGAGCGTTAGGAAAGCATCGTGGCGATTGCTGACAGGCGTGCAAGTGAGAAGCCGTCACTCGCAACAATTCGCAAACAAGTGCGGCGTTGCCGCAACAACAGTTCTACCGGAGCACGCCCTTCTTCGCCATCGCTCGCGCGTAAAGGAACAAGGCAAGCGCGACGAGAATGATGACGATTGGCATCAGCTTGTACATCAGTCCTTCGGCACCGGGTAACGGCGGCGCAAGGAGCAGCTGATAGCCGAGGCTCAAAACGGCGCCGAGTAGTGATACCCCGTAGGACCAAACTGCCCAGCGGCTGCGCACCAGAAGCAATATTGAACCGAGAAGCGCGAGCCAAACGCCAAGGCCCCAGCCGAATTGCGCATACATCGGCATTGCATCGACCCAGTCGAGCGCGGTGTTCGGGTCCACGCCGGGCATGGCCGACGCGATGTAGTCGGTATTGCGCAGGCGGGTCATCAAATAGTCGTAGCTGCCGAAGCAGCTCCACAAGAAAGACAGGACACCCACGATCCAGAGGTGCACGGGCGTACGGACTTGTGCAGTCGTTGCCATTGGTCTTCCCCCTCCAACAGCCGCGGCCCACTTGCGCGGCCGAATTGGATGAGGCTCCCAATTTGGGCGGACTGTCAAGGCGCGACTGGTAAGTGTCCTAGCTGGTGGCGATTTCTCGCTTTAGAATCTTTCCGAGCGCGGCAGCGAGACTTTCGAGTTCGTACGGCTTTTGCAGCACTTCGAAGCCGTGAGTTCCGCTGACCTGCTCACTGTAACCTGTGGTCAGGAGTACTGGCAGTTCGGGGAAGCGTTGGCGGACCTTGCGGGCAAGTTCGATGCCGCTGATTCCGCCTGGCATCACAATATCGGTGAAGACCAGCTTCGGCTTTTCTCCCGCAGCCAAGCGGTCGAGCGCTTCCTTCGCACTGTGCGCCACGATCGCATCGAAACCCAGTTCACCCAACATGCCGGCGGCAAGTTCCGCGATCAAAGTGTCGTCCTCGACGACGAGCGCGCGCCCCAGTGCCTGCGATCCGTTCGAGCGGCTTTCCGCGACGGTCGCTCCGCGGCTGGCAGGCAGGTAAAGCGTAAAGGTCGCTCCTTTGCCCAGCTCAGATTCGAGGGTCACGCCGCCGCCGATCTGCTTGGTGAAGCCGAATACCTGGCTAAGTCCAAGCCCGGTGCCTTCGCCGAAACTCTTTGTCGTGAAGAAGGGCTCGAACACGCGCTCCTGCGTTTCCGCTGACATGCCCATGCCTGTGTCGCTGACCCGGAGCGCGACATGTTCGCCCTTGAGGCAGTCCGGCTGGCCGTTCAGCACGACATTCTGCGCACTGATCTTCAACGTGCCACCGTCCTTCATCGCGTCGCGCGCGTTGAAGGCGAGATTGAGAATCGCAAGTTCCAGCGCACCGGCGTCAGCGTCGACTGGCCAGATCTGATCGGAATATTCGGTGACGAGCTCGATGTCCGAGCGTAGTGACGGGCGGACAAGCGTGATCACGTCGCTCAGGAAATCCTTGAGCTCGATTTGCTTGATCTCGAGCGGCTGCGCGCGGGCGAAGGCGAGCAACTGCTTGGTTAGGGTGGCGCCGCGCTGAGCCGAATTGCGGATGCCGTCGAGCATCCGCCGAAGCTTCTCCGGATCCTGGATGTTTCGCGTGGCAAGGTCGGCGGCTCCGAGGATCGCCGTGAGCAGATTGTTGAAATCGTGGGCGAGGCCGCCGGTGAGCTGTCCGAGCGCCTCCATCTTCTGCGAGCGGAATAATTGTTCGCGGGATTCTTCCAGACGCAGTTGCGTCTCACGCTTTTCCGTCTGATCGCGGGTGATCTTCGCGAATCCGATCAGCTCCCCGTCTTCGTCCCGGATTGCGTCCATCACAACGCTTGCCCAGAAGCGCGATCCATCCTTCCGAACCCGCCAACCTTCGGCTTCGTAGCGGCCCGCCTCTCGCGCCGTTTCGAGCGCACGTTTGGGAACCCCGCCTTCGAGATCCTCGGGCGTGTAGAAGCGACTGAAATGCTCGCCCACGATATCGTCAGGCGAGTAGCCTTTGATGCGCTCAGCCCCGGCGTTCCAGTTGGTCACCCGCCCCTCGGGGTCCAGCATGTAGATGGCGTAATCGGTGACGCCCTGGACGAGAATCCGGAAGCGGCGTTCGGCCTCCAGCAGAGCCTGCTGCGCGGCGCGTTTTTCGGTCATGTCGCGGGTGATCTTCGCGAAGCCGACCAAGTTGCCCTCGCCGTCCTTGATCGCATCGACGACCACGCTGGCCCAGAAGCGAGAGCCGTCCTTGCGTACCCGCCAGCCCTCCCCCTCGAACTTCCCTTCCCGGCGCGCGGTCTCGAGAACCTTCGCGGGCATCCCGGCAGCGCGGTCCTCGTCAGTGTAAAAGGCGGAGAAATGCTTTCCGACGATCTCTTCCGCCTGGAAGCCTTTGATGCGCTCGGCACCGGCATTCCAGCTCGTCACGTTCCCGTTCGGGTCCAGCAAATAAATGGCATAGTCGACGATCGACTGCACCAGCAGCCGGAATGGATCGTCGGAAAGCAGATCAGTCACGCTACTCGATTCCCCTCGGCCCGCCCAAGGCACGGGCCGTCAACACCCGAGCGCCTGCTCGGTTGCACATACGAAACGTCTTGGCAGGTTCTTATGAGGGACGCCTAGCGGGACTTGCGGAGCGCCTCGCCGAGCTGGGTCAAGGCGCGGCCGCGCTGGTTGAGCTGCGCCTCGCATGCCGGGCCGATCGTCTTGGCACTGGCCTTGAGTGCAGGGACGACCGCGCGAACCGCCTGGGCGAGGTCGAGGCCGGGCGCGCGCGCGTCGATGCGGCCGAGGTAGTACATGGTCCCCGCTCGGGCGACTGCACGCTGGCGGTCGTCTTTCACCTGGCCGGTGATCGAGCCGTAGATGACGAAGCACTGGACGTCGCGCTTGACGGCGTCCGGCATGGGCGCTGCGACGGTGGCGGTGGAGCACGCGGCGAGGGCCGCAGCGGCGATGATCGGGCGCTTCATGTGATTCCCCTCGGGTGTCAGTGCGTGGCGTCGACGCGTTCCACGCCGGACTTGGCGAGCTGGTCGTCGATCTGGGCGACGAGCCGGTCAAGGCCTGCCTGGTCGGCGGATTCGGCGCGGGCGACGAGCACGTCCTGCGTGTTCGAGGCGCGCAGGAGCCACCAGCCGTCGTCGGTGCTGACGCGCACGCCATCCGTTGCGTCGACCTTGGCGCCGTCGGCGGAGAGGCGGTCGCGGACTTCATCGACGATCGAGAACTTACGGCTTTCGTCGACCTGGAAGCGAAGCTCCGGCGTCGCCGTGGTCTTCGGCATGGCGTCCATGATCTCAGTGAGGGATTTCCCGCTGGCGCTAACCGCCTCGATCAGTCGGACCGCGGCGTAGAGCGCGTCGTCGAAGCCGTACCACCGGTGCTTGAAGAAGATGTGGCCGCTCATCTCGCCCGCCAGCGGCGCGCCCGTTTCCTTCATCTTCGACTTGATGAGGCTGTGGCCCGTCTTCCACATCAGCGGCTGGCCGCCGAGCTCCGCGACGCGGTCGAAGAAGCTCTGGCTTGCCTTCACGTCGGCGATGAGTGTCGAGCCCGGGAGTTCCTGGAGGACCGGCACGGCGAGGATTATCAGGAGCTGGTCGCCCCAGATCACGCGCCCCTTGCCGTCGACCGCGCCGATGCGGTCGCCGTCCCCGTCGAAAGCAATGCCGAAGTCGAGCTGCTTGTCGGCGACGAGCTGTTTCAGGTCAGCGAGGTTCTTCTCGACCGTCGGGTCGGGGTGGTGATTCGGAAAGCGGCCGTCGACCTCGGTGAAGATCGCGTGATGCTGACCCGGCAAGCGGTCGAGCAGCATGTCGAGGATCGGTCCAGCCGCCCCGTTCCCGGCATCCCAACCGATTCGGTAAGCTTTGCCGGAGAAACCTTCGAGCAGGCGGTCGACATAGGCTTCGCGGATGTCGACTTCCTCGACGGTGCCACTGCCTTGACCCCAGTGGCCGGAAGCGGAGCGCTTTCCGAGCGCCTGGATTTCCTGCCCGAACACAGAGCGGCCCTTCAGCAGCATCTTGAAGCCGTTATAGTCGGCAGGATTGTGGCTGCCGGTCACCTGCATCCCGCCGTCGACGTCCAGATAGTAGGTCGCGAAGTAGAGCATCGGGCTTGGGCCCATGCCGGTCTGCAGCACGTCGATTCCGCCTTCGGTGAGGCCGCGGATCAGCTCGGCTTCGAGCATCCCGCTGTGGGTGCGGCCGTCGCGGCCGACCGCGATCCGTCGAGCGCCCTCCTCGCGGGCCATGGCCGCGTAGCTGCGACCGAGTGCATAAGCGTCCGCTTCAGTAAGCGTGTCGCCGACGATTCCGCGAATGTCATATTCGCGCAGGATGGTGCTGTTGAACGCGTGACTCATGCCGGCGCGATAGCCGCGCCTTGCGCCATTAGCCAGCGGCGGCCAGCTTCTGCTCTTCCTGTCCCGGAATGCCGAGGCCCGCGATCATCTCGCGAAGCTCCTGGCGCGCGGTGATGTGGCCGATGCCGAGGTCCCCGATCTGCTGAAGATCGAGCAAGGTCAGGCCCTTGGGGAAAAGCTCGCGGTAGATGACGCGCTCACCCAAGCCCGGAATGACGCGGAAGCCGACGCGGCGAGCAAGTTCATCCAAGGCGGCGCCAACGCGCTGCAGGTTGTGCGATTGGATGTGCTGCAGGCGGTTGCGGAGCACGACCCAGTCGACGCTCTTGCCGGTCTGCTTCGCGCGCGCGGTGCGGCTGTTCCAAATCAGCTCGGCGTAGAAGCTCGGCCGCGTGATCTTGTAATTCTCCGGATGGACCTGGCCGATCAGGTCGAGATCGACGAAGCTGTCGTTCATCGGCGTGACGAGCGTGTCGGCGCGCAGGATCGCAGCTCGTGCAAGGGCGTCGTCGCGGCCCGGCGTGTCGATGACGACCACGTCCACGTCCTGAGACAGGCGAGCGATGGCGGCGTTCAGCGCTTCTTCGGTTTGGTCCTGCAGGACTTCGTAGGTCGCTTGCGGCAGCTGCTGCTCGAGCCGGCGCATCGTCGCGTCGCGGTTTTCGAGATAGCGGGTCATGGTCCGCTGGCGGCTGTCGAGGTCAAGCGCGGCCACGCGATGACCCGAAGCAGCAAGCGCGATCGCAGTATGAACGGCCGTCGTTGACTTGCCGGTGCCACCCTTTTCGTTGGCGAAGACGATGAAATGCGGCTGTACCATGACTTGACCCTTCCCCTCGCGGCTTCTTACGGCCGCGCCCACGCAAAGATTAACTGAGGGGCTCCAAGCGTGCAAACCATTCGGCGAAGTGAAGAATTAGCGAAAGCCGTCGCTAAACTGAAGCGCGAAGGCACGCTCGCGCTCGTTCCAACCATGGGCGCGTTGCACGCTGGCCACATGGCGCTGATCGCCGAAGCGAAGCGCCGCGCGGACAAAGTCGCGGCGAGCATCTTCGTCAATCCGCTGCAGTTCGGCGCGGGTGAAGATCTCGACCGCTATCCGCGCCGGGAAGCCGAAGACGCACGGATGCTAGAGGAAGCCGGCTGCGACCTACTTTGGCTCCCATCGGTGAGCGACATCTACCCGGACGGCTTTTCGACGAAGATCAGCGTCTCAGGCGTTTCGGAACGCTGGGAGGGCGAGGCTCGACCAGGCCATTTCGATGGTGTCGCCACGGTGGTCGCCAAGCTGCTGCTCTCCGTTGGCCCCGACGTTGCGCTGTTCGGCGAGAAGGATTTTCAGCAACTTGCGGTCATTCGACGGATGGTCCGCGACCTGGCACTTCCCGTGGAGGTAGTGGGTGTTCCCACTGTGCGGGAGGGCGACAATCTCGCGCTGTCATCGCGCAACTTCTATCTTTCAGAGGAGGAGCGGGCGCGCGCGGCCGCGCTTCCCACCGCGCTCAGCGCTGCGCGCGAGGCGATCATGGCGGGAACGCCCGTTGGATCTGCGCTGAGGCATGCAAAGCAGGCGCTGATCGATGCCGGCTTCCTGCGCATCGACTATCTCGCACTGGTCGATTCAGATACGTTGGAGCCGCTCGATGAACCCCGCGGCAAAATGCGATTGATCGCTGCCGCGAAGATCGGATCGACGAGGCTGATCGACAATATCGCCATTTAAGTGGCTAATTTGCATGGCTAAATGGCGTTAACCATTTTTTTGCGATCAGCCCTTCAATCTCCGTTCAACAGGAGAGTGGGGGACAGTCATGGGTGCCATTAGTCAGAAGAGTGCGGAGTTCCTGATCCAGAGCCGGATCGCCGATGCCGAAGCAGGCGACGTCGATGCCTTGTTCGAGCTCGGGATTACGTTTTCCACGGGTCGCGGCGGATCGCCGGTGGACCTGATCGAAGCTCATAAGTGGTTCAACCTCGCCGCTCTGTCAGGACACACCGGCGGCCAGCAATGCCGGGCGGAAATCTCTGTCGAGATGACTGCGCGTGAGATCGCCGAAGCACAGCGTCAGGCTCGCGCCTGGCTGAGCGCCTGCGGCTACCAGCGCCGCGCTGCGTAATGCCGAGCTGCTCCTGCGAAGGCAGGAGCCTTACTGAACCAATACCGTGACTGCCCGCGGTGAACCCGGGCGTTCCTTGCCCCAGCTGGATGTCGTGATCTGGGGGGCCGGTACGCCCATTAGTACGAGATATTCGCGGACTTCCTGAGCGCGCCGCGCACCGACGGCGATTGCGTGATCGCGGGTGTCGCCGGAATCGCCATGCCCTTCGATGCGCACCGAGACTTCCGGATGCTGCCTCAGCCAGATTGCCTGCGCCGCCAGCGTGGTTCTCGCGGGTTGGCTGAGCCCGAACGATCCCACGCCGAAAAAGATGGTGTCGCCGCCCGAATGAGCGAGGAAGTCCGCCTTCGCGGCGTCTATGCCCGCGAGAGGTCCGGCCTGCTGAGCCGCAGGCGGGCCAGTGCGCTTGCGAAGGCCCGGCAATTGCGCCGACGCGGCAGTCGCAATGAATGCGATCGCCGAGATGCTGAGAATCAATCGGCGCATCAGTCCATCACTCCAGACCAGTCCGGATCGGATCCGGGTTGCGGCAGCGCGACATTGCGCGGCTCGCTGCCGTCGAGCGACACGCGGTAGATCGACGGCCGGCCGGCTGCATCGCTGCGCTCGAAAATCAATTCGCGGCTGCTTGCCGCCCAGGCCGCGGCTTCGTCGCCGGGGCCATTGGACAGGATGCGCTCGCCCGTCCCGTCCGGCTTGATGATCCCGATCCGCCGGCCGCCGGGCTCGCGGCGAGTGAAGGCGATCCATTCGCCGTCTGGGCTCCACTGCGGCGAGGCATAAGCCGCGCCGCCGAAGCTGATGCGCCGCTGGTCCGATCCGTCCGAGTTCATGATGTAGATCTGCTGCGATCCCGAACGGTCGCTTTCGAAGGCGATCTTGCTTCCGTCGGGAGAGAAGCTCGCATCCGTGTCGACGCCCGGCGAGGTCGTCAGGCGTTGCGGCGCGCCCCCCTGAGCGCTCGCGACGTAGATGTCGCTGTTGGGCCCCACCATCATCGAGAAGAGGATTCGGTTGCCGTCAGGCGAGAAACGCGGCGCGAAGGTGATTGCATTGTTCGCGACGAGCGGGTGCTTGTTGCCGGAGGCTATCTCAAGCAGCTGGATCTGCGGCCGGCCATCGGCGAAGCTGACGAAGGCGACACGCGCCGCACGGGGCGACAGGCGCGGAGTCAGCACCATGGTTTCGCCCGCCGTCAGATAGCGATGGTTGGTGCCGTCGCTGTCCATGATCGCGATGCGCTCCTTCCGGGCAGTGCCGATGCCGCTTTCAGCGACATAGGTGATGCGCGTGTCGAAAATGCCGGGAGCTCCGGTCACCGCGGTATAGGCGAGGCCCGAACATTTATGCGCGGCGCGCTGCCAGTCGGCAGGGTCGACCACGAAGCCCTTGCGCGACACTTCGCGGCCCTTGTCCACGTCATAGACGTAGCAGCCGAAGGTGATGCGCTTGTCAGACCGCGCCTGCACGAAACCTGTCACGAGGAACTTGGCGTTGTTCGAGCGCCACTTTGGAAAGCTCGGTGCCGTGACTTCGGGGTAGGAGTAGAAATCCTTTTGCACCGGCGGGAGCGGCATGATCTCCGACGTCGTGCTCAGGTCTTGGGCGATCAGCTTGGACGCGTCCCATGCGATGCGAAGCGAGGCCGACTGCTGATCGTCGGGCGTAGCTAGCGGCGGCACGGCGACCACCGTCGCCGCTGCGTTGCCGGGCTGCTGCGCCTGTGCCGCGGCGCCGAGGCCGGCAGCCGCAAACAGCAGGCCCATTCGAAGCGATTTGAAGATCATTGCCCCTTTGAGATGATTGCGTTGAACTTTTCGGCCCATTCTTTTGGCTGGCGCCGCGGTCGACCCTGCCCGTCGAGGAAGGCTGCCGTGACGTTTGCGTCCGTCAACAGTTCCGGTCCGCGCATGACTCGCTGATGAATATCGACCGACGATGCGCGGACCTGTTCGACCGTGCTGACGACCAGCAGGTCGTCGCCGAGCTTGCCCGGCCGCTTGTAGCGGATGTCGACCTCGACCACGGCGTAGGCGCTGCCGCTGGCCCGAAGCTCTGCTGCCTGGTCGACGCCAACCGCGCGGATGAAGTCGGACCGGGCGCGCTCCATGAACTTCAGATAATTGGCGTAATAGACGATGCCGTAGGCGTCGGTGTCCTCGAAATAGACGCTGAGCGCGAAATGGTGCTCCGTACCGACGAAGCCGCCGCGATAGGGCGTGTCGAGATCGCGCGTCATCAGGGCCGCTCTAACGAGCAAGCCCGCCGCGGCAACCCCGCTTGACTCCGATGTAACGCGAAGGTTACATGTAACTTATAGGTTACAAGGGGCAATCGATGGCGAAGAATGCGGCAGAGAAAGCGGAGGAATGGAATGAGCGGCGTGCGCGGGCCTTTCCGGCGCTCGGCGTCTTCTTCCTCATCCAGCAACTGAGCTTCTTCACGGGCGCCGGCGCTGGAGACCGTTCAGTGGATCGCGTCCAGATCGGCGCCTGGCTGGTCATGTCGGTGGTGATGGTGCTCGCTCTCGCGACCGGCGGCGGGTGGGTCTATTCAAAGGAAGTGCGGGCCCTCGCGAACGACGAAGCAACGTTGGCCAATCGCAATTCCGCTTATCAGCTGGGCTTCATCGTCAGCATGGCCGCCTGCATCGTGCTTTATGTCGTCAGCCTGTTCGAGCCGATTGGCGGACGCGAAGCGCTGCATCTGGTCATGACGGTCGGGATCGCCGCGGCGGTGCTTCGTTTCGGCTTGTTGGAGCGCCGAGCGCTGAAAGGTGACTGAGACCCTGGCGAACCGACTAAAGGAACGACGAACCGAGCTTGGCCTCACTCAGGCCGAGCTCGCTGAACAGGTAGGCGTGACGCGCAAGACCGTGAACACGGTGGAAAACGGCGTGTTCACGCCCTCGGCGATGCTCGCGATCAAGCTGGCGAAGGCGCTGGACCTCAGCGTCGAGCAGCTGTTCTGGATCGAGCCTTAGCTTCCGCCATTGCAATATCACCAACCTGGCGGATCAGGTCGCCCTGTGCTTCGGACATGTCGGACAAGTGCATTCCCCAGCCGGGCAGGAACATGCCGAACAGACCCACCTCGCCGCCGACACGGTCGGTGCGCTTATCGCCGGGACTGTGGTTGGTGCGGATCGATAGGTAGCCGCGCGGCCCGTCGGCAACGCACTTCGCGGAGACGAGTCCGTCGGTGCGAAGATAGGGCGAGGGCGGCGCTCCTTCGGTTGACCAGGTGATGGGTCCGCCCGGGACAGGCAGGCCCGACCGAGAATACCAATAGCTGTCGAGCTTCACCCAGTCGCGGGAGCCCGGAAGCGCGGGATTGACGCAGCCGACGGTCATTCCGGGCTTGTCCGAGATGCCAAAGATGGCGCCGATCGGGGGCACGTTCTTCTCGCGGAAGCTGACCCAGGACATCACGCAGCCGGTCTCTCCGGGCTGGCTGCAGAGCCGTGTTTTCTTGAACGTCCCGCCGACGAGCTTTCCGGTCGGCACGAGCACGTTGAAGCCGGGCATGATCGCAAGCTTCATGCGGGCGGCGACGGCCGGGTTGGTCTCGATCTCGCGCGAAATCAGCTGTTGCAGCATCAGGCTGCCCTGGCTGTGGCCGATCAAGACGAACGGGCGACCGTTGTTCCTTGTCGTCAGGTAATTGCGCCAAGCGGCGGCAACGTCGCGGTATGCGGTCGCGGCGGCTACATCAATGCTGCCCCCTGCCGAATATGCGGCGATCGCTGCCAGCGTCATCTGGCGGTAGATCGGCGCGAAGGTTCGGCAGACGCCGGCGAAGCGCGCGAACTGCGACTGAGCGGCGCCTTTCTCTTCGCTAACATTGAGATCGCTGTTGAGACCCTGGTCGCGCGATACCGTCGGATAGACGTAGAAGCAGTCGAGCGGTGGATCTTTGGCAACAGTGCTCTGGCCGGTCGATCCATAGCCGTTTGCGTTGAGGGCCGTTGTCGCGAGCGGCGTCGAGCAGGTGTCGTTACGGCCCGGCAGACAGAGCCAGCT
This sequence comes from Sphingomonas sp. SP4, assembly GCF_058313375.1. Taxonomy (NCBI): domain Bacteria; kingdom Pseudomonadati; phylum Pseudomonadota; class Alphaproteobacteria; order Sphingomonadales; family Sphingomonadaceae; genus Sphingomonas; species Sphingomonas sp. SP4. The sequence continues at coordinate 1,051,830 of NZ_JBZFLE010000002.1, forward strand.
CGAATCTTTCGTGTAATCAGGAGCGGCCGGTGCGGGGGTTTGAGCGGAAAGCGGAGTGGCGGCCGCAAGCGCGGCGGCGCCGAACAGGAACAGGTGACGCATTACTTCGAGGTCCCTCCCGGATCGAACAATCCACCCTGGCTGCCTTGCGGCTGCGGTAAGCCGAGATGGGTATAGCCGCGGCCGTTTAGGCACCGCCCACGTGCAGTTCGCGCGATGAGGCCGAGCTGAATGAGATAGGGCTCGATCACGTCCTCAATCGTGTCGCGCGGCTCGCTGAGGCCGGCGGCAAGAGTTTCCACACCGACCGGTCCGCCGCCGTAGAGGTCGGCGATCATGTGCAGGTAGCGGCGGTCCATGGCGTCGAGTCCGAGGCTATCGATCTCCAGCCGCGACAGTGCGCGGTCAGCGGCCTCGGCGTTGATCGTGTCGTTGCCGGCGGCATGGGCGAAGTCGCGGACGCGCCGCAGGAGGCGGCCCGCGATGCGCGGTGTGCCGCGTGAGCGACGGGCGATCTCGCGCGCGCCATCCTCGGTCAGGTCCGCTCCGAGCAGGCGCGCGGCGCGGCGGACGACCTGCTCTAATTCTTCAATGGTGTAGAAGTTGAGCCGGACGGGAATGCCGAAGCGGTCGCGGAGCGGCGTCGTCAGGAGGCCCTGCCGCGTCGTTGCCCCCACTAGCGTGAAGCGCGGAAGATCGATCCGCACCGATCGCGCGGACGGTCCTTCGCCGATCATCAGGTCGAGCGCCCGGTCCTCCATCGCGGGATAGAGCACTTCCTCGACTGCAGGATTGAGGCGGTGGATCTCGTCGATGAACAGGACGTCGCCATCCTCAAGGTTCGTCAAAAGCGCTGCGAGGTCGCCGGACTTGGCGATTACCGGGCCAGAGGTGGCGCGGAAGCCGACCCCCATTTCGCGAGCGAGGATGCCGGCGAGTGTCGTCTTGCCGAGGCCGGGCGGGCCGTGAAGCAATACGTGATCGAGCGCCTCGCCGCGGCTTTTCGCGGCGTGGACAAAGACGCGCAGATTCTCTCGTGCCGCCTGCTGACCGATGAACTCGTCGAGGCTCTTCGGGCGCAGCGCAGCGTCCGCGTCCTCGGCGGTTCGTTCGGGCGTGGTAATGCGTGCGGGGTCGGTCGCCATCAGTCTCTATGTTCGACGTCTGGATCGGTGATGTCGAGCCAGTCGTGCTTGCGCGTTTCCCAAACCGAATAGTCCGGACTGTCGACGATGTAGGGATCGTCGAGCGCACCGAGCGGGATGGCCACCACGTCGGGGAAATTGCCGCCACTGTAATGGACCGTCGAGCCGCACTCTGGACAGAAATGATAGGTCGTCTTCTGACCACTGTCCGCGGTCCGAGCCCACTGCGTCGAAACGCCTTCGAACTCGACGCATTCTGCAGGCCATCGCGCCTGGGTCGAGAAAGCGCTGCCGGTGCGCTTCTGGCAAGCCAGGCAGTGGCAGACTGAGACGCGGACAGGATCGCCATGGGCGACCGCGCGCAGCTGGCCGCAACGGCAGGAAGCACTGTGCGTCGTCATTTCGCCAACGCCTTCTCGATCCGCTTCCACAGTTCGGTCACCGCCAAGACCGGCGGCGCAGACCGAGGCAGGATCTCGCCGATGGGCTTACGTTCTTCGCTCATCTTTTCGAAGGCGCTGGCCATTGGGATGCACGGCCAGCCGGAGTGCTTGTCGAGCTCGGACTGGTGGAGAGCGCGACGGCGGTCGACCATGGAGAAGACGGGGGCGAGGATCACTTTCGGGCCCTTCTTGCGGCCGACATATTCCTTGATCACGTCGAGCGAGCGCTGGGAGAGCGGCGAGGGGATTACTGGCACGACCACAATGTCCGACGCGCGCATGATCTGGTCGGAAGTGTCGGTCAGGCCCGGCGGGGAGTCGATGATCACGCGGTCATAGGAGGCGGAGAGGTCCTCGGCGATGTGCGCGAGGCGCTTGCGCTTGCCGAGGTCATGGAACGCGTAATCCAGCGTCCGAAGGGATTCATCGGCGGGCAAGACGTCAATGCCGGCGACATTCGAAGCGCGGATCAGGCCCGAGACGTCGTTATCCCGCGTAATGCTGGATTTGGCCGACTTGGCGCCGAGCTCTTGGCCAAGGACGTAGCTGGCGGCGCCTTGGGCATCGAGGTCCCACAGCAGGGTTCGCCGCTTCGACAATGTCGCACTCGCCCACGCCAGGTTCACCGCCAGCGTGCTTTTCCCTACACCGCCTTTCACGCTGTAGACGGCAACGATCATTTCGCCGCTTTCTTCAGTGCCAGCCTTACGAGCGCGTCGAGAGTTGCATCTTCGCCAAGTTCGTCCTGTGCCGCGTTGACGGCGGCGCTCGCGTCGGCCGGCTTGAAGCCGAGATTGGCGAGCGCGGAAAGGGCGTCGGCCGCGGCCCCAGCGCGCGGAGCGGGCGCCGATCCGCCAAGTCCGGTGGCTCCCAGCTTGCCCTGCAACTCATTGGCGATGCGCGCTGCGAGCTTTGGTCCAACGCCATTGGCGCGACCGATCATCGCTTTGTCGCCCTGACTCACGGCACGAGCGAGTTCGTCGGGCGCGAGGACCGACAGGATTGCGAGAGCCAAACGGCCCCCCACGCCCTGGATGGACGTGAGTGCGCGAAAGGCATCGCGCTCCGCCTGCGATCCGAAGCCAAACAGGGTCCAGGCGTCTTCGCGAACCTGCAGCTCTGTGAGCAGCAGGACTTCGCCGCCAATGGGGCCGACCGAATTGAGCGTGCGCGCGCTCAGCTGCACTTGATAGCCGACGCCGCCGACGTCAATCACAGCGCTGTCGCTGCTGGTTTCGGCGAGGAGTCCTGAAAGGCGCGCGATCATCAGCCGTAAGGCTTAAGCGATGCGGCGCGCCGTAGCCAGATGATGTGCGTGCGTAATGGCTACGGCAAGGGCATCCGCAGCGTCTGGACCTGCAATGGTCGTTCCCGGCAGCAGGCGCGAAATCATCGCGTGAATCTGCGCCTTGTCGGCAGCGCCCGTTCCGACGACCGATTTCTTGACCACCGCCGGGGAATATTCGCCGACAGGCATTCCGGAGCGCGCCGCCACCATGATTGCGACGCCGCGAGCCTGGCCCAGCTTCAGCGTCGACTGCGGGTTCTTGTTGACGAACACTTCCTCGACCGCGGCGAATTCCGGCCGGTGCTCGACGATCATCGCTTCGATCTGATCGGCAAGCCGGGCCAGGCGCTGCCCGAGCGGGAAAGCGGCGTCGGACTTGAACTGCCCGTTCGCAATGTGAGTGAGGCGATTGCCCTCGGCCTGGATAATCCCCCAGCCGGTGGTGCCGAGCCCTGGGTCGAGACCCAGGACCTTAGGCAAACTTCTCCAGCTCCTCGTCCGGGACCTTCTCGTTGCCCCAGACCGTCTGGACATCGTCGTCGTCGTCGAGCGCGTCCATGAGCTTCAGCAGCAGCTGGGCTTCGTCACCGCGAACCTCGACTTGAGTCGACGGCCGCCACGCCAGCTTCGCGCCTTCGCCTTCGCCGAGCAGAGGCTCGAGCGCCTTCGACACTTCGTGGAGGTTCTCGACGCTGGTCCAGATGCGGTGGCCATCGTCGTCGGATTCGACGTCGTCGGCGCCCGCTTCGATCGCTGCTTCCAGGACCTTGTCGGCATCGCCGGCGCTCGCCGGATATTCGATGAGGCCGAGCCTTTCGAAGCCGTGGCTGACGCTTCCGCTCGCGCCAAGGTTGCCGCCATTCTTCGAAAATGCCGTGCGCACGTTGGTCGCGGTGCGGTTGCGGTTGTCGGTCAGCGCCTCGACGATGATCGCGACACCGCCCGGGCCGAAACCTTCGTAGCGGATCTCTTCGTAATTCTCGGCGTCGCTGCCCGAGGCCTTGTCGATCGACCGCTGAATATTGTCCTTCGGCATCGACTGAGCGCGAGCCGCGATGACCGCGGCGCGCAGCCGCGCATTCGCCTCAGGGTCCGGAAGCCCCATCTTCGCCGCGACGGTGATTTCGCGGCTGAGCTTGGAGAAGAGGGCGGAGCGCTTCTTATCCTGCGCCCCCTTCCGGTACATGATGTTCTTGAATTTGGAATGACCTGCCATGCCAACCCCAAAAAGTGGTACTTTTGGGGACCCCTCAGGATCCCCGAACTTCCTTACTCCAGGCCCAACGCTTGGCGATAGGTCTCCAGCAGCGCGTCGGCTTCCTGCCGGGCGTGCGTCTCCATTTTCCTCAGGCGCACGATCGCGCGCATGGTTTTGGTGTCGTAGCCGTTCGATTTCGACTCGGCGTAGACGTCGCGGATATCGTCCGCGATGCCCTTCTTTTCCTCCTCGAGACGCTCGATCCGCTCGATGAATAGCCGCAACTGATCGACCGCGACGGTGCCGTCCGCCATGTTCCCACTCTCCGATTTTTAACGTGTGAAGCGCGGCTCTAGCGGGTTGAACCATCATATCAAGCGGCTAAGGCAGGCCCGCCCATTTCAGGATCGCCGGTGACCGACACTCTTCTTCCTCCACGTACCCGCAAAGTGAAAATCCTCGCGACGCTCGGTCCCGCATCGAGCGACGCCAAGATGATCCGCAGGCTCTACCTCGCCGGTGCCGACGCTTTCCGAATCAACATGAGCCACGGCGACCAGAAGCAGAAGGCGAAGCTGGTCGAGCATATCCGCGCGCTCGAAAAGGAATTTCACCGCCCCTCGACGATCCTGTTCGACCTGCAGGGGCCGAAGCTTCGAGTCGGCCAGTTCGAGGGCAAGAGGGCCGTGCTGGAAAAGGGCATGCGCTTCATTTTCGACCGCGACGAAACGCCCGGCGACAACAAGCGCGTCCTGCTGCCGCATCCCGAGCTGTTCGAATCGGTAAAGCCCGGCACGAACATCCTGATCGACGACGGCAAGGTCCGCCTCAGCGTGGTCGAGGTGAGCGACGACAAGATCGTGTGCGAGGTGAAGGTCGGCGGGCCCGTGTCGGACAACAAGGGCGTGAATGTGCCAGACGTGCTGGTGCCGATCCCGGCGCTGACCGACAAGGACCGCGACGACTTGCAGTTCGCGCTCGATCAGCGCGCCGACTGGATCGCACTGTCATTCGTGCAGCGGCCTGAGGACGTTGCCGAGGCTCGGTCTCTGATTGGTGAGCGTGCCGCGCTTTTGGCGAAGATCGAGAAGCCGGCGGCGATCGATCGGCTCAATGACATCATTGCGCTTTCGGATGCCGTGATGGTCGCGCGCGGCGATCTCGGCGTCGAGCTTCCGCCCGAGGCGGTGCCGCCGCTTCAGAACAAGATCGTCGCCACTGCCCGACAGTTCGGCAAGCCGGTGGTCGTTGCGACGCAGATGCTTGAGTCGATGATCACATCGCCTACGCCAACGCGTGCCGAAGTTAGCGACGTTGCGACGGCGATCTACGATGGCGCGGACGCTGTGATGTTGTCGGCGGAAAGCGCCGCCGGCCAATATCCGTGCGAGGCGGTGCAGATGATGGACCGCATCGCCAACACGGTCGAGCGGGACCCGAGCTACATGGCTCGAGTTCACTTCACGCAGACCCGGCTGGAGCCGACGACCGCCGACGCGCTCGCGGGGTCGGCGCGGCAGATTGCGCAGACCGTCAGCGCGGTGGCGATGGTTTGCTACAGCAGCTCGGGCGCGACGGCGCGGCGTATTGCGCGCGAGCGGCCGCCGGTTCCGTTGCTGGCGATGAGCGCGTCGCTCCACACCTCCCGCCGCCTCGGCCTGCTTTGGGGAGCTCATGCGGTGCACACCCGCGACGTCACGAGCTTCGAAGAGATGGTCGAGAAGGGCAAGCGCATGGCGCTGCGCCACAAGATCGCAAAGGGCGGCGAGCGAATCGTGCTGATGGCCGGCATTCCGTTTGGCACGGCGGGTTCGACCAACGTGCTCCACGTGGTTCGGCTGATCGGCGATGAGCTCGATCGCTATCACGGGGGCAACAGCTCAGCCGGGTAGAAGGGCCGGAACTTCGTCCGCGATTTCGCGGGCGAGGAAACCGATCGGACCCACCTTCTCGCCGAGCCGTGCGCCCGCCTCGCCGTGCAGCCAGACCGACCAAAGCAAAGCGTTGAGCGGTTCCGCTCCGCGTGCGAGCAGGCCACCAACAATCCCGGCCAGTGTGTCGCCGCTGCCGGACACCCCGAGGCCGGAGGCGCCGCCTTCATAGGTCCAGCAACTGCCGTCTGGCGTGACGACGTGGCTGACGACGCCTTTCACCAGCACAATTGAGTTGTAGGCTTCGGCAGCTCGCTTGCCGCAGCGGATCGGCTCACGCTCGATCTCATCTTCATCGCAATCGAGGAGCGATGCGAGCTCACCTGCGTGAGGCAGCAAAACGGGCCGGATTGAGCGTGGCTCGGCGGCCGGTTCGAGGCTGTGAAGCAGGGCGGCGTCGAGCGCGAGACACGCTTCCGAGCGAAGGAGAACATCGGCGATTTGACCGCAGATACCGCCGGTCGACATGCCCGGTCCAGCGACGATTGCGTCGACCTTGGCAGCATCCTGCGCAATGGTCTCGAGCGCCGCTTGCGCGAGTCCTCCATCGGCGTCTTCGGGCATGCCGATCACCATCGCCTCGGGCATGGCGATGCCGAGCGCGACGGCGACGCTCTCCGACGTCGCAATGCGAAGCTTGCCGGCGCCGGCTCGCATCGCCGCGGTCGCGGTCAGAAGCGCCGCACCGGGCACCTCGCGGCTGCCGGCGAGGATCAGGATGCGGCCCTTGGTCTCCTTGTCGCCGTCCACGACCGGCGGAAGCGGATGCGCGTCGAGCGCGGCGCGATCGAGGTTCACCGCGTCCCCGTCATCGCATCCGGAGCGGAAGTCTTCGGGGCGCCTTCGCTTTCGAGCGGCGCGCCGTGGTTCCATAGGGTCAGCTCCGGGACGCACAAACCCTGTGCGTCATGCTCGAAATCATAGGCTGCGATGCCGCAGTTGAGCACGTCGGCCTGCTTGTCGATCTTGAGGATCGCCGCTTCGTCCAGCCCTTCGAGGATGTAACGGAAGCAGAGCACCACGACCTGGTGGCAGACGATCAGCACGCGCTTGTCGCAATAGTGGAGGTTGATCGTGTTCATCGCCGAGCGGAGGCGCAGGATGACGTCCGCCCAGCTCTCGCCGCCGGGTGGACGGTGATAGAATTTGCCCAGGCGCTTCCGGTGCGCGGCCTCCTCGGGGAAGCGCTGGCGGATGCCGATCGTGGTCAGCCGGTCGAAGATCCCGAATTCGCGCTCGCGCAGCCGCTCATCGATGATCGTCCTTGTCGGCCCCCCGGCAAGCGCATCCGCCTTGCAGATGATTTCCGCCGTCTGACGAGCCCTGACGTACGGAGAGGACAGAATGACTTCAGGACGCTGGTCACGCGGCAGCGAGGCGAACCAGCGGCCCGCCGCCTCGGCCTGCTTGATGCCGAGTTGCGAAAGAGGCACGTCGACATCGCGAACGTCGATGTCGATCTCGTGCAGCCCCGCCTCATCCGCCGCGTCGCGTGCGACATTGCCCTGACTCTGTCCGTGGCGGACCAGGTACAGGCGCTCGGGCCAGTTCTGGCGCATCAGCCGTTCCTCCTGATCTGCTCAAAGCACGAGCCCTGCGATTGTGCCAAATGTCAGCTTGGTCGCAAAAAGCCGGTCCAGCTGTGCTATTTCTGCGATCGATACGGCTCCAATTCGATCCTGACGCATTGGTGGCCACCATGAGGGATGAAAGCGGGATGTTCGACAGCTTCTTCCAGGCCGGATTCGAATGCTCTTCGCACCGGCGCCGTGACGGCGTGCGGCTCGACCTGATCAAGGCGACCGGTCACGACAAGCATGCGCTGCGCGATTATCGCATGTGCTCCGACCTTGGCTTCAAGACGATCCGCGACGGGCTTCGCTGGCACCTGATTGGGAAGAATGCGGGAAAGTTCGATTGGTCGAGCTGGATGCCGATGCTTGAGGCCGCCGAGCAGGTCGGGCTCCAGGTGATCTGGGACCTGTTCCACTATGGCTCGCCCGATTGCATCGATCAGGGCGCCGAGGACTTCCCTGAACGCTTCACCGAGTTCGCCCTCGCCGCGCTGGAGGTTCAGGAGTCGGTGAGCGGACGTGCGCCGACCGTCTGTCCCCTCAACGAAATCAATTTCCTGTCCTGGGCCGTCGACGATGGCTACTTCCCGCCCGTCGGACCCGGACAGCAGGGCTGGTTCAAGGACCAGCTCGTCCGCACGGCCATCGTCACGACGAAGGCGATCAAGCAGCGTTGGCCGCAGTCGACGGTCATCTGGGCCGAGCCTTTGATCCACATCGCCCCCCACGATCGCCGCCGCCAGACGGTGCGCGCCGCGCAGCAGAACTTGCAGGGCATGTACGAAGCCTATGACTGGATCATGGGCAGGAGCAGGCCGGAACTTGGCGGCGACCCGTCGCTGGTCGACGTGATCGGGCTCAACTTCTACCCGCACAACCAATGGTATCACCGCGGGCCGACCATCCCGATGGGCCATCACGAGTACCGGCCACTTGGCGACATGCTGGTCGAGATGGCCGAGCGCTACGGAAAGCCGGTCATGCTTTCAGAGACAGGAGCCGAAGGGTCGGGCAAGCCGTCGTGGCTTCACTATGTTTGCAATGAAGTCCGCGATGCGATGAGCCGCGGCACCGACATTCGTGGCATCTGCTGGTACCCGATCACGGCCTATCCGGGATGGGATAACTCTCGGCATGCCGAGACCGGGCTGTTCTCGACGGTGGTTGCCGACGGCAGCCGGCACGTGGACCAACGCCTGCTCGCTGAGTTCGAAGTACAGCGCGCCTTGTTCGACAACGTTCGTGCGGATCGACCGAAGATGGTCGCTAGCCGCCGCTAGACCGCTTCCTTCTCCCACTTCTCCGCGTAGTCGCGGACCTCGGATAGCTGCACTCGGCCCCAGTCGTTTCCGTATCCGTCCGGCTCAACATTCTCCGGCTGGTCGAGCAGCGTCTGCCACCGCCGTAGCTCCTCGATGTAAGGATCGCAGGGAACGCGTTCGAACGCCTGCTTGTCGGCAACGTCGTAGATGCCGATCTTCGCCCACTTCTGGCTCCACCAGTCCGGCACATCCACGAAGGGGTAGAGGCAAACTCCGTGGAGATCGACGCCATCGTTGATCGCCTTCAGCGACTCTTCCATGGACATGCGCAGCCACTCGGCGCGATTGTCCTGAAAGCCGCTGGTTTCGCCGATGATGATCGGGCGCCGGTATCGGTCCCAAGCGAATTTCAGCAGGTCGCTCAGCGGCTTTCGTCGAGGATCACGCGGCCCGAGCGTCTCGCGCTTCTTGTCCGCGTCGAGCTGCACCTGGCTGTAGTGGTAGACGTTGACGCCGACGATATCGAGGATCTCGGGCGACCCGCCCAGCTCCGGCGCAACGCGCCCGCATAACATGTCCCACGCCTCCATCGCTTCGCGGTGCTCTTCATCCCTGGCTTCGTCGGCGAGGTCGGGGCGATCGGGCGGCGGTACGGCGTGAACGATCGGATCGACGTGCACCATATGTGCATCCGATCTCACTTCGCGGATGGCTTTCGCCCCTTCGATCGCCATGTGGGCCAGGGCGCGCTTGAGTTCCTTCTCCCGACCCTTGGCGAAAGGGTACATCCATTCGAGATCGCTGGCGGCTGCGGAGAAGAAGGTGATCTCGTTGATCGGCGTGAAGAAGAACGGCGGCTCGGCCGTGCTGGTGACGAACTGGGCGGCGGCTCGGCAATAAGCCACGAAGCGCTCCCGGCATTCCTTCGAAAAGGGGTCGCAATTGTCCGGCAGGCCGTAGTGGCACAGATCCCAGATCGGCGTGATCTTGCACGCTGTCGCGGCGTCCTGGACTTCTTTGACGCTGGTCCAGTCGTAGCGGCCGTCTCCAAGATCGACGTACGGCCAGCGGATAGCCTCGCGGACGACCCCGATGCCGAGATCCATCGCGGCCGCGAAATCGGGTTTCAGATGGCGATCGTGCCCGGTGGCGGCGACATAGTCCTTCCGTTCTCGATCCTTCCAAACGAAGGTCGAGCATTCGAAACCCGCCATGAAAAAGGTCGGGAAGATCGCGTTCCGGGACGCCTTGCCGTGCATCGCCTGCCTTTCAGCCGTCAGCCGTTGTGACAACCAACGGGCGCGACTGTTGTTCAGGCCGTGCGGCTAGACGATAGGTGCGGCCTGCGGGCCGTCCGACGGCGTTCCGACATAGGGCCAGCCGTCCTTCCAGATGATCTTGTCGATCAGCAGGATCCGGCGGCTGTTGATCTCATCTTCCTGCCGCTGCCTCGGCTTGTTCACATCGATCGCGTGATAGACGATCCAGGTCTGGCCCGCCTTGTCCTCGATGATCGAGTTATGCCCGGGAGCGAGCCAACGTTCGTTCTTGAACAGCATCAGGCTGTGGGGCACGCCGCGCGCTTCTTCGAGGCTCTCGAACGGGCCCGTGGGGTGACTCGAGCGCGCAACCATCACGCCATATTCGGCGTCGGGACCGCAGCAATTGTCGCCTGAATAAAAGAGATAATAGAAGTCATCGTGGCGGATCACCCACGCCGCTTCGACGAGCCTTGGGAAGGCGCCTTCGACAGGATTTGGCCACACGAGGTTCACCGGTTCGCTACCGGGTTCGAAGGACATTCGATCGCGGGCGAGCTCCTGCACCTTGATCGGCTGGAACCCCGATCCCCAGTAGAGCCAGTGCTTGCCGGTGACCGGATCGTCGAAGGCCATCGGATCGATATATTCGAAGCCTACGCCCAACAGCAGCGGCACGCCCATGTCAACGAACGGCCCGAACGGCGAGTCCGCGGTGGCGACGGCTAGGCAATGGCCCCGGTGCGGGTCGTGGCAGGCGTCGTGCGTTGCCGAATAATACATGAAGTAGCGCTTGCCATCGAAAAGGACGTACGGCGCCCAGAAGTCCTGCGTCGTGTGCGCCCAGCTTGGCTTCTCGGGCAGCGCATCTCCGAGATATTCCCAGTGGATCAGGTCCGCCGAACGCGCGACCTGAATGTTGATCCACTGCTCGCCGCGCAGGGTCTGCGTTGCATAGGCATAATAGAAGCCGTCAGGCGCCAGGATCACGGCTGGATCGGGAAAGTCCCAATCGAGAATCGGGTTGGTGTAAGTTCGAGACGCGCGGGCTGGAACTGCAGGCGTCGAATCCGTCGAGACTTCAGGTGGGTCCAAAGGTGGGAGCATCGGATGCCCATATGACCGGCAGCGCCGATGCGAAAGGCGTTCGATGCTCCCTGATTGGGCTTATTCGGCGGCGACTGCCGTCTCGAGGCCTTCGCGCTCGCGCTTCTCATCGATGCGGCGGAAGGTCGCGAGCGCCTGTCCGACGATCTGGTCCATATTGTAGTAGCGATAGGTCGCGAGGCGGCCGACGAACGTCACGTTCTCTGTTTCGTCCGCAAGCGCCTCATATTTCTTGAACAGCTCCTGATTCTCAGGACGCGGGATCGGGTAATATGGGTCGCCCTCGGCCGACGGATATTCGTAGGTGATCGTCGTCACCGGCGCTTCCTGGCCGGTCAGATGCTTGTACTCGCTGATACGAGTGTAGGGCACCTGCTCGTTGGGATAGTTCACCACGGCGACTTCCTGGTGCCATTCCTTGTCGAGCGTCTGGTGATCGAACTTCAGGCTCCGGTACGGCAGTTTGCCGAAGCGGAAGTCGAAATATTCGTCGATCGGGCCGGTGAAGATGATGTGATCGGCGATCTCGTCCGCACGGTCTTTCAGTTCGGCGAAGTCGACGCCGGTGCGGACGTCGATCAAGGGATGATCGACCATCTTCTCGAACATCTTCGTATAACCTTCGAGCGGCATGTACTGGTACGTGTCGCCGAAGTAGCGGTCGTCGGTGTTGGTGCGCGTCGGGATCCGCGACGTGACCTGCTTGTCTAGCTCCGACGGATCGAGGCCCCACTGCTTGCGGGTGTAGCCGCGGAAGAACAGCTCGTAGAGCTCATGTCCGACCGCATTGATGACGACGTCCTCGGACGTCTTGATCTCGTCCACCGGCTCGGCGCGCGACGCGAGATATTCGGCCGCTTCCTCGTCGGTTTTCAGATCGAGCCCGAACAGCTCATTGAGCGTGGTGCGGTTGATGGGGATGGGCACCTGCTTGTCGCGGACAACGGCGCGGACGCGATGCTCGTACGGGCGCCATTCCGTGAACTGCGATAGGTAATCGAACACCTGCTGGCTGTTCGTATGGAAAATGTGCGGTCCGTACTTGTGGTACAGGATGCCCGCCTCGTTCGGCTCGTCATAGGCGTTTCCGCCGACATGATCGCGCCGATCGATCAGCAGCACACGCGCGCCATGCTGGCTGGCGAGACGCTCGGCGAGGACGGAGCCGGCGAAACCGGCCCCGACGATCAGATAATCGTAACGTCGCCCGGCCTGGGGCGCGCCGTTCAGCAGGAACGCGCTCATTCCGCTGCCACCAGGATCGAAGACGTGGAGCTCATCCGAGTCCCAAGAAGGTCGTGGATGAGCCCGGCCATGCGGGCCTGCGTCGTGTCCCAACTGGTCGCCGACAGCATCACGTCGGCCTCCGCGAGCCAACCGCTCTCCGGGTCGCGCGACAGCTCGAGCGCGCGGTCACAAGCTTCGACGAACTCTTCCGCCGTCGATGCGATCTGAACGCCTTGCATGTGGCCGTAGTGGCGCACGACGTCCTTGACCGGCGTCGATACGACGGGCTTTCCGCCCGCCAGATATTCCGGCGTCTTGGTCGGCGAGATGAACTGCGTCGACTCGTTCATCGCGAAGGGCATCAGCGCGACGTCCCAGCCCGACAGATAGCAGGGCAGCTGATCGTAGGTCTTGCCGCCCAGATAATGGATGTTGGGACGGCGCGGCAGATCATCCTCGGAGATCTTCACGACCGGACCGAGCATCACGAACGACCAGTTCGGCCGCAGCTCCGCGATCTTGGCGAGAAGCTCCGTATCGAACCGCTCGTCGATGACACCGTAGAAGCCGAGGCGCGGCTTGGGCAGGTCTTCCTGGTCCGCTGGATCGAACTGGCGGGCGCGCGCCTTCGCAAAGTGGCAGCGATCCACCGACGACGGGAAGCAGTGCACGTTGGAGTGCCGGTCCTTCTTCGCTTCGAACAGGCTGGATCCGCCCGTGAAGACGATGTCGGCCTTGTCGAGCAGCTCCTGCTCCAGATCCAGCAGCTTGGTGGGGGCGAATTTGAACTTCGACAGCTCGTCCATCACGTCGAAGACGGTCAGGGCAGTGTCGAGATGACGCGAGAAGGTCAGCATCATCGGCGTGTAGTACCAGGCGATGAGCGAGCCATGCAGCGACGCGACATGCGCATCGAGCAGGCGCATTAAGGCCGCCTCGCGGGCTTCCTCCGGCATGTTCGCGGGCAGGTGCGGCACGACGACCCGAAGGCCCGGCGCATCTTCCGCCTCACGAACCTGCAGATAGGCGGTTTCGTTCGCGCCGATCTCGACCGGTTCTTCCCAGTAAATGACGTTCATGTCCCGCGCGAAACGGCACATGAGATGCTGCGGCCGCTGGAACACGAAGTTCCACCGCAGGTGCGAAAAGCAAATCAATGTAGAAGGTTGGGGATTAGCCGCCGAGGGCTCGGCTTCCAACTCTACTGGCACCCCGACGCGAGTCAGCATTTTGCGTTTTACCTCCGTGTTGTGGCTATACCACGGATGAACGGGGGGAACGGCATTACGGTTCCGCAACCTTGATGGAAGTTAATCAGAATCTATCGATGTTGCACTGCAGCATTCGCCAGTGCGCCCGATTGACCCGACGAACGCCTCGTGGAAGGAGGCGACCCCTCACAGGAGAAACCCTTGGCCACCACGATTGAGGAACTGGAAAAGCGTCGCGAGCTCGCTCGGCTCGGTGGCGGCGAGAAGCGAATCGAGGCGCAGCATGCCAAGGGAAGACTGACCGCTCGAGAGCGTCTGTCGGTGCTGCTCGATCCGGGCAGCTTCGAAGAATATGACATGTTCGTCGAGCATAACGCGACCGACTTCGGGATGGACAAGCAGAAGATCCCCGGGGACGGCGTGGTCACCGGTACCGGCACGATCAACGGCCGCCTGGTCTGCGTCTTCGCTCAGGACTTCACCGTGTTCGGCGGATCGCTCAGCGAGCGCCACGCCCAGAAGATCTGCAAGATCATGGACATGGCGATGAAGGTCGGCGCGCCGGTCATCGGCCTCAACGACAGCGGCGGCGCACGCATCCAGGAGGGCGTTGCAAGCCTCGCCGGCTATGCCGAAGTGTTCCAGCGCAACGTGCTCGCCAGCGGCGTCATCCCGCAGATCAGCCTGATCATGGGGCCGTGCGCCGGCGGCGCGGTCTATTCGCCGGCGATGACCGACTTCATCTTCATGGTGAAGGATTCGAGCTACATGTTCGTGACCGGCCCGGACGTGGTGAAGACCGTCACCAACGAGGTCGTGACGCAGGAAGAGCTGGGCGGTGCGGTCACGCACACGACCAAGTCGGGTGTCGCCGACGTGGCGTTCGAGAACGACATCGACGCTCTGCTGGCGACCCGCGAGTTCTTCGACTTCCTCCCGCTCAGCAACAGACACGACGATCCCGAGCGGCCGTGCGAGGACCCAATCGACCGGGTCGAGGAAAGCCTAGACACGCTCGTCCCGCCGAGCGCGACGACGCCGTACGACATGCACGAACTGATCCGGAAGGTCGCCGACGAAGGCGACTTCTTCGAGATCCAGCCGGCGCATGCGGCGAACATCCTCGTCGGTTTCATCCGGATCGAGGGACGTACGGTCGGCGTCGTCGCCAACCAGCCGATGGTGCTGGCCGGCGTGCTCGACATCAATTCATCGAAGAAGGCGGCTCGGTTCGTGCGGTTCTGCGACGCGTTCGACATTCCGATCGTAACCTTCGTCGACGTTCCCGGCTTCCTCCCAGGCGTCGGGCAGGAGCATCACGGCATCATCAAGCACGGGGCGAAACTGCTCTTCGCTTATGCCGAAGCGACGGTGCCGAAGATCACTGTGATCACGCGCAAGGCGTACGGCGGCGCCTATGACGTCATGGCCTCCAAGCATCTGCGCGGCGATTTGAACTACGCCTGGCCGACCGCGGAGATCGCCGTGATGGGCGCCAAGGGTGCGGTCGAGATCATCTTCCGCAAGGACATCGGCGATCCCGAGAAGATCGCCGAGCGCACGCGCGAGTATGAAGAGCGCTTCGCCAACCCGTTCGTGGCTGCGAGCAAGGGCTTCATCGACGAGGTGATCATGCCCCACTCGACCCGGCGGCGTGTGGCGATGGGTCTACGGAAGCTGCGGAACAAGCAGCTCGAGAATCCGTGGAAGAAACACGACAACATCCCGCTGTGACCAAGCTCCCATTAGGCTGGCAACTCTATCTCCTTGGATCCGCAGCGATGTTTCCGCCGTATTTCCTTTGGGCATTCAATTCGGGAAGGTTGCAAGAAGACTTCTTCGCGGAACTGATCGCCTTGCTCATCATCTCGCTAACAACTGGATTGTTAGCGTTTGCGATCTCGCAACCGACCTATCGGAAAGTGAGAGCAGGCGCCGTCTCCATCAATCAAGCCCGACTGGCAGTCGTCTGGCCAGCGCTCGTTCTCTTCGCTCTGGCGATCGTGAGTTATCTGTTCGGAGTCTGACATGAGCACCTACACCGCCACCGTCCGTTGGAGCCGCAAAGGCGACGAAGGTTTCGGCAACGGGCAGTACAGCCGCGCCCACGAATGGGTGTTCGATGGCGGTGCGGTCGTTCCTGCAAGCGCTAGCCCGCACATTGTCCCCGCGCCTTGGTCCGACGAGCATGGCGTGGACCCCGAGGAGGCGTTCATTGCATCGCTTTCCTCTTGCCACATGCTCTTCTTCCTCGACTTCGCGCGGCGCGCAGGGTTCGTGGTCGAGAATTATGTCGATGAGGCCGAAGGCGTGCTAGACAAGCGCCCTGACGGGAAGATGGCGATGACCCGAGTGACGCTCTGGCCGCACGTCACCTGGGCCGGCGACCCGCCCGACGAGGCGACCCTCGCCGACCTCCACCACCGCGCGCACGAGGCCTGTTTCATCGCCAATTCGGTGACGACCGAAGTGAAGGTCGAGCATTAATCCTGTCCTACGACGCGCCACATATGCCAGGCTGCGCAACTGGCTCTTTGCAACTGTTCGAAAACCCACCCGCTCCCGCTAAAGTCACGGCAAAAGCGCTGCTGTCCGTGACGATAGTGACCGTAAGCACCTAAGCGAGAGAGAGAATATGAAACTCGGCCGCCTCAACCACGTCGGCGTGGCAACCCCCTCGATCGAGCAGAGCCTCGACCTCTACCGCAGGATGTTCGGCGCGGAGCCGCATGGGCCTGCTTTCGACCTCCCCGCGCAAGGTGTGCGTGTCTGCTTTGTGGACACGCCCAACAGCCAGATCGAGCTTATCGAGCCGCTCGGGGAAGCCTCGCCCATCGTGAAGTTCCTTGAGAAGAACCCACTGGGCGGCCAGCATCACGTCTGTTTCGAGGTTCCTGAAATCCACGCGGCAAAGGCAGAGTTCGAAGCCAAGGGCGCCCGAGTTCTAGGCGAACCGCGCATCGGTGCTCACGGCACGTTGGTTTTCTTCGTCCATCCCAAGGACATGGGCGGCGTGCTGACGGAGATCATGGAGACGCCGAAAGGCCACTAGATGCGCTTAAGCGTCGTCGGCTCTCACACCAGCCGCGAAAGCAGCAGCTCGAATACGGCCGGGTGAATTGGTCGATCGAAGTGCAGGCCCGCTGAGCGGTCGTCGACCCAGCTGACGGTCGCGCCGAGCGGCTCCAGGCCGGGGAGGCGCGTGATGACGTGGTCGTTTAGGTCGACCATGTCGATCAGCTCGATCTGGCAGCCGGCCAGCGAAAGATCGCGCAGATGGACCTGGAAACCGAAGCTGCCGAGCCGGCGGACGAGAATCTCCCCGCTCACCGCATTGCGCGCGGTACGGCGTCTGCCTTCCGCTTGGTCGACCCAATCGCAGCCCTTGCCGCAGATCGCGTCCGCGAGCGGCGGCGGTGGAGGCGGGAGACTGACGAGCTCGCGCTCGGCCGCCTCGGCGCGCACCGTGGCAAGGGTCGATCGGGCCGAGTTGGCCCGCTCTCGAACGCGCTGGAGGCGCTCTCGCAGTAGGCGATTTCTCAGGCGCATTGGCTCACGGCCTTCGCGACGCGGGCGTCGATGGTTGCAGCCATAGGCGATTCGAGGCGGAGCTCTCGAACCTGGCCACGGTCAGACACGGCGAGGAAGTAGGTGCCGGCCGACGTCTTCGCTCCAGCGTTGGAGAAGGTGCCCCCGTCGGCCTTCGGGACATACGCCCAGGCCTGTGCAGCGCGGTCCTGCGCATCGACGAAGCATCCGCCGA
This sequence comes from Sphingomonas sp. SP4, assembly GCF_058313375.1. Lineage (NCBI taxonomy): Bacteria > Pseudomonadati > Pseudomonadota > Alphaproteobacteria > Sphingomonadales > Sphingomonadaceae > Sphingomonas > Sphingomonas sp. SP4. The sequence goes on from NZ_JBZFLE010000002.1 coordinate 1,069,238, forward strand.
ACTGCGCAACGGACTTCTCCGTGCTGATCGTCACACCGTGGGTCGCCGCGCTCGTCGCGACGGGTGCGGCCGCCGTGGCGATCACGCTGATGAGAGTGATGATGCTGACCTGGTTCATGCAAGCCTCTGTCATTGCGCACCGGCGATACGCACTGGCCGGCTTCGATGTGCCTCTTCGTCTGCTCCCCGACAGTCACCCGCAACGGCTTCGAATCCGCCTGACCCAAAACGGGTCGGTCGCGGCACGGCTGTTGAAGAAAACGGCCGCTTTGGCGATGCAGGCGATGCCGAAGTCACGTGGCTTCCGCCTGTAGCGCGTCAGGAGCGACGGGAACCTCAATGAGCGCACATGCGCAGATGAAAATGGACTCCACCATCCGGCATCTTCGCCGGAGGCGGCAAGCCATTGTCCGGCGCAAGCGCCGCCAACGCTTGATGGCGACCGTGGGCGCGTTCTCGTTCGCTCTCGCGACTGCAGTTGGCGTCGCCGGCTTTACCGGGACCAACCTGACCGATGCTGCAGCAGCGAGCGCTGCAAGCTTCATGGACATGATGGATCAGCGTTCCCCGGGTGCCCGCACCGAGGCGCAGCTGACCAAGAGTGTGCACCGCGTTCTTGCGGAGCGCGGTCCCGCCACACCGCCCGCAGTGCCCGCCAATCTTGCCGAGCTGATTGCGCCGTCGGCATCGGCCATTGTGCCAGTCGACATTGCGCCGCCGCCTCAGGTCGCTTTTCTCCAGCCGCCGCTTCCGGGCGGTGTCCTCGTCGGTCCGCCGGGTGGCGGATCGAAGGTACCCCCAGGCGGAGGCGGTGGTTGTTGCGGAGGGGGCGACACTCCGCCGGGCCAAACCGTGCCTGAAATTCCACCGCCTCCGCCACCGGTTCCAGAGCCGGGAACGTGGATGACGATGCTGATGGGTTTCGGCGCGATCGGCTTCGCGATGCGTCGGGGGCGCACTCCGGCTCCGCTCGGTCAGGCCGCCTAGCTCAACTTGATTTTATGATGGTGCCGCCGGCCAAAGTCGGGGGCATTCTCTATGCGTGGCCCTTGTCGCCGACAATCATGACTTCGTCGCCGGTCTTCACCGCGTTGAACAGCTTGGCGGCAAAGGCGGTCGGGACACCGACGCAGCCATGGCTGGCGAATCCCCAGCGAACGTTGCTGCCGTGGATCGACACGCCGTCGTTCCGCAGGCGCAAGGTGTAGGGCATCGGCGCATTGTCATAGGTCGCCGACTTGTGATCCTTGAACTTGGCGAGGATCGGGAACTTGCCCGTGGGCGTCGGATAACCATCGGTGCCGTAGAGGATGACTGCCGTGCCAATCTCATGGCCCGAGCGGAACACTGAGATTAGCTGCGACTTGAGATCAACGCGAACCCAGGTCGGTCCGGCGGGTACACCTGCGTCGTTCCAGCGATAGTCGCCGTAGCTCATCCGGCCTGGAACGTTGAGGATGCTCTTGATCGGCCGATCGACCAGGCCGGCTGCATAAGCTTCTCGGAGCGCTGCCCGCGTGATCATGATGCGGCCCGGCATCGCTAGCGCAGTCGCATGAGCGGCCGGAGCCGCGACATGGCTCGTGCGATCGTCATGACCTGAGAAAAGCGCCGCAGCAGCAGCGCTCCCCAGTGCGAAGCCGGTCATGGCGATCTGGAGCTTCATTGCCCCTGCGTGTGCGCGAATTCGAGGCCGATGCGGTCGGCCTTCAGCCACACCACGTTGCATTCGACGACACAATCGTCCGCCGAGAGCTCGACGCGATCCCATAGCGACGGCACGAATGGCCCCCGGATCATGGCTCCACTGCCGGACACATTGAGCAGCTCGATGTTGTGCGAAGCGCCCTTCCAACTCGCCTGCGCGGGCTCGGGGAACATCGGCTCGCGATCCTCGAGACGCGTATTGCCGCGACGGCCGCTTGAGCGAGCCACGGAGATGGAAAGCAGGTCGTCAGCCTTGCTGCCCTGCGGGTTCTTGTACTGAACAAGCGGAGATTCCGCGGAGGGCGTGACGCCGTAGATCTCAGTACGAATATTCATCTTGAAGCACTCCCAATGTCGTGCATCCGACGTATGCGATCCGAAGATGCGCCGAAATCGGGCAAGAAGCGCCTGTCCCAGAACAGGATGGTTTGCGGCATTGTGGAGCTGTTCAGCCAATGGCCGCCCGTTGATCCTCATTGCGGCGCCGAAGGGCGAAGCCAGCGAGACCGAAGCCCATGATCATCATTGCCCAACTAGCTGGTTCCGGAACGGCAGGAGTCGTGGAGGGAGGCGTGTCGGGCGGTGTCGACGGCGGGCCACCTGGGCCACCTGGAATACCCGGCCCGCCAGGCGTTCCGGGCGGCGGCGACACGAAGATCCCTCCGCCGGGCGGCGTGTAGAAGGCCGGAAGTGCCGACGCCTGTGCCAGCACTGGCGCCGCGGGTGCGAGCAGCGGCGGCTGAGGCTGCAGCGCCTCGGCCAAGATTGCGGCGGGCGGGCGGTAGGGTGCCAGCGCGGGAATGTCTGGAAGCGCACGCTCCGCCAACACGGCATAATGCTTGTGCTTGATCTTGTTGAGATGTGCTTCGGTCCGTTCGCCAGGTGAGCGCTGGCGCATCAAGTCGATGAAGCTCTGCGCCTTGGCAGCGGCAGCACTGACGAGATCGACGCCACTCAAGCTTGCGACGGATAAGACGGCTGCGACGGCGAGGGACAATGCCCCGCCGCCGGCAATGATCAGCCGCTGCCGCTTCCGGCTTTGCCGGCGGCCCCTCTTGCTAATTTTACGCGCGAACGCCTCGTTCATCCCTGTTTCGAGCGCCTTTCCCCGGACGCCTGGAGTGCCAATATGACACAAAATCTACGATTAACCACCGATTAGGTTTCCGCAAGCGCTTGGAATCGTAAACGAAGATTGTTGGGGATAACCCTCGGAGCTTCGATCACTGTGCCGGGATGCGACATGTACGCCGTTGTAGTTGCGCCGTTTTGCAATTGATGACAGTTAACGTTCTGTTTACGGACTTCCCGTCCGCAAAAGTTTCGGATATTGTTCCAGTATGAGACATTTGATGCGCATTGCACTGATCGGTCTCGCAGCTTCGGCCGCGGTCCCTGTCGTGGGCGCTGCGCCTCAGATCTCGTTGAGCACCGCGAAGGGCGTTGCGCCATTTGCACAGTGCTTCGCTGCCGAGCAGGACCGGGCCGGTCGTGCATGGGCGTTCGTTCCGAAGGAAGATGGCGGCGGGACCTTCTCCAACGTCGGCGCCACCGGCGTTCGCCAGCCTTACTTCATCGATGTCGCGGACCGCGGTTCCTCGCGGGAAATCCGCCTCGCCGGTGCAGATCGGTTGCTGGTTCGCGCCGTTCAGCGCTGCGCCTGAGCGCAGCACCTCCATTGATCGAAAATTGCGGCGCTTGCGCCTAGAGCCGTTGCGCGCGCCCTGATCGCCGTTAAGCTTTCCGCCGTATCGATCAGAGTTTCACCGGAGATTCCGAAACCATGCGTTATTTGAGCCGCGTCGGCCTGCTCGCTGCAGCAACGGCGCTCAGTGTTCCCGTATTCGCCGCCGACGCGCCGAAGACGGTGCCCATCTCGACGCTGGTCAACCAGGTCTCCATTCCGCACAGCACGTTCAAGCTGAAGAACGGCCTGACGGTCATCGTCCACGAAGACCACAAGGCGCCGATCGTGGCGGTCAGCGTCTGGTACAATGTCGGTTCGAAGGACGAGCCCAAGGGCAAGACCGGCTTCGCACACCTGTTCGAGCATCTGATGTTCAACGGGTCGGAGAACCTGCCAGGCGACTATTTCAACTACCTCCAGCAGGTCGGCGCCACCGATTATAACGGCACGACGTCGCAGGACCGGACGAACTATTTCGAGACGGTTCCGGCAGGAGCGCTGGACCGGGCGCTGTTCATGGAGAGCGACCGCATGGGTCACTTGCTCGGCGCGGTCACGCAGGGCGTGCTCGATAACCAGCGCAGCGTCGTCCAGAACGAAAAGCGAGAGAACGACAGCCGCCCCGGCGGACTTGCCCAATATGCTTTGCTGGGCAATCTCTTCCCGCCGGGTCATCCCTACCACCACACGACGATCGGCTCGATGGCCGATCTCGACGCTGCGAGCCTGGCCGACGTGAAGAACTGGTTTCGCGATCGCTATGGGCCGAACAATGCGGTGCTGGTCATTGCGGGGGATGTCACCGCTGCTCAGGCGAAGCCGCTGGTAGAGAGGTATTTCGGATCGATCCCGGCCGGACCGGTCAACCACCCTGCGATGGCGACCGTGCCGCGCCTGGCGAAGGCCAAGACCGTTGAGCTGAAGGACGCGGTCGCGACCACGATCATTCAGCGCTACTGGGCGGTTCCCGGGCTGCTCGACAAGCAGCTCGCTGCGCTCGACATCGGCGGATCGGTGCTCGGCGGACTCGCTAGCTCGCGGCTCGATAAGATCATGGTCCGCGATGAAAAGGTCGCTCTTGCCGTGAGTGCGGGGCTGACGCCGTTGCATCGCGCCGGCATCTTCAGCGTCTCCGCCTACGTGAAGCCCGGCGTCGATCCGGCGCTCGTGTCAAAGCGGCTCGACCAAATCCTGGCCGATTATATCGCGAAGGGTCCGACCGCAGACGAGGTCGAGCGCGCGGTAATGAGCGAAGTGTCGGGGCAGATCCGCGGGCTGGAAAAGGTCGGGGGGTTCGGCGGGAAGGCGGACTCGCTCGCCGAAGGCCAGACCTACGCGCACGACAGCGACTTCTACAAAAAGACGCTTGCGACCTATGCGAAGATCACGCCTGCGGCGGTGCGAGCCGCGATGCAGCAGTGGCTGCGCGGACCGGCGCTGACCATTGTTCTCTCTCCCGGCGAGCGTGAAGCCTACACTGAATCCAAGGCCGTCACACCGCCTAAGTCCGCCAAGGACCAGGGAGCTGTGAAGGGCAATCGTCCAATCCCGCCGGTTGGGCAGTTGGCCTCGCTGCAGTTCCCGCAGATTTTCCGCACCAAGCTGTCGAACGGCATTCCCGTAACCTATGCTCAGCGTACCGCAGTTCCGGTCACTCAGGTCGCGCTATCATTCGACGCTGGCACCGCTGCAGACAGCCCGGAGGCGCGGGGCCTCGCCGACATGACGATGGGCCTGCTCGACGAAGGAACGGCCAAGCTCACCTCGCAGGAAATCGCCGAGACGGAAGAGCGGCTCGGAGCGGACGTCAGTACGCAGAACGGCGGCGACCGCTCCTACATTATGCTCAATTCGCTGTCGCCGAACCTGGCGCCTTCGCTCGACCTGATGAGCGATGTCACCAAGGATGCTGCGTTCCGGCCCGACGACATCGAGCGGTTCCGCTCACAGCTGCTCACGGCCATTGCGCAGCAGCAGAAGGACCCGACACGCGTCGCGAGCCGCGTCCTTCCTTCGGTCCTATATGGCGCGAACCATCCCTACGGCGGTCCGCCCGCCGGCGATCCGAAGGCGATCGCCAAGTTCAACCGCGATGACTTCATTGCCTTCCGCGAGCGCTGGATTCGGCCGGATGACGCGAAGATTTTCGTCGTTTCAGATCGCCCGCTCGCAGAGATCCAACCGTTGCTCGAAGCGCGCTTTGGTCAGTGGTCTGCACCGACGGCGGCGAAGGGCGTGAAGAATTTCCCGGCCCTGCCGCCGCGTCCGACGTCGCCTAAGATCCTGATCGTGAACCGGCCAGGGGCCCCACAGTCGACGATCATCGGCGGGCAATTGCTGCCGATCGATCCACGCGGGGACATCGTACCGTTCGACACGGGGAACGACGTACTCGGTGGGACCTTCCTTTCGCGCCTGAACATGGACCTGCGTGAAACCAAGGGCTGGTCGTACGGAATCAGCGGCGACAGCTCGGTAGTCGAGCATGCAGTGCCGTACATGGTATCGGCCGGCGTGCAGGCTGACCGGACTGGAGACTCGCTCGCCGCGATCAATCAGGACATCAATGAGTTCCTGACGACCAAAGGCGTGACTGCGGAAGAACGGGATCGCGCCGTCGCTAATAACGTCAACGGCCTCCCTGGTAGGTTCGAGACGTCGTCGACCCTGTTGAGCGCGCTGATGATCATGGATGTGCTCAAGCGCCCCGACGATTATTATGTGACGCTGCCTGCGCGCTATCAGGCGCAGACGCCCGCCACGCTCGACAAAGCCGTGCGTGGAGCCCTCGATCCGAACGGCTTCACCTGGATCGTCGTCGGCGATGCCGCCAAAGTCCGCCCGCAGCTCGAAAAGCTAGGCATGCCGATCGAGGTTGTCGAAGCGCCCTAAGTCGTCTGCGTTGGCGTTGGCGAAAATCTAAAGTCGGTTAAACGACTCTGTAACGCCTGGGCTGCTCTAAACTGCGGGTGACTCGCGCATCCGCAACAGTATCGGACCATCGGAAGGGCGGGCGATCCAACGTCTTCCTGACCGCAACGCTGGACACGGGCAAGGGTGTGACCGCAGTCCGGATCCGCAATATCTCCGCGAGCGGAGCGTTGCTGGACGGGAACTCTATTCCTCCCGTCGGTACGCGGGTCAGCCTGAAACGCGGCAAGCTCATCGCAGTGGGTCAACTCGCCTGGCAGGGGCGCGGGCAGTGCGGCGTCAATTTTGACCGTGAGATCGATGTAACCAATTGGGTCCAGCGCGTCGGCCATAGCGGCCAGCAGCGCGTCGACGGGGTTGTCGCTGCGATCCGTAACAGCGGGAAGGTGCCGACCAAGCTGCAGGCTAGCAGCTCGGTCGAATCACTGCCGGCAATCAGTGCAGCGCTCGACCAGGTCTGCGAAATGCTCGTGAACGCACCGGGCATCTCGGTCGAACTCGGTGAGGAATTGCTCAAGCTGGATACGATCGCGCAGTCGCTACGTCGTCTTGCGACCGGACGGCCCTATTAAAATCTGTTGTTCTGCCGTGTCCCAGCGGTGAACCTTCCTGTGCCCCGACCAAAGCTCCATTGGATTCAAGGCGCGCTCCCGCTCAGCTAATGCGATCGCGCTGGCATCGTCGTCGGCGGAAAATTCGCGGAAGCTTTCGACCTCGTTCCTCGGGCCGTGAAGCACGTACAGCCGATAATATACCATAGGTCAGCCCCTTCGAGCCTATGGTCCCACGCAGCTCTTAACCTATTGAAAGTTTGGCGGAGCAGCCATCCGGACAAGGACCCAGAACGAAGTCGGGGGAAACGGCCGTAAGCGTCTTGAGTCGGGACGGATTGTGCCCCGGTGAGACAGAATGCTAGCGCTGCACCCGAGTGACGTGACCCATCTTTCGGCCGGGGCGCGATTCGCCTTTGCCGTAGAGGTGCAGATGAACGCCCGGCTCAGCCACTAGCTGCGGCCAGGCGTCGATGTCGTCGCCGATGAGGTTGTCCATGGTCGCGCCGGCGGAGACCAGCTCGGTTGAACCGGGCGGCAAATCGCAGATCGCGCGGATATGCTGCTCGAATTGGGACGTGACCGCGCCTTCGATCGTCCAGTGCCCGCTGTTGTGAACGCGCGGGGCGATCTCATTGATGATCGGCCCGTCCTCGCTCGCGAAGAATTCGACGGTCAGCACGCCGACGTGGCCGAGCGCCTCGGCAATGCGCAGCGCGGCTTCGCGAGCCTCGGTGACCTGGAGCGCCACCTCGTCGCTGCAGGGTACTGTCGACCGGCGAAGGATGCCGTCGCGATGGAGGTTCTCCGGCGAGTCCCAGAAGGTGTGCCGGCCGTCCGCCCAGCGCGCGACGATGACGGAGAATTCAGCGAAGAAGTCGATCCCCGATTCAGCGACGGCCGCTTCGTGGCCGATCGCCTCCCAAGCCGCATCGGCGTCTTCGGGTCCGCGGATCCAGGCTTGGCCCTTGCCGTCATAGCCATAGCGCCGCGTCTTGAGCACGACCGGGCAACCGAGCTGCTCGACAGCGTTGATCACGCCATCCAGGTCGTCGACCGATCGCCACGGTGCAACGCGCCCGCCGCAATCCTCGATAAATTGCTTTTCGACCGCCCGGTCCTGCGCAACGGCGAGAGAGCGCGTGGTCGGATGAAGCTTGTCGCCGAGTGCTTTTAGCGGCTCGACGGGTAAGTTCTCGAATTCGTAGGTTGCGACATCTACGACCTTTCCGAACACCTCCAGGGCGGCCGTGTCCCCGTAGTCCGAGCGGGTGAACGATGCCGCCACGTCCGCTGCGCAAGTATGCTCATGCGGGTCGAAGATGTGGCATTTGTAGCCGAGTTGCGCCGCGGCGATGCTCAACATGCGGCCGAGCTGGCCGCCTCCTACGATTCCGATCACGCTACCTGGTGGGATGGTCATTCGGGTTTTTCAGCCACCGATCCCGTTTGCTTCTCGCGCCATGCTTCGACCCGAGCGGCGAGCCCGTCGTCCGAGGTTGCCAGCATGGCTGCGGCAAGCAGTGCAGCATTGATCGCGCCAGCCTTGCCGATGGCGAGCGTGCCGACCGGAATTCCAGCCGGCATTTGTACGATCGACAGCAGGCTATCCATGCCCTTGAGCGCCTGGCTTTCGACCGGAACACCGAGAACCGGAAGCGATGTCATCGAGGCCGTCATGCCGGGAAGGTGCGCGGCACCGCCTGCGCCGGCGATCACGACCTTGAGGCCGCGCTCTTTGGCCGAATGCGCATAATCGTAGAGCCGCTGCGGCGTCCGGTGCGCGGACACGACACGGCTTTCGTGCGCAATCCCGAGCTGTTCGAGCGTGTCCGCGGCGTGACGCATCGTCTCCCAATCGGAGCTGCTGCCCATGATGATGCCGACTTGCGGCTCCGTCATCGTCCCGCCTTGAAACAGTGAAACAGTGGAGGCTCGTTTAGGGGGCGGATTCGGCGTAGGCAACGCCACTCGGATCGGCTGAGTCCCGCAACCTTGACCGCATCCGTAAAGCCACTGGATTTTCAAGGTCTTGGAATCGCGCTATGTCATCAGTCCGTACAGGGGGCAGGCTCGGGGGCAATGTCTGAGCAAGTGAGCGAAGACGAGGACGTACAGCGGCTCGTTGCAGAGATAGGTCGGCTTCGCGCTCAAGTTGCGCAGTTGCAGCAACGCGTCGAGCAACTCGACCACCTCGCGCATCAGGATAGCTTGATCGATTTGCCGAACAGGCGCGGTTTTCTGCGCGAGCTGGAACGGCTTATCGCGCGCGTCAGCCGTTACGACACCAAGGCCGCAATGCTCTTCGTGGACGTCGATGGCCTCAAGGCAATCAACGATTCGTTCGGCCATCTGGCTGGTGACGAAGCGTTGATCCAGGTAGCTGGCTTGCTGGCGCGCGGCGTTCGCAAGAGCGACGTGGTCGCGCGAATCGGCGGCGACGAATTTGGGATCCTGCTGGAGAGTGCCACCGAGGCCGTGGCTCATGAGACGGCAGGCCGCCTGATCGACCAGATCGCCTGCTGCGAATTCGTCCATGACGGCGACGAGTTGCCGCTGAGCGTGGCAATCGGTGTCGGCGTGATCGAAGCGAGCGATACCGTCGAGACCGTCATGGCGCGCGCCGACGAGGAAATGTACCGGCGGAAAGCGGCCGCTTAAGCCTCGTCGAGGTAGTAGCGTTTCAGCACCGACACATCGTCGGCCAGCTCATAGACGATCGGCTTACCCGTCGGGATTTCGAGACCGACGATCTCATCATCGCTGATGTTCGATAGATATTTGATGATGCCGCGCAAAGAATTGCCGTGCGCAGCAACGAGCACACGTTTGCCCTCCCGCAAGGCGGGAACGATCGCTTCCTCGTAATAAGGAAGTGCTCGCGCGATCGTGTCCTTAAGGCTTTCGGTTCGGGGCACATTTATGCCGGTGTAACGGCGGTCGCCGCTCACGTTGTAGGGGCTGTCCTCGTCCAGCGGTGGCGGCGGAATGTCGTAGGAGCGGCGCCAGATCTTGACCTGCTCGGCCCCGACCTTGTCGATCATCTCCTGTTTATTGAGACCCGTCAGCCCGCCATAGTGACGTTCGTTAAGCCGCCAGTCCTTGGAGGTTGGCAGCCACAGCTGGTCCATCTCGTGCAGTGCGAGATGCAAAGTGCGGATGGCTCGGGTGAGGACGCTGGTGAAGCAGACATCGAAGTTCAGCCCCTTCTCGCACATCAGCTTGCCGGCTGCGCGCGCTTCCTGGATTCCCTGTTCGCTAAGATCGACGTCCCACCAGCCGGTAAAACGATTTTCCAGATTCCACTGCGACTGTCCGTGTCGCAGCAGCACGAGCGTCGGCATCAGGCTTCGACCTTCTCTCGCTTGGCAGAGGCGCGTTCAGCCGCCGCCTTTTTGAGTTCCGGAAGGACACCGTTCAGCGCGTCCAGGCAGGCGTAAGCCAAGTACTTCGAACGCTGTGGAGACCAGCCGTAGACTTCGTCGGGCAGGTTGAAATTGTCCTTGAACGGCATCTCGAGCGTCATCGACACGCAACCGTAGCGCTCGGCCAGCTGGGTCGTGGACATGGACATGTTCGCCTGGCCGGGCGCCGGAATCTCATAGCCCTGCTCGCGCTGGAAATCGGGCGAAATTCGCTCAAGCGTTTCGCCGAACAAATTGAACAGATTCTGCTGGCGGTCAGTGAGCGAAGGAATTCCTTCGAAGCCGGCAAGGAAGTTGGCTGGAATGGCTTCGTCGCCGTGCACGTCCATCGCGAAGTCGACGCCGGTCTCGTCCATGGCGTTGCGAACGCAAAGGACTTCGGGACTCTTTTCGGCCGACGGAGCGTGCCACTCACGGTTGAGGTTTACGCCGACGGCGTTGGTGCGGAGGTGCCCGCGACGTGATCCGTCGGGGTTCATGTTCGGAACGACGTTGAAAGTGCATTCGGCACGAAGCACACGAGCGACGGGATCGTCCTCGTCCGTGAGCTTTTCGAGCGCGCCTTCCATCCACCATTCGGCCATGCTCTCGCCGGGATGCTGGCGCGCATAGAGCCAGACGCTGAGCGGGCCATCGCCAATGGTCAGGCAATCGATGTCCTGGCCGTCGAGGCTCTTGCCGAGCGAACGATATTCGACGCCCGGGATGGTTGCGGTTTGCGTCACGAGGTCGTGGTGTCGCTCCATTGAATAAGGGGCGAAATACGCAATCCACACGACGTCCTGCGGTGGGGTCAGCTTCATCGTCAGGACGCCGTCCGAATAGCTCGTGTCGCTGATGCGCACCCACTCCTCGCGGTCGAGACTCATCACGCCTTTGTAATCGGGCCAGCCGTTCGGATAGGCCGAGCCTGCGCAATTGGTAATGCGCAAGGTCACCTCGCGTCCGGCACCTCCGGCGACGCGGAAGTAGAACCACTGGTAGAAGTCGCTCATGTGATCCTTCACGATCTCAAGGTCGACGCGATCGTCGTCGTGCTTGACGACGCGGATGTTGCCGGCGTCGAACGAGTTCGAAATCGTGAGGGTCATGCGCTGTTACTCGGTGATGATGAAGTTCGCGGCGGCTGATAGTGCGACGGTGCGGATGAGGCAAACCGAGGGCCTCAGCCCATGGCACTGGCGCGTTCGTCGCGCGTTCGCTAGCGCCGACCTATGAGTAAAGTCCCAGTCCTCGTCACCGGCGGAGCCGGATATATCGGTAGCCACGCCATGCTTGCGCTCAAGGACGCGGGGTGGAGCGTTTCGGTGATCGACGATCTGTCGACCGGTTCACGCAGCGCGGTGCCGGACGATGTGCCTTTCTACGAAGGATCAATCGCAGACCGCGCGTTGGTTCAGCGAATTTTCGCCGAGCAGGGCATTCAGGCGATCATGCACTTCGCGGGGTCGATCGTGGTCCCGGAATCGGTCGAGAAGCCGCTCGCTTACTATGGGAACAACACGGTCGCGACGCATGCTCTTCTGAGCACGGCGGTCGAGAGTGGGCTGAAGCACATCCTCTTTTCGTCGACCGCAGCGGTCTACGGCGCACCTGAGACGTCGATGGTGCGTGAGGAGGACCCGAAGGAGCCGATCAACCCGTACGGCGCTTCAAAGCTGATGACCGAGTGGATGCTGCGAGATGCATCGGCCGCACATCCATTCAACTATGGCGCCCTGCGCTACTTCAACGTCGCGGGTGCCGATCCGCAGCTGCGCACGGGCCAGCAAGGCAAGGGTTCGACGCATCTCATCAAGGTGGCAGTCGAGGCGGCGGTCGGCCTCCGCGATCACATCTCAGTCTTTGGTACCGATTACGACACGCCGGACGGCACATGCGTCCGCGATTATATCCACGTGACCGATCTCGCCGCTGCGCATGTCGCGGCGCTCGAGTGGCTGATCGAAAATCCGGGTGAGAACCTCGTGGTCAATTGCGGCTACGGGCGCGGCCTGTCGGTGCTCGAGGTGCTTGATGCGGTCGACCGGCTGACCAACTTGCCGATCAAGCGAGTAATGGAGGGGCGGCGCGCGGGCGATCCGCCGGCGCTCGTTTCGGCCAACAAGCGTATCCTCGAGACGATCGAATGGAAGCCTCGCTACCAGGAAATCGACAAGATTGTCGGCGACGCACTCGCGTGGGAGCGGAAGCTCCAGGATCGCCGGAGTTCAGCCGCTTAGTCGTTCCTTTACCGCGCCCCGCCTAATCTCAGCGGATGTTGCGGGCCTATCTGATCATCGTGCTCGTGATCGGCGTCACCGCGTCGATGCTGACCGGTGTCGGGTCGCCGCCGAAAGCTGTCGGGCCTCAGCAAACGCATATCGTCGGTCAAGCGAGCGCCGAGGCCGAAACTGGGCCCACGCAGATGATCGCAAACGTCGATGGTGCGATCCAGCTCCAGCGAGAGCAGAACGGCCATTTCTATGCTGACGTCGATATCAACGGGACGCCGATCCGCATGCTGATCGACACGGGCGCGACGGGGATTGCGCTGTCGCGCGACGACGCGCGTCGGGCCGGAATCGCGACGTCGATCGGCATGCCAAATGTCGTGGGGCAGGGCGCCGACGGAAGCGTTCACGGGGAGTTCGTGACCATCGACAAGATCTCGTTGGGAGAAAAGAGCGTCGACAATATGCCGGCGATGGTCCTGAACGGCGGACAGCAGTCGCTCCTGGGGCAGACGTTTCTGACGAAATTCGCCTCCGTGGAGATCCACGGCGATAAGATGACACTGCGCTAGGAGCGCGAGTCGGCTTTTCGGACGAGGAGGGACGTTGGCTTGCCCAGGTGGTCGGCAATTGCATCGACGCACCCCTGATATTCGGCTCGGCGATCTGCCATGGCCGCGAAGTCAGGGTTTTCGCGAACGGGATATCCGCATTGCTCGATTCGAAGCGCTGCCTCCCGCAGATCATCTTCCAGAGGAGCCTGATCCTCACGATCCAATGAGATGACCATGGCCAGTTCTCGCGCCATGCGGCTGCCCTCCTCGCGCAGGAGCAGTGCGCGGCCGTACAGCTCGCGTTCGTCGATGAGCATCTCGAAGAGCAGCCCGAGATCGAGCAGCGCGCCGAGCGCCGCGGGCCAACCGGCGCCGGTTCCGACCGACTGGAAGTAGATAAGCGACGGATGCGTCGAGTGGCTTTGCCGGACGGTCGCGCACCAGTTGCGGCCTTCCTCCAACACCTCGCTGAACGCCTGCCGGTTATGGATCGCGGCGAAGCGTTCGAGTAGCGAAAGCGCCGACGGTGGATCGCCCGCTGAGGTGTTGAGCTTGATGATGCCAGTGTCTCTCCGAGCGATGCTGCTCTGCACTTCGAGCAGGTAAGTCACCGCCATGGTCATCACAGCTAGGCCGCAGAAGCCGGCGCCCAGAACCACCCACCGCGCATTGCCTTCAGGGTTGGTGTGACTGAGACCGACCGTCACGAGTGAGCTTCCGCACAGATAAACCGCATCGCCGAAGCCGCGGAGGTCCGGGGCGAAATCGCCGCGCAAGGCATAGGCCATCAGTCCGAAGCCGAGCGCGAGCATGCTCATCCAGATGATGAAGCAAGACACCAGGACGAACGGCGCGAACGTCGTGGAGAGGCCGCGCCTGCGCCCACGCACTGCTTTCCACACCGGAAGGAGGACGAAGACCAAGCGGTGAGCTACCCTCAAGGATGCTCGGCTGCCGCCCGGCACCACCACGGTGTCGAACACGTCTCGCAACGTCATTCCGGCGAGGATGATGCCGGCCACGAAAAAGATGACGTTCAGCGCCATTGGCGGCACAAACGGCGGTCTCGCGGAATCGGGTGCAAACGGCGACGGCAAACGTTAACGGCCGCTCCTTGACTTGGAGCGATACCCCTTCTAGGGGAGCCGCCGGTCCTCGGACCTTTCCAACAACTTAGTAACGAGACACGAGCAGGCGCCCGGCCATGAAGATTCGCAATTCGCTAAAATCGCTGAAGTCGCGCCACCGGGACTGCCGAGTCATCCGTCGTCGCGGCCGTACGTACGTCATCAACAAGACGAACCGTCGGTTCAAGGCGCGCCAGGGCTAACAGCCCGTCGGCCTTCGCCCCATTGCGATTCGGGGCGAGACTTACGACATATCCTGCCGAAGAAGCCCGTTTAGGGTAGCGAACGCTTGTCAGCGCGCGTTAACGCACTGGCAGATAGAGGGCGCGCAAGGAGTGTTGTGAAGATGCGTATCGGCAAGTCCCTGCTGGTGCTTGGCGGCGTTGCCATGATGGCGACGGCCGGTCTCACGACGCCTGCCTTCGCGCAGCAGTCTCAGCAGACGCCGCGCAATTTCAACTGGGAAATCCGGGACGGGAAGCGCGTGCCCAAGTCGGGCAACCGCGTGACCAAGCCCGACGGCAGCTGGCGCGAAGAGCAGCGTCAGGGCAATTGCGTCACCGTCAAGGAGCGGTCGGCGTCCGGCGAGTATAAGGAAACTCGCCAGTGCAACCCGAACGGGTGACGCTTAGCGGCGCTTAGGCCGCCATCCCATTCACGAAGGCTTTGGCCGTCGACTTGAAGTTGGCGATCTGATCGCTGAAGCGGTTGAAGCCCTGTTCCACCTGATCGATGTCCTTGGCGACATTTTCGGTGTCGGTGCGGATCGCGGCAATGGTCGAGCTCATCGAATCGGCGGCTAGCGCGGTTTCGTCCACGGCGGCAGTGATCATCGTCACGGTCTGGGCCTGTAGCTCCATCGCCTGGCGAATGCGGTCCGCGGAAGTTTGCACTTCCTCGACGGTTCCCTGGATGGAGCTGTTAGCGTCCACCGTCTGGCGGGTGGCCTGCTGGATCGCGGTGATCTTGGCCGTGATGTCGTCGGTCGCGCGAGCGGTCTGCGACGCGAGGCTCTTCACTTCCTGAGCAACGACGGCAAAGCCGCGTCCGGCATCGCCCGCACGTGCCGCCTCGATAGTGGCGTTGAGCGCCAGGAGATTGGTCTGGCCAGCGATGTCGCGGATCAGGCTCAGGATTGATTCGATCGCTTCGACGTGGGACGAAAGCGCCTTGCTGACCTTCACCGCCTGGCTGGCCTGGTCGCCCGCGCGGGTAGCGACGCCAGCGGCGACTTCCACCTCCGTACGCGCATCCTCGATCGCGCGGATGAGGCCGGCGGCCGTCTGGGCGGCTTCGCGCATGGCGACGGCCGACTGCTCGGCGGCAGCAGCGACTTCGCTGGTTTTGCCGAGCATGCCCCGCGCCGACGTGGCAGTCGAACGGGTGCGGTCGGTCAAGGACTTGGACTGCTCGGTGCTTGCGATGACCAACTCGGCCACGCGGCGTTCGAACTGCTCGCTTTCGCGGCCGCGAATGTCGGCGGCTTCGATCGCCTCGAGCAAGGCGACCTGCGCAAGGATGATGTCGGTTTCAAACGTGCTGAGCCGCACGAAGGCGCTGACGCAGCCGGAGAGAAGCGCCGGATCGCTGGTGAAGCTCTGCGCGATCTTGCCGACGATACGGCTGGCGGTCTGGGTGCGTGCGGCAATGTAGGCGGGCACGGAGGTCTTGTTGCGATAGATTTCGCGACCGTACTCGGCGACTCCCTGAACCCACGCCGCATCGACCTTGTTCGAATGCGTTTCGAGATAGCGCTTCGCCCGCTCCGGCCCGAACTGGCTCAGTACTTCGGCGGCGATGATGTCGGCGCAATTGTCGCGCAGCAGCACGATGTCGCGGTCGAGAGAACCGTCGGGGTTGTAGGCGGCAAGCCGCGCCTTCACCTGTTCGTCGGTCAGTCGCTGCAGCGGTCCAGTCGCGCCACTCATCAGTCCGGTCTCCACATTCTCGGCAATCTTGTTGCCCGGCTGTTTGGCGCAGAATGGTTAAGGGTGGGTTAGGCGGGGTCGCGAATCTTGCTTAGCTCAAGCGCGCGTCTTAAGCGGGCGCCCCATGGCAAGCTCACATCCACGCCCACTCTCGCCGCACCTTGGTGTGTGGCGGTGGGGCCCGCATATGGTCGTTTCGATCCTTCACCGCGCAACGGGCGTTGCGCTGTCCATTGCAGGCCTTACGGTCCTGACCTGGTGGCTGCTTGCGCTGGCCAAGGGTCAGAGCGCCTATCTCGACTTCGCGAAGCTGGCTGGCAGCCCGATCGGGCTGATCGTCCTGATCGGCCTGACCTGGTCCTTCTTTCAACATCTGCTGTCGGGCATCCGTCACCTCGTCATGGATACCGGCGCGGCGTTCGAGCTGAATACGAACAAGGCGTTCGCAATCATGACCATCGTTGGGTCGGTTCTGCTGACGGCAGCCCTCTGGGCCTACATCCTCATGGGAGCGCACGCATGAGCCTCGGTCAAAGCTCCACGCCGCTGGGCAAGGTCCGCGGCCTCGGCTCTGCTCGTGAAGGCGGCGAGCATTGGCTGACCGAGCGGGTCACGAGCATTGCGCTGCTACTGCTCGGTGTTTGGCTGATCTCCTCGCTGCTGCTGCTCCCCAAGCTCGACCGGCAGACGGTGATTGAATGGCTGCGGCTCCCAAGCGCCGCAGTGCCGATGGCGCTGCTGATCGTCGTAGCCTTCCGTCACGGCCTCGACGGCTTAAAGGTCGTCGTCGACGATTATGTGCATGAGGAAGGCCGCCGCTTCGCGTGGAACACCTTCTTCCTGTTCCTCGCAGTCGGCGGCGGAGCGCTGGCGCTCTACGCCCTGGGCCAGATCGTATTCGGGGCAGTCGCTTGAGCGCTTACCAGATAATCGACCACAGCTATGACGTCGTGGTCGTCGGCGCCGGTGGATCGGGCCTTCGCGCCACAATGGGAGCTGCCGAGCAGGGCCTGAAGACCGCCTGCGTGACCAAGGTGTTTCCGACCCGCAGCCATACCGTTGCTGCGCAGGGCGGTATTGCGGCCAGCCTCGGCAACATGGGGCCCGATCATTGGCAGTGGCACATGTACGATACGGTCAAGGGCTCGGACTGGCTCGGCGACCAGGACGCGATCGAATATATGTGCCGCGAAGCTCCGGCGGCGGTGATCGAGCTCGAGCATTCGGGCCTGCCGTTCAGCCGCACCGCCGAGGGCAAGATCTACCAGCGTGCATTCGGCGGCATGACCCAGAATATGGGTGAGGGCCCGCCTGCTCAGCGGACCTGCGCGGCCGCGGATCGCACGGGCCATGCGATGCTTCACACGCTCTATCAGCAGAGCCTGAAGTATGACGCGGACTTCTTCATCGAATATTTCGCGATCGACCTGATCATGGAAAACGGCGCGTGCCGCGGCGTGGTCGCGCTGTCCCTCGAGGACGGTTCGATCCATCGCTTCCGTTCGCAGGCCGTGGTGCTGGCGACCGGCGGATACGGGCGCGTCTATTTCTCTGCGACGTCGGCGCACACCTGCACCGGCGACGGCAATGCAATGGTCGCTCGCGCAGGCTTGCCGCTGCAGGACATGGAGTTCGTCCAGTTCCACCCCACCGGCATTTACGGCGCGGGTGTGCTGATCACAGAGGGCGCCCGGGGCGAGGGCGGCTATCTTACCAACGCTGAAGGCGAGCGCTTCATGGAGCGGTATGCACCGAGCGCGAAAGACTTAGCGAGCCGCGACGTGGTGTCGCGATCGATGGCGATGGAAATTCGCGAAGGCCGCGGCGTAGGCGAGCACAAGGACCACATCTTCCTTCACCTCGACCACATCGATCCGAAGATCCTGGCCGAGCGACTTCCCGGCATCACTGAAACCGCGATGACCTTTGCCGGCGTTGATTTGACGCGCCAGCCGATCCCGGTGGTGCCGACGGTTCATTACAATATGGGCGGCATCCCGACGAACTATCATGGCGAGGTCGTCACGCTGAAGGACGGCATGCCGGACGCGGTTGTGCCCGGCCTATTCGCGGTCGGCGAAGCGGCCTGCGTCAGCGTCCACGGCGCGAACCGCTTGGGCTCGAACAGCCTGATCGACCTTGTGGTGTTTGGTCGCGCTGTCGGCTTGCGTCTCGGTGAGACCATCAAGAAGGGCGCGATCCAGGAGGAGCTGGCGAAGGATTCGGCCGAGCTGCCGCTCACGCGCCTCGACAAGTTCCGGCATGCGGAGGGCAGCAGCCCGACGGCCGAGATCCGGCTGGAGATGCAACGTACGATGCAGGCCGACTGTGGCGTCTTCCGCACCGACCGCTCGCTCTCCGAAGGCG
Organism: Sphingomonas sp. SP4; assembly: GCF_058313375.1. Taxonomy (NCBI): domain Bacteria; kingdom Pseudomonadati; phylum Pseudomonadota; class Alphaproteobacteria; order Sphingomonadales; family Sphingomonadaceae; genus Sphingomonas; species Sphingomonas sp. SP4. The sequence continues at coordinate 1,087,728 of NZ_JBZFLE010000002.1, forward strand.
TCGCGCGGATCGACAAGATCTTCGCTCGGATGGCCGACGTTCGCGTGTCCGACCGCAGCCTCATCTGGAACAGCGACCTCGTCGAGACGCTCGAGCTCGACAACCTGTTGAGCCAGGCGGTGATCACCATGCATTGCGCCGCCAACCGCAAGGAAAGCCGCGGCGCGCACATGCAGGAAGATTATCCCAAGCGCGACGACAAGAATTGGATGAAGCACACGGTCGCCTGGTTCGACGCGTGGGGTGGAAAAGCGCCGGCCGACGGGGTGAAGATCGACTACCGCCCCGTGCACGAGTTCACGCTCACCGAGGACATCGAATACATCAAGCCGAAGGCGCGCGTGTACTGATCCGTCGTTCGTCGGCTGGTCGCCCTTCGATTGCTGGCCGACGAAACGTCATTCCATTTCTGGGATGAACAGTCGCAAATCGGCGGATGCGAATTGCCGCCGCAGCGATTTCGATGCTGGTCGCCTGCGCGTCGCCAATTCGCGCGGAACCCCTTCATGTCATTCCGGGCCGTGTGCCGCTCGATTGGCAGGGGCCTGACGGCAATACGATAGTCCTCGATGCGCGCGACGGGCTGATCGTGTTCGACACGGGGAGGTCGCCGCAGCACGCGCGAGCGATCCTCGATTATGCGAGACGGAGGGGACGAGCCATTGTCGCGGTCGTCAACAGCCACTGGCATCTCGATCATACGACCGGGAACGCTGACATCAGGCAGGCCTATAAGCACGTGCGGGTGTTCGGGAGCGCTGCAATAGAAGGAGCGCTTGTGGCATTTCTCAATCAGAACCGTGCGCAGAGCGACAAGCTTTTGGCCGATCCGAAAACTCCCACGGGTCAGAAGGCGCAAATCATGCGTGGCCGCTCCAGGATTGATCATCCGGAGACGCTGCGGCCGACCGATCCAATCACGAAATCAGAGCAAATGAGCATCGGCGGCCGAATGTTCGATGTGCATCTCGCAAAGTTCGCGGCAACTGAAGGCGACGTATGGATTTACGATCGTAAGACGCATGTCGCGATCGTTGGGGATCTGGTGGTTGGGCTCGTTCCCTTCATGGATACTGCATGCCCAGATGGATGGAGCAGTGCGCTCGACGAGATTGCAGCGACGCCGTTCAGTACACTGATTCCTGGGCACGGGGACGTGATGGATCGCGCCGACTTCATGCGGTGGCGTGCTGCCTACAATGAGTTTGTTCGGTGCGGCCGCTCGGCTGTGCCGAAGAGCCAATGCATTTCGGAATGGGAGAGTGCCGCAGCGCGCTTCATCCCGCCGGACCATCGTCAATATGTCCGAGAGGCTGCGGCTTATTACATCGATACGCGGCTGCGGTCGTCGCCCGAAGAGCAGCAGAGATTCTGCAAGTCGCTTAAGCCGTCTTGAGCTCGGCCGCGTAGCGCGCAGCCTTCTCCGCATAATGCGCAGCGGAAACTCGCAGCGCCTGCTTCTCGGCATCGGTGAGCAACCGAACCGCGCGCGCCGGTGAGCCGACAATCAAGCTTTCGGCGGGGAAGGCCTTCCCTTCGGTGATGAGGGCTCCGGCGCCGACGAGGCAATCGCTTTCGATGACCGCACCGTTGAGGATGCGCGCGCCCATGCCGATGAGGCAATCGTCCTTGAGCGTGCAGCCGTGAAGGATTGCCTGGTGGCCCACCGTCACCCGCTCGCCGATGATCAGCGGGAAGCCGGGATCACTGTGGCCGATCGCGCCGTCCTGGACGTTGCTGTCCTCGCCGATGATGATCGGGGTATTGTCGGCGCGGATGATTGCGCCGAACCAGACGCTCGCGCGGGCCCCGACGCGGACGTTGCCGATCACGTCAGCCGAAGGTGCGACCCACGCTCCGGTTGCGATTTCAGGCCTCAGATCGCCAAGGCTGTAGAGCGGCATGCACCGCCACTAGCGTCCTCAGGCGTCGCACAAAAGAGAAGGCCGGGCGGAACATGGTCCCACCCGGCCTCCGGTACGCTTACGAAATCGAATTAGAACTGGACGTTGATCGATCCGAGAACTGCGCGCGGGGCGCCGATCTGGACGAAGCCTGGGTTGCCGTAGTTCGTTCCGCTGAGAGCCTGGTTGAGGCCGCCGCTGAACCCGCCAACGTAGAACTTGTTGAACAGGTTGTAGACGTTCAGCTGGAAGTAGGTGTTCTTCAGCTGCGGCGTCACCTTGTCGAGGTGGAACCGGGCATCCAGGTTAACCAGCCAGTAGGCCGGAGCCTGCGATGGGAACACCGTGGTCGTTGAAGTCGCCACCGGCGTGCCGGGAGTGAACGTCGGCTGGTTCGTGTCGAAAACATACCGCGGCCCGGTGCGCTTCGCCTCGATGCCGAGTTCAACCGGGCCCTTCCGGCCGTTCGCCGAGAAGCCCCACATGTACTTCGGAACACCCGACTCATACTTGCCGGCCGTGAAGGCGCACATGAGGGCAGTCGCCGCCGGATCGTCACACGACGTGACGCCGTTGGTGAAGCGGCCGATTTGGATGTTGTCCGCGATCTTGCTCTTCTGCCAAGCGCCGAACGCGTAGAATGTCAGGTCGCGGATCGGCGAATAAGCGAACGAGCCGTCGATGCCGTACTTCTGAACATCTCCGAGATTGCGGAACACGGTGCGGTCCAACTCAGGGTCGTAGGCCGAGGCCTGACGGTCCCGGAACTTGGTGTACCAACCCGACAGCTGCGCCTGGATCTTGCCGCTGCGATAGCGGAAGCCGCCGTCGAAGTTGTTGGTGACTTCGGGGTTCGGATCCGCCCCGGGGGTGCCGACAGGGAAGTAAAAGCTGTTGTACAGGTTGTCCGTGCTCGGCACCGACAGTCCCTTTGAATAGTTCAGGAACACGCTGATGCTCGGCGTGATGTTGTAGATCCCGCCGATGTTCGGAAGCAGCTCGTGGTACTTGAAGTCGCGACCCTGCGGAGGCGAGTAGCCGGTGATCGCGCCCGTGACCGGATCCACCACCTGCGGATTGGCAGCCGCGTAGGCGTCGTTCAAAGCTTCCGTCGGCAAGCAGTCGACAAAGCCGTTCGAAGCCGTCGCGAAGCAGTAGTTGTTGAGCTTGCGCGTGTACCACGGCGAGCGAAGGCCCGCGTTGATGGTGAAGTTGCCGAAGACACCGCGATATTCGCCAAAGACCTGGTTCAGAATGGCGTATGACAGACGGTTGCGCTTCTCGATCAGTCCGCCGTTTACGTCATAGATCGGATCATTGATCGGGAAGACGTCAAACGGCTCGCCGTTGGCGCGTAGGAAGCCTAGTTCACCGGTCTGCCGGTGGCGGGCGTGGTCCCAAGTATAGCCGAAGCGAACTGACTGGTTCGGGTTGATGTCGTAGCGCAGGCTCGCGATTACTCCGAACCGGTCAGTATGCGTCTGGCTCGGAGCGAGCAGCGTCACGCCGCGGCTCGACGTGGCGCTGGTGCAACCACCGGTGGCCGTCTGCGTGCAGGTGTCGAGGATATCGCCGTCACCATTGAGGTCGCGGCCGAACCAATAGGAACCGCCGATGAAGCCCGTGTAAGTGACACCGTTCTTGGTGTAGACGCCTTCACGGCCGGTCACGGTGCCGCCGCCGTTCGCCTTCACATACTGATAGCTCGGGTCGACGGTGAGCACGAGGCCTTCGCCAAGCGTGAACCTGGAGGAACCGCGGATATTGGCAGTGTTCGACGGGTTATAGCGCCGGTCGAATTCAGTGCCGCAGCTGGCGTAATCGCCATTGGGGTCCGGAGCGCCATCAGGGCCTGTGGAGGGGGCGACAGAGTCAGCTACGCCCGAGTGGCCAACCGCCATCGTGCACGGATAATTGATGTTGTACTCACGCTCGCCGGCGTTACGCGGGAAGCGGTTGTTGGTGTTGGGGCCAACGATCCGCGGAACGGTGTTCCCGTTGACGACGCGGGTCGTATCCCAACGCAGCGGCAGCGAGCCGAAGAAGTTGTTGCGGTTCTCGTTGTAGTGGCCTGCGACCGAGACGAAGTCGCCATTGGAACCGAGTGGCTGGTAGACGCGAGCATTGATCTGCTTCTTGTCCATCTTCCCGTAGTTGTTGAACGGGTTGTCGTACTTGGCGACCGACGCTGCGACGAAAGCACGCGTGCCCCACGGGCCCATCGCACCGGTGTTGAAGAGCCCGAAAATGCGGCGGTAGTTATACTCGCCCAGCGAGCCGACGATGCGTGCACCCATCTTCTCAGTCGGAACCATCGTACGATAGTTCACGGTGCCACCGACTGCCGATCCCGTCGGGGAGTCGACGTCGGTAGAACCGAGCGTGACGTTGACCTGCTCGATCAGCTCGGGGTCGAGCTGCTGGTTCGAATAGATCGCATAGTTCCCAGAGTCGTTCAGCTGGATGCCGTCGAACGTCAGGCTGATGCGGCTGGAATCGAAGCCGCGGATGGTCAGCGTGCCGCCGCCGGAACCGTACGGGTCGTTGTTCTGGAAGCTGACGCCCGGCACCTGATTGATCGTATCGAGAATCGTCTGGCCGGGGTTCTGCCGGGAGATCACCTCCTGTGTCAGGATGACCTTAGCCTTCGGCGTTTGCGGCACCTCAACGCCGCCGACGGAGCGCTGCTTCTTGCCAGTGATGGTGATGGTTTGTTTTTCGAATTCCGTCGAACCGGTAGATTGAGCGAAAACAGCCGACGGCAGAACTGCCGTCGTGCACAGCAATACGAACTTCTTCACGGGAAACCCCCTCGCAGGAACACTAACAACAATTGTCGGATGAGCGGCCGCTAGGGTTGGATTGCGACTGCTCGATTGATGACGGGTGACGCTAAGAATTGAAGTATGTGTCAGATTTGTGACAACGCGGTAGCGCTACCAACCGAATCGCCCGTCACGCAACCGTCTTAGTCGGTCTTTATCGACCGCAATCCGGTATTTCCTGTAGGAATCCTGAGCCTTCCAAATGCGTAGTTACCTGTTTGCAACAGCCCTGCTTTTTTTGGTCGGGGCAGAGCCGTCCGTCGCATCTGGTGCCAAGTCGGCGGGGAGTGATCCGGTCGAGGTCCAGATCCTCGCGTTCAACGATTTCCACGGCAATCTCGATTCGCCCGCGGACGCACCGACCATCAAGCTCGCGGAGGGCCATCAGATGAAGCAGCGCCTTGGCGGCGTGAGTGCGTTGGCGGCGACTATTGAGAAGCTTCGCGCCGGGCATCGCAACACGATCACCGTCTCGGCGGGCGACCTCATCGGCGCGTCGCCGCTGGTGTCTGCCTATTTCCTCGATGAGCCGACCATCGAGGCGATGAACAAGGTTGGCCTGCAGCTAAATGCCGTCGGAAATCACGAGTTCGACAAGGGCCGTCTCGAGCTGCTGCGCATGCAGCGGGGCGGCTGCGAAAAGTATACGACGCGAACGCCTTGCCGGTTGGAGCCGTTCGCTGGCGCCCGCTTCTCATTCCTTGCGGCGAACGTTTCGGACTCCACTGGCAAGACGATCTTCCCGGGCAGCGCAGTCCGGAAATTCGGTCCGATCACGATTGGCTTCATCGGCATGACGCTGAAGGACACGCGGACGCTGGTGACTCCTGCCGGTGTCGCAGGGCTGACGTTTGCCGACGAAGCGGCGACCGCGAATGCTTTGGTGCCCAAGTTGAAGGCGGCTGGCGCGGACACGATCGTGCTACTCATCCATCAGGGTGCGAAGGCGCCCGACACATACCAGCAGTCTAGCTGTGCTGGTTTGGCGGGTCCGATCCTCGACATCCTGGACAAGCTCGATCCTGCAATCTCCGTGATCGTTTCCGGGCATACACATTATGCTTATGCCTGCCGGCTACAGCGTGGCGGCGCGGACCGGCTCCTGACAAGCGCGGGGAAGTACGGCTTCCTGGTGTCGGATATCCGGTTGAGTTTCGAACGATCGACGCGCGCTCTTTCCGACAGGTCCGCGACCAATCTGCCCGTTCGGCCGGAGCTTGGTGAAGATAAAGGGGTCCTAGAACTGGTTCGGCGCTATCGCGACGCGGCCGCGCCGGCGGCAGCTCGTGTGGTGGGCAAGCTTTCGGCGCCTGCCCCTAAGTCGGAAACGGACGGCGAATCTCCTGCGGGCGACCTGATCGCGGACGCTCAGCTCGCCGCCACCTGGCCGAACCAGCGCGGCCGTGCCGACCTGTCATTCATCAACGCGACCGGCGTTAGGACAGGGATCACTCCGCAAGCAGATGACACGGTCACCTATGGGCAGATCTTCGCGATGCAGCCGTTCGGCAACAATCTGGTCGTGAAGCCGCTGGCGGGCTCACAGCTGAAGGCGTTGCTGGAGCAGCAATTCGCGACCAAGGATGGGAAATCCGCCGTAGCCTCGCTCCTAGTCCCCTCGTCGAATTTCCGGTTCGCTTATGATCTGTCACGGCCACAGGGGCAGCGGATCGTAGACATGACGTTGGATAGGAAGCCGATCGATCCCACCAAGACCTATCGGGTCACCGTGAACAACTTCCTGGCGTCTGGCGGCGATGGCTTCTCGGTCTTCGCCAGCACTGCGGACGCCTTCGACGCCGGCCTCGATCTCGATGCGCTCGAAGCTTACCTCGCGAGCGGGCCGTCGATCGCGAAGGGCCGCGTGCTGGACGTGAATGCGCGGCCGCCGGGCAAGTGATCCGCTACCGCTTCGTTCAACAAGCTTGAAGTGGTAAGGGGCGCGGCTCCGACAGGAGGTGCGCAGATGAAGAGAATCTCGCTTGGCATCGGTGCGTTCGTCGTAATCGCTGGCCTTGGCTCGATGGCTGAGGGGCGCAACGCCTCCATCCCCTTCGTGAACCACGGTGGCATTCGGGACTGGACGGCCCCAAACAATCGCACGCTCTACGTGCAGGCGCGCAACCGTCAGTGGTTCAAGGCGAAGCTGAACGCTCCCTGCCACGGGCTGGATTTCACCAACACGATCAGGTTCGACACGGGCGCATCCAACTCCTTCGATCGCTTTTCATCAGTGGTGGTGAGGGGGCGGCGGTGCCGCGTATCCTCGCTCGAGCGGGTCGATGGACCGTCGCGCGGCACGAAGCATCATCCGATGCCGGAGTCTAAGAAGGAAGGGTGACGGCTCTCCCGCAGGGAGAATGGTGCCCAGGAGAGGAACGGACACGGCGCCCCCTAAAACGGCAGATTAGAGCCAATATTAACTCGCCCCGACCGGCTCAGTTGTAGCGCCATTTTGTAGCGCCTCAAGTGGCTGAGTCGGTGTCCCTACTAACCGTGAGGGGGCCAACCTCAATAAGCTGAAAGGCGTCGCCGTTCTTGGGCGGCTCGCCGACGATGATTGCCCGGCCTTCTATAGCCTCACCGGCTTGAGGAGCTCCGCTCAGGGGCGTGGGCGACAGGTTCCGCAGCTTGTCCAGCTCCGGTTGGAGATCATCCAGGGGCCTGTGACGAACCACGAGGCTGACAAACTCGCCCGATGGCAAGTCCATATAGATGAGCGGTGTTCCACCCTTACGGAGGAACGCTTCCTCCAATTCGCTGGGCGCCTGCTTCGACATGAAAAGCGCGGCCTCAACAGCATGTCCTGGCGGCGCCACAGGAATAGCGAGCTTAGTTTTGCCTTCCTCCGGCGGGAAGGGAGCCAATCCTAAATAATCCGTCGGGAACAACACCGATACGACATGCACAGCCCCCTGCTCAGGTGTAGGCCGCCTTATCCATCGGAGCGGTCGCATCGGTTGGAAGCCGAGGGCTTCCTGATGCTCTGCATGGTTTCTGGGATGACCAAATTGACAATCGCACCCGTCATTGGCCGCCCCAGCCGGATGCAAACTCAGCTTGAGCGCACCACCGAGTTTCCGAGGCGCCACGTAGACATGGTCCCCGTGGCTGTGAACAAACCATACGTCGGAACGTGCGTGTCCATCCGCATCGATGACGAACATGCGGATCCTATCGATATTCGGAAGGCCGTCATTCTCCATGGTCAGAAGGATGTAGTGAGTTGCAAGTCGCCGCCAAGACACTCGGGCTCGCGGGCCTAAGCCGTCGCCGGTAGCTCCAGTCGCAATCGCAGTTCACGGATGAACGACCGCGCTGAGTCCGCCGCCCACTTCGCAGTCCCAGCCGACATGCAGCCGTGGGGGAACGCGAGGTCGGGGTCGGTCTGGAACGGGCTAAGAGGAAGATGCGCTCCTACGACCTTCCGACTGAGTTGCCGGTTCCTGTCTCGTGCATTGTCCCACTCCGCTTTGGGGTGCACTAGGCCATTACGTAGGGCTCGCAGCAGATCGGCACTCTGGAAGGGTTCAGCCCCTCTGTCGAAGGCGGGGCAGCCTCGGTGAGCCAGAAGCGCTTGCACATGTTCTAGCGTCGGGGAGCGCTCGAGAACGTCCGTCAGCTCCTTGGGAAGGCCCAGGTCGTCTTCGATCTCGTCAACCGCAGCCTCGATCGCCGAGAAGCTCAAAATGATGGCTGCTGATCCATTCCAACTACAGAAGTCGACGTGCGGTCCCCAGCCAGCGCCAGCGTGCGTGGTTTCGTGATTGGCCAGGACGACTGCAAAATGGTCGGCGGCGTTCAAGTGGGGGATTGAAAAGTTCCGTCGGACGGTGGCTGTCGCTGTCGCCGTTGCGGCTCCCAACGCGGTACCGACAGCAGCAACAATGCGCGGATTGGGTTCCTCTGCGGGGTCTAACTCTTGGTTCATCCGTCCAACCTACCAGCTGTTTCCAGGGAGACGACAGGCGCGCCGCCTGGTGGGACCATCACAACAACAGTCGTTCGCCTTTAGCGAATTTTTTGAGTCACTGGGTGCCGGGGGGGTCGGATGGAACCACCGAGAATGGCGATATGGGACCCAAGATGGGGGGACCAAACTGACCGGTCCGACTTCTCGGTCGAATGAGGCCTTAGGCCTCTCCCAACTGGAGTTCGGCACCGAACAACTCAGGAAGCTCCTCGATGCGGGCGAGGAACTCCTTGAGCATTTCCGATTCCTTCTCAGGATTGCCTTCGCCATAGTGACCCTCCGTCTGATAAGCATGGAACATCGCCGATTTTAGCGCCTCGAAGGCGCAGGCCTTCTTCCAAAGGTCGCTGAGAGCGGCGCTGACCTCGGGGCGAAAAAGGAACCGCGACCGCTGTGTGGCGCCCAAGAACGCCATCTCCAGCTCTTTGGAAGGCGGAGCAGCATACTGGATTATGCTGGAGAGGAATCGATGGACGTCGTCGTAAACTGCCATGCGACGGTCGAACAGCGTCTCATGGAAACTTAGTCGGGCAAGCTTTGTCTGCTCCCCCAGAATGTCGGCTTGTCGAGCCGCTATCGCTGTCTGGTCGCGTGTAATTGCAACTTGTCGGAGCCCAACGACGACCGCTCCAGTGACCGCGCCTAGACCAGTCAGAAACGTCGCAATGGCATCCCAAGTCATCGGCCCCACGATGAAACTCCCTCCTGTCCTTGGGTCCATAGTATCGAGTTCGAGCCCGACAGCCGACAGGTTCAATAGAGTATACCCTCCCGGAACGGCACGGTGGAACGTAATAAGCGTTCCATTTGGGTTGACTAGGTCGTTCTGGAACAATACCCCGGTCAGGTCTTAGGGTCTATTGGGACAGGGGAACGTCCAGTGTCTACCATCATCGGTTACGCCCGCGTCAGCACGCAGGACCAGGATTGCGCTATTCAGGAGGCGGCGTTGCGAGCCGCTGGATGCACCGTCATCCGGTCGGAGAAGAAGAGCGGGACGAGCCGCGACGGGCGCACAGAGCTGGCTACGGTCCTTTCCTTCCTGCGAACTGGCGACACCCTGGTCGTCACCCGCATCGATCGCCTGGCTCGTTCCCTGCTGGACCTTGAGTCAATCGTTAGGGACCTCAAGGCCAAGGGCGTCCACCTCAAGGCGCTGGAGCAGCCTGTAGATACGTCCACGCCAGCCGGTAAGGCCTTCCTCCAAATGCTCGGGGTGTTCGCGGAGTTCGAAACGGCTCTGCGGCGGGAGCGCCAGATGGAGGGGATCGCTAAGGCGAAGGCGGCTGGGGTGTATAAGGGCCGTAAGCCCTCCGTAGACGTCGCCAGAGTCCGTGAGCTGCGTGAGGCGGGCATGGGTCCCTCAGCTATCGCCAAGGAGCTGCGCATGGGCCGCACGAGCGTCTGGAGGGCTCTAGGCGAGCAGAGTTAGAACACGGTTGCGGAGTTCCTTGCTCTTTGATTTCTGTTTATAACCCTCGCGAAAGGGGAACGGTCATGCGTAGGTATTTGACCCTCATCGTTGGGCTATGCGTTGGAACCGCAGCTCAGGGTCAGCAGACCGGAAACACTAACTGCTACAGCTACACTCCGAACCAGGTCCAATGCACGACCACCACCACAGCGGCGCCTCCCCAATCGACCGTAAACTGGGGAGGGTTCGCGGCACAGCAGCAGCAAATCCAGCAGCAGAACCAAGAGAACATCAATCGCAGTATGGCGAACCTTGGTGCAGCCATTGCTGCGGATCGTGAGCGGCGTCGGGAACGAAAGGTTCGTGAGGCGATGGAGTCTGGAACGCTCTTGCCACCTCCCACCGACGAGCAGCCCATTCTCCTGGCTTGTCGAGACTCCAACAACGCGCCGGTCAGCGTGGCTCTCTATGAACGGCACAACCGAGCGGACGTGAACGCGGGCGGCATATTCAAATCGTGGCCCGCGACATTTTCAGCCGACACGGTGACCTGGGATACAGCCGCAGCCCACGTCACGCTGTCTCGCATTGACGGGTCACTGGTGGGCTATGGAACGCTCAGGGAGATTGCTGGGCAGAAGATGACCGCGACGTGCCAGGTCGCCGCACAGCGTGCCTTCTGAGACGCTTGAGCCCGTCCGACAAGAACCCCGACCGACCCAAGTGGGAACACGCCCGAGCGGAGAAGCTGGTGGGCGCGACCGTCCTCGTCGGCATGACCCACAACGAGCCGACCGGAGAGCGGCTGGATCAGTTCTACGGGACGGTGATGAGCACGGATCCCGAGCAGGGCGTCACGTTGAGGCTGGAGGGGAGCCGCTCGGGCGAGTTCTACACCCTCCCACCTGACCTGAGGGCCTTCGTTCCAGCCAAGCCTGGAACATACCGCCTACGGGCGACGAGGGAGGACGTCGTGAACCCCGACTACACGACCGTTTGGGACCTTACGCCGCCGCGACACTAATGTCCGTAATGGGTGGAAAGCGGACGTTAGGCCTTACTAGCGAAACGCCGTTTAGCCAGCCAATTGATACCTACCAGAACAAGCAGAATACCGGCACGAAGGGGCGCATCGCGCAAAGCGCTCTCGAACCCACCCTTGAGCCAATCGTAGATGAAGAACCCCAGAAGCAGGCCAACGAGCGAATACAGGGAAATGCGCTTGTCCATATAGCAACTTTAACTTGGGTCCGATCGCCCGCAAGGGGTCGAAAGCAGACATCAACGGAGGATTGTCACCTCATCGTGTTCCAACGTCGCAAGCGCATCCTGCCACGGCACGCCCTTTGTCACCTCTCGACGCGAGGCACTGAAGTCTTCGGTGGCAATCGCTCCCGAATAGAACCTGACGAATAGTCCCGCATACGGAAGCTTTAGCTCCTCTCGGAGGTCATGCAGAGCGGCGTTCCAGAGTGCGAGACTGTCTGAGCCACGACCGCTAGGCTTTGCATCAGCCTTGCGGCGGTCCTCGATGGCCCGGGTGATTTTGGTCTCCGACCAGCCCTTCCGCCTCATCCGAACCTCTTCCTTGGCAAGCCTGTCTTCGAACGCCTCGGGCGTGTCATGGCGAGGCGCAAGGACGGTGCCGCAGTCACAATGCCCACGAGTAGTCAGATATTGGCGCTCGCCTTCGCGCAGAACCTTACGGATCGAGGGATTGTCTATCGGTTCTGCTGCTCGACCATGACGCTCCATCACTGAACGGACGGCGGCGACGTCATCGGTGGGCGCAATCAAGGTTACGAAGTGACACATTCGATCAGATTGTCGCGTCTGCCTAATGTCCGCAATGGGTCGAAATCGGACGTTAGATTTGGCCAATATCACGAGGCCCGTAGGCTGCGTTGTGCACCATGCGGATCGTGCCGGTTAGCAGGAGTAATCCCAACGCGATCGTTTGCGGCAAACGAACCCCCGTCGCGCCAAACACTTCCTCGGCCAAAACGAGACCGAGGGTCGCACCAGCGAAGCCGATCTCAAACCGGCGTAGGATGTCCTGCATAAGCATCCCCAAAGAAATCCGGGCGCAGATTAGCTTCCGTTGCAACGTCCGCAATGGGTCGTAAACGGACATTAGCCTCCGGCGCTCAACCGACCATTTACACAAGTCGGCTATCGGCACTTCCTATGCCGAGCCGCCACCCCTTCAAGCCACGCCGACGCGGCAACCATCGCCCCTATCGTCGTCGGGGGTCGTTGAGCGCCTATCCGCTGTTCGCCGGGTGCTGCTTGCTCCTCGCGGTCGTCTCCATCGTCAACACCGCCAAGGTTCGCTCGGGCCCTGATGGACCAGCGGCAACGGGGGCTCTCGGGCTCCCGGTCTACTACCCGAACTGTGCCGCAGCTCGGGCGGCTGGAGTAGCGCCGTTGAACGAGGGTCAACCTGGCTACCGTCAGGAGCTGGACGGAGACGGGGATGGCGTCGCTTGTGAGCCCTACCGAGGCATGTAGCCTGTTTTACGGACTCACTTATTTTGGTGCGTAGTCCACAATAAGGGCGTAGCGAGGACACATTGCCGAACCGTAAGCCCAGCTCGACGGCGACCGAGAGTAAATGAAAGCTCCCGCTGATTTGCAGGAGCGACCCTATGACCTCACAAATCTACAGGCTCTACTACCTAAGCGAGCGGGGTGGCATTGACCTCGCCGACTGGGTTGACGCGGACAGTGACGAGCAGGCCGTGCGAAAGGCTCGCCAAATCGACCATGACGCACGGAAGGTTGAGGTCTGGGAACGTAACCGACTTGTGACCACGCTGGGCGACCTAGATTTAAGGGACTGACTCCGTCCCCCTTTCGGGAAGCTAGTCGCTGTGACCACTCGGGCCACACGATGGCCCATTGATGGGGCGAGCGGCCCCAAAGACGGCGTAGTGCCTCATTCGGTCCATCAGGTGCCTGGCGATGGCTTGGGCCGCCGCGTCAGACTTTATGGAGTTTCGGTCAGTAAGGTCACGGCGATGGCACCTGCGGGCGAGCTTCAAGCCGAGATAGAACAGCGAGATTAGCTCCTCGTCCGTGAGCTGAACCCAGCCTCGGCCACGGTTGTCGTTGGGGTCGTCAAGGCGGAGCATCGAGTTCAATTTTCCCGAATCTGTTCTGTGTTCGTTCTACAGCCTTAGGAACCCAAAGGCACCAGGCTTGTTTGTGGGAAATCGTCGGACCCCCCTCCCGCGAGTCCGGCTTGTAGAAGGGCGGTCTGGGAGATGGAGGGACGGGCCGCCCTTTTTCTTGCCTTGTAGGTTTGGTCGCGCCAGCAAGGTCTGGGAGCGAGCCGAATGGACTGGCCGCGAACAGGGGGACGGGCGCGGCTCGGCGCGTCCGTTTCCATCCACTAGACCGCTGTGATATGCCCATTCCGTAATCGTTGGGGCGACCATGAAGATTGCGATTGTCACGCTTCTATTCAGCGCGGCTTCGGGGATAGCTGCTGTGCTCGCCCACTGTCCGCTTTGTCCGCACTAGGGGACGTTACACCTCAGGTGCTGGCGTTCTCGGCAGTCGTGGGCTTGGCTCTGCGACCGCGAGTCATGCTCCCAGCTCTGAGGACGCTTGTCCTGATGTATGCCGTGGGCGTCGGCCCAGCGGCCTAGCGACCACAGGCGCGACCGACCAGCCGACCATTATCCCACTTGGCCACATAGGCTGCTTGGCTTCGCTGAAGCTGCCAGCAAGATAGGTTCACCCCACCAGCCCACACGACGGCTACCTGACGACCAAAGTGGTCCCTAGTGACCGGCTGGTAGCGGACCGGACCCATCGTCATGGCGGCTATCAAGCTCCGCTTGGACGCTTGGCCGTCTCCCGGAACGCAAGTCCGCCAGCGTGGACAGGCTTCAATCTCAGGGGCGTCGATCCCGAGGAGACGGATGCGCTCGTGACCGCATCGGAGCGTGTCGCCGTCCACAACGTAGGCACTGGGGCAATCTACAATCACGCGGCCAAGGCCTCGTCTCGCCGCTGTGCCTTGGCGTAATGGATGGCCGTTTCCAGCTCCAACTCAAGGCCGGGCCGCAACCGCTCTAGGGCTTCCAAAAGCAAACCAGCGGGAAGCCGTTCTTGAATCGCGGGGGACAACTTCCGCATCAATTGGCGCAAGCGCTTATCCTCCGCATCAGGGTCTGGCTCGCTGTCGTTACCCTTGAGCCGCTCGTTCTCCCACCGGGCCGATTTCCAGGTCGTCTCGTATAGCCGCTCCTGAGTCCAACCCGCGCCAAGGAGCGCTTTCCGCACGGCACGCATGTAGGCGATTGTTCGCTCCTTGACCGTGGTCGCATCCACGAGCTGGCGTTTTGAAAAGTCATCACCGACGAGAACGACCAACCGCCACGCCGAGTCACTCTTGTCGTCGGCGCTCATGGCCAACTTGTCCTTGGCGTTCAGGGCGGTGCTGAGGGCCATTGCCCACGTTACGCGGTCCTCGCCAGTCTTGTCGCAATCGTAGGCCCTGACCGGCAGGTCGCCTGTGAACGCCGCGTCACGGTAAGCAGCAAGACGATGGTGGCCGTCTACGAGAACCCAACGATCCCCAAAGGCGACGATGGCCATAGGGTCCAATAGTCGCCCGTCACGCACCGCGTTGGCCATTGTCGTGACATGCTTGGCCGATGCACCAGGGCAGAACCCCAGGCTCTGGCCCCGAGGTTGGAACAGCGCATCCATGATAAGGAGGTTGTGGATACCGAGGCGATCGGGAGTGACGACGGGGTGTGGTTTCTTCTCTAGCTTCGTGAGGCGGGCCATGTCCTTGGCCCAGCTTCCCCGACGCGGCATTTCTACAGACTTCATTCTCGTTTGACCTATGCAGACTGCATCCCCGTTTTGCAGGCGAGCAGCGGATTTAATAAGATTTCGGCTGGCCCAACTTCGCTCCAACAGCGGCTTGATTCCGCCGAAAAGCGAGGTGATTGGGTGCGAGCTGTGGCTATTATGTTACATTGTATCATTCATATGGTTTGACCCACGGACGCACGCGGGAAAAGTCGATGCGCTCGTAGGTAATGTTGTGAATCTCGCCCCCGAGCGGGGCATGTGAACCGTAGCGGCTGTTCTGCCCCTGATGCGTGCGCGAATGGCCCTGAATGTAGGCTCTGGCGTCCTCTGGAACGCGGCAACGCCTAGCCTCCGTCGTCCACGTATGTCGGAACTCGCGCGCTGGGAGCTTCCCTGGCGGGAGCGCATTGTGCTTCCTCAAATAAGCACCCCAGCTTTCCGTGAAGCCGCCGAACAGCTCCTTGCGTTGGCCCTTCGTGCCGAGCCTTGGGAACAGCGCACTCTCACCGTGCTTAATCAACCAGTCCCGGTAGTCCAGCAAACCGAGGCGGAGGAGAAAGCGCGGAATAGGGAAGGTTCGCCGTCCATCACCGGCCTTGAGACGACGCTGGCCCTTGCGCGGATGTGCGCCTTCGTCGGTGATGGTCAGCGTCCACTCGCCGGTTTCATCGTCCTGGCGAAGGTCCGTGACGATGAGCTGGCAAATCTCCTCAGGCCTCGCTCCCGTCCACCACAACAGCATTGGAACCCAATAGAGGGCCTCGCCCTTGGAGCGTTGTGGGCGCTCGCCAGTCGTGAACAGCGGAAGGTCGATGATGGTCTGGACCTCACCGAGAGTGAAACCTTCTTTTTGGGTGCGGCGGACCTTGGGGAACTTGTGGCGGGAGAACGGATTGCCTGCTGTCTCGCCTATCTGGCCAATGTCCTGGAGCTTCGTCCACATGGCCGAGAGCGTCCCCACATGTTGCTTCACCGTCTTGACCGACAGGGCGGCGAACTCCTTGCCCGCGTAGGCGGTCACGAGCTTGGGCAGCGGCCAACTCCGCTCCTTGTGTGCACGCTTGCCGGGCGACCGCCCCAGCATATCTATGAAAGAGGCCACATGCGCTCGCGTGATCGCCTCGGGCCGCAGGGGGCCATGAAGGTCCTCAAAGAACCGGCACGCGGTCATGGTAGCCTGCTTCGTGGTGACGCTGATGCCGAAGGCAGGGCGGTCGAGCGCCTCGCGGGCCAATGAAACGAAGCTGGCACCGACCTTGTATGGGCTGCTGGGAACCGTTGTAGCTCCAGGCGGTGGGGCTGCGATTGTCGGCGTGTCCACCGGGACTCCATTGTCCCTGGCGAGCTGTATCTCGACTGCGGACAGCGTCGCTTTCAGTAGCTCTCGGCAAAGCTTCGCGAAGGCCTCTGACTGGGTGTCGAAACACCACCCTTGTTGGGCGGCTAGAGCAACTGCCGTATCCCTGAACATGTCTCGGATTTCGGGTCCGCTACAGTCCTCCAGAACGGTCTCGTAGCCCTGCTTGTTGGCCTCATGCCAATTGCGGTCCACCGAGCCGATGATTCGTTGGCGTTCGTCCTCAGCCAACCGCTTAGTCTTGTGGGCCTCGGCCAGCCAGACAATCTTGGCGGCGTCCAGTTCATCGAACGAAGCGGCAAGGGCTTTTCGGGCGCTCGCTACCAGCCGCTCATAGTTTTCGTTGGCAGCGCGATACCGCGCCAGCGCGCCGGGCTCCGTGATGCTTTTCGCCTGGAGGGAAACGATGAGTTCGTTCCGCCCGACATGAGTGCGTAGCTGTTTAGGAAATGGTCGTCGGTATTCTAACCGGCCCGACTTCAACGGGCGAATATAAGGCAATTGAACTCCCACCAGACGTGCTCCCCAACGGGGCGCTTTGTAGCGCCGCTTTGTAGCGTCGGATCGCGTCTAAGTGGCTCTAGTCCGCCGTTTTTCTTAATTATCAGTTACGTAGGAGTGCAGTGGTGCCCAGGAGAGGACCCTCGTTTCCGATAGACAAAGCCGTTTCGAAGCTAAGAATGCCCCCAAAGATGCCCCCGCTCTGTTGGTAAGGCTCCAACATACTCCCTCGTCCATTGAGGAGTTGGTTGTGCATCTGACTAGCTGGGTTACGCCTTGTCGGCCTCTGACCGGTTGTTAGAAGACGCAGCGGGTAGCAGGGGACTAGCGTGGGGAAACTTAGCCAGCAGGCATTGGAACGACATCTTTGGGGCGCAGCGGATATTCTGCGCGGCACGGTCGATGCCGGGGACTACAAGCAATATATCTTCGGCCTGCTCTTCTACAAACGCCTGTGCGACGTGTGGGATGAGGAGTTCGAGGCCCTCTTGGCCGAAACTGGCGACCGCGAGGAGGCTGCCGACCCGGACGAGCACCGCTTCCACATCCCGAAGGAGCACCGCTGGGAGGCCGTCCGTCATCAGTCCACACTGATCGGCCAGCGGCTCAACAATGCGTTGGCAGCCATCGAAGATGCCAACCTGCGACTGCGTGGTGTCTTCGGGTCAGTAGATTTCGCCAATCAGGATCGCTTCTCTGACGCCCTGCTGGAAAAGCTGCTCACCCATTTCGAGAAGCATCGTCTTCGCAATGCCGATGTGCCAGCCGATATGCTGGGCGACGCCTACCTGTACCTCATAAAGATGTTCGCCGAGGGCGCGGGCAAGAAGGGCGGTGAGTTCTATACGCCGCGCCAGATCGTCCGGCTGATGATCGAGATACTGGAGCCGCGCCCCGGCATGTCGATCTACGATCCCACCTGCGGCTCGGCGGGCATGTTGTTGGAGGCGGTGCAGTATCTTAAGGATCGGGGTGAAAACGCGCGCAGCCTGTCTCTCTATGGGCAGGAAAAGAACTTCGCCACGTGGGGCATCGCCGAGATCAACCTGTTCCTGCACGACGTGGACGACGCCTTCATTGCCAAGGGGGACACTATCCTTTCCCCCAAGCGATATGATCCCAAGGCGCGGGATTTTGTCCATGGCGTCGGGGCCTACGACCGCGTGTTGGCCAACCCGCCCTTTTCGGAAAAGGTGTGGGGCTACGATGTCTGGCAGAACGGCGATCCGTTCGGGCGCGACGAATATGGCTGCCCGCCCAAAGGCTATGGCGACCTTGCCTTCGTGCAGCACATGCTCGCTAGCCTAAAGGATGACGGGATGCTGGCGGTAGTGGTGCCGCATGGTGTCCTGTTTCGAGGCGGGGCTGAGGGGCGGATCAGAGAGGCCATGCTAGCCGCAGACGTGATCGAAGCGGTCGTGGGCCTCGCACCCAATCTGTTTTACGGAGCCGGTATCCCTGCCGCCCTATTAGTGTGCCGCAAGAAGAAGCCAAACGAGCGGCGGGGCAAAGTCCTGATCGTCAACGGCGATGCCACTTACCAGCCCGGCAAGGCGCAGAACTTCCTGACCGACGAACATGTTCGCACTTTGGCTGATGCTGTTCACCGCTTTGCCAATGTCGAAAGATTGGCGCGCGTAGTCCCGGTCGAGGAGATTGCCGTAAGCGGCCATAACCTCAACATCAGCCGTTATGTGCAGACCGTCGCAGATGCCGAGGCGGTCGATGTTGCGGCGGAAGTCACCAAGATGAAAGACCTGATCGCTAAGCGCAACGACGCGGAAGCGGTGATGTTCGAGCACCTCAAGAGGCTTGGCTATGTCGAGTGAGGCGGCTCAGCTCGTTTGGGACGCCGAGGCACCGACAGCGGAGTGGGATGAGGTCAGCGTTGCTGATGTTGTGGCAATGCTTCCCGGCTTCGCCTTCAAATCGGAAAACTTTACTTCCGAGTCAGGCGCAGGACTTCCGCTTATCCGTATCCGTGATCTCGGCCAGGCGACTACCGCAGCCCGCTACGTCGGCGATTATGATGAAACTTTCACGGTGCAGCATGGCGACATCTTGGTAGGGATGGACGGGGATTTCTCGGCAGTGCGATGGCAGGGCGGTAAGGCCTTACTTAATCAGCGGGTATTGAAGTTATCGGCAGCCCAGCCAGATACGATTGACGAAGGTTACCTGTTCTACCGGGTGCAGCCCGCACTTTTGGAACTTGAGCAAACCATTAGTGGCACGACCGTCAAGCATCTCTCGACCAAGGACTTGAGGCGGCTCATTTGGCAACTCCCACCACTCGACGAGCAGCGGCGCATCGCGAAGGTGCTCCGGTCAGTTGATGAGGCAGTTGCCGCAAGCCAAGCAGCGCTCCGCCAATCCGAGCTTACGCTTGCTGCGCTGTCGGACGAACTTTTTGCGGCACCGTGTTCGGAAGATGGTGATGGGTGGCCCCACCGCCCTCTAGAGGACTTACTCGACAACATCATAGATTATCGGGGTGTCCCGCCGCCAAAGTCGGATTATGGAATACCGCTCCTTACAGCCAAGAACGTTCGGTTTGGCTATCTCGACTTCGAGCCTCGCGAATACATCTCTGAGGATGACTACGATGGTTGGATGCGTCGAGGGCTTCCCAAGACCGGAGATATCATGTTCACGACGGAAGCTCCGCTCGGGAATGTCGCGGAGTTTCCCAACATTCGCGCCGCTCTTGGCCAGCGAACGCTGACACTCGTCCCAAAGACTGGTGCGCTTGATCCAAAGTTTCTGAAATGGCTGCTTCTCTCGAAGCCGGCACAACGCCTGATTTGGTCTCATGCTACCGGCTCGACCGCAAAAGGCATCAAGCAGCGGACCTTCCGTAAGCTCAAGTTCGGCTTCCCGACTCTGGAGCAACAGGTCCGTATTGCAGGGCTGTTGGAGGACGTCGGTACAGCACGCGATGCAGCGAAGCGGTCGTGCGAAGCTTATCAGGCCGTCAAGGCAGCTCTCACTGCCGACCTTTTATCGGGTCGCGTGCGGGTGCCTGTGTGAACGAATACCGCCTCGCCGAGAAGCCCGCGCTCGATGCGTTGGAGGCGATAGGCTGGACGGTGCTCTCCTCAGCCAAGGCGCTGGAAATGCGCGAGGAGGAGAACCGGGTCGTCCTCAAGTCAGTGCTGATAGAGGCGCTGTGCAAGCTCAACAACATCGGCGCGGGGGATGCCGAGGCGATCTACAACGATCTAGCCACACTGTCCGATAATGAAGAGTGGCAGCGCAAGCTGCGCGGCGGGTATTCGCGCCGCCTGTCCGGCGACAACCGCGACAGACCGATTGCGCTGATCGACTTCAAGAACCCTAACCGCAACTTCTTCCACGTTACCGGCCAGTTCCGCGTCGCTGCGCAACGCCCACGCGTGCCCGACATGGTGCTGTTCGTGAACGGCATCCCGTTGGTGGTGATCGAGGCCAAATCTCCGTTGAAGCGCACCGCGACTGGCGACGAGGCGCACGAGCAAATCCGTCAGTATGAGCGGGATATCCCCCGCCTATTCTATTCCAACGCGTTCAACGTCCTGACAGACGGGATGCACACTGAATATGGCGCGACCGGCTCGCCAGCGCAGTTCTACGGCCCGTGGCCTGACGCTTGGCCGCGAAGCCGGGATGACTTTTCCGACGCGCTGGCGAAAGACCTATGGTGCCTGTGCGAGCCGTCGCGCCTGCTCGACCTGCTCGCGCACTTCATTGTGTTCGAGGTGGACCCCGAGCGCGGGAACAAGATCAAGAAAATCTGCCGTTATCAGCAGTTTCGGGCGGTCAACAAGGCGGTGCAACGGGTTGCATCGGGACGGCACAGGAAGGGGCTGATCTGGCACACACAGGGCAGCGGCAAGAGCCTGACGATGGTGTTCCTTGTCCTAAAGTTGAAGACCCACCTGACACTCGATGCGCCGACGCTCGCCAATCCCAACATTCTCGTGCTGACTGATCGGATCGATCTCGACGACCAGATCAGCAAGACCTTCGTCGCCTGTGGCCTGCCCAACCCGGTGCAGTGCGGATCGGTGACGGCGCTGCGCGAAGCGGTGAACCGGGGGGGCAACGGACAAATCCTTCTGTCCACCATCTTCAAGTTCGCCGGATCGAAGGAACCGATCCCCAACTCGGCCAACTGGATCGTTCTGGTGGACGAGTGCCACCGCACGCAAGAGAAGGACTTGGGCGCGTTCCTGCAAGCGACCCTGCCGGACGCCCATTTCTACGGTTTCACGGGCACGCCCATCAAATCCAGCGACAAGGACACTTACGCCCGGTTTAGCGTCGCGGGGGAAGGTTATCTCGACAAATACGGGATCGACGATGCCGTGCGCGACGGTGCGACTGTGCCGATCCTCTACGAAGGTCGCAAAACGGATTGGGCGATCAACGAGGCCGAGATCGACATCCTGTTCGACCGGTGGTTCGTGGACCTGCCTGACGACAAGCGCGAGGAACTCAAGCGCAAGGGCCTAACCCTCGCCACCATTGCCAAGCACCCAGAGCGTGTGCGCTTGATCGCGCTCGACATTTGGGAGCACTTCAAGGTGGTCTGCCAGCCCGACGGCTACAAAGCGCAGATCGTAGCCGTGGATCGGGAGGCGGTGATCCTCTACCGGGCCGCTCTTTCCGCCGTAATAGCCGCCGAGTTGGAACGCGACGGCATGGACGCCGAAGCAGCACAAGCCAAAGCCGACGCCATGATTGCCTGCGTCTATTCCCAGAGCCAAGAGGACAACAAGCCCAGCGAGAACCCCGACATTGCCGCACTACGAGGGGAACTGGAGGCGCATTTTCTCGATGATGCTGCCGAGAAAGACGCAAAGAAGCGGTTCAAGGCACGCGGGCAGGAACCCAGCTTCCTTATCGTCTGCGATAAACTGCTCACTGGGTTCGACGCACCCATTGAGCATGTCATGTATCTCGACAAGCCGCTGAAGGAGCACAACCTACTGCAAGCCATCGCCCGGACGAACAGGACCCATGCTTTCACCGGTGGCGGAGGCGGCACCATCGAAAAGCCAAATGGGCGGATCGTCGATTACATCGGCGTCACCAACCATCTCGACGAGGCGCTGAAGTCCTACCGCTCCGAAGACGTCGAACACGCGATGAGCGACATCGCCATATTGCGAAACGACTTGAAGGAAGCCCAGGCCCGCTATCGAGCGCAGAAACGGGCGATGAAACTCGACGGGCTGGACGAAAAGGCCGCCGCGTATTCTGCCGCCGCTCTCGTGGCGCAGGGGCAGGAGGACGACTGGTTCGAGTTCCACCGGCTAATCCGCGACTTTATCAAGGTCTATGCAGACCTATCCCCCGATCCCGCCATCCTCGACTTCACCGCCGAAGTGAAATGGGCAGCCGCCTTTCTGCGTCTCGCGACGCAAGCCATCAGTAAGGACGAGAGCCTCGATCATCGGAGCTACTCCGGGAAGATCAGGGAGATGCTGGAACAGCACGTCCATGCGACTGGCCTTTCGACCACTATTCGTCTGCGCAACATCACCGATCCGAAATTCGCCGATGACTTCTCCATCGAGGGCAAGGACCAGGAGCAGTTGCAGGAAGCGTTCGTGCGCAAGTCGTCCGAGCTTCGCCGCGTCACCCGAGAATTGGTTGACAAGAACCCGGCGCAATACGGCCGCTTCTCGGAGCGGGTAATGGAGATCATTCGCCGTTTCGAGGCTGGCCAGATTGCAGCCGTCGATGGCCTGCGCGACTTCGAGGCACTGGCAAACGAAATACAGGCGGAACAGGGTGCGCATGCCGATCTTGGCATGGATGAGCACGCCTTTTCGATCTTACGGATCATGGAAGCCGTCTTGTCCAACGCGGATCATGCGACCTTGCAGGACGCGGCTATCGCCATTGGAGCCGTCTATTCTGACGCAGCGGCGACGCAGCCGGCCTTCACGCACATGGATGATTACCTGCGTAGCTTGCGCCAGAAGGTCCGGCGTATCTTGACCGAGCATGGCATCGGGGAAACCCAAGTCATCCGCGAGAAGGTCGAGGACTTCGCCATCCATGCCTACGGGGAAGCCTAATGCCGACGCTCCAGATAGGGCGGAAAGAAATAGCTTATGAGCTTCGCCGCTCTGCAACTGCCTCGGAGCGCCGCATCACTGTAACGCCGGGCCACGTCGACGTGCTCGCGCTGACGACCGATGACGAAGATGAGATCGCGGGGTTTCTGGACCGCAAGCGGCGATGGCTGTTCGATGCCGTTCGAGAAATGGAATTTGTCACAGCGGGTCGTCACGGCGTTCCTCGTTTCAGCACCGGCTCCAAGGTGCCCTACCGAGGTCGAAAAATGCCGCTGACGGTGCGCCGGACGGACGCGCAGCGGATTGAGATCATCTATCGAAACGGCTTCACCGTTGATTTGCCCGAATGGGCGGACGCTAATCCGGATCGTTTGATCGCGAGCGAGCTAAAGCTCTGGCTCAAGCAATCTGCCCGTCGCGACGTGAACAACGCAGCCGCCTCCATTGGGAAACGCTTGGGCCTCACCCCACGATCAATTCGAGCAAAGGACTTTGCCAGCGGCTGGGGATCGTGCGGGCGAGGAGGGAACGTCCTGATCAACTGGCACTTGATCTTCGCGCCACGAAAAGTGCTCGAATACGTGGTCGCCCATGAACTCGCCCACCTTCGGCATCGCACGCATGAACGCGACTTTTGGATGTTGGTGAAATCGCTAATGCCCGACTACGAGCGACCGAAGGCTTGGCTTGAGGCGAACCAGTCGATCCTGTCCGACGACTTTCTGAAATGGTGAAGTGATGGGGACACCTGTTCACTTTAGCAGCGAGCTTCCGGAGCGCTGCCTCCTTCTGATCGACAAGCTCCTGCCGCAAGTGCGTGAGACCTTTGTTCCGGGGGAAGAGGACCTTGGCCCGCTAACAACCACTTTCCTCTTCGCAATGGCAATGCCGATCATCACGCTCCCGCTGGAGCGGGTGAAGCGTCATCGCGAGCGTGCCAGTAGGGGCGAAGAGGGATACATGGATGATCGAGCGCTTTCGCCAGAGCTAGCCGCTGCGGTCGATGAAGCGTTAGGACAGCGCCCCTTCTCAAAGGCTCCGTTTTATCGAGCCGATCATTGGCGTTTCTTCGAGCACGACTACCCGGATGGCCTGAACTTGGCGAACGAGTTCCCACGCGATGCACAACGAGGACTTCAATCCGAAGACGCAGTTATGGCTGCGTCGAAGATGTCCGCGGAACAGTGGGCGCAGTGTCTCCGCAACGCACTTGCTCATGGGGGCGTGACTTATCTCGACAGGCACGGCCATCACACTCGCGGCGCGAACGCTGCCATGATTGCGTTCTCCAGCGCAAAGTACCCACGCGGAGACACAACCATGCCGCCAGAAAAACTCCGGCATTTACGCATCACCGAGGAGCATTTTCTCCACTTCCTGTGGCTATGGGTTGGTTGGCTCCACAGCTCGAAGCTATCGCTCGATCTCGTGGCCTGATTACCTCACTTCCAGTTGCCCACTACGGCTCAAGCCGGCAAGCTACTTAGGATGGAACAGGGTGGTTCTGGCATCGGTAAACGAGCGCTGCCGCGTGTGAGTGCAATCGGCGCACTTGTCCTTACCGGTTCATCGCTTCTGATTGCGCTCCTTTGGTTCAATAATTCGTCTCCTTGGATCAGTCGGAATGGCGGGCTAGCCAGCTGGGTCCAAGCGATTGGTAGTCTCTATGCGATTGTGGCGGTCTCGTTC
This sequence comes from Sphingomonas sp. SP4, assembly GCF_058313375.1. Classification (NCBI taxonomy): domain Bacteria; kingdom Pseudomonadati; phylum Pseudomonadota; class Alphaproteobacteria; order Sphingomonadales; family Sphingomonadaceae; genus Sphingomonas; species Sphingomonas sp. SP4. The sequence continues at coordinate 1,112,292 of NZ_JBZFLE010000002.1, forward strand.
CCCGTATTGTTTGAACGGCGGCTCGCGAGGGACCGCGCGCGTCAAACCGTCCTAGCTTCTGCTCGAATGGCGGGGGAGCTGATGACGACAGTAGTCACGCGAGCATTCGATGAAAATGCGCGGTTCTCCGAATGGTGGGTGCCACAATGGCAGGTGATTGACGATCTTATGGCGTCCTGTCCCATCCACGACATTCAATCTGACGAGGCGCTGGAAGCCTTTGTCTCCATTCGCGAGCTATATGGCCGGATGAGAGTCTGGGACGAGACCTCAAGCGAAGCGTGGCCAAACAAAGATGCGTCCATGCACAGTTACGCTGGAGCACTTTGTCTCGGCGTGTCAGCCCAGATGGAAGTCCTCGAACGAGCCCTTTCGCAGAGGCGCTGAACGTAGAGACTGACTGGTCAGCCTCCGGTGCCCCTATGGCCTCTTTCCAGGGCAAGGCAACGCAATGGCCGTGTTTTTCACGATGGCCTGACGACCCGCAAACGACCGCAGTCCTCCGGTTCGATGATCGAGCTTTGCGCGCTGGTCAAACACGTGCGCTAGGTAAGATGTGAAGAGCTGAAGTGGCGCGCCACCTAGATCATCACCGGAAATACAAAGGAGGTAGCTGATCGCCGGGTCATAGTCGTCGCCCCAGACATCGTTCCACTCGTATGGCGAAAAACTCCACCAGCCGCGTGTCACTATGCAGATGCAATCGGGCAGATCGTCGATGTCCTTAATGCCCAACTGACTGAGCAATTGACCTGACGAAAGCGCTTCCTCGAACTGGTTGAGGCCATTGCCGTCGTAAGCGAATATCCCGACGAAGTAGTCTTCGCGGGCAACAGTAGCCTGCCGCATAACTTCGATGCCACTTTTGACATTCTGAAGCGCGTCCACGAGCGTGCCAGACCAGCGGAAAGCACCTTTTCGGTCTAAGTGTGGAAACTCCTCCGAGGTTACCTCGCCCTTGTAATTTCTGACGATCCCCAGATCGCTTTTCACCTCGACGAAGCCACCGACATGGGGCGGAAGAACAGCAACAAAAGCGTCAGCAGCAATAAGTGGTGCTCGTTCGGAAGGATCATAGATGAGGCAGTCGATCTGCCGCGACGCCCGATCAACAATCGCAGTGCTTCCTGGATCATGATCGGTAATGAAGCCCGAGGCTATCTCATGCCGCTTTCCGATGTGGTCACGTAGATACGTTCTCAATCGAGCTTCCCGGAAGGCACCGAGCGTACCTGGATGCGAGGTGAAGAGTGCTACTAGCTCACCGTCCGCCGCAATCTTCTGCGCCTCGAGATCAAAGAAACGTGGAACCGACATCGGCAGGCGTTAGAACAGGTTTGCGGGTTTCGCCAACAGCTTACCAGCTCACCTTCCTTGGTAGCGGACTGCAGCCGAGCCGCAACTCACGTCCTGATGTCTGGGCTCACTGACTGTTCTGCACAGTCCGTGGGCTAAACGCTCCACGGCTTTCGAAGCAGCGGCTCGCAACTTGTAAGGCAAGCTGGACCAGTCTCAAATTTGATGGGAAAGGCGAGCGAGGAGACGGGCAATCGTGGACGGTGACCAAAGGCAGCCGTTTCGTGTCCGACAGTCGAATGCATTTAGCGCAGCCGCCGTTTCGGCCAGGGTTTCCGCGCCGTCAGCCCGTGCTTTGGTGACATAGGGTCGCAACTCTTCCGCGAAAAGGCGAGCGGCCTGTTTGTTGCGAGCTGCAAGTACTTGCCCATTCCGTCCCAAGATCACTCCCCGATGCCGTGCTGCGGCTAAAGCGGCCTTTGTTCGTTCGGATATGAGCGTGCGCTCGTGTTCGGCAAACGCGGCGAGGATGTGGATCATCAGCCGGTTCGCATAGGGCGCATCTGCGGCAACAAACTCAATGCCACTTTCCATCAGCGATGACACAAAGGCGACATTTCGAGCGAGCCGATCAAGTTTCGCAATAAGGAGGATGGCCCTCTTTTTGCGGCATTGTGCAATTGATTGCACAAGAACGGGTCGACTCTTCCCGCTACCAGTTTCGACTTCAACATGCTCCTCAAGAAGAGTGCCTCCGGCCTGTTCGACATAGCTTTGAACGGCCCCGCGTTGCGCCTCGATGCCCAACCCGGACGCACCTTGTCTCTGAGTGCTGACTCGTAAGTAAGCGACAAAATCGGCCATTGTTTCCCAGGTGAATGGTGGTTTGTGTGAGAAATCGTCTCACATGAGCCGCAAAGAGCAATAAGAAAGGCGGCATATCGTCGAAGTGTCAGAACTTCCTCTTAGCGTCCGGGCGCATCAGTGCGCATTGGCCAGTGCGTCGTGCATCAGGAACCTCAATTCCTCCGACTGAGTGCATCTCTGTGAGGGCGAGCGAGGAGCGATCCACGGCATAACTGGTTGTCTCATTCGCCCAAGTCACTTGCTCGGGCGCGAAGACCGCGGGAATTTTCTGCACGGTGTAGCCGGTCTCGACAATTGTGAAACCAGCTGTTTCGGCGCTCTCGTTTAGGTTCACGTCAATGTGAGCGCGACTGGAGCCATCGACGTAGGCAATTTCACACTTCAAGAAAACAGGCGCTGGTGACGCACTGACAGGACTCAAACCGAGGGCTGCTAGCACTGCTACTTGCATTTTCATCACACTCATCTCCTTCCATGGAAACGAGTGATCGAAGCACATGTCACGATTGGGGGACAGACCTAAAGCGAGTGTTCTGGCGATGAAGCCAAATGGACTTGGTCGCCCTGCTTGGCCGGAATGTGCGTGAGCAACGACAAGCACGCGGCATGAGCCAAGAGCAACTTGCTTTAGAAGCTGGCATGAAGCGCAGCTATGTTAGCGAGCTAGAACGCGGGCTGCGTAATCCGACGGTTCGTGCAGTCGGTCGCTTAGCAGAGGCCATGGGAATTGATCCAGCCATCCTTCTCGCAGCTAGCGACTAGGCTCGCCGCTTCGAACCCATCGCAGAGGTTCGCCCTCGCGCGGCGGCGTTATCCCTTTGAGGCCTTCCCAACACTTTGGTAGTCCCGATCCTCACACGGCGTAGCGAGGGCAAATGAGTATGCGCGTTTTCATCCTTGTCGGCCTGTTCGCACTTACCGCGCGCGCAGAAGCTGCCCCGAAGTATTTCCAAAGCACCCCAGAGTTGAAACGCCAGTGGTCTGTTCTGAACACGGAGTGTCGGGGAGGTCAGCACACACCCGACGACGCAGTCTGCCGGGAACGTGATCACATCTTGAGCGAACTCGAACGACGGGGCATTTGCTGGGCCTACTCGGATTATCGTGTCTACCCGGTTGACTACGATTGGCATCCCTGCAGCCAAAAGGCCCCAAGGGGTTGGAAGCCGGACTGAGCAAAGCGGCAACTTTCCACTCTACGCGGAATTGCACCAAAACCCACTCGGATGCGTTCAGATTATATGGCGGTGCGCGAGTTCATTATCTCGTATGAGTTCGACGGCGACAAATGGATGCTCGGCATTCAGGCCAAGTCGCCAGAGGATGCGGCGCGGCGGGTCCAGGCGATCCGGCGCTCCGCTGTCCTCTTAGGCTCGGGCGAACGCTTCACGCCCGTCGAAATTGAATTTCGCGGTAAGCGAACCATACTCGATCCTAGCGCCTAGGTGGCATGATTGTATCGAGCTTGGGGTTCTTGGCTCCGCAGAGTGAGCACTTAAGCTTTCGCTGGAACGTCTGAAGATCGCTAAATTTGGATGCCTTCAAGATATCGAAGCCGCCAACCGTATTGGTGTTGCCGCAGCTGCTACAAGTGATGGTGAGGAAGGCTCTGTAGCGGAGAAGATCAGCAACGGTGCGGATGTGCTTGGTGGACATCTTCCCCGCATATGCGGATCAGAACAATTAGTGAACATCCGGTCGCCGCCTGGGGAATTTTGCCAGGCCTTTAGCGCCTCTCAGGGCGTCTGCTTCTTAGCTGCATGCGCTTGGGCCTGGCCGGGATGCTGCTCTTAATGCTCAGCGCTTTCTGACCAACGATGAACGCGCGGTGGAGGAACACTTCCAGCGACGACAATAGTTCAGTGACTTCGCCGCTGTCCGGCTCCCATCCACGGTGAGCAGCGGCGCTGCCCGCATCGGTGACAACGCCGAGGACATCGCGTTCAGTCTGTCCAATCCAGCCTCCATCGCGAAGTTCGTTAAGCTTGTCATCAAACGTCTTGGTTGGGTCGATACCGAGAACTTCCGTCGCCCGGTCCAAAGCCGTTCGAAGCCCAATGGCTGTCAGGATGTGCGCGTAGTTATCATGAGCCACGTACATCTGACTCAAGATGTTATGCAGCTGTGGGTCAGCCTTTTGCATGGCTTCGAACCAGACGGGCTTGGTCTTCGTCGCTGGCTTCGGATAGGTCGCAAATGTCTTTGCGGCCTCAATCTGCTCGTTTCCGAACGCGTCGTAGTAGTGGTCTATATCCTCGCTGTCCCAGCTCTCGGTCTCGTAGAACACCGTCTCACATCCCCTGCACTCGAGCAGCGAATGGTCGACGCCTCCGTTCATTGAGTATCCGCCGGACTTATCCTCCCAGTCCCATGTCTTGTAGACCGAGCCGTGGACTTCGCATGTGCGCTCCCCGTCGCACGTGGGACAGTGCGCCTTCTTCGTCTTCTTCGCTGCGTCAGCCATGACCGCTGATACCGGCCCATCCGGACGGCGCGCAAGCCGACCGCCGCGACGGGCCAACGCTTGAATGCTGCGCTCGCTGTCAGAGGTTGGCCACGGAAGCTATTGTCCGCTTTCCGCCTGTTGCGGACATTAGCACCAAGGCTTCCGCCCGCCTTCGTAATGTCGGGCTAAACCTTCGCCCACGAGCGTGTCGCCGACGCTAGCCCCGCTGACCATTACCATCCTTAGCTTGCGCCCGAAGACGTCCTCGTCCCGATCAATCGGCTGCAAAGTGACGGGACCGCTATTCACGAGCTGGATCAGCCGCTGCGTAGCTCTGTCGCCGAGAGCCTTTTCTTCCGGACAGTGATATTCATGTGTCTCGGGTGCATCGATGTCAGCAACTCGCACATTTTGACCGCCGATCCAGATCGTATCGCCGTCGACAACGCAGTTCGCCCCGCCGCCTGTGTGACAAAAGCCAAAAGAAGTTCGCTGAGCTGACGAAGCGGAACGAGATGGTACCATGCTAGCGCCCGCAGTTGTGGCGCGATGCTGCCACGCAAGGTCCTCGGCATCGGGCGTCCTCGTCGGCACAGACGCAACGGCATTCCATTCGATTGCAGCCGATGGCGCGCCTGCACGTTGCTGCGGCCAGTTGGTCCAAGCCAGGCCGCCACACAGTCCAGCGAACACTGCCCCAAGTAGGATCGGAATTGCCGCGCCCGAAGGCCTGGCTGATCGGGTGGGCGTGTAGCGTCCGGCCTGAGTCCACGGACCCTGGCGCACCAGTTGAATGTTCCTGCGCCTAGCCCATCGCTCGCTCATCCGCGCCGACTACTTCAAAGCTACTTACTGGGCGGTTAGTGTCTGACGGTACCCGTTGAGCTCGCGAGCGCAGTGGGTCGGATTTGGAAAGGCAGGTGGTGCGTTGCCTTCCAATCTTGCCTCGCTACGCTGGCCTGTGAGGGAGAGCGCCGTGTCAGATCGCACTTTCTGGGGCATACACATGCCGCGTGAGTTTGGACTTGCGCCAGTCGAGGAAGGCTTTGTCGCCATTGGCTGGGATCAAATGGGCGACTTGAGCAAATTGCCCGATAATCGCGACGGGATGAAAGCGGCTTATGCTCGCGTGTACCCGCAAGCAAAGCCGGGAGAGATACCAGTAGGTGCGGGTCTTTTGTTGCGGTTCTCGCGGGAGATGAAAGTCGGCGACGTAGTAATCTATCCATCCAAGCCCGACCGAATGGTCAACATCGGCCTCATCGATAGCGATTACCGCTACGACCCCTCGATCAACCGACAGTATCCCAATCTCAGGCGGGTAAAGTGGCTGAAGCACATTCCGAGGTCCTCGTTCTCTCAGGCGGCCCTTAACGAGATTGGCTCGGCCCTCACTCTTTTTCAGGTCAGCACGAATGCGGACGAGTTCGCGGCGGCTTTAGAAGGTGAAACGCTCCAACCTGAAGCCATTGATGAGTCTACCGCTGAACGAGTGAGCGCGCAGGTTCAGGAGTCCACTGAGGACTTCATAGTTAAGCGTCTGAAGAATTCCCAAACGCCTTATCAGTTCGAACACTTCGTAGCCCATCTGTTGGTCTGCATGGGTTACCACGCCAGGGTGACCCAAGCTTCGGGTGATGGTGGCGTCGATGTGATCGCGCATCGAGACGAACTTGGCTTCGAGGAGCCGATAATAAAGGTGCAGTGTAAGCAGGTGCTTGGTACCATTGGTAGGCCTGACGTGCAGCGGCTGCACGGCGCAATCGAGCACGGGGAAAAAGGGCTTTTCGTCACGCTAGGCGGCTACTCGCCTGACGCGCGCAACTACGAGCGTTCAAAGCCAAACCTGCGGCTAATTGATGGCAGCGATTTGATCGAACTAATCTATGCTCATTACGACAAATTTGAGCCGCGATACCAGATGTTACTTCCGCTGAAGCGGTCGTACATTCCCGGACCGCTGGTGGGAGCGAAAGATTAGCAATCACTGAGCGAAGACGGTTCGCACGCTGAGGTGCGTTCGCAAGGTCTCTGGAGGTTTCGTGCACACCTGATTACTTCAGTTGAATGAGCAAGCCGGACACGCCGATCACGAAACTCGAAGATGATCGCCTGGCGAGAGCTCCGCTAATCGGTCATCTGCGGCGCATTTTGATTAGCGGACAAGCGGAAGGTAGACGCGCCACGCAACTTGCAGTCGGGCTCACGGGCGCTTGGGGCTCGGGCAAGTCGAGCATCCTTAGACTTCTCAATGACGATCTTTCGCGACTAGCCAATGTGTACGTCGTCGAGTTCAATCCTTGGGTTTTCCAAGGTCGCGATGATCTGCTTCAAGCATTTTTCGAAGAACTCGATCAGCAACTTGGCGCGAGTCCTGAGGACGATCTCCGCTCTGTTTTGCTGGCGCTCCACCAGTATCGCGAAGCAATTGAGCCATCTCTCAGTGCGGCATTTCCAGGAAGTGGTGTCCTTGCGAAATTGATCCCTCGACTGAAAGAGCGATCAGCACTTGCAAGGCGGCGCCAGCTAGAGGCTCGCCTTAAGGTCTTGACGGCGGCGGTGGTGGTGCTCGTCGATGAGCTCGACCGAGTTGAGCCGTCAGAGGTCCGTGCAATGGCCCGCGTCATAAAGGCCATCGGAGATTTGCCAAATATCTCTTATTTGGTGGCGTTTGATCGCGAGCGAGTTGAACTCGCCCTGGGCGACGGCAATGCTCCAAATGGCGCAGCTTACCTCGAAAAGGTAATTCAGTTTTCCGTGCCGCTCCGACCTCTGATTGTCGATGAGGTCCGGACGCTATTGCTCGCTGGGTTGGAAGACGCCGGATACGCTGCGGACCTAGGAGACTCACGGCTTTTTGAGGATGCATTTGAATGCCTATGGCCAGTTTTGGATACGCCGAGAGATATTAAGCGCCTTCTCAGCAGCTTTACGGCCATGGAACCAATGGTTGCTGGCGAGGTGAACTCGATAGACGTCCTCTGCTATGCTGCTCTTTGCACAAAAGCTGCAGCCGTGCGTGACCAGATCGGGGATGACCTGGATGCGGTTGTGAATGACGCCGCTAGCATGGCTCGGATGATCGAAAGGGGCAGGCCGGAGGGTCGCCCGACTGTTCCACTAGTGTTCGGGAATGTGACCGAGGGCGTCAGTGGGCTGCTGACCTTTCTCTTCCCCGTTCTTCGGGAAGGAGCTGCCCAAGATCAAGTACGATTTGGACGGGTCCAGCAGAGGCGAAACCTCCTTACGATGCTGTATCTCGGAGACCCACCATTCCAGGTGTCCCGTCGGGATGTTTTCCAATATTGGCAAAATCCAACGGTCGAAGCCCTATCTCGGTATCGGGAGGCGGGTAGGCTCTCTGACTTCGCAGGCCAGGTTTACAGGTTGCTTCCGCAGTTGCCCCAAGAGCACGACAATGCGGCTTGGCTCGCCCTGGCAGCCGAAGTTGATCGCGGGGATCAGCCCACAAGAACGCAGGGGCGGAGTATCGGGCGAGACCTTCGTGAAATCCTAGTCGATTTCGGTGCGCGCGGGGAGAACGAGCGTGCGCGCGCACAAAGTATCATTTCGGCATTGAGAGCCTCAGGCGACTTCGGACTGGTGCCAGACACATTGCGTTATCACATGTTTGCTTTCGGAATGATCGAAGGGCAGGCGGAGCGGGGTGGGCCTACCATATTCGACCGCGATCAAACCCGGGAGCTATTAGCGGCGGAACTACCCCGTTATCGCGAGTGGGTGTTCAACGGCCGGTGGCTTAGCGGTTCGCAGGATGCTGATGCCCTCTTCGCTCTAGAGCAATCGAACAGCTGGACGCCTGAGCTCAGGAGCACAGCCGAGGACCAGCTCGAAGACCCTCAAGCTTTGGTGAATTTCGCCGCCCTGATGGTCCCACCCGGGTGGGTCGTCGAACGAGGAGTAATCGAGCGATTTGTGTCAGAGGAACTGCTTCGGGAGCGCCTCCAAGGGATGGCTTTGCCGGATGACGAGTGGCTTCGACAATGCGTCACTCGCCTTTCCCAAGTGTTACACGGAGATGCACCAGAGCACCTTTGATCAATCAAAACAACGTCGCGGCGGTATGCCTGATCTGATCGATCACCGTGAAAGCTCCAATTGGCTTCTGAATACCCTCTAGGCCGCACAAACTCGAAACGCCGCGCCTTTTCTTAACCGATTTAGGTCGGGGAGCGTTTCCCTTAGGCAACTCAGGACATCAGCCATACCTTCGATCTGACAGCCCGCATCCAGCATGTCTGCTGTAAAGCCCAACTCGGATAGCAGGATGCCGGTCGGCCAATTCAGGCGTCGAGCGACCGGCGCAGCATCGGCATAGAACGCGGCGATTTCCGTCACCTCTACCCATCGGTCTCGTGGTACCCACCTCCCAAGCGTTGCCCTTAGCCTGACGTTCTCAGTGACAAGCTTCGCGATGGCAGCTTTGCCCGCCGCAGTATGCTTATCGAAGGTATAGAGTGGGATGCCATTCAGGATGACGGTCGGAGGCAATTCATCTTCAACGACAGTGGCCGGCGCGCATGAGCGTCGCCGAAGGCACGAGATCAGAGGCAGAAGGGTGTAAAATGGGTGAACTCTAGTGAAGGAAAGACGCCGCACGGCGTCTTCCAAATCAGGCTCCTCAAACGCCATGGCGGTCAGAAATCGTTCGAGACGCGCCGTCTCGCATTTTCGACCTTCTGCAACTTCGCAGCCCAAAAGAACTGAAACGCCGCGCCGAACCAAAGGCAAAGCGTCGTCAGTTGCAATCTCAAACAGTTCCTCGACTTTGCTTCCTCCGAGCGCAACGCGCTCAATTTGGGCTTCAGGCAGTTTGGTGACCGCGCAGTATAGATAATCAGCGCACCGATCTTTCTTCGCTGCCGCCATTCGCACGCACAGGCCGTCGATTAGCTCTGAGTCGTCGGCGAGCACTGAGCGAAGCTTTTTGTCGGTTCCCGTCCGAACTATCTCATGAAGGAGGTCGATATCGCCAACGCCGATATCTTCGACGGCAATCGTGCATAGCCGGTGCCATATCGAGGGTCCTCTAAATCGGTGGAAGGCACGGGCTGCCAATTGCGCGAGTTCGCCTTCTCCCCGGCGTATCGCCTTTTGCAGCAGGGAACTGGCAGACCAGGGGTCCAATCGCAGATCAATCGGCGACAGTTTCGCGGACATTCAACCTCCTTCGGGAGGCTCAAACCGGAGATACCCCTCACTTGAGCGTAGCTAAGTTTTCAGCCGATCAAAGAAAATGTGCAATTAATTGCACAAAGCTGTAACTGTCTGAAAACGAAGATACTTTTACTCCGTATTTGGGTAATTATGGCGTCGTTGCGCCAATCCCTTCATGGTGTCCAAATTCACTGTCTTGGACACTCTTTATTGGTGCCCCCGGACAGGTTTCGGACAGCCTGATCAGCTCAAAACTGTCCGAGATTGTCTGAAAATTGTCCGAGGTTTGTCCAAGCGACTGCCGATAGGATTGGGTCCAAGGTTACGCTGGAGCTGTCTGGTAGATTGCTAGAGTTCTTCCCAAGCGCAAAAGGTTATATTGGATCATCGGTCGATTTGCGCCTCATGCGACCTCAGCGGAAAAATTAGTGCAATTGATTGCAAAACTTCCTTCGTTGGCATGATGCCAGGCCGCTGGCGTCGTTCCGTTTGCTATCGCACGAACGTTGAACACGCCCAAAAGTAATTTCTGAAGCCTTGGAGGCAGCTTCCCTGGGGCCTGCACTCCCACAATGGTCTTGTGTCCGTTCACCAGGCGGTATTTGAGAAGCTTCTCTAGCGTCGCAAATTGTGACGCATCGAGAAATCCCCAAGCGCCACAATCAAGCTGAAAATCCGGAATGAAAACCAATCGAGCATCCAGCAGCGGATGCCTGTAAAAATCCCATTTGCTTGGGCCGCCGAGTTCGGTGAGCACTTCTAGACAAGTGAGCGCCGGAAAGAACGCCGTTCCGATCCCTATATGCACCAGTCGGCTCGCCGCAGCGAGCATCCACACTTCGAACCAACCGCTTCGAAGATCATCGCTCGATGGGCGGCCTACGAACGTTATCCCAGGGGCGCTGTCGGCTTTGGTAAGTCCATCGATATCGGATCGGCTTTGGGCAGGCACATTTAGTCCGCTCTCTAACTGGCTGAGGCCGAATAGGAGCCCGTGTTTCCGAAAAAGGCTGACGTGCTTTTCGCTAGGCGCGTGCTTCAACGGTCCCCGTGCTTCAACTATGGAATGCGGCAGCGATAGTGCGGGAAGCCGAAAGACGATCTGTTTCTCGCAGCCAAATTGGACGTAGTGCGTCGCGAACGTTGAATGAGCAGACTTCGCGAGTCCCAGGGTTTCCTGCAACTCAGTATTCAGTGATGCCGATAGCTTTCCACGGCTGAACGACTCCACGAGCGCACACCACGCGGCAGTACTCTTCGGCCTCTGCTCTTCTTGCTTCACCAAGAACTTGTTCTGAGTAATCAACGTTTGGAGCGAGGCGGTGGAACCTCCTTTTGAGGCCTTCTTATTGTTGGCCTGAACAGCGTTAGTAGCCCATCGGACATTGCACGCCTCGTAATGGCCGTGAGGATCGATCCGATCCAACGAATGGCCGGTTGGTGGCAGCCCTATGCACGCAATTAACTCATCCACTGAGCCAATGAGCACCTTCACGCCCATTGCACCGTAACACTTGTAATCCTTATTCTTCGGATTGTTGCAGCGCTGACGCGCGTTCGAGAGGGCCTTCGAGGCCCTCGCGCGCTGCTTCATCTCAGCCGTTGTAAGAGTCACGTTAGCCTTCGTTTTGAGAGGGGATGAGCTGCTTCCAGCAGCTGCTTCTTCAACTACTAGAGAGGCGTGTTCGAGACTGAGTTTCACGGCAGGCGAAGCTTTGCAGCTGAACTCAGCTGTTCGAGAAGGACCTCGACATCTTCCGAGGGGATGCGGACCGCTCGCCCAATGTGAAGGTGCCGAATTTGGCCGCGTTCCATCAGTCGGTAGACCGTGGATCGGCTGACTTTCATTGTGCGCTGAAATTCAGCAATCGTGATTAGAGTGCTCAAGGCGATACTCCATGATGTCAGTCATGGAGTCGTGCCTCTCCGATTGAGAGATGGCGTCAAGTTCGAGCTTTCGTGCAATTGATTGCAATTGCTCTTTCGCAGACTCGTCCGCTTGAAGATCGTTGAGGAAATCAGTCCACCACTGTGCCATCCGAACGCGCTCATCCCAGTGATCACCGCGATGGTATGCTGCGCGAACCGCGTTCTTCGGTGCGTGCGCCAGCGCTCTTTCAATCGCGTCGGCACTGAACTGACCGCTCACGTTCAAGAAGGTCGAAGCAGTCGATCTGAAACCATGTGCGGTTGCTTCGTTCTTGCTGAAGCCCATCCGCCTGAGCGCGCCATTGAGAGTATTCTCGCTCATGGGGCGTCGACGCGTGTGTATTGACGGAAATACGTAACCCGTTGGACCGGTGAGTCGATGCGTTTCGCGCAGTAGGTCGATTACCGTAGTGGTCAGAGGAACGAAATGCGTTCGAGCCATCTTCGTTCGATTTGCGGGTACCACCCAGACTGCCTTGTCGAAATCAATCTCGTCCCAGGTCGCCAGCCGGATTTCACCCGGGCGCAGGAAAATGTGCGGCAAAATCTTGAGTGCCAGCCGGGTGACGGGGCTTTGATACTGGTCTACGGACCTGAAAAACGCTGAGAGCCCAGCCCGGTCTAGCAATGCGGGATAGTGCTTGGCCTGCGGCGCGATCAGTGCGCCTCTAAGTAGGTCAGCAGGGTTCGATGTTGGCCTCCTAGTCACCGCTCCATGACGGAATACTTGACTGGCAAAGCTCCGCGACTTCTTGGCTGTTTCGAGGAGCCCCCGCTCTTCCAGCTGCTTCAGAGGAGCCAGCATTAGCAAGGGATCGATTTCGTTCAGAGGCAATGAGCCAATCGCGGGCTCAAGCAAGGACAGGAACCAGCGCATCTTCTTAATGGTCGCGCTTTTTCGGCCCTCCCGTTCACGCTTACGGATAAACTCTTCAGCTACTGACGAGAAGGTGTTGGCAGCAGCAAGGTGTCTACCGGCCTTCTCGCGCTTGCGCTCAAGCGAGGGGTCCTTGCCTTCATCAAGTTGGAGGCGAGCCGCATCTCTTTTCTTGCGGGCGTCCGCCAGTTTGATCTTCGGATACACACCGAGTGCTAGGCGCTTCTCCTTACCCGCGAAACGAAACTTGTATCGCCAGCGCTTCGACCCGGTCGGACTCACTTCAACGTACAGACCGCGATCATCGTAGGCGCGATAGTTCCGGCCCGTGGGCGCTAAAACGCGTACCTGAGCATCCGTAAGTGGCATCTGCTTCTCCAGCCTTGAAGTCGCACATGCCCCCAAAAATGCCCCCAACTCAGTTGGGATACCGGGACACAGTCAGACACAATGAGCGACATAAGATGCTGATTTTTAGCAGATTTCTGCCGTTTTGTCACACGTCCGGAAACGTTGGGATACAGCGCAATGGTGCCCAGGAGAGGACTCGAACCTCCACGCCCTTGCGAGCGCCAGCACCTGAAGCTGGTGCGTCTACCAATTCCGCCACCTGGGCACGGTGCGTCTGTTTTCTGGCAGGCGGCGGCGCTTAAAGGCGCTCGCCCTGCCTTGTCAATCTAGGAACGCTAAGGCTATCGCGCCACCCCATGATCACCCATGCAGAAGACCAGATCGCGGTATTCGGCGGCGGCGGATTCGTCGGCCGGTATGTGTGCGAATCCCTGTTCAAGCGCGGCGTCCGGGTTCGGGTGACGAGCCGCGACCCGCGCAGCGCCTATTTCATTCAGCCGCTGGCTCAGGTCGGCCAGTTCGGATTCGAGAAGGCCGACATTACCGACCTAGAGGCGGTCCGCCACGCGATCCGCGGCTGCACCGCCGTCGTGAACCTCTGCGGCGCATTCGGACGCCAAATGGCGAGAGTTCATGTCGAGGGTGCCCGTCACGTCGCTGAAGCGTCTCGTGAACTTGGCGTGAAGTCGTTGGTCCACGTCTCTGCCATCGGCGCGGACACGGGCTCGGCGTCCAACTACGGTCGCACGAAGGGCGAAGGCGAAGAGGCGATCTGCAGGATTTTCCCGAGCGCCACAATCATCCGTCCGTCGCTGGTGTTCGGTCCGGAAGACGAGCTCACCAACCGTTTTGCCAATATGGCGCGGCTGCCATTCCTTCCCGTCATTGCCTCGAAACGCAAGTTCCAGCCGGTCTATGTCCGGGATCTGGGCGAGGCGATCGCGCTTGCGGCGCTGGAACCAGAGACCCACGGCGGAAAGATCTATGAGATCGGCGGACCCCAGGTCATGAGCATGGTCGAGCTGCATCAGGCGATCCTCGAGCTGACAGGCCAGAAGACCGACATCGTTCCGACGCCGGACGTTTTTGCGGACCTCCTCTCCTATCTCGGATGGCTGCCCGGCGCCCCGCTCTCGCGCGACCAGTGGCTGATGCTCCAGCGCGACAATGTGCCGAGCGGAGAGCTCCCCGGCCTCGAGGCCTTCGGGATCAAGCCGACGCCGCTCGCCGCGGTGGGTTACGAATGGCTCGGCCGGTTCAACAAGGGCGGAAAGTTCGCCGGACGGCGGATTAACTTGACGGCGACCACGTGAGCCTCGACGCCTAGGCGATGCCAATCCTGCTGATCGCAATCATCCTCGGCATCGTCGAGGGCGTCACCGAGTTTCTGCCGGTTTCATCGACGGGCCACCTCATTCTTGCGACCGAGCTGCTCGGCTTCGACGCCGAGAAATGGGCAGCATTCAATGTCATCATCCAGCTGGGCGCGATCCTTGCGATCGTCTTGCTCTACTGGCGGACGTTCTGGGCGGTGCTCGAAGGGCTGATCAAGCGGAATCCGATGTCGTTTCGCTTCGTCCGTAACATCATCATCGCGTTCCTGCCGTCGGCCATCCTCGGCTTCCTCCTGATAAACAAGATCGAGGCCTTGCTCGGCAATGCGATCGTCGTCGCGATCGCCTTCATACTCGGCGGCATCGCGATCCTGGTGATCGAGAAGATGGTGAAGCGTACGGACATCGTCGGCGTCGCCGAGATGCCGCTCAAGACCGTGATCGGCGTCGGGCTGGTCCAGTGCCTCGCGATGATACCGGGCGTCAGCCGTTCGGGCGCGACGATCATGGGCGGCCTCAGCCTGGGCGTCGAGCGCCGCACGGCCGCTGAGTTCAGCTTCTTCCTCGCAATTCCCACCATGGTCGGGGCAACGACGCTCGAATTGGTGAAGCATCATGACACTCTGATGGCGGGCGCAAGCGGCGTCGGCTTTGGGACCGTCGCGGTCGGCTTCGTCGTTAGCTTCGTCGTCGCAATCGTCGTGGTGAAAGCCTTCGTCCACTACATCTCTCGCCACGGCTTCGCGCCCTTCGCCTGGTACCGCATCGTGGCGGGCGCCGTGGCCTTGGCCTGGTTGCTGATGCGCTGAGTTTATCTGCCGTCGGCAGAGTGATAAGCTGCGGGCATGCGTAAGAGTCTGATTCTGCTCCCTCTATTGTTTGTTGCGTCGCCGGCGCTCGCACAATCCATGCCGGATACGCGCGAGATCCAGCGCACGCTCAACGACCCGGCAACGGCGAACAAGCTGACGAACGTGATGCAGGCAATGTCGAGCGCTTTCCTAAATCTACCGGTCGGTGAAGTTCAGGCTGCGGTCGAGGGGCGGCAAGCTACCCCTGCCGAACGACACATGACGGTGCGCGACGTCGCACGCCAGCACGATCCGAATTTCGATCGCGACTTCCAGCGGCAGATGGCGCAGGCGGGGCCGATGATCCATCAGAGCATGAAGGCGATGGGTCAGGCCCTCCCCGGGATGATGCAGGGCCTAGAGCAGGCGAGCAAATCGCTCGAACGCGCTGCCGCGAATATGCCGGATCCCAACTATCCCAAGCGCTAGACGCGGGGGCCGCATGCGTTAAAGCTGCCCGCAAATGTGGCAGCTTTTCCAATTTCCTCTGTGTCCCTTTTCTCGCAAGGTCCGGCTCGTCCTCGCCGAGAAGGGCGTCGGCCATGAACTGGTGCGCGAAAACCCCTGGGAGAAGCGCGACGAGTTCATCGATCTGAACCCGGCCGGCGAGACGCCGGTGATGGTCGAGCCCGACCAAGGCGTCACGCTGATTGGCTCACAGCCAATCGTCGAATATTTCGACGAGACCATCGATCGCATGCCGATGATCCACGGCAATGCGCAGTTGCGTGCGGAAATCCGTCGGATGACCGAATGGTTCGATATCAAACTCTATCGTGAGGCTGTCGAGCCGCTGATGAACGAGCGGATGCGCAAGCGCCTGGTCAGCCGTGAGAGCCCCGACACTCGCATCCTTCGGGAGGCAATGCGCATTGCCTCGGAGCATCTCGATTATCTCGATTACCTGCTCGATCACCGCCGCTGGCTCGCGGGACCAGGGCTGAGCCTCGCCGACTTCACGGCCGCGGCGCACCTCAGCGTCATCGACTATCTCGGAGCGCTCGACTGGCGCGGGCACAAGCAGACCAAGGACTGGTACGCCGTGATGAAGTCGCGCCCATGCTTCCGCCCGCTGCTCGGCGAGCGGATGGAGGTCATCGTTCCCCCCAGCCATTACGACAAGGTGGACTTCTAGAGGCTGGGCTCGGATTTGCTCCGGAGGTAATCCAACAGTTGCCCGCGTTGGGCATGCCCAAAGACCATGTCTTGTTGGCGTCGTTCCGAACCTCGCAGATACTCGTTCACAATGAGAGGAACGGGCATCTGCAACTCGCCCAGCAACGCATGCGACAGGTTCTCGACTCTCAACCAATCGATGGGCCCGTCGCCCTCTTCTTCCGCGAGGATCCGACCGAGCCGAACTTTCAGCTCACTCGTATCCATGTAAGGCAGACTGGGGAGCCGCTGCAGTTTGCGCCTTAACCTAAGTTAGGCCGGGAGCAGATCGCTGAACCTCCGATGCAGGTTGCGGCGCGGCGCTCCAGGGCTGGGGAGAGGGGGAAGCGCCGCGCCGACCTCAAGCGGGGATGAGCGCTCCCCTGAAAACCTGGTCTTCGAGCGTACGGCCGGCGCCGAGCGCGACGCAGCTCATGGGGTCGTCGGCGACGCGCACGGGCAGGCCGGTGCAGTCCTGGAGCACCGTCGCGAAGTCACGCAGGAGCGAGCCGCCGCCAGTCATCGTGATGCCCTGATCGATGACGTCGGCGGCGATCTCGGGCTGGGTGTGCTCGAGAGCTGTGCGGACGACCTCTACGATCTGGTTCACCGGCTCGCTCAAAGCTTCGGCGATTTGCGCCTGATTGAGCTCGACCTCGCCAGGCATTCCGCGTCCGACGTCCCGGCCTCGAACGAGCGTCGTCAAACCCTGCCCGTCACCCGGGCGAACTGCGGACCCGACCTCCAGCTTGACCCGTTCGGCGGTGCCGTCGCCGATCAGCAGATTGTAATTGCGGCGGACGTAGGAGGCGATGGCTTCGTCCATCTTGTCGCCGCCAACGCGAGCCGAGCGGCAAAGCGCCAGCCCTTGCAGCGAGATGACGCCCACTTCCGTTGTGCCGCCGCCGATGTCCACGACCATCGACCCGACGGGCTCAGCGACCGGCAGGCCTGCACCGATCGCTGCGGCCATCGGCTCCTCGATCAGAGAAACCCGGTCGGCCCCAGCATTGGTGACAGCGTCGCGGATCGCGCGGCGCTCGACGGAAGTTGCGCCCGACGGAATGCAAATCACGACTTCCGGACCCCGCGAGAAGCGGCTGGGGCCGCCATGAGCCTTGCGGATGAAATGCTTGATCATCTCCTCCGCGACTTCGAGGTCCGCGATTACGCCGGCGCGAAGCGGACGCACCGTGCGCAGGTTCGCGGGGGTCTTGCCCATCATCAGCTTGGCGTCGTTGCCGACGGCGCGGACTTTCCGGACGCCATTTTCATATTCCATCGCGACCACGGATGGCTCGCTGGTGATGATGCCCTGGCCAGCGAGATAGACGACGGTGTTCGCCGTCCCGAGGTCGATGGCGATGTCGCGCGACGCGAAATTGAACAGTGAACGCATGGTCGGCCCCCCGGCCTTATGAAACTAGATTTCAAAGGCTTAGGCAGCTCACGCGTTTGGGCCATATGGTTAATGGAGATTAAGCGCGGGGCGTTGGTTTCCTGCGCCGAGCCGATCCTGTAAGGCTGTTTTGCCGAGTATTGATGGGGAGCTTTCGGTGAGTCAGCTCATTCGCGCATCGTGATCGCGGTCTTTCAATTCCTCGCGGCAGCATCGGCCGCGGCTGTTCCCAACCCCGACTGCACGCCAACATCACCAGGCGAAATCGTTGTTTGCGCCAAGCCGAAGGGAGACAATCCGTACCGTCTCCCGAAGCTGCCCGAGAAGTATGACGCAAAGAAAATTCGGGCGGAGACGACGCTGGGCCCGGGTGTGAATGCGAATGCGCATGTAGAGTCAGCGGGGATGCCGGACGGTGAGAAAAGCAATCGGCTGATGCTGACGATTGGAATTCCGTTTTAAGCCAAGCTCAGGCGCGTACCGCGGAGATAAGGTAGTTAAGTCTCACATCGTCGCTGAGGTGCAGCCCGCGTGTCGGCGACCAGGCGATGCCCTCGACATCGAGGCATTTGAGGCCGGCTTCTCCGAGCAGGCCCTTCAGCCTCTCCGGCGCCAGGAACTTGTCGAAGTCATGCGTGCCCTTCGGAACCTGCCCGAAGCCCTCGCCGATTGTGATCATCATCAGTCGTGACCAGCCGGTCGCGTTGGGCGTGGACATAATAAGTAGGCCGTTGGGCGCCAGGCGCTTCGATAAGGCTTTCACGAAGGCGGCCGGGTCGGCGACATGCTCGATCACCTCCATGCAGGTGATCAGATCGAACTGGCCTTCAAGCTCCTGTACGTCTCCCGCACGATAATTGATCTCCATGCTTTGCCGGGAAGCATGGTCGCGCGCGATGGCGATGACCTCGGGCGAGGCGTCGATCCCGGTGACGGTTGCCCCGAGCCTTGCCAAAGGCTCTGTAAGAAGGCCTGCGCCGCAGCCGACGTCCAACGCGGTCTTGCCGGTCAGCGGCGTGCGCCCGCATTCGTCGCACTGCAGATGCTGGTCGATCTGGTCGCGAATATACTTCAGCCGCACCGGATTGAGCTTGTGCAACATGGCCGAAGAGCCGTTCGGGTCCCACCAGTCCGCTGCTAGCTTGCCGAAGAGTTCGGCTTCTTTGGGGACGATGCTCGACTGGGTCATGGCCGCTCAATGCGCCGAAGGGTTGAAAAGTGAAAGGGAGCTGTGCGTTGGGGGCGCATGGACCATTTCGAACTTCGCGACGGCGAACTTTATTGCGAGGACGTTCCGCTTTCGGCGATCGGTTCTGCGGTCGGGACGCCGGTCTATGTCTATTCGACGGCGACCATGCTTCGGCACGCACAGGCAATGAACGAGGCGCTGAGCCCCCTCGGCGATCCGCTCATCGCTTACGCAGTGAAGGCGAACCCCAACAGCGCCGTGATTGCGACATTGGCAGGCGCAGGCCTTGGGGCGGACGTGGTGTCGGGGGGCGAGTATATCCGGGCACGGACGGCGGGCGTACCCGCTGAGAAGATCGTATTTTCGGGCGTCGGCAAGACCGAGGAGGAGATGCGCCTCGCGCTCGAGGGCGGGCTCTATCAGTTCAACCTCGAATCGGTCGAGGAAGCGGAGACCTTGTCCGCTGTCGCTGCATCAATGAGCCGCACAGCTCCGATCGGCTTTCGGGTCAATCCGGACGTGACGGCCGGTGGGCATGCAAAGATCACGACCGGATCCGCGGAGAACAAATTCGGAATCGCGATCGGCGAGGCCGTCGATGCCTATGCGCGCGCCGGTGCGCTGCCCGGCCTCTCGGTCCAAGGCGTGGCGGTTCACATCGGCAGTCAGCTGACCA
This sequence comes from Sphingomonas sp. SP4, assembly GCF_058313375.1. Classification (NCBI taxonomy): domain Bacteria; kingdom Pseudomonadati; phylum Pseudomonadota; class Alphaproteobacteria; order Sphingomonadales; family Sphingomonadaceae; genus Sphingomonas; species Sphingomonas sp. SP4. The sequence goes on from NZ_JBZFLE010000002.1 coordinate 1,131,840, forward strand.
CGCTCGATCCATTGGAGAAAGCTTTCGCGCTGGTGGGAGAATTGATCCGAAGCCTGCGTGGGTCGGGGCATGACATTCGCGTCGCAGACCTCGGCGGTGGTCTCGGCGTTCCCTACGATCCTGAAGCCGCGCCACCGCCGAGCCCGGCGGAATATGGGGCGATGGTGCGGCGGCTCGCGAGTGACTGGGGAGCAAGGCTGGTGTTCGAGCCTGGCCGGCTGATTGTGGGGAATGCGGGTGTGCTCTTGTCGAAGGTGATCCGGATCAAGCCGGGTGTCACCAGCCCCTTCGTGATCGTGGACGCGGCGATGAACGATCTCATGCGGCCCGCACTATACGACGCCTGGCACAAGATCGACGCGGTACGGCCTTCGGGCGGACGCTGGTCCGCCAACGTTGTCGGCCCCGTCTGTGAGACTGGAGACACGTTCGCCACCTCCCGCGAAATGGATCGCGTCGAGGCTGGCGACCTCGTCGTCTTCCGCACGGCGGGCGCTTACGCAGCCGCCATGTCCAGCACCTATAACTCTCGTCCCCTGACACCCGAGGTGCTGGTCGACGGCGATCGCTGGGCAATCGTGCGACCGCGGATCGGTATCAATCGGTTGATCGCCGCAGACTCCATGCCGGAATGGCTCGGCGGTTGCGCAGACGGAACCAGCGTTTAAGAGCCGCGCGCAATGGCGCGCATCGTGATGAAATTTGGCGGCACCTCGATGGCGGGCATCGAGCGGATCCGCCATGTCGCCCAACTCGTGAAGCGCGAAGCGGACGCCGGCAACCAGGTTGCAGTGGTGGTCTCCGCCATGGCCGGCGAGACGGATCGTCTTGTCCAGCTCTGCAAGGAAGCGGCCCCGCTATACGATCCTCGCGAATATGACGTGGTCGTGGCGTCGGGCGAGCAGGTCACGTCCGGGCTTCTCGCCATCACCTTGTCGGGCATGGGCCTGAACGCTCGTTCGTACATGGGCTGGCAATTGCCCATCCGGGCTTCCGGCCACTCCTCGGCACTGATCGACCATATCGAGGCCGACATCCTGGAGGGCGTCTTCGCCAAGGGCGGGATCGCGGTTATCCCGGGGTTTCAGGGTGTCACCGCGGAAGGTGATCTCGCGACGCTTGGCCGCGGAGGCTCTGACACGTCGGCCGTTGCTCTTGCAGTGGCGGTAAAAGCGGACCGCTGCGACATCTACACTGACGTCGAAGGCGTGTTCACCACCGATCCGCGCATCGTCCCGCGGGCGAAAAAGCTGGCGGCGATTACCTACGAAGAGATGCTCGAGCTGGCGTCGGTCGGTGCAAAAGTGCTGCAGACCCGCTCGGTCGGTCTCGCCATGCGTTACAATATGGCGCTGCAAGTCCTTTCGTCCTTCGAGGACAAACCCGGCACGTTGATTGTCGGCGATGACAAGATTGAGGAGCTCAAGATGGAACGGCAGCTCGTCACGGGCATAGCCCACGACAAGAATGAGGCTCGGATCACGCTGACCGGGCTGCCCGACAAAGCGGGGACGGTTGCTGCGATCTTCGCGCCGCTCGCCGCTGCCAACATCAACGTAGACATGATCGTTCAGAGCGGTGCCGGCACAGGTGCGCCCAGCGATCTGACTTTCACGGTGCCGAACGCCTCCCTGGCGCATGCCGTCGCCGAATTGGAGAAGGCGCAGGGAGGGATCGGCTTCGATCGGTTGATGACCGATACGGACGTGGTGAAGGTGAGCGCGGTGGGCATCGGAATGCGTTCCAACGCAGGCATCGCGGCTAAGATGTTCGAGACGCTGGCTGAGCGCGGGATCAACATTCTCGCCATCTCGACTTCGGAGATCAAAGTCTCCGTCCTCATCCCGGAGGAATATACCGAGCTTGCCGTGCGTGTGCTCCACACTGCATTTGGTTTGGATGCGGAGAAAGCGGCATGAGCGGTGAGGGTTTGATTGCGGAAGCTCGTGCGGTTCACGCATCCGTCGGCCATGCGCGGCTTAAGGAGCTGATGCATCGCGGGACCGAGTTCCTGGGCTGCGAAGTTGCCATCATGGGCGGCGCGATGAGCTGGATCAGCGAACGCAATCTCGTCTCGGCCATCTCCAATGCCGGCGGCTTCGGTGTGATCGCTTGCGGCGCGATGAGCCCTGAGTTGCTCGATACCGAGATCGCACAGACCAGGAAGCGCACCGACCGGCCGTTCGGGGTAAATCTCATCACGATGCACCCGCAGCTGTCGGAGCTGATCGACACCTGCGCGAAGCACGGGGTAAGCCATGTCGTACTTGCGGGTGGGCTTCCGCCCGCGGGGGCCATCGACCGGATCAAGGCAAGCGGCGCCAAGCTGACCGCCTTCGCGCCCGCGCTAGCGCTGGCGAAGAAGCTGATGCGGTCGCGCGTCGATGCGCTGGTGATCGAAGGCATGGAGGCCGGCGGTCATATCGGTCCGGTGTCGACCTCCGTCCTTGCGCAGGAAATCCTCCCCGCGGTGAGCAAGGACATTCCGGTATTCGTCGCCGGCGGGATCGGACGCGGCGAGGCGATTGCCGCTTATCTCGAGATGGGCGCCGTAGGCGTGCAGCTTGGAACCCGGTTCGTCTGCTCGACGGAATGCATCGCGCACCCGAACTTCAAGAAGGCATTCATCCGTGCCTCGGCCCGCGACGCGATTCCGTCGGTGCAAATCGACCCGCGGTTGCCGGTGATCCCAGTGCGTGCGCTCAAGAATCAAGAGATGGTCAACTTCGCCGCCAAGCAGCGCGAGGTTGCGCAGAAGCTCGACGAAGGCGCCATCGAAATGGCCGAGGCGCAGCTCCAGATCGAACATTATTGGGCGGGCGCCCTGCGCAGAGCGGTGATCGACGGCGATGTGGAAAGCGGCTCGGTCATGGCGGGCCAATCGGTGGGCATGGTCAATCGCGAGGAGCCCGTAGCCGCGATCATCGAGGAACTGGTCGACGAAGCTGCTTCGGCGCTGGAGAGCCGCGGCTAGCTCAGATATCTCGTCAGCGCGCCGACTTCTGCCAGGCCTAGTTGCAGCCCGAGCTTGGTTCGTCTGAACAAAATGTCCTCGGCAGTCCGCGCCCACTCGTGCCCCACGAGGTAGTCCACTTCGTGAGCATAGAGACTAGTGCCGAAATGCTGTCCCAGGTCGTCGATCGTTTCGACGCCATCAAGCAGCCGTTCGGTTCGGGTGCCGTATGTTCGAGCCAAGCGTGCGATGAGATCGGAGGGCAGCGCTGAATAGCGGTTCGAGAGCTCGCTGATGTAGGCATTGAGATCCGGTCGATCGCCGCCAGGTAAAACTGCTCTAGCCGTCCAAGCACCTGCTGCCTTCGGGAGGTACTTGGTCAAGCGATCCAAGGCTTGTTCGGCGAGCCGTCGATAAGTCGTGATCTTGCCGCCGTAGACGCTGAGCAGCGGCGCTTCTCGTCGGGAACCGTCCACATCGAGGACATAATCGCGGGTGACCTCCGAGGCGTTAGAATCGCCATCGTCGGCGAGCGCTCGGACTCCCGCAAAGCTCCAGACGATGTCATCGCGGCTTGGCTTCGCATTGAAGTTGCGAGCGATCGTAGAGAGGAGATAGTCGATCTCCTCGTCCGTAATGCTGGGCTGATCCAGCGGTCCCCCTATCTCGACGTCGGTCGTCCCGACGAGTGTATGCCCCTCGAAGGGAATTGCGAAGACCACCCGCCCATCCGGATTCTGCAGGATGAAGGCGTGATTGCCAGAGTGCAGTCGCGGAAGGACGACGTGACTGCCCTTGACCAGCCTCGCGTGGTGTTGAGGCTTCACGCCGGCAGCTCGCTCGAACAAGTCGACGACCCATGGACCCGCCGAGTTGACGAGTGCGCGAGTCCTCACGCTTCGCTCGTGGCCGGGCTGATGGATTCGGGCGATCCAATGCTCGCCTTCGCGGCGCGCCGACACCAACTCGGTCCGGGTCAGGATCGTCGCCCCTCGCTCGGCTGCGTCGACGGCATTCAGGATAACGAGACGACTGTCCTGAACCCGCGCGTCCCAATAGCTGAAGCCATCTTGCAGTGAGGACCGCAGGCCTTCTCCCCGGTGATCCCCGGCCAGCCGGACCCGACTGGTTCCGGGCAAAGACCGCGCGCCCCCGAGATGATCGTAAAGAAAGAGGCCGGTGCGGAGCATCCACGCCGGACGGGACGAGCTCGTCAGCGGAAGGATGAACTCCAGGGGTTCGACGATATGAGGTGCAGCTCGGAGCAAAATCTCGCGCTCCGCGAGTGACTCCCGGACCAACCTGAACTCATATTGTTCGAGGTAGCGCAGGCCGCCGTGAATCAGCTTGCTGCTGGCCGACGAAGTGTGGCTCGCAAGATCGTCCTTCTCAACCAGCATCACGGAAAATCCGCGGCCCGCCGCGTCGCGAGCGATGCCCACGCCATTGATGCCGCCGCCGACGACGAGGAGATCGACCTCTTCCACGAGCCAAGCTTAGCGGATTTGTTTGACGCGTCTGCTTCGGCTTGGCGCGGAAGCCTTGCATCTGATAGCGCACGGCCATGCCACCGACCGCCGCCGCCTCCGCTCGAGAGATCCTGACGGGTCTGCACGAGATCATGGCGAAGCGCGGTTCGGCGCAGTCGAAGCTCGATCACGTGGTGGACCTGATCGCTGCGGCTATGAGAAGCGACGTCTGCTCGATCTATCTTTTGCGCGACAATTCGCTCGAACTGTTCGCCACGCACGGCCTTCGGAAAGAAGCGGTGCACGTCACTAAGCTCCGGATGGGCGAAGGCCTAGTTGGCACGATCGCTGCCGAAGGCCGCATCCTCAATCTGGCCGAAGCAGCCGAGCACCCTGCCTTCGCCTACAAGCCTGAGACGGGCGAGGAGCGCTTCCACAGCTTTGCCGGCGTGCCGATCGTTCGGCTGGAAAGCCCGATCGGGGTTCTGGCGGTCCAACATGCGGAACCGCGCCGCTACGAGGACGTCGAGATCGAAGCGCTGCAGACCGTGGCGATGGTACTATCGGAAATGATTGCGGCAGCTCGTCTGACCGACGGCTCGCGGCGCGGGCGGTTGCGCAGCGCCGGGCCGCTACGCCTTCCTGGCCTGAAACTTGTGGCTGGCATGGCAAAGGGAGAAGCGGTCTTCCACGAGCCGCGTGTTGTCGTCGAGCATACCGTCGCCGAGGACACGGAGGCTGAGCGCGCGAGGGTCTATGCAGCCTTCCGCCGGATGCGCGAGCAGATCGACAATATGGCGCGCGAGGCGGAGTTCGGGACGACCGGCGAGCATAAGGAGATCCTCGAGACCTATCGTATGTTCGCCTACGACGAGGGCTGGTCACGGCGGATCAACGAGGCGATCGACAGCGGCCTCACCGCCGAGGCGGCCATCGAGCGAGTGCAGCAGCGAACCCGAGCGCGCATGCTCGAAATCGACGACCCGCTTCTCCAGGAACGCATGCACGATCTGGAGGATCTCTCCGGTCGTTTGCTGAGGATCGTCTCCGGCAGGATGGGTACGGCGGCACAGAGTGGGCTCGCTCGCGATACGGTGCTGATTGCTCGCAACCTCGGACCCGCCGACTTGCTGGAGTACGACCGGCGCAAGCTTAAGGCCGTGCTGCTCGAGGAGGGCTCGCTCACCTCGCACATGACGATCGTTGCGCGCGCCATCGGCGTGCCAGTCCTCGGGCGTCTCCACGACATTCGCCATAGCGTCGAGGAAGGCGAGCCCATCCTCGTCGACGGGGACAATGGCAGCGTAATCATCCGTCCCAATCGCGCGCTGCTCTCTGGCTTCGAACATCGCATGGCAATGAGCCAGAAGCGTCGGGCCGAATTCGCCGCGATCAAGAATTTGCCCGCAAAGACCCGCGACGGGGTGAAGGTCAGCGTGATGGTCAATGCCGGTTTGGCTGAGGACGCTGCCGGTCTGTCGATGAGCGGAGCGGACGGGATCGGCCTGTTTCGGACCGAGTTCCAGTTCCTCGTTTCCGCAACCCTGCCGGGACGCGACCGCCAGCAGCGGCTCTACACCAAGGTCCTTGAGGCCGCGGGCGACAAGCCGGTGGTGTTCCGGACCGTCGATATCGGTGGCGACAAGGCGCTTCCCTATCTTCACGACGTGCAGGACGAGGCCGAGAACCCGGCGATGGGCTGGCGGGCTCTGAGGCTTTCGCTCGAACGATCTACTCTAATGAAGGCGCAGGCGCGCGCACTCATTGAGGCGTCCGGCGGCAAGGTGCTCCGCGTCATGTTCCCGATGATCTCGGAGCCGTGGGAATATGAAGAGGCGCGCGCTCTGTTCGAACAACAAGTGGAATGGGCCGTAAAGGCCAACCGGCCAGTCCCGAGCAAAATCGAGTTCGGCGCGATGCTGGAAGTACCGAGCCTCGCGGAAATGCTCGACCAGCTGCTGCCGCGCGTGGATTTCCTGTCGATCGGCACAAACGACCTGACCCAATTCCTGTTCGCTGCAGATCGGTCGGAGCCTCGCCTGGCGCAACGCTACGATTGGCTGAGCCCGGCGATCCTGCGTTTCCTCAAGCGCGTGCTCGATGCGGCACGTGCAGCGAACGTGCCGGTGAGAATCTGTGGTGAAATGGCTGGGCGCCCGCTGGAGGCCATGGCGCTCATCGGATTGGGAGCGGAGATGTTCTCGATTACGCCGGCAGGGGTTGGCCCGGTAAAGGCGATGGTCCGCTCGCTCGACGCGGCGGCTGTCCGCAGCCGGCTCGATCAAATACTGGCGAAGCCTCCGAGGGATGTTCGCAAGGCGTTGGCCGACTGGGCGCGGAAGCATAACGTCGTCATCGGTTGAATCTTGACGGTGAAGGACGGTTGACACCTCCGCCCCATCCCTCAAACAGAACATATGCCCAAGCGCGATCCCGAAGTCGAAGCCGTCGAAGAGATTCCAGTCGAGGCCGAGGAGCCTACGGTCGGTGAGCGCCTACGTGCCGCGCGCGAGAAGCAGAAGCTGAGCCTTGAGGATGTTGCGGCCCAAACGCGCATCCCACAGCGGCACCTCGCAAGCATCGAAGTCGCTGACTGGGACTCCCTGCCCACACCGACCTACACGATCGGTTTCGCCAAGAGCTATGCTGGCGTGGTGGGGCTGGATCGAACAGAGATTGGCGATCAGCTTCGTGCCGAAATGGGCGGCCAGCGATTCACCGCCAACACGGTCGAGACGTTCGAGCCTGCCGATCCGCGCCGCAGCATGCCGAAGTGGCTGGTGATCGGCACGATAGTCGGCCTGGTCGTGCTCGTGGCGCTGATGAGCTGGCTAAACAACCGCTCGCTCGAGCAGCCGGATGAGACGACCAACGTGCCTGAGGCAGTCGCCCAAGCACCGGCATCGCTACAGCCTGCACAGCAGCAGCCTTCACCTGCACCCCCGGCTGGGCAGCCCGTCGTGCTCGTCGCGACAGCGCCGGTCTGGTTCCAGGTGAGCGAAAAGGGTGGTCCCACGATCTACTCGGGAATGCTCCAGCCTGGGCAGACCTATGCTGTGCCGACAACCGCAACCGCGCCGGTGCTTAAGACAGGTAAGCCGGAAGCGCTCCAGGTGAAGGTCGGCAATCAGGTTGCCCCCGCGGTTGGCGCTCCAGCTATGACAGTCAGCAACGTCAGCCTGTTGCCGGCCGATTTGATGAGGGCTGGTGCCGGCGCTCCGGCATCGCCTCCGCCGGCCGCAACCGCGCCGACGCCAGCGCCGCAGCGTGCTCGCCCCCGTAGTCTAGCACCAACTCGAACCCCGGCCGCCGAAGCGCCGGCAACCGAGGCGCCTGCGACGACGAACACGGGCGAATAGGATTCATCGCGGCGAAAGGCGCCGCGGGGCACAGTCGAGTTACGTTCAGGGTGGGGAAGTCCCGTGGAATCAATTCGTAAGTTCAGCTTGCTCGCTTGCGCAGGCGTCGCGCTCATGTCCGCGGGTGCCAGCGCGCAGCGCCAGGTGGCGACCCCCGAGCAGCGGATCGATCGGCTCGAGCGCCAGGTCGAGCAGGTGCAGCGCCAAGTCTTTCCGCGCGGTCGCCCTGCCGACACGGCTGGCTTTGCCGGAGAGCCCGCTGCGACCCAATCGTCCGTAGCGACGCTCGACCAGCGGCTCGACGCGCTGGAGCGGCAGATGGCCGATATGCTCAGGCAATCGGAGGAGAATAGCCACCGGTTGCAGACGATTCAGGCCGATCTCGCGAAGGCGCGAAGTGATCAGGATCAGCGCATCGGTGCGCTCGAACAGCGGATGAGCGAGGCCGCCACGGTCGCGCCCGTCGTCACGCAGCCTGCTACGACTGCCCCCACGCCCAAACCGGCGACGCAGAAGCCAACCAACTCGAAGCCGCCCAAGGGCGCCAGCGCGGGCGTCACGCCGCCAACTACTACTGGGGCCGCGAGGCCGGAGGGCGATCCCGGCGAGGATGCTTACACCGAAGGCTTCAAGCTTTGGGAGGCGGGCAATTACGACCAGGCGATCACGTCGCTGCGCGCCTTTACTTCAGCCTATCCGAAGCATCGCCGGGTCAGCTACGCGAACAATCTCATCGGGCGTTCGCTCCTCGACAAGGGGGATTCGCGCGCTGCTGCCGAGGCTTTGCTCGCTAACTACCGCAACAATCCGGCGGGAGAGCGCGCGCCCGACAGCCTGCTTTATCTCGGGCAAGCGCTGATGAAGCTCGGCCAGCCGGGTCAGGCCTGCAAGGCATACCAGGAGCTGGATGCAGTTTACGGGGCCAAGATCCGCCCCGACCTCAAGAAGCTCGAGACGGACGCCAAAGCTCAGGCGCGGTGCAGCTAATGTGCTAATGCGGTCGGGATGGCTCCCGACCCAGCACAAGTTGAGCGCTTCACCCGCGACATTGACGCGCTGATCGCGCGCGATGCGCGCATCGGTATTGCTGTTTCAGGCGGACCCGACAGCGTTGCGCTGCTGCTTCTTGCGGCTGCTGCTCGGCCGGGGCGGATCGAAGCAGCTACGGTCGATCACGCGCTTAGGGCTGAAAGCCGCGCCGAAGCGGAAAATGTGGGGGCCTTGTCCCGACGGCTCGGTGTCCCGCATGCCATCCTTACCGCCGAGTGGAACGACAAGCCCAAATCCGCCATCCAGCAGCGCGCCCGCGAGGAACGCTATCGACTGCTCGAGCAGTGGGCGAAGGAACGGCAGCTCGATGCCCTCGTGACCGCCCATCACCTCGACGACCAAGCCGAAACACTGATGATGCGACTGATCAGAGGCGCGGGTGTTCGCGGTCTAGCCGGCATGCGGCCGCTGGCCACCATTCCGGGCAGCGACGTTCCATTGCTTCGGCCATTACTCGGCTGGCGACGGCGAGAACTTGCTGAAATCTGCTCCGCAGCCGGCTTGGATCCGGCCGCTGATCCGAGCAATGAAGACGAGCAATTCGAACGGGTGCGCATGCGCCGCGCCTTGGCGGAAGCCCAATGGCTTGATGCGGATCCCATCGCGGCGAGCGCGGCTCATCTGGGAGATGCCGAAGCCGCGCTTGATTGGGCTGCTAGGCAGGAATGGGCACATTCGGTGACGAATGGCGGTGCGGAAATCGTCTACCGGCCTTCCGAAGCTCCGACCGAGATTCGCCGCCGTATTGTGCAGAATGCCGTTGGGCGCCTCGCGACGGAAGGCGATGCCGAGCTACGAGGTCGAGAGCTCAGCCAGCTGATGCAGGTGCTCGACAGGGGAGGCCAAGCTTCAATCCGTGGCGTGCTATGTCGGGGCGGCGAAGAATGGCGCTTCGGCAGAGCACCTCCACGCAGGCCCTGACAGCTTGCTAATGTCCGCTTTCGAGCCGGCAAACCAATCGGCGATTGACACTTTCTTGTCGCGAAGCGTTCTTGAGGAACCGGGGACTGATTTGGGGGCGTTAAGCGCGTGAAGGCCGAGACAGTCTCGCCAGGTAGGCCACGCGCCTCGAGCAGTCCGTTCGTGAAGGCGGCTGTGGTCCTGCTAGGTGCGCTGTTCCTACTCTGGCCGACGTTAGTCAATCGATCGCCCTTCTTCCTCTCAGATACGACGACTTATGTCCGCGGTGCCGATGCGGCCGCGTTCAAAATCTTCGGCGTGAGCACCGACTGGACCGATCGCTTTATCGATCGCTACCAACCCACTGCGAGGCCGGCTGGTGCAATTCCGTCGACTCAGCCGCAGGACCAGGCCCGTCCCGCGACGCTTTCTGGTCGCTCCATTTATTATGGGGCGTTCCTCTACATTGCGGACCGCATAGCAGGACTTCGCCTGGCGGCGATGATTCAAGCAATCCTTGCTTCGCTATGCCTCTATCTTACGGTCAGCCGCTGCATCCGTAACCATCGTGATCCGTTGCGTCCGTTTCTGGGGCTTACGATCTTGCTAGCGGTTGCAAGTTCGCTCGCATTCTTCACCGGCTATCTGACGCCAGACATATTCGTCGGCCTCGGCATACTTTCCGCGGCCCACTTGCTCGTGCATTCTCCGCCACTTCGTTCGAGCGAAAAGTTCTTCTGGTTCAGTATGCTCTGTTGGAGCGCGCTGACGCATAGCTCGAACATCCTGATCTTGTTGATCGTGGTCGCGATTCTGCTTGGCGCTCGGCTGCTCTGGCGAATCCCCGACCTTCGGTCGATTGGCGTAGTTGCATGCGCTATTGGCGTTGGCATAATTGGCGAGCTGCTATTTGCGGGCGCTGTGAAAGCAGCCAGCGGCGATGCGCCCGTCCGGCCACCTTTCCTGATGGCGCGGATAATCGCCGATGGTCCCGGCGCCGCATATCTGAAGGAAACATGCCCGGGGAGCGGCTTCGCCCTTTGCAATCACCTCGATCGCCTTTCGCATTCGAGCGACGGGATGTTGTGGGGGGAGACGAAAAACGAGGGCATTTTCTCGACGGTCAGCAATGACGAGCGCCGGCGCATTGCGGGTGAGGAGCCACGCTTCGTACTCGCAGTAATCGCGGATCGGCCGCTCGACGTCATCCGCAGCACCGCAGGATCGGTCATCGACCAAGCCGGAAAATGGCAGTTGAGCGAATTCAATAGCTTCGACGGCGACCTGATCGGCAAGCTTCCGCGCCGCGCGGCTGACGAGTTCAAAAGCAGCCGCGCTTACCGCCACGCGATGCCCGTCCGCGCGACGGAATTCGCCTCACTGGCAGCGACGCTCCTCGGTTTTGGTTTGGTGATCTGGACCTTTCTCCGGCGAGAAAATGACAAGAGCCTAAGACTCTTCCTTGCAGTCTTGCTGTTGGGAATCGGAGCGGACATTTTCGTCTGCGGAGCGATTTCGACGCCTCATGATCGGTATTCGATGCGTGTGCTCTGGCTGATCCCGATGGGGGCATTTCTAGCGTTTGCTCTTCGGAATCGCCTTGGCCTCCGTGACCGCGCGGATGACTCGACGCCCTATCCTGAGAAGCAAGCGCTGGGAGCCTGATGGCCAATTCCGGGACGAAGGCGTTCACCTCGCTACAAGGCTCGCATTGTTATTAGTCTCAATGAGCCTATTTTAGACGCAAGCTATTGAGGGTGGGACACCCGCGGCCCCGAAAGACGAGAGATGAACGACAAAGACAAGAAGCCTGGCAATCCCTGGACGAAGAGCCTGCTGATCTGGGTCGGTGTGCTGTTCGCACTCGTCCTGTTCGTCCAGTTGATCGACGGCGGATCGCGTTCGCAGACCGGCAATTCGGTCGCCTACTCCGACTTCGTCAAGCAGGTGAACGAGGGCAATGTCCGCGCGGTCACGATCGCCAATGCGGCGGGCAGCAATTCGCAGATCACAGGCAAGCTTTCCACGGGTGAAACCTTCCACACCACGGCTCCGGCTGACGCTAAGGTCACGGACCTTCTGATTTCGAAGGGCGTCGCGGTCCAGGCGAAGGGCGATGAAGGCACCAGCATCTGGCTGTACATGCTCTACAACTCGCTGCCTTTCCTGCTCATCCTCGGCATCAGCTTCTTCGTGATGCGTCAGATGCAGAAGAACGCCGGCTCCGGCGCGATGGGCTTCGGCAAGAGCCGCGCGCGCATGCTCACAGAAAAGCAGGGCCGCGTGACCTTCGCGGACGTCGCTGGCATCGACGAGGCTCGCGAAGAGCTTCAGGAGATTGTCGAGTACCTCAAGGACCCGGGCAAGTTCGCGCGCCTGGGCGGCAAGATCCCGAAGGGTGCGCTGCTCGTTGGTCCTCCGGGTACAGGTAAGACGCTTCTCGCCCGCGCCATCGCGGGTGAGGCGGGCGTTCCATTCTTTACTATCTCCGGCTCGGACTTCGTTGAGATGTTCGTCGGCGTCGGCGCCAGCCGCGTCCGCGACATGTTCGACCAGGCCAAAAAGTCGGCACCTTGCATCGTCTTCATCGATGAAATCGACGCGGTCGGCCGCCACCGCGGTGCAGGCCTCGGCAACGGCAACGACGAGCGCGAGCAGACCCTCAACCAGCTGCTGGTCGAGATGGACGGCTTCGAAGCCAACGAAGGCATCATCATCATCGCCGCGACCAACCGTCCGGACGTGCTCGATCCGGCGCTGCTGCGCCCGGGCCGCTTCGACCGTCAGGTCGTCGTGCCCCGTCCCGATATCGACGGCCGCGAGCAGATTCTCAGCGTCCACATGAAGAAGGTTCCGTTGGCTCCGGACGTCGACGCTCGCGTCATCGCGCGCGGCACGCCCGGCTTCTCAGGCGCCGACCTGGCAAACCTCGTTAACGAGGCGGCACTCCTTGCTGCGCGCAAGGGCAAGCGGCTCGTCGCGATGCAGGAGTTCGAGGAGGCCAAGGACAAGGTGCTGATGGGCACCGAGCGCAAGTCCATGGTGATGACCGAGGACGAAAAGCGCATGACGGCCTATCACGAGGCCGGTCACGCCGTCGTCGCGCTGCATGAGCCCGCGTCCGATCCAATCCACAAGGCCACGATCATCCCGCGCGGGCGCGCGCTCGGCATGGTCATGCGTCTGCCGGAGCGGGACAGCTACAGCTATCACCGCGACAAGATGTACGCGAACCTTGCCGTCGCCATGGGCGGCCGCGTCGCCGAGGAAGTGATCTTCGGCTACGACAAGGTGTCGTCGGGTGCATCGTCGGACATCCAGTATGCCACGCAGCTTGCGCGCGACATGGTCACACGTTGGGGCATGTCGGATGCGCTCGGCCCTCTTCAGTACGCGGAGCCCGAAGAGGAAGTGTTCCTGGGCTACTCGGTGAATCGGTCGCGCCAGATGTCGAACGAGACCGCTCAGGCGATCGACAACGAGATCCGCAAGGTCGTTGAGGACGGCTACTCCCGCGCGAAGCACCTCCTCGACGAGCATCGCGAGCAACTCGAGAAACTGGCCCAGGCGCTGCTCGAATATGAGACGCTCTCGGGCGACGAGATCAAGAAGGTGCTCGCGGGCGAGACGATCGACCGTGGCGGCACCAAGGGCCCGGCCATTCCTTCGGCAGGCTCGTCGATCCCGAAGGCGAAGCGTCCGAAGGCCGGTACGATCGGCGGCCCTGCCGCGGCTGGCGCCTAGTCGAAGATCCCGAGCGCGCCCATCATCAGGATGAACGCGCAGAGGACGATCACCGCGACGAAGACGAGGACGGTGGTGCGCCACAGCGCCCCCCACCTCGTGCAATTGTAGGCGCCGCGCAGCTGGCGATACATGTGGATCGGCGGGATGAAGAGGAAAAGCGGCGCGATCGCGTTGACTCCTGCCACCGCCAATAAGGTGCCCACCGACACCAAAATCGTCATGAAACTGAGCGAGTAAGTGACGAAGACCGTATGGTCGTAGAGCCGGTAGCGCCGGCTGAACGGGAAGAGCAGCCAAACGAACGGTACCGACAGAGGGATGACCGCCCAGCTCCATTTGTAGCTGTTGCTCTTAAGCTTGTAGAGTAACAGGTCTGGGTTCTTCTTCGCTTTGTGATAGGCCTCCTCGATCAGTGGAACGCTGCTGGTGAAGTGCTCCGTCGACTGCTTGAAGGTGGCCTCGGTGACGCCGCGCTTCTGAAGATCCTCGATCAGAGCGAGGTCGTTCTTCTCGCTTTGAATGTCCTCATCGATTTCCTTGAGATCAGCCTGTTCGGTCGCGGGGTCGGCACGCTTCTTCTGAAGCCTTGCGATCTCCTTGACCGTGGCTCTTTCGGCTTCGGCCAGATCGTTGTTGGACCCAATGTGGGGGTTCGCATTGCCGGTCAGGCTCAGCACCCCGAACATCAGGAAGACCGAGAAAAGGAAAAGCGCGATCGGTGAGACGAAGCGGGCACGCTGCCCGTCGATATATCGCCGCGTCAGCTCTCCGGGCTTCCAGGCGAGCAGCGGCAGCGTCCGCCAGATCTTGCCTTCGAAATGAAGCACGCCGTGCGCGAAGTCGTGGAAGAAGGCCGATAAAGTGCGGTGGACATGCGCGTGCTGGCCGCATTCATGGCAGAAGGGTCCATCGAGCGGCGCCCCGCAGTTCAGGCAATTGGCCTCATGGGTATGGCCGTCCAACCCTTCGCCGGCCTTGGGCTCGACCGCCCGGCCGACCAGGCCGCCCGCTACCGCGTCTCCGAGTGCTTCGAGATTGCCCATCCACTTTACCCCTGCCGCTCTATTAGGCGGCCTCAACAACGCATGCTAGCTGCTGTTCATGGCGCGCATCGGCCTCCTCGGCGGTTCGTTCAACCCGGCTCATCGCGGGCACCGGCACATCAGCCTTCAGGCCATGCGGGCGCTTGGGTTGGATGAAGTCTGGTGGATCGTGTCACCAGGCAATCCTTTGAAGGAAGGCGCCAAGGACATGGCGCCGTTTGAGGCCCGTTTCGCATCGGCGCAGCGAATGGCGTGCCGCGCGCCGATTTTCGCTACAGACTTCGAACATCACGAGGGTACGCGTTTCACCATCGATACCGTGAGGAAACTGAAGCGCCGTTTCCCTGAGCATCGTTTCATTTGGTTGCTCGGAAGCGACACTCTGCCGAATTTTCACCTCTGGCGCGATTGGAGGGGCTTAGCCCGCGAACTCCCAATTGCGGTGATTCGCAGGCCCGGTTATGATCCAGCTGCCCACGCGGCACGCGCGATGGGCTGGTTGCGGAGGTTCGTCCATCCTTCCAGCCAGGCGAGTCACTGGACGGACTGGAGTGCACCGGCGATCCTTTTCCTTCGCCTGCCGCCCGATCCGACGTCCGCTACCGCCATTCGCGCGCAACACCCCAACTGGCACCTGCGAACGAATGCTCATCCCGAGCGTTCTACTCGTTTCGGTTCGCCAATGTCCTCTAGGAGACCCCTTGACCGAACGTCCCGATGAGACCGCCGCCGGCAAAGCCGGAAGCAACTCCAATGACGTCGAAGACCTCCACCGTCTCGTGCTTCAATCGCTCGACGACGACCAAGCGCAGGAGGTTGTGTCCATCCCTCTCGCCGGAAAGTCGAACATCGCCGATCACATGGTGATCGCCTCCGGCCGCTCGACGCGGCAGGTGGCATCGATGGCGACGAAGCTCGCCGACAAGATCAAGGAGCAGTTCGGACGCAACGTCCGGATCGAGGGCCTGCCGGCCGCCGATTGGGTGCTTCTCGACGCGGACGACGTAATCGTGCATATTTTCCGTCCCGAAGTGAGAAGTTTTTACAATTTGGAACGTATGTGGGCGTTTGGCGATGATTCGGGCGTCGCTGCTGCACGCGGGTGAGGGCAATCCACTTGATGATGAGGCGGTTTGTCGCAGTACTGGGGCTATTGCTGTTTGCCGCGCAGCCCGCGGCAGCTGCAGGCGCGTCTTCAGCCAGCCTAACTGAACTTGAGCAGCAGCTGAGTTATCTCGTCGCCGGCAAGTCTGCTGACGTCGGCATCGCCGCTCTCGACCTCAACACGGGCGAAATGGTCAGCATCAAGGGAAGCACGCCCTTCCCGATGGCCAGCACGGTCAAGGTTGCGGTCGCGGCGCTCTACCTCTCGCAGGTCGAGCATGGCCGGCGCTCGCTCGACGATACGATTAGTGGCGCTTCGGCACGTAGCCTGATGGCTCGCATGCTGATCCACAGCGACAATATCGCGACCGACAAGTTGCTGCGCGACCTCGGTGGCCCGCGGGCGCTGCACGACTGGCTCTCCGACAACGGTGTGACCGGTCTCCGGGTGGATCGGACCATCGCTCAGTTGCTCAGCGATCGCCGCGACCTTTGGGACCAAAGGGATTCAAGCACGCCGGTCGCGATGGTCGATCTGCTGAAGCGCATCTACAAGGCGGAGCTGATCAAGCCGCAGAGCCGTGACTACCTGCTTCGGCTTATGGCTCAGTGTCAGACGGGCAAGAATCGAATGAAGGCACTTCTGCCCATGGGCACGCCGGTCGAGCACAAGACCGGGACCTTGAACGGCCTGACCGATGACGTCGGCTTCATCACGCTGCCGGACGGACGCCGGGTGGCCGTGGCGATCTTCGCTCGTGGCGGAAGTAATCGTCCGCAGACGATCGCCGAGGCGGCTCGGACGATCTACGACGGCTTCCGGACGGTCTTCACTTGGCCGTTCCGCCCCGCTCTCACCGCACAGTAGTGCTTCTCCACATCGTTGCGCGCGGGAAGATCGGCCGCTCTCCGGAGGCCGAGCTGGTCGAACGTTATATGAAGCGTATCGCCTGGCCGACGAAGGTTACGGAGCTGCCGGAGAAAGGTGGTAAGACGCCTCCGCTCCCTGCCGATAGTGTTACCATTGCGCTCGACGAGCGGGGGAAACCCCTGTCCTCGAAGGGGCTAGCGAAGAAGCTCGAAGGCTGGCGCGATAGTGGCAGACGTGAGGCGCGCTTTTTGATCGGTGCCGCAGACGGGCACGAGGAGGAGCTGCGCAGCGCGGCGGACCTTCTGCTGTCCTTCGGCGAGGCGACATGGCCGCACCTCCTCGTGCGCGCGATGCTTGCTGAGCAGCTCTTCCGCGCGACATCGATCCTTGCGAACCATCCCTATCACCGCGAAGGTTAGGCATGCACCGCGCCGCAACATCACCGCGACGGTTAGGCATGCACCGCGCCGCAACTTTGCTGCTTCTGCCGTTGCTGATGGCAGCTGGCGCGCCCGTTGAACCGGGAGTGCTCCCGCTGGATCAGCAGTTGCGACAGGCGCGTGCCGAGCAGGCCGCGGCCGAAGCACAAGCTGCAAAGCTCGAAAAGGCGGCCACCGCCGCCCAGGGCGACCTTCAAAAGCTTCGCGCCGAACAGGCCGCGTCGGCGCAAGTGCTCGAGGCAGCAGAGGCTCGCATCACTGCCGCAGACGTGCAGTTGCGGCTGGCATCGGCCTATGTCGCTGCTCACCGCCGGCAACTTGCGGACGAGCAGCGGCCCGTTTCTTCATTGCTCGCGGGCCTCGCCGTCATGGGGCGCCGGCCGCCATTGCTCGTGATCGCCGACCACGAAAGTGCCGACGAGTTGGTGAAGGTCAGGATCCTGCTCGATTCAACGCTGCCGGTAATCCGCGCGCGAACTGCGAAGCTGTCGACTGAGCTGGAGAAGGGGCGGCGGCTTGAGCAGGCCTCCGCGCAGGCTCGCGCGGAGATGATCGCCAGTCGGCAAAATCTCGTCGAACGGCGTGAGCAGTTTGCGGAACTCGAGAAGAAGGCCATGGCCCTGGCGGCCCGAACGGGAACGCAGGCGCTCAGTGCAAGCGACGTCGCCATCGCTGCGTCGGAAGATGTCGAGAGCTTGCGCGGTGCCGAAGGAAGCAACCTCGCCGCTGCTTCGGTGGCCGCTCAGTTGTCGGCAATCGACGCGGCGCCAGCACGCCCGGTTACGGGCGAGGGGCCCGCTTCACGGCCCCCATTCGCCTACGAGCTCCCGGTCGCGGCGCCTGTCACGGAAGGTCTTGCAACGGTCAGCGAAAGCGGCGTGCAATCTCGGGGTATTACGCTTGGCAGCTTCCGAGGCGCGCCGGTCGCGGCTCCGGCGGCAGGGACCGTCCGCTTTGCCGGGCCTTATCGCGACTATGACGGGATCCTGATCATCGATCATGGCGGCGGCTGGATGAGCCTCCTGGTCAATGTGACCTCCGATCTCAAGAGCGGAGATAAGGTACAGCTCGGGCAGCCGATTGGCCGGGCGCTCGGCCCGCTGCAGGTCGAATTGTCCCAATTTGGGCGTCGAATCTCGCCTGCTCTCATCGCAGGTTCATCTCAAAACCTGTCAAAGCCCCTCAAAGGCGGCTAAATCTATGGGTATAAAGGCAAGCCGCCGCTACAGGACGCGACTGTTATGAAATTCAATGCGAAACTGCTTCCGCCGCTCGCGCTCGTCGGAGCGCTCGCCCTGGTTCCAGTGGCGACGACGTCGTTCGCCGCCGCCGACACGACGAATTACCAGGAGCTCGAGAAGTTCATGAGCGTCTACGAGCGCGTCAAGGCGAATTACGTCGACAAGGTTGACGACAAGACGCTGATCAAGGGCGCGATCGACGGCATGCTCGCCTCACTCGATCCGCACTCATCCTATGTCGAGGCCTCGGACTTCGATCAACTGAAGGCGACAACGGACGGCAACTATGGTGGCCTCGGCCTGACGGTTTCTGTCGAAGACGGTGCAGTGAAGGTCGTTGCTCCGACTGAGGACACGCCGGCGTGGAAGGCCGGTATCAAGGCAGGCGACTACATCACGCACATCAACGGCGAGCTGGTCTACGGACTGAACCTCGACGAAGCCGTGACCAAGATGCGCGGCGACCCTGGCACGCAGATCAAGCTCACCATCGTCCGTCCCGGTCGCGACAAGCCGTTCGACGTCTCCATGACCCGCGAGCGGATCGAGCTGCGCCCGGTGAAGTGGGAGATCAAGGACGGGATCGGCATCATCAACATCAACACCTTCTCGGGCAACGTGGCCGACCAGACGAAGGCCGCGCTGGTGGCGATCGACAAGGCTACGGGTGGTCATCCGCTCGGTTACGTGATCGATCTGCGCTCGAACCCGGGCGGCCTGCTCGATCAGGCGGTCGATGTGAGCGATGCGTTCCTCGAGGGGGGAGAGATCGTCTCGCAGCGCGGTCGCGATAAGGACGATATCGAGCGCTATTATGCGCGGCCGGGAGACATGGCCCACGGGCTTCCGGTGGTCGTGCTAGTCGACGCCGGCACCGCATCCGCGTCCGAAATCGTGGCCGGCGCGCTTCAGGATCACCGCCGTGCGCTGATCATGGGCGAAAAGAGCTTCGGCAAGGGCTCCGTCCAGACGGTAGTTCAGACCGGACCGGAGAGCGCGCTCAGGCTGACGACGGCGCGTTACTACACGCCGTCCGGCCGCTCGGTGCAGGCGGGCGGAATAGACCCCGATATCGCCGTTCCGCAGCTGACGGACGAGGATTACAAGGACCGGAAGGTCGTGCGTGAGGCCGATCTCCGCCGCCACCTGCTTGCCCAGGCAAAGGTTGAGGACAAGCTGCTCGAAGGCGACGACACCCCGGATCCGCGCTTCTCGGCTAAGCCTGCTGATCTCGAGAAGAAGGGCATCAAGGACTTTCAGCTCTACTATGCGCTGAATACGTTGAAGCGTCTGACCGGCCCGACGGCCATCGCGTCTGGCGCGGCGCCCAAGAAGTCGCGCTAGGAGGCTCATGACCGAAGCGGTTGCAGTGCAGCGCAGCGCGCCGCGGATGTCCGCGCCCGCAATCGCCCGGCTGATCGCTCTATTGTTGCCAGTCGCTCTGCTGGGTGGAGCGCTGGGCTCGCAATATTTCGGCGGCCTCCACCCGTGTGAGATGTGCTACTGGCAGCGCTATCCGCACGCGGTTGCGATCGTGCTCGCATCGCTTTCGTTCACCGCTCCGGCGGATAGTAGTCGCTCGCGCACGCTGACGCTCCTTGCTGCTCTCGCGATCGCCGTTTCAGGAGCGATCGGCGTCTATCATGCGGGGGTTGAAGCAAAGATCTTCCAAGGGCTGACGCAATGCACGGCGCTCGCCAGGGGCCTGAGCCCCGCGGAGATGCTCAAGGCGATCACACACGCGCCGCTGGTCCGCTGTGACGAAGTCCAGTTCCGGTTCCTCGGTATCTCGATGGCAGGCTGGAACGCCATCCTGTCGCTCGGAGGCGCAGCCGCGATCCTGATCCTCAGCCTGCGGAGCGCTCGCCGGTGACGTGGCGCCCGGGCGATCGGCGGGCCGACCGGGAGTCGATGCTTCGGGTCAACCAGGCCGGCGAATATGGTGCGACGCGCATCTATGCGGGCCAGCTTGCCGTGCTCCGCCCGAACTGCGCCGAGGCCAAGCTGATCGCGCGCATGGCGGCACAGGAAGAGCGCCACCTCAAGCGGTTCAATCATCTAATGGCCGAGCGCCGCGGGCGGCCGACCGCGCTTCAGCCGCTATGGAATGTCGCCGGCTTCGCGCTCGGAGCAGCCACGGCGCTGATGTCGGAGCAGGCGGCACTGGCCTGCACCGACGCGGTCGAGACCGAAATCGACAAGCATTACGGGCGGCAGCTCGAGCAATTGGCCGACGAAGATCCGGAGCTTGCGGCCGATATTGCCGAGTTTCGCGCCGAGGAAGTCGAGCATCGCGACACCGCTCGCGAGGCTGGTGCGGCGAACGCGGTGGGTTATCCCCTATTGACCGCGGCCATCCGTGCTGGCTGCAGGGTGGCAATCGAACTTTCCAAACGCGTATGAGGAACTACAGGCTGGGTCGCCCGCTGAAGCGTTGAAAGGCAGTTGGACATGACGAAGTTGATGATCACCCTCGCCGTTGCCGCCGTGGCGGTTGGCGAATTCGCGGCGCTTCCGACCCCGGCGGCCGCGCAGGACGCGGGAAACAACGAAGTCATCGTCTATGGTAACGACCCATGCCCTCGGTCGACGGACAGCGCGATCTACGTTTGTACGCGCCGGCCTGAGAACCAACGATATCGCATTCCGGAAACGCTGCGCGAGAGCGGGACCCGCCAGCAACGCCAGGCATGGGCTAACAAGTCGCGTCAGCTCATGAGTGCCGGCAATACGGGCATCCAGAGCTGCTCGGCCGTCGGTCCCGGTGGATACACCGGCTGCCTGACGCAAGAAATCAGGCAGGCCCGCCGCGAGAGCCAAGAAGCGTCGCAGCAGGGCGCTGCTCCGGAACAATAAGGCTCTTTCGAATATTGCTCGGTAAGTCATGACCGTCGCAGACGCGACGCCCGATTTCGAACAGGTCGATCGACACGATCGCGCCTTCCTCGGACATCCTAAGGGCTTGGGCTACCTAGGGTTCACGGAGGGCTGCGAGCGCTTTTCTTATTACTCCATGCAGACGCTGCTGGTGCTCTACATGGTCAATTACCTGCTCGTGCCTGGGCGGATGGAAAAGGTCGTCGGGCTCCAGTGGCTTCAGACCCACGTCTATGGCGGCATCTCGGGCCAGCCGCTCGCATCGGCGATCTTCGGGACCTACACGGCGCTGGTCTATTTCACGCCAATCTTTGGCGGGATGCTCGCGGACGGAGTGCTTGGGCGCACGCGCACGCTGATCCTCGGCGGTCTGCTGATGGCGCTCGGCCATTTCCTCATGGCGATCGAATCCGCATTTGTCTTCGCGCTCGTCGCGCTGCTGCTTGGTGTGGGTGCCTTCAAGGGCAACATCGCAAGCCAGGTCGGTGCGCTCTACGGACCGAACGATCTTCGCCGCGCCATGGCGTTCCAGATCTTCTACATTTTCATCAACGTCAGCGTGATCATCGCCCCGCTTATCTCCGGGACGCTCGGCCAAAAGGTCGGCTGGCATTACGGCTTCGGCTGCGCCGGGATTGTGATGGTGCTCGGCCTGATCATCTACCTGAGCGGCCGCAGGTGGCTCCCGCCTGACGACCGAGCACCCAGGGGCGAACGCCAACTGTGCGAAAAGCTCAGCCGCGAAGACTGGCTATGCGTCACATATTTGATCGTCCTGATCCCGATGCTGGCGGTGGCGATGCTGACGAACCAGCAGATCTTCAACGCTTACCTCACCTGGGGCGATCAGCAGTTCGATCTGACTCTGCTCAACAACACGAGCAGCTGGCTGATCACGGTCGACGCCGCGGTCAGCTTTTCGATGCTGCTTGCGGTTGCCGGCTTTTGGAAATGGTGGAGCACGCGGTGGACCGAGCCTGACGAGATCACGAAGATGATCATCGGCAGCCTGTTCACTGTCGCGGGCGCTTTGTGCCTGTTCATGGCCGCACTGACCCAGCCGCATGGCGGAAAGATCAGCCTGTTCTGGCCGATGCTGTTCGAACTAATGAACAGCATCGGCTTTGCGCACATCTTGCCGGTCAGCCTCGCTCTCTTCTCGAAGATCGCGCCTCGGCAAATCAACGCCACCGTGATTGGCCTCTACTATCTCGCCTTCTTTCTGGCGAACGCGATGGTCGGCTGGGTCGGAGGCCTTTACTCGAGCTTGCCGACAACGACCTTCTGGCTAATTCACGCTGGAAGCGCGGCGGTCGGTTTCGTCGCATTCTCCGCATTCAAGGTCGTCGTCGGCAAGCGAATGACGACTGGACCCAAGGAGCAAGCCGCCGCGTTGTCCTGAGCGTGACAGACGATCTGGCGGGTCAGAGCAAGTTTCAGTGGTGGGCGCGGTTCGGCTTCGTCACGCGCGGGCTGCTTTACATCGTCATCGCCTGGCTGGTGATCGCGACGGGCCGTACCGAGGATCTCAGCGGCGCGATGGAATATGTCGGGCACGGCTTCGGGCGTGGGCTGATGATTTTCGTCGTGGCCGGCATGGCCGGGTACGGACTGTGGCGTCTCACTGACGCGGTCTTCGGCATGGAGAGCGGGCGTCATCACCCGAAGGCATGGCGGAGGCGGGCGGTCGCCGCGGGTAGCGGGATCATCTATTCGTTCCTCGCCTACAAGGCTGTGCGAGTCATGCTCGGCGGACGCGACGATGCCGGCGATGCCCACGAGCATGCGGCCCAGGCTTTGCACTTGCCGGCGGGCGCGTTGGTGCTTGGAATCGCTGCTGCCGTGCTGGCGGGTGCGGGGCTGGTACAGCTCTACAAGGCGGGCAGCTGTTCCTTCCTGAGGCATCTCAACGATCGCGGACGGCAGCCCTTCGCCAAATGGTTTGGACGCATCGGCTTCGCGGCGCGCGGGATTATCTTCCTGACCGTCGGATGGCTGCTTGCACGCGCCGCGCTGCATCATAGCGCAGCTGCCGCAGGCGGCCTTGAGCAAGCACTGGATGCGCTGCGCGGACCACTGCAGGTTCCGGTCGCCTTAGGCCTCGCGGTGTTCGGCCTCTATTCGATCACCGAGGCGCGCTACCGTTCGATCCATCGTCCCCCGACCGAGCACATCAAGCGCAAGATCGGGGAAGCAGTCCCTAGTTAGACACGATGGGAAGGTAGACCGCGGTCGCCGTTGAGCCGCCGTGATAGACGCTCTGCGTCGCCTTCCGATAGTCGCCCGGGCGCGCATAGAAGATGTTCGGAACGAACGTCTGCGGATTGCGATCGTAGACCGGGAACAAGCTCGACTGCACCTGCACCATGATCTTGTGGCCGGGCAGGAACACGTGGTTCACGTTCGGCAGTCCCCAGCGGTAATGCTCGACCTTGCCAGCGCGGAGCGCGCGCGGCTTGGCGAAGCTGTCGACGTAGCGTCCACGGAAGATCTCGATGCCGATCGGCAGCTCGAAGCCCGACATGTCCTTCTTCGAGCCTTGGCCCGGACCCTCCGGCGTTTCGTTCGGATAGACGTCGATGAGCTTCACAACCCAGTCGCTGTCGGTGCCGCTCGTCGCGGCGAACAGGTCGACCTGCGGCGCGCCCATGATGTGCACGGCTTTGGTCAGCGGAGCGGTCGTGTAGCTGATGACGTCCGGTCGATCGCTGACGAAGCGCTGGTCGGTAACGAGCCAGGTCTTCCAGTTCGCGCCGGTGATCGGACGCGGGAGATAGGGCACAGGCTTGGACGGATCTGAGACGTACTGGTCGTAGCCCGCGGATGCAGGGCGCTCGAAGCCGGCCGTGCCGTTGGCGCTGATGTAGAGTGGCGTCGGCGTGCCCATCGGCCACGCCGGACTCGCCTGCCACTCGTTGATGCCGGTCGCGTAGGTCAGCGCATTCGGCGTGTGCGGGTCAGGCGCGCCCTTCAAATAGTGATCAAAGAAGGGCTTCACATATTTCGCGCGCCATTCCTGCGCCGTGTCGCCGGTGAAGATGATGTCGCCGAGATCGTAGCCGTAGTGGTTGGCGCCGGAGTGTCGCCATGGTCCGATGGCGAGGTGCAACAGGCCGGTGCCTTCGTACTTTGCCTTCAGCGCCTTGTAGACTGCGGGCCCGCCGTAGCTGTCCTCCTGGTCCCACTGGCCCACCTCGATCAATGTCGGCACCGTCAGCGGACGAGCGGCGAGCCACTTGTCCACGGCCTGACCCGACCAGAATTCGGTGTAGGCGGGGTTCTGAAACAGCTTCTGCACGAACGGATAGTTCTCGATGCGGAGGTGGCGAGCCAAGTCAGCCATCGATCCGGCTTCGAGGTACCGTGTATAATCATCGCCGGGCGGGGTCGCGATGCTGGCGCCTTCTGCCTTCGCGGTGCTCTGCGACACCGCGAAGTCCAGGCTGCCGGTGCGGAATGCGCCGTTGTGGAACCAGTCGTCGCCCATCCAGCCGTCGACCATCGGGCTCTGCGGAACCGCGGCCTTAAGCGCCGGATGGGGATTGATCTCGGAGGTCAGCGTCAGGAAGCCGAGATAGGACGAGCCAATCGTACCTACCTTGCCGTTAGACTCCGGCACGTTCTTCACCAGCCAATCGATCGCGTCGTAGGCGTCGGTGCTCTCGTCGATGCCGGTATTGTTGAGCGGTCCCACGATCGGCCGGTTCATGACGAACTGGCCCTCGGAATTGTGCATTCCGCGGATGTCCTGCTGGACGATGATGTAGCCGTCGTTGACGAACTCCTTGTACATGATCGGGAGCATGTCGACGACGGATTGGCTCGTCTCCCGGTTCATGCTGCTCTTCGCGTCGTACGGCGTGCGCGACAGAAGGATCGGACCGTTCGTTGTGCCCTTCTTCATCACGATCACGGTGTACAGCTTCGTGCCGTCGCGCATCGGCACCATCGCCGTGCGCTTGATGTAATCGGCCTCCGGAAGGATCGGGTCGTACTTGGCGACGACGTCCGGAGTCATCGGCGTCACCGGCGCAGCGTTGGGCTGCGCAGCGGCGACGGCGATCAGCGGAAGGAGCGAGGCGGCGGTGCGAAGGAGCGCGTTTTTCATGCGCCCGGCGATAGCAGCGCCGCGCTAGCTCGCAAGCACGGTAATGTAGGTCAGTAACTGACCTCCGCGACCTTGTCCTTCATACCGGCTTCGGGCTTGCGTCCGAAGAGCTTGTTGACGGCTGGTTTCAGGAAGCCGCCGATGTCGCTCAGCCAGATCTTGGCATCATCGATCTCGAAACGAAGCAGCGCCATTTTCGGGTCGTCCTTGCCTTCATACCATTCAGCGACGATCGCATTCCAAAGGCGATCGATGGTGACCGGATCGTTGTCGAGCACGAGGCGCCCGCGCAGGCTCGCGAACACGTCGTGGCCCTTGCTGGCGAAGCTCGCGATCGCTCGATTGTCCTGACCCAATGCCTTGGTCAGGTCATGATCCTTCGCGGTGAAGAACCATACGTAGCCCGAGCCCCGGTCGGCATCTTCGAAGCGCGCGGTCATCGGCTGCATCGCGCTGCCGCGAGCCTGGTCCAGTCCGAGCATGACGAACGGGCTGTCCTCGAGCGCTCCCCAGAATTGTTCTTCGATCTCGCGGTCGTCAGGCATGTCGATCTCCATCTGTTTGGAGGAAAACGGCTGTGGCCAGTCGCACGTTCCGAAAAGGCCAAATTGTTGACTCGACACGAGATTATTAAGAACATAAATAGAACAAGTGGCTCAGCTAGACCTTCAGGCAAAGCTCGCAATTCTCGCCGACGCGGCGAAATATGACGCGTCTTGCGCGTCGTCAGGAACGTCGAAACGCGACAGCCGGGGCGGCAAGGGCGTGGGGTCGAGCGAGGGCATGGGCATCTGCCACGCATACGCCCCTGATGGCCGGTGCATCTCCCTCCTGAAGATCCTGCTGACTAACAGCTGCATCTTCGACTGCGCTTATTGCATCAACCGCAAGAGCTCGAACGTGCGACGCGCGCGGTTTACTGCGGAGGAGGTCGTTCGGCTGACGCTGGCTTTCTACAAGCGCAATTACATCGAGGGGCTGTTTCTCTCTTCGGGAATCATCCGCTCGTCGAACTACACAATGGAGCAGATCGTCGAGGTCGCGCGCAGTTTGCGCGAAGATCATGATTTCCGCGGCTACATCCACTTGAAGACGATCCCTGATGCCGACCCGGAGCTGGTGCAAAAGGCCGGGCTCTACGCCGATCGCGTATCGATCAACGTCGAGCTTCCGACCGAAACAGGGCTGACGCGGCTCGCGCCTGAAAAGGATGTCCGCCAGATTGAAGGCGCCATGCGCGGCATGAAGAGCGCGATCGTCGACGCAGGCGATGCCGCGAAGCGCTTCAAGTCAGCACCCAAATTCGCGCCTGCCGGTCAGTCAACGCAAATGATCGTTGGCGCTGATGCCGCGAGCGATGTGGACATCGTCGGCAAGGCGAGTGCGCTCTACGATCGCTTCGATCTTCGGCGTGTTTATTATTCCGCGTTCAGCCCGATCCCGGATGCGAGCGCGGTGCTTCCGCTGCAGCGGCCGCCACTGATGCGCGAGCATCGGCTTTATCAGTCGGACTGGCTGATGCGCTTTTACGGCTTCGCGCCCAAGGAAGTGCAGAGCGCGACGGACGAGCAAGGCATGTTGCCGCTGGACATTGACCCCAAGCTCGCGTGGGCACTGAAGTTTCGAGATCGGTTCCCTGTCGATGTGAACCGGGCGCCGAAGGAGGCGCTGCTTCGCGTGCCCGGGCTCGGCACGAAAGCGGTCGACCGAATTTTGTCGTCTCGACGATGGCGGCGATTGCGGTTGGACGATGTCGCTCGGCTTACGCTGTCCATCACGAAGGTGCGTCCGTTCATCTCGACCGCTGATTGGCAGCCCACCGTGCTGACCGATCGAGAAGATTTGAGAACTTTGGTCGCCCCGAAGGAGAAGCAATTGGAGCTGTTCGCTACGTGACGCTTCGGCGCTGGTTCAGCGCGGCTCCAGCCCGGCTTCGTCGAGCCAGCCGCGATTGGTCGCCAGGCGGAAAACGGTGTTTACCAGAGGGTTCGACCAGCCCGTGTTGGTCGCGAAGTCCTGGCGTAGCGTGGCGTGGTGCAGCGCGTGAGCTTCAGGAGTCATCAGCAGCCCGACGCGGCGCATCGCATCAACAATCCACGGATTGTCGGACCGGTGCAGCGTCCCGTGGAAATATTGGGCGAGCGTTCCGCCCGCCATCAGCACCAAGGCGCTTGCGACCAGCCAGCCCGGAACCGGAACCGCAAGGCACATCAGGTTGAGCAGTACCGAAAAGGGCAGCGAGACGAAGAGGATCGTCGAGCCGATCTGCACCAGGAACGGGCGCCGACCGAGCGCATCCGGCCGAGGATGATGATTCTTGAAATCATAGACCAGCCGTTCGAACGGGGAGATCTGCGGCATCACGCGGTCACGCATGGCGAGATATTCCTCGCTCTCGCGCGAACCTGCGTAATGGAAGATGCGCTCGAGCCCGATGCCGGGCGTGCAGGGCCGATAATCCATGTACATGTGCGTTAAGCCGGACAGCAGATCGGCGAAGTACCAGGCCGCAAGCGCCGCAGGGATCCAGCGCCAGTCCGGCACGCCTGCGAACCAGAGATTTGCGGCCAGCGACAGGATGAACAAGGCCATCACTGGCCAGGGCGCAGCCTTCATCATGATGCAAAACACCGACCGGGGAGCATCGCCCGTATTTGGCGCAACTCCGTTGAAATGAAAACCGTTTCCGCTTGAGATGCTGCCAGAAGGACCAATGATCGACGCGCACCGGGTGACCCTGTCCGAGCCGGACGACTTCGAGGGATGGCGCGACGCCGCCCGCGATCTCGCCGAAGCGGGCGTTCCGGCGAGCGCGGTGGTTTGGCAGGTCGAGGGAGGCGAACCGGACCTGTTCGGATTCGACACTCAGCAACGGGCCGCCGCAAGCTTTCCCGTTCCGCGCGCATTCGTCACTTTGGCCCGCGATGTGGTTTGCCACTCGGACCCGGAACGGTTCGCTTTGCTCTACGCGATGTTGGTGCGGCTGAAGGCCAACCGCCAGTCGCTCGACGACGAAGCCGATCCGCTCGTGCGCCGCTTGCAGGACCTCGCGAAGGGCGTGCGTCGCGATGTGCACAAGATGCACGCCTTCGTCCGCTTCCGTGAGATCGACGATCACTTCGTCGCCTTCTTCGAGCCTGAGCATCACATCGTTCGCAAGGCCGCGAGCTTTTTCGTCAATCGTTTCACCAACATGCGCTGGTCGATCCTGACGCCGGAGCTGTCGATCCATTGGGATGGAGCGAAGCTCAGCGAAGGGCCGGGAGCCACTCGAGCGGATGCGCCGTCCGGGGATCCGCTCGAAGAGACCTGGCGCACTTACTATGCGAGCATCTTCAACCCGGCTCGGCTGAAGGTCGGCGCGATGCTCAAGGAGATGCCGAAGAAATATTGGCGCAACATGCCGGAGACTTCGCTCGTTCAACCTTTGATCGCCGGTGCGCGAAACCGGGAACTGGAGATGATCGACCGAGCCGCCGCGAAAGAAGGACCGGGGAACGCACTCGAAGCAAAACGCCGCATCGAGCCGGGTGGCAACCTGCGTGCCTCCTGGGAAGCGCTGCTCGAGGATGCGCGGAAGTGCACCCGCTGCGACCTTTACAAGCATGCGACACAGACGGTCTTCGGAGAGGGGCCGCTCGATGCCGCGATCATGTTCGTTGGCGAGCAGCCAGGCGACCAGGAGGATCTGGCGGGGCGTCCGTTCGTCGGGCCAGCTGGCCAGCTATTCGACGCCGCCCTCGAAAAGGCGGAGATCGACCGGTCGACCGTATACGTCACCAATGCCGTGAAGCACTTCAAGTTCGTCCCCCGCGGCAAAAAGCGGATCCATAGCAAGCCGAACTCAGGAGAGATCGAAGCCTGCCGCTGGTGGATCGACCATGAGCGCGAATTACTGAGACCGCCTGTCACCGTCGCGCTCGGCGCCACCGCCGCTCAAAGCCTGTTCGGGAAGGCGATGGCCATCGGGAAGAATCGCGGCTCACCCCTCAGCCTTCCCGACGGCAGCGAATGCTGGATCACCGTCCACCCCAGTTTCCTCCTCCGCATTCCTGAGGAAGACCGTCGTCGCGAGGAGCGCGCGCTGTTCGTGCGCGACCTCAAGCGCATCAAGGCACGGGCTGAGGAACTTACCAGCTGATCTTTTTGCGAACCGTTCGCAAAATGGTTGATCTCCTGCGAATGAATTGCAATAGCGCCCCTGCACGGACCCGGAATGAACCGGACGAAGGGGAGTTTAATGAGCGATTTCGGGTCGGACGGAGGTCGCGCGCCGTTCTTCTTGGCATTGAGCTGCGTTGGCTTCCTGTCGTCCCCAGCGCTCGCGGACCCGTCGGCCGCTGCCCAGAGCGATGTCGAGAACAGGGAGCGACCCGAGATCGTGGTGAAGGGCTCCCGCCCGCAGCAGCCGCGACTCGAATCGCCCAAGATGACGAGTGAGCTGCTCGACACGCCGCAGACGATCACGGTCCTTTCGGCGGAGCAAATCAAAAAACAGAACCTGCTCACGCTTCGCGACGCACTGACGACGCTGCCGGGTATTACCTTCGGCGCGGGAGAAGGCGGCGGGGGTTATGGCGATTCGATCAACCTGCGCGGCTATTCCGCAAATAACGACATCACGATCGACGGAGTCCGAGACAGCGCTCAGTACAGCCGAACCGATCCTTTCAACCTTCAGCAGATTGAAGTCTACAACGGTGCCAATTCCGTGTTCGGCGGATCAGGTAGCGTCGGTGGAACGATCAACCTCGTCTCAAAGGTGCCGCAGTCCGACAGCTTCACCAACATCACCGGCGGCGTCGGAACGAACGACTATTGGCGCGCGACCATCGACACCAATCAGCGCGTATCTGAGTTTGCGGCTATCCGCGTGAACGCGATGTTCCATCGCAACTCATACGCCGGGCGAGACGTGGAGAACTTCCACCGCTGGGGCATTGCGCCTTCGATCACGCTTCATGCTGGGGAGGCCACCAGCTTTACGCTCGCCTACTTCCATCAGCGCGACGACAATATCCCGATCTACGGCGTTCCCTATTTCAAGAACCAGATCAACGACGGGCCGCTGCCCGGCTCGCACCGCAGCGACTATTTCGGTTTCCGCAATTTCGACAATCAGCGGATCAACGTCGACCGGCTCACCGGCACTTTCCAGCACCAGTTCACCAGCAACCTGGGCGTCCGAAATCTGACCCGTTGGCAGCGCGTGCACCAGGACACGGTGACGACGTCCCCGCAGGGCATATTCTGCCTCGAGGAGACGGGCCGTCAGCCTGTGCTTGCGACGGCAAACGGCACCCTGGGCGCTCCCTGCACAAATGGCGTTCAGCCGGGCGAATTCCTGATCACCGGCCCGCATGGCCGCGAGCGCGATCAGGTCAACGATCTCTTTTACAATCAGACCGATCTGCGGCTTGAAAGCGGGCGGCCAGGTAAGCTGCACAATGTGCTGGTGGTCGGCGGTCAGTTGTCATGGGAGAAGTATCACATCGATACGGTCGAGCTGATGCGGAATCCCGATGGATCGGCCGCTCCGCTCGATATCGACATCATCGCCGACCCACGGGCGATCTACGACGGGCCAGTCAATCCGACGACGACTGCCCGATCCAAGAGCCACACATCCGACAACGCGATCTACGCGTTCGACACGCTGGAGATCGGACCGCATTTCGAGCTCAACGGCGGCCTCCGCTATGAGCGACAGACGGCGACTTTCCGGAACCTTGCGCTCGCGTTCGTTCCGCCCGGTACCGTGCCGCTGACGCCGCTCCAGCTCCTTCCCCAACGGAGCGACGACAAGCTATTCTCCTATCGCGTCGGCGCTGCATACAAGCCCACGCTCAACACGACGGTCTACGTGTCGTTCAGCAATTCGCGAACGCCCACGTCGGCGACGGTGCGGCTCGGCTGCGGCGTGATCCCGGCGCCTGGTGCGCCCGATCCCTGCGCCGCTGCGCCCGAGACCGCGCGCAACTACGAGGTTGGTGCGAAGGCGAGCGTTTTCCACAATCGCTTGCTGCTGACGGCAGCGCTGTTTCGCAACGAACGCAGCAATTTCCGGGTGCCGTCGAACGATCCCACGAACCCAACCCTGCAGGTTGTCGATGGCCGCTCACGTGTTGACGGGATCGCGCTCGGTGCCACCGGCAACATCACGCGGCACTGGTCGATCTTCGCCAACTACACGCATCTCAACAGCAAGGTGCTTCAGAGCGTGTCCGATTTCTGCCTGGAAAATCCCAGCACGGCTTGCGCGAATTCTTCAGCGATTCCCGATCCGCAGCGGGGCGACGAGCTGATCCAGACACCTCCAAATTCCGCGAGCCTTTTCACGACCTACGAGCTCCCCTTTGGGCTGCAGTTTGGATACGGCTTCTCTTACCAGGCAGCGTTTGCGCTCAACCAAAGCAACATCAATTTCCGCGACCAGATCCGCGCCGGCGAGTTCCTCATCCACCGCCTCTATTTCGCGTACGAAATTCGCAAGGGACTGCTCGCTCAGTTGAATGTGCAGAACCTGACCAACGAGCGCTATTTCACCAACATCCGCAATAACGTCAGCGCTGCTGGCATCGTTACCGGCGGCTGGGCGATGCCGGGCGAGGGGCGTTCCGCTGCGCTGACGGTTTCGTACAGCTTCTGAAAACTGTAGGCCCAAGCGATGATGCTAGCCGTTCCAGATCTGCTCGATGCGTCTGAGGTGGCGCGCGTTCGCGAGATCATCGACGCGGGCGATTGGCAGGACGGCAATGCCACGTCCGGCCATCAATCGGCGCTGGCGAAGAAGAACCGGCAGCTGCCGGAAGATTGTGCGGCAGCGAAAGATGCGGGGCGCCTGGTCCTCGACGCCCTCGGCAAGTCGCCATTGTTCATTGCCGCAGCGTTGCCACTGAAGATCTTCCCGCCTCTGTTCAATCAGTACGAAGGCGGCGAAGCGTTCGGCACGCATATCGACAATGCCGTGCGCATTCATCGCGGCAGCGAGTTCCGGGTGCGCAGCGACCTTTCCGCGACGCTCTTCCTTGAAGCGCCGGACACTTACGAGGGCGGGGAATTGGTGGTCGAGGACAATCTCGGCACTCACGCGGTAAAACTGCCGGCGGGTCATTTGCTGCTTTATCCCGCGTCGAGCCTCCATCGCGTCGAGCCGGTCACGAAGGGTGCGCGTATCGCCAGCTTCTTCTGGATCCAGTCGATGGTTCGAGACGATGGCGCCCGGACCTTGCTGTTCGATCTAGACCAATCGATCCAGGCGATCGCGGCCGACCGTGGGCAAGCGGACCGGGAGGTTATTCGCCTGACCGGTGTCTATCACAACCTGCTGCGGCGCTGGGCCGACAGCTAGGGAATCCGCCGCAGGGTCAAGGCGTCGGCTCCATCACGCGGCGTTTCGCGAAGGGCTCTCTCCAAACTCGCCCGTGAGGTGAAATTGCAGGACGGCGGCGTGCCGGATTCGATCGTCGCGCCGCTTCTTTTGGCGACGTCGCCTGCAGCGTCGGAGCAGGATGGCGCATAGATCACGAAAGCGCCATCGGGCTGGTGCACCATGAGGCCGTAAATCTGATTGGGTTCGTGCTTCTCCGCGGCGGCCGGCGGTTCTTCATCCAACTGCATCCAGCCGACGAACGTGCTCCGATCCAATGGCGCGAAGCCGTAGGTGAGATTCTTCTCTCCCCCATCGAACCGGGTCATTCCGTTGGGCAGGACCGAAACGCGGTAAACCTTGTCAGCCGACTCCTCCGTATTGGCGCGATAGACGCCGGGCGGGATCGCAGGCCGCGCATCGGACGCGCTGTATAGATTGAAGCCGGTCCAGCATCCGGTGAGGCAGAATGGCAGCAGAGCGATCAGCAATCGCCTCACACACCCCTCCTATTCTGCGGCGAGCAAAGTCTCCGCGCCGCCAAGGTCCACCGAGACCAAGCGGCTGATGCCCTTCTCGATCATGGTCACGCCATAAAGCCGATCCATGCGGCTCATCGTCACTGCGTTATGCGTGACGATCAGATAGCGCGTGTCAGTTTCCTGCGTCATGCGTTGCAGCAGCTCGCAGAAGCGCTCGACATTGGCATCGTCGAGCGGGGCGTCGACCTCATCGAGGACGCAGATTGGCGCCGGGTTCGTCAGGAACAAGGCGAAGATCAGAGCGACGGCGGTCAGCGCCTGTTCGCCGCCGGAAAGCAGGGTCAGCGTCGACAGTCGCTTGCCGGGCGGTTGCGCCATGATTTCAAGACCAGCCTCAAGGGGATCGTCGCTCTCGACCAGGGCAAGGTGCGCCTGCCCCCCGTCGAACAAGGTCGTGAACAGACGACGGAAGTGGCCGTCCACTTTCTCATATGCCTCGAGCAGCCGAGCGCGGCCTTCGCGATTCAGATTGCCGATCGAGCCGCGGAGGCGGTGGATCGCCTGGGTCAGCTCTTCGGCTTCTTCGGCGCCCTTGGTGCGGGATTCGTCTAGCTCGGCCAGCTCCTGTTCGGCGACAAGGTTCACGGGCCCGATGCGCTCGCGCTCAGCGGTCAGACGATCGAGTGTTGCGGACTCAACTTCCGGATCGCGAATCTCGTCCGGCTCGAAGCCCAACTTCTCCGGCAATCGTTGCGGAACGCATTCGAACTTCTCGACCGAGTTGTGCGCGAGTTCCGTGCTGCGCGCCTGCTGAGCTTCTGCACGTGCCGAGGCCGCGGCACGACGTTCGCGTGCATCGGCTGAACGCTCATTAGCAGCGGAGATGTTGGATCCAGCGACGATGACGGCGGCTTCGGCGTCCCGCTCGGCGACCGCGGCTTCGCCAATCTTGACCTGGCTGTCGCTGTTGGCCCGCTCGAAGTCGGCAATTTGCGTGTCGAGTTCAGCTGGCTCCTTTTCGAGCTCGGCCCGTTCGCTGGACTGTTGCGTCTGCCGGTCCTTTGCTCCGGCCAAACGCTTTTCGGCATCGGCATGGCGTTTGCGCCAGTCGGCCTGTTCGCGCGACGATGCGCTTAGCCGCTCGCGATCGGCCGCGGTTTCGCGAGCCTTAGTCGCCGCTTCCGCGCGCTTGTCGGCGACGGCGGAAGCAGCGGTGGCGGCATTTGCCCTTGAGGCTTCAACGTCATGCTCGAGCGCTTCAGGATTAGGCAGAGCGGCCAGCGATCGTTCGGCGGTCCCGACTGCTTCGTTGGATGCTTCGAGGACCGGCTGCAAATCCGCCTGACGCTGGACCAGTCCCGACCGTTGAGCTTCGATGCGCTCGAGCGCTGCAGATGCGGCATCGCCCGCGCGAGTGGCATCACGCGCGTCGCGCTCCGCCGCAAGCGCAGCATGGCGGGCTTGCTCGGCAGTAGTCCGGTACTGCTCCATTTGATTGAGTGCCGCGTCGCGTTCGCCTGTCGCGTCGGCAACCGCCTGCTCAAGGCCCGGCAGTTCAGCAGCCAGGGCGGCGAGGCGATTCACCCGCAGCAGCCGTTCAGCCGCTGCTGCGCCTGCCACATCGGCGACGAAGCCGTCCCATCGACGCAGCCGTCCCGATCTGGTCACCAGGCGCTGGCCGACGGCAAGCACCTGACCTGTGTCCTCATCCGCGACCCCGACCTGCTTGAGGCGGCGCAGGAGCTGCGCCGGCGCGCTGGAATGGTCGGCGAGGCAATCGCACCCCGAGGGAAGCTTCGGATCCGACGCTTGGGGATCGCTGCCCTGCCACCGGCGTGCACCGTCGACATTCCCCACGGCCGCATCCGCATCTTCTCCGAGCGCTGCCGCCAGCGCTCGCTCGTATCCAGGCTCGGCCTTGAGGCTGGCGATCGCAGCGCCGCCGCCCTGCTCCATGGCGCGGGCCAACGCATCATGCTCAGACTTCGCGGCGGAAAGCGCTGCGCGAGCCGATGCCAGCTGGCTTTCTGCGGCGTCGCGGTGCTCGGCTGCTGCCGTGCGTCCCTGTTCGGCCTCAACTCGACGGACCTCTGCTGCCGCAAGCGCAGCGGCTGCGTCGTTCGCCTTCGCCTCGGCGTCCTCTCGCGCGCGTACCTGCTCGCTGCCGTCGCCGAGCGCTGCCAGCTGTTCGGCGAGACGATCACGCTCCGAAGTCGTGCGGCCAAGCTGCGCACGCGCCGCCTCCAAAGCCGCCTCCGCCACCCGCCGTTCCGCGCGCATCGCCGCCTGCCGCGCCAGCAGCTCGGCAAGCGCTGCTTCGGCCTCGCGTGATGTTGTCTCGGCGCTGCTCAGCTCCTGCGCGATCCGGGCCGAGCGGCTTTCCGAGTCTTCGAGGCGCCGTTCGATGACCGCGCGCTCTTCGTCGAGTTGAGCAATGGCGCGGCCGGCATCGCTCTGCAGCGCTTCCTCGCGAGCGATGTCGCCGGCGAGCGACGCGTCGAGCCGGTCCAGCTCCGCAAGGCGTCGCGACACCGTGTCCCGGCGCGCTCTCGCAGCAGCAAGTTGGTGCGCCAACTGGTGCCCTTGCTCGCGAAGTTCTTCTAGCGCTTTGCGGCGCTCCCCAAGGAGAATGTTCGCACGCTCTTGTGCAGCTTGGGCCTCAGCGATCGCTGTGTGGATTTGCGCAACCTCTTCGGTCGCTGCTTTCGCCTCGGCGTTGGCAGCCTCCGCCGCGCGCTCCGCCTCCACCCAGCGCGCGTGAAGCAGCCGCGCTTCGACGCTGCGGATCTCGCCGGTCAGTTTGCGATAGCGTTCCGCGGCCCTCGCCTGCCGCCGTAGCTGCGCAGCGCGCTGCTCCTGATCGCTGAGAATTTCACCGAGTCGTGCGAGATTGGCCTCGGTTGCGCGAAGCTTCTGCTCCGCATCCTTGCGCCGCGCATGGAGGCCCGAAATGCCTGCGGCTTCTTCAAGAAGCATCCGCCGTTCGACGGGCTTGGCGGCAATGACCGCGCCGATCTTGCCCTGACTGACCAACGCTGGCGAGTGAGCGCCCGTCGCTGCATCTGCGAACAGCAACGCAACGTCCTTCGCGCGGACGTCGCGTCCGTCGATCCGATAAGCCGAGCCCGCGCCGCGCTCGATCCTCCGAGTGACTTCGCTTTCGCCGCGGGCATTCTCGTCCGCCACGTCGCGTTCGAGGAGGATGGATACTTCAGCGAAGTCGCGTGGCGGCCGGGTCGCGGTGCCGGCGAAGATCACGTCGTCCATCCCGCCGCCGCGCAGCGACTTCGGACTGGACTCGCCCATTGCCCAACGGATCGCTTCAAGAAGGTTCGACTTGCCGCAGCCGTTGGGCCCGACGACCCCCGTCAGCCCGGGCTCGATCCGAAGCTCAGCCGGCTCGACGAAGCTTTTGAAGCCGCTGAGCTTGAGCCTTCGAATCCGCAACGAGCCGTTCCCCCTTACGACCGCTCTATCCGCCGAGCGCCTTGTCGAGACCTGCTCTCAGCTGGTCCCAGACCGGCGTACCGTTTTGGATTGGGAAGTACTTCCCATTGATGACGAAGCTCGGCGTTCCCTGGAAATCCGGGAATTGGCTCGTGACGTCGCTGTTCATCTGTACCAGCTGCTGAACGGACTTTTCGTTCGTCAGGCACTGGGTCGACTTGGCTTGCGGCAATCCGCGGGCCGCCGCCCAGCTTTGAAGGTCGGCGAGCTGCGCGATTTTCAGGAATTGCTGGTTGGGCGGCAGATTCTGCAGGGCCTCGAGTTGATCCTGCGGCACCTTCTGGATGTTGCCCACCCAGGTCGACTGGTCCTTGTAGAGCGCGCGCGACAGCTGGAAGAAGCTTTTCGCTCCGCCACATCGGGCGATCAGCGCTGCTGCCAGATCGAACGGATCCCGGACGTAATTGCGGAATTCGTATCCGACTTTCCCGGTCTTCACGTAGCCTTGGATCAACGGCGTTACGCCGGTCTCGTCGAACTCCCGGCAGTGCGGACAAGTCAGTGAGCCGATCTCGATCAGCTGCACCTTTGCGGCCGGATTGCCCATCAGAAAACCGCCAGCGGGTGTAGCAGTAACAACCGTGCTCCAGTCGCCGTTCTTCGGCGCAGCGACCGGGGACATCGTTGTCGCCGCGGCAGTGTTGGTGGCGGCATCGCCCGGTTTGGAGTTGCAGCCGGCAATGGCGGCCACCGCGGCAGCACAGATGAGGAAGGTCGTCGGCTTCATCGATTCAAATCACTCCGTTGGTCGCGGCGCCCCGGTTCCCCTGGCCAGGGCGCCGACCGGTTCATTTCAGTGCAGACTGGATCGCAGGTTCAAGCAAGGCCCAGCTCGTCGTCTCCTTGGGCTGCATCTTGCCGTTGATGATGAACGCCGGCGTGCCCGAGAAATCAGGGTATTGATTGCCGACGTCGGTCGTCAGCTGGACCTCATTGTCGATCATCTTCTGATCGCTCAGGCACTTGTTGCTCTTTTCCTGCGACACACCACGGGCCGCAGCCCAATCCTGAAGACCGAGAAGATTCGCCATTTGAACGAAGACCTGATTGGTCGGCAGGTTCTGTATTTCGGCGACCTTCTCCTGTGGAGCGGCCTGGATCTTCGCGAGGATGACGTCCTGATCCTTGTACATGGCCTCGGTCAGCGGGAAGAAGGTCTTCGCACCGCCGCACCGCGCGATGATGTTGGCAGCCATGTCAATCGGACCGTGAATCACGTAGGGCCGGAATTCCCAGCTCACGTCGCCATTCTTCACATATTTCTCGATCAGCTTGGGTGCGCCTTCCTCTTCGAATGCCTTGCAGTGCGGGCAGGAGAGAGAGCCGATCTCGACCAGCTTCACCTTGGCATCCGGATTGCCCATCATGAATCCTGCAGAGGTGGCGTTCACGACGCTGCTCCAGTCGCTTCCGGGCGCAGGCTTCGCTTGGGTGATCGTCACCTTGCTATTGTCGGCGGTGCTTCCGCCAGTGCTGCCATTGCCTTTGTTGCACCCTGCAACCGCCGCGACTGCCACCGCGCACAACATCAGATTGCGGACATTCATGGATCTATTTGACTCCTTTGATCACCGGTATCGGCTTGGTGCCTTCGTCCCCTAGCAAAGGCGGGCCGCTCGTAGCGGCAATTTGTGCGCCAAGCGACTCAAGGCAGGCCCGAAGCTCAGGATCGGCGATTTCGCGCAGGCCTTCGCCGAGTTCCTTGGGAACTGGCGCGAGCTGTGGGCGCTGCGGTCGAGCAGGCGGCGCAGGCGGCTTTCCCTGCCGAAATATGACCCGGTTCACGGCCGAGTAGCCGAAGAAACGGTTCACCCGCTCGATGATCATCGGCGCGAGATGCTGGATGAGTGGAGCATGCGCGCCCTCCACCAGAAGGGTCAGTGCGCCCCCGGCTTTCTTGCCGGTCGGAAACTTGATCGATTCGGGGCAGGACACCCTGGCGTAGCGCTCGCCGACGATCTCCGACCAGCGGCTGACGATCGAGCTCTGCACGAAGCCAAAGCGCTTGAACGACTGTCCGCCGATGTCGCCCAGCAGCTCGCCCGCTGCGCGCGGTCGGCAGCTACGTTCGGATTCTTCGGGCTTTCTCTTCGACATGACGCTTCAGCATGGCATAGCGACATGGTGACCGCCAATGCCGCAGCACTGCTGCTCCAACATTATGTGGATAACTTCAGGCGTCTCCCATGGCGCGCCGCACCCGGTGAACCGCCGCCGAAGCCTTACCGCGTTTGGCTGAGCGAGGTGATGCTTCAGCAGACGACGGTTGCAACGGTGAAGCCGCGATTCGAGAGATTCGTAGAACGCTGGCCAACGATCGAAGCGCTTGCCGCTGCACCGGACGAGGACATTCTCTCGGAGTGGGCGGGCCTTGGCTATTATGCCCGGGCCCGGAACCTGATCGCGTGCGCTCGCGAGGTCGCGCGGCAAGGGACGTTTCCTTCTACCGCCGAAGAGCTTCGTGAGCTTCCGGGCGTTGGCGCCTACACTTCTGGCGCAATCGCGGCGATCGCCTTCGGGGAGGTAGCACCGGCCGTCGACACAAATGTTCGACGAGTGGTTGCTCGGCTAAATGGCCTTGCAGATCCAAGTTTGGATGAAATTGCACAACTTGTGGTGCGGATGATTCCGGCCGGACGTGCTGGCGACTTCACCCAGGCAATGATGGATCTCGGCGCGACGATTTGCCGCCCGAAGGCACCCCGCTGCGGTTCTTGTCCGCTGACAGAGCACTGCAGTGCCGTTCAGAGCGGTAATCCTGAGGCATTTCCGCGGCCGAAGCATCGCCGCGAACGCCCGCATAGGTTTGGCGTAGCTTACTGGACTGAGCACGAGGGGCAGGTCTGGCTGGAGCGCCGCCCTGCCAAGGGAATGCTTGGCGGCATGGCGTCACTGCCCGGGACAGAATGGACGGACTCACAGGTTCACGGGAGCAATGCGATCGGAACCGTGCGGCACGTCTTCACCCATTTCTCGCTCGACCTCCAGGTCGTCCTCCGATCCGAGCCGGAGGGTCAAGGCTGGTGGCATCCACTCGATCGTCTTGAGGAAGCAGGATTGCCGACCCTCTACCGCAAGGCTGCGGAGATCGCTCTCGCCGAGGTTCGGCATGCGGCCTGAGCCATTCTTCTCCGGACCCGGGCTCGACCGGGCCGATCAGCTTCGAGCGACGCCGGACAAGATTGCAGCGCTCGCGGAGCGCGACGATGCGCGTGAACTCGTTTGGCGCGACGGGATTCCTGCCATGGACGACGTCGGAGCGCTGCAGTGGCGAGAGATCAGCGACGCTACCCTGTTCCTGGGCCTGGACCAAGGCGCCCCTC
The DNA here is from genome assembly GCF_058313375.1 of Sphingomonas sp. SP4. Taxonomy (NCBI): domain Bacteria; kingdom Pseudomonadati; phylum Pseudomonadota; class Alphaproteobacteria; order Sphingomonadales; family Sphingomonadaceae; genus Sphingomonas; species Sphingomonas sp. SP4. The sequence goes on from NZ_JBZFLE010000002.1 coordinate 1,171,683, forward strand.
GTTTCTCTGCACTGACCGATCCTGCCACCCAGGCCTTCAGCGTCATGCCGTTGCTGACCCAACTCGATGAGGCAGATGCGCCTCTGTTCGCGGCAGCCATGAGCCTGGCGCGCTGGCATGCGCGGCACCGCTTCTGCGCCAATTGCGGTCATGCGAGCGAAATCGTCCGCGGCGGCTGGTCGCGCCTGTGCCCTCGTTGCTCGGCCGAACATTTCCCCCGCGTCGATCCCGTCGTGATCATGCTGGTGGAGCATGAGGGGAGGGTGCTACTCGGCCGCCAGCCGCACTATCCTCCGGATCGCTACTCGGCGCTTGCCGGCTTCGTGGAAGTCGGCGAGTCGATCGAGGCTGCCGTCGCGCGGGAAGTGAAGGAGGAGGCGGGTATCGACGTCCGCGACGTGCGGTACGTTGCGAGCCAGCCATGGCCTTTCCCTTCTTCGCTCATGATTGGCTGCTGGGCCGAAGCAGCGAACGGAGATCTCGTCATCGACACGACCGAGCTTGAAGACGCCCGGTGGTTTACGCGAGAGGAGGTTCGTCGAGGCATGGCGCGAGAGGAAGGAGCGCCTTTCCAGCCCCCGCCTCGCACGGCGATTGCCCGGACTTTACTAGAGCACTGGCTGGACGCTTGAAGCGTCGCAATCTCCCCCTTAAGAGGCCGCAAATCCATTCGCCCGCGTCCGCGGGAAAAGCAGGGAAAATCCATGGACGATCGCTTCAACACCATCGCTGGCTGGGTGCTGTTCGCAGGTATTGTTGCGCTCGGCTCCTCGATAGTGGCCGGTGAGATGTTCCACAGTGAGCGTCCCGAAAAGATGGGCTTCCCGATCGCCGGCGTCGAACAAGAAGGGGAGGGCGGAGCAGCTGCCGAGCAGCCCATCGAGACCTTCCTCGCGAAGGCTGACCCTGCGAAGGGCGCGCAGATCTTCAACAAGTGCGCCGCCTGCCACAATGCGACCAACGGTGGCCCGAACCAGCTTGGCCCGAACCTTTGGGGCGTGCTCGGGGAGCCGATCGGCCAGGGCAGAGGGTTCGCTTTCTCCGATGCGCTGGCGAAGAAGGGCGGCAACTGGAATTGGGATAATCTCAGCCAATGGCTGACCAGCCCGCGCAACTTCGCTCCTGGCACGAAGATGACTTTCGCGGGCCTCAGTAACCCGCAGGATCGTGCGGACGTCATGGCCTATCTCAACCAGCAGAGCGGCCATCCGCAGCCGCTTCCGGCGGCCCCGGCAGCAGCAACGGCAGATGCGTCGGCAGCCAAGCCAGGAACGGGCCCGAACAACGGTCCTCAGAAGGCAGAGAAAGAGCCGACGTTGCCAGCTTCCGCTGCGGGCACCTCCCCGCAGACAAGCGGCGGTGACGCCGGCGGGGCTCCAGGCAAGAAATAACGCCGGTGCTCCTGCGGAAGCAGGAGCGTGTTGAACCTTACTCCGGCGGGGCCGACTGGACCGGCACTGGGTGCGGGTGCTCAGCATAGAAGTCGGTGACGAAGTCCCACGCTTCCTGTGCGTCCTCGCACCAGTGGATCAGGTCCAGATCGTGCGGCGCGATCACGCCTTCTTCAACCATCGCCTCAAAGTTGATGACCCGGTTCCAATAGTCGCGCCCGAACAGCAGGATCGGGAGCGGCCGCACCTTGCCGGTCTGCACTAGCGTCAGCAGCTCGAACATCTCGTCAAACGTTCCATAGCCGCCCGGGAACACCGCGACCGCGCGGGCGCGAAGCAGGAAGTGCATCTTGCGCAGCGCGAAATAGTGGAACTGGAAGCTTAGGCTCGGTGTGACGTAACGGTTCGGTAGCTGTTCGTGCGGAAGCACGATGTTAAGGCCGATTGAATCACTGCCTTCTTCGGACGCGCCACGGTTCGCGGCTTCCATGATCGAGGGGCCACCGCCCGAGCATACGACGAAATGCTGCTTGCCTTCCTCGTCGCAGCCGCAGCGGCTCGCGAGCTTCGCGAGCTCGCGCGCGACCTCATAATATTTCGCCTTGGCCTTGAGCCGCTCGGCAATCTTTTCCTGCTGCGGATTGCTGGCGGCGGCGACAAGCGCGTCAGCCATCTCGGGCGCCGGGATGCGGGCAGAGCCATAAAAGACGAACGTCGACCCAATGCCTGCCTCATTGAGCAGCAGCTCGGGCTTCAGCAGCTCGAGCTGGAAGCGCACCGGTCGCAGATCCTCGCGCAGCAGGAAGTCGTCGTCCTGGAAGGCCAGCTTGTAAGCCGAGTTCTCGGTCTGCGGGATCGAAGGGACGTGCTCTGCGGTGCGAGCGTCGACTTTGGATGACGGAAAGATGCGTTTGGGCGGTACAGGTTGGGTCTTCATGGGCGGGGGCCTAGCCGCAAAGTTCGGCATCGTCACGATGCACGCCGACAAGCGAATACCGGCTGCGGACATTAGCCCACAGCCGGTACTCTTCAGTCACAGTACGTGTGACTAAGCGGCAATCTCGGCCGGTTGCTTTTTACCACCCCAGTCAATTCGCCGCGTGGCGTACATCACACCAGCAAGCGCCGCGAAGAGCAGAACCGAGCCGATCAGCAACGAGAAGGCCTCGAGACTGAGAAGGATGTAAAGCACTGCATAGAGGCCGATCAGAAGGGCGCCGATGAAGGCGCCCCGCAGCCAGCTTCTAAGTACGGCCGCCGAGTAGGCCGTGTTGAGGCCTGCGATGGCTCCTGACGCGACCACATAGGCAGGTGTGAAGCCGATCACCTCCGCGAAGGCGAGCAAGAGCACGAAGAACAGGATCAGCGCTGCGCCCATGAGCAGATACTCCACCGCCGATACCGGCACGCCTCCGATGACGTCGAACATCAGCAGCACTAGGAACGTGAAGCCGATGAACAGGAAGCCGTATTTCGTGGCGCGGTTGACCTGCGAATAGGGATCGACCGGCTGGATCAGGCTAATTTGCGCCGCCTGCGGGATGGGGTCGCAAGTCGCTATCTCTCTTGCGGCTGCTGCGGCTGCTGCCGGATCGCTCGTGCTGACCAGCGATCGCCCAAGCGCAAGGTTGCTGATGCGGTAGACCGCGTCGAAGCCCTTGTCCCCCACGCGCCGACCTTGCGGAAGAAATGCTCCGCCGAAGCTCGGGCTCGGCCATGACGAACGCACCTTCCACGCGGTGTCGCCCGCGTTCGGAACCAGGCCAACCGATTCATTGCCGCGGAAGTTGAAGGCGAAATCGATCGCCAGCGGTTTGCCGGTAATGCCGGTCGCATCAAGCCATGCAAAGAACCCTTGTCCGCCACTGCTGCCACCGCCGGGCTGAAGCTTGAGCGGAATGCCGGACACGTTGACCCTGGGATTCGCGCCGAGCCCGCGCGGATCGCTGAGGCCGAACCGGAGCTCGGCGCGCGTCAGGTCCATCTGCGAAGGATCGACGCCCGTGCGACTGAGATCTGTGGGAAAGGCGAAGCGCGCCTTGCCGGAAATTTGAGCGTCGTAAACGACGGCTTCGTAGATCGAGCGCTTGCGCACCTCCGGTCGCACATCAGTCGAGAATTCGACCGCTTCTGGGGCAAGCTTCAACTCGCGCTTCACCTGATTTGTGCGCGTGACAGTCTTTCCGTTCTCGTCGAACGTCTCGGTCGTCGTTGCTCGATAGGGGATGACCAGCAGCGGGCCCCTGATCGTTTGCTGGTCGCCCCAGCCTTCGGTGATCGAAGCCGTCGCTTCTTTCGACTGCGACTGACGATCGTAGATCAGCAGCCAGACCGAGAAGAGCGGAATGGTGAGAACGAGGCCGACGACGATCGCCAGCACCAATTTAGATCCCGGGGTACGTTCCCCATAGGTTCTGAGCACGATATTTTCCTCCTCTTGTTGTGAGGAAAGGGTGCTGTCCAAAGAGGATGCCGGTCATGAGCAACGTCTGAGTAATCGCTGAGAAGCATCGCTCAGCTCATCTACGGAACAGCACGTTTCATCGCTGATCTTTGGTCACATGCGTGACACTTGATGCCCAACGGCGCTTGCCCAAATCAGAGCCATGATCGACGTCCGCAAATTCGATAGCCTCGGCCATGCCGACCACGGCTGGCTGAACGCCCGCCACCACTTTTCCTTCGCGAACTACTACGACCCGGGCCGGATGGGCTGGGGCCGTATTCGCGTCTGGAACGATGACCAGATCGCCGCGCAGTCCGGCTTCCCGCCGCACCCGCACCGCGACATGGAGATCGTGACCTACGTCCGGACTGGAGCAATCACGCACCAGGATTCGATGGGCAACAAGGGCCGGACCGGGGCCGGCGACGTGCAGGTCATGAGCGCCGGCACGGGTGTCGTGCACGCAGAGTATAATCTCGAGAACGAGCAGACGACGCTCTTCCAGATCTGGATCGAGACCGACAAGCCGTCGGCCCAGCCGAGTTGGGGCGCAATGCCGTTTCCGAAGGACTCGCGTGAAGGCGCGTTCCAGCTCCTCGCCAGCGGCAATGCCGATGACGGAGTCCTGACGATCAACGCTGACGCCAAGATCCTCGGCGCGACCGTGAAGGCCGGCGAATCCATCGCGATCGATGCTTCGCCCGACCGTCACCTCTATTTGGTCCCGAGCGGCCGCGTGCGCGTGAACGGCGTAGAGGCCGGTCCGCGCGATGGGGTGGCCATCACCGGTGAGACCAAGCTGGACATCCAAGCCGAGGACGACGCCGAACTGGTCCTGGTCGACGCCCAGTAAGCCGATCCGGACGCGAGTCCGGTTCGGTTCATCCAAGCTATGCTTGAATGACGGGCGTGTCGGAGGCATGTGCCTGTCGCGCCGCGGAAAATGGCGCGATTCACTGACAGAGGCGGGGAGTAGATGAGGGGCGCGTTGCGCTGGACTATTGCGATGTTGGCGGCCGGGCTTTCGCTCGGGCCTGCCGCTGCGCTTGCGCAGGAGGCGCCCCCATCCAATCCGCCCGCGACAGATTCAGTCGGTCCGCGCGAACTGCAGAACTTCAGTTTGCAGGGCAATGTCACTCGAACGGCCGAGCCGCCGGCTCAGCCCGCCGCGTCGCGGCCGACCACGAGCGCGACTGACGAGCAGGCCGCGACACCTGCTCCCGCATCACGTGAGGCTATACGGCGAACTGTTCAGGCGACGCCCACCCCAGAGCGCCGGTCGGAACCCGCTCGTCAGCAGGCAGCTGAAGCCACTACGCAACCGCTTCCGAGCACGCCTGCTCCGACGAGCCTGACGCAGGCGGCGCCGACCCCTGCGTCGGCTTCATCGCTCAGTCCCGTCGGGGATGCGCCGGCCGCTAGCCCGACGCTGGCACCAGAGCGTGGCTTCTCGCTTTGGCCCTGGCTCCTGGCGGCCGTTGCGCTCGGCGCGGGCGGGGCGTTTCTCTTTTGGCGCAATCGATCGCGCCACGCCTTTGCCGGCGGGCCTCAGGTGGATTTGTTCAAGGCCCCCAAGCCAGCGCACCTCCCGACTCCGGCAGCTGCTCCCGCGCCGCAGCCGAAGCCGGATCCGGTGCCTCCGCCCCGCGCCGCATCGCCGCCTCCGCCTCCGTCAAAGCCGGTGGGCATTGTCTCCACGGGCCTTCGTCCCTGGGTCGAGGTGAGCGCGCAACCGCTCCGCTGCATCGTCACTGACGAAGCGGTCACGACGGAGTTCGAGCTGGAGCTGTTTAATTCAGGAAACGCACCTGCGCGCGACATCCTGATCGAGGCCGTCGTCGTGAACGCCGGAGAGACGCAGGATCAGGAGCTTTCCGCCTTCTTCGGCCGGCCCGCCGGCCCCGGCAATGCGATTGACGTGCTCCATCCGCTGTCGCGGACCTCGTTCAAGACTCAGGTGGTCACCGGCCGCGATCATGTTCGTGTCTATGATGCGGGCGGCCGGCAGGTATTTCTGCCCTTGCTGGCGTTCAACGCTTTCTATCGCCGTGGATCTGGTGATGGGCAGACGTCAGTCGCTTATCTACTCGGCCGCGACAATGAGGGCGGCAAGATGGCTCCCTTCCGTCTGGATCAAGGAGATCGGATCTTCCGGAGCCTTGGCGCGAAGCAGCTGCCGAACGGCGTGCGCCGCTAAGCTAGAGCACGCTACTGTTATAGCTGTGCCATGCGAGCACTGCTGCCGCGCCGCGATAGGGGCGCCAAGCTTCCGCCAATTCGCGCAATTGCTTCTCGCTCGGCTTATCGGCGAGCCCCATCAGGCGGCCCAGCTCAATCATCACGGCGAGATCACCGGCAGGGAACACGTCTGCACGGCCTTCCGCGAACAGTAGATAGATTTCCGCCGACCAGTGCCCGATGCCCTTGATCTTCGTCAGTAGCGCAATGGCTTCTTCGTCATCCTCAGGAAGGTTTTCGAGGTCGAGCTCGCCCGAAAGCACCAGCTCGGCAAGGCTGCGAATATAACCCGACTTCTGCCGCGACATCCCAGCCGCGCGCAGCTCCTCATCGCTAGCCGCCAAGAGCTTCTTGAGATCAGGCGGCGACCCGAAGGCGGCTTCCAGCTTGGCCCACATCGCTCGCGCCGCGGCAACACTGACTTGCTGGCCAACGATCGTCCGGAGCAGGGTCTGCGCACCCCGCTCGCTGCTCCGTGGCTCCGGCATACCATGCTTCTCGAGCACTCCGGCAAAAGCCGGCTCACGGCCGGCGAGCGCCTCCACGTGGCTTTTGATGCTCTGCTTCGACCGGACCATCAGGCGATGCTTGCCGCATAGAGAGCGACCGCCGCCGCGTTCGACACATTGAGGCTTTCAATCGCATCGCTGATGGGCAGCCGCGCCAACGCATCGCAATGCTCTCGCGTATTCTGCCGCATGCCGGGACCTTCCGAGCCGAGCACCAGAGCTACACGCGGCGGTCCGAGCGCATCCTTGAGGTCCGTATCTGCATCACCAGCCAGCCCGATCCGCCAGAAACCCGCCTCGCCAATCTCCTCGAGCGCCCGCGCGAGGTTCACGACCCGCACCCATGGGACGCGCTCCAGCGCACCTGACGCCGCCTTCGCGACCACGCCGCTTTCCGGCGGCGAATGCCGATCCTGCGTGACGATCCCAATCGCACCGAATGCCGCAGCCGAGCGCAGGATCGCGCCGACATTGTGGGGGTCAGTGACTTGATCGAGCACGAGGAGGACGGCCCTTTCGGGTGCGTCGTTCAGCAGCTCGCCAAGCCAAATCTCTTCAAGCGGCTCGACCTCGATCACCACGCCTTGATGGGGCGCGTCGTTTGGGACCAGCCTTCCAAGATCGGGCGCTTCCGCCAGCGTGACTCCGACCTCCTTAGGGAATTGCATGAAGCCTGCCGCTTCACGCGTCGCCCAGGCCTTCAGCACGCGGCGCTCCGGATTGTCGAGTGCTGCCGAAACCGCGTGCTTGCCCCACAGGCGGGGGCGGTTCGGGGTGCCGTGGCTCTGATGCGACTTCTTCCGGCGGGACATGCGCTCCGCTTAGCCGCAGCAGCGCATGAGTCCAGCGCGGCCGTTCAGGCCGGAAGAGCCGAACGCTTCTCGGCGGCCGTACGGCGGTACGTCCGCCACGTGCCAATCGCGAGGATCAGCACGATCGGATAGCTCCAGAAGACCAAGGCCGCCCCGTAAGCGCGATTGACCAGATCGGACGCGATGAACTTCATCAGATGGCCGAAAAGGGTGGTGAGCTGGAGGCCAGCGATCCACAGCGGCCAAAAACGCTCCGACTTAAGCGCGACCCACAGGAAGCCAAGGAACACTGCGACATCCACCAGCATCACGGGCGTCTCCACCCCCGAATAGCGATGAGCCACGGGAGAGATGACGAGGTGCGTAGCGACGACGCCTAGCACCAGCGTGATTCCAACGATCCGCTCGTCGCGCCGTCCAAGCCAAAACGCAGACAGCGCGACGATCCCAAGCATGATTCTGAAGAACGTTGGAGCCATGGTTCCTCCGTGCCCGGAGCACGCTTAGTTGGGTGCGGTCAATCAGCGCTCAAGCGACTACCCTGAGATCGGCGAAGCCGACCTTTGGTGGGCAGTCCTCATCGCCGATGGCAACTGTTCGCAGACCGGGGATGGTCTGCTTGGTTTCCACCAAGGCATTATGGCAATTCCCGATCGCGCCGCGCGCCGCAATCAAGCCGTTCGTGGTTGCGGCGAGTAGCTCGAACGCAGGATGGCTTGCGACCATGTTTGCACGAGTGATGCCGCGGGCGCGAACCATGCGCGCCTGCAATTCGGCGATCTCGGCGATGGCGGCTTCGATACTGTCTTCGACGGCGCGCACTTGGGTGGCGACCTCAAATGCGGCGTCTTCAATCTGATGCTTGCGCATGACTGCTCCTTTCCGCGCGAACAGAATCGCGCGGGATGGTTGCCGAAATGAGAACGAACGTGGTTTCGATTAGCCCTTCATCAGCCTGGCCAAGCTCTCGAGCCCGGCTAGGTACATGCCCGCTGAGAAGGCCGATCCGATAGCGATCGCAACGACCCAGAAGAGCCTCTGTCCGACGCTCATCTCATTACGCGGGTTACTCCTGGTGGCGAATGGTAACTGCAGGGAAGGCCGAATTAATGCGGGCCTCTGCTCGGTTAGGAAACTCGCTCCTCCGACCTCCCCTGCGCGATCAGCGTGCCGAATCTGATGACTGACCGCGGCCTCTGGTTGGCCTTCCGAGCTTGCCGCCTCAATGTACGGCGATTGATGTATCAATCGTTGATATGGGCCTTTGTACTGCGCGACGGCCCGCGCTGCCTGGGTCCGGCGCTCGACGCCGAGGATCGCAAGAGCCTGGCGGATGCGTTGATCGACGGTGTGCGGAGAAATCCCGAGTTCGACCGCTATCTCTTTCGATGAAAGGTGCTGGTCGACGAGGCGCAGGCAATCGAGCTGTCCGGCGTTCAGCCGAGCAACCTTTTGGGCCATAAGGTCGTCGTTCGCAGGCCCCTCGTGTCCATCGGCCGCGTCAGGCAAACGCGCCGTCTCCTTCAAAGCAGTTCCCATCCCGCGCGACATGGCGGTCTCCCCGAGCAACGAGTCCGTCGGAGACCCTTATTCCATGTCGAACGGCTTTACTACTTTTCTGCAGTTTTCCGGGAAATGTCGAGCAGCAGACGCATGCTGGCAACCGTGGCGCGGCGATGCAGGCAGAGTCTTCAACTGCTTTGGAATTCGAACGCCTAACGGTGGGTGCGGGACAGCAACGTCATTGCGTGCATCAGGCTGAGAAAGGGCTTCGCGCATTCGGAATGGTAGACGCCGTTCAGCTCATGCAGCTTGTGCTGCCCATCGAAGGGTACCTGCACATTTTCGGTAGCATCATTCGAAAGGATGGGCCCCTTGCAGCTCTTGCAAGCCGCTGGCTCATCCCAAAAGCGGTCTGGATTCAGATCTAAGAACATTGCTTCACAATCCCAAGAACCGGGATCAAACCAACAGATGCTGACAGGGCAGCGTTGCGTCGGCTCGTCCCGTCCGAATGGCCCCTCATCCGGAATATCCCTGATTTTCTAACATATGATTGCGGCGGCGGTCGGTGAGAAGATCGCGCGGTGCCGCATGCTAAAATTTCGGTTCGCTTTGCAATGTTTGCGAGCATTTGGGTGCGATACCCCGCGCGGCAACAGTAAGAAGGTGCCCCAGCTGGAACCCGGGTTTCCCCCAATGAAGGGGACAACAACGGCTCGCTACGCTGCAACTCTGATCTGGAGGAACGAGAAGTGGCGCAGCGCCGAGCGAAGTCATTTTCTTGCTTGTTTGTCGGCGCACTCTTCTGCGCTTTTTCCGCCTCGCCCGCCAACGCGTCGGAGGGCGGTGCGAGCTTTTACCTGCTGGGATCAGGCGGACCTGGTGCGGCGCTCCTGCCGCCCCTGCGCGGACTATATTTCGACAATACGATGCTCCACTATCGCGGCGAGTCGAACGCTTCGAAGCAGTTCGTGGTCGGCGGAAGCCTAGTCGCAGGCCTGCGCGCCAGGATCGATGCCGATTTTGCGACTCTCATGTGGGTACCCACCACGAACTTTCTGGGCGGCACGCTCGCCGTGGGCGGTGCGGGTGCCGTGGGCAAAGTCGGCGCGGATGTCAGCGCAGTGATTACCGGTCCGCATGGCGGTCAGGTTACAATTTCCAAGAGCGACACCGCGTGGATCGTCGGTGACCCGATCGTGCTTGCGACCGCCAGCTGGAACCTTGGAGGCAACACCCACCTGTCGATTGGACCCACGTTCAATTTGCCGCTTGGGACTTATCGTGAGGACAAGCTGGCCAACCTGTCGTTCCACCGGTGGGTCATGGACTGGTCTTCCGCCGTCACCTGGCATGACGATAAAGCGGGCTGGGACGTGAGCGGAAAAGCCGGCCTGACGTTCAACGGAAAGAACCACTACACCGAATATAAGACCGGCACCGAGTTCCACGTTGAAGGGTCCGTCGAGCGGATATTCTCAAAAGCATTCGCGGCCGGCATCCAGGCCTACCACTTCAACCAGGTTACCGGAGACAGCGGACCGGGCGCGACGCTAGGCCCGTACAAGGGCAAGGTCACCGGACTAGGGCTAACCACGGTTTACAACTTCGAGGTCGGCAAGACGCCGGTTTCGGTACGGGGAAGAGCGTTCAAGGAATTCGGCGCTGAGAACCGTGTCGACAATGGCAAGGCTTTCTTCCTGAGCCTCGATTTCCCGATCAAGATGATCATGCCGGAGGCGCCGCCGAAGCCACAATAATTTCAGATGGTTGGAGACCATTGGGGTGAATCCCCGATGGCCCGGAGTTCCAGCCAAGGGTCAAGACATCGTTCCACCATTGCTCGGTCGAGGGAGTCGATTATGCCCAAGGGCCCGAATATCCTGTTCATCATGTCTGACGACATCGGCTGGTTTAACATCAGCTGCAACAACAACGGCATCATGGGCTACCGCACGCCCAACATCGACCGGATCGCCAAAGAGGGCGCGAACTTCACGGACTTCTATGGCCAGCAGAGCTGTACGGCCGGTCGTGCGGCTTTCATCACCGGCCAGTCGCCGATCCGTACGGGCCTGACAAAGGTTGGGATGCCCGGAGCGGAATTAGGCCTGAGCGCTGAAGACCCCTCCGTTGCGCAGTTCCTTAAAAAGTTCGGCTATGCGACTGGCCAGTTCGGCAAGAACCACCTGGGCGACCGCAACGAGCATCTGCCGACAGTTCACGGTTTCGACGAATTCTTCGGCAATCTCTATCACCTGAATGCCGAGGAAGAGCCTTATTACGAGAACTATCCGAAGGATCCGAAATTCAGGGAAAGGTTTGGGCCCAGGGGTGTCTTGAAATGCAAGGCGACCGACAAGGACGACGACACCGTCGATCCGCATTTCGGGCGAGTCGGCAAGCAGACGATCGAGAACACCGGACCGCTTCCGAAGGAGCGGATGGAAACGGTCGACGAGGAGTTCCTGGCGGCTGCGCTCGATTTCATGGACCGCAAGTCCAAGGAGGACGCTCCCTGGTTCTGTTACTTCAACACGACCCGGATGCACATCTTCACCCACCTGAAGCCGTCGTCTGTCGGGAAGACGGGACTGGGTTTGTATCCCGACGGGATGGTGGAACTAGACGGCTACGTCGGGCAGCTGCTCGACAAGCTCGACGAGCTCGGCGTCGCGGACAACACGATCGTGGTTTTCACCACCGATAATGGCGCGGAAGTTATGTCGTGGCCGGACGGCGGCTCCACACCATTCCGTGGAGAGAAGGACACCAACTGGGAGGGCGGCTGGAGGATCCCATGTGCCATGCGCTGGCCGGGCGTCATCAAGCCTGGCCAGGTGATCAATGAGATCGGTTCACTTCAGGACTTCATTCCGACGTTCGCCGCTGCCAACGGCGAGCCCGACCTCGTCGAGAGGGTGAAGAAGGGGTACGAGATCGACGGCAAGACTTACAAGGTCCACCTCGACGGCTACAATTTGATGCCGTTCTTGGCAGGCAAGGAAAAGGAAAGCCCGCGCAAGGGCTTCATTTACTGGAGCGACGACGGCGATCTGATGGCTGCGCGATTCAACCAGTATAAGATCGTGTTCAGCGAACAGCGCCACACCGGCATCGATGTATGGCGTGAGCCCTTGTCGCCTATGCGCGTCCCTAAGTTCTACAATTTGCGCGCCGATCCTTTCGAGCGAGGCGCGGAGAGCTTCAAATATGACGACTGGATGGTCGAGAATATGTTCCTGTTGTACGCGGCACAACCGATGATCGCGGAATGGCTTTCGAGCTTCAAGGAGTTCCCACCGCGTGCCCGCTCGGCAAGCTTCAGCATCGATCAAATCGTCGAGCAGTTGATGCCGAAGGCTTGAGGAATTGATTGAGTGCCGCGGTCATATACGATCGCGGCACTCAGCTGGCTTGAGGGTCGCGCCTGATGCAGCGGAAGCCGATGTGGCTGGTCGAGGAATCAATCGGCTGCGGATGGCGTGCCGCCGGGCGGTAGCGGCGGCAATAACTTGGCGCACAAAGATGCGATCCGCCCTTCACCACTTTCCTGGGAATTGGTGGGCCGCCGCAGCTATCATGGCTGTTGGACTTGGGCCCGCCGCGGGGATTGGAGGGCACGCAGCACGGCTTGTTGGCCGGCTCGGGATGCCGTGTGCTGAACCAGTCTTCGGTCCACTCCCAGACATTGCCGATCATGTCGGACAAGCCGAACCCGTTCGGAGGATAACTGCCGACGGGTGAAGTCCTCGCGAACCCGTCGCCGCATGAGTTCTGCCAGGGGAACTGGCCCTGCCAGACATTGGCGCGGTGCTCGCGATCAGGTTCGAGTTCATCGCCCCAGGCGAACTCGCAGTCTTCCGCGCCGGCCCAGGCCGCATATTCCCACTCGGCCTCGGTCGGCAGCGCCTTTCCTGCCCATTTGGCATATGCTTCGGCATCGCCGTGGGTGACGTGAACCACCGGATGGTCAGGTAAGTCGCGCCAGTCCGTGTCGATACCCTGCGGACAGCGCCAGTGGACGCCGAACGCAAACCGCCACCATTGCGACCAGTCCCGCAAGTCGACCGGGCCTTCGGACTGGGTGAAGAGCAACGACCCGGGCTTGCACATCTCGGGCAGTGCGCCGGGATAATCCTTCGGGTCCGGCGCGATCTCGGCGAATGTGACGTGCCGGGTATCTTCGACGAAGGCCGCGAACTGTGCATTGGTGACCGGCGCCACATCGATCCAGAACCCGTCCACCCGCACCGGGTGCCGTGGTGCTTCTTCAGGATAGTGGGCATCGGACCCCATCCAGAACTCGCCACCTGGCAGGAACACCATGTCGGTTTGACGATCGAAGGCGTGAGACGTTCTAAGCTGCTGCTCGTTCATGCCCGCATGCCACAGCAGGAGCTCCGCATCGTAAATCGGGGGAAACCCACGGTGACGCTGCAAAGGCGCTGACCATTAACGTGGGCTACTGACCGCGACTTGCCCCGATCTGGCTATCGATGACCAACCCACTCGCGGCCCCCGAAGCGCTTGCACAACGGCCTTGATGACCACGTAGTACATGATCTGGCGGTAGCCGAAGCGCTGGGGGATCAGCCAGCCGATCAGGCGCCAGTCCTCTCCCCGCTCGAGCGCGAAGGAGATCAGTCCCGCCGTGAGGTCGATCAACCCAAAGATGATCCAGAACAGCGCGACCTGGTGAAGATCGCCTTTTACCGCAGTGTATCCATGCTCGTGGATCGAACTCACCGTCCAGAAGACGTTTGCCAATAGTGCCAGGTCGATGATCGGGGAGATCAGGGCGAATAGGAGTTGGAAGAGGATCGTTTGAGGAAGGCCGATTCGAGCGAGCCCGCGAGGTTTCCCCTGAGTGAGGATCGCTTTGTGTTTCCAGACGCATTGAATCGTCCCGAAGGCCCAACGGAAGCGCTGCCGGGCCAGTTGACGGAAGGACTGCGGCGCTTCCGTCCAGGCAATAGCGCTCTGATCGTAGGCGACGGTCCACCCGGCGCGCTGAACTGCGATCGTGAGATCCTGGTCCTCGGCTAGTGTTTCCGGCGGATAGCCTCCGACCTCGGCGATCGCCTGCTTGCGCCATGCGCCGACTGCACCAGGAACTACGGTCATCGCGCCAAGGCGCGCCAGGGCCCGGCGCTCGAGGTTCTGCGCGGTAATGTATTCGAGGGCCTGCCATCGGGTGACCAAGTTGATGCGATTTCCGACCTTGGCGTTGCCCGCGACTGCGGCGAGCCGGTCATCCTGCGCGAACCATCGCGACAGACGCGCAATTGTGTCAGGCTCGAACTGCGTGTCGGCGTCGAGCGCAATGACGATCTCGCTCCTGGCCAGGGCAAGTCCATGATTGAGCGCCCGTGCTTTCCCGCCGTTCTCAAGTCTCAGCAGTTGCACGCGCTGGTCACCGCGGAATGCGTTCTCGACGGTCTGCGACGTCCGGTCCTTCGACCCGTCGTCGATGACGATGACTTCGACCCGGACGTTCTTGCTCGCGAGAACCTGCGAAACCGAGCGCTCGATGACCCGTTCCTCATTGAATGCGGGGATCAGGACGCTGACGAAGATATCTTCAGCAATTGGCGGCGGCTCGCGTCGCAGCTCATTCCAAGCTGAGAGGAGGGCGAGGCCGGAAAGCACCACCGCCCGTCCGATCCCGAGCGTGATTGCCGCTGCAAAGAGGAATCCGAGCACCTTGATGCTGAATCCAAGGAGCTCGAACAGGCCAAGATCGATCCGAGCAGCAAGATGGTCGGAACTCGAGAGGGGCGGCATCGCCTGGCTTGGTGTCAGGCCCGCGAGCTCGGACACGGCAACGAAGTGGTAGCCGTGAGCCCGCAGCGTATCGATGATGATCGGCAGAGCGGCGACGGTCTGCTCTCGATTTCCACCCGAGTCATGGAGCAAAACGATGTTCCGGCTGCACTGAGCGTCGGACTCGTCGTTGCAGGTCGAAGGCGCGGTTAGAATCCGGGACACGACATTATTGACGATCGCGGCGACGCCGGGGCGCTGCCAATCCTCGCTGTCGACATGCAACCCGACGGAGACGTAACCGCGGTTTTGCGCTTCCCACACCGGCATGATTTCATCGGCCGTTGTCGGTTCAGCATCGCCAAAGAACGGAGCGCGGAAGAGCTTAAGCGTTCTTCCGGTAAAAGCCTCGAACAGACGCTGCGTCGCATTGAGTTCAAATAAGGTACGCGTGCGGTCGGCCGTCGCCAGATTTGGGTGCGTGTAAGTGTGGCTCCCAACCTCATGTCCTTCGCGCACCTCCCGCTCGAGAAGCCCGGGCTCGGTCAGTGCGTTTTCGCCGACGACGAAGAAGGTCGCGGGGACGTGTTTCGACTTTAGGATGTCGAGTATGCGCGGCGTCCAATGCTCATCTGGCCCGTCGTCAAAGGTGAGGGCGACCAGGCGAGGCCGGTACCCCGTGCGGGTGATGGTGTAAGGCCGGGGTATTCGCACAAAGTCGACGTTCGAGATCAGTCCGTTCGGACTGAGGGCGAACCGGCGTTCGCCGGCCGTCGGTAAAGCCGTGATGCGCAGGATCTCGCCGTGACCCTCGATGTCCACGTTCGTTCCTTGAGCCAAATGCTCGAGGCCGTTTACGGTACGTGGTGCCGCAATGGATTTGCCGAAGATCGACCATAAGCCGGGATCTTCCGATCCGAGTTTCCACAGCGCCACTTCGCGGAGCCCTGCACGATCGAGGATGCTGAGCTGGTTGAATGCGCTCGCGGCATCCAGCATCCAAACGGTGTGGGGATGCCCGTTTTCGTCATCGTAAGCGAACGTGCTGTTTGCGCTCCCCCGGTCGAACGACGGTCGGGTGTCGCTATCCCCGGCGTCGACCCATGCCTCCTCGACGTTCTCGGGATCCCCGGTCCCGTCATGCCAATCATAAGCATAATTGCCGATGGTCACGATAACCTTGCTTCGCGGGATATCGCGTAGCGCGGCTGCTACGGAACTGGCCCACCATTGTTGGGATGCAATGGGCCCGGCGGGGCCGTCGTTTGAATGTTCGTCATAAGCCATGACGAAGAGCTTGTCGGCAAGCGCCGAAAAGCGCCGAAGGTCCCACTGCTGATCGACGGGCACCGCGACCGTGATCAGCCAGCCGTGCCGGGTGAAGACTCGGCGAGCCTCGCGTAGCAGCTCAAGGTAGTTCGACTGGTCGGCGCGATCGAGTTGTTCAAAGTCGAAGACGGCGCCGGAGGCATGATTTGCGACTAGGAAGGGCTCGAGCTCGTTGAGGAATCGGCGACGCTGGCGAGCATCAGCAAGCAGTCCCTTGATGCCGGCGCTATCGACCTGACCGTTCTGGAAGTTTTGGACGACCGGAAGGATAAGCGGCCTGTGCCGCGTCGAATTGAGCAAGGCGCGGCCGCTCTGGTCCGGCAATGCTGAAAATTGGTGATTGGCGCCTGTGACCGTAACCCACACTGGGGCCAACCAATCGATGTCGTTGACGTGCCGCTGCAGCGAAGCGACCGAACTTGGGTCCCAAGGTGCGTAGAACCCGACGTACAGCGGCTTGCTCATGGCCGTTGCCACCTCGGTGGCCCGACGCGCCCCAACCTTCCTCACGCTCGGCGGCTGAGTGCCGAGCAGCCGCATGATGGCCAGATTCACCCGCTTCCCCGTCCGTGCCAGAAGGCTCGACTTGGGAGCCGGCTGCGGAATTCCGTGCTCGAGCGCCACCGGCAGCGGCTGTTCAGCGGGAACGACGCGAATTGTCGCGAATAGCGCAGTCGCCGTGAGGAGGATTAGCAAAACGAACAAGATGATCGCCAGCCTGAAGCGCTTTCGGCGACGCCCCGACGGGTCATAAAAGATCTGCCGATCAGCCATCGTGGCGCTTCAAAGGTAGATCCGGGCAGCGATTGCCATCGCCGTTGGAACGCAGAGGGTCGAAGCAGCCATAAACGTCGCGCGACGTCGCGATCGAACCGATGACTTCCCGAGTTCGAATAGTGCCAGGATCGCAGCCAGAGCGGCTCCTGTGATCGCCCACAAATAGTAGCGCATTCCTGTCGCCACTCCGAAGACCAGATATCCCATCCCATAGAGGAAGGCTGAAGACGCGATTGCCGTTACGATCTCAGAAAGTCCGGCCAGCCAGCAGGCACTCAGGATCGCCAGCGAGAGGGCAATCCAGAGGATAGGCCAGCCTAACGGCGTTTTCGCCGTGGCGTTGGCGACATTGTCCACCTTCGTCAGTGCGGCATTTTGCCTGACGCGGAAATTCCACGGATTATCCACTGACTGGGTCCAAGCGGTCGGGATTGGATTGGCTGATACCAGGAACCACGTGGACCGGTTGAAGTGCGCGAACCGGTGCTGCGCGTAGGCGAGCGGATGCTTCACGATTGCCTTCAACCAAACCGCTCGCGGGTCAGTATCGCCTTCATCCACAAGCGCCTGGAAGGGCGTGAAGCCGAGTGGACAGGGCCGCCGTGCCCAGTCCGAATAACTATCCCATTCGGTTGGATCATAGCAGCCATGATTGGTACTGACCGCGTCCGGAACGTGCAGGTCACGGAACTGACTGACGCCCGAGTGCTCGGTGACCCCGCCCAGGTCAAAAATGATCAGCGAGAGTTCGGGTGACGTGTCTTCCGCGTGAAGGGCCGCAGCAACGGCCCACGGTGCCATGAAAAAGATCGTAATTGAGGCGAGCGCACTGAGGAGGAAACGCGGAACAGTGCAAATCAGTCGTTGCGGCAAAGCTGCCAGCCCCAGTGGGACACATGCCAAGAATGCATTGGCGCGGAGCGACGCGGCGAAAAGAAGCAGGATGATCGCCAGTAGAACGAGAGCGGTGCGCGCTTTCGAGCTTGCGATCGTTTTGCTCCACAGTAGCACTCCCACTGCACACGTCAGTGTGCCGGCCATGAGGCAGTCCTTCGTTACGCTTCCCATGAGGGCCATCGGTGCCGGCAGCCAGCCCACGCATGCGGCGGCTAGTCCAAGCCGGGAACTGCCGCGGTGATGGAGCCACACTCCCACCAGCCCGATACCGACCCAGTAGAGCGACAGCTGAAGGAGCAGCATCGGTCCCGGCCCGGGCTTGATGATCATGAGCTGGTGCCAGATCCACGCCATCATCGGCGGGTGCCAGTTTTCGTACGCCCCATCGACGGACTGCTGGTACTGCCACCTGGCGTCGTCGATCATAACACCGGGCCAATAGGCGAATGCAACTATAGAGAGACCGGCGAGGCAAAGACCCCAGATAGCCGTGAGAGGGAAGAGGTTGTCCCCGGCGCGCCCAAGGCGTTCCGGCGAGATCGGAGTGGGAAAAAGCTGCGCCGACCTCATCACACTCTCAACCCTGCGTCGCCATTTCAGCCTGGCTTCTTTAGAAAATCCGCCGGCGCAGACGCGGAGCCAGTCTAAGCCAAGCCCCTCGCCCTGAGCTCGGCGGCCGTGCTTTGTACGACCTTTGTGTTTTCTAGCGCTTTCAAGGGGGTGAACGTCTGTTCATGTTGAGGAACGGCGCCGTCGGCGTCGCTTGTCCCTCAGGATCGCACGTTTTGGAATGGTGGAGAGGGCTGGATTCGAACCAGCGTACGCTTGCGCGGGCAGATTTACAGTCTGCTACAACATGGCGCCAAATCGGCCAAAGCGCATTATCATGTTTCGCCTGTGTATGGTTGAACTTCGCTACCCGAGCAGGGCTTTTTCCGCAGAAGCGGCCCAGGCGGCCTCTTACGATCCAAAATGAGGTGATCGTAAACGTCGATTGTCAGCTGGATATTCTCGTGCCCGATCCGTACCTGAAGGCGCTTCAGATCAATCGGGCGGCTAGCCCTATCTCACACGAAGTGGTCTGGTGGTGACTGGACGTGCCAGTTGGTGGGCATGGCGTAGGTGGCGGGGCTATGGAAGAAGCTTCCGTCGCTCTGGCTGAGCCAGCTGGTGGCGGTGC